>JAHBWD010000059.1 GCA_019637175.1 Labilithrix sp. | reverse complement strand
CGCCACCGCGTTCCGCAAGCCGACGTTCCTCGAGTCGTATCTCTCGCTGCCGATCCAGCTCCCGGTGACGGGCGCCGGTCAGTTCTCCGAGGGCGTGCGCCGCGAAGATCGCGACTACATCGTCAACGCCGAGCGCATGCTCTCCGCCGAGCTCGGGTACCTGAACCAGGAGAGCGAGTACTTCGTCTTCGACGCTTCGACCTACTACAACCGCGTCTCGAGCTTGATTCAGCTCTCGGGCAACCGGCCGGTGAGCGTCGGCGACTTCGCCGCCGCGGGCGGGCAAGATCCCGCGACCGGCCTCTATCCCGTCGGCTTCGGCGGCTGGGAGAACCAGTGCCAGGCGTACAACGTGTACGGCGGCGAGGCCGGCATCCGCACGTTCCCCATGGAGGGCTTCGACCTCTACGCGAACTACACGCTCAACTCGATCCAGCAAGACAACTCGGGGTGCTCCGCCGAGCAGCTCTCGCGCATCGTCGCCGACCAGCGGACGAGCATGCACAAGATCAACACGGGCATCCAGCTCCGCACCAAGGTCGGGATCGACGGCTCGGTCGACTTCCACTACGTCGCACCGCAGGTGTGGGCCGAGCAGGTCACGAACTTCGTGCGGCAACAGATCGAACAGCAGCGGCTCGAGCTCTCCGACTACACCCTCTTCAACGCGCGCCTCGGCTATCGTTTCCTCGGAAACCAGGCCGAAGTGAGCGTCAACGGCTACAACCTCCTCGACGTGAGGCACCGGCAGCACCCCTTCGGGCAGCTCATCGGGCGTCGCGTCATGGGCATGGTCACGTATCGGTTCTGATGTCGATCCGCGCGCCCTACCTCCGTCATCTCGCCTTCTTCGGCCTCCTCGTGGCGGTCGTGCTGGCGGCGTGCGACGGCGTGCCGATCGACGACGAGCGTAACGACAAGCGTCTCTTCCCCGCGCGCGGCGTGATCCGCGGGACGGTCACGTACATCGGGCCGCGGCCGTGCTCGCGCGACGGGCACATCGTCGGCAACGCCATCGTGCTCGTCTTCGATCGCCGCAACCCGCCGCCGCCCGCCGGCATCGCGACCGGCGCGGTGAACTTCGTGGCCGTGACCGGCGACACGCTCTTCGCCAACGAGCCACGCTCGGTGGGCAAGGATCTCTTCTGCCCTCCGGCGCAGCCGTCGATCACGGCGTCGGCGCCCTTCACGATCGCGCCGCTCGAGGGCGGCTCGTATCAGATCTCGGCGTTCTACGATCGGCGCGGGCGCTTCTGGCCGACGTTCAAGTTCCGCAACCTGCCCGAGGCGGGCGATCTCGGCGGCGGCTACGTCGATCTCGAAGACGCGCGGCTGCCGGGCAACGCGGGCAACCCGAACTACGCGCCGAAGTTCCTCCCCGTCGACGTGGGCACGCCGCAGAGCGTGCCGACGGACAAAGAGATCCCCGACTACGTCATCGGGCCCAACGGCTACGTCGCCGACAACGTGCCGGTCACGATCGGATCGGCGATCCCGTTCACGCGTCCGTACTTCCACCCCGAAGGCGCAGACGCCGTCGACAAAGCGGAGACCTCCGACGCCAACCCGCGCGGCGACCCGCTCGCGGTGCCGATCGTCGCGATGACGCAGGACGCGCGCATCCTCGCGGCGCCCGCGAACCCGACGCCGGCGACGCTCACCGCGTATCAACAGAGCTTCCGTCAGCTCAAGCTCGTGTGGGGCGTCGCCGATCGCGAGGTCGAGACGGCGGCCGATCCCGATCAGCCGTTCGGCCTCCAGCTCCCGCCGCTGCCGCCCCGAGGCAACGGCGGGCTGCTCGTCTTCTCGCGCGGTCGATCGATCCCCGAGAACGCGGCGGTGCCGGATCTCTGGCCGCAGATCGCGCTGGTGAAGCTCGCCGACGATCCGCTGCGCACGGCCGATCCGCAGTCGCTCGTCGTGCAGGGAACGCCGGAGGAGTCGGTGGTCACGGGCAAGCCGCGCCGGCCCATCGTCGTGATCCAGGGGATCACGCTGCTCGACGACAGTCTCGCGAAGACGATCGCGGGGCCGGTGCCGCAAGCGCCGACGACGGCCGCGCTCCGCGATCACGTCACCGTCATGATCCGGCCCGCGGCGCTCTGCTTCGATCCGCGTCGCGTCGACGTCGGCGGTCTGCTCGTGACGCCGCACTTCACCGCGCGCAGCGCCGACGCGAGCGAGCCCGGAGAGAAGCCGCTCTTCGACGCCGCCGCGCTCGGGCAGCAGCCGCTCGTGCGCGAGATCAAGCGAGGCTGCTTGCCCAAGGGGCGCTATGCGGTCTCGCTCGTTTACCCCACGGGGCAAGCGTGGACCGTGCCGAACGAGATGGGCGGGTGCGCGCGATCCGAGGGCGCGGTCACGCAGCAAGGCTCGGGCGCGACGTGCGCGACCAAGCCGCGCCCCGTGCTGCTCTCGCAAGGCGCGCGCGCAGTGCTCGAGATCGTCTCGGCGCGTCCGGAAGATCAGAAGGTCTGCGACGACAACCCCGTTCCCGATGGGTGCCTCGAGCTGTGAGCGCGCCGTCGGTCGTCGTCATCGGGAACTTCGACGGTGTCCATCGCGGACATCAAGCGGTGCTCGCCCAGGCGCGTCGCGTCGCCGACGCTCGCTCGCTCGTGTGCACGGTGCTCACCTTCGATCCGCATCCGGCCGAGGTGCTCGGGCGCGGCGCGCCGCCTCGCCTCGTGAGCCTCGCGCGTCGCACCGAGCTGCTTCGCGCGCACGGCGCCGACGCCGTCGTGATCGAGCCGTTCACCCTCGCGCTCGCGGGCTTTTCGCCCGAGCGGTTCGCGCGCGACTTGCTCGGCAAGCGCCTCATGGCGCGCGCGGTCGTCGTCGGCGAAAACTTCCGCTTCGGCCACAAGCGCGCGGGCACGATGCAGACGCTGAAGGATCTCGGCGCCGAGCTCGGATTCGAAGCGATCGCGGCCGAGGTCGCGGGCGACGAGGAAGGGCCGTTCTCGAGCACGCGGATCCGCGACGCGATCGCCGCGGGCGACGTCGCGCGCGCGGCGATCGTGCTCGGACGTCCTCACGCGCTCCGCGGCGTCGTCGAGCGAGGCGATCAGCGCGGGAGGACGATCGGCTTTCCCACCGCGAACCTCGGGGGCGTCGTCGAGATGCTGCCCGCGCACGGCGTCTACGCGGTGCGCGTGGAAGCGCCCGGCGTGTTCGCGGGGACGCGAGAGGGCGTCATGAACGTCGGCGTGAGGCCGACGGTCGACGGCGCCTCGCTCCGGATCGAGGTTCATGTCCTCGATTTCGAGGGGGATCTCTACGGCGCCGAGCTCAGCGTCGCGCTCGTCGCGAGGCTCCGCGGTGAGCAGAAGTTCTCCGGCCTCGACGAGCTCCGCGCGCAGATCGCCCGCGACGTCGAGGCCGCTCGGAAGGCGCTCGGGGGCGAGACGGAGCCCCCGGAGAGTGATACCTAAGGGGAAGATGGACCGCGGTGAGCTCGAGGGTCTCGATCGCGAAAGCCTCGTCCTCCGCGCGCAGGACGCAGGCATCCGGCGCGCGCGCATCCTCACGCGACCCGAGCTGATCGACGAGCTGCTCCGGCTCGATCCCACGGCCGACGCGGCGCAGCTCAAGAAGACGCGCGGGTTCTTCGGGCGCGCGCGCGATCTGGTCGCGCGCGTCGTCGAGCGCGGGCTCCACCTTCCCGACGCGGCGGAGCGCATCCGCGGCGCGCTGGGCACGCTCCCGCCGTCGGTGCCGCGCGCCGAGCCTCAGGCGATGCCGACGGTGACGCTCGCCGAGATCTACGCCGCGCAAGGGCACAGCAAGCGCGCGATCGACACGTTGCGCCGCGTGCTCGAGCGCGAGCCCGATCACGCCGCGGCGCGCGCGCTGCTCGCGCGCCTGGAAGACACGGCGTACGTGGCGCCTCCGCCGCCGCTCCCGCCGGAGCCCGAGATCGAGCCCGAGATCGAGCCCGACGTCGACTCGGGCGACGAGATGACGACGGTCTACGAGCCTCCGCCGCCCGAGATCATCATCCCGACGTACCCGACGGAGCGCGACGGCGTGCGCGCGGCGGAACCGCGTCGCGAAGAGGAACTAGAAGAGGAAGAGGCGACGGAGGAGAACGTCGATCCGACGTATGCGCCGACCCGCGTGCTCCCGCGCAAGTCCGGTCGAACGTACACCGTGAGCCGTCCCGTCGACGCCGACGCCGACACCGAGATCCTCGAGGTCGCCGAGGCCGACGAGTGCGTCGCGATCCCGCTCTCCGGGCGGCGGATGTACGTTCGCTGGCGGGTGTCGCGGAAGACGCTCGACCGCATGCTCCGCGATCGCACCTCGCGCACCGGGCGCTTCACGTTGCGCGCCCACGTCATCACGCCGTCGTGGGACGGACCGGTGACCGAGACGCGCGACGTCGTCGTCGAGCCGTCGAACGTGGAGCTCACGCTTCGAGATCTGCCGCAGCCCTCGGTCGTCCGCGCGGCGATCGGCTGGCTCGACGCGGGCACGTTCGTTCCCGTCGCGCACTCTCCGGCGCTCGACGTGACCGATCGCGGCGTCTCGATCTGGACGTTCAAGGGCTCGCGTCCGATCGCGCTCGACGATCCGCGCGCGGCGCCCATCGCGCGCGCGTTCGAGGCGTCGCGGCGGCTCTCGCAGTCGCGGGCCTGACGATGTCCGAAGATCTGCTCCTCTACGCCCAGCTCGGATACACGGAGCACATCTCGCGCCTCGTCGCCGGGGGCGTCGATCCCGATTGGCGGCGCGAAGACGGCGTGACGACGCTCATGATCGCGGCGCTCACCGGGCGCGTCGCGATCATGGACGCGCTGATCGACGCCGGCGCGACGGTCGATCTCCAGGCGCCCGACGGGATGACGGCGCTGCTCGCGGCGACGGCGTTCGCTCGCACGACGCGCGACATCGCGGGGATCGAGCTGCTGCTCGCGCGCGGCGCGAACCCGAACCTCGCCAACGCCGAGGGCAACGACCCGCTCATGATGACGGCGCGCCACGGGCTCGTCGACGCGGTGATCACGCTGCTCAAGGCGGGGGCGAACCCACGTCACGCGAACAAGTTCGGCACGACCGCGCTGATGCAGGCCGCGCGCGGCCACCTCGTCGAGACCGTGCGCGTCTTGATCCGCGCGGGCGCCGACTCGGGCCAGCCCGACGAGCGCGGGCTCACCGCCGCGCAGTACGCGACCGAGCTCGGCGCGGTTCCGGTGGAGCTGGCCGCGGCGCTCGCGCCCGGCGAGCTCGGCGCGTCGAGCCCTTCGCGGAGCGCGAGCAAGTTCGATCGACCCGACTTCAGGCTTTCGCTCATCGGCTCGTGGTCGGAGAGCAGCGACGAGGCCCACGAGCTCGAGATCCTCGAGACGACGGGCGAGCGGCAGATCGTGGTCACGGTCACGCAGCTCCCCGTGGAGCTCGACGCCGACGAGCGTCACGACGCGATCGCGCGCAGGGTCAAAGAGTACCAGGCGCAGATCCGCGAGGAGACGTCGGCGACGTTCACGTTCTCCGACGTTCGCGTCGCCGAGGCGAGCGACGCGATCCAGGCGCGCTTCAACGGTGTCAGCGAGGCGAACGACACGTTCGTCGCCGTGTGCGTCTACGGCGCGCCGCTCAAGTTCGTGACGCTCACGTACAAAGACTTCCGCCCGAACCTGCCGCTCGAGGCGCGAGGCCGGCAGGCGAGCGAGAGCGTCGGCTCGTTCCGCGTGAAGTGAGCGCCGCCCGATCTAGAACTTCGCGCCGGCGGTGCCGAACATCGCGAACGCGGCGTTGCTCGCGTCGGCGAGCGGAATGACGACGCGGGTGTCGCCGCCGACGAAGAACTGCGAGCGCGGGATGTTCCAGTGCGCGGACGCGGCGGGATACACGACGACCGAGTTCGCGTTCTGCGAGACGAGCGTGCCCGCGGGGGTGTTCGGCGCAGGGCCCGAGATCGACGCGACCTGGTAGCCGAGCCCCGCGTACGGCCGGATGGTGACCGGGCCGGCCTGGAAGTCGTAGCCGCCTTCGCCCGCGAAGTAGTACGCGTTCGACGACACCGACTGGCCGAGCAGCGCCGTGCTCGTGCCCACGTGGTACATGAACGAGCCGCCGACGTAGACGTTCATCGGCATCGTGTAGCCGCCGCGGACGCCGAGGCCGAAGCCTTGGTTGGCGGAGCCGAAGCCGAGCATGCTGGCGACGCCGACGCGGCGTACGGGCGCGTCTTCTCGCTCCGGGGCTTCGCGCGCGAGCGCGCCGGCGCCGAGCGAAGCGGGCGCGATCGGCGCCGAGGTCAGCGTCGTCGGCGCGCCTGGCATCGCGTCCGCGGCCGGCGGAGGCACGGGCGCGTCGCCGGGCGCAGGCAGCGGCTGCGCCTCCGCGGGCGGGGCGTCGAGGATCTCGTCGGCATGCGCGGCGCTCGAGAAGAAGAGGAGGAACGTCGCGGCGAGGCTCGATGTGAGGAAATGTGCGCGCATCGGGAATCGATACCACGTTCGCGCGCGACCACGGAATTTCCTGCAGCCGATGCGCGCGACGGCAGATATCGAAGTGTGCGATCAGAGGACGTCGAGCGGGTAGCCGCTGTCGGCGCAGGTCTTCTGGGCGATCGCCTTGCGGAGCTCGTCGTCGTTCTCGTCGAAGGAGAAGACGTTCTCGGCGAGGCGCCGCCTCGCGCTGCCGGCGAAGACGGACGCGAGATCGATCTCGCGCCGCGCGCCTTCTTCGCCCCGTCGCTCGATCGCGCGCGTCGTGCGCGCGATGACCGCGGCGACGGCGTAGAGATCGATCGCGACGTCGGCGATGCGCTTCTGCGTGTACTGCATCTCGGCGATGTTGTTGCCGTGGCGCCGGAGCACGTTCTCGACGTTCTTCGCGAGGTGCCCGGTGTACTCCTCGAAGAGCACCGCCTCGCGCGCGAGCACCGGGTGCGACTTCGAGAGGCGCTCGCGGCCGAGCGCGCTGCGCGCCTTGCGGAGCGCGAAGTCGCTGAGCAAGCCGAAGCCCTTGATCGGCTCGCGCATCGCCTTCGACACCTCTTCCATCGCGCGCCCTGGGCCTTGCATGCCGGAGAGCGCGATGAACGCGCGGAGGATCTCGTTGGTGCCTTCGAAGACCATCGCGATGCGCGCGTCGCGGAGCAGGCGCTCCCACACGTACCCGTGCATGTAGCCGAGCGCGCCGGAGATCTGCTGCGCTTCGTTGGCGACGCGCCAGAGCGCCTCGGACGCGAACACCTTGCAGATCGCGCTCTCGACGGTGAAGTCGCTGCGCCCGGCGTCGACGAGGCCTGTCGTGAGGTAGACCATGCTCTCGAGGGCGAAGAGCTCGGAGCTCATCTGCGCGATCTTGTCGCGCACGAGGCCGAACTCGGCGATGGTGCGGCCGAACGTCTTTCGCTCCTGGACGCGATCGACCGACATCTTGAGGAGGCGCTTGCCCGTGCCGAGGCAGCTCGCGGCGAGCGAGAGGCGCGCTTGCGTGAGCACTTCCATCGCGACCTTGAAGCCGCGGCCCACCTCGCCGAGCACCTGGCTCTTCGGGACGCGCACGTGGTCGAACGTGATCTTCGTCGTCGACGAGCCGCGGACGCCGAGCTTGGGCTCCTCGGGCCCGCGCGTCACGCCCGGGCCGTGCTCGACGACGAACGCCGTGAGGCGCGGCTTGGCGCCCTCGTCTTTGGGTGAGGTGCGCGCGAAGACGACGTAGAGGCCGGCGAACGCGCCGTTCGTCACCCACGCCTTCTCTCCCGTGAGGAGATACGCGTCGCCTTCGGGCGTGGGATCGGCGTGCGTCTGGATCGACGCGGCGTCGCTGCCGGCGCCGACCTCCGCGAGCGCGAACGCGGCGACGACCTCGCCCTTCGCGAGGCGAGGGAGCCAGCGCGCCTTGACCTCGTCGGATCCGAAGAGCATGAGCGCCGCGGCGCCGAGCGACTGGTGCGCGCTCAACGTCAGCGCGAGCGACGCGTCGAGGCCGGCGACCTCCTGGAGCGTGCGCGCGTACGCGGTCATCTTGAAGCCCGAGCCGCCGTGCGCCTTCGGCAACATGAGGCCGAAGAAGCCGGCGTCGGCGAGGCCCGTCAGGATCTCGGGCGGGATCTTCTCTTCGCGATCGATCCGCGCCTGGGCCTCGGCGTCGAGCGTCTTGCTCGCGAGCTTGCGGAGCGCGTCGAGCGCGGTGTGCACCTCGTCGGCGTCGGCGCGCGAGGGCTCGGGGTAGGGGAAGATCGAGCTCTCGGCGACGACGCCGCCGAAGAGGCTCTTCATGAACGATTCGTCGGAAGGCATGGCTCGGAGGCTTGGAGGCTTGGAGGCTAGGGAACGAGAACTCTAGCGTCGTTTGACGGCCAGAGGACCGGTAAGTAAAGCTTGAGCATGGCAAATCCCACCGCCGCGGACTGCTTCGCGATGGGGATGACGTGCGCCTGCTACAACCTGCGCCGCGCGGCGCGCGCGGTGACGCAGGTGTTCGACGCGTACTTCGAGGACGTGGGCCTCAAGGCGACGCAGTTCACCGTGCTCGCCGCGCTCGCCTACGAGCAAGACAACGATCCCACCGTCTCCGATCTCGCGTCTGCGATCGTCCTCGAACAGTCTTCGCTCTCGCGAAACCTGGCGGTGCTCGAGCGAAAGGGCTGGCTGCGCCTCGTTCCCGGCGCCGATCGACGCGAACGCATCGTGCGACTCACGCCCGCGGGACGCAAAGCGCTCGCGCGCGGGCTGCCTGCCTGGAAGGCGGCGCAGAAGGCGATCGGCGAGACGCTCGAGGAGCGCGAGCTCGAGCGGCAGCTCCGCTCGCTCAGGCGCATGACGCAAGGCGCGCTCGCTCTCCGCCCGAGCGATCCGGGCACCACGAGGAGCACCGCGAGAAAGACCGCGAGAAAAACGGGCCTCCGCGCTTCCTAAGGTTGCCCCGAGGGGCTCCCCTTGCTACGGCTCTTGATGGCCGGGCCGCGTTCGATCGCGCGTCGGGCCCCGGGGTGGTGTGATCCGTAGGAAGCGCTTTGCAGAGATCGTGAGCACATCGGTTGCGCGCCGTGGCGTGGCGATCATGGGCATCTGCAACGTGACGCCGGACTCCTTCAGCGACGGCGGGCGCTACCTCGATCAAGATCGCGCGCGGGCCCACGTCGAAGCGATGATCGCGGCGGGCGCCGACATCGTCGACATCGGCGGCGAGTCGACCAAGCCGGGCGCGTCGCCCGTGCCGGCGGGCGTGCAGATCGATCGCGTCCTCGAGCTCGTGCGATGGGCCTCGGCGCGCGCGTGCGTGTCGATCGACACGACGAGCGCGGAGGTCGCCGCGGCGTGCCTCGACGCGGGCGCGCACGCCGTCAACGATGTCTCGCTGCTCTCCGATCCCGCGCTCGCGAGCGTGGTGGCCGAGCGCGAGGCGGCGTTCGTCCTCTCGCACGCGCGCGCGCCGCAGACGGAGATGACGGGCTTCGGCGGCTATCCTCTCTCCGCCTACGACGACGTCGTGCGCGACGTCCTCGCCGACTGGGAGCGCGCCGCCGCGCTCGCCGCCTCGCGCGGCGTTCCGCGCGAAGCGCTCGTGATGGACCCGGGGCTCGGGTTCTCGAAGGCCTCGCGCCACAGCTTCGAGCTCTTGCGCCGCGCCGGCGAGCTCGTGCGCGCGCTCGACGTGCCGGTGCTGTTCGGCGCGAGCCGCAAGTCGTTCCTCACGCTCATCGATCGCGGGGCCGCGCCCGGCGATCGCCTGGGCGCCTCGATCTCGGCGGCGATCCACGCCGCGCGCGCCGGCGTTCGGATCCTCCGCGTCCACGACGTCGAGGCCACGCGTCAGGCGATCGATCTCGACGTCGTGCTGACGACGCCTCCGGGCCACGCAGGAGGCGACTGATGCTCGACGGCATCCGCCACCTGTTCTCCTCGCGCCCGTGGCTCCAGGTCTTGGTCGACATCGTCGACATCCTGATCGTCACGTACGTCGTGTATCGCGCGCTCCTCGTGCTCCGCGGCACGCGCGCGATGCAGATGGGCACAGGCCTCGCGGTGATCTTCGGCGTGTACGTGCTCGCGAAGTGGGCCGGCTTCGTCACGCTGTTCAACCTCCTCTCGAGCCTGCTCTCGTCGATCATCCTCATCGTCGTCGTCGTCTTCCAGAACGACATCCGCCGCGGCCTCATGCGCGTCGGCTCGCGGGGCTCGTTCTTCTCCGGCATGGCGCGCCAGCAGGAAACGCGCGCGATCGACGAGGTCGTCGCCGCGGCCACCGAGCTCGCGCGTCACCGCATGGGCGCGCTCATCTGCTTCGAGCAAGACGCGAACCTCGACGAGTTCGTCGTCGCCCAGGGCACCACGCTCGACGCGGCCGTCCAGCGCGAGCTGCTCGTGAGCCTCTTCGTGCCCGACAGCTTGAACAAGCTCCACGACGGCGCGGTCGTGATCCGCAACCTGCGCATCGCGAAGGCAGGCGTCTTCTTCCCGATGCCCGACACGAAGCTGGTCGACAAGTCGCTCGGCTCGCGCCATCGCGCGGCGCTCGGCATCACCGAGGAGACGGACGCGGTCGTCGTCGTCGTCTCGGAGGAGCGAGGCACCATCAGCTTCTGCTTCAACGGCAACATCGTGCCGAACCTCGACGGCGCGTCGCTCAAGCAGGCGCTCCTCGGTCTGTTCGGCCAGCGTGCCCGCGCGGCGAGCGCGAAGAAGAAGGGCACGCCCGTTCCGGGCAAGCGAGCGAGCCTCATCACCGGGCCCTTCCGCGTGACGCTGCCGCCCGCGACGCCGGCTTCGCCGGCGAAGACGGGCGCGACGCCGTTCGAGTTCCGTCCGTCCGTGCCGCCCCCCGACGAAGACTCGGTGCCGCTCCGGATGAGCGACGCGAGCGCGACGGTGCCGATGCAGCCGGCGTCGAGCGCGCACCCGATCGAGACGCCCATCCCGATGTCCCCGAGCGCGCCGCCGACGCGTGAGGGGAGCGAGTGACGTGCCGCCATGTGGGAACGCCTCCGTAACGCGCTGACCGAGAACCTGAACCTGAAGCTCCTCAGCTTCGCGTTCGCGCTCGTCTTGTATTCGCTCGTCCACGGCGGGCAAGACGCGCGTCGCTCCGTCGTCGTCGATCTCGAGGTGAGCCTCCCGCCGGAGAACGCCGATCGCGTGCTCGTCGGCTCGATCCCGCCGAGCATTCGCATCTTCGTTCGCGGTTCGAACCAGACGATCGACAACCTCCGCGCCTCGTCGGTGTCGGTGCAGATCGATCTGGCGAGCAAGCAACCGTCGCACGTCGTCTTCGAGCCCAAGATGGTGCGCTTGCCCGAGGGCGTGAACGTCGAGGTCGAGCAGTTCGATCCGCCGTCGATCGATCTCCGCTGGGAGCAGCGCGTCGTCCGCGACGTGCCGATCCAGCTGAGCGTCGTGGGCACGCCGGCCGACGGCTTCGTCGTGAAGGGCTCGCTCGTCGCCGAGCCGAAGACGGCGAAGGTGCGGGGCCCGCAGAGCGACGTCATGGTCCTCCAGTTCGTGCGCGCCGACGCGTTCGACGTGCGCGGCCTCACCGAAGGCAGCTATCCGCGGCAGCTCGCGATCGAGCGGCCGAGCCCGCGCCTCAAGGTCGAGCCCATGAGCGCGATCGTCACCGCGGAGATCACGCGCGAGGTCTCGGAGCGCGTCTTCCAGAAGCTGCCGATCTCGGTCGTCGGCGTCCCCAAGGGAAAAACGACGCCGGGCGAGGTCGACGTGCGCCTCGTCTGTCCGCCGGACATCGTGCGCAGCCTGCGGCCGGAGCAGATCGTCCCGCAGGTCGAGGTCACGTCGAAGGAGCCTTCGGGCTCGCAGTCGCTGCCCGTGCAAGTGCGCATCGACCGGTGCGACGCCTACGTCACGCCGAAAGACGCCGTGACGCGCTGGGCGCCGTAGCTCCTCCGCGCGTCGCGATCAGCCGACGTCGACCTTGCCGGTGCCCGCGCGCTCGGCGGCGGAGACGTCGCGGGAGCCTGCTGGCGAGCGGTGCTCATCGCGCTCGACGCGCCCGTCGCGCAGCGTGACGACGCGCGCCATGCCCGCGGCGAGCGCGGCGTTGTGCGTGACGATCACGATGGTCGTCTTGCGGCTCTCGTTCACGCTGTAGAAGAGCTGGTGGATCTGCTCGCTCGTGCGCGAGTCGAGGTTGCCCGTCGGCTCGTCGGCGAGGATCAGCTTGGGCTCGAGCACGAGCGCGCGCGCGAGGGCGACGCGCTGCTGCTCGCCGCCGGAGAGCTCGCCCGGCCGGTGCAGCATGCGATCCTTGAGGCCCACCTCGTCGAGCAGCGCCTCGGCGCGAGGCTCCATGTCGCGGCGCGAGCGGCCCTGGATGAGCCCCGGCATGATGACGTTCTCGAGCGCGTTGAACTCGGGCAGGAGGTGGTGAAACTGGAAGACGAAGCCGATCGTGCGGTTTCGCAGATCGGCCAGGCGCGCGCCCGACATCGTCGTCAGCTCTTCGCCCGCGACCTGGATCGAGCCCGACGTCACGACGTCGAGGGTGCCGATGCAGTGCAGGAGCGTGGACTTTCCCGCGCCCGACTGCCCGACGATGCCGACCATCTCGCCTTCGTTGATGGTCAGGTCGATGCCGCGCAACACCTCGAGCGTTCGCCCCATGTGCTGGAACGACTTCTTCACGTCAGCGGCGACGACGAGGGGGGTCGAGCTCATCGGGGATCTACGACGCTCACGCTTGTACCACAGGCTGTCACTCGTACCGCAGGCCGTCGACGGGACGAAGGCGCGAGGCCGCGAACGCCGGGTACAGGGTGGAGAGCGTGCAGATGGTGAGGGCCGCGAGGGCGACCGTGAGGAAATCCGCGCCGTTCACGCTGATCGGCAGCCGATCGATGTAATAGACCTCGGGGTCGAGCCGGAGCCCGAACCACGAGAGCCCCGTGCAGACGGCCAGGCCGGTGACCACGCCGAAGACCGTCCCGATGCCGCCGATGATCATCCCCTCGATCATGAAGATGCGGAGGATGGCCCCGTCGCTCGCGCCGATGGCCTTGAGGATCGCGATCTCCTTTCCCTTCTCCGTCACCATCAGGAGCAAGGTGCAGACGATGCAGAAGCTCGCGACCATGATCGCGATCGACAGGATGATGAAGGTCGCGAACCGTTCGAGCTTGAGCGCCGAGAAGAGGTTCTTGTTGATCTCGCGCCAGTCGCGCACGCGCAGATCGCTCCGCGCGACGGCGGCCTCCACCTGAGGCGTGATGCGGTCGGCGCGCTCCGCTTCGTCGATCTTGACCTCGATGGCGCTGATCTTCTCCGCCGTTTGGAAGTACTCCTGCGCGACGTCGATCATCGTGTACACGTACGTCGCGTCGTACTCGTACATGCCGCTGTAGAAGATCGCGGCGACGCGGAACTTCTTGGTGCGCGGCATCACGCCCATCGGGCCGAGATCGCCGAGCGGCGAGACGAGCGTGACCTCGTCGCCGACGTAGACGTGGAGCGTCTTGGCGAGCTCGCGCCCGAGGATCAGCCCGGGCCGATCGGCCTTGTTGATGATGACCGCGCGGACGGCCGGATCGATGTCGTCCGGGAGGCCGGGGAGCTCGGCGCCCTTGAAGTACTGCTCGCCGCCGGGGCCGATGCCGATGACCTCGTTCGGCGGCAGCCGCGTGAGGCGTTCGGGGTGCTCGAGGTAGTCGAGCTTGCCGACCTCGATGTTGTGCATGAGATCGATCACGCTTCGGATGGTCGTGGGCTCGATGCCGGTGACGACGACGCCGGCGAGGTTCGAGGCGCTCGAGGCCATCACCTCGCCGTGCACGACGGGCGTGGCGCCGACGACGCCGGGGATCGCGCGCACCTTCTCGAGCGTCGCTTCGTAGTCGCCGAAGGGCGTTCCCGGCGTGGTGTCGATGACGATGTGGGCGTTGTTGCCGAGGATCTTGCGCTTGAGATCCTGGCTGAAGCCGCCCATCACGCTGACGACGCTCGAGAGCGCGCACGACGAGATCGCGACGCCGCAGATCGAGAGGATGCTGATCACCGTGAGGAAGCCGCTCTTCTGCGAGCGCACGTGGCGCGCGGCGACGAACGAAGTGAAGCGCCGCCCCTCGAGCCGATCGAGGATGTAGGGCAAGAGGAGCGCGAGCAAGACGATGATCGCGATGACGCCGCTCACGATCGCGCCGGCGCGGATGGAAGTATCGCGGATCGACCACGCCGATCCGCGCAGCGTGCTCAGCCGATCGACCCACGCGACCAGGGCGGCGAAGAGGACGGTGAGCGCCGCGAGCGTCACCTTGAGGTATGCGCGGATCGAGCGGCTCGCGAACGACGCAGGGAACCAGGGCAGATCGTTGCGGCCGGTCGCGCGGACGTAGGCGAAGGCGAGCACGAGGATCTGGATGGGGACCGTCACCATCGCGGCGAAAGGAATGAGCGCGCCGAGGATCAGGATCGGCGCGATCGCGAGCTGCGCGAGGAGGATCGAGCCCACCGAGTGCTTGCTCGCGCGCCAGCTCTTGCGGAGCGCGGCCACGATCGACGCGTCGTCGTCGACGACGAAGAAGGGCGCGAAGAGGAAGGGCACCGCGAGGACGCCCAGCGGCAGCGCCAGCAGCAGCAGGAACAGATGCAAGACGAGCATCTTCGGGGCGCGCCGCACGGCGCGGCCGAACATGCCCGGCAGCGTGCGCTCGCGGCGCACCGACGCGAGCGCGGCCTCGTAGAGCATGCCCATCACGAACGGGAACACGAGGAGGAGCGTTCCGCCCACGATCGACGCGGTGAGCGTGACCGAGCCTTGGCCCTTCGTCGCCACCCACGCCGTCCACGCGCCGCCGATCGTCGAGAGGAGCACGTAGCCGGCGTAGGCGAGCACCGTCGGCAGCGGGCGCTGCCGGATCACGTTCAGCGCGGCGCCGATGGCCTCGCCCACGCTCCACGGCTGATCGATCTCGCGCCACGTGCGCACCGGCGGGATCGACGAGCCCGGCGGGAGCGACCACGAAGGCGGCGGACCGTCGGCGAGATCGTCGGCGCGCGAGAGGCCGCGGACGATGCGCGCGAGGCCGGCGACGATGAGGCCGACCGCGACGACGTAGCGGCCGTTCGTGCCCGCCATCGCGCGGCTGGCGATCGTGATCAAGACGCCGATCGCGAGCAGGCCGGAGCCGGAGGCGACCAGGCCTCGCTTCACTCGGGCCTCAAGAGCGGAAACAGGATCACGTCGCGGATCGAAGGGGCGTTGGTGAGCATCATCGTGAGGCGGTCGATGCCCATGCCGAAGCCCGCCGCGGGCGGCATGCCGTGCTCGAGCGCGCGCACGTAGTCTTCGTCGTAGTCCATCGTCTCCTCCGCCCCGGCGTCCTTCTTCCGCACCTGATCGCGGAATCGTTCGGCCTGATCGTCCGGGTCGTTGAGCTCGCTGAACGCGTTGCAGAGCTCTCGGCCGTGGATGAACAGCTCGAAGCGGTCAACCAGATCCGGGCGGAGGTCATTCCTGCGCGCGAGAGGCGACGTTTCGTACGGGTAATCTTTGACGAAGACGGGGAGGCTGCGCTTGCCGTCGGCGGCTTTGTAGTCTTCGGGGAGGAAGGGCTCGCACAGGTACTCGTATGCGGCGAAGAGGCGCTCGCCGTCGTTCTCGCACTTCATGTAGCCCTTGCGGAAATTGCTCCAGTCGACCGCCTTCGCGCGCGGCGACGACTTCGACCACCCCTTGATGTGCTCGCCGAAGTCGCCCGCGAGCAGGGCGAGCAGGCCGCTCGCTCCCTTCTCGGCGATCGCAGCCTCCCACGCTTCGATCTTCGTCGTGCGCGCCGCGCTCTCGACGGCTCTGGCCATCGGCAGGCGCACGAAGGGCTCGTCGATCGCGAACGGCCGCTCGGCCTTCCACCGCGCGTGCGGCTCGGGGAGCGCGCGCGCGAGCTCGGCGTCGATCGCGCGCAGCATGCTCTCCGTGAAGGTCATGAGATCTTCGTAGGTCGCGTATGCCCAGTAGTATTCGAGCATCGTGAACTCGGGGTTGTGCCGGGTCGAGATGCCCTCGTTGCGGTAGCAGCGCCCGATCTCGTAGACGCGCTCGAGCCCGCCCACGAGCAGGCGCTTCAGATAGAGCTCGGGCGCGATGCGCATGAAGAGGTGCATGTCGAGCGCGTTGTGGTGCGTCTCGAAAGGCCTCGCGATCGCGCCGCCGACGAGCGTGTTGAGCGTCGGCGTCTCGACCTCGAGGAAGCCCGCGTCGTCGAGCACGCGCCGCGTCGCGCGCACGAGGTGGCTTCGCGCGCGGAACACGTCGGCGACGTGGGGGTTGGCGACGAGATCGACGTAGCGCTGGCGATAGCGCGTCTCGACGTCTTGCAGGCCGTGCCATTTCTCGGGCGGCGGGCGCAGCGCCTTCGTGAGGATGCGCACGCGCGAAGGCTCGACCGAGAGCTCGCCTCGCTTGCTCGCGGTGAGCTTGCCCTCGCCCTCGACGATGTCGCCGAGGTCGATGTCGTCGAGGCGCGCGTAGCCTTCGCCGAAGGCCGACTCGCTGATGAGGAGCTGGATCTCGCCGGTGCGATCGCGCAGGCGGAGGAACGTGAGGCCGCCCGCCGATCGAAACGCGATGACGCGCCCGCGGACGTGGAAGACGTCGTTCGCCGTCGCCGCCTTCACCGCCTCTTCGGCGTACTTGCCGCCTTCGCTCTGGGCCGACGCGGCGCGCGCGCGGAGCTCCGCGATGTCGACGGTGACGCCGCCGCTCCGCGGCACCACGTCGTTCGCGAACGGGTTCTCTTTGCGCTCGCGCAGGCGCGCGGCCTTGGCGCGGCGCGACTCGATGAGGGATTGCTCGGCGGAGGTCTGCTGCGGAGCTTCGGGCGGTGAGCCTGACATGGCGAGCCCCGCGTTTACCGCGGGGGAACCAAAAAGGAAAGACGCGCCAGGGACTTGGGGCGGACTTGGTGGGCCGCGCGGGCGCCGTGGTCGTCGCGGTCGAGCCCGCCGCTCAAATACGAGATACGCTCGGTGGCCGTCGTGGACGGCGATCTCAACGTCGGGCTGATTGGTCGAGAGCGAGAGCAAGCGCAGCTCCTGACGCTCGTCGTCGGGAACCGCGTCGTCTCGGTCTACGGCGGCGCGGGTATCGGCAAGACCTCGCTCGTCCTCGACGTCTGCCGCGCGGCCGCGCGCGAGCGAAAGATCCCCGACGTCGTCAACCTCTCGCTCCTCGGGACCTCGGATCCGCGCGAGGCGCTCGAGCGCACGGCGAAGGCGATGGGCGAGCCGCGGCCGACGCCGGAGCCCGATCGCGTCGCCGAGGCGCTCGCGTCGCTCCTCACGCGCGCGCCGCGCACCGTCATCTGGGACGATCTCGACGATCGCACGCACGCGCTCGGCGATTTGGTTCGGCGCGTCGCCGCGGCCGAGGGGCCGGCGCGCCTGGTGCTGGTGTCGCGTCGATTGTGGAGCGCGCTCCGCGCGCCCTCGCTGGAGGTGAAGCCGCTCGGCATGTCCGACGCGATCCGCCTCGTGCGCGCGCTCGAAGAGGAGCGAGGGCGCACGCTGGCGGAAGATCTCGCCGACGCGTCCGGAGGAAATCCGCTGCTCGTGCGGCTCGCGCTCGCCGAGACGGCGCTGCCGCGCGTGGCCGCGAGCGCGACCGACGCGCTCCGTCGATCGGTCGAAGAGCACGCGTCGGGGCCCGCGCGCCGCGTGCTCTCGCTGCTCACCGCGGCCGAGGGCGCGCTCGACGAGACCGAGCTCCTCCGCGCGGCGGGGCGCGGCGCGCGCGAGGCGCTCGCCGAGCTGCGCAAGTACCTCCTCGTCGTGCAGAGCGGGAGCCGGATCGCGATCGCCGCGCCGGCGATGTCGCTCGCGCAGTCGGCGATCGGTGAGCCCGACGAAGCGACGTGGCGGTCGCTCGCGCGCATCGCCGGTCGCGCGCTCGCGGCGTCGGGGCACGACGACGCCGCGCTCCTCATGGCGGCGCGGGCGAACCTCGAGCTCGGCGACGTCGACGAGTGCCTCCGCGTCGTCCGCGAGCACGGGATCGCCCGCGCGGCGGCGGAGGCCGCGGCGATCGAGCGGTTGCTCCGCGACGTCGCGTCGCGATCGCGCGCGCACGCGGCGACCGCGCTGCGCTTGCTTGCCCGCGAGCTGCTCCGCGTGGGCGACTACGAGGCGGCGCGCCGGACGCTCGACGAGATGCCGCCGGCGAAGACGCGAGAGGAGGCCGAGCGCGTCGCGCTCCTCCGCGCGGAGACGCACATCCGCGCAGGCGAGCCCGAGGCCGCGCAGCGCGCGCTCGACGCGCTCGACTACCACGCGAAGGGCAAGACCAACGGCAAGCGCGCGCGCCGCGCGGCGGACGACGAGGCGGCGCCGCGCGATCTCGAGGGGGCCCTCGACGACAACGCCGGTGTCGCGCTCACGCGCGCGCAGCTCGCGGTGCTCCGCGGCGAGCTCGCGGCTGCGCGCGGTCTGCTCGAGAGGCTCGCGCCGCGCACGATGGCGGTGCCGCAGCTCGAAGCGCGTCGCGCCGTCGAGATCGCCGCGAGCCACCTCTACGAGGAGCGCTACGACCTCACGCACGCATGGACGATGCAGGCGCGCGCCGCGCAGAAGGCCGGCGGCATTCCGATCGAGCGCGTCGTCACCATCATCGACGTGCACGCGCTCCTCGGCCTCGGCGACGTCGATCGCGTCGAGGAGCTCCTCGCGCGCGAGAGCCGAGGTCGCCCCGACGGGGGGAACGTCCTCGAGATCGGCGCGCTCGTGCGCCGCGGCGCGCACGCTCGCGCGCTCGAGATCGGCGACGCGGCGGTGGCCGCGCTCGATCGTCGCTCGGATCTCCTCTTTCGCTCGGTGCTCGCGCGGGATCTCGTGCGCGCGTGCATCGGCACGGGGCAGCTCGCGCGCGGCGAGCGGATGCTGCGCCTCGCCGAGGCCGCGGGTGACGAGCCCGGCCTCGCGGCGCTGCGCCCGATCTGCGACGCGGAGCGCGCGCGCCTCGCGGAGGCCGCGGGAGACATGGCCAAGGCGCGGAGGAGCAACGAGCGCGCGTACGCGCGCATCCCGACGTCGCCGTTCGTGGAGATCGATCGCGACGTCTTGAACGGGCGCGTGCCTTCGATCGCGTTCACGCCTCCGTCGAAGAAGACCGCGAAGGGAGACGCCGATCTGCCGGCGATCGCGCGCGCGTACGCTGCGCTCCGCGGCGCCGAGCTCTTGCTCTCGACGGGCAAGCTCGTCTCTGCGCTCGAGGCCGCGGAGATCGCCGAGCGCCACTACGCGAACGCGCACCTCTGGTTCGAAACCGCGCGGGCGCGGCTCGC
Organism: Labilithrix sp.; assembly: GCA_019637175.1. Taxonomy (GTDB): domain Bacteria; phylum Myxococcota_A; class Polyangia; order Polyangiales; family Polyangiaceae; genus Labilithrix. Next base: position 36,406 of record JAHBWD010000059.1, on the reverse strand, counting down.
GCGAGGCGAGGCCCTCGCGCGCCTGCACCGGGAGGAGGGGCAGACCGACGCGGAGCGGCAGGCGCTCCGCGAGCGCGCCGAGCAAGCGCTCGCAGGCTGCGAGGAGGTCGCCGCGCCCAACGGATACGTCCCGCTCCTCGTGGGCGCCGCGCTCGTTCGCGCCGCGCTCGGAGAGTCGTCGGGCGATCTCGACGTGGCCGCGCGCGCGCTCGCCGCCGCGGTGAAGACCGCGGGCGACGGCGTCGACGCCGCGCTCGCGCGCGCCGCGTCGCGGCTCGGCCTCTCCGCGCCCGAGCCGCGCGGGAGCGAGTCTGCCGTGCGGCGTCCTTACGAAGCGCGCATCGAGCGCCTCGGCCTCTTGCGCCCCGCCGACGTCGTCTGGCGCGTCGGCACGCGCACGTATCTTTCGAAGCGCGACGAGGGCCCGCCCGAGCTCGTCGCGTGCACGGTCGATCTCGAGGATCGCCGCGTGCGCGCGGGCGCCGATCGCGAGCTCGAGCTGCCCGAGCAGCGCATCGCGCTCCTCTCCGCGCTCGCCGAGGCGGGCGAAGGCGGCGCGTCGCTCGAAGAGATCTTCGCGCGCGTCTGGGGTGGGAGCTTTCATCCGCTCCGCCACCGGAACGCGGTCTACGTCGCGCTCGCGCGGCTCAAAGACAGCCTCAAGCCGCTCGCGCGCGAGGTGCGCGTCGCGCACGACGGCGATCGCTACCGCCTCGCGGGCGATCTCCCCGTCGCGGTGCGGCGCAAGGCGGATCGCCGCGGGCTCCGCGAAGCGATGGGGCAGCACGAAGCCCCTTGGTCCGAGTGAGCGGAGATCTCAGCGGAAGCGATCGGTCGCGCTGACGAGCTCGTGGACGATGCCCGGCTCACTCGCCGCGTGACCGGCGTCGCCGACGATGCGGAGATCGGCCTCGGGCCACGCGCGGTGCAGATCCCACGCGCTCTTGGCGGGGCAGACGACGTCGTAGCGGCCTTGCACGATGACGCCGGGGATCTTGCGGATCTTGTCGACGTTGGCGAGCAGCTCGCGGCCGCCCGTCAGCCAGCCGTCGTTGATGAAGTAGTGCGACTCGATGCGCGCGAAGGCGAGCGCGAACTCGTCGCCGGCGGTGCGGGCGATGAGCTCGGCGTTCGGGATGAGGCAGCTCGTGCGGCCCTCCCAGACGCTCCAGACCTTGGCCGCCGCGCGCTGCACGGTCGGGTCGGCGTCGGTGAGACGCTTGTAATATGCACGTAGCATGTCGCCGCGCTCGGCCTGCGGGATGTGCTCGAGGTACTCCTCCCACGCGTCGGGGTAGAGCCAGCTCGCGCCCTCCTGGTAAAACCAGCGGATCTCCTCGCGGCGCAGCATGAAGATGCCGCGGAGCACGAGCTCGCTCACGCGATCGGGGTGCGTCTCCGCGTACGCCAGCGCGAGGGTCGAGCCCCACGAGCCGCCGAACACCATCCACTTGTCGACGCCGAGGTGCTCGCGGAGCGCCTCGATGTCGCTCACGAGGTGCCACGTGGTGTTCTCTTCGAGCGACGCGAAGGGCGTGCTCCTCCCGCACCCGCGCTGATCGAAGAGCACGATGCGATACACCGCGGGATCGAAGTAGCGACGGTGCTTCGCCTCGGTGCCGCCGCCGGGCCCGCCGTGGAGGAACACCACCGGCTTGCCCTGCGGGTTGCCGCTCTCTTCGAAGTAGAGCTCGTGGACCTTCGACACCGAGAGGCGTCCCGTCCGGAACGGTTCGATCTCGGGATAGAGCGCCTTCTGCTTCGGTGCGAGCATGACTCGCTCTTTAGCACCGCGCGCGAAGGAAGAGGAGCGTCAGCGGGTCACGGCGGGCACGCGGTGACGGATCGGATCCAGTCGTCGAGGACGGCGACCCCCTGCGTGTCGACGAGGCTCGAGGCGATCGGCGGCATACGGTTCGCGCCGAGGGCATGCGGCCGCACCGACAAGAGCGACTTCGCGGGATCGCCCGGCACGATCAGCTTCGCGCCGGCGATGCCGAGATCGCCCGCCTCGGGATCGACGTTGCACGTCACGGTGTCTTTGAGCGACGTCGCGAACGTGAGGACCATGTTGCCGCGGCCGCCGCCGTTCTCGCGGTGGCAGTGCGAGCAGTTCGCGTGGAGGTAGGCGCGCGCGCGCCCCTCGACCGGACCGGTCCCGAGCGGATCGGGGTAGGCCGCGATCTGCTCGACGGGCTTGCCGAGCGGCTTGTCGAACATGTCGATGTGCTCGAGCGTCTTGAGCTGGTTCGAGATCCGGTTGGTGCTCACGTACGTGAAGTCGCCGTTGAGCTGCGGCAGCTCGAGGCCGAGGCTGCGGCCGGCGGGCTCGGTGTGGCAGCGAACGCACTCGCCGCGGCTCGGGTAGTGCCACGTCTGCGATCCGACGGTCTTGCGCTTGCTGCCCGGCAAGAACACGGCGTCGCTCTCGTCGTCGAGCCACTCGTAGGTGTAGCCCGCCCAGCCGCCGTCGTCGTGGCGCACGAGCAGGCGCGTCTCGATCTTCTTTCCTCCGATCGAGAAGGTCTTCACGAGGACGGTGCCGTTCGGGAAGTCGAAGTCGCCGTCGTCTCTCACGGTGATCTTGGCGCCGTCGGGGAGCGCGATGAAGCGATCCTTCTCGGCGCCGTCGCTCCAGAGCTGCGCGATGACGCCGTAGGGCACGAGCCCGGTGGCGGGCCTCTTCACGTCGGCGGGATCGGCGCAGCCCGTCTTCGAAAGGCGATCGGGGAAGTTCGACGCGGGCGCGCCTGCCTTGGCGACGATCTTGTACATCTGGCCGTTGAGCCCGACGGCGTAGAGCTCGCCGTCGGTGTCTTCGGCGAACGACGCCCAGTTCGCGGCCGGCGCGTCGGCGAGCTGCGTCGCCTTCGCCTCGCCCGTCGTCGTGTCGAGCTCGAGCGTGTAAATCTCCTGCGCTTCGTAGTCTCCGAAGACGTAGGTGCCGACGAACGACGGGATCGCCTTGCCGCGATAGACGAAGCCGCCGGTGATCGAGCGTGTGTTGGCGGGGATGTGCTCGATCTCGACGACCGGATCGAGCAGGCCCGACGCGCTCGGGCACTTCGGCGCGCCCGTGATGTAGTCGTGGAAGCCTTCCTTGCAGGGCCAGCCGTAGTTGCCGCCGAGCTTGATCTGGTTGACCTCCTCCCATTTGTTCTGCCCGACGTCGGCCGCCCAGACTTCGCCCGTCTCGCGATCGATCGAGAAGCGGAACGGGTTGCGGAGGCCGTAGGCGAACGTCGCGGGCTCGCCGCCGCCGTTCTTGAACGGGTTGTCGTTGGGGATGCCGTAGGTCGAGCCGCCGGGCACGTTGTCGACGTCGATCCGGAGGACCTTCGAGAAGAACTCGGTCTTGAGCTGGCCCTTGACGAACTGGTCGTCGCCGCCGCCGCCGTCGCCGAACGTGAGATAGAGGAAGCCGTCCTTGCCGAACGCGATGCCGCCGCCGTTGTGGTTGCCGGCGGGCTGGTTGAACGGGCCCAGGATCGGCGTGTAGGTCGTGAACGTCAGCCCGCCGTCGGGGCTCGTGAGGTAGCCGACCTCCGATCGGAAGTTCGCGGGGCCGCCGGTTCGCATCCACGTCACGTAGAGGCGGCCGTTTGCGGCGAAGTTCGGGTGGAACGCCATGCCCAGCAGGCCGCCCTCGCCGCCCTGCTGCACCGGGCCGCCGTTCGCGATCGTCGCGAGGTTGGCGACCTGCGTCGGCGTCGCGCCGGGGTTCACCGTGGGGAAGGACGCGATCGTTCCGGCGCGCTGCGCGATGTACCACTTGGTCGAGTTTCCCGGGATCTGCGCCATCATCATCGGCGTGCCGAGGTTCACCCCCGCGAAGACGCGCTGAAGCTCCACCGGAGCCGTGCTCGGCGGACGCGAAGGCGCCTTGCACGTCGCGTTCGCCGGCCGCGTGTCGAGGCCGAACTCCGCGCGCGTCGGCGGCGTCTGCCCGTCGAGCGAGCCGCCGTCGTCACCGCCGGGAGGCGGATCGACCGTCGTGTCGTCGCTGCCGCACGCGACGACCGCCGCGATCGCGATCGCCGTCACCAACGAAAGCCCAAGGATGTGTCGCATGCGGCAAACGATACACCGGAGCTCGTCGCCCACGAACCTCTCCGGCGGATGCCTGTGTAGGTGTAGTCTCCTGCCGCATGTCGTTCTCACGACGTAGGTTTCTCGGCGGATCCGCCGTCGCGGCGCTCACCGCCGCGTGCGGCGGCGCCCGGAGCGGCGCTCGCGACGCGCGAGGCCCGCTCACCGATCGCACCGTCGACGAGGTCGTCTCGCGCGCGCTCGACGCCGCCAAGCGCGGCGGCGCGAGCTACGCCGACGTGCGCATCGTCAGGCGCCGCACCGAGCAGATCACGACGCGCGAGGATCACGTCGTCTCCGTCGGCTTCGGCGAGACCTACGGCGTCGGCGTGCGCGTCATCGTCGACGGCGCGTGGGGGTTCGCCGCGACGCCGACGGTCTCCGGCGCCTCCGCGGAGAGCGCCGCGGCGAGCGCCGTCGCGATCGCGCGCGCGGCGCGGCCCGCGCTCAAGCGGCCGGTCGCGCTCGCGCCCGCGCCCGTCGAGAAGGGCGCGTGGAAGACGCCGATGCGCATCGATCCGTTCGAGGTCCCGCTCGCGGAGAAGGCGCAGTACCTGCTCGACCTCTGGCCGATCGTCAAAGACGTGCGCCTCGTGAAGTACGCGAGCGGCGCCTTCGAAGCGCTCGCCGAGCACAAGATCTTCGCGTCGAGCGAGGGCTCGATCGTGGAGCAGACGCAGACGCGCGTGTGGCCCTCGTTCTCGGTGACCGCGGTGCAGGAAGGGCAGTTCGAGTCGCGCGCGGCCGACGTCCCGCCGATGCAGGCAGGGTGGGACTACGTGCTGGGCTCGCGGCTCCGCGCCGACGCGCGCTCGCTCGCCGAAGACGCGGTCGAGAAGCTGCGCGCGCCTTCGGTCACGCCGGGCAAGACGGATCTCGTCCTCGCGCCGAGCAACCTCTGGCTCACGATCCACGAGTCGGTCGGGCACCCGACGGAGCTCGATCGCGCGCTCGGCCTCGAGGCGAACTTCGCCGGCACGTCGTTCGCGACGACGGAGAAGCTGGGCAAGCTCCGCTACGGACGCGACAACGTGAACCTCTACGCCGACAAGACGACGCCGGGCGGGCTCGCGACGTGCGCGTGGGACGACGACGGCGTGCGGACGCAGAGGTGGGATCTGGTCAAAGACGGCGTCTTCGTCGGCTACCAGACGACGCGCGATCAAGCGGGCTGGATCGGCGAGAAGGCCTCGCGCGGGACGTCGTACGCCGAAGATCACAAGTCGGTCGCGTTCCAGCGCATGCCCAACATCTCCCTCGCGCCCGATCCGAAATTGCGATCGCTCGAAGACATCATCGCCGCGACCGACGACGGCGTGCTCATCAGCGGCAACGGCTCGTGGTCGATCGATCACCAGCGCTACAACTTCCAGTTCTCCGGTCAGATGTTCCACGCGATCAAGGGCGGCAAGATCGCCGGGCCGCTCCGCGACGTGGCCTACCAGTCGAACTCGCTCGAGTTCTGGAACGCGTGCGATCTCATCGGCGGTCCTTCGACGTGGGAGCTGCACGGAACGCTGTGGGACGGCAAGGGCGAGCCGAGCCAGGCGAACGCGGTGAGCCACGGCTGCCCGGCGGCGCGCTTCCGCGGGGTGAACGTGATCAACGTGAACGCGCGAGGGAAGACATGAGCGCCGAGACGGTCGAGCAAGTCGCCGCGCGCGTCCTCGCCTCCGCCAAGGCGGCCGCGAAAGACGCGGAGATCCGCGTCGACGTCAGGCGCACCGGCGCCGCGAACGTGCGGTTCGCCAAGAACGAGGTGACGACGAGCGGCGAGTACGACGAGCTCGCGCTCTCGGTGTGGATCGGGCTCGGCAAGCGCGCGGCGTGGGCGTCGACGAACCAGAGCGATCCCCGGAGCGTGGCCGCGCTCGTCGATCGCGCGCTCGCGATGGCGCGCCTCTCGCCCGAAGATCCCGAGACGATGCCGCTCCTCTCGCCGCAGACGTACGGCACGTCGGCGGCCTACGACGATCGCCTCGCGGCGATGACCCCCGCGGAGCGCGCCGCGATCGCCGGGCGCGCGATCGCCGCGGGCGACGCGGCGAAGGTGCAGATCGCGGGGTTCCTCCAGCGCCGCGTGACCGATCACGCGATCGCGTCGTCGACCGGGCTCGCCGCGCGCCATCGCGAGACGAGCGCGACCTACACGGTGACCGCGCGCACGCTCGACGCGTCCGGGTCCGGCTGGGCGGGGCGCGAGATCCATCGCGCGACCGATCTCGACGACGCGTCGCTCGCGCGCGTCGCGATCGACAAGGCCGCGCGGTCGGCGAGCGCGAAGCCGATCCCGCCGGGCAAGTACACCGTCATCCTCGAGCCGCAGGCCGTCGCCGAGCTGCTCATGTTCCTGCCCGACGCGATGAACCTGCGGAGCGTCGACGAGGGGCGGTCGTACTTCACCGGCAAGACCTCGGAGAAGGTCTTCGCCGACTTCGTCAGGCTCGAGAGCGATCCGACGAGCCCGCTCACGCCCGGGAGCCCGTTCGACGCCGAAGGCATGGCGCTCGCGCCGCAGACGTGGATCGAGTCCGGCCGCGCGAAGGATCTCTTCGTCTCCCGCTTCTGGGCGCAGCAGAAGGGTGGCGGCGTCAAGCCGACGGGCCATCACACGATCCATCGCCTCTCGGGCGGATCCGCCGCGAGCCTCGACGACATCGTGAAGGACACGAAGCGCGGGCTGCTCGTCACGCGCTTTTGGTACAACCGCATGCTCGAGCCGCAGACCGTCATGGTCACGGGCCTCACGCGCGACGGCCTCTTCCTCGTCGAAGACGGCAAGATCACCGCGCCGCTCACGAACTTCCGCTACAACGAGTCGCCGATCACGATGCTGAGGAACGTGGACGCGATGACGAAGAGCACCGTTCGCGTCCCGGTCTGGGGAGGCACCTGGCACGTGCCGGCGCTCCGCACGAACGAGTTCACGATGGCCTCGCCCTCCGCGGCGGTTTGAAGGAGGCTCCGCCCATGCCCGAGTTCCAGTACCAGGATCTGCTCCCCCTCGGCCCCGACACGACGCCCTACCGCCTCCTCACGAAGGATCACGTCTCGACGTTCGAGGCCGCGGGCAAGACGTTCGTGCACGTCGACCCGCGCGCGCTCACGCTCCTGACGGAGGAGGCGATGCGCGACATCGCGCACCTCCTCCGGCCGGGCCACCTCGCGCAGCTCCGCGCGATCCTCGACGATCCCGAGGCGTCGCCGAACGACAAGTTCGTCGCGCTCGACCTCCTCAAGAACGCCAACATCTCCGCCGGCGGCGTCTTGCCCATGTGCCAAGACACCGGCACCGCGATCGTCATGGGCAAGAAGGGCCAGCTCGTGATCACCGGAGGCGGCGACGAAGAGGCCATCTCCCGCGGGATCTTCGAGACCTACCAGAAGGGCAGCCTCCGCTACTCGCAGATGGCGCCGCTCGACATGTTCCAGGAGAAGAACACCGGCAACAACCTGCCGGCGCAGATCGAGATCTTCTCGACCGACGGCGACGCCTACAAGCTCCTCTTCATGGCGAAGGGCGGAGGCTCGGCGAACAAGAGCTACCTCTTCCAGGAGACGAAGGCGCTCCTCAACCCCGAGAGCATGCTCGCGTTCGTCGCCGACAAGCTCGCGTCGCTCGGCACCGCCGCGTGCCCGCCGTACCACCTCGCGCTCGTCGTCGGCGGCACGTCGGCCGAGCACACGCTCAAGACCGCGAAGCTCGCCTCGGCGCGCTACCTCGACGCGCTGCCCACGACGGGCAACGATCTCGGGCGCGGGTTCCGCGATCTCGAGCTCGAGAAGCAGATCTTCGAGCTGTCGCAGAAGACCGGCATCGGCGCGCAGTTCGGCGGAAAGTACTTCTGCCACGACGTGCGCGTCGTGCGCCTGCCGCGCCACGGGGCGTCGTGTCCGGTGGGCCTCGCCGTCTCGTGCTCGGCCGATCGGCAGATCCTCGGCAAGATCACGCGCGACGGCGTGTTCCTCGAGGAGCTCGAGCGGGATCCCGCGAGGTACCTCCCCGAGACGTCGCATCGCGATCTCGGCGGCGAGGTCGTGAAGATCGATCTGCGCAAGCCGATGAGCGAGGTTCGCGCCGAGCTCTCGCGTCACCCCGTTCGCACACGCCTCTCGCTGAGCGGTCCGATGATCGTCGCGCGCGACATCGCGCACGCGAAGATCAAGGAGCGCCTCGATCGCGGCGAGGGGATGCCGCCCTACATGAAAGACTTCGCCGTCTACTACGCCGGCCCGGCGAAGACGCCCGAAGGTCACGCCTCGGGCTCGTTCGGCCCGACGACGGCGGGGCGCATGGACGCGTACGTCGACGCGTTCCAGGCGGCCGGCGGCAGCCTCGTGATGCTCGCGAAGGGCAACCGCTCGCGCGCCGTCACCGAGGCTTGCAAGAAGCACGGCGGCTTCTACCTCGGATCGATCGGCGGACCGGCGGCGCGCCTCGCGCAAGACTGCATCAAGAAGGTCGAGGTGCTCGAGTATCCCGAGCTCGGGATGGAGGCGGTGTGGAAGATCGACGTCGTCGACTTCCCCGCGTTCATCGTCGTCGACGACAAGGGGAACGATTTCTTCGCCGAGCTCACCGGATCGGGAACGAAGCGCGCGCTGCCCGTGAAGTAGTCACTTTCGACCGCCGAAGTCCGGCACGTTCGAGGTCGTCGCCGGAGGGGGCGCCTGCGGGCTCGGGGCCGGCGGCGGAGGCTCCTTCGGCGCCTGCTTTGCGCTCGTCGCGCGCGCCGGCGCGGCGTGCGTGACGCGCGTCGCCGGGCGCGTCGGCGACGCGCTCGACGCGCTCGGTTGCGGCGCGGTCGTCGAGGCCGCGGGCTCGGTGTCGCTCGTCTCACTCGCGGCCTGCGCCGGCGCGCTCGCTTCGGGGATCGGCGGGATCGGCGCCGCGCTCGCGGGCGGCGGCGCCGCGCTCGCCTTCGGAGATCCGTCGCCGGCGCGCGTGGCGGTGAACGCGACGCCCGCGACGACGAGCGCGAGGGCAAACGCGGCGCAGACGGCGAAGATCCACGTTCGCCGTCGGCTCTCCATCGGGAGCGCGACGGACGCCGACGGACCTTCCTGCGCCGAGAGCGCCGCCGCGCTCGACGTGAGCGTCGCCGGATCCATCGGTCTGGCCGCGAAGGGAGGCGCCGGGTTCGCCTCGGTGTCGTGGATCGGCGACCGCGTGGGGACCGGATCCGACGGCGGCGGCTCGCTCGGCCACGCCGCGCTCGCCACGACGCGCTCGATGCGCGCGACGCTGGGCGCCGCGTGCGGCGCGTACGCCGCCAGGGCTTGCGCGAGCTCGCCCACGGTCGCGTAACGCTCGTTGGGATCCTTCGCCAGGCACTTGAGGACGACGCGCTCGAGCTCCTCCGTGACGGCAGGACGTAGCTTGCGCAGGTTGCGCGGAGGTCCGGTGAGGATCGAGACGCAGAGATCCGCGGTCGAGTGGCCTTCGAAGGCAGCGTCGCCGCTCAGCAGCTTGAAGAGCACGCCGCCGAGCGACCAGATGTCGGTCCGCGCGTCGACGTCGCGCGCGGATCGGAGCTGCTCGGGCGACATGTAGTGAGGCGATCCGATCATCGACTGCGTCTGCGTGAGCCCGTCGCTCGGATCCTGCTCGCCCGCGCGCGCGACCATCTTCGAGATGCCGAAGTCGAGCACCTTCACGAGCGGCGTGCCGTCGGTGTGCTTCGTGAGGAAGAGGTTCGCGGGCTTGAGATCGCGATGAACGATGCCCGCGCGGTGGGCCTCGGCGAGGCCCTCGCACGCCTGGATGACGTACTCGATCGCTTCGACGATCCGCAGTGAGCCCGCCTCGCGGACGACCTGGGAGAGATCGCGCCCGCTCAGGTACTCCATCACCATGTACGGCAGGCCGGTCTCCGTCTGGCCGACGTCGAGCACGCGCGCGACGTGCTCGCTGCGCAGCTTCGCAGCGGCCCGCGCTTCGCGCCCGAAGCGCGCGACGTACTCGGCGTTGTCGATGGCGCTCGGCTTGAGGACCTTGATCGCGACGCGTTGATCGAGCTGCACGTGGTGACCCGCGAGGATGACCCCCATCCCGCCGGCGCCGAGGACACGGTCGACCCGGTACTTGCCGGCGATCGTGTCGCCGACGGCGAACGGGAGGCCCTCGAGCATCACGGGGCCGATGCCCACGCTCGTGCCGCTCGAGCTCGACGCGTCGCTCATCGGATCCTCAGCGACATGGGTTGGGCGGCACCTGGCTCGAGCCGAGCGCGCACTCGGCGACGACGGGCTCCTTGAGGCCGGGCGCGGCCTGGGGAACCGAATGCGACGCGGGCTCGAGCGACGCGCCGCCACGCGCGCAGGAGAGCCGCGTCGTGGATCCGCAGTAGTCGTTGACGCCCAGCTCCGTCCGGCCCGAAGCCGCGGGCACGAGCCCGGCTTCGCTGCAGCTCGACGAGCACGGCCGATAGTGCACGACGCCCGGCGCCTCCGTCTCGACGCCGCTGCAGTCGTAGTCGTACGAGAGCTTGCCGTCGGGCCGTGCATACGGGGCGCCGAAGTATTGTTGCTGTCCCGGCTTCACGTTGGCGTTGCCGTCGTGGCAGTCGCCCGCGATCGCGACGTATCCCTCGCCGGCCTGCTGGGCGTTGCACGCGGCCTTCGCTTTGTTGACGTCGCCGAACCCGTCTTTGTCGGCGTCGAAGTAGAAGATCTGGAGCGCGACGCAGGGCCCGGTCGTCGTCCCGTCGCAGTGGCCGAAGCCGTCGCGGCACATGACGGAGCAGACGCCCTTCTCGCACTTCGGATCGCCGTTGGCCGCGCTCGGACACGCCTTCGCGCCGGCGCACGTGACCGGATCGCCGCCGCAGTATTGCGAGCTCGTCGCGACGTTCACGCAAGAGCTGTTGCAGTTCGTCAGCCCCACGTCGCACGAGGCGCCGCAACCGGACGGGTTGCAGACCTGCCCGACGCCGCAAGGCTTGTCGCAGCCGTTGCACGTGTTCGGCGACGCGAGATCGCCGATGCATCCGTCGGTGGGAGAGCCGCACGCGCCCCAACCCTGCTTGCACGATCCGTAGCGACAGAGGCCCTCGGGCGTGCACTGGTTGGTGAGCGTGTTGGGCAGCGAGCACGGTTCGCAGCTCTCGGCGGCGCACCCGTACTTCGGCTCGCTCTTGGGAACGCACGCCCCGTTGCATCGCTTCTGCCCGCCGGGGCACGCGTTCGGATCGCCTGCCTCGGGCACCTCGGCGACGGTCACGGCGACGTCGACGGAGGCGGCGTCGGGCGCGACGGCGAGCGCGAACTGCTCGCTCGCGCCGATGATCTGGGCGCACCCGAAGACGAGCGCGCTCGCCGCCGCCGCACCGATCACGGCACAAGCCCATGTCCGCGAGCCCCGGATTCGCGTCTCAGGCACTATCCCGATTATCGCGTCCGTGTGTTCGGACATGCAAGCCGGCGCGCGTGCGTCGCTCCTTTGTTCACATGTGCGCTTCGCGTGCTCCTTTGCTCCTTTGCTCCTCTGCTCGGGCGAGCGCGGTAACCTTGGAGGGTGTCCGGTCGGGGTGCTCGGAGCTTGATCGCGGCGGCGATCGCGGGCGTCGCCCTCGCGTCTCCGGCCGACGCGCTCGGCCAGGCCGCCGACAAGGCGACCGCCGAGGTCCTCTTCGAGCAAGCGAAGGCGCTGCTCGCCGAAGGCAACTACGCCGAGGCGTGCCCCAAGCTCGCCGAGAGCCTCCGCCTCGACACCGGCATCGGCACGATGCTCTACCTCGCCGATTGCTACGAGCGCACGGGCAAGACCGCGAGCGCGTGGGGACAGTTTCGCGAGGCGCAGGCGAGCGCCGCCAAGGAGCGCGACGCGCGCGAGAAGATCGCGAAGGAGCGCGCCGACCGTCTCGAGCCGTCGCTCTCGCGGCTCACCGTCGTCGTTCCTCCCGCGAGCGACGTCTCCGGCCTCGTCGTCACGCGCGACGGCACGCCGCTCGGGCGCGCGGGCTGGGGCATCGACGCGCCGGTCGATCCCGGGCCGCACGTCGTGCGCGTCTCCGCGCCGGGCCACGAGGCGCGCGAGTCGACCATCGAGGTCGGCCCCAGCGGCGCGCGCGCGTCGTTCGTGGTCACGCCGCTCGCCCTCGCGCGGGCGCCGAGCACCGAGGCGCCGGCGCCCGCGCCCCTACCGACCACGCAGCGCACGATCGGGATCACGCTCGCCGCGGTCGGCGTCGCCGCGGTCGGCGTCGGAACCTTCTTCGGCGTCCGCGCGATCGGCACCCTCGACGATTCGAAGGCGCATTGCGGCGAGCGCACGTGCGATCAGACCGGCCTCGATCTCCGCGATACGTCGCGCACCGAAGCGAACGTCGCGACGGCGCTCTTCGTCGCCGGCGGCGTGCTCGCGGGCACGGGCGCCGTCTTGTGGCTCACCGCACCGCGCTCGCCGTCGCGAGGGATCGCGGTCGCCCCCGCGGGCGCAGGGCTCGTGGCCGCCGGCCGATTCTGACTCGGAGACAATCCGCCACGACGGTGCGTTCGCGTACGGGCGCGCGTCACGCAACCACGGGTTCTGTTGCGCACGCGCGTGACGGCGTTTCGTTTCGTCGCCGCGCCGGCCAGGAACGATACGTGAATGGAAGCAGACCGTGGCGCCGGCTGAACCATTCGAAACCCGACGTGAAGCTGAGCCGCCCGACTGGCTCCCCTCCGCGCACGAACCGTTCGCCGGCAAGTACGAGGTCGAACAGTTCCTCGGACAGGGAGGGATGGGGGTCGTCTTCGAGGGCCGTCATCTGCGCCTCGGACATCGCGTGGCGATCAAGGTGCTCGGCCCCGCGTTGCGCGAGCATCCCGAGCTCGTCACGCGCTTCGAGCGCGAGGCGCGCGCGGCGGGAGCGCTCTCCAGCGCGCACGCGGTGAAGGTCTTCGACATCGACGTGACCGCCGATGGGACGCCGTTCATCGTGATGGAGCTGCTCGACGGGCACGATCTCGCGAGCGTGATCGATCGCGAGGGGCCGCAGCCGGTCGCGCGCGCGGTTCGATGGATCCTCGAGGCTTGCGAGGCGATCGCGGAGGCGCACCGGCTCGGCATCGTTCATCGCGATCTCAAGCCGAGCAACCTCTTCCTCGCGGAGCTCGACGATCGATCGATCGTGAAGGTGCTCGACTTCGGCGTGGCGAAGCGCGTCGCCGGGGGCGAAGCGTCGATCACCCAGGCGGTCGCGCCGCTCGGGACGCCGCAGTACATGTCGCCGGAGCAAGTTCGGTGCGCCAAGTACGTCGACAAGCGCTCGGACGTCTGGTCGCTCGGCGTCACGCTCTACGAGCTCGTGACCGGTCAGACGCCGTTCGGGCACGAAGAGGCCTCGGCGTGCATCGCATCCATCGCGGCCGATCCCGTCCCTGATCCGCGCGCGCTGCGCCCAGACTTGCCCGACGCTTTCGTGACGGTGCTCATGGGCGCGCTCGCGAAGAACGTGAGCGAACGCTATCCGTCGGTCGACGCTCTCGTCGCCGCGCTCGCGCCGTTCGCCGCGGTGAGCGAAGTGCTCGCGCCGCCAGGAAGCGCGCTGGGGGAAGTCGCGTACGACCACACTGTGCCGCCGGCGGTCGCGCGCTCGCGGCGTCGGCCCGCGAGGGCGCTGCGCCCTTCGTTCGTGATGACGAGCGCCGCCGTCCTCGGCGTCGCCGCGCTGCTCGTCACGCCGAAGTGGGCCGCGACGCGCCCGGACGTCGCTTCGCCCGCTACGGCCGCCGCGTTCGCGTCCGCGCCGCAGCGCGAGGTGCAGCCCGCGCCGAGCGCGACGACCGAGCCTCCGCCTGCGCCCCCTGCGATCGAGCCGTCCGAGGTCGCGCCGGCGCCGGCTGCACCGGTCGCGCCGAAGCGACCGCGGCCGAGCAAGCCCAAGGCCGATCGCCCGAGCGCGCTCGCGGATCCGAGCGGCGTCCACGGCGGCCTGTCGAGCCCCGGGTTCTAGAACGCGATCGTCGCGCGGGCGCCGCCGATCGTCGGCGTCACGTCGACGCGCGCGCGTCGAGGCTCGTCGCGCGCGCTCGAGAGGAGCATCAGCGTACCGACGCCGAGCGACACGAGGCCGGCCGTTCCCATCGCGGCCGCGGCGGCGTCCTGCGTCCACGCGCCGCTCGGGCTCGAGACGAGGAGGCCCGTCGCGCCGAGCGTGAGCGCCCCACCGCCGGCGACGAGCACCCAGGGAAGCGCCGCGGGCTGCGCGCGATCGGGCGCGACGCCCTTCGCGAGCGCGGCGCTCCGCGCGACGCTGGGAGGAGGCATCTCGTCGCCCTCCACCTCCACGACGCGGAGCACGCCGGGACGCACGGTGATGGTGCGGTCGGAGATCCCTTTGCTGCGCCGCTCCACGCGAACGACGCGGCTGCCGGGATCGACCGACACGGTTCCGGCGTCGTCGCGCACCGCCACGGGCCGACCTTCGACCGAGATCCGCGTCGTCGGCAGGAGACGGCCTCGCACGCGGATCTGCACGAGCGGCGTCTTGCGATCGACTTCGGCGATTCGTGCCGTCGCGAGCCGCGTGACCTCTTCGACCGAACCGCGCCGCGCGAGACGCAACGCGAGCTCGTACTCCGTCCTCGCCTCGAGGAGCTTCTCGTCGTTCTCGAGCGCCCAGCCGAGCGCGTAGCGCAAGTGCGGCGTCTCGCGGATCCGGATCGCCGCACGCAAGCGATCCTGCGCCGCGTCCCAGCGACCTTGTCGCTCGAGCTCGCCCGCTTCGTCGAAGAGCGCTCGCGCACGAGAGAGATCGTCGGCTGCGGCGGCGCTGCCTCCGTGCGCGAGGAGCAAGGCGATGACGACGACGCCGAAGCGGAGCTTCACGCATCGACGACAAGCATGAGGTGCGCCACGCGCGTCAGAGCAGCGCTGGATTCTCGGATGGCTTCGGGGGCGCAGGATGCGCGCGTGTCGCGCCGGCGTCGACGCGACGCGCCGAGCCGCTGGGCGCTCCGGTCGCGCGCGGCGTCGTTCCCGTCGACGGCGGAGGCGGAGTCTCGGAGTCCGACGCCGACGCGCTCGGCGCCGGAGGGCTCGGCGCCGGCGCGCTCGCGGGGCTCACGACCGACGAGGCGGCCGGAGGCGCGGCGCCTGTCGTCGCCGGCGGAGACCCGTGGAGCATGACCACCAAGATGAGAACGACCCCCGCGGCGCCGATCACGCCGGCAGCGGCCGCGAGCGCGAGCACGAGCTTTCCTCGCGGCGCCGGCGGCGCCTCGGCGACGCCGCGCGCCGAGGCCATCGCGGGCGTCGACGGCCCGACCGAGCGCGGCGTCACCGGGCCGCTCGCCGGTGGCTGGTGGCGCGGCGATCCGATCATCGGAACGGTGTTCTTGGGGAAGTTCGGCTTCGCCGCCGCGGAGCGCGCGCCCGACTGCGCGAGCGTGATCTGCTCGGCGGCGGCCGCGCCGATGCTCCCGGGGGTCACGAAAGGTGCGAGGGCCGTGACGACGTCGCGGATGCTCGCGAAGCGGCGGTCGGGCTCGCGCTGCAGCATCGTGCGCACGCTGTCTGCGAGGCCCTCGGGCACCGACGCGGACGCGCGCAGATCGGGAGGATCGGTCGAGACGATCGCGGCGGCGATCTGCGGCGAGCTCCCTTCCCACGGCGCGCGGCCGGCGATGAGCTCGTAGAGGATGACGCCCATGGCCCAGACGTCTGCGCGCGTGTCGACGTTCGCGTGCGCGCGCACCTGCTCGGGGGACATGTACATCACCGTCCCCATCACCGCGCCGGCCACGGTGAGGCGCGTGGCCTCGCCCATCACCTTCGAGATCCCGAAGTCGAGCACCTTGACGACGCGATCGCCGCCGTCGCTCGCCAAGAAGAGGTTCGCCGGCTTGAGATCGCGATGGATGAGCCCGACGCCGTGCGCCTCCACCATCGCGGCGCATGCCTGGAGCACGTAGTCGACCGCCTCGCCGACGGGGAGCCGGCTCCGCGCTTGGAGCTCGGCGTCGAGGTCGCGCCCTTCGAGGAACTCCATGACGATGAACGGAACGGCGTCTTCGGTCTGATCGACGTCCATCACCCGCGCGACGTGCTTCGTGCGGAGGCGCGCGACGTTGCGCGCCTCGCGCTCGAAGCGCTGCACCAGCTCCGGATCTTTCGCGAACTCCGGCGCGAGCAGCTTGATCGCCACGCGCTGCTGGAGCTTCCGGTGGCTCGCCTCGAAGACGTAGGCCATCCCGCCCTCGCCGAGCAGGCGGACGATCTCGTATTTGCCCCCGAGGGTCTGCCCGATCCCCGGCAACGCCGCGGGTCGCGGGGATCTCCCCTCCGGATGCATGCATCGAGGATAGACCATTCGCGCGGTAGCTGTCCCGTTCCCCCGAGGCCATGCTGCTACACTCGCTCGCAAGTGCCGGCCGTCCTCGTCGCGCGATTCGAGCTCCACTCGCAGGTCGCGCCCATCGTGCGCGCGGCGCTCGACGGCGAGATCGTCTACGTGGCCTTGCCGGAAGCGCCGCCACCGGGCCGGCGAACCCTGCAGCTATGGGTCGGTGACGCGCTGATCGGCGCGCTGGCGGCCGAGCTCGTGGGCTCGCCGCGCGACGGCGAGTATCCGCTGCGCGTCGCGCCGATCGATCCGGCGCACGTGCCGGAGCTCGCGGAGCTCGCGGGTGGAGACGAGCTGCCCGCGAGCCATGCCGAGGATCGGACGCTGGCGAGCCGCGCCGACGAGGACCGCACGCTCTCGAGCGCGGTCGCTCCGGAGCCCGTCGACGCTCCGCCGTCGTCGTCGCCGCAGAGCGACGAGATCAGCGCGACGACGGTCTTCGATCCCGAGAGCTCCGTCCCGCGCGGACCGCGCGAGGCGGGGACGATGTCCGAAGATCGGACGCTCACGTTCGCGCCCCAGATCTTCAACGACGAAGAGAGTCAGACGCTCCCCGGCCAGAGCACGCGCGCGCCGGGGAGCCCCGACGTCTCGTGGAACGTTCGCCAGGCGCCGACGACGCAGGATCCGCTCTGCGGCCGGATCATCGGCGGGGGCAAGTACACGCTCGACTCGGTCATCGGCAGCGGCGCGAGCGGCATCGTGTTCAAGGCGTCGCACCGCGATCTCGGGCGCACGGTGGCGATCAAGGTCTTGAACCCTCGCTATCGCGACGATCCCGGCCTCCTCGAGATCTTCCGCACCGAGGCGCGCGCCGCGAGCCAGCTCGAGCACCCCAACGTCGCGCGCGTCTACGACTACGGACAGGAGGAGGGCCTCGTCTACATCGTGATGGAGTACCTGTCGGGCTACACGCTCGGCAGCGTCATCGGCGCGCGTCGCAGGCTCGCTCCGTCGCGCGCGCTCGACGTGATGATCCAGATCTGCGCCGGGCTCTCGGCGGCGCACGATCGCGAGATCGTTCACCGCGACGTCAAGCCCGACAACGTCGTGCTCGTTCCCGCGCAAGACGACGAGGGCCAGCCGATGGAGATCGTGAAGGTGTGCGACTTCGGCATCGCCGCGCTCGGCGTCAACGTCGAGGGCGTCGCCGCGGGCACGCCCGAGTACATGGCGCCGGAGCAGACCACGGGCTCGCCGGCGACGCCGGCCGCCGACGTCTATGCGTGCGGCGTCGTCCTCTACGAGATGCTCGCGGGGGAGGTGCCGTTCACCTCCGATCAGGCGTATCGCATCCTCATGAAGCACCGGAGCGAGGCGCCGCGGCCGCCGTCGATGCTCACGCCCGGGCTGCCGGCCGCGCTCGAGGCGGTGATCCTTCGTTGCCTCGAGAAGGCGCCGGAGCGACGCTTCAAGTCCGCGCGCGAGCTGCGCCTCGAGCTCCGCAAGCTCGCCGACGCGAAGAGCTGACGTCGCGCTGACGTCGTGTTTTCAGAGACGCTTCGGCAGCGCGGTCGGCGTCGCGCTCGCCGGCGGTCGCGAGGCCGGCGCGGGTCGCGCGGGGCTCGCGGGTCGTGCCTTGCCCGGCTTCGATCGGGGCGGCGCGGAGCTCGCGGGCTCGACCGAGGCGACCGGTGGCTCGGCCGTCGTGCTCGGCATCGCCGCCGGCTCGGCCGCGGGCTCGGTCGCGGGCGCGGCCTCGGACGGCGCGCTCGACGACGGCGCCGTCGCGCTCGCTCCCGCCGCCGTCGCTCGCCAGCTCGCGGGAACGCGCCCGCCGGAGACATACACGGTCGCGCCGATCGCTCCGCCCACGAGGCCGACGAGCGGCAGGATGATCCACGCCTTGCTTCGCGGCCGCTCGACGCGCTTCGTCTCCCACGAGCCGTGCGTCCGCGCGTCGCGACCGTCGCGCGCTTGCTCGCTCGGAGGCGGCACCGAACGGACCTGTCCGCGCGGCACCGACTGAGGAGGGAGGCGCGCGATGAGCGAGGTGATCGGCTCGAAGTCGCCGTAGCCCTCGAGCTGATGGCGGAACTCGTCGGCCGACTGAAAGCGCCGCGCCGGGTCTTTCTCGAGCGCCCTCATTACCGTCTCGACGAGCGACGGCGGCAGCTCGGGCGCGTGGTCCGACGGCGTCGGTACCGGATCGCTCACGATCTGCGCGATCACCGATCGAGCGTCGCCGCTGAAGGGCGTGCGACCCGTGAGCAGCTCGTAGAGGATGATCCCGAGCGCCCAGAGATCGCTCCTGTGATCGACCGCGGACGCGGATCGAATCTGCTCGGGCGACATGTAGTCGACGGTGCCGAACACCGTGTCGGGCGCCGTGAGGCGTCGCGCCGTCTCCGCGACGTTCTTGGCGATCCCGAAGTCGAGGATTTTGACGAGCTTGCGGTCGGTGAGCGCGCCGAGATCGGTGAGGAAGAGGTTCTCGGGCTTCAGATCGCGATGGATGATCCCGAGCGCGTGCGCCTCGGAGATGCCGGAGAGCGCCTGGCGGACATAGTCGACGGCGAGCGGGATCGGCAGGCGGCCGAGCTCGGCGAGCTCGGCGCCGATGTCGCGGCCGACGAGCAGCTCCATCGTGATGTAAGGACCTTGGCTGACGAGATCGACGTCGAACACCTTCGCGACGTTGGGGCTGCGGAGCTGGGCAGCGGCGCGGGCCTCGCGCTCGAAGCGCGCGACGCAGTCGGCGTCGTTCGCCAGCTCGGGCTTCAAGACCTTGAGGGCGACGGCCTGCTGGAGCGCGAGGTGCTGCGCCTCGTAGACGATGCACATCCCGCCGGCGCCGAGCTGACGCCCGAGCAGGTACTTTCCGGCGACGGTCTGGCCTTCGGCCATACCGCCCCTCCCGGACGCCGGCGGATCCGAGGCCGTTCCCACGCCTCGAGAGGGTAGCGGTCGAGCCTCGCGATGAACAGACCGACCTACATCGGGTGCGATCGGGCGCCTTCGAGGGGGCGGCTGGGCTGCGGCGCCGTGTGGCGTGCGCTATGCACAGATGGGTAGAGGTGAGCGTGCCCATGCAGCTCGACATGTCCCGCTGCTTCATGCCGGAGGCGCTCGCCGGCCCGGCGCCCGTGCGCGCGCTCGACGAAGACGATCGGCGGCGCCTCAACCAGATCCGAGCGTGCAGCTACCTGCATGTCTTCGAGGTCCTCGAGACGCTGCTCGGGAGCGTGGCGCGCGAGCGCGCTCGCACCGACCTCGAGATCCGCGAGGTGCTCGCGCCGCTGCTCCCGCTCGACGTCTTCGATCATCACGACCTCTTCTCCTCGTTCGAGGCCGCGTTCGCCGCCGACTTCCCCGCGCGCCCGCGCCTCGTCCCGCACCCCGACGATCTCGCGGCCACGCTCATGCACGCCTCGCCGCTCTCGCTCCTCGTGCTCGCGCTCCATCTCAAGCTCGTGACGCAGCAGCACTACCTCGCCTGTGTCCGCGGCGACGAGCGACTCGAGCCTCACTTCGTGCGGCTCCTCAAGGAGCACTGGAGCGTCGAGTGCGGGAGCGCGTCGTCGGGTGCCAACGCCGATTCGTCGCTCGCGATCCAGCAGGCCCTCGCCGCGACGCTCCCAGGCCGCATCCCCGCTGGCTTGCGCGACTATCGCTTGCTGGTGTTCGCGATCGACGACGTCCTGCGCCGTCAGTCCGACCTCGACGTCGAGACGCTCGAGGACGTCCGCGATCATCCGCTGCCGGCGGCCGATCGCAGCGTGGTGACGGCCGCGCAGGTCGCCGCGCATCGAAAGACGTTCCTCACCGTCGGCATCGTCAACGCCGCGTTCGTCTACGCGATGCGCGCGCTCGGCCCGACGGCGCCTTCGGTCCTGGCCGGCGTCGTTTCCACGTTGTCTTCCCGCTGAAGTCTCGCTGGGGGGCCTTGCCTCGCTCGGTGACAAAACGCCACGACTCCGAGTCCTCTACGCCCTCGCCACGGGGCAATCGCGTAGGCATGTATTCTGCACGCTCCAGCTCGGCATGTCCGAACGGCAAGTCCTCGTGGTCGACGACGAGCAGGAGACCTGCGACCTCTTGCAGATGGTCCTGGAGCGCGAGGGCTACGGCGTCACGACATGCACCTCGGCGCAGCACGCGCTCGAGCTGGTCGGGGCGCGCGACTTCGATCTGGTGCTCACCGATCTCAGCATGCCGGAGATGGGCGGGCTCGAGCTGTGCGAGCGCGTGCTCGGGACGCGGCCGAACGTCCCGGTCGTCGTGATCACGGGGCAGGGAAGCCTCGAGAGCGCGATCGGCGCGATCCGCGTGGGCTCGTACGACTTCATCACGAAGCCCGTCGATCCGAAGCTCCTCGTCGTCACCGTCGCGCGCGCGATCCAGCACCGCGGTCTGGAAGAAGAGGTGAAGCGCCTCCGCTCGTTCGCGCCGATCGACGACGCGGCGCTCGAGAACGTCGTCGGCATGAGCTCGGCGATGCGGCGCGTCTTCGGCCTCGTCGGCCGCGTGGCCGACAGCGACGCGGGCGTCCTCATCCACGGAGAGACGGGCACGGGCAAGGAGCTCATCGCCCGCGCGATCCACGATCGGAGCCGGCGCAAAGACGGACCGTTCGTCGCGATCAACTGCGCGTCGATCCCGGCGAACCTGCTCGAGAGCGAGCTCTTCGGCCACGAGCGCGGCGCGTTCACCGACGCGAAGGCGCAGCGTCACGGCCTCTTCCTCCAGGCGAACGGCGGAACGCTCTTCCTCGACGAGATCGGCGAGCTGCCGCTCGAGGTGCAGCCGAAGCTCCTGCGCGCGCTGCAAGAACGCAAGGTGCGCCCCGTCGGATCGAACCGGGAGACGCCGTTCGACGCGCGCGTCCTCACGGCGACCAACCGCGTCCTCGAAGACGAGGTCTACGAGCGCCGCTTCCGCGAAGATCTCTTCTATCGGATCAACGTCGTGAAGATCGACGTGCCGCCCCTCCGCGAGCGCGGCGGCGACGTCCTCCACCTCGCGCGCCACTTCCTCAAGCAGTACGCCGATCGTCACGGCAAGGGCGAGATCGAGCTGTCGCCCGCCGCGGCGGAGAAGCTGATGGGCTACTCGTGGCCGGGCAACGTGCGCGAGCTCGAGAACTGCATCGACGGCGCCGTCGCCCTCGCGCGCGGCAACCGGATCGAGCTCGACGATCTGCCGGAGAAGGTACGCACCTTCCGCCCGGAGAAGTTCGTCGTCTCGGCGAACCAGCCCGAGGAGATCGTCACGATCGACGAGCTCGAACGCCGCTACATCCTCCGCGTGCTCTCGCTGGTCGGAGGGAACAAGTCGCGCGCCGCCCAGGTGCTCGGGTTCGATCGGCGCACGCTCTATCGCAAGCTCGAACGCTACCAGTCGAGCAACGGCCAGCCGCCCGCCGAGTCGTCATCGGCGCGTCTCTGATCGCCGAGTCAGTTGTGCGTGTGGCGGTCGTGGAGGATGGTGGTCGGGAGCACTTCGAAGTCGCCGGCGCCCGTCGCGTCGACGACGCGGGCGTGACGGTATCCGAGCTTCATGTGCATGAGGCCGTTCGTGCGGCCCGGCGTGGTGAGCGAGAAGCCGAGGCGCCCCCAGTGCGCGGCGCCGTGCGCGTCGCCGTACGCCATGACGGCGAGCTGGCAGCCGCTGCCGAGCGTGTCGCACAGCTTGCGCACCATCGCGAGGTCGAGGTTCTTGGCGCGATGGGCGGCGCTCATCTCGATGGAGTCGATGTAGAGCAGATCGATGCCGGCGCCGTCGGCGAACTCGTCGCGGTACCAGCCTTGCGAGAAGTACGCGTCGACGATCGGCTCGAGGCGCGTGCCGTGCAGCGCCGGCCAGAGATCGCCGTGGGCGTCGGCGATCTCTCCGACGTGAACGATGGCGACGCGCGCCGTGCCGTAGCTCCGCGCGCCGTCGTCAGAGATGTGGACGTCGAGCCAGGTGACGTCCGACGTCGTCGGGCCGTCGAGCGTGATGTCCGCAGTGACCGTGAGCTTCATGAATCAACCGTGTCAGTCCGCGACGGCGCTCGTCAACGCGCGCGACGACGCGAGATGCATTTTCGCCACACGTGTCGCAGCTCTGAGGCGCAAAGGAACACCAGGTGCGACCGGCTGCCGTATCCCTGCGACAAACCTGACGCCGCCGCGGTCCAAAGACGCGGAATCCGTGGAGCTGATGCATGTATGATGCATGCATCAGGAGGGTCGGGGCGTTCCGCCACGCGCCGTTGGAGCGGGGCGCTTCGCCACGGATCGCGCTTCGTCAGCGCGGCTTCTCGAGCGCGCTATGCGCGGCGCTCGCGACCAGCGCGGCGAGCGCGCGCGCGTCGACGTCGGGCGCGAGGCGCAGAACCTCGGCGCCGATCGCGACGCATCGATCGACGAGCCCCTCTTCTTCTTCCTTGCGCAGCGTCGTCGGGACGACGACGAGATGGGGCATCACGACGGGCATCCGCTCGAGCGCGGGGGCCACGTGCTTCACCCGGATGACGCGGAAGCCGGCGTCGTCCAGCAGTGAAACACACGCACCGGCGGTCCGATCGTCGAGGGCGACGAGCATCGCGGTCGCGACGTCCATCCGAGGCATGGTCTGAGACATGGGCCCTTCGAGAGTACACCATTCACGGTGCCGTCGCGCGCCACGCGAGCATGATGAGCCCATACGAAACGAGCAGCCTCGGAATGCGCATCAGGCCGAGGACGCCCGACGCGCGAGGGGGCAGACGGAGCAAACCCGCCATGGTGCACAGCGCCCAGTACGAGATGGGCAGCAGCGCGGCGAGGGCGAGGCCCCAGTATCCGTATCGCGCGAAGAGGCCCTGGACGAGCTGGCGCGCCGCGAGCGCGCGGCGTGCGAAGAACGGGAGACCGCACGCGCGCCTCGCGAGGAAGAACGCAGCGATCCCTCCGAGGATCGATCCCGAAGCGACGCTCGCGAGCACCGCGAGGTCTCCATAGCCGCCGGCGACGCCCGCGAAGAGATAGAACTGCGGCGGGATCGGAAAATGGACGGCGTCGGCGAGGAAGGCCCCCGCCGCCATCCCGAACGCGCCGAGCCGATCGATGAACGCCGTCCCGAGCGAGGTCAGCTCCTCGCGGAACACCCACGAGACGACCGCGACCACGACCACGAACGCGACGAGCCCGGCGACGAGCTGGAGGACCGCCGAGATCAGCGCCGCACGGCGCGCGTCGACCTCCTCCGTGGCGCTCATGTGCCGGGTGATGCACGAAGCCGACCACCGCGGAATCTCGCGGCGCCGGGCGCCAGCGGCACGGCGTCGCACACTTCGTCCTGGATTTCCTCGGCATTTTGAGGAACGCTCCCCGGTCCCAAATGCGGCAGGACATGCAGTGGGGAGGGCAGCGCTCGACGGGGCTGGTCGATGTTCTCGACCGGGTCCTCGACAAGGGGCTCGTGATCGCGGGCGACATCAAGATCTCGCTCGCCGAGGTCGAGCTGCTCACCATCCGCATCCGCCTCATCGTCTGCTCGATCGACAAGGCCGAGCAGGTGGGGCTCGACTGGTGGAAGTACGATCACCACCTCGCCCCGGGAAAGCAGCCGCTGCTCGCGGAGAACGAGGCCCTGCGCAAGCAGGTCCAGATCCTCGAGCGCAAGGTCGCCCAGCTCGCGGAGGAGACGGTGACCGCCCGCCGCGCCGGCGCGCGGGGAATGCGCGCGCGCCCTCCGGGCAGCGGCGTTCCCGGCGCCTCGAAGCGGCGTCGCTACGACGAGTGACGAAGCACACGATGGAGCAAGAGCATGCCGGTTGAACGCGCCTCAGGAGGAACGAGCCTCATCGACGTCCTCGATCGAGTCCTCGACAAGGGCATCGTCATCGACGCGTGGGTGCGTGTGTCGCTCGTCGGCATCGATCTCATCACGGTCGAGGCTCGCGTCGTCGTCGCCTCGATCGACACGTACCTGAAGTACTCCGAAGCCGTCGGTACGGTCGCGCCCGTCGCCAAGCCGGCGGCGATCGACGCCGCCTCGCACGAGGCGCTCCTCGCGGAGAACGCGGCGCTCCGCGCACGTCTGTCGGCGGGCGGCATCGACGCGCCCGCCGCCGCACCCGTGCGCCGGCGCGCGCGGTCACCGCGGGGCTGATGCACCGGGCCGCCCAGCCGCGGACCAACGGCCACGCGTCGCCGTCTCCGGCGACGAAGCTGGCGTTCGTCGACGCGTTGATCGCGTCGAACTCGCTCGTCGAGGCCGCCCAGCTCGGCGTCGAGTGGCTCGCGCGGCACCTCCGCGTGCGTCAGGTCGCGATCGCGCTCGGCGATCTCGAGCGCCCGGCGGGCGCGCGCCTCGTGCTCGCGGCGTCGCACGGCCTGCCGCCGCGCGAGGTCGCCGACTTCGCGGTCGATCTCGACGATCGCGAGCATCCCTTGGTGCAGGCGCTCTCGTCGCCTCGCGCGACGACGATCACGACGCCTTCGCTCGACGTCCGACTCTCCTTCGCGACGGGCCGCTGCACCGCCTACGCCCTTCCGTTCCCCCTCGCGCCCGACGCCGATCCGGTCGGCCTGTTGCTCATCGGCGGGGGCGCGCGCGATCCGGACGTTCGTTGGCTCTTCGGCCTCCTCGGCCGCAAGCTCGTCAACCTCCGCAAGCTCCGCGTCCTCGCGCTCACCGAGCGTCGCCTCGATCGCGAGCGCGCGCTGCTCCAGAGCATCCTCAAGTCCGTCCCCGACCCGGTGCTGCTCACCGATCCGGAGGGCCGCCTCATCGTCGCCAACGCCCGCGCCGAGCTCTACTTCGCCTCGGAGGAGGAGGAGAGCGAGGGCCGGCGCCGCGCCGTCGCGCTCAACAACATGCTGTTCTCCGCCGCGCTCTCGCGGCACGCCATCGAGGGCGACGAGCTCGCCCGCCGCGAGCTGCCCATCGTCGATCCGAGCGACGGCTCCGACCGTCTCTTCGAGCTCATGAGCGCGCCGATCAACACGCCCGACGGCCCGGGCATCGTGTCGGTGCTGCGCAACGTCACGGATCTCCAGCTCGCCGCGCAGGAGATCGAGGACAACTACCGCAAGATCCGGCTCGCCGAGGCGCAGGTCCGCGCCGATCGCGACCGCCTCGATCTGATCATCGACTCGGTCGCCGATCCCATCGTCGTCACCGACGCCCACGGCGCGACGATCATGACGAACGCGCCGGCCGAGCGCCTCTTCACCGCGGGCCCCGACGCGCCGGTCGAGGAGACGCTGCGCGTGCGCGCGAACGACGCCCACTTCTCGTCGCACGTCTCGAACCTCTTCTTCCTCGAGCCGACCGGCCGCTTCCGCGGCGAGCTCGGGCTCGCGGATCCGAAGACGGGCGCTCCGGTGCCGCTCGAGGCGATCAGCGGCAAGATCGTCTCCGAGCAGGGCGAGGTCACCGCGATCGTCACCATCCTCCACGATCAGACCGAGGCGGTCGAGAAGGCGCGCCTCTACGAGCAGCTCAAGCGCGCCTCCGATCTCCTCGAGCAGAAGGTCCGCGACGCGACGACCGAGCTCGTGCGTCAGAACGAGCTACTCCAGCGTCAGGCGCTCGAGCTCGAGGCGGCGTCGAGCGCGAAGTCGCAGTTCCTCGCGAACATGTCCCACGAGTTCCGCACGCCGCTCAACGCGATCCTCGGCTACACGAGCATGCTCCTCCAGGGCGTCTCCGGGCCGCTGCCGGCGCCCGTCACGCGGCAGCTCTCGCGCGTCGATTCGAACGGCAAGCACCTGCTCACGATCATCAACGACATCCTCGACATCGCGCGCATCGAGGCGGGCAGGATGCCCCTCAACCTCGCGCGGTTCGACGTCGGCGACCTCGTGAAGGAGGTCCTCGCCGAGCTCGAGCCGCTCATCGAGCGGAGCAAGCTCGGCGTGCGCACCCAGGTCGCGCCCAAGCTCGCCACGCTCCGCAGCGATCGATCGAAGGTGAAGCAGATCTTGATGAACCTCATCTCGAACGCGCTGAAGTTCACGCCCTCGGGATCGGTCACGGTGTCTGCCCGCCTCAACAAGCGCAAAGACGCGCTCTTGATCTCGGTCGCCGACACCGGCATCGGCATCTCGAAGGCCGATCGCGAAACGGTGTTCCAGGACTTCCGCCAGGTCGACAACTCGCCCACGCGCCAGTACGGCGGCACCGGCCTCGGGCTCGCCATCTGCCGGCGCCTCGCCGCGCACCTCGGCGGCGACATCGGGCTCGTGAGCGAGGTCGGCAAGGGCTCCACGTTCACGCTCGTTCTCCCGTTCAAGGGCAGGCCCCAGGCGGTGGCCGGGCGTTGGGAGGGGGCGGCACGATGAGCACGGCGACGAGGAAGACGAGCGGCGCGAGCGTCGGATCCGCGCTCGTCCTCATCGTCGACGACTTCGAAGACAACCGCGCGATGTACGTCGAGTACCTCGAGTTCCACGGCTTTCGCGTGGCCGAGGCGGTCAACGGCGAAGAGGCGGTCGAGCGCACGGGAGAGATCCTGCCCTCGATCGTGGTGATGGACCTCTCACTCCCCGTCATGGATGGCTGGGAGGCCACGCGGCGCATCAAGGCGAACCCGAAGACGAAAGACATCGTCATCATCGCGCTCACCGGTCACGCCGACGCGGCGCACGCCAAGAAGGCGCGCGACGCCGGCTGCGACGACTTCATCGCCAAGCCTTGCCTGCCCGAGAGCCTCTTGGCGAAGATCCGCGCGCACGTCGAGAAGGGGAGCTCTCCGCGCAAGCGCGCGGCGCCCACGCCGAAGAAAGGCAAGAAGTGATGGCGAAGCCGAAGAAGGCGGCCAAGAAGCCAGTCAAGCCCGCGAAGCCGTCGGCCGGGCCGGTCAAGGCAAGGTCGGCGGTCGCGACGAAGCCGAAGGCGTCGGGGACGTTGCCGGCGAGGCCGGTCGCGCGCACGGGCAAAACGCCCGTGCCGCGCCAGCGCGTGCAGCGCCTCCCGCCGAGCGCGCCCGAGGCGCGCGAGGGCATCTCGCCGGTCGCGGCCAAGGCGATCCCTCCTGACCCGGTCGCGCCGGGCGCCTCCACGCGCGGCAAGTACGTCTATTGCGTCATCCACAGCGATCGACAGCTCAGCTTCGGGCCGGTGGGCATCGGCACCGAGCCGGTCGACGTCCACACGGTCAACTACAAGGACATCGCCGCGATCGTCTCCGACACGCCGATCGCGGTGCACGAGCCGACGCGCGCGAACGTCCTCGCGCACGAGCGCGTCAACGAGACGGTCATGCGCGATCACACCGTCATCCCGATGTCGTTCGGGACGGTGTTCAAGACGCGCGACGACATCCACGAGCTGCTCCGCTCGGCGTACGACGCGTTCAAAGACGTCCTCGTGAAGATGGAAGACAAGCTCGAGTTCGGGCTCAAGGTCCTCTGGGATCGCGACCTCATCATCAAAGAGCTCGAGCACGACAACGAAGACATCCGCCGTCTCAAGGGCGAGATCACGTCGCAGAAGGGCTCCACCTACTTCGCGCGCATGCAGTACGGGCGCCTCGTCGACCACGCGCTCCAGTCGCGATCGGAGAGGTACGTGCAGGACATCTTCGAGGCGCTCCGGCCGGTGTCGGTCGCCTCGCGCGCGAACAAGCCGATCGGCGATCGCATGATCATGAACGCGGCGTTCCTCGTGCGTCGCGACATGGAGCTCGACTTCGACGCCATCGTGAAGCGCATCGGCGCCACGCACGACAAGCTGACGTTCAAGTACACCGGGCCTTGGCCGCCCTACAACTTCGTCAACATTCGGCTGAAGCTCGAACGCGCCTGATGCTCATCGTCGACGCTCTCATCGTCAGCGGCGTTCGCTTCGTCCTCACGCGCATCGCGGAGGCGGTCGAGGCGGAGATGGTCGACGACGCTGCGCTCCGCGAGGAGCTGCTCGCCGCGCAGATGAAGCTCGAGCTCGGCGAGATCGACGAGGCGGAGTTCGCCGCGATCGAGGCGGGCGTCCTCCGCGGCCTGCGCGAGATCGCCGAGCGCAAGCGCGGCGGGCGCGAGGAAGACGAGCGAAGCGCCGCGCCCCGCGGGAGGATCACCGTCGAGCGCGTCGAGGCCGATCTCGATCACCGCGACGGGTGAAGCCGGCGCCCTCCGCGGAGGCGCTCGAGCGCGATCGAAGGCACGACGCGCGAGACCGCCGGCGACGAGACCTTGGCGCGCGGCGCGAAGGCCGGCGCTCCCGGGTCGGGATAGAAGAACGCGAGCGAGCGCGTCGCGGCGCAGCTCGTGTCGACGGGCGCGCTCGTGCGGAGGAACGCCGTTTTCATGTCGAAGCCGCACGCGTCGACGACGCCGTGCGCGCCGCCCTTGATGGGGACGAGCTGGCCGTTGGAGAGCGTCTTGGCCGCGAGCTCGGCCCAGGCGAGCGGCGTCGCCGGATCGACCTCGCCGCCGAGCACCAGCACGCTCTTGCTCGACGTGACCGCGGAGAGACCGTCGGGCGACTTCGGACGCTTGGGCCACGCGTCGCACATCGAGAACTCGAAGCGGAGCGCGTCCGGATCGCGGAGCTCGGGCCGGACCTTCGCCTCGGCGGCGAGCGCGGCGTCGAGCGACTCGTACTGACCGTGGTCGCTGCACGTGACCGAGAGGTACATGCCGTGCGCCATGCCGCTCGCGTCGGGATCGGTGTCGGCGTCGACCCGCGCGGCGAGCTCGGCGCCGAGCGGTCCGCCGAAGAGCTCGCCGTCCATGCGCGCGCTCTCCGCCATCCACGTGTCTTCGTCGGCCTTCTCCTCGGCGGCGAACTTCGCCTGCGTCGCCGTGAGCAGATCGTGGACGCGATGGGGGAGGCGGCCCGCCTCGCCTTCGCCGTAGAGGCGGTTCAACAGATCGTCGCGGAACGCGTACCAGTCGTACTTGCCGTAGTAGCTCGAGTCGAAGGGCGCCGCGTCGAGCTTCGCCTTGAGGCTCGCGAGCGAGGCGTCGAGGTTGGGGAACGCGCCGTTGCACTTCGCGTCCGCGGCGCACGCTGCGAAGACGTGCGAGACGACGTGCTCGATGTTCTTCGACCAACCGCCGAGCAGGCCGACCTGCGCGGGCAGGACGCCGTCGATGACGGTCGCGGCGACGTCGTCCGGATGCCGGCGCAGGATCTCGAGCGCGACGCGGGTGCCGTAGGAGATCCCGTGGAGGCTCACCTTCGGAACGCCGAGCGCGACGCGCAGATCGTGCACGTCGTCGGCGGCCTCGCTCGTGACGTAGCCGGTGAGATCGACCCCCGCCTTCTCGTGCCTCTGCCGGCAGGCCGAGGGCTCCTCGGTCTGCCCGCAGTCGAGGCGCGGGAGCGATCGGCCGGTGCCGCGCTGATCGACGAGGATCAGATCGCCGATGTCGAGGAGCCGGAGGTAGTTGTCTTTCGTGAACCCCGCGCGCACCGAGAGCGATTGCGCGAGCATCTCCGAGCTTCCGCCGGGGCCGCCGTTGAGCTCGATCGTCGGCACGCCGCCTTCCTTGCCCTTGAAGATGATGACGTGGACCTTGATCGTCCTCGCAGCGGCGTTCGCGCGATTCTCCGGGACGACGAGATCGGCGCATCGATAGGCGCTCCCCTCGGCGCTCTTCGGCACCGCGAAGCGGCACGCCGTGGGCACGAGCCCGGTCGTCGACGTCGGGCCGGGCTCGGGGGCCGGCTCCGCGGGCGCGGCGGGCTCCGGCGACCGGGGATCCCGCCGCTCCTCTGCAGAGGAGCAGGCGACGAGGAACAGCGGAACGACGACCGGGAGCCACGCGGGTCGGAGCATGCGACGCGCTTCGCACGCCGCGTGCCGCGCACGTCGAGGCCATTTTTCAGGGCGATCGCGGCGGATCGCGCGCGGGGGCGGACGAAGCAGAGACCATGATCGAGCGGATCGCCGAGCGGTGGGATCAGGGGAGCGGCCGCACCACGCGTGGTAGCGTCGCGGCGGTGCGACGGCTCACGTTCTTCGGAGGTAAAGGCGGCGTGGGCAAGACCACGTGCGCAGCCGCCGCGGCGACGCGAGCCGCGCGCGAAGGGGCGACGGTCCTCGTCGTCTCGACCGATCCCGCGCACTCGCTCGCCGACGCGCTCGACGCGAAGCTCGGCGCCGCGCCGCAGGTCGTCGCGCGCGGGGGCGGCCTCCTCTTCGCCGCGCAGCTCGACGCCGATCGCGCGCTCTCTCGATGGCTCGGCGAGCGACGAGGAGCGTTCAAGACGATCGCCGAGCGCGGCACGTACCTCGACGAAGAAGACGTCGACGCGCTCTTCTCGCTGTCGCTGCCCGGCGTCGACGAGCTCGTCGGCCTCCTCGAGCTCGCGCGCCTCGCGCGCTCACGCGCGTTCGACCACGTCGTCGTCGACACCGCGCCGACGGGCCACACGCTCCGGCTCCTCGAGATGCCGGACACGCTGCTCCGGGTCGCCGAGGTGCTCGACGACATGCACGCCAAGCATCGGTTTCTCGCGTCGAGCTTGGGCGGGCGCTGGCGGCCGGACTTCGCCGACGAGATCATCGCCGGCGTCGAGCGCGACGCGACGGAGCTCCGCGCGTGGCTCCGCGATCCGGCGCGGTGCAGCTTCACGTGGATCACGCTTCCGGAGGCCCTCCCGATCGACGAGTCGGAAGACGGCGTCCGCGCGATCGAGTCGCTCGGGATCGCGGTCCCGACGATCGTCGTCAACCGCGTGTGGTCCGCGGCGCCGGCCCCCGTTCGCCGGACCGCAGACGGTCCGGCGCGTTGCGCCTCGTGCGATCCGCGCCTCGCCGCCGAGGCGGCGAACCTCGCGCGAATCCGTCGCGTCTTTCCCCACAAGCGGATCCTCGAGCTGCCGGCGCTCGATCGGGAGCCTCGCGGCGTGGAGGCGCTCGCCGATCTCGCCGCGCGCGCGCGCCGCACGCGCCCGGCCATGCGCGCGGCGCGCGTCGCGCTGCCCGAAGCGCGTGGAGCGAGGACGACGCCCGGCGTGCTCGAGCTCGCGCCTTCGATCCGACTCGTGCTCGTCGGCGGCAAGGGCGGCGTCGGAAAGACGACCGCGGCCTGCGCGCTCGCGCTCGATCTCGCGGCGTCGCGTCCGAAGGAGCGCGTGCTGCTCCTCTCGATCGATCCCGCGCACTCGGTAGGGGATGCGCTCGGGATGACCCTCGGCGACGACGCCGCGCGCGTCGCCGGCGGCCCGAAGAACCTCCACGCGCGCGAGCTCGACGCCGCGCGCGCGTTCGAAATCGAGAGAGAGAAGTACCGCGACGCGATCGACGACCTGTTCGCCTCGATCTTCCGCGGCCGCATGGACGCGAGCTTCGATCGCGCCGTGCTCGAGGATCTGCTCGATCTCGCGCCCCCGGGCCTCGACGAGCTCTTCGCGATCCTCGCGATGATCGACGCGCTCGATCGCGGCGAGGAGCAGCTCCTCGTCGTCGACACGGCGCCCACCGGTCACACGCTGCGGCTGCTCGCGCTGCCGGCGAACGCGCTCGCGTGGGTGCACGCGATCATGAGCATCATTTTGAAGTATCGTCGCGTCGTCGGTCTCGGCGAGCTCGCGAGCGATCTCACGCGGCTCGCCAAGCGTCTCCGCGCGCTCATGGCGCTGCTCGCCGACCCGAAGCGAACGGCGTTCGTGGCGGTGACGCGCGCGGCGGATCTGCCGCGCCTCGAGACGGAGCGGCTCGCGTCGAAGCTGCGCGAGATGCGCGTGCCTCTGGCCGCGATCGTCGTGAACGCGGTCACCGAGGGCGGGCAAGACCGATGCGCGCGCTGCAACGAGGCGGCCGCCGCCGAGCGCGCGCCGATCGAACGCCTCGCGCGTCGCGCCCCAACGCTGATCCGCGCGCCGGCGGTGCATCCTCCGCCCCGCGGCCCCGCGGCCCTGCAGGCCTGGTACGCACGCTGGCAGGCGCGCGCTATGCTGCCTCGCCGACGATGACGACCCCGAGCGCCACGTACCTCTACTGTGTCGTGAAGAGCGAGGCGCCCCCGAAGCTCGGGCGCGGCCTCGCGCGCCTGCCTTCGGCGGGGCCGCTCCGCGCGCTCGACGCGGCCGACGGCTATCACGTCGTCGTCGGCACGGTCCCGCTCTCGGTCTACTCCTCCGAGGCGATCGAGGCGAAGCTCCGCGACATCGACTGGGTCGGCGCCATCGCCTCCGCCCACGAGGGCGTCGTCGAGCGCGTCGGCGCGAGCGGCACCGTCGTGCCGATGAAGCTCTTCACGATCTTCTCCTCCGACGCGCGCGCCATCGCGCACGTGAAGAAGATGAGGAAGACGCTCGACCGCGTCGTCCGCAAGATCGGCGGCTGCGACGAGTGGGGCCTCCGCGTCTTGTTCGACGAGGCGCGCGCGCTCGCGGCCAAGACGAAGAAGAGCGCCGCCGCCAAGCCGGTGAGCGGAACGGGCTTTCTCCTGCGCAAGAAGGCGCAAGACGAGACGCGGCGCCTCCTCACGTCGGAGGCGAAGGAAGAGGTCGACGATCTGTTCGATCGGCTCTCGAAGACGTCGCGCGGCGCGCTCCGGCGGCCTCCGCCGAACCGCGAGCTCGCGGGCCGCGTCGTGCTCGACGCGGTCTTCCTCGTTCCCCAGAAGGGAACGCGGCGGTTCAAGTCGACGGTCGCGAGCACGGCGAAAGAGCTCGCGCGCGACGGCTACCACGTCACGCTCACCGGACCGTGGCCGGCGTACAGCTTCGTCGGAGGCTCATGAAGAAGCGCCCGGCGAAGCGGTCGTCCGGCAGCGCCGTCCTCGAAGGCGTCGACGCCTCGCTGCTCGACATCGTCGATCACGTGCTCACCAAGGGCATCGTCGTCACGGGCGATCTCGTACTCGGCGTCGCCGACGTCGATCTCGTCTACCTTCGCGTCTCCGCGGTGCTGTGCGCCGCCGATCGCGTGCTCGGGCCGCGCGCCAAGCCGCGGCCGGCGAGGCGGCGTCCGTCGATCGCCCGGAAGCTCGGCTCGTGACGTCGCTCTACTTGTACGCGATCGTGCGCCGGAGGCCGGCGCGCCTCCCCGCCAGGGGACTTCACGGGCGACCCTTGATCGTTTCGCGCGCGGGTGGCGCGAGCGTGATCGCCGAGCGGATCGACGAAGCCGCCGAGCCGACGCCGCGCGCGCTCGCCGGCCATGATCGTGTGGTCAAGCGCATCGCGGCGGCGACCTCGGGCGTCCTGCCGTTCCGCTTCGGAACGCGCGTCGCGGGCACGAGCGCGCTGCGCGACCTCCTCGCGCCGGCGGAGGAGGCCGTCGCGCGCGCGCTCGCGCGGGTGGATGGATGCGTGCAGTATACACTTAGAGTCTACGGTGAGGCCGCTCCTGCGCCCGTCTCCGCGAACGAGGGGCCGGGCGCGCGGTGGCTCGGCGCGCGCTTGCGCGCGCGTCGCGCGCCGGAGATCGCGCCGCTCGCGGCCGCCACCGCGGCGTTCGTCCGGGCTTCGCGCGCGGAGCGACACGATCGGCCGCCGCTCGTCGCGAGCGTCTATCACCTCGTGCCCCGCGATGCGGCGCGCGCCTATCGCGCCGCCCTCGCGCGCTCGTCGCGCGCGCTCGAGCGCGTCGAGGTGATGACCACGGGGCCCTTTCCGCCCTACGCCTTCGCGGAGCTCGCGTGAAGCCGCGCAAGAAGACCGCGCGCAAGCGCACGAAGCTCGCCGCGTCCGCGCGCGGGCTGCGCGCGCGGGAGATCGAGGCGCTCCGCGAGGAGCTCGAGAAGAAGCGCGCCGAGCTCGTTCCGCGGTGGAACGCGAACCCCGAAGACGTGCAGAAGTCCGTGGCGCAGCTCGTGCTCGCGCTCGTCGAGTTCTTGCGCAAGCTCCTCGAGCGTCAGGCGATTCGCCGCATGGAGGCGGAGACGCTCAGCCCGCGCGAGGTGGAGGACGTCGGGATCGCGCTCATGCGCCTCGAAGAGACGGTGCACGATCTGGCGCGTCAGTTCGGCCTCGATCCCGAAGAGCTCAACCTCGATCTCGGCCCGCTCGGTCGCCTCAGCTGAGGCCTCGACGGAAGACGCGTTTCTCGCGCGCGACGACGAGGCCCTCCGCGGCGAGCCGCAACGCCAGCGGGCCGAGCAAGAGGCCCCACGGCCCGAAGACGACGAGCCCGCCGAAGATCGCGACGAGGACCACGGAGCCTGGGATGCCGACGCGCGCGCGCTCCGACAGCCACGGGCGAAGGACGTTGTCGACCGTACCGACGACGCCGAGGCAGAGGATCGAGAGGACGACCGCCTTGCCCGGCTCGCCGCTGAAGACGAGGCCCGCGGCCACGGGGACCCACACGATCGTCGAGCCCGTCGCCGGAATGAGCGAGGCGACCGTGCTGAGCAGGCCGAGGAGCATCGCGCGCGGGATCCCGAGCGCGGCGTAGATCGCCGTCGCGCACGCGCCCTGGGCGAGCGCGGTGAGCCCGGTGCCGACGAGCAGGCCTCGACCGGCTTGCTGGAACGCCTCGGCGAAACGGCGGAAGACGTCGGGCTCGAGCGGAGAATTTCTCTCCAGCCACGCGTAGAGGCGCGCGCCGCCGAGGAGCAGCGAGAAGAACGTCGCGAAGAAGACGAACACGCCGATGAGGACGTCGATCGACGCGCCGGCGACGAACGCGATCGCCTTGGACGCGCTCGCGCCGTAGTCCTTGATCATCGAGATGAGCCCGCCGGGCGCGCCTTCGTCGCCGCCGCCGGAGACGAGCGCGGCGAGGAACCCCTTGCCCCCGCGCGCGGATCGGAGCTGCGCGAAGAGCGAGCGCGCCGCGGGGACGAGGGCGACGACGACGCCGACGAGAGGAGCGGCGACGAGCAGGACGAGCGCCGCGGTGAGCGCCGCCGCGGCCGTCTTCCGGCCGTGCAGCGCGCGGCTCAAGCGCACGAAGAGCGGCCCGGTGAGGTGCGCCGTCCACCCCGCGAGCACCAGCGGTGCGACGAGCGGCCACAGGGTGAGCGCGGCCGTCGCGACGAGGAGCAGGGTGATCCCGGCGAGCACGAGGCGCGGATCGACCGCCGTGAAGCGTCCCGGCGGGACCGCGCCACCCAGGTGCACTCCGGAAGGACGCGACGGGTGGTGCAACCTCTGGAGCATCCGGCGCCGAGCAGAGCAACGCACGTGCCGCGACAGCGCCGGCTGGCCTGTAATTTTCGACCTGACCGCCGCCGCCGCAGGTCGATGTACTCTTACGACGATGGACGGCCCGACAGACGAGCGCGCTCGCCGCTCCGTGACCGAGCTCTCGTCGAGCGATCTCATCGAGGACGAGCGCGCCTCGCTCGTCAGCGCGGCGCTCAACGCTCGCTCTGCGGCGATGCTCACGGGCACCCACGGCGTCGTCGCGCTGCCGCTCGATCGCGCCGCCGTGCGGTTGCCGGCCGCGCGCGATCTGCTCGCCGAGGGCGCGTCGTTCGAGGCGCGCGAGGGCGAGAGCGAAGCGACGGCGCTGCTGCGCGCGCGCGTCGCCGCGGTCGACCCCGAAGATCCGGTCGGGCGAATGCGCGCGCACCTCGAGCTGGCGCAGGCCGCGATCGACGAAGGCGATCTCGAGGCCGCGCGCGCGTCGGCCGACGCGGCGCGACGCTGCGTCGAGCACGCGCCCGCGGCCCACGCCCTCCTGCGCGTGCTCTCGGGCGCGCGCGATCGCATCGACGCGCAGCTCGAGCACGTCGAGCACCTCGCGTCGCACGTCGCCGACGATCTCGTGCGCGCGGACTTCCTCGCGGAGCGCGGCAGGCTCCTCGAAGCGAGGAGCGGCCCGTCGGTCGAGTCGGCGGCGGCCTTCGGCGAGGCGCTGGCGCTCGCGCCCGATCACGCCGGCGCCCTCTCCGGGATCGAGGCGGCGTTCGACGCGACGGCGCGGTGGAGCGATCTCGCCGCGCACCTCGGGCGCCTCGCGGGGCTCGCGGGCGATCCGGCGGCCGCGGCGTGGCTTCACGTCGAGCGCGCGTGGCTCCTCGACCGCCGCCTCGGCGACTCGCGCGCTTCGCGCGCCGCGCTCGAACATGCGCTCGAGCTCGCCGGTGGGCTCGGCCCCGTCCGCCAGGCTTGCGTCGATCACGCGGTCGCCCACCGTGACGACGCGTGGCTCGCCGCGCTCCTCG
>JAHBWD010000058.1 GCA_019637175.1 Labilithrix sp. | reverse complement strand
TCTTCCCCACCGCGTGCCGCCACTGCGACGACCCGGTGTGCCTCCTCTGCAGCGTCAACGGGATCGTGCGCCTGCCGAGCGGCGAGATCACGATCGTCGAAGACAACTGCATCGGCTGCGGCTCGTGCGCCGAGCGGTGCCCTTACGGCAACATCCGCATGCACGCCGTCGACGCGCCGCGCGAGGGCTTCCTCTTGAAGCTCCTCGGCGTGCTCGGCCTCGGCGCGAAGCGCGAAGCCCTCGAGGAGCTCAAGCCCGGCGCGCGCCGCGTCGCGGTCAAGTGCGATCTCTGCGCGGGCTACCCCGACTACGCGTGCGTCACGGCGTGCCCCGTCGGCGCGATCTTCCGCGTCGATCCAGGCAAGTCGCTCGAATCGCAGAACCTCGCCTTCCACCAAGGGCGGAGGTACGCGTGAACAAGGCGCCGCGCCTCGAGCGCCCCGTCGGCTTCTTCGAACGCCACTGGCCTTGGGCGCTCTTCGGGCTCTCCGTCGCGCTGATCCTGACGCTCTTCACGTCGATCCTCGCGACCGGGATCCTGGAGAAGATCGACGATCTCCGCTTCGGCCCGAACCTCCGGGGCTACACGTTCGGCGGCATCACGATGGGGCTCCTCTCCCTGTTCTTCGTGCTGCTCACGCTCTGGTACTCGGCGCGCAAGCGCCGCAACGTGACGGGCGCGTCGCTCATGACGTGGCTCTGGATGCACGTCTACTTCGGGCTCCTCGCGGTCGTGGCGGCGGTGTTGCACGCGGGCGTCGGGCTCGTCAGCCTCTCGTTCTCGACCGGCAAGCTCCTCTTCGTGCTCTTCGGCATCATCGCGGCCTCGGGGATCTTCTGGCGCCTGACGTACGCGTTCGTGCCGGCGAAGGCGGCCAAGGCCACGCTCAACTACTCGAAGGAAGGCGCGCTCCATCGCGCCGAAGAGCAGCTCCTCGAGATCGAGAAGATCACCGCCGGCAAGGCCCCCGAGCTCCAGCGCGTGAAGGAGGCGCTCCTCGCGCGCGAAGTGCCGCCGCACGAGCTCGCGGCGATGGCGAACACGCTGGCGCCCGACGATCGCGCGCTGCTCGAGGAGATCGTCCAGCTCGCCGCGAGCCGTCGCCGCGCGCTCGCGCGCATCCCGCTCCAGGCGAAGTTCACGAGCCGCCTCCAGTGGTGGCGCATCGTGCACGTCCCGCTCGCGTTCCTCTTCCTGTTCGCGCTGTTCTTCCACGTCCTCGGCGCCTTCGACACGCACCGCAAGGTGCTGCCGGTGGGCACCGCGAGCGAGGGGCCGCTCAGCGCGTTCCGCTCGTCGGAGGAGTGCCGATACTGCCACAAGACGATCTACGACCAGTGGAAGGACTCCATGCATGCGCATGCGCTCAACAGTCCTCTCACGATCGTCCAGAACAACCTCGACATGAAGCACACGCTCGCGGGGATGCCGACGCCGGATCCGCGGCGCATGTGCATCAACTGCCACGGCCCCGCGGTCGCGGCGATGATCGACGGCGACATCCTCCCGCTGCGGAGCGCGCGCGCCGACGAAGGCATCGAGTGCGTCGCGTGCCATCAGCTGCCCGAGCCGGTCACGCCCGGCGGCGGCGCGCTCGCGCGGCTCTATCAAGACACCTTGATCCGCGGCGACATGTTCTTCGGCCGCCTCGAGTCGCCGGTGGCGAACCCGTTCCACCGGAGCGGTCGAACGAAGACGTTCGAGGAGCCCGAGCGCCTCTGCGCCACGTGCCACAACGTCAACTACGACAAGAACAACGACGGCAAGATCGTCAAGGGCGTCGACCTCGTGCTCCAGACGACGTTCGACGAGTACCGCGAGTACCAGCGAGGCGGCGGCCGCTCGACCTGCATGAACTGCCACATGCCGGTCGTCCCGGGCCTGAAGAGCGCGGCCGACGGCGCGGTCGTGCCCTTCACGCAAGACTACCCTGCCCCCGATCGCAAGGTGCACGACCACTCGTTCGTCGGCGTCGACTATCCGCTCGATCTCGTCGCCAAGCGCGATCCGCAGAAGCCGAAGCGCGCCGCGCTCCTCGCGAGCGCCGCCGGCTTCACGCTCGACGAGACGCGCACGGATCCCAAGAACCTCAACCTGAAGCTCTCCATCGAGAACCGCACCGGCCACAGCCTCCCGACGGGCTTCGCCTTCGCGCGCCAGATGTGGATCGAGCTGATCGTGAAAGACGCGGCGCAGAACACGATCTTCTCTTCGGGCGTCGTCGCCAAGAGCGACGACGATCTCTGCGACGCGGCGACGTTCGGCGACACCAGCAACCAGCTCCGCGGCTTCGTCGTCGGCTGCACGCAGGTCGACAACCAGCTCGTGAACATCCAGCTGAAGCTCGTCGACAAGATCGCGGCGCTCGCCGACGGGAACGGCCAGGCGGTGCTCGACGAGATCGGCGATCACGTCCTCATCCAGTCGAAGGAAGGCAACGAGACGTACCTCCAGCACCTGACGGGCGGCGGCGTCGCGCGCATTCGTCCGTCCGACAAGGCGAACCTCGCGCCGATCCGGACGCTCCAGCGAAAGACGTTCGGATATGCGGTGCCGCTGCCCGGCAACGTCCGGAGCGGCTCGTTCACCGCGCGCCTGCTCTTCCGGAACCTCCCGCCGTACTGGGTCCGCGGGATGGCGCGCGAGCAGCCTCCCAAGGAGCTGCCGCGCCTCGAGCCCCTCATCCCGAACCTGCAAATCGTGGAGATGGCTCGGGTCACGGGATCCTTCTCGCGATGAGTACGAAACGAGATATCGTCGTGGCCCTGGAGGGTTCCATGCACATCATCAGGCTCATCGCCGTCCTCGCGTTTCCGGTCGTCCTGCTCGGCTGCCCGGAGGAGAAGAAGGACGCGAAGGCGGATCCGGCGGCCAGCGGCGCCGCGGCGGCACCGGCGGCACCGGCGGCAAGCGGCGCGGCCTCGGCGGCGCCTGCGGGAAGTGGCGGCTGGTAAGAGCGCGGCGCTCGCGCTGGCCCTCGCGCTCGCCGCGTGCTCGTCACGCGTCGCGCCGCAGGCCGGCAGCAGCGGAGGTGGAGCGGCGACGACGCCGGGCCAAAGCCCGGTCGACCCGATCGCCGCTCTTCGTCCGTTCGAAGAGGAGGTGCGGCGCGGCCTCGATCTCGCGCGCCCGCCGAGCGCCGAGACGGGCCTCGGCGCCGATCCGTGGGCCGTACGGCGCGTCGCGGGAGGCTTCGTCGGGATCCTGCGCGGCCGCGCGGCCCTCGTCCTGCTCGACGACGCGCTGAAGGAGATCGCGCGGATCCCCGCGCCGCGCTCCCCGACGGGGCTCGCCGTCACGCCCGCGGGTGAAGTGATCGTCGTCGGCGAGCTCTCGCCCGCCGTCGCGCGGTTTTCGGTGCGCGAACGGACGCTCGTGCCTCTCGGCGAGACGCGCGTCGCCGGCGTGCACGGCCTCCGCGACGTGACCGTCGCGCCGAGCGGCGCCGTGTGGGTCGCCGACGATCGCGGGCGGATCCATCGCGCGCCGGGCGGGCCGAGCGCGTTCGTCGGGCACGGCGTCGCGCAGATCGTCGCGACCGCGAGGCACGTCGTCGCCGACGCCGTGACCGATCACGAGATCGTCGTTCTTCCCGCCGACGCGACGAAGGCGCCCGAAGCGCGCATCCGCCACGACGGACCGTTCTGGGGCTTCGACGCGCGCGAGACGCCCAAGGGCCTCGTCGTCGTCGCGGGCGGCGTGGAGAACCATCCGCTCGATCGCCGCGAGGGCTTCTTCGGCTACGTCGACTCTTTCGTGTACGCGTACCGCGTCGAGGGCGGGCGCGCGTCGCCGATCGGCGCGGTCAACGTCAGTGAGCTCGGCGTCGTCACGCCGAAGGCGATCGCGATCGAGGCGATCTCCGGCGATCGCATCGACGCGCTCGTGACGGGCTACGGCGGCGCCACCGCCGTGCGCCTCTCGATCGGCGATCCGGTTCGGAGCGCGCCGATCACGCTGGTCCCCGGCGTCCGCGCGCTCGAGGTCGGATCGAAGGCGATCGTCATGGCGAGCCCGCTGCTCGACGCGTGGGTTCGCGTCGACGAAGGCCGCGCCACGGTCGTGCCCGTTCGAGACGGCGCCGCGGCGCGCGACGTTCGCTCGCGGCTCGGCGAAGCGCTCTTCTTCACGTCGCTGATGGCGCCGAAGAACACGAGCGCGGGCGCGCACAGCCGCTTCACCTGCGAGACGTGTCACTTCGAGGGCTACGTCGACGGACGGACGCACCACACGGGCCGCGAAGACATCCACGCGACGACCAAGCCGCTCGTCGGCCTCGTCGGCAACCGCCCGCACTTCTCGCGCGCGCTCGATCCCGATCTCGCCACGGTGTCGCACGCCGAGTTCCGCGTCGCCGGCGCGGGCAACCCGGACGATCCGTTCTTCGACGTCGACCCCCGCGAGCATCCTTGGCTCGCGCACCTCGGCGTCGAAGGACCGCTGAGCGCGCTCGATCTGCGCCGCGCGCTCTTGCGCTTCCTCGCCGACTTCTCTCACCGCCCGAACCCCGCGTCGATCGGGCGCGCGACGTTCACGCCCGAGGAGCGCGACGGCGCGGCGATCTTCGAGAGGCGCTGCGCGAGCTGCCACGCGGCGCTCCTCTCGACCGACGATCCGTCGACGCTCATCGCGCCGGATCGCTGGGAGTCGATGATCCTCTCCGAGGCAGCGCCGATCGTCTGGGGCAGCGCGGGCTACCGGAAGACGGGCGTCGAGCCCTACGTCCATCCGGAAGGAGCGCGCACGCCCTCGCTCCGGCGGCTCTACAAGAAGCACCCCTACTTCACGAACGGCTCGGCGCGATCGATCGACGACGTCCTCGACGGCGTCCGCTTGGACGGCGATCGCTTCTTCCACCAGCGCGCGCCCGACGGCGCGACGGGCGTCGGCGTCGATCAGAAGCGCGCGCTCCGCGCCTTCCTCGAGCTGCTCTGATTCGAGCGACGAGGCCTCGAGATCGCGACCATGTTAAGGAGAGCGTCCGCGCTCGCCCAACCACGCGAAACTCGCCAGATCGCACGCGGCGCGGAAATGCAAGTCGTGGGCAAATGTGCGCGAATCCCGAGCGCACCGTTCGACGATCTCGACCTCGGCGGGGCCGCGGGCTGCCTCTGGAGCATAAGAGGATCGAAAGAGAGACGCTGACGC
The DNA here is from genome assembly GCA_019637175.1 of Labilithrix sp. Lineage (GTDB taxonomy): Bacteria > Myxococcota_A > Polyangia > Polyangiales > Polyangiaceae > Labilithrix. Next base: position 51,166 of record JAHBWD010000058.1, on the reverse strand, counting down.
GCGGAAGGCGGTTACGGGCGTCTCGTCTCGATCGTCGCCCTTCGGTGCTCGCAAAGCTCGCAGACGAGCTTTGCTGCGCAAATGGGAGTCTCCCCCTCGACCTGCTTCGCCTTGCCGCTCCGGGACGTCGTCGTCGGAATGGGGGTGCGCCGCTCGTCGACTCCTCGCCTCGCAAGCGTGCGTGTGTGTCGCTACTCCTTGAACACGTCGTCAATGCCGACCGCGACGATGACCCGCTCCGTCCATCGCTCGAGCTCCCCAACGGTCGCCTTCGCGATGCGACTCTCGGTTGCGGCGTCGAGTGGACCGAAGCGGGCGCGCAACAGGCGTGTCAGCACGTCGCGGACCCCTTCTCCGCGCCCTTTCTCCAAGAGCTCGCGCTCCCACTGCTGAACGATGGCATGGGTACTCATGTAGAAGTCCTCATCCTCGGCAGATTGGGCAGTGCCGCCGCGCTCGCCCCACAACCGTAGCACGATCGGCAGGACGACGCCGCGCGCGGGAGCGTCGGCCGGAAGGGCGAGCTCGTTCGAATCGTCGCCATCATGACGATGACGCCCGCCCGAGGAAATCGCGGCCTGGTGCGCCCTGCCGCCCGGCAGGTCGCTTCGAGTCCGCGTCAATCGAGGCGCAGGAAGCGGCGCACGACGGACATGAACTTCCGCCACGGCAACGGATCGACGTTGACGTTCGTACCGGTCGACGAAGGCGGCGGATCGCCGCCGGCGGGGAGCACCGAGAGGAGCTCGGCGCTCGCGCGCGAGACGAAGACGCCCGCGCACTCTTCGCAGCGGAGCAGATCGGCGCCCGTCTGCTGGCCGAGCGAAGGGCGCTCGCCGGGCGATCGACGCGACGCGATCGCGCCGTCCGGAGGCAGGACGTAGCGCTCGACGACGAGCTGCCGCGTGCAGCGAGGGCACGCGCCGGTCGCGTACGCCTCGTTGCGGAGCGCGCTTCCGGGGCCGCCGCTCGATCGCGACGCGCGCGCCGCCTCTCCCGCGAGCACCTCGGCGGCGACCATGCGCACCTCGCCGTCGAACCAATCGACCCACACGCCGCCGCACGAGGTGCAGACGTCGACCTCGGCCTCGTCGCCTTCGGCGCGCGGCCCCGCGCCGGATCCCTTCGCGAGGATCTCGATCGTCATCGGCTCGGCGCAGCCCGGGCACCGTACCGCGGCGCCCCGATAGCCGCCTACCCTCCCCGTGACGTCCACGTCAGTGCGCGTGCTCGCGATCGAGACCCGGGTGCGTCGGATCGCCCGGCTCGTGACGCGGGTTGCTCGTTTCCTTGCTGCCGTCGCGCCCCGTCATCCCGAGCAGCAGATCCTTGTCGTAGATGAACTGATCGCGCGAATCGTACGGCGCGGCGTGCACGCCGGTGTCCATGCGGATCGCGTCGCACGGGCACGCCTCCACGCAGAACCCGCAGAAGACGCAGCGCAGCTCGTCGATCACGAACTTCACCGGATAGCGCTCGTAGCCGCGACGCTTGTCGCCCTCGGGATACTCGCCGGCCTCGATGTAGATGCACTGCGCGGGGCACGCCGTCGAGCAGCAGAGGCACGCCACGCAGCGAATGCTCCCGTCGTCGCGCGCCGTGAGGCGATGCACGCCGCGGAAGCGCTCGGGGTACGGGCGCTTCTGCTCGGGGTAGCTGATCGTCGTGATGCCCTCGGCGTAGCGCTCGGTCACCGGATCGGGCCGCGTGCCGCGCACCATGTCGCGCGTGTTCTTGAAGAAGTGGCTCATCGTCGCGCTGATGCCGTTGAAGATCTCCGGCAGGTACGACTGAACCGTCGGCGTCCTCTCGGTGTACGCGAGCGGAACGGCGTTGAGCGGCGCGGGCGACTTCTTGGGGAACGCTCGGGGCATGGTTCGATCCTCTTCAGGCCTGCATCGGTGCCGTCTTCGTTCCGCCGGCGGCGGCCGCGAACTTCGCGCTCGAGCCGACGATCTGCGTAGCCCGCCGCGGCGTGCGGAGGATGCCGACGAAGATCCAGACGAAGGCCGCGGTGATGGCGAACGCGACGACGCCCTGCGTGATGTCGGCGGCGACCTTGAGACCCTGCGCCATCGACTCGCCGCCGCGCTGGAGCGCGAGCCACACGATGCCGGTCGCGAAGATGTTCGCGAGCGACGCGGGCAGGAGCACCGTCCAGCCGAGCTTCATGAGCTGGTCGTAGCGGAAGCGCGGGAGGCTCCAGCGGATGAACGCCTGGATCCAGCAGAGGAAGAGCGTCTTTCCGAAGAACGCGACGACGCCGAAGACGATGACCCAGATGTGGGGCAGCCGCTGCTGGAGCAGCACGACCTCGCCGAACGCGATCGTCAACCCGTCGCGATGGAGGAACGGGAGCTGCCACCCGCCGAGGAAGATCGTGACGAGCAGCATCGAGCTCGTGACGACCTCCATGTACTCGGCGAAGTAGAACATCCCGAACTTCATCCCCGAGTACTCGGTGAAGTAGCCCGAGACGAGCTCGCTCTCGGCTTCCGGAAGGTCGAACGGGATGCGCTTGCTCTCGGCGATCGCCGCGGCGAAGAAGAGGAAGAACGCGACGGGCTGAACGAACAGGCCCCAGCAGTTCTCGCCCTGCCACCGGACCATGTCGTCGAGGCGGATCGTGCCGTAGAGCATCAGCGCGCCGATGAGCGTGAGGCCCATCGTGACCTCGTAGCTGACCATCTGGCTGGCCGCGCGGAGCGCGCCCATGAGCGAGAACTTGTTGTCGCTCGACCACCCGGCGATCGCCGCGCCGACGATGCCCTGCCCCGCCATCGCGAAGACGTAGAGCAGGCCCACGTTGAGCGGCGCCACCATCAGCTCGATCGACGGCGACGTCATGCTGAGCCCGAGGCGCTGCGCCGCGGGGAAGACCGTCTGCATCGTGTATCCGGCCTTGCAGACGCCGTCGACCGGCAGCATCGCCGGGCCGCCGCCGTCTTTGAAGCAGACGCTCTTCCAGAGCAGATCGGTGCTGATGGTGTCGCCGAACGGAATGACGGCGACGAGCGCGAGCACCGGGATCATCGAGAGCATCGGCGCGAGGCTGAAGAGCAGCTTGTCGGCCTTCGGGGGCATGAAGTCTTTCTTGGTGAAGAACTTCACGCCGTCGGCCGCCGTGTGGAGCAAGCCCGCGATGCGCAGCTCGAGCTTGCCGAGCTTGAGCGTCGCGCGGTTCGGACCGATGCGGTCCTGCATCATCGCGCCGCCGCGACGGTCGTACCAGGTGAGCAACGCCGCGACGTTGAACAGGAACCCGACCATCAAGAGGATCTTCGCGATCGTCGCGAGGAGAGTCATCGTGTCCATCTTCAGGGGCTCCCCGTCACGGCTTCGCTTCGCGTCTGCGCGCTCGGGGCGGAGCCGCCGAGCTGCGCGCGAACTTCCTTGAGCTTCGACCAGCCGATCTCGAGGCCGAGCGCCCGCCCGAGCATGGCGGCGTGATCCCACGCGGGCTTGCTCGCCCCTTGCGGCGCGAGGCCCTTCTCCGCGATCTGCCGGAGGCCCTGGCGGTTGACGTACGTGCCCGAGTGCTCGGCCCACGACGTCGCGGGCAAGAGGACGTGCGCCGCGTCGGAGATCGCGCCCTCGTGCGCCGCGATGACGACGAGGGTTCCGACCATGCCGAGCGCCGTCGCGTCTTCGGGATCGTTGCGCGGCGCGAGGCCGCCGAGCGCGACGACGTGCGTGACGCGACCCGACCGCACGTCGTCGAGGAGCTGCGCGTACGTCTTCGCGTTCGGCGCGAGCTCGCGCACGCCGGCGGTGTTCGGGTTCTTGTCGGCGTCGATGAGGATGTCGTCTTTGTAGCCCGTGCCCGCGCCCGCCGCGTAGATCGTGGTGGCGCCGAGCGTCTTCGCGAGCTCGAGCACCGCCCAGTTGTCTTCGAGCGAGTGCTGCGCCGAGAGCACGACCGCGATCGACTCCTTCGGCACGTCGGTGAGGCGCTTCTTCGCTTCGCGGATCGCCGCGTCGACGCTCGACTTCTGCCGGCCGACGCGCGCCTCGATGACGCGGCCTTCGTGCGCGGCGCGGTACGAGAGCATGCCCTCGTCGCACATCCAGTACTTGTTGACCGCCTCGTTGTCGCGCGGGCGATACCGGTACGCCTTGTCGCTGCGCGGATCGTAGTCGAGGTGCGCGTTGCACCCGGTCGCGCAGCCCTGGCAGACGCTCTTGGCGGTGCGGAGGAACCACACGCGCGCCTTGAAGCGGAAGTCTTTCGTGGTGAGCGCGCCGACGGGGCAGACGTGCTCGGTCATGAAGGTGTAGTGACCCTCGAGCTGCTTGCCGGGCGCGACGAAGATCTCGTTGAGGTTGCCGCGCTCGCGCATGTCGAGCACCGGATCCTTCGCGACTTCATCCATGAAGCGAACGCAGCGCGTGCACATCACGCAGCGCTCGCCGTCGTAGACGATGGTGGGGCCGAAGACGACGGCCTTCGGCTTGTGCACCGGCTCGTCGCGCATGCGCTTCTGCGTCTTCTGGTGATCGAGCCAGTAGTCTTGCAGCTTGCACTCGCCGGCCTGATCGCAGATCGGGCAGTCGACCGGGTGGTTCAGGAGCAAGAACTCCTGCACGCCGGAGCGCGCGTCGAGCACGTGCTTGCTCGTCTCGGCGCGGACCTCCTGGCCCTCGACCGCAGGGTACTGACACGCCGGCTGGAGCTTCGGCTTCTGGACGTTCCGGTAGTCGCCGAGCTTCGGATCCCACTCGACGATGTCGAGCATCATCGCGCGCTGGTTCGCGGCGGGCATCAGCTCGACGAGGCACATGCGGCAGTTCGCAGGCGCGCTCAGGCCCGGGTGCCAGCAGTAGTGCGGGATCTCGATCCCCTGCCGGTACGCAGCCTTGATGATGCTGTCGCCCGGCTCGAAGGGGATGTCCTTGCCGTCAAGCTTGAAGGTGGGCATAGGTGGCGGAAGGATTTACGACGATTTCCCTTCGGTTGGAAGACCGTTCGTCCCTGCCGCGACCACGCGCGCGCAAACTTTTCGCGAGATCAGCGAATCGCGATGATCCCGAGCCGGCGGAGCCGCTGGAGGATGGTCGTGACCTCCCCGTCGTCCATGCCCGAGACGTCGACGACGCCCTGAACGGTCGTGTTCCCGTCGATCAGCGCGAGCACGAAGCCCTCGCGATGATCCATCGGGGCCGCGGCGAGCTCCTGCTTCGACCGGAGGACGCGAGGAACCATGTTCGGCCCGAGGCCGCTCCCGTCGGCGACGATCGCGACGCCGCCGTCGCCCACGTCGTCGACGCGGATCGAGACGCGCTCTTTCTTGATCCGCTTCGGCGGACCGCTCGCGGCCTTGGGCGCCACCGACGCGCGCTTCGGGGGCACCGATCGCCGCGGCGGCGCGCTCGAGGCGCGCTTCGCGGCGGGCGTCGCCGACGCCGTGCGCTTCGGCGCCGGCGCCGTGCTCCTTTTCGCGCGCTCTTCGCGCTTGGCCCGCGCGTCTCGCTCTTCGCGCTTCTCGTCTTCGTCGCGCTCGTCGCGCAGGTCGCGCTCGTCGCGCGTCGGCGGGACCTTCGCCGTCGGGTGCCGCGTCCACGGAGGGGGCTCGGGCGAGGGATTCCTGAAGGAACCTTCCGGCGGCGGCGTGAACCACTTCGTCTGGGTCGGCGGCGTATGCTTGCGATCCGCGAGCCCCGATTGGGGCGGCGGTGTGTCCGACGAGATCGCGGTGACGCCTTGCGGCGGCCCGCTCGCGGGTGCCTCGTCGCGCGGACGCACCGTCGTCCGCCGCGGCTCGCCTTTGACCTGTCCCAGGCCGGGCTGGGTGCTTTTACGGCTCGGAGTCTGGCCCATCGAGATTGCCCACCTCCCTCCCCGGTGGGGCGCGAGCCCCAGCATTGCGATGGGACAACCCACGCGGACGGGCGTCAATAAACACTTCGATAGGATCCCGAAATCCCCGAATAAAAATTCGGGCCGCGCTCAGGAGAGGGTGACGATCCCGAGACGCGCGAGGCGCTCGAGGATCGTCATCATCTGCGCTTCGGGCATGCCGGAGACGTCGACGAGTGCCTGCACGGTCAGCCGGCCGTCGATGAGCGACAGGAGGAACGCATCCCGATGGGTGATGGGCGCGCCCGGAAGCTCGTCGGCGCGCTTGATCACCTTGGGAACGGCGTGACGAACGACCTTCTGCGCGATGGCCACCGCGGCGTCGCCCACGTCGTCGACGCGAATCGGCCGCCGCAGCGATCGCGGCGGGCGCGTGGACATTTTCTCGGGGCGCCCCGCGGAGATAGGCGCATCGACGCCCGGGTCGCCCTGCTTGTTGTGCGTGCCTGAGGGCGGAGGGACCGTCGCGTGCTTCGGACGAAGCCCGCTCTCGCCGATCCCGCGCTGGGTGATGCGTCGCTTCGGCTTTTCCATCCCTCGGCTCCCCCTTCGCCTCTCGCTCGCAACCCGCCCTCGAGCGCGGGAGGAGTTAGCCCCGGGGTAGAGCTTGCGTCAAGGACTACACACACGTCGCCCTCACCCGCATCTCGCCGCATCTCGCCGCATCTCGCGACAGTGCGATAGGATTCCCGCACGAGCGGATGAGCGAGGCCACGTCCCGACCGTCCGAGCTCTCCGCGATCGCGAAGCTCGCCGCGCCCATCGTGCTCGCGCAGCTCGGGCTCACGCTCCTCGGCCTCGTCGACGTCGCGATCCTCGGGCACGTCTCGGCGACCGAGCTCGGCGGCGCGTCGATCGGCCGCTCCATCGGATTCGTCGGGCTCGCCCTCGGCATCGGGGCGTCGGCCGCGCTCGAGCCGCTCGCCTCGCAGGCGGTGGGCGCGCGCGAGCCGCACGTCGCGTGGCGCGCGCTCCTCGCCGCGATCGTCGCCTGCACGCTGGTGTGGATCCCGTGCAGCCTCGTCGCGATCGGCAGCACGTGGCTCCTCGCGCCGCTCGGCATCGACCCCGATCTCGTGAGGCCCGCGCGCGCGTTCCTCCTCGGCCAGACGCCGGGCCTGCTCTGCACGTCGATCTTCCTCTCGGTGAAGACCTTCCTTCAAGCGCACGAGCGAACGTGGCCCGCGCTCGCGTCGGCGGTGGCGGCGAACGTCGTGAACGTGCTCGTGTGCAACGCGCTCGTTCGCGGCGAGATCCCGCTCGGCCGCTTCGGGACGATCGCGCTCGGTCTCCCTCCGATGGGCGCGCTCGGCGCCGGCATCGCGAGCAGCGTCGCGAGCGCCGTGCTCGTGCTCGGCGTGCTGGCGGCCGCGCTGCGGATGCGGCCCGCGCGCGAACGCGACGCGCGCGCGCTGCCGATCGCCAAGGTGCTTCGCCTCGGCACGCCCTTCGGGCTCCAGCTCCTCGCCGAGATCGGCGTGTTCAGCGTCGTCGCCGTCCTCGCGGGGCGCCTCGGCGAGATCGCGGTGAGCGCGCACCAGATCGCGATCGGCCTCGCGAGCTTCACCTTCATGGGCGCGCTCGGCATCAGCGGCGCGACCGCCGTGCGCGTCGGCCACGCGATCGGCGAGCGACGCGCGCCGCGGCGCGCCGGGCTCGTCGGGATCGCCATGGGCGCGGCGTTCATGAGCGGCTCGAGCCTCTTGTTCCTCGTGATGCCGCGCGCGCTCGCGTCGCTCTTCACCGACGATCCTCGGATCCTCGATCTCGGCGTCACGCTCCTCGGCGTCGCGGCCGCGTTCCAGATCTTCGACGGCGTGCAGGGCGTCGCGGCCGGCGCGCTCCGCGGCGCCGGCGACGTTCGCTTCGCGTTCCTCGCGAACGTCGGCGCCCATTGGTTCGTGGGCTTCCCCCTCGCGCTGCTCTTCGGCTTTCGCCTCGGCTTCGGCGCGCCCGGGCTGTGGTGGGGGCTGCTCGCCGGCCTCGTCGTGATCTCGATCTTGCTCGCGTGGCGCTTCGTCGTGGTCACGCGCGCCTTGATCGAGCGGGTCTGAGCTCCGAGACCGGGACTAGGGCTCCAGCGTCATGGGGATCGCCGGACGCGTCACGTCGAGCTGCGTGCGCACGCGGCGCTCGGGTTTCAGTGGTCGCACTCGCCGCCGATCATGTTCAGCGAGCCGAACGTCGGGACGATGTCGCTCAGCATCGCGCCGTTGATCAGCTTCGAGAGACCGGCGGTGATCGCGAAGCACGGCGGGCGGATGCGCACGCGATACGGCGTGCCGCTCCCGTCGGACACGAGGTAGTAACCGAGCTCGCCGTTGCCGCCTTCGGTGTACGAGTAGCACTCGCCCTTCGGGACCTTCGCGCCTTCCATCACGAGCTTGAAGTGCTGGATGGTGGCTTCGATGGTCGTGTAGACGTCTTGCTTCGGCGGCAGCACGATCCGCGGGTCGTCGCAGTTGACCGGCCCCTCGTCGGCCATGCGATCGCAGCACTGGAGGATGATGCGCGCGCTCTGCCGGATCTCGGCGAGGCGGATGAGGAAGCGATCGAGGTTGTCGCCGTTCTTTCCGAGCGGCACGTCGAAGTCGACCTCGTCGTACTTCAGGTAGGGGTGCAGCTTGCGGATGTCGTAGGGCACGCCGCTCGCGCGCAGGCACGGGCCCGTCCACGAGAGCGCGATCGCGTCTTTGCCCGAGATGTTGCCGACGTTCTCGAGCCGATCGATGAAGATGCGGTTCTTGAGCAGCATCCCCTCGCCTTCCTCGACGAGCTTGAGGATGGCGGCGAGCGAGCTCCGGCAGAGCTCCTTGAGCGCCGGCGTGGGCGGCTGCGCCATCCCCCCGATGCGGCCGAAGGAGTGCGTGAGGCGGGCGCCGGTCTCCTCTTCGAGGATGTCCCAGACCATCTCGCGCGCCTTGATGTACCAGAGGAACGGCGTGAACGCGCCGAGCTCCATCGCCATCGCGCCGGTGCACGTGAGGTGATCGGAGATGCGGGCGAGCTCGCCCAGGATCATGCGGTACCACTGGCAGCGCTCGGGCACCTGCACGTCGCACATCTTCTCGACGGCGAGCGCGTAGCCGACGTTGTTGAGCATCGGCGACACGTAGTTCAGGCGATCGACGTACGGGAACACCTGGGTCCACGTGCCGCGCTCGCACATCTTCTCGAAGCCGCGGTGCAGATACCCGATCTGCACGTCGCTCTTCACGATCGTCTCCCCCGACAGCTCGAGGACGATGCGCACGGTGCCGTGCATCGCGGGGTGCGACGGCCCGAGGTTCAGGTGCATCGGCTCCGCGGGGAGCTCGAGCTCACTCTCCTCGAGATCGAGATCGATCGGCTCCATGGTCAGTTCTCCCCGTGCGTCGGGTGGCGGCCGAAGGGCATGCCCTCGTCGGGCCCGAAGGGCGCGAGCTTCTCGAGCGGGCGCCCCGCTTCTTCCTCGGTGCGGTAGGGCACGAGGGGCTGGGCCTTGTTGGCCGGATAGTCCTTGAGGAGCGGGTGCCCCTCGAACTCGGGGTACATGAGGATGCGGCGCAGATCGGGGTGGCCGAGGAAGGTCACGCCGACGAGATCGTAGGCCTCGCGCTCGAACCAGCTCGCGCCCGGCCACACCTCGGTGATCGTCTCGACCTCGACGCCCTCCATCTCGGAGTCGCCCACGCGCGTCTTCAGGCGGACGCGGTGGCGGCGGGCGGTCGAGTAGAGGTGGAGCACGACCTCGATGCGCGGCTCGCGATCGGGATAATCGACGCCGCAGAGATCGACGAACATGTCGAACGACATCTTCGGATCGTCGCGGAGAAACTGGCAGATCTCCTTCCAGCGCTTCGCGTCGACGATCGCGGTGTCGTCGCCGAACTGCGCGTGCGTCTCGAGGATCGCGCCGCCGAACTGGCTCTTGAGGGCTTCGAGGACGCGCTCGCTCATCGGCGATCTTCCTTGTTGCGGCGGAGGCGGACGACGCCGGCGGCCGGATCTTCGCGCGGCTTGACGATGCCGGGGCGCTTGTCGCCGCGGGCGATCTTGTCTTGCAGCAGCATGAGACCGTCGATGACCGCTTCGGGGCGCGGCGGGCAGCCCGGGACGTAGACGTCGCAGGGGATGATTTTGTCGATGCCCGGGACGGTCGTGTAGTTGTCGTAGAAGCCGCCGCAGCTCGCGCACGTGCCGAACGCGAGGACCCACTTGGGCTCCATCATCTGCTCGTAGATGCGCTTGAGCACCGGTGCTTGGCGCTGGGCGATCGTGCCGACGACCCAGAGCAGATCGCTCTGGCGCGGCGAGAAGCGCGGTGCCTCGGCGCCGAAGCGCGCCGAGCCGTCGAAGCGGGGGCTCGTGAGCGCCATGAACTCCATCCCGCAGCACGCGGTGACGAAGGGGTACTTGAAGAGCGACCACTTGCGCGCCCAGCCGAGGAGCGCGTCGAGCTTCGTGGTGGCGAAGCCGGACGACTCGCTCGCGTCGAGGGTGACGGACTTCAGCTCTCCCATTCGAGCGCTCCCTTCTTCACGACGTAGACGAGCGCCACGATGACGACCGCGAGGAACCCGAACATCGACGCGAGGCCGATCCAGCCGAGGCTCTTGAACTGCACGGCCCACGGGTAGAGGAACACCGACTCGATGTCGAAGACGACGAAGAGGATCGCCGTGAGGTAGAACTTGACCGAGAGCTTGAGGTGCCGGCCGCCGGAGCTCTCCGAGCCGCACTCGAAGGGCAGCATCTTCTCGCGGGTCTTCTCGAGCTTGCCGCCGAGGAAGCTCGCCCCGAGGAAGAAGAGGCCGGCGAGCGCGCTCGCGACGGCGATCATGATGAACATCGGCGCGTAGGTCGCGATCATCGGGGGAGTTCTCCGCGGAAAAACGAAGGTTTCCGCATGGGTCTGGCGGAGCCATATGTAGTGCGAGCGGCCGGCCGAAGTCAACGTCTGCTAGGGTTCGGCCATGGCCATCCGGAAGATCGCGACCCTCGGGCACCCCGTGCTCCGGCAGGTGGCGCGCGAGCTGTCGCGGGAGGAGCTCGCGTCACCCGCGGTCCAAGCCTTCATCGACGATCTCGTCGAGACGATGCACGACGCCAACGGCGCGGGCCTCGCGGCCAACCAGGTCTACGAGCCGATCCGCATCTGCGCGATCGAGGTACGCGACAACCCGCGCTACCCCTACAAGCCGAACTTTCCGCTCACGATCCTCGTCAACCCGACGCTGACGCCGACGACGACGGAGACCTTCCTGAGCTACGAGGGATGCTTGAGCGTCCCGAACCTGCGCGGCGAAGTCCGGCGCTTCACGGGGGTGCACGTGCGCGCGTGGGATCGGCACGGCGAGGACGTCGCGCTCGAGATCAGGGGCCTGACGGCGGGCACGTTCCAGCACGAGCTCGATCACCTCGACGGCAAGGTCTTCGTCGACCGCGTCGAAGACACGAAGACGCTCGCGACGTGGGCCGACTTCGAGCGGCATCACATGGCGGCGTTCGTCGAGCGGGCGAAGGCGCTGGTCGCGAAGTACGGGAGCTGAATCACACGAAGTGGGGTGTTGCGACCGTCGGCGAGCGACGGGCGCCGGCGAGCCTCGGGCGCCGGCAAGCGTCGAGCGTCGGCGGGCGCCGAGCGCTGGCCAGCGTCGAGCGTCGGCGGGGGTCGGGCTCCGGCGAGCGCCGAGCCCTGGCGAGCGCCGAGCGCTGCTGCGCGCGTGTGCGAGGCTTACGACCGGGAAGCTGCGCGTGCGAAGGGTCGCTGCTCCGGACGACCGCGTTCGCGTTCTTCGGAGGTCTTCACTTCGCGCGCGCGAACGGGCCGCGAGGGATCGCCCGCGACTCGCCTCTCATGCCTTGCGTCGCGGCCGGTAGCACGTCACTTCACGCGGGTGGATGAGTCCGTGGCGTCGCCATCCGACGCCGAGGAGCCACGTTCGCGGTCGTGCGGGAGGCCACCTCAGGCGGAGCCACGGGCGTCCTCGCGCGTCGAAGAAGTCGTGCGTCTCTTCGTCGATCGGCAGCGGCGGACCGAAGCCGTCGAAGCGGAGCGCCGAAGAGTGGAGATCGACCGCGCCGTCGCCGACGGCGATCGCGCCGTGTCGCACGCGATTCGCGAAGACGTACACGAGCGCGTTGCGGACCGCGCGCGGAGTGCCGAGCGTGGTTCCGTGCCACCGGTCGGCCCAGACCTGTCCCTTGCGGCGCAGGATCATGTTGAGCCGCTTGGCGAAGGAAATGATGAAGCCGGCGAGGCCCGCACGGAGCGCGTCGCCCTCGACGATCATGTGGACGTGGTCGCGTTGCACGGAGAAGTGCACGACCTGAAACGCGTCGGCGTACGGCCGCTTGCGCTGGCTGATGAGGACGCTCTGGAGCATCCCGAGGATCCGCTGCGATCGCAGGGAAGGTAGCTCGCGTCGCGCGCGCAGCGTGACGTGCACGGGGTGCCGCCAGTCGTGGCGCGCGCGCGCCCGATGCGGCACCGACGGCCGCGCGCTCACCCGCTTGCGGCCAGCCCCGCGCCGCCGCCCGCCCCACGTGGGCTTGCCTGTCGACTGCGCGACGGCCTCGAGCGCCAGCTGCGTCCCGACCGGGGCACGCGCGCGCGCACGGCGGAAGGCAGCGACCCTCCGCGCCTCTCGCATCTTTCGCGACTTTCGCGACTTCGACTTGGATTTGGAGGGGGCGGACATAGCGAGAGCGAGAGCGAGAGCGAGAGCGAGAGCGAGAGCGAGAGCGAGAGCGAGAGCGAGAGCGAGAGCGAGAGCGAGAGCGAGAGCGAGAGCGGGAGCCGGAGCCGGAGCGGGAGCGGGAGCCGCCCCCACCAAATCTTGATTGGGCGACAATGTAATTCTTGTTGAGCCGATGTCAAGCGCGCCGCTGGATGCTGGATTGTTGGATGCTGGCCGCGACTCGATCGCCTCTCGAACTCGCGGAGCACGGGCCGCGACGGAGCTACCCGCGCAGGCCGCGCCGGTACGCAGGTACGTCAGTCAGGAAGACGCGTCAGCCACCCATCCGCCGCACGCTCACACCCAACAACGCCCCGCCGCCGCAGCCCCCGCGCATGCTCATGCCACCGTAGCCCCCGCCCACGCTCGCGGCCCCGGTCCAGCGCCCGCGCGCACTCACGCCGCGCGCACGCGCCCCCACTCACTCCCCGTAGGCACCGCGCATGCTCACGGCCCCGCCGCCCCGCGCACGCTCACGTCGCGCCCTCGCGCACGCCCTCGCGCACGCACCCGCGCACGCCCTCGCGCACGCCCTCGCGCACGCCCTCGCGCACGCACCCGCGCACGCCCTCGCGCACGCACCCGCGCACGCCCTCGCGCACGCACCCGCGCACGCTCACGCCCTCGCCCTCGCCCTCGCGCACCCTCACGCTCACGCCCTCGCCCTCGCCCTCGCGCACCCTCACGCTCACGCGCACGCTCACGCCCTCGCGCACCCTCACGCTCACGCCCCCGCGCACGCTCACGCCCATCACGCCCCACGCTCACGCCCCACGCTTGGCAGCGCGCTACGTCGTCTTCTCGGCCGTGAGCATGCGCGCCTTCCACGCGGTGAGCGCCGGCCCGAGCCGGGTCTCCACCTCGCGGATGTCGTCGGCGAGCTCCTTCTCCGGCGCGCCTGCGGCGAGCGCGTCCTTCAGGCACGCGAAGGCGGCGACGTAACGGCCTCGCTTGAGCAGCGCGCGGGCGAGCGGCGGAAGGACCTCCTGCGGGAGACCGCCGAAGGCGAGCGCGCGGCGGAGCGGGCCGATGGCCTCGCCAGGACGTTCGTTCATCAAGAGAGCTTCGCCGAGGCGGCGGAAGAGCTCGGCCGCGGCCATGCCCTCCTGGGCGTACTGAATGCCGATGCGGAAGACTTCCTCCGCTTGCTCGATCTCACCGAGGTGCACGCAGGCCGAGCCGAGCAGGCCCAGGCCCTTCGCGATCAGCGCGCGCGCCTCGGGCGCCAGCATCTGACCCTCCGGGGTGCGCAGGAAAATCGCGAGCGGCGCCGGCCAGGTGCCGAGCAGGGCGATGACCTTCGGCCACTCCTTGCGGAGCGCGCAGGCCTCGGCCTCCGCGACCTTCGACAGATCGATGGCCGACCGCGCGCCCGTCGCGACGCGATCGAGCTCCTCGCGCACGTGCGAGCGGATCCGCAGGCGGAACCCTTCGAGGTCGTACTTCTCTTCGACGCCGTCGTGGAGAACGGCGATCTCGGCGTCTTCCCCCGAGGCCATCTCCAGCGAGACCAGCGAGTAGCCGTAGAGCGGCGCGAGCAGCAGATAGCGGACGCCGATGTAGAGCTGGATGGCCTCGACGTCGGTGTCGCGCTCGGGCGCCGACGTCTGCTTCTCCTCCTCGACGAGGAGCGCGCCGACGAGGCGCCGCCGGAAGTCGGCCAGCGTCAGCCGCTGGGGCTCGAGGTCGCCCTCCGCCTCGGCCGAGCCGACGACGAAGTCGACCAACGTCTGGTCGGGGCTCCGCCGGTCGATCGTGAGCGCGGTGATGCGCGCGCCGACGATGATCGAGAAGGCGAAGAACCGCTCGCCGACGATCTCGCAGAGCGCCTGGAAGCTACCGATGCCCTCACCGATGCGCTCGAACCAACCGTCGGTCCGCAAAGCATCGAGGGGGAACTGTTTTTTGGCAGCGGCCATGCCTGGAATCGCCCCCGCGGAGGAGCCTGAGGACCTCCCAAGGCTCTCACGGAAGGTCGCCGAAAGTCACGCCCAATGAGTGCAGACCGGCCGCACGCCGCAGCCCTCGCACCGCGCGGGATCGGCCTTCGAGGGGCACCGCTGGACCATCCCCATGTGGCAAAGCGAAAAATCGTAGCGGATGGGATCGGCCGCGTCGAAGCGCGCGAGGCTCCGCGTGATCTCGACCGACGTCGTCCACGACAGATCGCGGCGCCGCGTCAGCCCGAGGTTTCGCGCGAGCTTGTGGATGTGGACGTCGACCGGCACGACCAGGCGCGAGGCCGGCACGTCCCAGAGGCCGAGATCGATCCCGTCGGCGGGGCGCACCATCCAACGCAAGAAGAGGAGAAGACGCTTGGCCCCGCTGCCCGCGCGGGCGTCGGCGAGCAAGTGCGACGGACCGCGACGACCGCTCGGATCGCGCTCGCCCGCGCGGGGCAGGCCGCCCTCGGCGCGGATCCGATCGCAGAAGCACGCGAGCGCCTCGCGAAGGCGCGCCTCGCTCGAGCCGAGGCGCGCGTCGGCGTCGGCGCGCGCGAGCTCGGCTTCGAACGCGCGTCCGAGCGAGCCCGCAGAGACCTGCACCCGGCGCGCCCCGACCATCAGCTTCGCCAGATCTTCGCCCCGGAACACGCGGTGCTTGAACCCGGAGAGCCGCGCGTGGAGGGCGCGCGGATCGTCGGCCGCGCGCGCGGGGCGCGGCCCGATGAGCGCGAGCGCCTCTTCGAGCTTCGCGCGGATCGCCTTCACGTTGCCGAACGCGCAGCTCGCCGCGAGCAGCGCGACGATCTCGCGATCCTCACGGCTCCGGTGGCGATGGACGAAGTCGACCGGATCGGCCGCGCGCCGCGCGCGTAGATCGGCTCGCGCGCGCACGCGATCCAGCGCCGTCTTGACCGCGCGATCGCGAGGCTTCGTCGGCTTCACAGCTGCACGTCCGGATCGACGTCGCGCGCGCTCGGCTTCGGCGCAGGCTCTCGGCCTCGTCGCTTCTCGGCCTTCTCCCGCTCGCCCTTCGCCGCCGCGAGCCGAACCTTCGCGAGCTCGAGCCAGCGATCGGGCGCGACCTCGGGGCCCCGCTCGCTCGCCGGCTTCGCCTCGCGGAGCCGCCGCCTGAGCTCGTAGGACTGCTCGGCCCCACGCACGTAGAGCCCGAACATCCGCTCGGAGATCTGCCAGAGGCGCGCGGCCTCCGCCGCCGTCTGCTGCGGCGCCTTCGCGAGCGCGGCGGCGCCGACGCCCTCGTACCAGGTGACCTCGTAGTCGGGCACGAAGAACACGCCGGTCGTGTGAAGGAGCACCGAGACGCGTTGACCCGTCGTCTCGAGCCCCATCGATCGCTCCAGATCGATCGCGAAGCGCGCCTCGCGCTCGGCGCCGAGGCGATCGCCCGAACGATCGAGGGCGACGGCCAGCCCCCACACCGCGAGCGGACCGGTTTCGGGAGAGAGCCCGCGCGACGCGAGCCGAAGCGCTTCGCGATAGCCCTCGATCGCCTCGGGCAGGTTGCCGAGGTGCATCTCGACCTCCGCGAGGTTGAGCGTCGGCGTCGCGCGCGCGCGCTCTTCGACCTCGCGGCGGAGGACCTCGGTGTACGCCTTCTTCTCGCAATCGTGATCGCCCGTGTGCCCGCACGCTTCCGAGAGCGCGCGCCAGCCTCGCTCGGCGAGCGGATGATCGGGCGCCATGGCGAGCGCGCCCTGGAGGACCTCGGCCGCGCGCGGATAGAGGCTCCGATCCTCGGTCTTCGCCAGGATCAAGTAGACGAAGCCGAGATCGAACCTCAGGCGCGGATCGGGGCTGCTCTCCGCCTTGCTTCGTTCGAGCATCACGCGCGCGCGCATCGCGCTCGATTGACCTTCGGGCACGTAGCGACGCTCGATGGCGCCCATGTCCGAGTCCGCTTGCGTCGCCCGCCGCTGCGCCTCGACATGGAGGCGATACGTCTCGCCCACGGCGGGATCCTTCGCGCGATCCCAGACCGAAGGCGGCGTGTCCGCGCGCGCCGCCGCGGGCGCGATCGCCATGCACGCGACGACGAGCCAGCGCCTCATCGCGGCCCCGCCTTCGGACGCGCGAGCGCTTCGTGCGCGCGCGCGTGATCGGCCCAGGGCCCCTTCCCTCCCGCGCCCTCGACGTAGCGCTTCCACGCCTCGCGCGCGGCGGCCGGATCCGTCAGCTCGAGCGCCGTCGCGACGAGCGCGCCTCCCTCGTGAGAGACGCCCGCGTCGGCGAGCGCGTCGACCACCCTCGCGTCGGCGAGCACCGGCTTCACGTCGGATCGGACCCGCTCGGTGAGGATGGCCTTGGCTTCGTCTCTCTGCCCCGCGCGATCGAGCGCGAGGCCGAGGGCGACGACGGACGCGATCTGCATCGCGTCTTGCGCCTCGCGGCGCGCCTGACGGAGCATCGCGACGGCGTCGTCGATCCCCTTCGGCCCTTGTGCCATCACGATCATGCCCGCTTCGAACGACGCGGCGCTGCGCTCGGCCGCCGAGAGCGCGCTCGTGCGCGGGAGCGCGGCGCGATACGCCTGCGCGGCCTCCTCGAGGTGTCCCGTGCGCGCGTTCGCGCGCGCCCACGCGAGGAGCGCGACCGGATCGTCGAGCGCGCGATCGTCGCGCGACCGCGCTTCTTTCAGCGCGGCGAGCGCGCCGTCGGGCTTCCCGAGGCGCAGGAGCGCGCGGCCCTTGAGGACGCTCGGCGCCGCGCGCCCCGGGAGGAGCTTGTCGGCCTCGTCGGCGATCGCGGGGACCTCCTTCGCGAGCGCGGCGCTGCCGACGAGCTTCGACGTCCCGCTCGCGAGCAGGTTGCAGTAGCGCCGGAGCTGCGGCTCCTTGGCGCGCTCCCACACGTTGGTCGCCTTGAAGCCCTCGAGCACGCCGCACTCCGCGGGGCGCGCGGCGCCGAACGCGCTCTGCGCGAGCACCGCGACGAGGAAGGCCAGCGCGGGGGTCACGAGGGGAAAGGTAGCACCCCTGTCAGCGGCCGGGCGTCGTGAAGGGATCGCGCAGGACGATCGTCTCGTCGCGCGCGGGCCCGACGCTCACGAGGATGAAGGGGCAGCCCGCCTCGCGCTCGACGAGCTCGAGGTAGCTCCGCGCTTCGGCGGGCAGCTCGGCCATCGTGCGCGCGCCCGCGAGATCCTGCTTCCATCCGGGGAAGCTCTCGTAGACGGGCGTGACGTGATCGAGCTCGTCCATGGGCAGATCGCGCGTGCGGCCGCGCGGCGTGTCGTACGCGACGCAGACCTTCACCTCGTCGAGGCCGGTGAGCACGTCGAGCTTCGTGATGGCGAGCGCGTCGAGGCCGTTGACGCGGACGGCGTAGCGCAGCGCGGGCAGATCGAGCCAGCCGGTGCGGCGCGGCCGCCCCGTGACCGATCCGAACTCGGCGCCGACTTTGCGGATGCGCTCGCCGACGTCGTCGTGGAGCTCGGTGGGGAACGGGCCGCCGCCGACGCGCGTCGTGTACGCCTTCACGAGGCCGACGACCTCGTCGATGCGCGTCGGGCCGACGCCCGCGCCCACGCACGCGCCGCCCGCCGTCGGCGTCGACGACGTGACGAAGGGATACGTCCCGTGATCGACGTCGAGGAGCGTGCCTTGCGCGCCCTCGAGCACGATCTTCTTTCCTTCGCGCACCGCGCGCTCGACGAGCGCCTGCGAGTCGACGAGCAGCGGCAGGATCCGCGCGCGCGAGGGCTCGACGGCCGCGAGCGTCTCGTCGACGCTCGGCGGCGCCTCGCCGAGATCGCGGATGATCGGCGTCCACGCCTCGATCGCGCGCGTGACGAGCTCGCGCAGACGCGCCGGATCGCGGAAGGCGCCGAGCGGAACGCCTCGCCTCGCGACCTTGTCTTCGTAGCAGGGGCCGACGCCGCGCTTGGTCGTGCCGATCGCGCCCTTCCCCTTCTCGCGAAGGCCGTCGACGAGGACGTGGTACGGCAGGATGACGTGCGCGCGATCGGAGACGAGCAGCCGCCGCTCGCCCGCCGAGTCCACCGTGCGGATGCCGCGGCGCTCGAGCTCGTCGAGCTCGGTGACGAGGCTGCGCGGATCGATCACCATGCCCTGCGCGAGGACGCACGTCGTGTCGGCGCGGAGGATGCCGCTCGGCACGAGGCGCACGACGAGCTTCTCGCCGCCGACGACGAGGGTGTGGCCCGCGTTCGGACCGCCGCCGAAGCGCACGACCATGTCGGCGCGCTCGGTGTAGATGTCGACGATCTTTCCTTTTCCTTCGTCGCCCCACTGCGCGCCCACGATCACGATGGCCGGCATCTCGTCTTTCCTCCAGGGCCTCGCGGACCCCTCATCGGGAGCCATCCTCTAGCACGCGGAGCGCCGCGACCGCATCGACAGCGGCGGTAGTGCTCGGATTTTCGGGATCGCTCCGCAAGTCGAGCACCGATTCGCCGTCCCACACGAGGGCGAAGCTCCACGCGCGCGCGTACGCGAGGGCCTGCTCGCGCGCGCTCACCGCGACCGTCGCGACGCCGCGCGCGCGGAGCTCGTGCGCCCGCGCGTCGTCGTGCGCGCCCACGATCACGACGCCGTCGCGCGACGGAAGCGGGCCGCCGGCCTCGCGGAGCGCCCAGCCGAGCGCGTCGAGATCGAGGCCGAGCCCGACCGCCGGCATCGGCGCGCCGAAGCGCGAGAGCAGCTCGTCGTATCGCCCGCCGCCGCCGATCGGCTCGCCGGGCCCGTCGGCGTAGATCGAGAAGATCGTCCCCGTGTAGTAGGCGAAGCCGCGCACCTCGCCGGCGTCGGCGGAGAGGTGCGCGCCGAGACCGCGAAGGGCCGCGGCGTCGAACAGATCGAGGAGGCGCCGCGCCGCCGGCCCCGCGGGCGAAGCGGCGAGGATCGCGACGGCGGACGCGAGCGCGTCGCGCCCGCCGTGCAGCCGGGGGAGCGCGCAGAGCTCGCGTTCGAAAGCCAAACCTCGCGCGGCCTCGGCGAGGCGGGCCTCGTCTTTCTTCGCGAGCGCCGACGTGAGCGCTTCGGCGCGCGCGTCGGTCACGTTCGCGCCGGTGACGAGCTCGCGCACGATGCCGGCGTCGGAGACGTCGATCGTGAAGCGCGCGAGGCCCACCGAGCGGAGCGCGTCGGCGGCGACCTCGAGCAGCTCGAGATCCGCGCCGCCGTCGGGCACGCCGCACAGCTCGACGCCGACCTGCGGGATCTGCCGGTGCTTCTTCGCGCGGCCGGCGCGCCGCCGCACCACGGTGCCTTCGTACGCGATGCGATACGGCGGAGGATGATCGCGAAGGCGCGTCGCGACGATGCGCGCGATCTGCGGCGTCATGTCGGGGCGTAGCACCGCCACCTCGCCCGACTCGGGCTCGATGAAGCGGAGCACGTCGGCGAGCGCGTGCGCGCCGAGGCCGCGCTCGACCACGTCGGCGAGCTCGAACGCCGGCGGCGTCACGAGGCGGAAGCCGAACGCGGCGAAGC
The DNA here is from genome assembly GCA_019637175.1 of Labilithrix sp. Taxonomy (GTDB): domain Bacteria; phylum Myxococcota_A; class Polyangia; order Polyangiales; family Polyangiaceae; genus Labilithrix. The sequence continues at coordinate 31,170 of JAHBWD010000058.1, read as the reverse complement.
GCGCGAGGATCGAACGCGAGAGCGCGCGCCGGCTCGCGGCCTCCTCGGGGAGGAGATCGCGCATGCCCGCGGGGAGCGGGTGCTCGAGCGAGCGCGGCCGCGTGTCGTCCACGGCGACACGAGTCGCACGCGCAAACGCCGGGGTCAACGTCCGCGCCGAGACCGCGCCCTAAAACGTGCCCGAGAGCCCCGTCACGCCGAAGCCCAGGCGCGGCGACCTCTTCGCGCTCGACGCGGTCGACGCCGGAGGCGCGGTCACGAGGAGGACGATGCCGGAGGCGATCGCGACGCCCGCGACGATGAACGACACGGTCGAAATCGCGCCCGTCGTGTCGCCCGAGCTCCGCACCGCGTCGGTGCACTGCGGCGGCTCTTGGGTGTTCGCGCATCCGTTGGTGAACGTCATGATGCCCGTCACCGCGCCGACCGCGCCGGCGACGCCGCCGACGGCGATCGCGGTCCACCCGAGCGTCCGCTGCGTGCCGTCTCCCGCGGGCGCCTCGCTCCCGCTGTCGACCTTGCGCGGCGGATCGAGGGGCGCGGAGGCTGCCGGCGGAAGATCGTCGCCGCTCGCGTCCTCCATCTCGGGCGCGACGACGTGCTGCGCGCGCTCTCCGCGCGCGACCGTGACCATCACGGTCGCCTGCTTCTTGCCCTTCGCGCGGAAGGTGAACTTGCGACGCCCTTCTTCGGCCGCGAACACGGCGCCGCGCTCGGCCTCGGGGACCTTCTTCTCTTCGACGAGCACCTCGGTGAGGGGCATCTTGCGCGGGTTGTCGATGACGACCTTGGGGAGCTGCTTCTCGAGCTCGAGGAGCCGCTGCCGCGCGAACTCGCGGCGGTCGGGGCGATTGAGCTCGGTCGCGCGGACCTCGGCCTCCTTGAACTCGAGCCACGCGTACCAGATCGCGCCTTGCTCCTTGTGGCAGAACGCGAGGTTGATGAGCGTGCCGAGCTGCCGATCCTTGCGGTAGGCCTGCTCGAACTTCGGGCACGCCTCGCCGAAGCGCCGCTCTTCGAGCAAGCGCTGTCCTTCGCGGAAGAGACGCTCGGCGTCCGCATCGCTGTCTTGCGCCGTCGCGTAGCTGCTTCCGAGGGAGACGAAAGCGACGGCGGCGACGCCGATCGCAGTCTTGAGTCGAGGCATCAGTTGCGCTCGCGAGGCAGCCCTGGAGGAAGCACGGGTTTGTTGGTCGTCGGCGGAGCCGGCTTGGTGCGCGCCGTCGGCGGCGGCGGCGGCGGGCTCTTCACCGGCGGAGGCGAAGGGGGCTTGCGCGCGGTGACGGCGCCGGCCGCGGGGCCGGGCGACGGCGGCGACGCGCCGAGCAACGTCGGCGCGGGCATCGCGATCCCGCTGTTGACCGGCGCGGTCGGCGGGTTCTCGCTCTCCGGCGCCGCCATGTGCACCGGCGCGGTGACGAGCCCCGTGGGCGCGCCGACGCCGATCGGAACGCCGCTCGCTTCCGGCGGAGGCTCGGCCGGAGCGATCGGCGTCTCCGCCGCGCTCGCCGCCGCTTCCTGCCGCGAGTGCTGGAACCACGTGCCGGCGATGAGCACGATGCCGGCCGCGCCGATCACCGCCGCGACCGCGAGGATGCTCCGCTTGCGCGACTCGAAGAGCGTGAAGCTCTTGTGGACCGTGCTCGCCGTTCCGTTGAGCTCGGGCTGCATCGAGTCGAGCCGCCGGCCAGGCGCCGAGGGGATCGAGAGCCGATCGACCTTGCCCGAGCGCTTCGGATCGCGCGAAGCCGCAGAGGCCTCCTCGAGCCCGCGCGTGAGCGTCGCGACGACGCGATCGGCCGACTGCATCCACGTGCCGGATCCGTACGGAACGAGCGCGCGCGCGAGCTCGCCGACGTCGGCGAAGCGCTCGTCGCGGTTCTTCGCCATGCAGCGCATCACGACGCGCTCGAGGCCTTCGGGCACGCCGTTGACGAGGTGCCGGATCGGCTGCGGCTCCTTCTCGAGGATCTGCGCGAACGTCTCCTGGATCTCCTCGCCGCCGAAGGGCATGGAGTTGGTGAGCAGCTCGTACATCACGACGCCGAGCGACCAGAGATCCGTCCGGTGATCGACGCTCTTCGGGCTGCGCACCTGCTCGGGAGACATGTACGGCGGCGAGCCGAGCACCGCGCGCCCGCCCGTGAGCTGCATCGCGCGCTTGCGCTCGCCCGACCCGTCGACGCCGGGCTCGATCGACTTCGAGATGCCGAAGTCGAGGATCTTGATGATCTGCGTCCCGTCGGTTTTGTTCGCGAGGAACAGGTTCGACGGCTTGAGATCGCGGTGCACGATGCCGCGCGCGTGCGCGTGCGCGAGACCCTCGAGCGCCTGGAGCACGTAGTCGACGACGAGCCAGCGGGGCAGCGCGCCTCGAGCGTCGGCGATCTGGCAGAGATCGGCGCCCTCGAGGAGCTCCATCACGATGAAGGGGAGGCCGTCGGCGCCGGTGTCGACGTCGACGACGCGCGCCACGTGCTCCGACTGGAGCTTCGCGCACGACCGCGCCTCGAGCAAAAGACGAGACTGCGCCTCGCGATCGGCGATGTCTTGATAGAGCAGCTTCACCGCGACGTGCTGGTCGAGCAGCTCGTGATGCGCGGCGACGACGACGCCCATCCCGCCTTCGCCGAGGATGCGCTCGACCCGGTATTTGCCCGCGAGCAAATCGCCGACCTTGAGCAGGCCTCCCCCGCTCGCGGGCTCACGCGCGTTGGTGCGCTGCGATCGGGCGAGCTTCGCCGCCATCAAGTCGAAGCGTAGCTCCCCCGAACGTCCGTTACCAAGCGCGAAACCGCCGTAAGATCGAAACAAAGTCGACGTCTCACATCGTCGCACGGTCTCCGCGCGGCGCGCGGTGTGGGGCGGTGGTCGCGGAAGGCGTTCGTTATCAACCTTCTCCGGTGATCCACCCCCCGGCGCGGCGGCGGCGCGTCGCCGGCGGGAGATGTCTTGGCGCCTTCCACCTGTCGGGAAGGGCTACAGGTCGACGATCGGGAGCACCACGAGGATCTCCCCGAAGATCGTCGGTTTGTCCGCGGAGGGCTCGTCGGCACGACGGTCGCAGGAGGCCGCTTCGTCCCGCATCGGAACAAGAAGGAACGGACCCCATGGCCTTCGCGATCGAAAAGAGCACCCTCGACCAAGCCGTCGCCGGCGATGCCTCCGCGCTCGACACGCTGCTGCGGACGATCAAGCCGCACGTGGAGCGCCAGCTCCTTCGCTATCCCGTGAGCGACGAAGATCGCCGCGACGCGCTCCAGGCCACGCTGATGCAGATCGTCCGGCGCCTCGGATCGTTCCGCGCGGAGTCGAGCTTCTCGACGTGGCTCTTCCGCGTGACCGCGAACGAAGCGCTCATGCTCATGCGCTCGCGGCGCCGCCATCGCGCGCGCGTCGTCGAGGGCCTCGACTGGGAGGAGCTCGCGACGCTGCCGTCGAGCAACGACAACGAGATCCAGATCGACGTGTCGGCGGAGCTGCGCGAGCGCGACGCCCGCGTGCGCGACGCCCTCGAGGAGCTGCCCGCCGACTACCGCGACGTCGTGGTCGCGCACTATCACATGGACCTCGGGCTCCAGGAGATCGCCGATCGGCTCGACATCACCGAGAGCGCCGTCCGGTCGCGCCTGCATCGGGCGCGCACGCGCCTCCGCACGCTCCTCGAAAGGAGCGACGTCGCGGAGTACACTCGCGCGGCGTGAGGCGTCCGAGAGCTCTCGTCTTCGATCTCGACGGGACGCTCGTCGATTCGAAGGCCGACATCGCCGCGGCGTGCAACGTCGCCCTCCGCGAGCACGGCGCCCCTCCCCTCCCCGTCGAACGCATCTTCACGATGATCGGCGACGGCGCCCGCGCGCTGGTCGCGCGGGCCCTCGCCGCCTCGGGCGCGGACGGCGACGTCGATCGCGTGCTCGCGACCTTCCAGGCTCGCTACCTCGAGCGCCCCGCGGTGCACACGACGCTCCTGCCCGGCGCGAGCGAGGTGCTCGCCAGCGGGATCTCGGCCGCGATCGTGACCAACAAGCCGCGCGACATCGCCGAGGCCGTGCTCGACGCGCTCGGCGTCCGCGGCGCGTTCGCGGTCGTCTTCGGCGGCGGCGACGGTCCGCTCAAGCCTTCCCCCGCAGGCGTGCTCCACGTGCTCGAGCGCCTCGCGGTCGCGCCCGGCGACGCGTGGATGATCGGCGACGGCGCGCAAGACGTCGGCGCGGGAAGGGCCGCAGGGTGCTTCACCGTGGCCGTGCCGGGGATCGCCGAGCACGCGAGCGTCGTCGCGAGCGGGCCCGACGCCGTCGTCGGATCGCTCCACGACGTCGTCCGCATGATCCTCACTGCGGCCTGACCTCGATCTCCTTGAGCCCCGCGCGGATCGTCTGGAGCTGCTGCATGATCGGCGCGAGCTTCTCCTTGTCGGAGGAGAGATCGCGCTTCTCCGCCGGATCGGCGGCGAGATCGAACAGCGCGTAGCTGCTTCCGCCGGAGTGGATCAACTTCATGCCCGGGCTCGGGCCGGTGATGAGCGCGCGCCGGATGCCGTTGTAGGGACCGGCCGGCATGTCGACGAGGACGTCGCGCTCCTCGTGCTCTTTGCCCGGCGCGAGCATCACGTCGTCGAGCAGGCTCTCGCCGCGAAGCTCGCCCTCCTCCGCGGTCGCGCCCATGAGATCGACGATCGTCGGCGCGACGTCGATGTGCGAGCGCTTCGCGGAGACGCGGCGCGGCTTCTCGCCGGGGACGTAGACGACGAGCGGAACGCGGACGAGCGACTCCCAGATCTCCGAGCCGTGCCAGCTCATGCCGTGATCGGCGAAGGCCTCGCCGTGATCGGCGGTGATGATGATCGCCGTGTCCTCGGCCCAGGGCTGGCTCGCGATGTAGTCGAGCACGCGACCGATGTGCAGGTCGGTGAACCAGACCTCCTGATCGTAGAGCGCCTTCGCGGGCAGCGGGCCGCCGGAGAAGTCGGGCGCTCCCGCGTGAGGGACGTACTGGGCGTGCGGATCGAAGAAGTGGAACCAGCCGAAGAAGCGGCGCGCCTTGCCCGGCTCCGCGGGCGTCTCCTTGGGCGGCTCCGGCGCCGCGCCGTCGGCCTCGGCGTCGGGCGCGCCGCCGTCGGCGTCGGCGGCGATCGCGCCCGGCACGCCCGGCGTCACGTTCTCCGGGTTGCCGAGCAGCTTGAGCGCGATGTTGCTCATGCGGTCGCTCGTGATGCTGTTGTCGTTGTCGCCCATGCCCGGCGGGATCGCCGACGTGTCCCAGACGTCGAAGCCTTGGTTCAGCCCGGTCGGGAGGCGGAAGTACCAGTGGCAGTGCGCGGCGAACGTGCGCGCGTGCACCGTGTCCCGCACGCGCTCGGCGACGAACTCGTTGCGCGGGGCGTACGTGTTGAAGTGGCTGAAGTCACGCAACGTCTCGCTCGGGTACTTGCCGATCATCATCGGGCCGACGCTCTTGCCGGTGTACGACGCCATCGAGTAGGCGCGCTCGAAGACGGTCGATCGCTCGGCGAGCTTGTCGAGGTTGGGCGAGACCGGCTTCGGGTATCCGAGGAAGCCGAGATCGATGCGCAGCGTGTCGACGGTGAAGAGGATCACGTTGTACGTGCGTCGCGTCTTCTTCACCGGCGTGGGCGCGGCGACGTGGACGGGCGCGGCCGGCGCGGGCGTGTCGGCGCCGGAGCAGTCTTCGTCGACCCCGTTGCCGGGGACGTCGAGCGCGCCCGGGTTGACGGTCGGATCGGCGTCGTTGCAGTCGCCGCCGCCGAAGCGCGCGGAGTAGCCGTCTTTGTCGCCGTCGGTCGCCTTGCGGAGAACGGCGAGCGAGATCTTCCCGAGCGGCGCGTGGCGCTCGAGGCCTCGCGCGACGAGCGGGTCGTCGCCGAGCGCGCTCGCGTCGCGCACGCACAGGATCGCGAGGATCGACGTGAGCAGGATCCCGACGCCCGCGGCGCCAAGCGGCAGCCGCTCGGCTTCGCCGACCTTCCCCCGGCCGAACGCGATGGGCACGACGTACGCGCCCGCGGCGAGGAGCGCGGCGTTGGCGACCGGACGAAGATCGAGCTCCTCGCGCTTGAGGACGCCGAAGATGCCGAGCACCCCGCCTTCGCCGGCGGTGTCGCCCGTGGCGATCCCGATGCAGAAGAGGAGAAAGACGATGCCGGCCGCGACGCCGCCCGTCAGGATCGGATCGAGCAATCGAGGGACCGTCTCGCTCGACGCCGCGAGCACGCGTCGCGTGACCGGGACGAGGGAGATCGCGACCGAGACGACCGCGAGCAGCAGCGCGACCGAGCCGATCCCCACGCTGAGCCCCGCCTCGGGTGGCTTGCCCGCGGCGAGCGCGCTGCGCGCGAGGTGCGCCGAGCCGAGCGACCAGCCCGAGACCGCGAACACCGCGAGAGGCGCGATCGACGCCGTCCGAAGCCGCGTGACGACGGGTCCGGCGCGCAGCTCGGCGAGGTGCGCCGCGGGGCTCTTCGGATCGCCGGGCTCGAGGACGAGATCGGCGGTCGCGACGGCGGCCGCGACGGCGAGCACGATCGGAAAGAGCACGCCGAGATCGGCGAGCACGAGGCTGCCGAGCGACGGCGCTTCGGGCGATCCCGACTCCACGATCGCTGCGGCGGCGGCGCGCGCTTCGAGCAACGCCACGAGGATCGCCGCGGCGGAGGCGCCGGTGACGGCGAGCACGAGGCGGAGCAACGCGCGAAACACGCCGGTGGTTCTACTCGACCCGCTTCCTCTTCGCGAGAGGATGCGCCGAATCGTAGACGGTGAGGAGGTGGGCGACGGACACGTGCGTGTAGCGCTGCGTGGTCGAGAGCGACGAGTGGCCCAACACCTCCTGGATGGCCCGGAGATCGGCGCCGCCGTCGAGGAGGTGGGTGGCGCAGGTGTGCCGCAGCGCGTGCGGATGGAGATCGGCGCGCCCCGCGCCCTCGAGGCCGTAGCGACGGACGAGCAGCTGGATCGCGCGCGGTCCGAGGCGACGGCCTCGCGTCGAGACGAAGACCGCGCGCGGATCGAGCTGCCGCGTTCTGGGATGGGCGAGCGCATCACGCGCGGCGATCCACGCCGCGAGCGCGGCCGTCGCGGCGCGGCCGAGCGGCACGACGCGCTCTTTGCGTCCCTTGCCGAGGACGCGCGCCGTCCGCTCGCCGAGCTCGAGCTGATCGAGGTCGAGCCCGGAGGCCTCGGAGACGCGGAGACCGCCGGCGTAGAGCAGCTCGAGCAGCGCGCGATCGCGCAGCGCGACCGCGGGGTGCACGGCGGCGCTCGAGGGAGACTCGACGACCGACGCCGCGTCTTCCGCCGAGAGGAACGTCGGGAGCTCGCGGCGAACCTTCGGGCTCGCGAGCTGCTCGGCGGGATTCACGCGCGCGTGGCCGTGCCGCTTGAGCCAACGCCCGAACGAGCGCACGCTCGCGATCTTGCGCGCGACCGAGGTCGGCTTGCACGTCCGCGCGAGCTCGCCGAGCCACGCGCGCAGCACGTAGAGATCGAGCGCGGCGGCCGCGGAGGCGTCGCGCGCGCGCGATCGCGACGCCGGCCGGGCGTCGGCCCGCGCGGCGACGAACGCGAGGAGCGCGTCGAGGTCGCGGCCGTACGCGGAGACGGTGTGGGGCGAGGCGTGACGCTCTTCGGCGAGGTGCACGAGAAAATCGCGTTTGAGCGCGGACAGAGGGAGCGACACCGCGGTGGATTGTAACGTGGGCGGCGCGGGCGGACGACTTTGACGCCGCGACCGCGGCGCCCGCTCGAGTGCTAACCTCGACGGTTCCGTGCTCCGCCGCCTCTGGCAACGCATCAAGCACATCTGGAAGCTCGCGAAGTCCGAGCGCGCCTCGCCTCGTGAGATCGGCTGGGCCGTGGGCATCGGGGCCTTCGCCGGGTGCACGCCCGCGATCGGCGTCCACGGGCCGCTCGCGATGGGGCTCGCCACGATCTTCAAGAAGAACCGTCTCTTCGCGTGGCTCGGCTCGCGGATCTCGAACATGATCATGCTGCCGTTCATCGCGGTGGCCGAGGTCCAGGTGGCGCACCTCATCCGGACCGGGACCTGGCTCGACATCGAGCTCGACCGGCACAACGCGCTCGATCAGGCCGGCGCGCTGCTCCTCGACTGGTGCATCGGGACGGTGCCCGTCGGCGGCGCGATCGGCTTCGTGATGGGATTCGCCGCTTACGGCGTCGCGCGACGACGCGACGAGCGGCGAAAGCGCGCCGAGGCCGAGATCGCGGCGAACGAAACGAACGAAGCGATCGCGGCTACGCCGCCGACGCCCGCTGAAGATCCGCGACCGTCTTCGGAATCGCCTGCGTGAGGTTGTCGGGCGCCGCGTCGGTCACGAGGATGTCGTCTTCGATGCGGACGCCGATGCCGCGCCACTCCGGCGGGACCTTGTCGTAGTCCTTGCCGATGTAGATGCCGGGCTCCACCGTGAGCACCATGCCCGGCTCGAGCGCACGCGCCTTGCCGCCGACGTAGTAGTTGCCGACGTCGTGCACGTCCATGCCGAGCCAGTGACTCGTCTTGTGCATGAAGAAAGGCTTGTACGCCTCGTCTTTCACGAGCTGCTCGACGTCGCCCTGGAGGAGGCCGAGCTTCACGAGGCCGCGCGTGATCACGTCGACGCACGTGGCGTGGATCTGCTCGAGGCTCGAGCCCTTCACCGTCTTGGCGATGCCCGCCTCCTGGGCGTCGAGGACGAGCTCGTAGATCGCCTGCTGCTCCTTCGAGAAGCCCGCGCCGACCGGGAACGTCCGCGTCACGTCGGCCGCGTAGTAGTCGTACTCGCAGCCCGCGTCGATGAGGAGGAGCTCGCCCTTCTCCATCTTCTTGTTGTTCTGGCGGTAGTGCAGGATGGTCGCGTTGGGGCCCGACCCGACGATGCTCCCGTACGCCGGGCGCTCGGAGCCGTGGGCGCGGAACGTCTCCAGGATCAACGCCTCGACCTGGAACTCGTGCATGCCCGCCTTCGTCTCGGCCATGGCGCGCACGTGCGCCTCCGCGGTGATCTCCGCGGCCTTGCGCATGGCGTCGAGGTCGTCTTTCGACTTGAAGAGGCGCATCTCGTGGAGGATCGTGCCGGGATCGATGATCTCGACCGGCCACGAGATGCCGAGCTTCGCGCGCGCGCGCGTCTTGTCGATCGCCTCGAGGATCTTGTCGTCCATCGCGCGATTGACGCCGAGGCGGTAGTAGAGGCGCTTCTTGTTCTGGAACAGCTTGGGCAGCTCCTCGGCGAGCTTGTCGATCGTGTGCGCCTCGTCGGCCCCGAAGTGCTCCTTCGCGCCGTCGACGCCCCAGCGCGGGCCGTCCCAGATCTCGCGCTCGGGATCGCGCGGGCGGACGAACATCGTCGTCTTCTCCGTCACGACGAGCACCGTGCCGGGCTCGGCGAAGCCCGACATGTAGAAGAGGTCGGAGTCTTGCCGGTACTCGTGCTCGACGTCGTTGTTCCGCGTGAACACGGGCGCCGCCGGGAAGACGCAGACGAAGTCGTCTGGCGCGCCCTTGGCCGCGACCGCAGAGACGAAGGCACGACGGCGCTTGGCGTAGATCTCGCTGTGGCAAGTGCACATGGCCTTTTTCACTTGCCACGGCGAGAGGCCCGCTTCAACCCACGACCCGCCCCGTCGCGGGAGGCAGGAGCTCGAGGGTGACCGGGTGCTAGGCTGGGAGCCGGTGCTTCCGAAGCGCGTCGGACACTTCGAGATCCTCGGGCAGCTCGCGACCGGCGGCATGGCGGAGATCCTCCTCGCCCGGGGCGCCGGGCCGGCGAGCGCCCCTCGCGCGGTCGTCATCAAGCAGATCCTGCCGCAGTACGCGAGCACCGCGTCGTTCGTCGCGATGTTCCTCGACGAGGCCCGCGCGATCGCCCGAATACGACACCCCAACGTCGTCCAGGTCGAGGAGCTCGGCGAAGACGAAGGGAGGCTCTTCCTCGTGCTCGAGTACGTCGCGGGCGAGAACCTCGCGAGCGTCCTCAAGCGCTCGGTCGCCGCGAACGAGAAGCTCGGCGCCGGGCTCGTCGCCTGGATCGTCGCCGAGGCCTGCGCGGGGCTGCACGCGGCCCACGAGCTCGTGACCGACGACGGGCGGAGCCAGAACCTCGTGCACCGCGACGTCTCTCCGCAGAACCTCTTCGTCGCGTACGACGGGCACGTGAAGCTGCTCGACTTCGGGGTCGCGATCATGGCCGAGCGCGTGGCGAAGACCGCGACGGGCGACGTGAAGGGCAAGCTCGAATACATGTCGCCCGAGCACGCGCGCGGCGAGCGGCTCGATCGTCGCAGCGACATCTTCGCGATGGGCGTCGTGCTCTACGAGCTCGGCACCGGGCGGCGCCTGTTCAAGCGCGCGAGCCCCGGGCACACGATCGACGCCATCTGCCGCGAGCCGATCCTCCCGCCGTCGCGCCTCGTCGACGGCTTCCCTCGCGGGCTCGAGGCCGTGTGCATGAAGGCGCTCGCGAAGAGGCCCGAAGACCGCTACGCCACGGCCGCGGAGATGCGCGCCGCGCTGCTCGACGTCGCGCGCGAGGTCGCCTCGCCGACCCAAGCGCTCGCCGAGCGCATGCGCCGGTGGTTCCCCGATCGGATCGCGGAGAAAGAAGAGATGCTCCGCCGCGTGCGCGCCGGCGCGGAGCTCGCGAAGGTGCCCGCGGGCGAGATCGACGAGCGCGTCGAGGTGCCCGTCGTCCCCGCCTCCGCGGCCGGGCCGCCCGTTCGCCGGAAGGCGCGCCGGCGCCGGCGCTCGCACAAGCCGCTCATCGCGCTCCTCGTGCCCCTCTTGCTCTCGCTCGCGATCGCGATCTTCGTGCTCACGCGCTCGCCGTGACTCGCTCGGGTGAGCGCGCTATCGTCAGGGTCGCGAGATGCGGGACAGCGAGCGCGACATCCTCGCGACGGCGGTGCAGCCGCGCAACGCGCTCAAGGCGCACGCCGAGGCCCTCTTCGTCCTCACCGTCACCGAGGGCCCCGAGCGCGGCCAGTCGTTCCGCCTCGACGCGTCGGCGCCGACGCGCACGCTCGTCGGCACGAGCCCCGCGTGCGAGATCCGCCTCACCGACAACGAGGTCTCGCGCCGGCACTGCGCGCTCGAGCGCGTCGGGGGCGCGCTCAAGGTCATCGATCTCACGTCGACCAACGGCACGTTCGTCGATCGCGTGAAGATCGTCGAGGCCGAGCTCCAAGGCGGCGAGTTCCTCCGCGTCGGGTCGACGATGTTCCAGGTCGAGACCGAGAGCCTCGGCGAGAGCACGGTGAGCGTACCGCCCGGATCCGCGTTCGGCCGCGTGGTGGGGGCGAGCCGGGAGATGCGCCGTCTCTATCCGCTCACCACGCGCCTCGCGCAGACGACCGTGCCGGTCGTCATCGAAGGCGAGACGGGCACGGGCAAAGAAGCGCTCGCCGAGTCGATCCACGAGACGGGCCCGCGGGCGGCGGGGCCCTTCGTGGTGTTCGACTGCACTGCCGTGCCGCCGAGCCTCGTCGAGGCCGAGCTCTTCGGCCACGAGCAAGGCGCGTTCGCCGGGGCGCTCCACGAGCGCAAAGGCGTCTTCGAGCAGGCCCACGGCGGGACGCTCCTCATCGACGAGGTCGGCGATCTCGATCCCGCGCTCCAGCCCAGGCTGCTCCGCGCGATCGAGCGCTCCGAGATCCGCCGCGTCGGGGGCGACAAGTGGATCCGCGTCGACGTGCGCGTCCTCGCGGCGACGCGGCGCGATCTCGATCGCGAGGTGCAAGCGGGGCGCTTCCGCGACGATCTGTTCCACCGGCTCGCGGTCGCGCGCATCGAGCTGCCGGCGCTGCGCAACCGCATCGGAGACGTGAGCGTTCTCGCGACCCACTTCTGGCAGGAGATGGGCGGCGATCCGCGGGCGATCCCCCGCGAGCTGATGCAGAAGTGGGAAGACTACGGCTGGCCGGGCAACGTGCGCGAGCTCCGGAACACGATCGCGAGGCGGCTCGCGCTCGGCGAGCTCGCCGACCTCGAGCCCTCGGCTCCGATCGAGCGCGGGGCGCAAGCGGACGCGATCGATCGCTTCGTCGATCCCGCCCTCCCCTTCCCCCAAGCGCGCGATCGGATCCTCGACGAGTTCGAGCAGCGCTACGTCGCGCGCCTGCTCGCGATGCACGACGGCGACGTGGCGCGCGCCGCGGCCGCCTCGGGCATCGGCCGGCGCTACTTCCAGAAGCTCAAGGCGCGCTCGAAGAAGTAGGCGCGCGATCGCGCCGTTCAGAGATCGGGGATCGTGTCGAACAGCGCGCGCGGCGTCGACGCGGGCGGCGGGATCATCGGGAGCTCGAGATCCGTGACGATCTGCAAGAGCGCCGTCGTCGTGCCTCCGTGCAGCATCTTCGCCACGAGCGATCGCTCCGGACCGTCGCCGAAGTGACGAATGCGGACCTCGTCGACCCAAGGGAGATACTCGCCCGTCTCGAGGGCGATGTGGAGGCGGCCGCCGGCCGACTCGCGCACGCGCGCGATCGCGCGGATCGCGTCCGTCTCGATCTGGACGAGGTCGCCCGTCGCGAAGCTACCGAAGCTCATGCGCGGGTGCGTACTCCGAGCCTCGCTTTCGGGCAACCCGGAACGCCCGCGGGGTGAGGCCTGAGCTACTCGAGCAGCGAAAAGACGACGAAAAGCGCCCCCAGGATCGCGAGGCCGGCGAGGGCGAGAAGCAGCAACCCCGAGACCTTGCCGATCGTGGGCCCCGACTTCTTCCACGCCTTGCGCGCGGTGCTGGGCACCGGCAGCGGTCCGAGCGCGCGGGCGGAGCCGGCGCCCGCGCGCGGAGCGACGGGCGGCGCCGACGGCGTCGTCGGTACGTGCATCGGCGGCGGCGTCGGATCGTAGTTGAGAGGGCCGAGCCGGCGCACCTGCGCGTCGGCCGCGGCGACGGCGGCTGCGGCGTGGCTGCCGATCGGCGGCGACGACGGCGCCGGCGTGCGGTTGTCGTTGCCTCGAGCGACGTTCGGCGCCGACGGCGTCGAGAGGAGCGCGCCGCTTCCGTCGCGCGCGCGCGGCGGCGGCGTCATCGGCGCGCTCGCTTGCGCGCCCGGCGCAGCGCGCCGGATCGCCTCGGGCAGCTCGAGCGAGAGGACGGTCGCCCCGACGCGCAACATCCGTGGACGCGACCACTCGATCGACGATCCCGAGTAGACCGCGGAGCGACCGAGCCACGAGCCGCGCGTCGACGAGAGATCCTGGACGTAAATCACGTACGCGCGGCGCATCAGCTTCACGTGCTCGCGCGAGACCTCGCGATCGTCGAGGATGAGATCGCACTTGGGCCCGCGCCCGAGCACGTATTCGCGACCTTCTTGCACGAGCACGAGCTCGTCGCCGAAGTTGGCGCCCTCGACGACGCGGACCCGCGGCGCCGCGTGCGCGACGGGCGGGCCGTCGGGCGACGGCGGGACCATGCTCGGATCGTGGCCTTCGAGGGCCACGACCACGCTCCCGATCTGGATCTCGTCGCCCGGCATGACGAGGCGGCGCGAGCCCGGATCGAGAGGGACGTCGCCGACGGCGCAGTCGGCCCCGATCGCGACGAGCGCGACCTCGCTGATCTTCGCGTGCTCCTGATCGACGCCGGGGACATCGACCTGGATGTCACAGCTCTGCGCGCGGCCGATGGTGAGCGGCCCTGGCCCGAGCTCGATGCGGCGCGGCTCGGGAAAACAGCCGCCGGGAGGGACGACGAGGTACACGCGTCGACTAGTCTCGCACGCCCCGCGGCCTCCGCGAAGCGCCGATCGGGGCGGCCCGCGGACTCGAAGTTGGCCCGCGCGGGAGCCGCAAGGGACAATTTCGCGCATGAAACAGGACGCCGAACGCCGCCGCCGGCGAAGCGCCGATCCGCTGGTCGCCCTCCACTACCAGCTGACCGAGACACGATCGCGAGGCGAGCTCGACGCGATCGTCGTGGCCGACGCGTCGGGCGTGGTCGTCGCAGGCGCGGGATCCTGGCCGGTCTGCGAAGAGCTCGCAGCCTACGCTCCGCTCCTCGCCGAGGGCGCCTGGGGCACGATGACCGACGCGGTCACCTCGCGCGTCGAATCGCTGCGCAAAGACGTCGAGATCCGCGCCCTCTCCGTCGGCGGTCAGGAAGTGCTGCTCTGCGCGCGCCGGCATCGCCGCGGGCAGGGCCGCGAGGCCGGCGAGGGTGTCACTCGCGATCTCGACGACGCCGCCCAGGGGATCAGCCGCATCCTCACAGCGGCGGCCTGACGCGCCGCGTTGACGCGCTCTACGCCCAGCGCTATCGAGAGATCGCGATGAGCGATCAGGATCCGCCCGAGGAGCCTTCAGCCGCGAGGGAGCACGGCTCGGAGCCGCCCGCCTCCCCGAACGAACGCGAGGGCACGGCGCGCGAGCGCTTCCGGAGCCGGCTCGAGAGCGTGATCCCCGAGGTGCTCAAGCGCGTCGTCGAGATCGGCGTCGAGAAGGCGCGCGAGTCGCCCGACAACCTGAAGCAGTTCGCGCAGGACATGAAGCTGCCGAAGGAGATCGCTCACTATCTCCTCCAGCAGATCGACGAGACGAAGAACGGCCTCTTCCGTGTCGTGGCGAAAGAGATGCGCGATTTTCTCGAGCACACGAACTTCTCCGGCGAGCTCACCAAGATCCTGACGACGGTGCAGTTCGAGGTGAACACGACGATTCGCTTCACGCCGAACGACGGTCCGCGCAAGGACGGCAAGGACGGCAAAGACGACGGCGAGGGCGAGCCCGCCTCGCGCGACGAGCGCGAAGAAGCAGAAGCCGACGGCGAAGGCGAGGCCCGCAGCGCGCTGCCCAAGCCCGAGGTGAAGACGGCCGTGCACGTCCGTCGTGACTTCCTCGGAAGAAACGAGAAGCGACGGCGATCTCGCGCGTGATCCCTGATAGGCTGCGCGAATGATTAAACCGCTTCGCGCGGGGGGTGAAGTCGACAGCTGGTGCACGAAGTGCAAGCTGGTGCTGAATCATCGCGTCATCGCGATGGTCGGAGCGCAACCGGTGCGCGTCGAGTGCTCGACGTGCGGGTCGCATCACAACTTCAGGGCACGCGCGCCCGGTGAGAAGGCTCCGTCGACCGGGGCGCGCTCGAGCGCCGGGTCGACGTCGTCGGGACCGCGGTCGGTGCGGGGTCCGACCAAGGCGCAGCAGGCGGTCATGGACCGCGAGCGGACGTGGGAGAAGGCGATCGCCGGCAAGGGCGTCCACGACTTCCGTCAGTATCGGGTCCACGAGACGTTCAACGAGGGCGATCTCATCCGTCATTCGAAGTTCGGCGACGGCGTCGTGACGCGCTTGCTCGAGGGCAAGAAGGTCGAGATCCTCTTCAAGGACGACGCCCGCACGCTCGCGCACGGGCTCACCGACTAAGCTCGGAAGCGAGGTCAGCGCGACCGCTCGGAAGCGGTCCTCCGCCCGGGGCGTTCCTCACTCGGAGGCTCTGCCGTGGCTGGGGATGGGTCCGCTCGCGGCGATCGCGTGGTAGCGTCGCCGCCTCCGTTCGGTGCTGATGTGACCAAGGCACGAAGGCTCCCGCTCGCCTCCCTCGTCGCGGCGCTCGTCGCCGCGATGGCGACGCCCTCCGTCGCGCCGGCGACGCCGTCGCCTCCCCCGCCGTCCGCGGCGACCGCGGCGCCTCCGGCGATCGATCCCGCCGCGCGCGCCGAGGCCGCGGAGATCGCGCGGCTCGACGCCGAAGCGCTCGCACCGGCGACCGACGTTCGACTCGCGCCCTCGAGCCGCGGCGTGCTCGGCGCGTGGCTGCTCGCCGGTCCGTTCAAGGCGGGCAAGCCCGCGCTCGACGTCGCCCCTGCCGGCGTCGACGAGGCGTCGATCGCGTCGGCCGCGCTCGGCGCCACGCTCGGGCGCGAGCGCGACCTCGGCCCGCCGAAGAAGAAGCCCGCGGCGCGCTGGGCAATCGCGTCGAGCAACGACGGCGCGATCGATCTCAAGACCGCGCTCGAAGGCTCCGGCGCGGAGCAGATCGCGTACGCGACCGGCGTCCTCCACGTCGAGCGCGCGGGCCGCTTCTTCTTGCTGCTCGGCGTCGACGACGGCGTGAAGGTGACCGTCGACGGAAAGGTCGTCCTCACGCGCGACGATCCGCGGCCGGTGCGCGACGACGACGACGTCGTGCCGCTCGATCTGACGGCGGGCGATCACACGATCGTCGTCAAGCTCCACCAGCGCGACGGCGCGTGGGGTCTGCGCGTGCGCTTCGTCGATCCCTCGCTCACGCCTCCGCGCGGCGCGTACCTGCGCCTGCCGGGCACGAGCGCCGACGACGCGCGCGCGCTCGCCGCGAAGATGAGCGCCGTGTCGATCGATCGCGGCTTCGACGGCACCGTCGACCCGCCGCGCTATCGCCCGAAGCTCACCGTGAAGCTCTCCGAAGGCGCGCCGCGCGGCGTGCCCGTCCCCGTGAGCGCGCGGCTCGCGCGCCCGAGCGGCGAGGCGCTCTTCGACGTGCAGGCGGGCGGCGTCCCGATCACGCCCGCGTTCGCGGGCGAGATCGTCGTGTCTCTCCCCGCGATCGCGCCGTGGACGGGCACGGCGACGCTCGAGACGACGGTGGCCGGCCGCGTCGTGCGCTCGCCGTTCGTCTCGCGGCCCGCGACCGAGCAGGCGATCGCCCACGCGGAGCGCGCGATGGCGAAGGCGCCCGCGGACGCGCCGTTCCTCCTCGAGGGCTCGCTCGACTCGATGCGCCACATGACGCGACGCCTCGTCGCGCAGATCGGTCGCGGAGACGCCGACGCCGAAGCCCAGGCCGACGACGCGCGCGAGCTCGAGGCGCTCGCGAGCGCGCTCGAGCGCGGCGCCGATCCCTACGAGGGCCGCACCGGTCCGATGCGGCGCGCGCTCCGCTCGCCGATCGACGAGCAGCTCTCCGAGATCGGGCTCTACATCCCGCCTTGGTACAAACCCTCGGCGACGCGGAAGTTCCCGCTCGTCGTCGGCCTGCACGGCCTCAACGGCCATTCGATGGGCGTCCTTCGCTGGCTCTTCGGCGGCGACGATCCGAAGCGCGACCAGGCGTGGGAGGATCGCCACGTCGGTTCGCTGCCGCCCGCCGACGCGTTCGTGATCACGCCGTTCGGCTACGGCAACTCGCTCTATCGCGAGCTCGGGGAGACCGACGTGATGCGCGCCGTCGCGTGGGCGATGCGCACCTACCCGATCGATCCGTCGCGCGTGACGATCACCGGTCCGTCGATGGGCGGCATCGGGTCGGCCGCGGTGCCGCTGCACCGGCCCGGCGTCTTCGCGGGGGCGGCGCCGCTCTGCGGCTACCACAGCTTCTTCGTCCGCGGCGACGTGAGCGGCCGCTCGCTCCGGCCCTGGGAGAAGTACCTCGCCGAGGAGCGATCGAACGTCTTCTGGGCCGAGAACGGCGGCCGCTTGCCGCTGTGGATCGTCCACGGCACCAAGGATCTCCCGGAGGCCAACAGCGGCGTCCTCATCGATCGCTACGAGCAGCTCCGCTTCTCGGTGAAGCACGATCACCCCGAGGCGGGCCACAACGTGTGGCAGCAGACCTACGAGGGGCTCAAGGGCCTCACGTGGCTCATGAACCGGCGCCTCGATCTCCACCCCGCGCACGTGCGCTTCAAGACGTCGCGCACGCGCTGGAACGAGAGCGCGTGGGTGAAGGTCGACGAGCTCGCCGCCGAGTCGGGGTGGGGCGAGATCAGCGCCCACGTGCGCGGCAAGAGCCGCACGATCACCGCGACGTCGAGCGGCATCGCGCAGCTCACGTTCGCGCGCGATCCCGCGCTCCTCGACGACGGCGCCGTGACGGTGACGATCGACGGCCAGAGCCTCGCGTTCGACGAAGGCGAAGCCCTCGTGGTCGCGCGCGAGATCGACGCGAAGGGCGCGAAGCGCTGGCGCAAGGGATCGATCGCGCACGCAGGCGCGTTCAAGCACGGCGCGATCACGGGGCCCATCCGCGACGTCTTCTACGAGCCCATCACGTTCGTGTACGCCGACGATCCGATCGAGGCTCGGGCCAACGAGCAGGTCGCGCGCGCGTTCGCGCGGATCCGCTACGGCGTGAGCGTCGCCTACCCGGTGATGAGCGACACCGAGTTCTTCGCCAAGGGCGAGCCCGTCGCCAACGAGCGCGCGCTCTTCCTCGTCGGGCGCACGAACAAGGTGCTCGCCGCGCTCGAGGCGACGGCGCCGCTGCCCGTGCGCGTCGAGACGGGCGCGGTCACCGTCGGGAGCGAGCGCTTCACCGGCAACGAGCTCGGCGCGGCGTTCATCCGGCCGAACCCGGCGCGCACGGATCGCTACGTCGTCGTCGTCGCCGGCGCCGACGTCGCGGGCACCCTCCGCGCGATGTCGCTGCCCGATCTGCTCCCCGACTTCGTCGTCTACGACGAGCGCGTCGCGCCCTCGCGCGGGCAGATCCTGCTCGGCGCCGGCTCGCTCCGCGCGGCCGGCTTCTTCACCAAGGACTGGGATCTCCCGTCATCGACCGCCGATCCTTTCGTGCGAAGCGCGCGCGCGACGAAGCCTGCGGAAGCGAACGACCCCGCCGACGCGAACGGCCAGTCGCCGCCCTGAACGGACGAGCTTCGAAAGCGCTCGCCCTCCGCTCGCGTCGCATTACATTGAGGCGTCGGATGCCTCTTCGCGCGCCCCGCTTCCTCTCTCTTCTTCTCGTCGTGGCGTGCCTGCTCTGGGCCGTCACTTCCGCTGCGTTCAAGCCCCCTCCGCTCGAGGGGCACGTCGTCGATGCGGCAGGAGTCCTCACCAAGAGCCAGGTTCTCTCGCTCGATCAGAAGCTCGACGCGGCGCGGAAGCAGACGGGCTTCGCGATCGTCGTCTTCCTGCCCGCCTCGCTCGAAGGCGAGAGCGCCGAAGACGTCGCCTACACGACGTTCAACGCGTGGAAGCCCGGCTCGGCGAAGGGCGCCGACGGCGTCCTCCTCTTGATCGCGCCCCAAGAACGCAAGACGCGCATCGAGACCGGCAAGGGCGTCGGCGGCGGGCTCACGGATCTCGGCTCGTCGCACATCAACAGGCGGGTCATCAACCCGCTGCTCCGCGAGGCGCGCTACTACGAAGCGGTCGACAAGGGCACCGACGCGATCCTCCAGGAGCTCGTGAGCGGAACGCCCGGCGGCGCGAGCGACCCGGGCAAAGCGGCGCCGCCGCAGGGGCCGAAGACCCTCCTCGACTGGCTGAAGGTCGCCGGCTTCGCCCTCGCCGTCATCGCGGTGATCGTCCTCGCGGTGATCTCGCCGACGTTCCGCGAGATCCTGTTCTGGCTGATCTTCTTCGGCCGCGGCGGCGGCGGCGGAGGCGGAGGCGGAGGCGGCTCCGGTTACTCCGGCGGCGGCGGCAGCTCCGGCGGCGGCGGCTCCACCGACGACTACTAGGCACAGCGAAACGCGGCTTCATCGCGGGGCCTGACGTTTGCTCCACCTCGAAGTGGAGCACCCATGAGCAGCATCACCCATGGCGCGCGCGGCGTCGCGATCGCCGTGTGCCTCTCGCTCGCCGCATGCGTCCCGACCTCGGCGCGCGGCATCCGCGGCAGCGAGCGCGCCGATCCGCGACGTCCGGTCGTCGAGCGGCTCCTCCACGGCGACACGCGCTTCAGCGACGCCGAGCGGCGCGTCATCGAGCAGGCCTCCGTCGCGTGGTGGGAGCTCACGTCGGGCCGCGCACGTCTCTTCATCGTCTGGGACTACGACGAAGACAACTACATGGAGCTCGCTGCCGCTGCGGCGCCGTCGATCAAGCGCACCGAGTGGTGGCTCGCGCCTCCCGCGGCCGGCGGCAGGGTCAACGAGATCGGCGGCGCCGAGGTTCGCCTCGTGCCGGACAACTGCCCCGCCCTCTACACGTGCGCCCTGCACGAGCTCGGTCACGTGCTCGGGCTCGAGCATGTGGCAGACCTCGACGCCGTCATGAGCGCCACGCAGCGCCCGACGAAGCCGGCGCTCGCGTTCAACGACGCGGATCGCGCCGAATGCGTTCGCGTCGGGCTCTGCGACTAGATGGCCATCACGAGCTCGACATGACGACGCCCGCGCCCTTGTGGCTGAGGCCGCCGTGGATACGATCCTGCATCGATGACGTCCATGGACCTCGCGCGCGAAGCTCGACATGACGACGCTCGCACCGTCGAGAGAGCGAGCGACGACGAGCGGCTGCTCGATGCGAAGGTCCTCGTGGCGCTCGGCGATCTCGACGGCGCCGAGCGCGAGGTCGAGGCGCGGCTGGAAGAGGTCCCCGACGATCTGACGGCGCTCAACCTCGTCGCGAAGGTCAAGCACATGAAGGGCGAGCTGTCGCAGGCGATCGCCTGCTGGGCGCAGCTCCACGCGCGCTCCCCCCACAACGAGCTCGCGCTGATGAGGCTCGCGTCGATCATGCAGCTCGCGCGCGACCCCGAGAAGCACGCCGGCGAGTTCCTCGCGCTCCAGCACTCGCAGCTCGCGAAGAGCCCCGCGCTCTCCCTCGAGCTCGTCGAGGCCTTCCGTCATCTGCTCGCGCGGCGCTTCGACGAGGCCCACGCGACGTGCGATCGCCTCGCGCGAAAGCACGAGCCGAAAGACCGCGACCTCTACAAGCTGTGCGTCATCGCCAAGGCCTGGATCGCGGAGCTCTCCGGCCAGCTCGACGTCGCGCGCGACGTCCTCGAGGGGCTGGGCAAGGAGCGCGGCTTCGAGACCGACACCGATCGCGTGCTGTCGCTCGCGCGCGTCTACGAGCGCTCGGGCGACGCCGTGCACCTCGCGAAGGCGGTGCACATCCACCAGTTCCTCGATCGGAGCTTCGAGAAGCTCTCGGCGCAGGCGCGGCTCGCCGCGCTCTGTCGCAAGCTCGGTCGCGTGGTCGAGGCCGAGGCGCACGAGCGCCGCTTCGAGATCGCTTTCGAGCGCCGCATGCATCGGCCCTCGCGCGTCGAGATCGCCCGCGCGGCCTCGCGTCGCTATCTCCCGCTCGGTCGGCTGCGCGCGATCCGCCCCTCGACCGATCCCGCGGGCGATCTGCCGGACGCGCGATCGCGCGCTTTGCACGCGTTCTTGTCGGGCGACGAGGCGTCGGCGCTCGCGCACTTCGAGCACGCGAGCGACCTCATCGATCGCAAGTACCTCGCCGATCTCCGCGGGCGCGCGGGCGACGGCGACGCCGCGGTCGAGCCGTTCCTCCAGACGCTGCGCGAAGATCCGAGCGACGAGCACGTCTTGTCGTTCTTGCTCTCGCACTGGGAAGGGTCGCGCGATCCGCGGATCGCCGAGGCGCTCGCGAGCGCGCCCGACGCGGTCGGCGCGCGCGTGCAAGAGGCGCTCGATCGCGCGCTCCGATCGACGCCCCGGCGCGCCGCGCTATGGCACTGGTCGGGCGCGATGCTCGCCATGGCGGGCGACGCGACCACCGCGGCGCGCCATCGCGATCGCGCGCAGGCGCTCGAAGAAGCGCAGCGGCGAGACTCGAGCCCCGTCGGACGGGTGCTCGCGGCGGCCGTCTATCGATTCGTCGGCAAGGGCAAGGGGCTCATCCACCAGATCTGGGCGGACCGGAAGCCCGCGCCGCCGGGCCGTGGGGGCTTCCTCCACGCCGAAGACATCCTCGGCAACGTGACGCCGGAGATGCGGCACGCCGTGCGCAACACGTTCTTCGCCGTCCGCGAATACGCGCGATCGCGCTTCCCCCACCGCACGACCGACATCCTCGACTACGACTACGCGTACAAGGTCACCAAAGAGGACGAGCCCTCGGGCGGCCTCTCCGCGGGCCTGCCGACGGCGCTCGCGTTCCTCTCGGTGTTCCTGCAGACACCCGTCCCGCAAGACATGGCCTTCAGCGGCGTCGTGATCGCGGACGCGCACGACGTGCTCGTCGTCCGCGCGATCGCCGAGGCCGAGTACAAGGTGAAGGGCGCGTACCACCGCAACCTGCGCGCGATCGTGCTCCCGGCCGACAACCGCCACGAGCTCGCGCAGAACCAGCAGGTGCCCCGCGCCGTCTGCGACGAGCTCGTTCGCTACGCCGGCGCCTTCGACGAAGCGATCACGCTCACGTTCGGCAGCGGCATCTGGCTGGATTGACGCGCGTGTCGCTCACTCGGGCGCGCGGAGCGGCGCGGGCAGCGGAATGACGCCGGAGCCGCTCCGCGACTGATTGCCGACGAAGCGCGTGTCGCTCGTGACGACGAGCTCGTGCTCCGGGGCGACGTCGGGCGGCGACGCGACCTCGACGAGGCTCGATCCCTCCTGCACGTGGACGCCGACGCCGTTCGCGCGCACCACCGATCCGCCGCGCACGACGCCGCCGCCCGAGGCGTAGAAGAGCCCGACGCCCTGCTGTCGCTCGACGATCGAGCGCGTGAGCGTGATGGCCGCGGCGTCGATCGAGAGGACACCGTGTCCGTAGACGGAGGGCGCGGCGCCGTCGCTCCGCGTGATGAGGACGCGATCGAGGAAGACGCCGCTGCCCGGCCCGAGCGCGCTCGCGCCGATCTCGAGCGCGTCGACGATCGCGCTGTCGGTCGCTTCGATGACCGAGGCCTCGGTCACGTTGAAGCCCATGCCCATCGTGAAGCCCTCGACGACGTCGCCGCCGACGTCGCGGATGAGCGAGCGGTTCAACACCACCTTGCCGCGCCGCCATCCGCCGAGCCCGAGCGCGCCCGCGCCGACGATGGCCGAGTCGTCGAGGCGGATCACCGAGCCCTCCTGGGAGGTGCCGCCGTGGCCGGAGATGTCGCGCGTTCGACGAACGCGCACGACGACGCTCTTCTTCAGCGTGATGTCGGCCTTCTCCGCGGCGTAGAGCGCGTGCCCTTCCGAGTCGGCGATCGTGCTCTCCTCGACGGTGACCTTCGCCTCGTAGGCCGCGTTGATCGCGGTGCCGATGGTGGTGCCGGTCTCGTCGGTCGGCACGGTGCCGCGGATCACCGACCGCGCGACCGTGACCTCGGGCGGCGGCGCGTCGCGCCGGAGCGCGAGGATCGCCATGCCCGTCGCGTCGAGGATCGCGGACTCGACGACGTCGACGTGCGCGCCTTCGAACGCGCGGACGGCCCCCCCGCCCTTCTTGTCGACGGGCCGCGGCTTGCTCTCCTTGACGATCGAGCGCTGGATCGTCACGCGCGTCGACGTGCCGCCGGTCGCGCCCACCGCGCCGTCGACGCTGCCGAGCACGGCGCTGTCGTCGAGCGTGAGCTGTGCGCTCGAGCCCGCGAGCACGGCGATCGTCTGCTCGTTGTTCGCGGGCGCGGTCGCGCGCACGACCGATCGACGGAGCGTCGCCTTGCCCGCGCGCTGCGCGAAGATCGCGCGCTGCCTCGCGCCTTCGATGACGATGTCTTCGGCGAGGAGATCGCCGGGGCCGAGGATCGAGATCGGCTCCGTTTGCCCCTCGAGGGTGAGGCCGCGGAGCGTGACCTTCGCGTAGACGCGCAGCGCCTCGGGCGCCGAGCCGGGCGCGGCGACGAGGCGCGCGCGCTCGGCGCACCGCCCGATGATCGTCACGGCCTTCGAGAGGCTCACCGGAGCGGCGGCGTGCGTGCCGTCGGCGAGCGCGATCGTCGCGCCGTCGGTCGCGGCAGAGGCCGCGTCGGCGAGCGTCTTCACGTGCGTCGCGTCGACGGCGCCGTCGGCGAGCGCAGGATCGACGACGATCGCGCCGGCCGGCGGGAACGCGGCGCTGCAATCACCCACCGGAACGCACGCGCGATCGCCGAGACGCGGACGCGTCGCGCCGGTGCAGGCGACGTCGGCCATGATCGGCTGACAGCCCCATCCGCTCGCGTCGGGCTCGAACCCCGCCGCGCAAGACGTGGGGCCGACGGGCACGCAGTCGCGCGCGCCGATCGCCGGCCTCGTGCCCGGCCCGCACGAAGCGGCGGCCGCGAAGAGCTCGCACGTCCCGTCGGCGCGCGCTTCTTCGTCGGCGTCGCACGCGCCGGGCGGCGGCGGCGCAGGCGCGTCACCGCCCGTGGATCCGCATGCCACGGCGAGACCGAGGAGACCGAGAAGGAAGAAGGTGCGCGCGCTCACCCGAACCGGTGAGTGTTAGCACGTCGTCACGGATACGCGAGGCGCGCTCGATCCCACCGGCCGAGCGTCGACGCGGCGTCGTACGAGCTCTGGGCGAAGTCGAGGATCGCGCGCGCGGGATCGGGCGCCGCCCTCACGACTTCGTAAGGCAGAATGAGCTCCTTCAGGCGCGGATCGTACGACGCCTCGGCGGGGAGCACCTTCGCCGCCGAAAAGCCGGGGGGCTCCGGCACCGCGTACGCGTAGAACGCAGCCTCCGTCGCCCCGACCTCGGCCCAGTCTTCGCCCGGCCAGAAGCCGACGGAAGAGACCTCCTCGTCGTAGGCGTCGCGCTCGATGATCGATCCCGCGCGCGGCGGCGCGCGCCGGCCGCTGAAGCGCGTCACCGCCAGATCGCACGTGCCCCAGAAAAAGTGCACAGGACTACATTTGCCGCGGTAGCGCGCGCGGAAGACCTCGAGCACCGGCTCGACGCGGCGAAGGACGCGCCAGAAGCGCAGCGCGTGCTCGGGCACGTAGGCGCGGTGCTCGTCGTCCTCGGTGAACGGCTTCGTCATCGGGATCTCGACGGGCACCGGCCAGATGTGGACGGCGACGCCGAGCTCGGCGAGCGCGGCGAAGAGCTCGCGGTGGAAGTCTTTCACGCTCCGAGGCGCGAGCGGGATCGCGCGCTCTTCACCGTCGCTCCGCTTGACGAGGAGCACTTGGTGGATGAAGTCGAAGTCGATCTCCACCGTGACGTCGCCGGTCGCGTCGACGGGCATCGGGAGCGTGGTGAGCCCGTTCGCCGTGAGGTGGAAGGCGACGTTCCACCACTGATTCGTCTTCGGCGTGAGCGCGAGCTTCACCTTGCCGACGATCTGGAAGTAGAGGTGCAGCGTTCGGTACGTGTCGCGCCAGAGCGCGAGAGGCAGCGGAGGCCACGCCTCGGCTCGCTTCGATCTCTGGCTCACGGGCTCCGTCGACGCGCGCTGCATCGAGGGAAGTTACGCACGCCGATTGACGCGGCAATGCGTCAGCCGCGTCGCGTCTTCACGCGATCGCCGCCGCGCGTCGTCGCCGGACCGCCCGAGGTGCCGGTCGTTCGCGTGCGCCCGCCGCGCCCGCCGCCGAGCTCCGGATACGGCCGCTCGCTCCGGGCGTCGTCGCGCGCGAAGCGCCCGCCGCTCGAGCCGCGCCGCGCGCCGCCGCCCCAGTCTTCCGTCGTCTCGTAGCTCCGCCGGCCGGGAGCTCCGCCGCCGTAGCGAGGCCCGACCGTCTGCGGCTGGGCCTTGGAAGGATGCCCGCTCGACTTCGACGATCGCGCGTCGGGTCGCGGCTCGGTTCGCGCCGGGGGCTTCCGCGCGCGTCGCGCCGAAGCGGCCGTGCTCGCCGGCGGCGCCGGGATCGCGCGCGGCACGCCGTACGCCTTCTTGAGCGCGACGAGCTCTTCGCGCGTGAGGTGGCGCCACTGGCCCGGGCGCAGCCCCTCGGCGGTGATCTCGGCGAACATCACGCGCGCGAGGCGCATCACGGGGAACCTCGTCGCCTCGCCCATGCGACGGATCTGCTGGTTTCGGCCTTCCTTGATGGTGAGCTCGAACCAGGTCTTGTCGCCCTCGTAACGAAGGAGCTTGCCGTCGGCGGGGAGCGTCATGCCGTCTTCGAGGCGGACGCCCTTGCGCCAGCGATCGATGTCTTCGGCCGTCATCTTGCCCTTCACCTTGACCACGTACGTCTTCGGCACGGCCTTGCGCGGGTGGAGCAGGCCGTCGGCGAGCTCGCCGTCGTTGGTCGCGAGCAAGACGCCGCTCGTCGCGAAGTCGAGGCGACCGACCGGGAAGACGCGGCCTCCGACGCTCGCGAGCAGCTCGCGGACCGTCGGCCGCCCCTCGGGATCGCTCATCGTCGCCACGACGCCGCGCGGTTTGTGGAGCACGACGTACACGTGCTGCTCGGCGACGACGCGCTTGCCGTCGACCTCGACGCGATCCTTGCGCGGATCGGCCTTCGTGCCGAGCTCGGTGACGACGCGCCCGTTCACGCGCACCCTTCCTTCCGTGATGAGCTGCTCGGCGTGCCGTCGCGAGGCGATGCCGCCGCGCGCGAGGATCTTCTGGATGCGTTCCATGCGGGGTACGATGCTCTTCGTGCGCTCTCGTAGTCGCTTCCTCCGCTGGTGTCGACCGTCCTTCGCAACGGCGGCGCTCCTCGCGACGCTGGCGTTCTCCGGCCGCGCGGGCGCCGCGCCGATCGTGAGGGAGGGCGACGTCCCCCCGGGCGATCCCGATCACTTCTTCATCGACTTCGACGTCCCCGCGGGGATCGAGGAGATCGAGATCCGTCACGACGACCGGTCGGACGCGAACATCCTCGACTGGGGGCTCGACGATCCCGACGGCTACCGCGGGTGGGGCGGAGGGACGAGCGAGCCCGTCATCGTGAACGCACAGGCCGCGTCGCGGGCCTACGTTCCCGGGCCGATCAAGCCGGGCAAGTGGCGCGTCGTCGTCGGCAAGGCGAAGGTGGTCGCGTCGCCCGCGGTCTACCACGTCGAGATCGATCTCAAGGCGGCCGCGACGCTCGCGCCCGTACCGCGCGCGCCGTACGTGCCGCCGCCGCCGCGCAAGACCGAGACGCGATTCTACGCCGGCGACTTCCACGTCCACGATCGCGAGTCGACCGACTCCGACGCGACGATCGAGGAGATCGTCGCGCTCGCGAAGCAGCGCGGCCTCGACTTCGTCGAGCTGAGCGATCACAACACGATCACGCAGCTCGACTTCTTCAACGAATTCCACGCGCGGGAGCCGGGCTTCCTGCTCCTCCCCGGCATCGAGTTCACGACCTACGACGGCCACGCGAACGCGATCGGCGCGACGCAGTGGGTCGACCACAAGATCGGCCAGCCTGGCGTCACGATCTCCGGCGCCGCCGACGCGATCCTCGCGCAGGGCGCGGCGTTCAGCATCAACCACCCCGCGCTCGATCTCGGCGATCAGTGCATCGGCTGCGCGTGGAAGCACGATCTCGATCCGAGCAAGATCTCCGCGGTCGAGATCGCGACGCTCGGCGTCCGCGGCGCCGGCCGGATCTTCAGCAAGCAGGCGATCGCGTTCTGGGACGGCCTGCTCGCCAAGGGCTTCCACGTCGCGCCGATCGGCGGCAGCGACGATCACAAGGCCGGCCGCGAGAAGTCGTTTCTCCCCAACCCCATCGGGAATCCGACGACGCTCGTGCGCGCGCGCGAGCTCTCCGCCGCGGCGATCGTCGAGGGCGTGCTCGCGGGCGCCACGGTGGTCAAGCTCGGAGGTCCGACCGATCCGATGATCGACCTCGAGGCCGCGACGACGAAGGACGGCGAGGCGCTCGCGTTCGTCGGCGCCACGCTCGGCGCGCGATCGATCGTGCTTCGCGTGAAGGTGAGCGGACGGCCGCCGGGCGAAGAGCATCAGCTGCGCATCCTCAAGAACGGCGAGCCCTTCGGCGAGCCGATCGACGTGACGGGCGATCCCTTCGCTTACGAGATCGTCGTCGACGCGCCGGCGCAGGGCGAAGACCGCTATCGCGCCGAGGTGCTGCTCGAGGGCGATCCGCTGACGGTGACGAGCCACATCTGGCTGAAGCTCGATCCCGCCGGTCCGGTCGCCGCGGCGCCCGCCGACGACGGCGGCTGCAACGCCTCCGGCAGCGCACCGCCTTGGACTGCCGCGCTCTTGCTGCTGGTCGGCGTCGCGGCGTGGAGAAAAGGGAAAGAGAGACGCTGAGACGCGGCTCCGCGCCTCTCTTTCGTACCTCTCTACTTCTTCTTCGGGGCGCCGGCGTCTGCGTGATCGTCGGTGTGCGGGGCGCCCGCGTCTTGCTGCGCCGCCATCTGCGCGTTCATCATCTCGTTGCGCGCCTTGCGGTCTTCGGCCTCGGCCTCGTACTTGAGCTGCTCGTCGCGATCCCATCGGTCGACGTGACCGTCGTAGGTCTCGTCGAGGCCGACGCGCTCGAGGCGCCCGTGCGAGTAGATCTCCCAGATGTCCGGCTTGCCGTCGAAGTTCCGGTCGCGGCGAATGCGCTGGAGCTGGCCGTTGACGTAGAACTTCCACACGTCGGGCTTGCCGTCGCGGTTGGTGTCGATGTCTTGCTGCGCCATGCGACCGTCGACGAAGTTGATCCAGACATCGACCTTGCCGTCGTAGTCGCGATCGACCTCCTCGTGGAGCGCCTCGCCCTTCTGGTTGAACGTGCGGACGACGTCCTTGATCCCGTCGAGGTTCGTGTCGATCTCGCGGCAGATGAGCGTCTTGTGGCGCGCCTCGGCCTCGCCGATGATCTTGAAGACACGACGGACGTTCGGGCGCATCGCGCCCGGCCCCGCCGACTCGCTGACCTCGAGCTCGGGCTTGTTGCGCCAGTCGCACATCGAGCGATCGTCGGCCGGCCACTTGCTCTGATCCTTCGAGCCGCCCGGCGCCGTGGCCGTGTTGACCGAGCCCTTGGTCGCGCCGCCGCCGCCGCACGCCGCGACGCAGGCCGCGAGAGGGATCGCGCCGAGGACGATGACCTTACGCACTCTGCTGGCTGAAGGCTCCCGGATCATCGCTTCGCTCCTCCACGCGCAGGTTTGCCGGGCACGCCGGCGTCGGTCGTCGGCGCGGTCGTCGGGGGCGCCGGCTCGTTCGGGCTCGGCATCGAGAGCGTCGGAGGGGGCGGAGGAGGAGGCGGCGCAGGCGCCGCGGCGCCCGCGTCGAGATCCGAGACCACCTGTCCCGACGCGCTCAGCGTGATGATCGAATCGGGATCGGGCTGGCCGTCGCCGTTGCGATCCATCGCGATGCTGACCTTGTCGCCTTCGTACGTCCACCACTGGTCGATGCGCCCGTCACCGGTCGCGTCGCGTTCGCGCTTGATGCGCGCGCCGGTGTTGGGATCGAAGAAGTCCCACGTGTCGATGCGACCTTGGTTGGTGGTGTCGAGCTCGCGCCGGACGATCTTGCCGTTCTCGTAGTGCTCGATGACGTTGACGACGCCGTTGTCGTCGTAGTCGGCCTCGCGCCGCCGGATGACGCCGTTCGCGTCGTAGTACTCGAACATGTCGGGCTTGCCGTCGCGGTTCAGATCCGTGATGCGGCAGATCTCCTTGCCGCCCGCGTAGACGCGCTTGATGTCCGGCTTGCCGTCGTTGTTGACGTCGAGGACCTCGACCTTGTTGCCCGACTCTTCGCACGCCTCGTGCTCGATGGCGACGGAGCGCACGCCGTCGGGCAGCTTGGCCTTGCCGACCCCCGAGGCGTCGCCGCCTCCGCAGCCGAAGGCCGCCAGGATGGCTGCCCCTGCGAAGCCGAGCGCACACGCGCCGACCTTCCAACCACCGTAAGTCATGGGTCTGTCTCGACCTTCCGATTGGCGGCGCGCGACCGCGGTCGTGGCGCCGAGTGCCGAGCCACAATAAACGGCCGCCGGGCCCTGCCGCAAGATGCGGTGCCGCTCGCCGGGGTCTCGGGGCCTCGATTCGTGCCCTTTCCGCAGTGATGACGACTGGTAAGCCGAGTGACCAGGCTCACATCACGCCGCCAATGCCTCTATCTTGTCGTAATCATTGGATATAATAGAAAGCGTGGGGTTTTTGAAAACTGCCCAAGCTCGCCCTTGACCGTCACGTATGTTCACGTAGTGTATATCCACAGGACGGCGGGGAAAGAAGCCGCTTCAGGTCGTCGAAACGGTAGGCTAAAGAGCTAAAACCACGCGATAATCGGGTCTCCGGATCATGCGGAAGAAGATTTCGACCACCATCTACGTGACGCCGGAGCAGGCTGACAAGCTGAAGCTCCTGCACGAGCGTACGAAGGTGCCCGTCGCCGTCTACATCCGCGAGGGGATCGATCTGGTGCTCCGTCACTACGCGCACATGCTTCCCGGTCAGCTCGCGCTCGTCGAAGAGCCCGCGGCGACGCCGGCGCCCGCGAGCGTGACCACGTCGGAGCCTCCGCCTTCCGCCGCAGCAGCCGGCGGCAAGAAGTAGTAAGGAGAGCGGCTCGGTACGTGACGGCGACGACGATCGCCGCCCTGAGCTGTCGCACGGAATGCCTTTTCTACCGTCCAAGATCCGCAACTTTTCGATCATCGCGCACATCGATCACGGCAAATCCACGCTCGCCGATCGAATCCTCGAGGTCACGGGCGCGCTCACGCAGCGCGAGGCCCGCGAGCAGTTCCTCGACAAGATGGACATCGAGCGCGAGCGCGGGATCACCATCAAGCTCAATGCCTGCCGGATGGCCTACCGGGGCCGCGACGGGCAGGACTATCAGCTCAACCTGATCGATACACCCGGGCACGTCGACTTCACCTATGAAGTGTCCCGGTCGCTCGCGGCCTGTGAGGGCGCGGTGCTGGTGGTCGACGCCTCCCAGGGCATTCAGGCCCAGACGCTGTCCAATCTCTTTCTGGCCATGGAAGCCGGGCTCGAGATCGTCCCGGTACTCAACAAGATCGACCTCCCTGGTGCGGAGCCCGAACGCCGGGCGCTCGAACTGGTGGAACTCCTGGGCGTAGCGCAGGAGGACATCCTGGCCGTGTCGGCCAAAGAAGGCACAGGCGTCCCGGAGCTGCTCGAGCAGATCGTCGCCAAGGTGCCCCCGCCCAAGGGTGACCCCGACGGCCCGCTCCGGGCGCTGGTGTTCGACTCGTACTACGACCGGTATCGCGGTGCCGTGCCCAGCGTACGCGTCGTCGACGGCTCCGTCCGCAAAGGATCGAAGATTTTCTTCGGTTCGCATCCCGACGATGTGTACGAAGTCGACGAGGTGGGCTTCCCGGCCCTTGGTCGGCACCCGACCGACGTGCTCGAAGCCGGTGAGGTCGGCCATATCGTCGCCAGCGTGCGCGGCGTGCGGGACGCCCGGGTGGGCGACACCATCCTGGACGCCGCCAATCCGGCTGCGGAGCTGCTGGCGGGGTACCGGGACGTCCGCTCGATGGTCTTTGCCGGCATCTACCCGACCACGACGGATCAGTACGAGGACCTGCGCGACGCGCTTGAGCGCCTCCAGGTCAACGACGCGAGCCTCAACTACCAGCCGGAGTCGTCGCAGGCGCTCGGGTTCGGCTTCCGCTGCGGCTTCCTGGGCCTCCTGCATATGGAGATCATCCAGGAGCG
>JAHBWD010000057.1 GCA_019637175.1 Labilithrix sp. | reverse complement strand
GGCGCCCTTCTCGACCTCGGCGGACCGCCCAGGCGCAGCGCGCACGAGGCCCTCGAGCCCGCGGGCGACGAGCTCGGCATCGCGGTGCGATCTCCCCCACGCGACGAGCGCGTCCCACGCCACCGCGCGCGAGCCGTGCGCGAGCGTGAGCGCGACGGCGCGCTCGCGGGCGCCGCTCGGGCCGCGCCTCGCCGCCTCCGCCGTGACGTAGAGCGCCTCGAGGCCCGCGTTCTTCGGATCCGCCGCCGCCGCTGCGCGCGCGAGCGCGGCGGCCTCCTCGGGGCGACCGCGCGAGAGCTCGCATCGCGATCGCGCCGCGAGGGCGCTCGCATACGTCGGATCGATCTTCGCGGCGCGGCCGAAGGCGCGATCGATCTCCGTGTCCTTCACGTCGAGGCGGCAGCGCACCGCGCCGATCCGCGCCCAGACCTCGGCGTCGTCTTCGTCTTCGTTGCGGGCTTGCTCGTACGCGCTCAGCGCGCCCTTCCAATCGCCGGACTCTTCGGCGAGCACGCCGCGCAGGAACGCCGCGTACGCGTCGGGCGACACGTATCGCCCCTCGACGACGCGCCCGTCGTACACACGCACCACCTTGGGATCGCCCAAGCAGCCCGTCACTCCCACTGCGAGAACGAGAGAAACCGAAAGAGAGGCGCGAAGCCGCGGAACGGATCGAAGATTCGCTCCTCGAATCTTCGACTCGGCGCCTCCGCGTCTCTCTTTCATACCTCTCTTCATCACCCGTCCCCTCGAGGCAGCCGAGCGAGCGACGAGAGGAGCCGATCGTTCTCCGCGTCGGTGCCGATGGTGATCCGGAGCTGCGTCGCGAGGCGTCCGCCGCTCGCGTGAAAGCTCCGCACGAGGATCTTGTCGGCGATGAGGTGCTCCATCACTCGCTCCGAGGGGATGGGCGTCTTCACCCACACGAAGTTCGCCGCGCTCGGCGTGACGACGAACCCTTCGAGCGCCCCGATCGCGCGCGAGAGCTCGTCGCGGCGCGCGACGATCTTCGCCACCTCGGCCTGAACGTCGTCCCATGCGTCTTCGAGCACCGCGGCCGCGGCGGCCTGGCTGATCGCGCTCACGTTGAAGGGCTGCCGTGCTTTGTCGATCTCGGCGACGAGCCCGGCGTCGGCGTCGAGCCACCCGACGCGGAGCGCGGCGAGCCCGATCTTGCTCACCGTCCGGAGGATCCCGAGGTGGGCGTGCTTTTCGCGCCACGACCGGAGCGACGTACCCGCGTAGTCGATGTACGCCTCGTCGACGATCGCGAACGCGTGACCGGCGCCCGCCGCCTCGATCACGGTTTCGAGACGATCGTCGCTCATGCGGTTGCCCGTCGGGTTGTTCGGGCTCGCGACGAAGACGACGCTCGGGCGCATCATCGCGATCGCGCGGGTCGTCATGCCCGCGTCGAGATCCCAGCTCGCGTCGAGCGGGACCTCGACCGGCTTGCTCCCGTGCGCGCGCGCGGTGATGCGATACATCACGAACGTCGGCGTCGGCGCCAGAATCACCGGCTTCGGAAGCCGCTCGCGCGGGTGGCCGAACGCGTTGGCGACGAGCGAGATGACCTCGTCGGAGCCGGTGCCGACGAGGAGATCGTCGACCTTGGCGCCCGTCCTCCGCGCGATCGCCTCCTTGAGCCGCAGGCTCCGTGGATCGGGGTAGCGCTCGAGGGCGACGCCCGCGATCGCGCGGTGAACGGCCTCCCTCGCCGCCTCGGCGCACCGCGGGGCCTCGTTGGCGTCGAGCTTCACCTCGATGCCCGGCGGGACGTGGGGGACGTAGCTCGAGAGGTCGGCGAGCTCCGGCCGAAGCACCGCGCCGAGCCGATCGCGAGGCGCGTCAGCGGGAGCGGTAGTCACCGGCATCGCTGAGATCCGCGTGGCTCACGTCATCCATCGACTCGAGCGCGGGCGGCACGTGCGCCTCGGCCTGCCTCAAGCGCTCGGCGATCTCGATGATGCGCCGCTCGACGCGTCCGAACACGCTCGCCGCCGGGAAGCGTCCGGCGTGATCGCGCTCGCCCGCGGGGATGCCCGTGAGGACCTCGATGCCCTGCGCGACCGTCGTGACGGCGTAGAGGTGGAACTTGCCGTCCGCGATCGCGCGGGAGACGTCTTCGCGGAGCACGAGGTGCTCGAGGTTCGCGCGCGGGAGCAGGACGCCCTGCTTCCCGGTGAGGCCGCGCGCGCGGCACAGCTCGAAGAAGCCCTCGATCTTCGCGCACACGCCGCCGATCGCCTGGATCTCGCCGAGCTGGTTGACGCTGCCGGTGACCGCGATCCCTTGATCGATCGGCACCTCGGCGAGGGCGGAGAGCACGCCGAAGAGCTCGCTCGACGACGCGCTGTCGCCGTCGATCTCGCCGTAGCTCTGCTCGAAGGCGATCTGCGCCTTGAGGCTGAGCGGACGCTCCTGGCCGAAGATGCGCGAGAGGTAGCCGCGAATGATCGCGACGCCCTTCGTGTGGATCGCGCCGCCGAGCTGCGCCTCGTGCTCCACGTCGACGATGCCCTCGCGGCCGAGCGCGACGACGGCGGTGATGCGCATCGGCTGGCCGAACTCGACGTCGCCCGCAGAGTACACGGAGAGCCCGTTGACGACGCCGACGCGGAAGCCCTCGGTGTCGAGCGACACCTCGCCGCGGATGGTGAGCTCGCGGATGTGGCGCTCGGCGGCGCCGGCGCGGTCGCGGCGCTCGCGCCAGGCGATCTCGATGTCTTCGGCGCTGACGACGCTGCCCGGCGCGGTGATCGACGCGCGGAACGGACGCGGCGCGGTCGAGGCTGGGCCCGACTCGGCCCAGTCGCTGTCGCCGCCCGCGCGCGCCGCGGCGAGCGCGCTCGCGAACGCGGCGGTCTCCTCGAGCGGCGCGAGGCAGAGCGAGACCTTCTGCCGATCGCCGGCGAGGCGCGTCGCCAGATCGAGCAGGCGCGCGCGCGCGCCTCTGTCGAACTCGCCCCACTCGCGCTCCTTCGCCATCGCCATGAGGTACGCGTCGAGCGCGCGGAGGTTGTCGGTCGTTCGTGGGATCGACGGCTCGATCTCGACCTTCACGCGGAAGAGCGCGGCGAAGTCGGCGTCGGCGTCGAGGAGCGCCGCGTAGACGTCGGGGGGCCCCACGAGCACGACGCGCACGCGGACGGGCACCGGCACCGGGCGGAGCGTGGTCGCGTAGAGCCCGAGCGGACCGAGCGGATCTTCGGCGCCGATGCGCCGCTCGCGCATGACGCGCTTCATCCGCTCCCAGATGATCGGATCGGTCATGAGATCGACCGCGCGAAGGACGAGCACCCCGCCCGACGCCTGGTGCAGCGATCCGGGCCGGATGCGCGTGAAGTCGGTGAGCAGCGCGCCGAAGCGCGCGCGTCGCTCGAGGTAGCCGAAGAGGTTCGGGTAGGTCGGGTTCGTCTCGTAGACGACGGGCGGCGGCGCCTCTTCGTCGTGAGCGACGAGGAGGTTCACCTTGAAGCGATTGAGGCGCGTCGCGTGCTCCGGATCGTGCTCCGGCGTGTCGAGCTCACCGGCGTGATCGTCGCTCGCCTGCTGCGGCGCCGGCGCCTGCTCGACGAAGTCGGACCAGTCGGCGACGAGCGCCTTCTCCACGCTCTCGAGGTACGAGAGCACGTCGTCGCCGAAGTCGGAGAGGAGCTTCTTCAGCTCGCCCATCGCGCGCGTGATGACCGCCTCCGAGAGGCGGCACATCGCCTCTTCGCGCGCCGCGTCGAAGCGCGCGTTCTGCTCGCGGACGAGCACGGCGGCCTTCTCGACCTCGGTCGTCAGGCGATCTTCGGCCTCGCCGAGCGCCTTCTTCGTCGACTCGTCGAGCGCGGTGAACTGCTCGGCGGAGAGCGGCTTGCCGTGGAGGATCGGGAACGTCTGCACCCCGCCCTGCACGGCGCGGATGCCGAAGCCCAGGTTCTTCGCGGTCGACTCGAGGCCCGTCAAGACCTCGCGGTTCTTCACCTCGAGCTCGCGCGCGAGCTTCTGCGTGGCCTTGCGCACCTCTTCGTGCTGCACGAGGCCCGGGATCTCGTGGCGTAGGCGATCGATGAGCGCATCCATCGCGGCGACGAGCGTCGCGCCCGCGCCCGCGGGCACCATGAGCGGCTTCGGCGCCTCGGGGCGATCGAAGTCGTGCACGTAGACGATGTCGGGCGGCGTCTCGCGACCGCGCGCGAAGCGCTCGGCGTAGCGGACGATCTCGTCCTCGATCATCACCTGCGGGCTCGCCGAGACGAAGACGTGGAACGCCGGCTCGCGCGCGGCCAGGCCGAGCGTGAGCGCGCGGCGCGCGACCGTCCCGACGAGCTCGAAGAGGCCGCCGCTGTCTTGCGGCGACTCGGCCAGGAGGGCCGGGTCGGTGTGCTGCGTGACGAGCTCCGACGGAATACGGAAGGGCTCACGCCCCGAGCCCGGCGTCGGCGCCGAGTTGGCCTCGAGCCACGCGCGAACCGATCCGGTGAGCGAGCTCGGCGGCGGACCGTCGGATCCGAGGGCGCCGCTCCCGTCTTCGACGCGCTCGCGGAGCGCGGCCGGCGAAGGCGTCTCGAGCGTTTCCCGGCGCTCCCCCCGCGCGGCCGAAGGCTCCTGTCGGTTCGGCCTCACGCGACCGCCGCCGTCCTTCGCCCGCGCCCGGCCGGTCACGCCCGTCGAGCTCCGATCGCGGCTCGTCGACGAGCCGCCTTCGCCCGACGGACCTTTCGGAATCCCCGCGCCAGAGCCTGACTTGCTGCGTTGGGGCATGCCCACCTAAGCGTACCAGACACAACGCCCGCGCGTCGGGCGAACCTCTCTCCAGGATCCGCCGGCTTTTGTCGGATCGCCTTTCGCCCGTCGATTCGCCCGTCGACCTCAGGCCACCCCTTCCTTCGCGGGCACGGGGCACGGTACGATGCCGTTCAGGCAAGCGAGACCCATGGCGCGTTTGATCCTCGCGACGGCGGAAGGACAGCAGGCAATCGAGCTGCGTCCCATCAACAGCCTGGGCCGCCATCCCAACAATTCGATTCAGCTCCTCGACAAGATCGTGTCGAAGGAGCACTGCATTCTCGAGCAGCGCGACGGCGGCTTCATCCTTCGCGACCTCGGCAGCCTCAACGGCACCTACGTCAACGGCGAGCGCGTCCGGGGCGAGATGCCCCTTCGTCACGGCGACGAGATCGCGCTCGGCTCGACGCGCGCCCGCTACGACGACGGGCACGGTCCGCCGATCGACTTCAACGCTCCGCCTCCGATGGCGCACGGCCCTGGTCCCTTCGGCGGCGTCGGCCCCGGCGCGGTCGCGCACCCGCAACAGGGCGGCACGCAGCCGTGGAACAACAAGGGCCCGAGCGTTCCTCCTCCGGCGAGCGCGGGCATGCCCATGCCGAGCGCCGCGGGTCACCTCGCGGGCCCGAGCGGAACGATGGGGCTTCCGCTCCAGCAGCGAAGCTCGCCCGGGCAGCCGCCGTACGCTCCGCCCTACCCGCCGCATCCGCAAGGGCCGCCGGGCGTTCCTCCGTATTCCGGCGGGCCGCCGCCGCCCAGGCCGCACGCCGAGCGGCCGCCGAGCTTCGGCGGCACGCGCGTCGACGTGCTCGACTCGGCGCGCGCGATCGGCACGCAGATCGCCGCGCAGACGAAGGGCTTCGTTCCCTTCGAGCAGATCCAGCACGATCCGGCGCAGCTCCGCGTCGACTACGAGCGCCTCCGCCTCACGTGGGAGCTCACGCGCGACATCGGTCTCGAGCGCGATCTCGATCAGCTCCTGCACAAGATCTTGATGTCGCTCTTCAAGTTCGTGAACGCCGATCGCGCGGTCATCCTGCTGCGCGAGGCCGACGGCTCGCTCCAGCCGCGATCGGCGCACCGGCGCGACGGCACCGAGGCGCCGATCCAGGTCAGCTCCACGATCCTGAACCACGTCATGACCGAGCGCGCGGCGGTGCTCACGCACGACGCCTCGATGGACTTCGCGTCGTCGAAGGGAAAATCGATGATCCTGAACCGGATCTCGAGCGCCATCGTCGTCCCGCTGCTCCACGAGAAAGACGTGCTCGGCGCGCTCTGGCTCGACAGCGAGTCGCTCGCGCAGTTCCAGCAGAAGGATCTGGAGCTCGTCACGACCGTCGGCAACCAGGCGGCGATGTTCATCGAGAACAACCTGCTCGCGAAGAAGGTCGAGCAGGAGATCACGACGCGCGAGCGCTTCAGCCGCTTGCTCTCGCCGAACGTCGCCGAGCAAGTCATCTCGGGCAAGCTCGAGGTGAAGAAGGGCGGCGTGCACGTCCCCGAGTGCACCGTCTTCAACAGCGACATCCGCGGCTTCACCCGGATGAGCGAAGGCGCGACCGCCGGCGTCATCAACGAGCTGCTCAACGAGTACTTCGAGCTGATGGTCGAGACGATCTTCAAGTACGAGGGCACGCTCGACAAGTTCATGGGCGACGGCATCATGGCCTTCTGGGGCGCGCCCATGTCTCACCCGGACGACGCGGTGCGCGCGGTGCAGTGCGCGCTCGATCAGATGGAGGTCCTCGGGCGCTTCAACCGAAAGCGCGTCGAGGGCGGCCACCCCGCGCTCGCCGTCGGCCTCGGCCTCCACACGGGTCCGCTCGTCGCCGGCTACGTCGGAAGCTCCAAGGCGATGAGCTACACGGTCATCGGCGACACCGCCAACACCAGCGCGCGCCTCTGCGGCATCGCGCTCGCGGGCCAGGTGATCGTCAGCGAGTACACGCTCGCGCGGCTCGGCCCGCGGTTCGAGGTCGAGGAGCTCCCTCCTGCGCACTTGAAGGGCAAGGAGAAGCCGCTCCGCATCTTCAACGTGAAGCGCGAGAAGCCGAGCGCCGTCGCGAAGGTCGGCTGAGCGCCCGGGCGGATCGGCCGTGATCCGGCGAGCCCTCGCCACCTCGCAAGCACGCTGACGATCTCCCGCGTTTTGCGCGCTCAGGCGGCGTGTAGGTATTGGTACGACACGTGCCTGGGACCGTCTGCCATGCGACGATCCGCCCGCTTCGCTCCTCTTCTTCTTCTCGCCGTCCTCGTCGGCTGCGCCGCCGACACCGACGAGGGCGTCACCAGCGACGAGGCGGCTCTGACCGAGGGATCGGCCGAAGCGCGCGCCGTCCTCTCGCTCGTCAACGACACCACGGTGACCGCCGGCGAGCTCGTTCGCGAAGCGCGGATCACGAGCCCCGTAGGCCGCGACATCGTCGCGCGCCGCGACGGCCCCGACGGACAACCGGGCACCGACGACGACGATCCGTTCGAGACGCTCCGCGAGGTCGACGACGTCCCCGGCGTGGGGCCGGCGACGATCAACCGCCTGCTCGAGTACGCCAAGCGCAAGGGCCTCTACCAGGCCGGCGGGGCGACCGAGGCGATCTTCTCGCCCCAGCCGTCGGACGCGAGCCACCTCGTGAAGGTCGCGCGCGAGATCGACGCCGCGCAGGGCTCGATCGACATCGCGATGTATTCCTACTCCGACGCGAAGATCGGCGAGGCGCTCGGCCGCGCGGTCGCGCGCGGCGTGAAGGTCCGCTTCCTCTTCCAAGACGCGCCGGCCGACGCGCGTCTGCCCGCGGCGTCGCAGCCCAACTCGAAGAGCGCCAAGCTCGAGGCGATCGGCGTCAACGTGCGCTTCGTCAACAAGATCATGCACCACAAGTTCATGATCGTGGACGGCCCGCGCGACGATCTCCAGAAGGCCAAGACCGCCCACCTCGTCACGGGCAGCGCGAACTGGTCGAACAGCGCGGCGACGCGCTACGACGAGAACACGATCTTCCTCCAGAACCAGGAGGAGCTCGCGCTCCGCTTCCAGCGCGAGTTCGACCTCATGTGGTCGCACTCGCGCGACTTCGCCTTCGCCGACCTCCCCTACGAGCTGTCGAGCGTCGCGATCACCGACGCGGCGATCCCCGACTCACCGAACGTGGGCGCGTACTTCACGTCGTCGAACTTCACCGTGCAGGGCACGACGTTCTCGAGCACCGCCGCCAACACCGTCGCCGACGCGCTCGTCGCCGCGATCCAAGGGGCCCAGCGATCCATCAAGATCGCGTCGGGGCACCTCCGCTCGCGGCCCGTCTCCGAGGCGCTCATCGCCAAGAGGCGCGCGTCGCCGAGCGTCGACATCAAGGTGTACCTCGACGGCCAGGAGTTCATCGCCAAAGGCACGCACGACATCCAGATCGCCGATCTCGAGCGCTGCCTCGCGAGCGCCACGACCGACGCGAGGCGGCGCGCGTGCACCGACAAGGGCTTCCTCTTCGGCTACCAGATCGGCGAGGCAGGCATCGACGTCCGC
The DNA here is from genome assembly GCA_019637175.1 of Labilithrix sp. GTDB lineage: Bacteria > Myxococcota_A > Polyangia > Polyangiales > Polyangiaceae > Labilithrix. The sequence goes on along the minus strand of JAHBWD010000057.1, from coordinate 49,040 downwards.
TACAAGTACTACGCCTACCGCTGGAGCCACGGCTACGCGCCGCAGATGCACCACAAGTACATGCTCGTCGACGGCACGACGCTCTTCTCCGGCAGCTACAATCTCTCCGACAACGCCGAGCACGAGACGTTCGAGAACATGCTCGTGTTCAAGGGCGCGGAGAGCGCCGCGCTGGTCAAGGCGTTCGACGGCAACTTCGAGAAGATCTGGAAGACGGGCAACGACGAAGGCAAGCTCGCCGCCCTGAACGCCAGGATCGACGCCGGCGGCGACTTCCCCATCGTGTTCGACGCGATGGCGCTCACGTGGACCGAGGTCAGCGCGCTCAAGCAGAAGATCCGCACCGCGTGCCCCGCGGTCGACTCCGAGGCCTACCGCCGCGAGCCCGCCTCGCACATGTCCTGCCGGCGCTGACCGCCCACGCCGAGCGCGTTCACCACGCGCGGGCGCGCGCCTGGATGAACGCGTAGAAGAAGACGCTGTTGGGATCGCGCGCGACGCGCGCGAGCTCGCGGCGCATCCCCTCCACCACCTCCTCGGGCACGAGCTTGCGCTCGAGCAGCGCGGGCGCGCCGGAGAGCAGCAGATCCGACCAGTAGGCGAGCATCTCCGCGCGCTCCACCGGATCTCTGTTGTCGAGGTGGAACGACTTCACCTCCGTCTGCACGTCGCGGAACCCCACCGACTGCAGCAAGTTGCCGAGCTTGGCGCCGACGAACGGATCGCCGCCGACCGCGAGCTGATGCTCGTTGAACGCGGTCCAGAAGCGGAGCGTGTCGGGGCTGTAGGGATCGATGAAGAAGGTCGCGTTCAAGACCTCGCTGCACACGACCGGGCTGCCGGGCGCGAGCACGCGCCTCACCTCGGCGAGCACGCGCGCCGGATCGCCCACGTGCTCGAGCACCCAGCAGAGGAACGCGCCGTCGAAGCTCGCCGGGCCATACTCGAGCTGCGTCGCGTCGGCCTTCGCGATCGCGAAGCGGTTCTCCGCCCACGGGAGCGTGGCGAGGTAGCGCTGCGCCTCGGCGATCTGCGCGTCGTTGATCTCGACGCCGGTGACGTGCAGCTCTGGAAAGTGCCGGAGGAGGATCTCGGTCTGCGCCCCGACGCCGGAGCCGACCTCGAGGAGCTTCTTGCGCCGCCGATACGGCAGGCGGTCGTGCACGACCTGCTCGAGAAAGCGCGCCTGCCGGTGCAGCCGCTCGCGCTCCTCGGCGGTGTAGCCGTGGAGATACCCGCGCACCTCAGGAGAAGTTTCCGCCACGTCATGATGGTAGGCGATGCGCCTTCGGGCTGCACTGCGTCACAGCCGAGGCATTGTGCATCGAAGGCCCAGCTCGGCGTGGCGCTCGCACCGCGTCGAATCGCCCGATCGGCGCGGTATGCGCGATGCAACGCCGCTTCGCCATGCGCTGGAAGAAATACGACACCCACAAGCTCGTGAAGTACGTCAAGCACGCGATGCCGGCCGTTCCGTTCATCACGCGCAAGAAGACGTCGATCGTACCGCTCGTCCTCGGCGCCATCGGCGTCGCGATCGCGGGCGGAATCGCGGCCGTGATGATCTTCAGCCCACGCACGCGCTACCGCGCGCTCGACGTGGCGAAGCACAACTACGGCAAGGTCAAAGATCAGCTGGGGCACCTCCACATCGGCGAGAGGCTCCGGATGCACAGACCGCACGAAGAGCCGCTGGCCAACGGGCTCACGGCCGAGCCGTCGAGCGGCGGCTACCCGACCTCCGGCCTCTGAGCCGGCAAGCCGCCGTCATGAAGCTCGGGATCTGAAAAGGGACTAGTATCGCGCGCGATGTCGTCGCGCGCGATCGCCCTCTCCGCCCTCTGCGTCGTCGCGCCCGCGTGCGCCGGGGGCGGATCCGGGCCGCGATCTCCGGAGCCTCCGCGCATCGGGGCGAGCGACGCGACGCCGCACGGCCTCCCGACGGCAGGCCCGGCGTCGTACGGCCCTTTCCCCGACGACGACGACGCGCGCGACCCTTCGCGCGCGCCGCGCGCGCTCGTGTTCCGCGCGCGCGGATTTCCCACCGTCGATGCCCCGGCGATCGAGGACGGCGTCCTCGACGCCGCGCTCGCCGGCCTCCCCGTCGCGCGCGCCGACAGCCCGAGCGAGCTGTCGAGCCGCCTCCGCCTGCGCGACGTCGACGTGCTCGTGCTCCCCTACGGCAGCGCGTTCCCCGTCGAGGCCTGGCCGCGCATCCGGAGCTTCCTCCGCCGCGGCGGCGGGCTCGTCGTTCTCGGCGGCGCGCCCTTCCAGGAGCCCGTGCGCTCGGAGGTTTCCGGCGGGTTCGTCCGCGAAGCGCGCCAGAACGCCTTCGCGCACGATCTCTTGCTCGGACCCGCCGAGCCGATCGCGCGACCCGCGGGCGCCAAGACCGAGCTCGCGATCGCGGCCGACGCCGACAGCGGCTTCTCGGCGACGTTCCCCGACGCGAAGACGACGTGGGCGCTCACGCTCAAGCTCGCGACCCAGAAAGACATGCCCGACGAGCACGGCTCCGCCGGCCCGCGCGACGCGGTGGCGCGGCCGCTCGTCCACGTCGTCGACGCCGGAGGAACGCCGCGGGGATGCCCGCTCCTCGAGATCGATCATCACCGCGGCGACGCCGCGGGCGCGCGCTGGGTCCTCGCGACGAGCGACGCGCGTCTCGACGCCGGTGTGGTGCGCGCGATCGTGTCGCGGGCGCTCGAAGGCGCCGTCGAGCTCCGCGCGCAGCCCGTCCGCGCGGCGATCGAGCCCGGCGAGCCGGCGCAGATCCGCGTCACGCAGCGACGCTTCGTGCCGCGGAGAGAAGAAACGCCTTCGCTCGCGCGCGTGACCGTTCGCGACGATCGCGGCAAGCAAGTGTTCGCGGGCGAAGCGACGCTCGCGGGGATGCCCGAGTCGCGCACCGCAATCGTGACGGTGCGCGAGCGCCTCCCGCCCGGCCTCTACCACGTGACGACCGAGATGAACGCCGGCCCTTCGGGCGCGCATCCTCGCGTCGCGCGCTCCGGCTTCGTCGTGAGAGACGAGAAGCTGTTCACCTCGGCGCCCAAGCTCTCCGTCGGCCGCGACTGGCTGCGCAAGGACGGCAAGGCCTTCCCCGTGATCGGCACGACCTACATGGCGTCGGACGTGCACCGGAAGTTTCTCTTCGAACCGAACCCGCACCTCTGGGACGCGGACTTTTCCGCGATGGAGAAGCGCGGGATCAACTTCGTGCGCACAGGCCTCTGGACGGCATGGACACGCGCGATGCTCGATCCCGGCGCGATCGACGAGGGCGTGCTCTCGGCGCTCGACGCGTTCATCCATACCGCCGCGCGGCATGGGATCGTCGTCTGCTTCAACCTCTTCGCGTTCCTGCCCGCGTCGTTCACCGCGGATAACGCGTACCTCGATCCACGCGCGATCGACGGGCAGCGAGAGCTGCTCACGATCCTCGCGAGCCGCTACCGCGGCAACGGGTGGATCCACTGGGATCTCATCAACGAGCCGTCGTATGCGCCGCGGTCGGCGCTGTGGAAGACGCGCCCCGTCGGCGACGAGCACGAGAAGCGCGCGTGGGCCTCGTGGGTGCGCGCGCGCCACGGCGACGATCCCGCGCGCCTCAGGGCGCTCTGGCACGATCCGAGCCCCAACCCGATGAGCCTCCCGGTCGAAGACGACTTCTCGGCCGGCTTCGTGCAGGTCCATCGGCGCCCGCGCAAGCTCCGCGACTTCCGCGAGTTCGCCGAAGACGTCGTCGCCGGCTGGGCCGCGCGCATGCGCGACGTCTTGCGCGCCGCGGGCGGCGATCCGCTCGTGACGCTCGGTCAAGACGAGGGCGGCATCTACGAGCGACCGACGCAGCAGCTCCTCGCAGCGTCGCTCGACTACACCGCGGTGCACACGTGGTGGAACAACGACGATCTCCTCTGGGACGGCGTGATGACGAAGGTGCCCGAGAAGGCGAGCCTCCATCAAGAGACCGGCATCATGCGCCTCGAGGACATCGACGGCGCGCCGTGGCGAACGCCCGACGCCGCGGCGCGGCTCCTCGAGCGAAAGGTCGCGTACGCGTTCGCGGGCCGCGGCGCCGGCGTGGTGCAGTGGGCGTGGAACATCAACCCGTACATGCCGATCGACATGGAGTCGACGATCGGCCTCTTCCGCCCCGACGGCACGGCGAAGCCGGAGCTCGACGTCATGACGACCGCGGCGGCCTTCTTGAAGACGGCCGCGCCGCTGCTCGACGACTTCGAGCCCGATCCGGTCGTCCTCGTCATCCCTCACGCGCGCGCGTTCCTCGGGCCCGAAGCCGCGTTCAGCCCGGCCCCGGGCAAGACGGCGCCGATCGAGGCCACGCGCATCGTGGTGCGCGCGCTCGCGGAGCGCTTCGGCGTCGTGCCCACGGCGATCTCCGATCTGCGCCTCACGGCCGCGCGCCTCAAGGACGCGAAGCTCGTGATCGTGCCGGCGCCGGAGGTCCTCGACGAGGGCGCGGCGAAGGCCCTGCTCGACGCGTCGCGGTCCGGCGCGAAGATCCTCGTCACCGGCGCCGTCGAGGGCGACTCCTATGGATCCGCAACCCCTTCCCTTCGCGCGCTCGGCGTCCTCGGCAATTCACGGCCGGTCACGATGCACGAGAAGAGCGCGTGGTCGCCCTCCGGGTGGGTGACGTTCGGCGATCTCGCGCAGGAGTACGTCCGGCGCGCCGACAAGGCGAGCGTCTCTTCGCTCTCGGCCGGCGGCCTCACGGTCTGGCACGAGCCGATCCCGATCGAGCTCGCGCGCGACCGCGAGCCCATCGTAAAGCTCCTCGAGGCCGCGCTCGCCGGCGCTCGAATCGCGACGTCGCCGGGCGACTGGGGTCTCGCGGCGCGCGCGCTGCTCGCGCCACGTGCGATCCTGATCGCCGTCGTCAACGAGCGACCCGAGCCGGCGACGCGACGCGTGATCGCGGAGGGTCGATCGTTCGACGTCCCCGTCTCCGCGCTCGGCGCGCGGCTCGTGCTCGTCGACCGCGCGACCGGCCGCGTCGCGGCGTCGACGCCCGGCGATCCGGTCGCGCTCGTGCGCTGACGAGCCGCCCCGGTGCTATGATCGAGCGGAGATGGCTGCCGCGACCACGCTGTTTCCCGTTCACGCGCCGTCGCCTGCGGACGAGCAGAGGATCTTGCTCTCCAACGTGCCGTGGGCCACTTACGTCGTGCTGCGCGACTCGGTGGACAGCTCCGGCGTTCGGATGACGTATCTCAAGGGGTGGCTGGAGATCATGAGCCCGTCGCGCGAGCACGAGGTCGACAAGACGCAAATCGCTCGCCTCCTGGAGCTCTTCTGCCTCGAGCGAGACATCCCGCTGTACGGCTACGGCTCGACGACGTTCCGGCGCGAGGAGCACGAGCAGGGCCTCGAGCCCGACGAGTGCTACTGCCGCGGCGCCAATCGCGAGACGCCGGACATCGCGCTCGAGGTCGTCGTGACTCGCGGCGCGATCGACAAGCTCGTCATCTACCGCGATCTCGGCGTGCGCGAGGTGTGGATCTTCGAGGACGGCCGCTTCCGGCTCCTCGGTCTCCGCGGCGCGGCGTACGAGGTCATCGAAACGAGCGGCGTCTTGCCCGAGATCGATCTCGCGAGGATCGCTCACTACGCGGCACAGGAAGACCAGCACGCGGCGCTCAGGGCCTTCCGCGACGAGCTTCGCGCGCGCGCCGCCACGTGAGATCGGTACGGCGAATGCAGCTTCGGCGCGACGCATGCTGCTCGTTCGCGCGCGCCTCGCCGCCGCATTCGCCCCTCTGATCGCCGGCTGCAACTCCGACGTCACGACGGACGCACCGCACGACCGGGCGTCGCCCCCCGCGGAGCCCGCGCCGAGCCGAGAGCCCGCGCGCGACGGCGTCGCGCCTCGATGGACGAAGGAAGGTGCGTCGTTCGGAGCGGGACCGTACGTCCCCTTCGACGTCAATCACATTTTGTCGACCGGGCAGAGCAACTCGGTCGGCAACGACGCGTTGCCGCCGCTCACGACGACGCAGCCCTACGCGAACGTCATGTTCGACGTCGGCGTCATCACCGCGTCGAGCTGCGAAGCCAACGGCTGCACGAAGTACGACGTGCCGACCCGCTTCGTGCCGCTCGTCGAGGGCGACACCTACTTCGCGGCGGTCGAGACGATGTCGTCGAGCCTCGCCAACCAGATCACGAAGCTCGCGCGCCTGCACGGCAAGAGCCACGACGCGCTCGTGAGCGTCCACGGCCGAAGCGGCTACAGCTACGGCTGCCTGCGCAAAGGCGGCTGCGACTGGTGGCAGGGCAAGAGCTACGTGAAGCCTTTCGACGACGGCATGATGCAGGTGAGAGACGCGATGCGCCTCGCGAAGGCCGCGGGCAAGTCGTACGTCGTCCGCGCCGTCACGGCGATCCACGGCGAGCACGATCACGCCTCCAACGCGAAGGGCTCGTCTTACTTTCCGATGCGCGGCACCGACGGCGTCTCCACGCTCGCCGACTACGGCGACGCGCTCCTCGAGTGGCAGCGCGACTACGAGTCGGGCGTGAAGGCGCTCACCGGACAATCGATCCCGATCCCGCTCTTCGTCTCGCAGTACTCGCACTGGACCGACGCGCCGACGACGACGATCGCCTACCAGCAGATGTCGGCGCATCGTCGATCGAAGGGCGCGGTCGTCGTGGTCGGTCCGACGTACGCGTTCGAGTACTCGAGCGAGTGCCTCCACTTCCGCGCGCACGCGGAGCGGCAGCTCGGCGAGATGTTCGCGCGCGCCTACACCGCTACGATCATCGAGGGCCGCCGCTGGGAGCCGCTCCGTCCGCGGGCGATCTCGATCGCCGGCAACGTCATCACGGCGCGGTTCCTGGTGCCGAAGCCGCCGCTCGTCTTGGACGTCGTGAAGGTCACGAACCCGGGCGACTTCGGCTTCGAGTACACCGACGCGAGCGACTCGCCTCCCGCGATCGCTCGGGTCGCGCTCGACGGGCCCGACGCGGTGAAGATCACGCTCACGTCCGCGCCCGCGGGACCGGAGAAGCGCCTCCGCTACGCGTTCACGCAGCGGGGCGGCTGCGTCGCCGGGCGGCCTCCGGCGCGCGGCAACCTGCGCGACTCGGACGACACGCCCTCGCAGAACGGCTACGCGCTGCCCAACTGGTCGGTGCACTTCGACGAGCCGATCGATTAGCTCATAGACAAATGATTCCGGCGTGTTGAGTCACCATCCTTCGTCTACTAGCTCGTAGGTGCAGGTGCGCCAATGCGTGCTAGACCTTAACTCCCATGATCAGGCGGTCCGCGGGACTTTCGGCCTTCGTCGCGCTCGCCGCGGTCATGAGCATGGGCGTCGCGCAGGGATGCGGCGGAGACGAGGTCACGCCGGGTGACGACGCGGCCTCTCCCGACGGGCCGGTAGAGACGGCGGATGCATCGCCGAGCGAAGGAGACGGCTCGACCCTGCCGGACGGTGCGCCCAAGCCCGACGGTTCGGGCGACGTGGATGCCGAGACCGACGCGGCGGTCGACGCGCCCGACGAAGACGCCGGCGAACAGGGCCCGCTCTCGCCCGAATACGTCGACTACGACGTCAACCACGTCCTCATCACGGGGCAGAGCAACTCGGTCGCGAACGGCGGCAGCCCGCCGATCGCCGCCGCGCAGCCGTACACCAACGTCATGTTCAACACCGGCGTGATGCCGATGACGAACTGCAACGGCAACGGCTGCTTCGCCTATCAGACGCCGGCGTCGTTCGCCCCGCTCGTCGAGGGCGACAACTTCTTCAACTACACGGTCGAGACGCCGGCCTCGGGTCTCGCCAACGAGATCTCGTACCTCGCGCTCCAGCAGTTCGAATTCGGCGCGCGCGCCGGCTACCCGGCGAAGCACGACGTGCTCGTGAGCAACCACGGCCGCAGCGGCAACACCTACTGGTGCCTGCGGAAGGTGCAGTGCCCCTATCGCGCGAACGAGGGCTACTTGAGCCCCTTCGGCCAGGGCATGATGGAGGTGCAGTCGGCCAAGACGCTCGCCGATCCAAAGACGCACGTCGTGCGCGCCGTCGTCGCGATCCACGGCGAGAGCGACCACTACTCGTACGTCGCGAACAACACCGAGTTCGCCGCGCAGGGCCTCGCCGACTACAAGGCCGCGCTCCTCGAGTGGCAGGCCGACTACGAGTCTTCGATCCAGGCGATCACCGGCCAAGCGCAGCCGGTTCCCTTGCTCATCTCCGGCCTCAGCGGCTGGGTGACGACGCGCACGAGCCTCGTCGCGCAGATGCAGCTCGACGCGCACATCGCCGCGCCGGGCAAGGTGGTCTACGCGACGCCCGCGTATCCGCTCAGCGTCCGATCCGATTGCCTCCACTACGATCAGAACGGCTACCGCCGGCTCGGCGAGTACTTCGCGAAGGTCTATTCGCGCATCGTCTTCGCGGGCGCGACGTGGGAGCCCGTGCGGCCGATGCAGATCACGCGCGCCGGCAACGTCGTGACGGTGAAGTTCCACGTGCCCAAGCCGCCGCTCGTGTTCGACGTCGCCCAGGTGACCAACCCCGGCAACTTCGGCTTCGACTTCGTCGACGACGGCGCCATCGTCGCTTCCACCGCGGCCGTCACCGGGCCCGACACGGTGACGATCACCCTCGCCGCCGCGCCGAGCGGCGTGAACATGCGCCTCCGCTACGCGCAGAACCAGAACACGACCCCGGCCACGCGCTGCATCGGCCCGGGAACGGTGTACGGCGGTGGCGCACGCGGCAACCTCCGTGACTCCGACACGACGCCGTCGCGTTACGGGTATCCTCTGCACAACTGGGGCGTGAACTTCGACATCGCGGTTCCGTGAGGCTCTCCATGACTCGACGCGTGCGGTGGCTGTCGCTCTTCTCCCTCGTGCTCTCCTCGTGCGCGGCGGCGTACGGCTGCGGCGCGGCGGCAGACGACGATCCGCTCGGCTCGAACCCGCAAGACGACGCGGCGAGCGACGGGACGGTGACGCTGCCCGACGGCGCGCCGATCCCGGGCGACGGCTCCACGCTTCCGGACGGCGCGCCCAAGCCCGACGCCGATTCACCCGGAGAAGCGGGGCTCGACGGAGGCGACGACGCCGACGCCGAGATCGACGCGGGCTACGACGCAGGCGTCGTCGATCCGCCGGGCCCGCTCTCGCCGACCTACGTCGACTACGACATCAACCACGTGCTCGTCACCGGACAGAGCAACGCGGTCGCGACGGGCAGCAGCATCCCGCTCAGCACGACGCAGCCGTACGGCAACCTGATGTTCAACTCGGGCATCATGGCCGCGAGCAACTGCAACGGCACCGGCTGCCGCGCGTACACGGCGCCGACTTCGTTCGTTCCCCTCGTGCAGAACGACAACTTCTACGGAGGCGGCGCGGCCGAGACGTGCACCTCGGGCCTCGCCAACGAGATCTCGCATCTCGCGTTCCAGCGCTACGATTTCAACGCTCACGAGGGCTACCCGACGAAGCACGACGTGCTCGTCAGCCTCCACGGGCGAAGCGGCAACACGTACTGGTGCCTCCGCAAGGGCTTCTGCAGCTACCAGATCAACCAGCCGGCGACGCCCCCGAGGTACATCAGCCCGTTCGCGCAAGGCCTGATGGAAGTCACCGACGCGAAGGCCGTCGCCGACGCCGCGGGCAAGTCGTACGTCGTCCGCGGCGTCGCGGTGATCCACGGCGAGAGCGATCACTACGCGTACATCAACAACGCCGGCAACCACCCCGAGTTTCCCCTCCCCGGCACCGACGGCACGGCGAACAAGATCCAGGACTACACCGACGCGCTCGTCGAGTGGCAAGAAGACTACGAGGCGTCGATCAAGGCGATCACCGGGCAGGCGCAGCCCGTCCCGCTCTTCGTGCTGGGCCTCGCCGGCGGCAACACGAGCACGACGAGCCAGGTCGCGCAGATGACGCTCGCCGCGCACACGCGGGCGCCGGGCAAGGTCATCTACGTCGCGCCGAGCTACCCGCTCGCCATCCTCAGCGACTGCCTCCACTACTCGAGCCACGGCGAGCGCCACGCGGGCGAGTACTTCGCCAAGGTCTATGCGAAGGTCGTGTTCGGCGGCGAGGCGTGGGAGCCCGTTCGCCCGATGCAGATCACGCGCGCGGGCAACGTCGTGACCGTGAAGTACCACGTGCCGGTGCCGCCGCTCACGTTCGACACGGCGAAGGTCACGAACCCCGGAAACTTCGGCTACACGTTCGTCGACAACGGCGCCCTCGTCGCGATCTCGAGCGTCGCGATCGCCGGGCCCGACACCGTGACGATCACGTTGGCCGCGGCTCCGAGCGGCGTGAACATGCGCCTCCGCTACGCGCAGAACACCCCGCCGTCGCCCGCGTGCATCGGCCCGGGCACCACGTTCAGCGGCGGATCGCGCGGCAACCTCCGCGACTCCGATGCGACGCCGTCGCTCTACGGCTACGATTTGTCGAACTGGGGGGCGCCGTTCGAGATGCCGGTGCCATGACGGGGGGGAGCTCATGATGCGACGACGGGGGCGCTGGGAGTCGGTCGTTCTCCTCGCCGTGTTTTCATGCGCGGCCGCCTACGGCTGCGGCACGATCACGGACGATCCGCTCGGGCCGAAGCCGCTCGACGAAGACGCCTCGGGCGACGCGACCTTCACGCCGCCCGACGGGGCACCGATCCCGAACGACGGCGCGCCGATCCCGAACGACGGCGCGCCCCAGCCGGACGCCACGAGCGACGCGGGCGCCGACGCAGAGGTCGACGCGGGCGTCGACGCGGAGGTCGACGCTGGCTACGACGCCGGCGTCGTCGAGCCGCCGGGTCCGCTGTCGCCGACGTACGTCGACTACGAGATCAACCATCTTCTGACCGTCGGACAGTCGAACTCGATCGCGAGCGACTCGCAGCCGCGCTGGACGCTGCCCGCGGGCGAGACGCTCATCACCGTGCAGCCGTACACGAACCTGATGTTCAACACGGGCGTGATGACGAGCTACCCGTGCAACGGCACCGGCTGCCCGAACGGCACGTACGTCGCGCCGACGTCGTTCGTGCCGCTCGTCGAGACCGACCGGTTCTTCTCGGGCGGCGCCAACGACAACGTGAACACGGTCTCCTCGTCGATGGCGAACCTCGTCACGTACATCGCGATGAACACGTACGAGTTCGGCGCGCGGGCAGGCTACCCCGCCACCCACGACGTGCTCGTTTCGAACCACGGGCGAAGCGGCCTCACCTACTGGTGTTTGCGCAAGAACGGCTGCAACTACAACAACCCCGGCGGCAACCTCAACGCGTTCACCGAGGGGCTCATGCAGGTCACCGCGGCGAAGAACCTCGCCGCGGGTCTCGCCGTCCCGAAGAGCCACGTCGTTCGCGGCGTCACGGTCATCCACGGGGAGAGCGATCAGTACGGCTACTCCGACAACGGCAACAACCACCCCGAGTATCCGCTCATCGGCACGAACGGCGTCGCGGGCCGGATCCAGGAGTACGACGACGGCCTCATCGAGTGGCAGGAAGACTACGAAGCCGGCATCAAGGCCATCACCGGTCAGGTCCAGCCGATCCCGCTCTTCGTCGCGGGCGTCAGCGGGTACACGCGCGCCAACGCGAACGTGCGCTCGGAGCTCAAGGTCGCGCACTATCAGCTCCGCGCGCACGAGCGCGCGCCGGGCAAGGTCGTCCTCGTCGCGCCGGGGTACGTCTTCGACTTCGCCTACCAAGGCAGCCCGCTGACGCCGCAGTGCCGGCACTACAGCGTCATCGGCCAGAAGCATCTCGGCGAGTACTTCGCCAAGGCGTACGCGCAGGTCGTCTTCAAGGGCCAGCCGTGGGAGCCCGTTCGTCCGATCGAGATCACGCGCGCAGCGAACGTCGTCACCGTGAAGTACCTCGTGCCGAAGCCGCCGCTCGTCATCGACACCATGCGCGTCGCGCAGCCCACGCACACCGTGGGCAAGTACGGCTTCGACTTCTTCGACGGCGCGACGCCGATCGCGATCACGAGCGTCGCGGTCGTCGGCGACGACACGGTGCAGATCACGCTCGCGTCGACGCCCGTGAACGCGAACAAGCGCCTCTCGTACGCGAACGAGCAGCCCTTCCCCGGCTGCACCGGCCCCGGCATCAAGCACGGCGGCGGCGCGCGCGGCAACCTGCGCGACTCCGACGATCAGGTCTCGCTCCAGGGCTACGAGCTCTTCAACTGGGGCGTCACGTTCGACAAGGCCGTCCCCTGAAGCCTTCGCGATGATCGATCGCAGCCGCGCGGCGGCCGTCGTCGTACTCGAGCGGTCGACGACAGCGACTCGCTACGACACGATCGTTGCGCAGGGCGAGCCGGCGTGACTGCGGCACGCGAGCCATGACGGTCCGGCGCTCCTTTCGTCGCTCGGGCGATACGCTCGTCGACGTCTACGGCCGCAACGTCGCAGGCAAGCCCGTGTCGTTTCAGGCGCCCGTGGCCGCGCTGAAGGAGCTTCGCTGGGGCCCGCACGCGAGCGCCGAACGCAGCCCCGATCCCGCGGCGCTCCGTCGTGACCGTGACGCGCTACGAGCGACGCTCCGGGACGCCGCGCTCTCCGAATTCACGACCAGGGACGTCCTCGACGTCGCGCGGCTCGCCGATCGCGAGAGCGCTCGCCTGCTCGAGAGCCGCTTCGTCGAGATGACCATGGCCTGGAAACAGAGCGACCCGGGGCTTCTCGCGCGAGCCGCAGCCTCGATCCTCGTGATGAACCCCTGCCATCTCGAGGCGGTACGCTCGCTCTCGGAGGACTTGTTCGCCGGCCACCTCTCGGACTACGCCCGCGCGAGCGTCGCCGACAGCATCAGCGCAGCGTTCGACCCGCACCTCGAGACGGAGGCGATGTTCGAGCTGCGCGAGGCTTTGATGCGCCTGGCGCGCGCGTCCGACGGCGTCGTGTGGGGCCCGTTCGCGTACACCTGCGTCGGGCCCATGCTCGGACTCGCGCGCGATCGCATGTTGACCAAGTGCGACACGGAGCTTCGCCAGCAGGACGAATGGAATCGCTCGCTGCTCATCAACGAGCTCGCCGAGGTACCCGGAGCCGATCTTCTCGTGATGCTCCGACGTCACGCCAAGCGAGAGCCATCCGCTCGCGTCCGCATCCGGTTGATGCGATTGCTCGGGGGGCTCGTCGCTCCGCGATCCCGCGAGGAGATCCTCGCGCGCGGCCTGCAAGACGAGTCCCCTTCTTGTCGCTACCTCGCCATCAAGGCCTTGCATCGACTGCCACGGAAGGTCGCCCATGAGCTCGCCAGCGGGAACGTGGCCGTCGAGCCCGACGTGCATCTTCGCGACTTGCTGGAGCAGGTCCTCGCGGCGACGCGCTGAACCTCGATGTCATCCGTTTGTGCGGACGGCGAGGGATGGCGAAAGATTCATCCAAGCCGCATGGTGAGGGGCGGCCCGGTCGGACGGGTCCCCATCTGGAGCCACCCTCGAAGCATGCGTTCCTTCGCCTCGATCCTCGCCGTCATCGTCTCCGTCGGGCTCGGGCACCTCGGATGCGCGGCGCCCACGGATGCAGACGCGGATCGAGACGAGGCCGCGCTCGGCCAGGCGACGCAGGCTCTCTACGTGATCCCCGACATCAACGGCGGGGTCATGGAGCGAAAGCCGAACTGCGTGTATCGCACGGCGACGTCGCTCTACTGCCGGAGCCGCAACGACGAGGTCTTCGATCCGGGGGCCTACCGCCTCGCCAAGGTGCGGCGAAGCGACGGCGAGCAGCGCGTCGTCGTCGAGAACGTCGGAGGCTCGAGCATCACGGCCTGGGTCGGGCAAGGGCTCGCCGTGGGGCGTCACGTGAAGATCAGGCCGGGCGAGAGCGCGACGCTCCAGAGCATCGACGACATCTGGCCGGAGTGGGACGTGCTCGCCCGCGCCGACGACGGCGACCTTCAGGTCGTCCTGACGGCGCAGTAGCGCGCGATCAGCCGCCGAGGCAGCCGAGCAGGACGTTGACCTTCGCGTTCGCGTCGGCTTGCACCGTCGTGCACTGCGCCGGGCAGAGGACGATCTGCGTCGGCGCGGCGTTGTTGTCGTAGTACCAGCCGTTCGCGACGCACGCCGCGGCGTTCGTCACGCGCGTGAGCGCCGCCGCGGGCGGAACGCCGTTCTGGAGATACTCGACCGACACGTTGTCGGGGTTGATCGTGCCGGCGTCGGTCGTCGGCATCGCGTACGTGCAGCCGATCGCGAGGCCCGCGATGAGCTTGATCGCCTCGGCGAGCTTGTTGCCGCTGCCGTCGCCGACGTTCCAGTGACGGCACGGCGACGCGCTCGCGCCGCACGTGCCCGTCGCGGTGCCGATGTTCGTCGGGTGGAGCGGCCCGTTCCCGCCGATGGCCATCGTCTCGAGGTTGGCGTCGCTCGCGCCCGTCATGCCGATCACGAACACGGGAATGGCCGTGCTCGTGAAGTGCGTCTGGAGGAGGTTGCCGAGGTTCGTGACGTTGTCGTCGCACGTGCTGCTCGGATCGCCGTCGGTGATCAAGATGCCGATCGCCTTGCGACCCACGCGCTGGTTCGCCGCGGTACCGGTGAAGCCCATGATGCCGCGGATGGCGCCCTCGGTCGGCGTGCCGCCGCTCGGCGCCTGGGCGTTGAGCGACGAGTCGAACCCGTTGCTCGGGAGCGTCGTGTAGCCGGTGGCGCCTCCCGGAACGGCCGACGAGCTGTAGCCCGTACCGTTGCACAGTCCTCCGCCGATGCTGAAGTACTGGAGCGCCGCCGCGTTGCCCGTCGCCGCCGTGCTGTTGAAGTACGTGGAGAGCGCGTTGATCGCGCGGCACCACTTCGACGCCGTGGCGCTCCCGATGTTGCAGTCGGTGCCCATGCTGCCCGAGCGATCGAGCACGATGTACATGTCGATCGGCTTGAGCGTCGCGGTCGCCGACGTCTGCGCGCACGCCGAGTCGCCGGTGAGCGAGCTGTCGCGATAGGGCGCGTCGTAGAAGAAGCTCACGTCCGGGATGCTCGCGTCCGTGCTGCCGCTCGAGCCCGAGCTCGATCCGGACGAGCCGCTCGATCCCGACGAGCCGCTCGATCCACTCGATCCTGACGAGCCGCTCGATCCACTCGATCCTGACGAGCCGCTCGATCCACTCGATCCCGACGAGCCGCTCGATCCCGATGAGCCGCTCGACCCGCCTGGCTCCGCCGCCGGGTCTTCGTCGTTGCTCCCACACCCGCTCGCCGCGATCGACGCGACGAGACCCACGAGCGACGTCCACGCGAGAAGACGAGTGACACGCGTTCCGGCCATGTTAGGATCGTACTCGGCTGGAATTTTCTTGCCAAGGTGTTCTTCCGAGAAAGAGGAAGGGTCCGAATGGAGCGTCTCGAGCGCGGGCACCGGTATGTGGCTGTCGTACTCCTCGCGGCCGGCTCGCTCGCCATGGCGGCGATCGCGGCATGCGGAAGCAGCGGCGAAGCCGCCGGCGGCGATGATCCGGACGGATCGGCCGGTTCGAGCGGAAGCAGCGGCACGAGCGGCGCCTCCGGAGGCGACTTCGGCACGTCCAGCGGCACGAGCGGCGCCTCCAGCGGATCGTCCGGCCTCGACCCCGACGCCGCGTGCGCGACGACGACGGTCGCCGCCAAGCGCGCGCCGGCGAACCTCCTCTTCATCGTCGATCGCAGCGGCAGCATGAACTGCAATCCGCCGCCGCTCACGACCTCCGCCGCGTGCGAGGTGAACCCGGTGGCGGCCGACGCCGGCGCGCCCACGAAGTGGAGCATCACGCGCGAGGCGCTCAAGTCGGCGATCGCCGTCATGCCGAACAACAACAGCGTCGGCATCACGTACTTCAACAACGACGACGAATGCGGCGTGCAGGCGACGCCGAACGTACCCGTGACGGCGCTCAGCGCCGGACAGGTCACGCTCGTGAACGGCAGCCTCGACGCGGTGACGCCGAAGGGGTTCACGCCGATCGTCGGCGGCGTCACGCTCGGCTACCAGCACCTCCACGCATCGACCACGATCATGGGCACCAAGTTCATCGTCCTCATCACCGACGGCGAAGAGACGTGCGCGCCCGATCAGCAGGAGAACTTCGTGAACACCACGGTGACGAACGCCGCGGCCGTCGGCATTCGCACGTTCGTCATCGGCGCGCCGGGCAGCGAGAACAACCGCGCGATCCTCTCGCGCGTGGCGTTCAACGGCAAGACGGCGCGCACGCCCACGTGCGTTCACGCGGCGGCGCCCACGAACGTCGGCGACTGCCACTTCGATCTCACGAACGCCGGAACGAACCTCGCCGCGCAGCTCAACACCGCGCTCGACACGATCAGCAAGCAGGCGCTGAGCTGTGACATCGAGGTGCCCGCGCCGGACGGCGGCACGCTCGACTACGACGCCGTCAACGTCATCTACACGCCGAGCGGCGGCGCCGCGCAGACGATTCCGCAAGATGGGACCAAGCCGTGCAGCGCCGTCAACGGCTGGCAGTACAGCCCGGACAAGAAGCAGATCCATCTCTGCGGCGCCATCTGTGACACCGTGAAGGCCGACACGACGGGCACCGTCCAGGTGGCGCTCGGCTGCGCGACGAAGACCGTGCCGAAGTGAGAGCGCGCGTCAGGGCACGCAGGGCGCGTACAGGCCCTTGTAGTTCGCGTAGCGCACGCGATACACGCTGCCCGGGCCGGCAGGCCGTAGCTCGACGCCGTTGACGGTGACGTACAGCTCGACGACCGCCTCGACGAGCGCGTCGTTCGATCCGGCAGCGACCGTGAGCGGCCACGCGGGGCAGTCCGCCGGGCTCTGGATCGTGAACATCCCCGGGATCGGATCGAGCGCGCGGAGATCGATCGCGTAGCGCGCGTTGTTGCCGACGCGCTTTTCGAAGTCGACGTAGCGGGTCGAGAACGCTCCCGCGCTGCCGACGCGGGAGTGCACCTGCACGTCGAGCTGCCGCCAGAGCTCGGGGTTGTCCCAGCTCGTCACGCCGTCCTTCCAGACTTCGAACGTCAAGACGCGCACGGCGGCGCGCTGGCGCGCCCACGTGTCGTACGCGATGTCGCCCGTCACGGGACGCAGCGAGCTCTCGCAGACGCCGTCGCAGGTCATCCGATCGATCGCGTAGCGCGCGTTGCCGATCCAACCCGGATCGCTCGCGCTCGCGCCGACGGCGAAGCGGTAGTTGGCGCTCAGGTTCGAATCGTAGGCGCTACATCCCCAACGGTTCGTGTTCTGGAACCACATCTCGAGATCGCCCTTCGCGTCGAGGACGAAGGCTTGATCCGCGCCGCCCGTCGACGACCTTCCGCCGGCCTCGAAGGTGCGGATCGGGCCGCCGCCGATGCGCCAGAAGCCCGTGATCGTCCAGCCGGGGCCGCCGTTGAGATCGCCGCGGCACGTCGTGAGGCGACCGGCGTCGTAGACGACGCGCACCTTCTTGCCCTTTCGCAGCTCGCCGCGGACGCGCTCGTTCCACGCCGCGTCGAACGTGATCGTCGCCGCCTCGTCGAGCGCCGACTCGGTCGACTCGACGTCCTCCGCGTCGGCGGGCGCCGCGCAGCCGGTCACGATCAGCGCCGAAAGGAAGAGAAGACGCGTACTTACGGCCCCAAGAACGTCACTCATGGCTGCGTTACTAGCGCGAAGCGGGCGTCTGTCAAGGCGCCGCGTCAGGGAGCGAGCGCTTGCGCGCGTCGACGCGCGCGAGGAGCCACACGAGCACCGCGGAGATCGCGCGCAACGTACGCGTCCGAGCCCTCGACGCGAGCGACGCGAGCGACGCGAGAGCGGACCCGCGCTCGACGGCGATGCGTGTCGCGCGGCCCTTCAGCCAAGACGAGATCTGCGCGATCTCCTGATCGTCGAGCGCGCCCACGGGGACCTCGATGATCAGCGTGGCCTTGCCGAGCGCGCGCGGAACGATGATCGGCGCGAGGATCGGACGCGAGCCCGAGGGCAGCGGCGGAGGACCGCGCCGCGGCAGAGGGGCGAAGCGCGAAGTGGGGAGCTCGTCGTAAGACTTCGAGGCGGCGACCATGTGCGCCCTCACGCAAGGCGAGTGCCGATCGCAACGCGAAGCAATCCGCTCGGATGGGCCGTCGCCCCGCTCAGCGCGCGAGGAGCGCCGACATCACTTGCGGCCTCTGGCCCGCGGAGGCGCCGCGGGAGGCGGGGGCTCGTCCTCCTCCATGTTCATCCAGACGGCGATGCCCGCGGCCGTCCCGCCGAGGAGAAAGAGGCCCAGGATCGCGAAGACGATGGCGAGCTTCGTCGCGCCGCTCGCCTTCGGCGGCATCGGCGCGTGACCCCACGCCGGCGGCGCCCCGTGCACGGGAGGAACGAGCGCGAGCACCCGCTGCTCCTCGTCGTCGTCGTCATCGTCGGCATCTTCGCTCTTGCCGCGCGCGAGCCGCTGTCGGGCAGGCGACGGCCCGTCGAGGAGCACCCAGAACGGGTCCATCTTCGGCGGCGCGCCCCGACGCTGCTGCCGCGCGAGCGTCCCCGGGATGCGAACCGCGAGGCCGCAATACGTGCACTTCGCGAGCTCGCTGCCGCCGCCCGCGCCGAGGCCCGCGCCGCACTGTGGGCACACGATCGACTCGACGCCCGCCTGCGTGCGCCCGAGCCGCGCCACCGCCCTGTCGGTGCGCTGCTCGTTCGAGAGGACGCCGACGAGAGCCGGATACGCGCCGCGCGCGTTCGGCGGCAGGCCGTACGAAGCGGCGTCGTTGCAGCGCGCGCAGCGGGTCTTCGTCGTTTCGCCTTCGAGCCAGACGTCGAGCGGGACGTGGCACGTCTTGCACACGGGATGGCCGGGGCTCACGCTCGTGCGGAGCGAGTGCGTTCGCGTCCCCTGCCCGTCCATGATCATCGCGTTCTGCGTCTTGGTCGACGACGTGAGCTCGACGCCGATCTTCGCGTGGCGGCTGCGCGCGCCGATCGGATCGAGGCTCGGCCCGGAGAGATCGCCCACGCCGTGCGCGAAGCCGAGCGCGTCGGTCCACTGCACGACGTCGAACGCCTGACGGAGCCCGCAGCCCATGCACTCGGCCTCGCCGTGGGCGTCGACCGTGGCGAGCGGCGAGCGGATCCCGCACGCTTTGCACGTGAAGTCGGCCGCGTGGATGCACGCGAGCACCGCGGCGCCGGCGCGCCCTGCCGCGACCGTCGGCTGTGGACCGAACGGCGCGCTGCACACGTTGCAAGACGTCCGCGCGAGCGGCGCGATGATCCCGCAGCCGGGACAGATCCGAACGCCGGGCATCGGCGCGGAGGCATGCGGACCGAGCCCCTGCTGCACGCACCGAGCGTATCACGGCGCTGCATCGACCCGCCCGCGATCACCGGAGCGCGAAGAGCGAGATCGCGCGCCAGCCCCCGGGCGCGACCGCGAGCGATCCCTCGCGCCGCATGCCCTGCGCCTCGAGGTGCACGCGATGCTCGCCCGGCGTCACGCGCACGCGCGCGATCGCGAGGCGCGCCGGCATCGTCTCCCAGCTCCGCGTGTCGGGGACGTCGGCGGCGTTGGCGGCGATCTGGCCGAAGAGCGAGACGAGGAAGCCGATGCCCTCGACGGTGCGATTGTTCGAGGCCTGCGTCGCGGCCTCGATCGACTTTCCGGCGACCACGCGCGCGATGCAGCGCGAGGTCGCCGCCGCGAGGACGTGGCCCTCGATCTTCGCCCACTCGGCCTTGACCTCGCCCGTCACGTCGAGCGTCGCGCCGAGCGCGGCGGCCTTGCCGTCGACTTTCACGATCGGCGGCGGCCCCATCGGGTTCTCTTGCGCGAGCGACGGATAGTGCACCCACGCCGTCAGGCTCGTCGTCGCGGCCTGACGATCGGAGAGGGAGAGGAAAGGCGTCGCTTGCGGGAGCGCGGCGGCGAGCGGCACGTGGTTGGCGACGCGATGAGGAACGCGGCCCCAGCCCACCACGACGAGGATCTCGCCCTCGTCGCCGCCCAGCGGCGACGGCGCCGCCGAGCCCGCGTCGGCGTAGTAGCGCGACGCCTCTTCGAGATCGCCGCTCCGCTCGTAGACGAACCCCGCGAGCATCGAGCCGATGCCGAGCGACGCGCTTGGACCCTTGCTCGTGTCGCGGAGGTAGCGCGCCGTGACGCTCATCCGCCGCGCCTCGACGCGCGCGCCCGCGAGATCGCTCGACTCGAGGTAGTTGACCAGATTGAGCACGTTGACGAGCACCTTCTCGTGCGGCGGCGCGACGTAGCGGCCCGCCGCGTCGGAGAAGAGCCAGCGGCCGACCGCGTCGGTCGCGTTGCGCGACAAGTCGAGCGTGTCGATCGCCTTGTCGGCCATCTCGTAGTCGCGCTTGCTCCCGGCGACGTCGGCGATCGACTGCTTGATCGCGGCGCGATCGAGGACGAGCAGCGCGTCGTCATTCTGCAACTTCTTCGGCCGATCGGAGTGCGCCTCGACGCCGAGCTCGTCGTTCAGATGCGCGATCGCGCGCAGCGGATCGCCCGCGTCGAGCGCGCGCCGCATGCCGATCGTGCGCATCGAGTGGCCGCCGCTGCACCCGGCGACGAGCAGACAGAGAGCGACCGCGAGAGAAGCGATCTTCATGAGTGTGTGGCTTGCGACGTGAAGACTCGTTTACGGTGACGCGCAGAGGCGCTGGAAAAGCCGCTCGCGATCGCGAACGACGCCTCTCGGTGCAACGCGCGTACCGCGTCAGCCCGGCGTGCGCGCGCAGCGGAAGCCGCCGCCCGCGAAGCGATAGCGCGTTTCGAAACCGGTCCGCGCGTAGGTGCGCAGGGAACCAGCGTCGTACATCCACGAGCCGCCGCGCATCACGTGGAGCATCCCCGACTTCGACCCTGCCTGCGGGCTCTTCGGGTTGCGCGTCGGCCCCGTCTCGTAGAACGCCTCGTCTTCGACGTCTTCGCACCACTCCCACACGTTGCCCGCGAGATCGAGCACGCCGTACGGCGAGACGCCTTCCGGGAACGAGCCGACGCGCGTGGTGCCGCCGTCGCGCCGACCGAAGCTCGCGTGCGCAGCGGTCGGCTCGACGCGCCCCCACGGATACTTGCGCCCGTCCGTGCCGCGCGCCGCCTTCTCCCACTCCGCCTCCGTCGGCAGGCGCTTGCCCGCCCACGCGGCGTACGCGCGCGCGTCGATCCAAGAGACGTAGACGACCGGATGCCTCTCCTCGCCGCGAGGGATCTTCCCGTTGCGCCAGTGCGCGAGGAAACGCTTCGCGTCCTCGTCGGTCGGCGCGTAGCCCGTCGCGTCGACGAAGACCTTGAACTGCTCGTTCGTCACCGGCGTGCGATCGACGTAGAAGGCGTCGAGGTAGACCTCGCGCCGCGCCGCGCACATCGCGAACGGGCCGGCGGGCACGAGCACCATCTCGTGTCCGTTGGTCTCGTGGATCGTCTCGGCGAGGGGCTCAGCGAGCGGTTCGGCGGGCGCGGCCGCGCCTTCGTCGATCGCCTCGAACAGGCGCTCGCGGAAGATCGCGCACGATTGCGGCCGCTGCGACGGATCCTTCGCGAGCGAATCGAGGATGAGCCGCTCGAGCGCCGGAGGCACGTCGTCGCGCAGCTTCGACGGCGAGCGCGGGCGCTGCGAGACGTGCGCCATCATCACGGCGAAGTGGCTCCCTCCCCCGTCGAACGGAGGCCGCCCGCAGACGAGCTCGTAGAGCGTGACGCCGAGCGAGTAGATGTCGGCGCGATGATCGGTCGCGCTCGGCGTCTTCACCTGCTCGGGCGCCATGTACATGCAGGTGCCGAGCAGCGCGCCGCTCACCGTGTACGTCGTGCCCTCGAGGATCTTCGCGATGCCGAAGTCGACGAGCTTCGTCTTGAGCCGCCCGCCCTCGCTCGACACGAGGATGTTGTCGGGCTTGAGATCGCGATGCACGACGCCGTTGTCGTGGGCGTCTTCCATCGCGACGAGGATCGGCCCCATGATCTGGCGGATCTCGCCGTAGGGCATGCGCCCGCGCCATCGCGACAGGTGCTTGACGAGGCTCTCGCCGGCGACGAGCTCCATCACGATCGCGAGGAGGTGCTCGTGCTCGACGAAGTCGTAGATCGCGACCGCGCCGGGGTGGCTCCACACGCGGAGCACGCGCGCCTCGCGCATGAAGCGCTGGCGGATGTGGGGATCGCCCGCGAGGTTCGTGTGCAGGCACTTCACGGCGACGGCGCGCCCGGTCGCCGTGTCGTGGGCGCGGTACACGACGCCCATCCCGCCCTCACCGACGACGTCTTCGATGCGATAGACCGAGAGCATCGTCCCCGGCCGAAGGCGCATGGGCGGCAGCGTCGTCGGCGCCGGCTCGCGGCCGAGCTCCGTGTCGGCGAGCTCGGTGCGCATCGCGCGCCCGCAGCGAGGGCAGAAACGCGCGTCGGCGGGCAGCGTCGCGTCGCACGCCGAGCATCGCTGCGGATCCGCCATCGCCCCGCGATTTTAGGACCAATCGGCGGGTCGCGAAGCTATTTCACGGGGAAGCTCGTCCCGTCGGGCGCCGCGGCGGGCACCGAAGTCGACGAGCCCGCGCCCCAGAACCGGAGGCCCGAGGGCGCGCCCGGCATCGCGATCGGCGTCGTCGTGACGGTGCCGCCGGACGCGGTGATCGAGAAGAGCTCGCCGGCGTCGGTGAAGCCGTAGACGGCGCCGCCCCAGTACGCGATCCCGAAGACGCTCCCGTAGCCCACCGAGCCGTAGTCTTGGATGACCGCGCCGGTCGCCGGGTCGACCTGGAGGAGGCAGTCGGCGCAGCCCGTCTTCTTCGCCGTCAAGAACGTGCCGCCGCCCTTCACGGAGACGACGTCGCCGCTCGACACGTAGCCGCCGCTCATCGTTCCGAGGCTCTTGATCGAGCCCGTCTTCGGATCGATGCGGACGTACGTGCTGCCGACGTAGCCCACGAGCGCCTCGCTCGCGGGATCGACCGTGCCCTTCGGGACGAACGAGAGCGAGTTCGGGAAGCTGCCGCTCGCGACGAGCGAGCAGTGCGCCGTCGCGAGATCGACTGCGTAGAACGCGCTGAACGAGGTCGCGTACGCGTTCGACGACTCGTCGATCGCGAGATCCGTCACCTCGCTCGAACAGTCGAAGTTGCCGACGACGGCGACGTTCTTCGTCTTCGGATCGAGCTTGTAGAGCGTCGTCGCGCTGTGCCCGTAGACGACGTCGACGGGCGCCGCGGGCGCCGGCGCAGGAGAAGGCGCGGGCGCCTCGGCCGGATCGAAGCCAGGCGGCGGGCTGCCCGGGTCGGCGGGACCGTCGCCGCCCTCGCCGAGCTGCGAGAAGCTGCCGCGCTCCGAGCCTCCACACCCTTGCGCGAGCATGCACGCGACGAAGCACCCGAGCGCTGCGATCCGACGATGGTCCATGGCTCTCCCTCTTCGAGCTTCGAGCTTCGAGCTTCGCGCGAAGCGCGACAGAACGATGGACCGCCGCGCGGCTCGCGCGACCTCGAATCGCCCTTCGAGACGCTTCGGGGATGGCTCCAATTTCCCCACAACCACCGCCCGCCGGCGTCCCTCCCTCGCGTCTACGAGCTGGGTTTTCCCGGCTTCGGCTCGCGCGGATGGATGATCGCGTAGACGTCGGAGACCGACTCTCGGCCGCTCTCTTCGAAGGAGAAGCTCGGCATTCGCGGACGGACCGACGAGGTGAGCATCTTGATGTCCGAGGTGCGGAGCTCGTTCGCCTTCACCGCCGCGTGGAGGGCCTCGGCCATCTCCTTCGCCGTCGAGAAGCGCTCGTCGCGCTCCTTCGCCAAAGCCTTCCCGAACCACGCGTCGATCTCCGGCCCGACGCCGGGCCGCTGCGTGCTCGGCGGCGGAACCTCCTTCGTCGCGTGTGCGAGCAGGAGCTCTCCCAGCGTGGCGCCGACGAACGGCACGTGCCCCGTGCAGCACTCGTACGCCACCGCGCCGAGGGCATACAGATCGCTCCTCGCGTCGGGCGTGCGATCGGCGAGCAGCACCTCCGGCGCGATGTACTCGAGCGTGCCCACGAGCTGGTCGCCGTGCTCGCTTCGCGCGACGAGCTCGGCGACGCCGAAGTCGAGCATCTTCACGAGCGGCCGGCCGTCGACGTCGGTTGTGACGAAGAGGTTCTCGGGCTTGACGTCGCGATGCAGAACGCCGACGGCGTGCGCTCTGGCGAGCGCACGACACGCATGCACCACCACCATCTTGAGCTCGGAGAACGCGAGGAGCCCGCGCGAGAGACGGGTCGCGAGATCCTGACCGTCGAGGTGCTCGTAGACGATGTACGGCACGCCGCATCCGACGATCCCGCGCGCGAGCACCTTGACGATGTTCGGGCTCAGCATGCGCTCGGAGAGCTCACCCTCGCTGGCGAAGCGCTCCTTCGCGCCTCCGCGCGCGGCCACGCCCGCGCGGAGGATCTTCACCGCGACGTCGATGTCGAGGCGCGCGTCGCGGGCGAGCCACACGACGCCCGCCGCGCCTTCGCCGAGCTCGCGGCGAAGGCAGTAGCGGTCCGCCAGCACGTCGCCCGCGTTCCAGTCCCCTTCCGGCATCCCCTTCGACGGGGTCAGCGTACCCGAATCAGGGCAACTTCGCGAAGAGCGGCAGGGCCGAGGGCGCCGGATAGAACGCGAGCGCCCCGGCCGAGCCGATGTTGTCGCTCGTGAGGATGGTCTCCGGGATCGTCGGCGCGCCGGGGCCGCTGCTCGTGCCGAGCTGCGACGCCGCGAGGCGCGCGACCTTGCCGCGGCTGTAGGTGAGCCAGAGGCCGCCCGACTCGTCGAACGCGATGCCCTCGAGAACGGCGGTCACCTCGATGGCGATCTGCACCGACGGCGTCACCTGCTGCTCGCCGGTCGCCGACAGCTCGGCGGGGGTCAGCTTGTAGATGACGTTCCCGCCGAAATTCGTGGCCCAGAGATTCCCGCCATTGTCGAAGGCGAGCGTGCTCGGCGCGAGCTCTGCGTCGTTCGGCGCGCGCGCGTCGATGGCGAGGCTCGGCGGATCGTTCGACGAGGCCGCGAGGCGCGACGCGTCGTAGCGAACGACGCGCTTCTTGTCTTGATCGGCGATCCACATGTTGCCGCTCGCGTCGAACGCGATGCCTGCGGGCGACTGGAGGCCGCCAATCTTCACGTCCGCGGTGACGCCGCTCGGCGACGCGAGCTGCCCGGGCGTGAGGCGCACGACCTCCTTCGCGCACGCCGACGTGATCCAGAGGTTGCCGTTCGGATCGAACGCCATGTCCGTGTATCCGGGCAGGCACGCCGGCGCGTAGTCGATCTTCCGGTCCGGCGTCTTCGCGCCCGACGCGCCGAGATCGCCCGCGGCGAACCGCGCGATGGGCGCGTCGACCGTGGTCGGCCCGAGCGTCCAGAGGTTGCCTTCATCGTCGAAGGCGAGCGCGCGGCCGCCCGGTCCCTTGGCGGCGACCTCGGAGGCGGACGTGCTCGTCGACGCGAGGCCCGACGACGCGAAGCCCTGGAGCTGCCCCGTGTCGTTGTTCGCGTTCGTGAGCCAGAGCTTGTTGCTCGAGCCGACCTTCTCGTACGTCACCTCGACGGTCTTCGTCTGCTCGCCTTCGAGGCAGAACGTCGACTCGGTCACGCGCGGCGCGTAGACCGTGCGCACGATCGGATCGGCGACGGCGACGCGATCGGCCGAGACCTCGTAGCTCCCCGCCGCGATCCCGGCGAGCGTCCTCGATGCGTCGACGTCGGTCGCGCCGCCCGCTCCGGTGATCTTCACCTTCGCGGCGGTCTCGGCCGGCAGACCGCTGATGTTCACGGCGACCGAACCGGTCCCCGTGGTCGCGCACGCGCCAGGCGCGCTCGGCGTGGGGCTCTCTCCCGGGGTCGTCTCGACGGTGCAGCCCACCGCGAGCGCGGCGAGGACGAGGAAGAAGAAGGAGCGGGACGTCGTGCGGAAGGTGTGGAGTACGGGCATCGGGGGTTGGACGCCATCATGACGCATCCGACGCAAGGCCGGGCGTCCCCCAAACGCGCGGCGCACCTCTCGAACGTGTCATCCGATCGCAGACACGGACGTGGGGTCGAGGTGCGTTCGATCTGCGCTAAGGGCGCCTTCGGCCCTTCGCGCTCGCGAGCGCGGTGCGCCACCCTTCCGTCGTTCGCAAGATCGGCTCGGGGCCGAGGCCTACGCGCCGCTGGGCGAGCACGAGCTGCGGATCGGTCATCTCCGCGACGACCCCGGTCATCTCCCAGCGTGAGTACATCCGGCACTCGATGCAGTCGGAGGCGAGATAGATCTTGTCGTCTTTCACGCAGCCCGCGCCGTGCTCGCCGAATCCCTCGGACGGGACCTCCTGCATCTCGCACGGCACCTCACGCTTGCGCCCGGGGATGTTCTTCATCTCCACGGTCATCGCCACGCGGCCCTTCGTTCCACAGCTCGGATCGCCGGCCTTGCACGGATCGCCGAGCGACGGCTTCGCCGGCGGACGTGCCGGCGGCGCCTCGGCCGTCTGGATCGCGTTCTCTTGGACGATCGCCGTCGGCGCGACGGGCGCGATGCCCACGGTCGTCGCCGGCGCCGTCCGCGGCTCGTCGGGACCTGCGCCCTTCGTCGTGGTGCACGCGAGCGCGAAGAGGGCGACGACGGCGGCGGCGTGTTTCATCGAGCCAAGCATAGGGGTACGCTCGGCTCGATGGCGAGCAGGAGCGCGCCCGCGAGGCTCCTTTCGTTCGGATCGTTCGTGTGGTTCGCCGCGTGCGCGCCGGCGGCGACGCCGCCCCCGCGGGAGGCACCGCCGGCGCCGGCGTGCGCGGCGCGGGTCGACGCGCTCCTCGCGAAGATGACGCTCGACGAGAAGCTCGGGCAGATGGTGCAGGCCGAGCGCAAGGTCGTCGAGAAGGGCGACGTCGCGAAGTACTTCCTCGGGTCGATCTTGAGCGGCGGCGGATCCGCGCCCGGCGGCGCGACGCCCGGCGAGTGGGCCGACATGACCGACGCGCTGCACGCCGAGGCCCGCACGACGCGCCTCGGCATCCCGCTGCTCTACGCCTCCGACGCCGTGCACGGGCACAACAACGTCGTCGGCGCCACGATCTTCCCGCATCAGATCGGCCTCGGCTGCACGCGCGATCCCGCGCTGATCGAAGCCGTCGCGCGCGCGACCGCGCAAGAGATCGCCGGCACCGGCGTCGACTGGACGTTCGCGCCGCTCGTCGGCCCGGCGCGCGATCCGCGCTGGGGTCGCTTCTACGAGACGTACGCGGAGCGGCCCGAGGTGAGCGGGCTCCTCGGCGCCGCGGCGATCCGCGGCTTGCAGGGAGATCGCCTCGGCGGCACGGGCGTGCTCGCGTGCGCGAAGCACTTCGCCGGCGACGGGCTCACGACCTTCGGCACGACGAAGGGCGAGGGCCTGATCGATCGGGGCGACGTGCAGATGGGCGACGACGACTTCATGCGCGTCGCCGTCGCGCCTTACGCGTCCTCGATCGCGGCAGGCGTCGGATCGATCATGGTCTCGTTCAACAGCGTGCGCGGGACGCCGATGCACGCGAACGAGGCGCTCGTCACCGACGTCTTGAAGCGCCGGATGCGCTTCGAAGGCGTCGTGATCTCCGATTGGTCGGCGCTCCGCCTCTTGCCCGGCTCCTACTACGAGCAGGTCGTCGCGTCGGTGAACGCGGGCATCGACGTCACGATGGACGCGGAGAAGCTCTACTGGCGCGACTTCTTGCGGACGGCGAAGGAGGCCGTGCAGAAGGGCGACATCTCCATGGCGCGCGTCGACGACGCGGTTCGCCGCGTCCTCGCGGTGAAGTGCGAGCTCGGCGTCTTCGATCGCGCGCAGCGCACCGATCGCGCGCTCACCGCGAAGATCGGCAGCGCCGAGCACCGCGCGCTCGCCCGGCGCGCGGCGCAGGCCTCGTTCGTGCTCCTCCGTAACGAGGCGAATTTGCTACCTCTTTCGAAGGCGGCAAGGCTGGTGGTCACCGGCTCGGGCGCGTCGTCGCTGGCGCGGCAGGCCGGCGGCTGGACGGTCGACTGGCAGGGCGCCGAAGGCAAGTCGTTCCCGGGCACCACGATCCTCGAGGGGCTCCGCGCCGCGGGCGATCCCGCGCGCGTGCACGCCGATCCCGCGAAGCCCGCCGACATCGCGATCGTCGTGGCGAGCGAGCCGCCGTACGCCGAGTGGGAGGGCGACGCGAAGGATCCCGCGCTCTCGAACGAAGACGTCGACGCGATCGATCGGGCGAACAAGACCGGTCTGCCCGTCGTGGTCGTCCTCCTCAGCGGCCGCCCGATCGCGGTCGCGCCTCACCTCCGCAAGGCGAGCGCCTGGCTCGCAGCGTGGCTCCCCGGGAGCGAAGGCGCCGCCGTGGCGGACGTCGTCTTCGGCGACGTCACTCCCACGGGCAAGCTCGCGCACGCCTGGCCCGTTCGCGCGGGCGCGAGCGGGCCGCCGCTCTTCGACTTCGGCTTCGGGCTCTCCTATCCCACGAGCTCCACGAAGAGGTGACGATGGAACGCGACGACGAGATCTACGCGGTGGCGAGGGCCGACAAGCGAGCGTTCCTCCCCGGCGGACACGCCGGGCGCGTCGCGGCGCTCCGCGCGCTTCTGCCGGCGGGCTCCCGCGTGACGTGGAACGATCGGAGCGACGCGATCCGCCCGAGATGTGGCTTCGTGAGCGTGTTCGACGCCGCCGGCGCGAAGATCTTCGTCGACGAAGACGGCGCCCTCGCGAAGGCCGTCACGCACACGCCGAGCGACGCGTGGAGCATCCTCTCGCGCGCCCGAGACATCGATCCGACGTTCCTCGAGGGCGTGACCGCCCGCCTCGTCGAGCCAGGCTCCGCGCCCGACGAGTGGCGCGCGATCGAGGCGCCGCGCACGATCGACGCGGCCGTGGCGCTCGCCGAGGCGCCAGCCTCCATGCGCGCCGCCGAAGATCTCCTGCGCGCGGCGTTCGCCGCGGCCGCCCCCTTCGGCGTCGAGCCGTGCCCGGCGATTCGGTGGCGCACGATCGGCAAGCGCGCCGCCGCCGGCGCGACGTGCGCGCGACCCGCCTTCTCTGCGCTCGGCGCGGCCGGGGTGGACGCCTTCGGCTACGGCGCGTGGAGAGAGCTCGGTCACGACGGCGAGCGGACGTTCTCCTTCACGAGCCACGGGACGGACATTCCCGGCCTCATGCGATGGGCCGCGGCCGATCTCGGCGACGCGCTTCGCGTCGACGCGGCGCGCAAGAAGGGCGTCGTCACGAAGAGCGGCGTCGCCTTCGCCGCGGCTCGCAATCCGTTCGAGCCGCTCCTTCGTGCGTCGCAGCTCGGCGTCGGCGTCGAGCTCGTCGCCGCGGATCGCGTCGTGCTCACCCTCCACGAGTGAAGCGTCAGGGCTTCGACGCGAGCGGAGCGTCTTCGTCGGGCGTCTCGATCGCCCAGCCCTTGAGCAGCGTCGAGAGGAGCCCGGGCAGCACGAGGAGCGTGAGCGCGGTGCTGAAGAAGATGCCGACGATCACGACCGTCGCCAGCGGGCGCTGCACCTCGGAGCCGGCGCTCGTCGACAGAGCCATCGGGAGGAAGCCGAGGCCCGCGACCGCCGCCGTCGTCAAGACGGCGCGGATCGAGTGGACGGTGCCGTGCGCCACGGCCGCGTCGAGCGAGAGCCCCTCGAGCATCGCGCGGCGCGTCGCCGTCGCGATCACGACGCCGTTGAGCACCGACACGCCGCCGAGCGCGATGAAGCCGACCGCCGCCGGCAGGCTGAACGGCATTCCGCGCGCGAGGAGGCCGAGCATCCCGCCCGTCGCGGCGAAGGGAACGAGGAGGAACACCGCGAACGCGGGCCTGAAGCTCCGGAACATCAAGAAGAGCATCCCCAGGATCACCGCGACGACCGCCGGGATCACGAGCGCGAGGCGCGCCGACGCGCGCTCGAAGTTCTCGAACTGCCCGCCCCACTCGATGCGATAGCCGCTCGGCAGGTGCGCCGCGCTCCCGACCTTGCGTCGCGCTTCGTCGACGAACGACACGAGGTCGCGCCCGCGGAGGTTCACGTCGACGCGGATGATCCGCTCGCGGTTCAAGCGCTTCACCACCGAAGGACCGTCGCCCTCCTCGAAGGTGACGACCTCGCGCATCGGCACGGTCTCGCCGCGCTCCGTCTCGACGAACAGATCGGCGAGCGCCTCGGCGTTGGGCTTCGAAGGCGGCACGAAGACGCGCAGATCGAAGCGCCGATCTTCCTCGTACACCTCGCCCACGCGCAGCCCCTCCCGCGAGGCGGCGAGGACGTCGAAGGCGTTCTTCACCTTGACGCCGTAGCGCGCCATGCGCGCGCGATCGGCGGTCGCGGTGATCGTCGGCTGCCCGAGGATGCGCTCGATCTTCAGATCGCCCGTTCCCCGCACGCCGCGCACGATCTCGCCGACCGAGTTCGACAGCTCGACGAGCTTCTCGAGATCCGGCCCGATGATCTTGATCGACACGTCGGCCCGCGAGCCGGCGATCAGCTGGTTCGTGAGGTCTTCGATGGGCTGCGACACCGAGACGAACGTCGAGGGCACGTCGGTCTCGATCTTGTCTTTGAGCTTCGTGCTCAGCTCCTCGAAGTCCTTCGCGCTCGTCCACCCCTTGCGCGGACGGAGCGGAACGAGGATGTCGGTGTTGCCGTTGCCGACGGCGTCGAGCGCCATCTCCGCGCGGCCGCTCTGCCCGAGCGCCTTGCCAGCCTCGGGGAACGAGAGGACCGTCTTCTCGGTGAGCAGATCGAGGCGCCGCGCCTCCTCGAGGGAGATGCTCGGCGCGCGCTGCATCGCGAGGATGCAGTCGCCCTCGAAGATGCGGGGAACGAACTCCGCGCCCGACCGTGAGAACAGCGCGCCGGCGCCGAAGAGGGCGAGCGCGCTCGCGCCGAGGAGCGGCCAGCGGAGCTGCATGATCGACGGGACGAGGCGCGCGTAGCCGTCGGCGATCCGCTCGAGCCACTTCGGGCCGTGCCCCTTCGCGGGCGGCACGGCGAGCACGAGCAGCGCGGGGAAGAAGACGACCGAGTAGACGAGCGCGCCGAAGAGCGCGCACGCCATCGTGATCGCCATCGGGCGGAACATCTTGCCCTCGACGCCCTCGAGCGTGAGCAGCGGGATGTACACGAGCATGATGATGGCGACGGCGAAGGCCACGGGCTTGACGACCACACGCGCGACGTCGGTGTAGGCCCGCGCGCGCGCCTTGCCCACGAGCTCGCGGCCCGCGGTCGCCGCGATCACACCCTCGAGGACGACGATCGGGCCGTCGACGAGGAAGCCGAAGTCGATCGCGCCGAGGCTCATGAGGTCGCCCGTCACGCCGAACAGGTGCATGCCGAAGAGCGCGATCGACATCGACGCCGGGATCCCGAGCGCGACGACGAGCGCGCCCCGGATCGTCCCGAGCATCAACGCCAGCACCACGGTGACGATGAGCAGGCCCTCGGCGAGGTTCGTCGCGACGGTCTGGAGCGTTCGCTCGACGAAGTCGGCGCGATCGTAGATGACGTCGATCGTCACGCCGGGCGGCAGATCCTTGCGGATCTCGTCCATGCGCGCCTTGACCGCGTAGATGACGTCGCGGCTGTTGGCGCGCGCGAGCATCATCACGAGGCCGGAGACGGCCTCGCGCTCGCCGTCGAGCGTGACGACGCCGTAGCGGAGCGCGGCTCCGATGTGCACCTCGGCGACGTGCTTGACGAGGATGGGCGGACCGTCCTTCGCGGATCGCACGACGACGTCGCCGATCTCCGTCTCGTCGCGGACCATGCCGCGGCCGCGGATCGTGTACGACTCCCCTCCCCGCTCGACGTAGCCGCCGCCGACGTTGAGGCTCGCGCCCTCGAGCGCCGACGTTATGTCGTGGAACGTGAGCGATCGCGCGCGGAGCCGCTGCGGATCGACGAGCACCTGATACTGCTTGAGCTCGCCGCCGAAGGGGTTCACCTCGACGACGCCGGGCACGCCGCGGAGCTTCGGTCCGATCTCCCAGTCGAGCAGCGTGCGGAGCTGCATCGCGGAGTGGTTCTCCGAGCGCACGACGAACTTGTAGATCGTGCCGAGGCCCGTCGAAGGCGGCGCGAGCTCGGGGATCGACGCCGACGGCGGCAGATCCGACTGCACCTGGCGGATCCGCTCGAGCACGAGCTGCCGCGCCCACCAGATGTCGGTGCCGTCGTCGAAGACGACGGTGACCGACGAGAGACCGAAGCGCGAGATGCTCCGGAGCTGCGCGCTGTGCGGGATGCCGTTGAGCGACTTCTCGATGGGCACCGTGACCGTGCGCTCGACCTCGACGGGCGAGAGGCCGCCGCACTTCGTGAGGATGTCGACCTGCACGCTGGAGACGTCCGGCAGCGCGTCGATCGGGAGGCGCCGCGCGGCCACGACGCCGAGCGCCAGCACGATCACGAGGAGCGCCGCGGCGGCCTTTCGAGCGCTGATCGCGGAGGCGACGAGCTTCTCGAGCATCAGCGGAAGAGCTCGCTCTTCAGGGCGAAGACGCCGCTCTTGGCGACGAGCTGCCCCGCCTGCACGCCCTCGACGACCTCCGAGCGCGTGCCGTCGGTCGCGCCGAGCCGGACCTGGACGGCCCGCGCGCGCGTGTCGGCGTCGGCGACGAACACCGTCGCCTTGCCGTCGACGTAGATGATCGCGCTCGTCGGGACGAGGACGGCCTCGCGCTCGCTCGCCTGGCTCGTGATCGTGGCCTGCACCGATTGACCGACGCGCAGGTGGTACTTCGGATGATCGACGCTCACGCGGACCGACGTGCTTCGCGTCGCCGGATCGATGACCTCGCCGACGTGGGCGACGCGACCCGCGATGTGCTGATCGGGCGCCGCGATCGGAGACACCGTGACGTCGTCGTCGACGTGAACCGAGCCGAGATCGCGCTCGAACACCGACAGCTCGACCCAGAGGTGATCGAGATCGGCGACCTTGTAGCCGACGACGTTCGAGTCGACCGATTGGGCGGGCGCGAGGCGCGCCTCGACCACGTGACCGGCGATCGGCGTGCGGAGCACGAACATGCCGAAGGCGCCGTCGCCCCCGAAGGAGCGCACGCGCTGCTGCGCCGACTGGAGGCTCGCGCGGTGCGTCGCGAGCTCGGCGTTCGCGATCTCCGCCTCGCGCGCGGTCGTCAGGCCCTTCTCGAGCAGCTCCTGCTCGCGGCGGGCGTGGGTCTGCGCCGCGTCGAGGGTCGCCTGCGCCTGGGCGATCGTGGCTTGCGCTTCGCCGAGCTCGGCGCTCTCGATCTCGCCGAGCGCCTCGCCGGCGTTGACGCGATCGCCCTCGAACTTGTAGGTGCGCCGCACGGTGCCACGGAGGCGCGTGCCGACCGCGGCGACGTAGGTCGGGTTGAAGGCGACCGTCCCGACGACCCGCACGATCGGGTTGAACTTCGCGCGCTCGGCCTTGCTGAACGAAATCGCGGCGCGGTCGCGGTAAGCCGTGGAAAATACGATGGTGCTGCCCTCGAGCCGGGGCACGTCGCGCTCGACCACGAGCCCTTCCCCGGCCTTGGCGGGACCATGGAGGACGACGGCGACCCCCGCGACGAGGGCGGCGGCGCCCACGGCTGCGAACAGGAGCTTCACGGAGGGCTGCAAGGCCAGGAGAGGCTATCCGATGTAGGCCGTAGCACCAGCTTACGGCGTCGTAAGGTTTCGTCCGCTTGGGCCTCGGCGCCTAGAATGGCGCCCGTGCGGCTGCTCCTCGTGGAAGACGACGCCAAGCTCGGGCCGCTGCTCGCCCGCGTCCTGACGTCGAACGGCTACACGGTGACGCTCGCCCCCGACGCGGCGAGCGCGCGCGAGGTCGCCGTCGCCGATCTCGATCTCGCGATCGTCGACTGGATGCTGCCCGACGGCGACGGCCTCGAGGTCTGCACGAGCCTGCGGCGCGCCGACTTCGACGGCCCGATCCTGATGCTGACCGCCCGCGGTGGGACGACCGATCGCGTCCACGCGCTCGATCTCGGGACGGACGACTACTTGACGAAGCCCTTCGAGATGGACGAGCTGCTCGCCCGGCTCCGCGCCCTCTTGCGCCGCGGCCCGCGCATCGTCTCGTTCGACGTCGGGCCGGTGCACGTCGACGCGGGCCGGCGCAACGCGTTCGTCCGCGGACAGCTCCTCGCGCTCACCGCGCGCGAGTTCGATCTCCTCTCGTATCTCGCGCGCCGCGCCGGTGAGACGATCGGCAAGGCCGAGCTCGTCGAGAACGTCTGGGAGGCGAGCGAGATCGTGCCCAACGTCGTCGAGGTGCACGTCAGCCGACTGCGAGACAAGCTCGGCCCCGACGCGAAGCTCATCGAGACGGTGCGCGGCCAAGGCTACCGGCTGACCGTGGAGGCGACGTGAGCTTCCGCGTTCGGACCGCGCTCGTCGTGCTCGTGCTGACGGCGCTCACGATGGGCGCGGCGTTCGCGATCGTGTGGGAGCGCTTCGTCGCGTCGCAGCGCCACCAGCTCGACCAGGCGCTGCTCGACGTCGCGCGGCGCGAGGCGAGCGAGGCCGCCGGAGGAAATCTCGACTTCACCGACTCGCCGGGGCCCTCGGCGAACGCCGTCGGCCCGCTTCCCAAGTACGGCGTGCTCTACTCGCTCGGCGGGCGCGCGCTCTCGACGGCGAACTTCTCGCTCGACGACGCGCCCTCGATGCCGCGCTCGGTGCCCTACGAGACCGGGTTCGACTTCGAGCACCACGGCATTCCGATGCGCGGCGTCGTGGTGCCCGTGCCGCAGTCGTCGATGCGCGTGCTGCTCGCGACGACGCGCCTCGATCTCGCCGACGACTCCGACATCCTCGCGCGCGCCATGAGCATCGCCTTCGCCGTCGGCTGCGTCTGGGCCGCCATCGTCGCGTTCGGCGTCGCGACGAGGCTCACGCGCGAGCACGCGAAGGTCGCGAGCGTCGCCCAGCGCGTCGCGAGCGGCGACACGAGCGCGCGCGTCGCGTTTCGATCGTCCGATCGCGATCTGCGGCAGCTCGCGAGCGATCTCAACGCGATGATCGAGCGCCTCGTGAGCCTGCTCGCGCTCCAAGATCGCTTCATCGCCCACGCCTCTCACGAGCTGCGTACGCCGCTCACGTCGCTGCGCATCGAGATCGAGCACGCCCTCCGCACCGCGAAGGATCGCGACGACTACGAGAGCGCGCTGAAGGGCGCGCTCGACTCCGCGCTGCGCCTCAGCAACCTCGCCGAGGGGCTCCTCCAGCTCGCGCGCGTGAAGGCCGAGGTCGAAGACGCGCGCGTCGACGTGCAGGAGCCGCTCGCCGACGCGATCAAAGACGTCGCGCCCCTCGGCCGATCGCGCGACGTCTTCATCGTGTCCGAGCCGGTCACGGGCCTCGTGCAGGGCGATCGCCGCGGCCTCGCGCGGCTCTTCCGCAACGTCCTCGAGAACGCGGTTCGCTTCTCGCCGCGCATGGGCCGCGTCCACGTCGAGAGCAAGCGGGCCGACGGCGTGCTCGAGGTCGTCGTCGTCGACGACGGCAAGGGCATCTCGGTCGAGGACGTCGAGCGGATCTTCGAGCCGTTCGCGCGCGCGGGCCGCAACGATCACGCCGAGGGCACCGGCCTCGGGCTCACGATCGCGCGCGAGCTCGCGCGATCGTGCGGCGGCGACGTGTTCGCCTCTCCGGGGCCCGGCGGTCGATTCGTGGTTCGCCTCCCGACGGCGTGACGCAGCTCACCCGAGCGTGAAGCGGAGGATCGTCCCGCGCCCGACCTCGCCCTCCGCCCAGATCCGCCCGCCGTGACGCGTGACGATCCGGTGCACGGTCGCGAGGCCGACGCCCGTGCCCTCGAACTCGAGGCCGTGGAGCCGCTGGAAGGGCGCGAAGAGCCTGTCGACGTGCATCATGTCGAAGCCGGCGCCGTTGTCGCGGACGAAGAAGGCTCCCTCGGGCTCGCGCCCGACGACGATCCGCGCCGCCGCGGCGCGAGCGGTGTACTTCCACGCGTTGCCGAGCAAGTTCTCGAGCGCGACGCGCAAGAGACGCGCGTCGCCGTCGGCCACGAGGCCCTCCTCGACGACGACGTCGATCTCCCGCGACGGCGTGGCCGCGCGCAGGTCGTCGACGATCGATCGCGCGATGTCCGTCAGATCGACGCGCGTGCGCTCGATCTGGACGCGCGTGAGGCGCGAGAGCTTCAGCAGATCCTCGATGAGCGCCGACATTCGCTTCGCCGCCGCGCACGCCCGCTCGAGGTACTCGCGCCCGGTCGCGTCGAGCCTATCGCCGTAGTCGCTGAGCACGGCGTTGCTGAAGCCGTCGACCGCGCGGAGAGGCGCGCGCAGATCGTGCGACACGGTGTAGCTGAAGGCGTCGAGCTCCTTGTTCGTCTCCTGGAGGCGCGCCGCGAGCTGGCGGTTTTCCTCGAGCACCAACTTCGCGTCGACGAGATTGCGCACGCGCGCGCGGAGCTCCTCGACGGAGAACGGCTTCATCACGTAGTCGCTCGCGCCCTGCCGGAGCAGGCGCACGCGGAGCTCGTCGTCGGCCCTCGCGGTCAAGACGACGATCGGCGTGCTCTTCGTCTCGGGCAGCTCGCGCAGCGCGGCGACGAGATCGTCGCCGCCCATCTCCGGCATCATGACGTCGGTGACGACGAGGTCCGGCCGGAGGCTCTTCGCCTTGGCGAGGCCTTCGCCGCCGTCGAGCGCGCCTTCCACGCGGAACTCGCCGCCGAGCGTCGACCGAATGAAGGAGTTCATCTCCGGGTTGTCCTCGACGACGAGGACGACCGGCCGGTCGGCACCCGCCGACGAGGCGTCGGGGCGATCGACGCTCGCCTCTCGGGCCACCTCGCGGAGCGCGTCGCGCCAGGCGGGTCGAGCGGGGTCGGTCGCGACCTCGGCTCCCTCGGGCGCGCGGAGCGGCAGCGTCACCTCGAAGCTCGCGCCGCCCTCCGCCGCGGACGAGATCGCGATCGTGCCGCGGTGCAGCTCGACGAGATCGTGCGCGATGGTGAGGCCGAGCCCCGTGCCGCCGAACCGGCGCGTCGTTCCGCCGTCGAGCTGGCGAAAGCGCTCGAAGACGGCGCCGCGATGCTCGGGCGCGATGCCCGGTCCGCTGTCGGCGACCTCGACGACGGCGCACGATCGCGCGCCGTCGACGCGCAGGCTGCACCGGATGCGCCCGCGGTCGGGCGTGAACTTGAACGCGTTCGAGAAGAGGTTCGAAAGGACGTGCCTCACCTTGTCGGGATCGATCTGCGCGGGGACCGCGTCGTTCGCGTCGACGGCGAACGCGATGTCTTTCTCGCGCGCGAGCGATCCGAAGAGCGCCGCGACCATGCGCACCACCTCGGCGAGATCGGTCTCGACGTAGGCCAAGACCATCTTGCCGGCTTCGAGCTTCGACGCGTCGAGCAGCTCGTTGACCCGCTCGAGGAGCATCCGCGCGTTGCGCTCGACCCCCTCGACCTCGCGCGTGGCTTCCTCGTCGAGCTTGCCGGAGGCGAGGATCTTCTCCGTCGGCCCCAAGATGAGCGCGAGCGGCGTGCGGAGCTCGTGGCTCACGTTGGCGAAGAACTGGCTCTTGAGGTGATCGAGCTCCTTCGTGCGCTCGTACAGCCGCGCGAGCTCGGCGTTCGCTTCCTTGAGCTGCCTGCTGGCGTCGGCGGCCTGCTGCGTGCGGAGGAAGACCTCGGCCTCCATCTTCTCCGCCTCGACGCCGCGCTGCTTGAGGCGGATGAAGTCGGTCACGTCCTCGACGCGGTGGATGATGTACGCGAGCGCGCCCGACGCGTCGAGCACGGGGCAGTTGATGGGGCTCCAGAAGCGCTCTTCGAACCCGCCGCCTTCGGACTCCGGCCGCCGGATGTCGTACTTCTGCACGGGCATCGCGTCTTTGGCGCGGCTCTGGCGCACGCGCTCGAGCGACGCCTTGAGGTTGCGCACGCCTTCGGTCGCCGGATCGTCCGGGTTGTCGGGGAAGACCTGGAAGATCCCCTTGCCGACGATGTCGTCACGCCGCGTCAGCGTCGCGCGCGCGTAGTCGTCGCTCACCGCGACGATGGTGAAGTCGGGATCGA
Source organism: Labilithrix sp. (assembly GCA_019637175.1). Taxonomy (GTDB): domain Bacteria; phylum Myxococcota_A; class Polyangia; order Polyangiales; family Polyangiaceae; genus Labilithrix. The sequence goes on along the minus strand of JAHBWD010000057.1, from coordinate 11,015 downwards.
GCACGAGATACGAGCCCGGCGCCGCCTCGAACAGCGCGCGAAAGTCCGGCGCTTTCATCGAACCGGCGAGAATACCGACGGATCGACCGCCGCATCAACGGTGCCGGTTCGTGACTCGTGACGGGCCATGTCTGAGCCCGTCGTGCAACAAGCTCACGGCGGAATGCTCGATCTCCCGGAAGGCAGGGTGCGGAACACATTCACCGTGACCGCGGAGATGAAGACCGAGCCGATCGATGCAGCATGCACGGAACGTTGCATCGCCTTCATGACAGAATCAGGCGGCCCGGGCCGCCTCTGAACGGAAGTGATGGACGATGAGCGAGCTGCCTGACCGCGCCGGCTGCGCGGCGCGGCACCCGAAACGACGAAGGGGCCGAAGCTGTCACCGCTTCGACCCCTGCCGTACCGAGCGAGCTGTCTACGCTCGTGTCTACAACCGTTCCAACTTCTCGAAACCCTTGCGGGGCGGACGGGACTCGAACCCGCGGCCTCCGGCGTGACAGGCCGGCGTTATAACCGACTTAACTACCGCCCCAAGATGATGAAAAGAAAGCGTTTACCTCGACTGCAACGGCGGCCCTGACTGGCCCTGGGTGGGCGGGACAGGGCTTGAACCTGCGACATCCGGCTTGTAAGGCCAGCGCTCTACCGCTGAGCTACCCGCCCGACCATTCGCCCTCCCAAAACTGCGGAAGGACGACAAGAACTGGAGCACGGGAGTTACTCCATGCGAACGCCGTTCGTCAAGGCGTCTCGCGCGCCTTGACATTTAGAACGATCGTACTATTTTCAACTCCGCAGCCATGAGCACGAAGGGCGAAGACACTCGAAGCGCCGTCCTCGGCACCGCGCTCTCGCTCGCGACGCAGCTCGGGCTCGAGGGCGTGACGATCGGCAAGCTCGCCGAGCACGTCGGCATGTCGAAGAGCGGCCTCTTCGCGCACTTCTCCTCGAAGGAGAACCTCCAGATCGCGATCCTCGACGAGGCGGCCGAGCGCTTCGTCGCCAACGTCGTCGCGCCGGCGCTCAAGAAGCCCCGCGGCGAGCCGCGCCTCCGCGCCCTCGTCGACAACTGGCTCGCGTGGTCGAAGTCGGACTTCCTCCCCGGCGGCTGCATCTTCGTCGTCGCCGCCGTCGAGCTCGACGACCGCCCCGGCCCCGCGCGCGACAGGCTCATCGCCGGCCAGCGAGACTGGCTCGGCACGCTCGCAGGCGCCGCGCGCATCGCCGTCGAGGAGAAGCACTTCCGCAAAGACCTCGACGTCGAGCAGGTCGCCCACGAGCTCTACTCGATCGCGTACGGCTATCACTTCCTGCGCCGCGTCGGCGATCCGGCCAAGGCCGAGAAGCGCGCCCGCGCCGCGTTCGAGCGCGTCCTCGACGACGCGCGCCTTTCGCACTGAGATCCGAAGAAGAGGAGAACGAACATGAGCGCGCGCGTCCTCGGAAATAGAACGAACGTTCGTCACAAGCTGCCCGTCGCCGTCCGCGCGGCGAGAGCCGGCCTGCGCGTCCTTTCGCCCGCGTCCCCTGCCCTCGCCGCGACGATCGCGGAGCGGCTCTTCCTGACCGCGACCCGCCACCGGCGCCCCGCGTGGGAGCGCGACGCGCTCGACGGCGCGACGCCGCTGCGCGTTCCTCACGAGGGCTCCTTCCTCCCTGCGTGGCGTTGGGGCGAAGGCACGAAGACGATCGTCCTCGTTCACGGCTGGGAAGGACGCGGCTCGCAGATGTCCGCGTTCGTCGCGCCGCTCCTCGAGCGAGGCTTCTCCGTCGTCACGTTCGACGCGCCGGGGCACGGCGACGCGCCGTCGCGCTTCGGATCCGTCGTCGAGCACGCGCGCGGGCTCGCGTCGGTCGTGAGGTTCGTCGGCGACGTCCACGGGATCGTCGCGCACTCCGTCGGCGGCGCCGCGGCGCTCCTCGCGCTGCACCTCGGCGACGTCGCCGTCGATCGCCTCGCGCTCGTCGCTCCGCCCGTCGGCCCGGCGCGCTTCCTCGCGGGCTTCTCGCGCTTCCTCGGCCTCTCGCCCGACGTCCGCCGGGGCGTCATCGCGCGCCTCGAGCGTCGCTACGGGATCCCGTACGCCGAGCTCGACGCCCGCCTCGGCGCCGCCGGCGTCGACGTGCCTCTCCTCGTCGTGCACGACGAGGGCGACGACGTCGTCCCGTTCGAAGACGGCGCGGCGATCGCCGCGGCCGCCAAGCGCGGGCGCGTCGTGTCGACGCGAGGCCTCGGCCACCGCCGCGTCCTCCGCGCGCCGGAGGTGATCGACGCGGTCGTTCCGTTCATCGCCGCGGGCGCGCCCGGCGAGGCATCGGCCTTCGCGAGGACGATCGACGGCGAGCTCTTCTACCGCGAGCGCCGCTGGGCGAGCTGAATCATTGCTCGTAGACGCCGAGCGCGTACTCGCCGCCGCCCGCGATCTTCGCGCGGAGCTTGTACATGCCGCCGGCGGCGACGCAGTGGCGAACGCTCGCGACGTTCACGCTCGACGCGATCCCCGCGACGCGCTGATCGGTCGGATCCCACACGTCGATCGAGATGCCGGTGACGCCGCTCTGCCCGGCGGCGACGAGCCAGTAGCACTTGTCGGGCCCGAGCGCGGCCGCCCAGTACGTCTCGGTCTTCGATCCCGCGAATGGGGCGCCGACGGGCCGCGCGCCGGGCGCCGCGATCGCCGCTTCACGCGCGATGAGATCGACGGGCGACGCGCCGATCCGGAGCGGCGCGGACGTGACCATCACCGGCGACATCGAGCTCCGCGCGCCGGCGTAGATCGCGAGCGCATACGGCCCGTGGTGGTGGAGCTTCGCCTCGACGCGATAGACGCCGTCGATCGCCGGGCAGTACTCGACGAGCGCGTCGCTCCACTTCGCGCGCTCGTGCGCGACCGTGAGGCCCCTGGGATCGACGACGCGCAGCGCGATGCGGTGCCCCATGTCGTCGGTCGCGCCGGAGAACCAGTAGCAGTGCGCGGTGTCGAGCTCGACGGAGAGATCCTGCGCCTCGCGCCGCCGGAGCGTCTCGCCGTGCATCACGTCGCCGACGCGCGCGCCGCCGCGACGGCTCGAGGCCTCGCGCGCGCGCTGATCGGCGAGCTCGTCGATCGAGAGCCGGGCCTGCGCGGGGTACGACGCCCGGCGTTGATGGCGCTCGCCGCAGCCGGCGAGAGCGAAGAGCGACAGCGCGGCGACGAAGGCGATGGCTCGCATCGCTCGCCGCTATGGCACATCAAGGCGAATGTGCAACCCGGCGGAAATGACTCGCGAAATCGCGCCGGATAGGAGCCGCGCTCACGCGTTGCCGGTCGGAGGCGGCACGCGCCGGCCTTCGTCGGAGGCGACCGCGCCCTCCGCCGGGATCGGCGGCGCGCTCTTGCCCGCCTTCGGCGCGGACGCCTGACCGTCGCCGCGCACGACGAGCTCGCCGTCGACGTACTCCCACGTCTCGCGCGGCGGGCCGAAGAGCGCGTCGGGATCCGACAGGCAGAGCGCCTCGCGGAGCACCTCGTCCATGTGCTCGACGAGGACGACGCGCGTCGCCTTGAGCACGCGGCGCGGCACCTCGCGCAGATCCTTGCGGTTCTCGCGCGGGATGACGACCGTGGTGATGCCCGCGCGGTGGGCCGCGAGGAGCTTCTCCTTGAGGCCGCCGATCGCCATCACGCGCCCGCGGAGCGTGAGCTCGCCGGTCATCGCGAGATCGCGCTTCACCGGCAGCTTGATGAGCGCGCTCGCGAGCGAGGTCGCCATCGTGACGCCGGCCGACGGCCCGTCTTTGCGGATGAACTCGGGGAAGTGAACGTGGACGTCGACCTTCTGGTAAAACTCCGGGTCGAGGCCGAGCACGCCCGCGCGCGATCGCACGTAGCTCATCGCGGCCTGGGCGCTCTCCTCCATCCCCTTCTCGAGCAGGCCCGTGATGACGAGCTTGCCCTTGCCCGCGACGACCGCGACCTCGCACGCGAGCAGCTCGCCGCCGCCGCTGTTGGTCACCGAGAGGCCGTTGGTGAGGCCGATCTCGTCGCGCTCTTCCTTCTTGTTCAGACGGAACTTGGGAACACCGAGGTACTGAGGCACGTTCTTGGCGACGACCTCGATCGGCTTCTCCTTGCCCTCGTTCACCACGTGGCGCGCGACCTTGCGGCAGATGCTCGCGATCTCGCGCTCGAGCGAGCGCACGCCCGCCTCGCGGGTGTAGTGGTGGATCGTCGTGCGGATCGCGTTCTCGCTCAGCGTGAAGGGAACGTCGTCGAGCCCGCACTCCTTGCGCTGGCGCGGCACGAGGTACTTCACAGCGATGTTCATCTTCTCGAACTCGGTGTAGCCGCTGAGCTGGATGATCTCCATGCGGTCTTGGAGAGGAACCGGGATGCCGCTCAGCGTGTTCGCCGTCGTGATGAACATCACGTCGGAGAGGTCGTAGTCGAGATCGAGGTAGTGATCGTTGAACTGGTGGTTCTGCTCGGGATCGAGCACCTCGAGGAGCGCGGCGGCCGGATCGCCGCGGAAGTCGGTCGACATCTTGTCGATCTCGTCGAGGAGGAAGACCGGGTTGTTGGTGCCCGCCTTCTTCAGCGACTGAATGAGCTTCCCGGGCAGCGCGCCGATGTACGTACGGCGGTGGCCGCGGATCTCCGCCTCGTCGCGCACGCCGCCGAGCGAGAGGCGCACGAACTTGCGCCCCGTCGATCGCGCGATGCTCTTGGCGAGCGACGTCTTGCCGACGCCGGGCGGCCCCACGAAACAAAGAACCGGGCCCTTCAGCTTCTTCGTGAGCGCCTGCACCGCGAGGTACTCGAGGATGCGCTCCTTGATCTTCTTGAGGCCGTAGTGATCCTCCTCGAGGATCTCCTCGGCCTTCTTGAGATCGTAGTTCTCTTCCGACTTGTCGTACCAGGGCAGCCCGAGGATCCAGTCGATGTAGTTGCGCACGACGGTCGCTTCCGCGCTCGTCGGGTGCATCATCTTCAGCTTCTTCAGCTCCTTCTTGACCTTCGCGGTGGCCTCTTTGCTCATCCGCTTCGTCTTGAGCTGCTCTTCGACTTCTTGAATCTCGTTCTTGAACTCGTCGCGATCGCCGCCACCCAGCTCCTTCTGGATCGCCTGCATCTGCTCGTTGAGGTAGTACTCCTTCTGCGTCTTCTCCATCTGCTTCTTGACGCGCGATCGGATCTTCTTCTCCACCTGGAGGATCTCGATCTCGGCCTGCATCAATTCGTGGAGGCGCTCGAGCCGCTTCACCGCGTCGTCCATCTCGAGGAGAGCCTGGCGATCGGTGAGCTTGATGGTCGGGAGGTTGGCGACGATCGTGTCGGAGAGGCGCGCGGCGTCGTCGATCGTCTGCGCGCTCATCAAGACTTCGGGTTGAACCTTCTTGTTCAACTTCACGTACATCTCGAAGGCGGCCTGCACGCTGCGCATCAAGGCCTCGACCTCGACGCCCTTCGCGCTCTGCTCGGCGACCTCTTCGACCTCGACGAGGAAGTACTCCTCCGTCTGAGGGAACTTCTTGATCCGCGCGCGCCGCTTTCCCTCGACGAGGACCTTCACCGTCCCGTCGGGCAAGCGAAGGAGCTGCATGATCGTGCCGAGGGTGCCGACCTGGAAGATGTCGTCGGGCGTCGGCTCGTTGGTCTTCGCGTTCTTCTGCGCGGCGAGGAAGATGTCTTTGTCGCGCGCCATCGCGGCGTCGAGCGCGTTGATCGATCGCTCGCGACCGACGAAGAGCTGGCTCACCATGTGGGGGAACACGATGATGTCGCGCAAGGGAAGAAGGGGGACGCTACGCTTCTTCGCGCCCGGCTTGCCGTCGTCGTTCTTGAAGAACATTGCCCAGGGTTTTACCCCGGAAACGCGCGCCGTACCAACCGACCTCGCGCAAATTCCATGCACGAGCTGATTTGCGCGAGCGTTTCGCTCGAGGGCGCCGTAAGCACGCGAGACTGCGTCGTGTCGGCGAGCGCTTGTCGCGCTTGACCGTCGGTCGTCGGCGTCGAGCCCGCTCGCCCGACGCGCGGCGGATCGGCCGCGCGTCCCCTGACGAACCAGAGCGCGCCGCCGATCAACGCGAGCAAGACGACGACGGCGATCACGACGAGCGCGGCGGTCGCCCCGCCCCGCCGCGCCTCCGCGGGCGCCGCCGTGAGCGGAGGTGCTCCGTACGGCCCGGGTGTCGAGGGAGGTGGCGGCGCGCCCCACGCTCCCGCGCTCGGCGGCGCGGGCGGGACGGGCTGCGGTAGCGGCTGCGACACCGGCGCCGCGCGCGTCATCGGCGGCGTCGGATACTTCGGAGGAGCGCCGGGCGCGTCGACCTTCGCTTCCATGACCGGCGTCGCCGGGCGCGAGAGCGGCGGAGCTGCGGCCTCGGGCGAAGCGGAGGCCGGCAGCCGGCGCTCGCTCTGGTATCGGGGCACCACGTCGTCTTCGGCTTCGCCGAGGCCGAGCATGGTGCCCTTCCGCTTCGTGCGCGTCGCCACGATGAAGCTGAGCGTCGAGGCCACGTCGTTCGGCAGATCGATGAAGCTCACCGACATGCCGCCGCTCTTGTGCGCGAGCACGCGGGCGTCGACCGCGACCTTGGTCGATCCCGACTCGATCTCGAGGCTCAAGAGCGAGCCGACCGGGAGCGTCTCTGCCGTCTCGATGAACAGACCGCCGAGGCTCAGATCGGCGCCCGCGCCGCTCCGGCGGTCTCCGCCCGACGCCTTCTCGTAAGTGACGCGGAGCTCCGAGGCCATCGCGCCAAGCTTACTTCAGTTCGCGGGAGACGAGCGGCTCTCACATCGCGCGCGGCGCGGAGTACGGCGCGTCGCCGGCCACGTCGACGCGCAGCGTCGGAACGGGCTCGGGAGTCGCCGGCTCGAGGATCTGCGGCTCCTCTCGCACCCACGAGTCGTCGCAGACCGCGCAGGTTCCGTCGGGGCCGCGCGTGCACTCGGCGGCGACCGTCGCGAGACCGAGACCCCCGCTGAGCGACGCCTTCTTCGTGGGGCACTTCCACTGATCGATGCACGCGAGCTCCTGGTCGGTGATCGACGGCGGCTTCAGCGCGGGCGGAAATCCGCCCTTGGGCGGAACCAGGATGATGGGGCCGAACCCCGGCTTCTTCTCCTTGATGCACACGAGCATGAGCTGGTTCTTGCACTCCGTCCAACCCGGGGCGTCGACGAGCCGGTTGCAGTCTTTGCGATTCTCGATGTCCTTCTTGTGGCCGATGCAGATCGGCAACTTGTCGTCCCAGCCGGGCCACTTCGGGAGCTGCGGCTTCGCCCAGCCGTCCTTCAGCGTCTTGCACGCCGCGTCGAGGCCTCCTTTGACGAGCGTCTTGTAGTCGGCCTGCTTGCAGCCCGGAAAGCAGTCGACCGTGTCGCCGTCGATCGTCGCGGGCGACTCGACGGAAGACACACCCTCGACGTCGGCCGAAGAGCAGGCGGCGACGGGCGCCAAGAGGAGAGCTGCGAACGCGGCGACGACGGTCCTTTTCATTGTCGTTCCTTTCGAGGTGCGTGGGGTTCGACGAGCCTTGCGGCTTCGCGCGCCTCGAAGGAGTGCAGCGCTCGTGCCCGGACGGAGGTTCGGGGAAAGGGCGCTCGCGCCGTGCGCGACTGTTCACGCGCTGAACAAGTTGTGTGGGCGACGACGCCGGCGCGGCGTCGAACTGCCCAGCGCGTGAGCGAACGCACGCGAACCTGCGCGCAAATGGGCGCGGCACGCGCGCTGCAACACGCTCCGTCGCGCCGCGACGTCTCGCGTCGCCCTACCCACCTGCGAAGGAGCTGCGAATGAGAAAGCCGATCGTCATGACCACCGCAACGCTCGGCACAGCCGCGCTCGTGGCGGTCTTCGCCGCGTGCTCGTCGGGGAAGGAACAGACCGGCGAGGTGAGCTTCGCGCTCACGAGAGTGGAGCTCCCGAAGAGCGCACGCGTCGTCTACGAGATGCGTCAGCCGGAGCTCGGCGGCCCGGCGTGGCGCGAGCGCGTCGAGATCGGCCCCGCCGGCGACGCGAAACGAACCTTCGCGGTCACGACGATCGACGGATCCAAAGAAGAACGCGTCAGCCTCGTCACCGATCGCGCGGGGACCGTCGATCAGCGCACGCCCGCCGCGGCGATCTGGAGGCGCGTCGACGCGTTCTCGGCTCCCGACACGATGACCGAGGGCGCCACGTGGCGGCCCGATCGCCCGGCGCTCTTCGGCACGCCTTCGTCGTCGAACGCGTTCGTCAACGACTACCAGCGCACGTACCGCGTCGTGAAGTCGTGGGAGGTGCCCGGCGGGCATGCGTTCCGCGCGATCTACAACGTCGGCGCCGTGATCGACGAGACCAGCCCGTACGCGCGAAAGCACGGCCTGCGAAACGAGACCTGGTCGCTCCGCGACGCGGTGTTCGGCGTCGGCGTCGCCGACTACTTCGTGACGGGAGGCGCGGAGCACCACGCGTACCTCCTCGGCAGCGCGGAGTACCTCTTCGATCTGGCCGCGCCCGACGCCGATCTGGCGGTGGAGAGCCTCCACGATCTCGGCGCGCGCCTGCACGACGTCAAGACGGTCGTGACCCTCCGCTGCATGGTCGAGGGTCCGCCGTCCGTCCTCGCGATCGCACGAGAGCCTCGCGACGCGTCCACCGCATTCGACCTCAACCTCTGCCGCGGAAAGTGAGAAGCCCCATGTCGACCCGTCGCTTCGTTCGTGCCTTCGGTGTGTTGGTCGCCGGCGCCGCCGGGTTCGTCGCGCTGGCCGGTCCGAGCCCGCGCGTCGAGATCGGGAGCTCGCCGCCCGTTCCGCGCGTGCGCTTCGAGATGAAGAAGGCCCACGCCGACAAGCCGCCGGAGGACGACTGGAAGAAGAAGTTCTGCGCGCTCATCGGCGCGGGACCGGTCTTCCTCGCCGAGGCGCCGAAGGAGTGCGGTGAAACGAACCTCGGGCCGCTCGCGCCGAAGGCCGTGGTCTGCGCCGGCAAGAACAACGACGACCTCGGCGCCGAAGGCTTCCGCAACTGCGAGAAGTGCGTGCCGCTGGCCGCCGAGGAGAAGTGCGGGAAGGAGATCACCATCCGCGGCAAGCTGAAGGGCGACGTCTCCCTCACCATCAGCGGCGTCGGCGTGAAGTGCCGCGCCGGGTCCGAGTTCAGCTCGACGGCCAAGGCGTCGGCGACCTACACGAACCACAAGTGGCAGCCCAAGCCGGGCGCCACCGGCACCGATCCCGCCGTCGACTACTACTCGGAGATCGTGAAGAGCAGCGCGCTCTCGGAGGCGCTCGTCAAGATCGAGGGCGGCTGCGAGGTCCTCGGCCGCGGCGGCAACATGGAGGTCGAGGCGTACTGCAAGATCGAGCAGTCGGCGACCTTCGGCAACACGCAGAAGCGAAGCGCGACTTCGTGCGGGCTCGACGCCGGCCTCGACGCCGTCGCGACGACCGTCGACGAGGCCTCCGTCGCCGATCCGCCGCCGCCCGCCGACGCCGGCGCGGCGCCCGACGCGACGCGCGTGGAGAAGCCCGTCCTCCCCATCGACGCGTTCTGACGCGCATCGCTCCTCTTCAACGTCTCGACGCCCAAGCAAGGAAGGCCATGCTCTCGATGAAAACGAACGCCATCCGTTGGGGGGGCACCTTCGCGACCCTGGCGCTCACGCTCCTCGCGTGCGCGATGCCCGACGAGGAGCCGACGGGCGAAGCCTCGAGCGCGGCGACGAAGTGCAGCTCGGACTGGCTCCGCGAGAAGTGCCTCGTCGCCACGCCGTACGTCCCCAAGCCGAAGGGTCTGCGCCCGCTCAACGGCACCGGCGTCCCCGGCGCGGGCTGCAACGAGTTCTCGTGCAGCGACTTCGGGGGAAACTTCTGTCGATGCGCCGAGTCGCTGTGCCCCGGCTCGGTGGGCTCGCGCGTCTACCAGCAGATCGTCAAGTGCACGTACTACTACAACTGCAACCAGCTCGCGCTCAACCACGTCATCGACATCGTCTGCGATCCCGTGCCGGGCGATCCCACGAAGAAGCACTGCAAGTGCATCGAGCCGCAAGTGTCGAGCGGCGAGTACAACAAGGTCTACGGCGAAGGAGACCTCGGCATCAACGAGACCCCGCACGGCGAGTGGTGCCAGGACGTCGTGTGCAAGGACTGGCTCGGCCCCTCCGGCTGGAGGGGCTGCGGCGGCACGACGAAGACGACGTGCGACAACGTCAACGGGCGCGATCAGTGCCCCAAGGACTGCTGCGTGAACGCCGACCAGACGGTGCCCGCGTGGTGCCACCAGTGCGACGTCTCGAAGCTGGCCGCTTGCAAGCCGCCCGCCCCGCCCGTCGCCGCGACGGTCAAGTGACCGCGCCGGCGCGCCGCCGCCGCTACGCCAGCTCGGCTTCCTTCTGGTAGACGATGAGCGGCGCGTCGCCCTTCGTGATCACCTCTTCGTTGATCACGACCTCCTTGATGCCGGAGCGCGAGGGCACGTCGTACATGATGTCGAGCATCGCGTGCTCGAGGATGGCGCGGAGGCCGCGGGCGCCTGCGTTGCGCGCGAGCGCCTCCTTGGCCACCGCGGAGAGGGCGGTCTTGGTGAACTTGAGCTTCACCCCGTCCATCTCGAAGAGCTTCTGGAACTGCTTCACGAGCGCGTTCTTCGGCTTCGTGAGGATGTCGATGAGCGCGTCCTCGTTCAGCTCGTGGAGCGTCGCGATGACGGGGAGGCGCCCGATGAACTCGGGGATGAGGCCGAACTTGAGGAGGTCCTCCGGCTCGACGCGGACGAGGAGCTCGCCCAGCTTGAAGTCCTTCTTGCTCTTGATCTCGGCGCCGAACCCGAGCGTCTGCTGGCCGATGCGCCGCTGGACGATCTGATCGAGCCCGACGAACGCGCCGCCGCAGATGAAGAGGATGTTGGTCGTGTCGACCTGCAGGAACTCCTGCTGCGGGTGCTTGCGCCCGCCCTTCGGGGGGACGTTGGCGACCGTGCCCTCGATGATCTTGAGGAGCGCCTGCTGCACGCCCTCGCCCGAGACGTCGCGC
>JAHBWD010000056.1 GCA_019637175.1 Labilithrix sp. | reverse complement strand
GCCGGAGATGATGTCGTTGAGCGTCTTGGTGAGCTCTGTGGCGTCGGCGTGCTGGAGGGCGAGGACGTGGATCTCGCCTTCACCCGTCTGCGGGACGTCGATGCGTTTGATGAGCTCGAGGATGCGAAGGTACGCGCGCTCGGTCGCGACGATGACGAGCGTGTTCGAACGATCGTCGGCGACGATCTTGGCGACGTGGAGATCGCCGACCGAAGGCGCGACGCTCGTCGTCGAGCCGCCCTTGGCCATCGGCGTCGGCTGCCCGCCGCCGCCTCCGCCTTTCACGTCGAAGAGCTCGTTGATCCGCTTCTCGACGTCGCTCGCCGAGGCGTAGTGGATCGGCTCGATGAAGATCTGGTCGCCGCTCGAGCCGACGTCGATCTCCTCGAGGATCTGCATCATCCGCCGGATGTTCGTCCCGGTGTCCGTCAGGATGATCATGTTGCCGGGGCCGTAGACGGTGATGTCGGCCTCCTTCGACTTGAACTTGCCGAGCACGTTGGCCGCTTCGTCGGCGCTGATGTGCCCGAGGCGGTGCATGCGCGTGACGAAACGATCCTCGTTGGGCGACCCTTGCGCGGCGCCGTAGATCGGCGTGCCCTGGCTCACGACCGAGTTCGTCTCGACGATCTTGAGGAAGCGGCCGTGAGGCACCACGGTGAGGCCGTTCGTCTCGAGGATCGAGAGGAAGGCCTGATACGCCTCGGCGACGGTGACCTTCTGCGGCGAGTAGACCGTGGCCTTGATGTTCTTCACCTTGCCGCCGAAGATGAAGCGCTTGCCGGTGAGCTGCGCGATCACGCGTACGAGCTCGGCGAGATCGGCGTCTTCGAGGGAGAACGAGACGCGATAGTTGGGGCTCCGCGGCTCGAACTCGAGCGCGCCCTCGAACTGGCTGAGGGCCGTGGTGTCGCCCTGCGTCTTGCCGCCCGGGCCCGGCGCGCCGCCCGCGGCGGGAGGCGTCGTCGGCGGCGCGGGCGCGGTCGTGGGCGCGGGGGCCGTCGTCGTCGTGCCCGTCGCCGCCGGCGCGGTACCCGCGGCCGGTTGCGTCAGGCCGGGCGATCCGCCGGTGATGCGATCTTTGAGCCGTGGCTGCGCGCTCGCGTCCCTCTCGCCGAGGGGCCCCCCGAGTGCGAAAGGTACTGCGCCGAGCGTGAGCAGAAGCAGGTGCCTTTTCATCGTTTCGTGACTCGAGACTCGTGACGGGAAGAGAGAGATCAGATCGAGAGGGGCTTCTTGTCGGTCGTCGTGTCGGGGCTGCGCGCCTCGGCGGCGCCTCCCCCGACGGCGCGGCTCGTGATCGCGACGGCGACGACGCTGAGCGCGCCGACGAAGAGCACGCACGCGCCGACCAGGATGGCCACCATGCGAAGGGTGCGCCGGAACAGATCCTCCTCGCGCGCGAGCACGTTGTTCCGCGGAACGGGCGCGCTCGCCGCGGGCGGCGGCTGGATCGGGGCTTGGACTTCTTCGGCCATCGTTCGGTAAATCACTTGATGTTGTAGTCGAGGTTCATCGCCTGCCCCCGGCGGTTCACCTGCACGGTGAGCTTGTCGGCGGTGCGAAGCCGCGCGTACGCCTCGAGCGCCTTCTCCGGGCTCGCCATGTCGAAGCCGTTGATCGTCTGGAGCCGATCGCCGTTCTCCATGCCGAGCACGCCGAGCAGCGTGTCCGGGCGAACGCCGAAGAGGCGGATGCCGACGACCTTGCCGTTCTCCTGCTCGGGGACGATGCGCGCCTGCCGCATCAGCTCCGACTGGTTCTCGAGGATCTTGTCGACGACGCCGCGGTCGATGTTGAACTCCGTCGGCGAGAGCTTCTGGATCCCTTTCGCGAGCGCGGGATCGAGCCCGGGCGCGCCGCGGCCCGGAGGCGTGGGATCCGCCGTCGTCGACGCGACGGGCTTCGGCGGCGGCGGCAGGTCGGCTTGCTTGAAGAGCTGCGCCTGGCAGCGAACGCCGTTGCTCTGGAACCAGACGCGATCCCAGCCGACGAACTCGACCTTCTTGCCGCCGAGCTCGCCGCCGGCGCGGCGGAGCACCGACTTGCCCTCGCCGCCGCTCAGCGCCGCGAACGACCACTCCGGATCGCTCGAGGCCGCGATGATGAGGACCTTCACGCCGTCGCACGACGGCGCGCTCCACGGATCGCTGTCGTCGATCGCGATCGCGCCGCCGCCCGTGTCGGCCGAGACCTCCGGCGGACGGAGCGACCCCGTCACGTGATCGAACGGGTTGCGCGAGAGGATCGGCTCGGCGCTGGGGTTGCGCGCGCTGCCGCCGGGGTTCGGCGCGTTGCGCGCGACCGGCGGAGGCGCGGCGAGCGCCTTCTCGTCGGGCGTCAAGCTGATGCCGATGAGCTGCGTGACCGCCTGTGCGTTCAGCAGCGCCGCGATCGCGACGAGCGGAAGCACGACGAGCCAGAAGTTCTTCCTGAGGAGTTGATCGACGGCCATGACGAGTGTGAGGGACGCTTCAGCCCGCTTCCGCTTTTGCGAGGCGCATGCCAGCAAGATAGCGGGCGAAAATCCAGCGTTATCCGCAGTGTGGACAACAGGTCTTCGACACCTTGGCGCGCGGGGCGGGCGAGAGCGCCTCCCGATGACAATCTGACAATCGATTCGGTCGTCCGCTGGGATCGCGGTGCTAGCCTGCGAGACGAGCGCATGGAGCGAGCGGGTCACGCGCGCCGGTCGATCGCCGGCCTCGTCACGTCGGCCTTCTTGGCGGCGCTGGCGGCGTGCAACGCGATCAGCGGCGTGAACGATCTCGCCGTGGAGGCCGCGTGCGCGGACTGCGATCTCGACGGCGGAAGCGACGCGGCGCTCGCCGACGATCGAAGCGCCCAAGCGCCGGACGCCGCGCCCACCGACGCGACGAGCCCCGAGGGCCCAGGCGGCGTGCTCGATCCGACGTTCGGCGCCGGCGGCGTCGCGTCGATCGCGCTGCTCTCGAACGCGAACGCCGTCGCCGTCCACGCCGACGGGAGCATCTACGTCGCCGGCGACTTCCAGAACGGCCTCGCCGCCGTCCGCCTCGACGCGACCGGCGCCGTCGACCCGACGTTCGGCGCGGGCGGCAGGCTCGTCGCCGGCACGCTCGCGCGGTCGTCCGCGCTCGCCGCGATCGTCGACGCGAAGGGGCGCCTCGTGATGGCGGGCTCGGCGACCAACGCGTTGACGACGCCGACGACGTTCCCGTACATGGTCCGCGTCGCGGCGGGCGCCCTCGACGCCACGTTCGCCAGCGGCGGTCGCTGGATAACGGGAAACCAGGGCGGCGAGATCCTCCGCGGGCTCACCGCCGGCCCCGCGGCGAGCGTCGTGGCGGTCGCGCGCGCCGGCGGCGCCGTGAGCTTCTGGAAGCTCGACGAGAACGGCAACGCGGACGGCGCGTTCGGCGTCGAAGGTCGAGGCACGGTCGACAACGTCAACGGGAACGCCGCCGCGGTCATCGCGGTGGCCGACGGCTTCGTCGCCGCAGGCGACGCGGCCGCGCTGCCCGGCAGAGCCCTCGCCCTCCTCAAGGTGGGGAGCGCAGGGATCGCGTCCCCGACCTTCGGCACGGCCGGCAAGTCGACGGTGCGCCTCGGAACCGTGCAAGACGAGGGCGCCGCCTGCGCCGAGGGTCCGGCGTCGGCGCTGTACGCCGCGGGCGACTTCGATCCTCGCGTCGACGGCGTCCGCCGGCGCGCCGCGGTCGTGAAGATGACGGCGACGGGCGCGCCCGACGCGACCTTCGGCGCGGAGGCGAAGGTCTTCATCGATCTCGCCGACACGACCCTCGCGCGCGACAGCTTCACGTACGCGCGCGATCTGCACGTCGACGCCAAGGGACGCGCCGTCTTCGTCGGTGAGATCGAAGATCGGCTGATCGCGGGCAACGTGTTGCGCCATCGCGCGATCGTCGCGCGGCTCCGGGCCGACGGCTCGTTCGATCCGCTCTTCGGCGCCGAGGGCAAGCTCGTCTTCGGCGGCGCCGCGAACGCGCTCGTCGTCCGCCGCGCGGCGTTCCAGCCCGACGGCAAGCTCGTGATCGTCGGCGTGACGAACGGCCCGGCCGGTCAGCCGTTCGTCGCGCGCGTGATCATGACGACCCCCTGAGCCGCCACGAACGATCCGATCACGATCGAAACGTTCGGTGGTTCGCGCCTGGCGCGTCCCTGGGGTGACGGCTCGATCCGTTCATCTCCATGATCCGCCCTCGTCGGGGCCGAAAATCCGGCCTCGCACGAACGATTGCGCCGCGAGCGGATGGCGCGGCTCGTGCTGACGTGATGCCCCGGGAGGAGGGCCTGCCCGACGGAGCGCCCTCATGCACACTGCACGTGTCATCGCGAGCTTGGTCTTTTCTGTTCTCGCACTACCCGTCGCCGCATGCACCGCGCCGATCGAGGAAGACGAGGGCGACACGGGCGACGTCTCCGAGGCGCTCTCGCAAGGATGCGCGATCAAGCGATCGACCATCCTCGCGTCCGCGTCGCCGGCGCGCCGCCGCGCGATGGAGCGCGGCTTCACCTGGCTCGACGCCAACGTCCCTTACAGCCAGTCGAGGTCCTACAAGGGCTATCGCACCGATTGCTCGGGCTTCGTCTCGATGGCGTGGGAGCTCGGCACGTCGTACACGACGGCCAACTTCATCTCCGGCGGCGGGCAGTCGCACGCCATCGGCGCGTACGGCGGCCTCGTCCCCGGCGACGCGCTCGTGCGCCGCGCCAACGGCGCCGGTCACATCGTGATGTTCCTCGGCTGGAACGACAGCGCGAAGACGTCCGCGTGCGTGATCGAGCAGGCGAGCACCGCGCTCGACATGCAGTTCCGCGTCCGCACCGCGGCGTCGCTCAGAAGCGGCGGCTACAAGGCGATCCGCGCCAACAAGCTCCGCTCGGACACCGGCGGATCGAGCGCCGCGCCGAGCGGTCCGGTCGACGATCAGGACGACGACGACGACGCGGTCGCGTCCTCGTCGAGCGGCAGCGGCTCGAGCAGCGGCCCCTCGGGCACCGGCAAGGCGTGCGGCAGCGACGGCATGTGCAACCCGGGCAACGACGGCTCGGGGCTCATCTGCCAGGCGGGCCGCTGCGTGCCCGGCTGCCGGTCGAACGCGCACTGCCCCGGCATCACCAAGTGCGTCGCCGGTCAGTGCCGCTGATCGAGCGGGTCGCGCGGATCGATCAGTCGACCTCGGCTTCGGCCGCTTCGAACCCGCCGTCGAGCTTGCGGTAGATCGTGCGCGTCGAGATCCCGAGGAGCTGGGCGGCGAGAGACTTGTCGCCCTTGGTGTGCTTGAGCGTCTCCTTGATGACGCGCAGCTCGATCTCCGAGAGCGGCGTGCCCACGGGGAAGTCGAGCGACTGCGGGCTCCGCCCGGAAGACTTCGCGATCGCCTCCGGCAGATCGTGCTCGGTGAGCGTGTCGCCGCGCGAGAGGACGACGGCGCGCTCGACGACGTTCTCGAGCTCGCGCACGTTGCCCGGCCACGCATAGTCGAGCATGCGCTCGAGGGCGGCGCGCGCGACCGTGAGGCGCGCCTTGCCGTTCTTCTTCGCGTAGAGCCCGACGAAGTGATCGACGAGGAGCGGGACGTCCTCGCGGCGCGCGCGGAGCGGCGGCGCGGTGACCGCGATCACGTTGAGCCGGTAGTAGAGATCTTCGCGGAAGCGGCCCGCCTGCACCTCGGCGAGCAGATCGCGGTTGGTCGCCGCGACGATCCGGACGTCGGCCTTCACGGTGTTGCCGCCGAGCGGCTCGTACTCCCCTTCCTGCAAGACGCGCAGGAGCTTCACCTGCACCTGGGGCGAGAGCTCGCCGATCTCGTCGAGGAAGAGCGTGCCGCCGGCGGCCTTGGCGAAGCGGCCGTCTTTCTTCGTGACCGCGCCGGTGAACGCGCCGCGCTCGTGGCCGAAGAGCTCGCTCTCGAGGATCGTCTCGGGGATCGCCGCGCAGTTGACCGCGACGAAGGGCCCCCTCGCGCGCGCGCTCTTCTCGTGGATGTAGCGCGCGAGCAGCTCCTTGCCCGTGCCGCTCTCGCCGAGCACGAGCACCGTCGCGATGCTCGGCGCCGCTTGCGTCGCGACCTCGATGACGCGCCGCCACGCCACCGAGCTGCCGACGATCTCGCGCTTCGTCAGCATCTTGATCTCGTCCTTGAGCGAGCGGTTCTCCTCGAGGAGGCGCCCGCGCTCGGCCGCCTTGCGGACGCTCTTCACGATCGTCATTCGCTTGAGCGGCTTCTCGACGAAGTCGTACGCCCCCTCGCGCATCGCGCTGACCGCGGCCTCGACCGAGCCGTACGCCGTCATGAGCACGACCTCGACCTCGGGCTGAACCTGCTTGATCGCGCGCAAGAGCTCGAGGCCGGTCGTGCCCGGCATCATCAGATCGGTGAGCACGACCTGGACGCGGTGGGTGCGGACCTGATCGAGCGCGGCCTTGGCGTCGTTCGCGACGAGCACGCGCATGCTCTCCTTGAGGAAGATCTTTTCGAGCGACTCGACGTTCGAGCGCTCGTCGTCGACCACCAAGACGGTGATCCCCTCCTCCGTGTCAGGACGGCGCGGCTGCTCGGACGGTCTGTCACCAGGCGTGGACGTTTCGTCAATCACGTCGGTCATGCTGTCACGGCCCGACAACTAGTCAAGCGACGATGTCATTCCGGCACGCGATGACAATCTGTTCCTTGGCCGTAAATGCGCGTCGCAGCTGGTGAAAACGTCACCTCACGAGCTTGGAGACCGCCTTGAAGGCCTCCGTGCCCGCCTGCTCGAGCAGATCGAAGGCGACCGTCTCGGTGGTCGTGACGATCGCGCCCGCCTTCTCGCAGAGCGAGAGGCCGATCCGGCGGTTCTCCTCGCGGCGCGACGCCACGGCGTCGGCGACGACGTAGGTCGAAAATCCGCGCCTCACGAGCTCGCGCGCCGTCTGGAAGACGCAGACGTGGGTCTCCATCCCGACGACCACGACGCTCTGGATCGTCCGCGGCCCCGCGCCCGTGAGCGCCTGCGAGATCGGAAGGTGCGAGCAGGCGTCGAACGTCATCTTCGCGTGCGTCACGGCCGACGCCTCGCCGAGCTTCGTCGCCAGCGCCGCGAGCGTCGGCCCGAGCCCCTTCGGGTACTGCTCGCTCGCGACGACCTTCACGCCGAGCAGCTTCGCCGTCTCGAGCAGGATGGCGGTGTTCTTCACGAGCGTCGCGAGCGTGTCCTCGGGCATCGCGGCGGCGAGCTTCTCCTGGACGTCGACGACGAGCAGCGCCGTCGCGCTGGGGACGAGTCGTTCCATCTTCATGCTCCTGAGAGGCGAAACGCCTTGAGGCGGGGGCGGAAGGACCGCACCGTGGCGGCGAGCTCGGTCTTGGGATCGAAGCGAAGGATCGCGCGCCCCGACTCGACGCCGCGGTCGTCGTAGAGGCTCGCGGGCAGGATGGTGAGCGAGTCGACCGCGTCGTGCATGAAGAAGTCGCGCTGGCCGCGGAGGCGCCAGGCGCGCCCGTCGTCGCCTTCGAACGAGAGATCGTACGGGATGCGCTTCTCGTCGAAGAGCTTCATCGTCACCGTGCCGTTCACGCGAACGCCCGCGGGATCGCGCTCGGCGATGCCCTCGACGAAGACGAGCCCTTCGGCCTGCGCCTTGCGCTCGATCACGAAGCGCCGGAGCCCGTCGACGCTGACGTGGAGCGACAGGCGGATCGCGTGATCGCGGAGCGGCTCGTCGAGCAGGTAGTAGCTCCCGGAGAACGCCTCGGAGAGCTCGAACCCGAGCCCCATCACTTCTCGCCTCGCGCGACGACGAGGCGCGCGACGATCTCGCCCTTGGCCGCGGCGTCGGCGATCGCGTCGATGTCTTCGAGCTTCACGTCGCCGTACACGACGTGATCCGGCTCGACGACGATCGACACGCCCGTCTCGCACATGTCGAGGCAGCTCGCGGAGCAGGCGCGCACCGTCTTGGCGGCGCCGCGCGCGAGGAGCGCGGCCTTCAGGCTCTTGACGATCTCCTCGCTGCCCTTCTGCGCGCAGGAGCCCTTCGGGTGACCTTCCTCCCGGCGGTTCGTGCACACGAAGAGGTAGCGTTGGCGATGCGGCATTTCGTCCTCGCAGCGTGTGGCCCGAGCCCGCCTGGCGTCAAGAGGGCTTGCGGTGCGGCGGCTCCCGAGGAAAGCTCCCGCGCATGAGCCGTCCGAGCCTCCTCGCGCCTTCTCTCTTCTCCTCGCTCGCTCTCTCGCTCGCCCTCGGCGCCTGCGGCGGCGGCAGCGACAACCTGCCCCCCCCTCCGCCGCCCCCGCCGCCTCCGCCGGCCGCGTCGGCGCTCCCCGTGGCGACGGCCGCGCCCACGGCTCC
This sequence comes from Labilithrix sp., assembly GCA_019637175.1. Taxonomy (GTDB): domain Bacteria; phylum Myxococcota_A; class Polyangia; order Polyangiales; family Polyangiaceae; genus Labilithrix. The sequence continues at coordinate 49,543 of JAHBWD010000056.1, read as the reverse complement.
GGCGAAGCCGCCGGCGCCACCCGTGACGATGACGCCGGGCGCGGCGAGCCCCGATCCGACGGCGCCCACGCCGACGGTCAAGCTCACGGCGCCGACGAAGGATCAGGTGATCGCGGCCGACAAGGCCGCCGAGTTCGCCGTGAAGCTCGACGTCAAGAACTGGCCGACGGCGACGGGCTCGAGCCACGTGCACCTCATCCTCGACAACAAGCCCTACAAGGCGATCTACGACACGAAGGCGCCCGTGAAGCTCGGCGAGCTCGCCGCGGGCGAGGCGCTCGCCGAAGGGCTGCACGTCCTCGTCGCGTTCCCGAGCCGCGCGAACCACGAGTCGGTGAAGACGAAAGACGCGCTCACGATCGTTCCGTTCTGGATCGGGAAGAAGGGCGAGGCCGCGAAGGACTTCACGAAGAAGCCGATGCTGATCTACAGCCGCCCGAAGGGCGACTACAACGGCGAGATGGCGAACCACGTCCTCGTCGACTTCCAGCTCGCCAACGTGACGCTCGCCGAGGGCAAGGAGCACGTGCACGTGAGCGTGACGGGCCCGGGCATCGACAAGCCGGTCGAGGGCCACGTCGAGAAGTTCGGCCCGCCGCTCTATCTCGACAACCTCCAGAACGGCACCTACACGCTCAAGGTCGAGCTGATGGACGGCGCGAACAAGGTGATCGAGGGTCCGTGGAACTCGACGACGCGCACCATCAAGATCGATCACGAGGCCGCCATGGATCCGGCGATGCAGCACGGGCCGACCGGCGCCGCCGACGCCGGCGCGCCGAAGCCCGCCGCCGACGCGGGCACGGCCAAGCCCGCCGCCGACGCCGGCGCGCCCAAGAAGTGAGCGCGCGCGCGCCGCTCTCGCGCGAGGAGATCGTGCGCCTCGATCGGGCGCACGTCTGGCATCCGTACACGCCGATCGCGACGTGGGAGAAGACCGATCCCATCGTCGTCGCGCGCGCCGAAGGCTCGCTGCTCTGGGACGCCGACGGCACGCGCTACATCGACGGCAACGCGTCGTGGTGGGTGGCCGCGCTCGGCCATCGCCACCCTCGCCTCCTCCGCGCGCTCCGCGAGCAGGCGGAGATCCTCGATCACTGCGCCCTCGGCGGGATCGCGCACGAGCCTTCTTCGCGCCTCGCGCGCGCGCTCGTGGAGGTCGCGCCGCGCGGCCTGTCGCATGTATTCTACACAGACAACGGCTCCACCGCGATCGAGGTCGCGGTCAAGATCGCCCTCCAGACGTGGCAGCACGAAGGCGCGCGCGCACGGAAGAAGACGCGCTTCATCGCCCTCGACGGCGCGTTCCACGGCGACACGGTGGGCGCGTCGAGCCTCGGGGGCGTCGAGATCTTCCGCCGTCCGTTCGCGAGCGTGCTCTTCGAGTGCGTCCGCGCGCCCTTCCCCGAGGCGAACGCCTACGCGCGCGCGTTCGACGCGATCCGAGACGTCGTGCGCCGCGAGCGCGACACGATCGCCGCGGTGGTGGTCGAGCCGCTCGTGCAGGGCGCGTCGGGGATGCGCATCTATCCCGCGGAGTACCTCCGCGCCCTCTCCGAGCTGACGCGCGAGAACGACGTCCTCTTGATCGCCGACGAGGTGTTCACCGGCTACGGCCGCACCGGCGCGATGTGGGCGTGCGATCACGCGGGCGTCACGCCCGATCTCATGTGCATCGGCAAGGCGTTCTCGAGCGTCGTTCCGATGGGCGCGACGCTCGCGACCGATCGCGTCTACGACTCGTTCCGCGGCGATCCCGCGCGCGCGCTCTGGTACGGCCACACCTTCTGCGGCAACCCGCTCGGCGCCGCGCTCGCGCTCGAGGTGCTCGCGATCTACGAAGACGAGGGCATCGTCGCGCAGGCCAAGGCGAAGGGCGCGCGCATCGCCGAGGCCTTCGCGCGCCTCGCGGAGGTTTCCGGCGTCTCCGGCGTGCGCGCGCTCGGCATGATCGGCGCCGCCGATCTCGGCGCGGGCGGCTACGCGGGCGATCGCGGGTGGCGCGTCTTCGACGAGGCCCGAAAGCGCGGGGCGTACCTGAGGCCGCTCGGCGACACTGTGTACGTCTGTCCTCCTCTCACGATCGGAGAGGCCGAGCTCGACGAGCTGCTCGAAATCCTCGCCGCGAGCGTGCGGGCGACCCTTACTTGACCCGATCGGGCCATGTCCTACGATCCACCGTGGACCCATGGCGTCCGCGGGCATCATCTCGAACTGCTTTTTCTGCGGTTCGCCGGGGCCAGCCGGCGGCTCGTGCGCGACGTGCCTCGTCGCGATCCCGCGTCCTTCGCCCGAGCCCGCGATCACCTTCTCGTGTCCGCGCTGCGCGCAGCCGCTCCTCGCCGTCGGCATCGCGCCGGGCGCGACGATCCACGCGTGCTCGGCGTGTCAGGGCGTCTACTTCGGCGCGCGCGCGTGGTGCACGCTCATCGCGCGCCCGGAGCTGTCGAAGCACGTCGCCGCGAAGCTGACGGGCGCGGCCGCGCCGCCCTCGCAGCTCATCAAGATGCTCGAGTGCCCGTCGTGCCGTCGCCAGATGGAGCGCGGGCGCTTCGGCGCGAGCTCGAACATCGTCATCGACGTGTGCGTGAGCCACGGCATGTGGCTCGACGCCGGCGAGATCGTGCAGGTCGTCGAGCACGCCGCCTACCGATCGCGCGTGGGCATGGACGCGGCGCGCCGCGCGATGGACGCGGCCGATCTCGCGAGGCAAGGCTTCGATCCGGCGCGCGCCGCCCAAGAGGTGGAGGCGGCGCGTCGAACCGCGGCCGCCGCGCAGCGGATCACGACCGCCAAGCGCACGGGGCTCGTCATCTTCGTCGTGCTCGTCGCGCTGCGCGCCGCGTTCTACTTCCGACAAGGATCCGCCGCGCCGCCTGAGATCGGCGCCGCCGGCAAGAGCGCGGAGAGCGCCGCCACCGCGATAGGCAGATGACGATGAAGCCCGCTGTTCTCACCCAGTACTCGTCGCACGCGAACACGATCGCCGACACGTTCCGCGCGGCCTTCGCCAAGACGAAGGTCGGCGATCACACCGTCGAGATGACCGCGCCCGAAGGCAGCACGGGCGGCGGCCTGCTCGCGCTCCAGCACATCACGCTCAAGCCCGAGTCGGGCATGGCGCTCGTCGTCGGGACGGTCAACGCGGGCGAGAAGCGCGTCGAGCTCCGCTCTTACGCGCACGTCGCGAAGGTGAGCATGGATCGCTTCAAGCGGCCGCTCACGTTCGACGAGCCGTCGTACGGCGCGTACGTCGACAAGGCGACGACGATCCTCTCCGCCTTCGGCCTCGACGTCGTCGTCAGCGACGCGGGCTCCGCGCCTACGCTCGACGAAGAGGAGGCGCCGCTCGCGTCTTCGCCTCCGCCGAAGCGATCGTGGCTCCCGATCGCGCTGTTCGTGATCGCCGTCGGGCTCGCCATCGGCGGCGGCGGCGCGTGGTGGCTCCTCCGGTGACCGCCGTCAGTTGACCGCGACGACGACCGAGCTCTTGTACATCCCCATCCCGCACTGGAACGTGAGCGTCTGCTCCTTGTCGGTGGGGATGGTGATCGCGATCGGCTTGTTCTTCGGCAGATCCTTCTTCACGTCGAGCTGAGGAAACACGACCTCGGTCGCGCACGTGTCGTCGGTCGTGCGCGTGAAGATCATGGTCGCCGGCGCGCCCTTCTTGAACGTCACCGAGCTCGGTGAGAAGCCCTTGCCGTTGGCGGTGACGGCGACGGCGTTGGGATCGCTCGGTGCGGAGGGCTTTGGATCGCAGCCCGCGAGCGCGATCGCGAGGACCAAGACGGAACCGCGCAACATCATCTTCATTTTTTAGCGCGGGATCGTCCGGCGGGAAAGCCGCCGTGTCTGGACACCGCGGACCCGGCGGTTATCCTCGCGCGCCATGACAACGACGGTTTCTTTCACCGGGAAAGACGGCAAGAAGGTCGACGGGCAGCTCGCGGAGCCGAGCGGCACCGGGAAGGCGCCCGCGGTCGTTCTCGTTCAGGAGTGGTGGGGCATCAACGATCACGTCAAGTCGCTCGCCGAGCGCCTGGCGAAGGAGGGCTTCCTCGTCGTCGCCCCCGATCTCTACCACGGCAAGATCGCGAAGGACGCGGACGAGGCCGGCAAGCTCATGACCGAGCTCGACACGCTCCAGGCGGTCCAGGAGATCGGCGCGGCAGCGAGCTACCTGCGCGAGCACCCGCGCGGCAACGGCAAGGTCGGCGTGATCGGCTTCTGCCTCGGCGGCGCGCTCTCGTTCGCGTCGGCCTGCCACGTCGACGGCCTCTCCGCGGTCGTGCCGTTCTACGGAATCCCGCCGGCGGAGAAGGTCGACTACACGAAGGTCACCGCGCCGATCCTCGCGCACTTCGCGAAGAACGACGAGTGGGCCACGGTCGCGAAGGCCGAAGAGATCAAGAAGCAGCTCGACGCGCAGAGCAAGCCGATGACCCTCGAGGTCTACGACGCGCAGCACGCGTTCGTGAACGACACGCGCCCCGAGGTCTACGACGCGGCCAACGCGAAGCTCGCGTGGTCGCGCTCGGTCGACTTCTTGAAGAAGCACCTCTCCTGAGGCGTCACACCGTGAGCCGCAGCGCGGCAAGCGTGGACGCGACCGGCGCCTCTTCCCAGATGATCCGGTGGAGCGCCTCGAGCAGCGGCAGATCGCGGACGCCGCGCTCGGCCGCCCACGTCCACGCCGTCGCGATCGCCGGGTAGCCCTCGGTGAGGTTCCCCGCCGCGAGCATCTCGGCGGCGACCTGCTTCGCGGGCTTGCCCTTCCCGACCCCTTCGCCGAACGCGCGGTTGCGCCCCGCGGCGGCCGTGACGTGGAGATCGCCCACGCCCGCCGCGCCGTACACCGACTCGGGGCGGCCGCCGCCCGCGAGCGCGAGCTTCGTCATCTCGACGATCGCTTGGGAGAAGCACGCCGCGCGAGCGTTGTGGCAGTCGGCGCCGACGAGCCCGTCGAACAGACCGAGCCCGGTCGCGTACGCGTTCTTCATCGCCGAGCAGATCTCGGCGCCCGCGATGTCGTCCGTCACGCCGATGCGCATGTGCTCGGCGCTCATCACGTCGCGACAGAGACTCGCGTCGGCCGGAGCGCCGGCGAACGACATGAGCGTCATCACGCCTCGCGCGATCTCGAAGGCCTTCGCCGGGCCCGCGGCGTGGACGAAGCGCACCGGCCGGCCGACCGTCTCGCTCACGACGACGTCGATGCGGTCCATCTTGCCCGACTTGGCCTTCAAGAACCCCTTGGTCACGCTGAGCACGGGCACGTCCGGCAAGTGCGGCGCGGCCTTCGACATGACGCCGATCGCGCCCTCCGAGCTGACGCCGTGTACGACGATCTCGGCGCCGTCGAGCGCGCGCGCGAGCTCGCCCGAGCGCATCGGCGCGATCCGATCGCTGAGCTTCATCTTCAGGCGCGGGTGATCCTTCTTCTGCTCGACCGCCTCGACGAGCGCGTCGTCGAGCCACGTTCCCCAGAGCCGAACCTCGTGGCCTCGCATCGCCGCGACCTCGGCCATCGCGCTGCCCATGTAACCTGCACCGAGAACCGTCACCCGCATGGGCGTGGGCTTAGCACGATTCAGAGGCGGCCCACGCGATACGGGCCGCTGCCCCCTGCGCGGTCGGGATCGCCGGGCTCGACGCGCACGTCGGCGACCGAGTGCCCCGGGCGCTCGGCCATCGCCGCGGCGAGCGCTTGCGACAGGCCGTCGAGGGTCGCCGGCTTGTCCATGATCGCGTCGTACAGCTCGCCTTCGACGACGACGATCACGCGGTGCGCCGTGACCTGACCGTGCGAGCCCTCCCACGCGAGCACGCCGTGCTCGACGCTCACGTCTCCGGTCTCGAGCGCCGTGCGCGCGAGCGCGTCGCCGTGCGGCCCCAAGGTCTCGAGGGCGCGCACGCGCAGCGGCTCGTCGAGCGTCACGCGCGCTTCACCGCGCGCGCCGGCGGTCGCGGCCCTTCGGCCTCTTCCTCGATCGGCTCTCCCGCGTTCACGCCGACGCGCACGTTCGCGCCCATCGCCGCGGCGATCGCGGCCGTCTGCGCCTCCATCGGCTTGGCGAGATCGAAGATCACCTTGCTCGTGCCGCCCGAGAGGTTCTGGAGCGCCTCGAGCCGCCTGAGCTCCATCGCCCCGGGAGAGCCCGCGAGGATGTTCGCGGCCTCGGCGAAGTTCTTCGCGCTCTCGAGATCCGCCTGGCTCTTGATGATGACGTACTGCCGATCGCGCTCGGCGATCGCCTTTCGCGCGATCACCTCCTGCATCTGCTGCGGGAGCTGGATGTCTTGCAGCGCGATGAGCTCGACGTGCAGGCCCCACTGCGAGACGAACTGCTCGACGGCGGCGCGGATCTTCGCGGCGACCTCCTCGCGGTGCGAGAGCAGATCGTCGAGCTTCGTCTCGCCCACCACGTCGCGGAGGACGACCTTCGCCCGATCGCGGACGGCGTGCTCGTAGTCTTGCACGTTGAGCGTCGCCTTCTCCGGATCGACGACCTTGAAGTAGATGACCGCGTCGATCCACGCCGTCACGTTGTCGGAGGTGATGACCGCCTGCTGAGGCAGGTCGCGATTTCTGACGCGCGTGTCGATCTTCACGAGGCGCTGGACGCCCGGCAGCACGAAGGTGAGGCCCGGCTGCGCCCGACCGCTGAACTTGCCGAGCGTGAACTTCAGCGCCGTCTCCCACTGGTTGATCTGTCGGATCGAGCGGAGGCCGACGATCGCCGAGGTGACGGCGAAGACTCCGAGGCCCAGAACCGTGGCGGGATCCATGGGCCCAATCTATCCACGATGCGCGGCTCCGCTACGCATGCGCCGCGGAGGCGACGGAGTCTCGAGTCTCGATGAGAAACCGACTGCGATGCAGTCGGGGCGAGAGGATTTGAACCTCCGACCCCCTGGTCCCGAACCAGGTGCGCTACCAGGCTGCGCTACGCCCCGGAATCCGCAGAGCTTCTCTTGACGAGTCGCGTGCGGCGAAGGCGGACTATATGCGTCGGCGCACCCTGGCTCGTCAACGCGATTCGGCGCGAACGACGCTACAGCCTCGACGGAATCATCCAACGGTGCAGGACTCCTACCTTTTTCGCAGGTGGATCGCTGCGACCCCTTCACCCTCAGCGGATCTCTGTCAAGCTACACTGTAATGACGCCTCGGAAGAACCCCGCCGGAATTTCAGGCGAGGTGGATTTCACGTCATCGCCTGCCTCGGCAAGCAAGCTCTAGCGATTCGGAGACCCACCAGAATGCACTCCCCCGACGTCCAGAACGGTGACGGCAAGCAGCCGGAGATCCAGCTCCCCTCGGTGAAGATCCTCATCGTCGACGACGATCGCGCGATCTGCGACTACATGCAGACGCTGCTCGAGCGCGACGGCTACGGCGTCAAGACGATGAGCGACCCCACCTCGATCGAGGACGAGGTCAAGAACGGCGGCTACCACCTCATCATCCTCGACCTGATGATGCCGAAGCTCGACGGCATCGAGGCGCTCAAGAAGATCCGCAAGATCGACAGCGACGTCGCGGTCGTGATCTTCACCGGCTATCCGAACCTCGAGACGGCCGTCGCCTCGATGAAGCTCGACGCCGTCGACTACATCAAGAAGCCCTTCAACGTGGACGAGTTCCGCGAGGTGCTCGATCGCGTGATGCGCAAGAAGGGCCTCGCGCGCACGCCGGAAGAGAAGCTGCACAAGGTGATCGGCGACACGATCCGCAACCTCCGCAAGGAGAAGGATCTGACGCTCAAGCAGATGTCGCGGCGCACGAACCTCTCCGTGTCGCTCCTCTCGCAGATCGAGCGCGCCGAGTCGAGCGCGTCGATCTCGTCGCTCTACAAGATCGCGACCGCGCTCGACGCGCGCATCCAGGATCTGTTCGGCGAGTATTGAGATCGACGCCACTCTTTGGCGCCGATCCCGCGTGAGCCCGACGGCGGGGCGCTGCTAGCGTCCCGGCCGATGAACGACGCTGCCCTGCGACACATCCTCCGCTCGGTGATCGCCGTCTCGATGCCGGTCGCGACCGCCGCGTGCGGAGGGAACCTCGAGGAGAGCGACACGCGCGCGGGCGATCCCGCGCCGGCCACGCGCGCGGTCCCCGTGTGCTCGTCGGCGAGCCTCCCCGCGGACACGAAGTGCGCCGTCAGCCTCCAGCTGCCGTGCTCGATCGATCGCGACGCCTTCAGCGTCGAGAGCGGCGTGTGCGAGCGCTTCTGCCCGGCGAAGGGCGACGCGCTCTCGTACTGCACCGTCGCCAGAGACCCGAGCGCCGAGCCTTATCTCTCGTGTCTGTACTGCGCGTCGGGCCGCAGACCCGAAGGGCTCGTGGCCGTCGCGACGCCGGGCGGCGCGCCCCTCGGCGTTCACTTCGCGGGCATGGCGCACCTCGAGGCCTCCTCCGTCCTCGCGTTCATGTCGCTCCGCGCCGAGCTCGTCTCGTTCGCCGCGCCCCACGAGCTGGTCGACCGAGCCGCTCGCGCGGCCCATGACGAGATCCGCCACGCGCGCGCGACCGCGGATCTCGCGAGGCGCTTCGGCGCCGAGCCCGGCCCTTGGAGCGCGACGCCGACCGCGTCGCGCAGGGCCGATCGCTCCCTCGAGGAGATCGCGACGGAGAACGCCGTCGAGGGGTGCGTGCGAGAGACGTACGGCGCGCTCGTCGCGCAGTGGCAGGCGCGCCAGGCGACCGACGCCTCGATCCGCTACGCGATGCGCCTCATCGCACGCGACGAGGCGCGCCACGCCGCGCTCGCGTGGTCGGTCGACGAGTGGATCCGTCCCTTGCTCGACGCGGCCGGGCGGGCGCGCGTGCAAGCCGCGTTCGAGCGGGCGATCGTCGAGCTGCGCGCCGAGCTCGGCGCCGATCCCGACCCGGCGATCGCCGCGCTGGGCCTGCCGAGCGCGGAAGCAGCGCGTCATTTGCTCGACGTCCTGGCGGAATCCCTGCGTCCGCTCTGCGCGGCGTAGGTCGGCCGCGGCTCAACAGCGTCTCGATCGGGCCAAAGGCCGGGGGGATGCCCCGGAGGTGCGTGCTACTCTGCGCGCGCCATGCGAACCCCCTTTCTTCGGGTCATCTCCTTGGTTTGCCTCGCGCTCTGCGCGGCCTACGCCGTGCGCACGCACGACGCGCGCGCCGCGTGGCCGCCCAAGCCGGGCGACGACATGCGCGACAAGGCCAACTGGCCGAACGACTACAACGCGCGATGGAACTACATCTCGTTCTTCCCCGAGCGAACGACCGCGGAGCCGCTTCTCGACGCCGACGTGAAGCTCGGCGCCGCCGGCATGAGCATCGATCGCGCGTGGACACACACGATCGGGCGTGACGAGGTCAAGATCGGCGTCATCGACTCCGGCATCCACTGGGAGCACGTCGATCTCATCAACAAGGTCGCGCTCAACGCCGCCGAGCTCCGGGCCGACAAGCGGCCGCGCAACGCCGCCGGCGACGAGTGCGGAGGCGCGGGCGATCTCGCGGGCTACGACTGCAACGGCGACGGCATCTTCAACATCGCGGACTACAAAGACGACGCGCGCTTCACCGGAACGGTGCCCGGCGAGAAGTGCTACTCCGACGGCGACCGCACGCAGCTGGGTGACGATCGCGCCAAGGGCGATCTCAATCGCAACTGCGTCATCGATCCGGGCGACCTGATCTTGATGTTCTCCGACGGCGTCGACGACGACGCGAACGGGTACACCGACGACATCGCGGGCTGGGACTTCTTCAAGAACGACAACGATCCGTACGACGACACGCGCTACGGCCACGGCACCGGCGAGGCGCGCGACAGCGCGGCCGAGGCCAACAACGGCGGCGGCGATCCCGGCGTGTGCCCGGCGTGCCGTTTCATTCCGTTGCGCGTCGGCGACAGCTTCATCACCGACGCCAACGAGTTCGCCAAGGCGGTCATCTACGCCGCCGACAACAACGTCAAGGTCATCCAGGAGGCGCTCGGCACCATCAACCAGACGGCCTTCTCCAAGGCCGCGATCGACTACGCGTACGCCAAGGGCGCCATCGTGATGGCGAGCATGGCCGACGAGAACTCGCGGCACCACAACATGCCGGCGACGGCCAACCACGTGATGACCGTCCACTCGATCCGCTACAACGAACAGAAGATCGAGCAGTCGACGTCGTTCATCGCGTTCGACACGTGCTCGAACTACGGCGGGCACCTCTCGCTCAGCATCAGCGCGACGAGCTGCTCGAGCGAGGCGACGGGGCGGAGCTCGGGCATCGCCGGCCTCGTCTACTCGATGGCGGCGCAGGAGGGCATCACGCTCTCGGCCGAAGAGGTCATCCAGATCTTCAAGATGTACGCCGACGACATCGACGTGCTCGAGTCGCGCGGGCCCGAGGCTCGCTACTACTTCTCGCACGCGGGCTTCGACCAGCGCTTCGGCTACGGGCGCGCGAACGCGCTCCGGATGGTCGAGGCGGTGAAGAGCAGGATGATCCCGCCCGAGGTCGACATCGTGTCGCCCGAGTGGTTCGCGCCGATCCACGCCGATCGCTCGAACGGTCCGATCGCGGTCATGGGCCGCGTCGCCGCCGCGCGCGCGCCGGCGTACGACTTCCGGATCCAGTGGGCGCCCGGCGTGCAGCCGGAAGAGAGCCAGTATCAAGACCTCGCCTCGCCGCTCGTGAACGTCCCCGGCCAGACGGTGACGGGCGGCACGACGCCGCTCGCGCAGATCGATCCGAACCAGATCGACACCAAGCACGAGCGCGATCCCGACTCGCAGCTCGGCGAGAACGATCGCTCGATCTCGATCCGCGTCCAGGCCGTCGCGCACTACCCGACGGGCGACGTGAAGGGCGAGGCGCGCCGCGTGATCTCGATCACGAACGAGAAGAACGGCCTCGACAAGGATCTGCTCCCCGGCTTCCCGATGAACCTCGGGACCTCGATCGAGGGCAGCGCGAAGCTCGCCGACATCGACGGCGACGGCGTGCGCGAGATCATCGCGCCGGACACCGCGGGCAAGGTGCACGTCTTCACGATGCGCGGCGGCACGCCGACCGAGCTCCCCGGATTTCCGTACGTCACGCGCAAGATCGACGGGCTCAACACCGAGCTCGCGAGTGAGCCCACGGTGCCGAGCTACGTGGCGGCGCCTGCCTACAAGGCGGGCGCGCAGGGCGGCGTCGATCCGGCGCTCGCGCGCGAGACGATCCTCGCGGCGCCGGCGATCGGCGACCTCGACGGCGACGGCAAGGCCGACATCGTGTTCGCGACCTGGGCGGGCACCGTCTACGCGATCAACGGCCAAGGCCAAGACTTGCCGGGCTGGCCGAAGCGGATGCCGCTCGTGCCTTCGTGTCCGCTCGACACGTCGAAGCCGAAGCCGCCCACGTGCATGGATGCGCAGCACGGCCTCGCGCGCGGCACCTACGCGGCGCCGGTGCTCGCCGACATGAACAAAGACGGTCGCCCGGAGATCGTCATCACGGGCTTCGACGGCAACATCTGGGTCTACAAGGTCGACGGCACGGTGCTCGACGGCTTCCCGGTGTCGCTCGCGAGCAAGGCCGCGGTCACGAAGGGCCCGAGCCGCATCATGGCGACGCCGACGGTCGCGGATCTCAACGGCGACGGCGTCCCCGAGATCATCTCGGGCTCCAACGAGCAGATCGGCGGCGGCGGCGGCTCCGGCCCCGTCTTCGCGGTCGACGGGCGCGGCAACGCGGCGCCGGGCGGCGCGTACCTGCCGAACTGGCCGGTCACGGTCACGAGCGTGAAGATCTTCCCCGTCGTCGCCGAGGGCGTCGTCGCGTCGCAAGCCGTCGCCGACTTCGACGGCGATCAGCGGCCCGACATCGTCATCCAGGGCAACGCGTCGCGCCCGCTCATCTTGCAGGCCGATCCCGGCGTGCAGACGGGCTTCAACGATCCTCCGAACCGCCTCCCCGAGCGCGTCGACGAGACCGGCCAGCCCGACAAGGGCCTCGAGGGCACGGGCACGTTCGGTGAGAAGACGAAGGCGTTCGAAGACATCATGTTCCCGCTCTTCAGCCAGCCTTCGATCGGCGACATGGATCAAGACGGAACGCCGGACGTGATCATCTCCGGCGGATCGCTCACGCTCGTCGGCGCGCTCGCCGGCGGCGGCCGTCGCGCCGAGCGCGCGCAGCACCTGCTCGCCTTCTGGAGCGGCAAGACGGGCAAGATGCTGCCCGGCTCGCCCGTCGTGATCGAGGACTACACGTTCCTCGTGAACCACGCGATCGCCGACGTGAGCGGCGACGACTACCCCGAGGCGATCACCGGGTCGGGCGGCTACTTCGTCCACGCGGCCGACGCGTGCGGGCGCGAGGCGCCCGGCTGGCCGAAGTTCACCAACGGCTGGACGACGGCGGCGGCCGCGGTCGGCGACATCGACGGCGACGCGCAGAAGAGCCTCGAGGTCGTCGTCGGCACGCGCACTGGCTACCTCTTCGCGTGGACGACGCAGGGCCGCGCGACGGGCCCGGTGGAGTGGGAATCCTTCCACCACGACAACGCGAACACCGGCAACTACGCGACCAAGCTCGATCAGGGCCGCGCGCAGCGCGCGCCCACGCCGATCAGCTGCGACGATCCGGAGCCCGCCGTTCCGGAGAGCTACGAGGCCGGCGGCTGCGGCTGCAAGACGACGCCCTCACGCGGCGGAGTGGCCGGCGCGATCGCCGCGGCGCTCGCGCTCGGGCTCTGCCTCGCGCGGCGGCGCCGTTCGAGCTGAGTCGAGCGGGCGGGCGGGCGGTCCACCCGCCCGTCCGTCCCCCTCACACCGTCCGTCAGACGGTGGCTTTGCCGTTGCCGTTCTGGTGCTTGTTCTCGAGGTGCCGATCGCGCGACGCCGTCTTCGACGCCGACGCCGGCTCGCCGTACGTCGCGCGGTGCCGATCGTAGGCGCAGTGGTTCTTGTGCATGAGCACCTGATAGGTGAGCGCGGTGCCCTGCTCGCCGGCGAGCATCGCCCAGTGCAGGAAGAAGTACCAGAGGCGGTACCAGCGCTCGCCGTAGGCCTTGACGACGTGCTCGCGGTTCTCGACCCAGCGATCGCGCCACGCGCGCACGGTGAGGACGTAGTGCGGCGTCATGCGCTCGACGTCCATGATCTCGAAGCCGCCTTCTTCGGCCGCGCGGAGCATGCTCGAGAGCGGCAGGCTCGCGTCGGCGCCGGGGAAGATGTAGCGGGCCATGAAGAGGCCCCACACGAGATCTTCCGGATCCATCGTGAACGCCGAGAGCGGGTTCTGCGGCTGGTAGAGCTTGCGGATGCCCGTCCACTGCAAGAGGAAGAGGCCGTCGTCGGCGAGGAGATCGCGGACCTTCTCGAAGTAGACGGAGAGGTTCTTCACCCCGACGTGCTCGACCATCTCGAGGCTGACGATCTTGTCGAAGCGGCCCTGGACGTTGCGGTAATCGCAAACCTCGACCTTCGCGCGATCGGTGACGCCGTAGTCCTTGATGCGCTGGGTGCCGAACGCGACCTGCTCTTTGGCGAGCGTGACGCCGTACGTGCTCGCGCGGCGCTCGCGGGCGGCGCGCGCGACGAACGTTCCCCAGCCGCAGCCGATGTCGAGGAGGCGCTCGCCTTCGGCGAGGCGGAGCTTGTCGCAGGAGCGATCGATCTTGGCGTACTGCGCCGTCTCGAGCGAGTCGGTCGGCGACGGGTACCAGGCCGCGGTGTAGACCATCGACTCGCCGAGGAACCAGCCGAAGAAGTCGTTCCCTCGGTTGTAGTGCTCGCCGACGATGCGGCTGTCTTGGCTCTTCGAGTGGATCGCGAGCTCGGGCAGGAAGTTCGTGAGCGCCCACTTGAAGTGCGACTCGGTGAGGCGGAACGAGAGCGTCTCGTGGCGCGTGTTGAAGAAGCCCTCCCACTTGTCGGCGGGGATGTCGACGCGCCCGTCGATGTACGCCTCGTACAGATCGGACATGGGCACCTTCTTGCCCGACCACCGCGCCGCCAACCCCCTATCCTCGAACGTGAGGAACTCATGAACGCTCTTCGTCATCGCGCCTCTGTACCACGAGCGTGGACCGGTGGTACACAGGCATCGATGGCGCGCCGGCGTTTCAGAGAGCTCCCTCGGGAGCGCCGCGACGAGATCCTCGGCCTCGCGGCGGCGGAGTTCGCGCGAACGGGCTTTCACGCCACCTCGTACAACCAGCTCCTCGACCGGCTGAAGCTGGGCAAGAGCTCCGCGTACTACCTCTTCGACGACAAGCGGGATCTGTTCCTGACGGCCGTCGAGCACTGCTACGCCCGTTATTTCGAGGCGATCCAGAGCCTGCCCCGGCCCAAGACGGCCGAGGGATTCTGGGTCTTCGTGCACAAGGCCTCGCTCATGGGCTTCGAGTACATGCTCGACGATCCCACGGCCGCCGCGCTGATGTTGAGCGTCCAGCGCGACGTCGGGCTGGTCGCCGACCTCGGATCGAGCGACCTCTTGGCGAGCATGAACGCCTACTACGCGGGGGTTCTGGCCGAAGGCCAGCGCCTCGGCGCAGTGCGTAAAGATCTGCCGAGGCCCTTGCTCATCGCCGCCGTCCGCAACCTCGCGGTCACCTTCGACCAGTGGTTCATCGCCGAGCGCGCGGCGGCAGCGCGACCGCCCAGCCCGGCCAGCTCGGCCAAGCTCTTCACGCAGGCCGCGCGGCGCCTCGTCGGCAACGCCGAGCCCGAGAAGCCGAGCGCCTCGCGGGCCCGAACGCATGCTTGAAAACCCGCGCTCTTTCGATATAGTCCGCGCGCTCCTGCCGGAGTAGCTCAGTTGGTTAGAGCGGGCGTTTCATACGCGCTAGGTCGGGGGTTCGACTCCCTCCTCCGGCACGATTTTGACGTGGTTTTTGGGGTGTTTTCGAGGTCGCCCGTCAGGTCCTCGGCCTGCTTGACGTAGATCATCGTCGTTCCGACGTCGTCGTGCCCCGCGCGACGGATGATTTTGTCGACCCCGAGGCCCGTCATCGCCAGCCACGTGATCCCGCTGTCGCGCCCCGAGCGGAAGTTCGCTTGCACGTGTGTTCGCGTCGACGCGTGGAGCTCCGCTCGCTCGAGCGCCGCGAGCTCGAGGTGCGCGCGGAGCTCCTGCGCGAGGTGGTCCTCTCCGAAAGCGGCGAGCGCCGGCACGACGAGCTCGCCCGGCTGCTTGCCCTTCTTCATACGCTCGAGAAGCGTGGACCGGAAAGTCAAACCGCCGAAGACGCGCAACGGGCTCGCACGTGAGCAGCTTCGCCGCCTCGCGCGGATGGATGGACGTCTTCCGTCACGCCTGTCGCGAATGCCGATCGCCGGGAGGAAGCACGCCGTCGCACGGGCTCGCTCGTCTTCGGCACGTCGACGTACTTCGGGATCGATTCAAAACCAGTCCTGAGGATCAGGCTCGTTCACGATCTCCGCCCCCCACGACGCGCTCGTCGCCGCCGAACTCCACTGCGCCTGCGCGCCGAGGATGCGGTACCACTTGCCGTTGCTCCCGCGGTACGGCCCAACGACGACGTGCACCTTCCCGGCCTCGCTCACGACGGCGCTCACTCGCTTCGCGTTCTCCATGGCTGTCTTGTCCCCGAGCGTGCGCTCGCGTTCAGCCGCAGCGCGAGCTGCCCGCGCGCGTTCGTCTCCCAAGCTCGAGGAGCTTACCGCCGCGACGGTTCCATCCTGCGGCGCAACAGATGACATCACTGCCCGGATGGAAAGAACAATGTGTATTATGCACCCATCAGGCCGCCGTCGCGCCCTGACACGATGCCGAGATGGAACCCATGGTCAGCCTCGCGGTAGGCTCCGCGCCTGATGTTTGGCCTCCTCATCCTCATCGTCCACCTTCTTCTCGCCTTGAATGCCTTGGTGCGAAGCGTTCTCGAGCGTTTCGTACTCGGATCGGTCGGTGGCTTGCTCCGCGTCGTCCTTGTTGCGGTAAGCGCCGTCTACGGCTTCAAGAGCAGTTTTGCCGGGAGCGACGGCCCAGCAGCCGGACCTGCATTGGTGTTGCTCGTCGCGGGGGGCCTCGGCCCCATCGTGTCTTTTCTCGTCTTGTTCATGGCGTATCGACGGATGCGCGAAGTCCCCGCGGCGCAGGAGGAGCGAGCGAGTCGCGTATTCAAGGCGTGGTTGGGGGTCGGTATCATCGACGCGATGTCCGTCGTCATCGCGGTGGCGGCGCACACCATATCGGGGCCTTGAGCCAGACTCGGCTTCGGCGTCACGTCACGCCCGTCTTGTCACGGCGTGCGTCGGCGTTCCGCGTCGAGGTCGACGGACGAGCGGCCTTCTCGTCGTAGTCAGAGGCCCGGTCAGCCTGATCGCGTCAGATCGCGTGCTCGCGTCGCCGTCAGACCGCGAGCTTGGCGGCGTCGACGGCGAACCTCGACGTGATTCGACGTCTGACGGCGCGGCCGCGTGGTTTCGACTCCGTCCTCCGGCACCATCGACGCTGACGCCCCTTCGGGGCAGCGCTGCCTTGACCGAGGCGGTACGGGCTCGCCTCGCGCGCGAACGCGCTCGACTCGACGCCCGCACCGGCGAGATTCATCGATAGACATCGCTACGCGAGGCGCAGGCCGCGCGTTACACTCGGTGGAATGAGCGCGCCGACGCCCATCGCTGCCACCGAGCACGATCCCGTGCTTGCCGCCTTCGAGAGCGCGCCCGTCGATCAAAGCGCCTTGACGCCGGAACAGGCCGCGGAGCTCGAAGTGCGGATGGCCACGGGCGCCAGTCGCGGGCGAGGGAGCGACGAGGTCCTCGCCGCGATCGAAGCGCGCTCGAAGCCCGAGGAATGACCTGGCGGAGCGATTGGGCGCCCGAAGCCGACGACGATCTTCGCCAAGTGCCGTGGCAAGACGCGGCGTCGATCGTGCGTGAGGTGAACCTTCTCGTGGACGACGGCGTGGGCGATGTTCGCGTCATCGTCCTCCCGAACGGCGCTCGCGCGCGCGTCCTCTACTTGCCGGGCTATCGCGTCAGCGTCACGCACGACCGCGCGACGCGTACCGTGCACGTGTGGGGAGTCTGGCGTGTCCGCCCATGAGCAAGTAGCTCGCTTGCCCGCAAACGCTCGCCGCATTCTACGTCGCCGCTCTCGTTGGGCCGCTGCTTGCTTCGCCAAGACGACCGCAGCCGAGCCTCACACGCGCCCCCAACGCCCGGAGCCTCAGG
Organism: Labilithrix sp.; assembly: GCA_019637175.1. Lineage (GTDB taxonomy): Bacteria > Myxococcota_A > Polyangia > Polyangiales > Polyangiaceae > Labilithrix. The sequence goes on along the minus strand of JAHBWD010000056.1, from coordinate 32,365 downwards.
GCTTTCCGCGGCACGGCGTCGGGATGGCGACGCCGTCGAAGGCGAGGCGCATGCGGGCTTCGCGCGTCGTCGGATCGGAGGCCGGCATCTTCTGATCCTCGCGGACCCAGCCTTCGCGGAAGATCTTCAGCGCGGCCTCGCAGTCGTTCGCGCGCGCCAAACACGCAGCGGCGCGCCGGTGCATGCCGAGGGGCAGGTTCTCGATGACGGCATCGTCGGGGCCTCGCGGCGGGATCTTCGGCGCGAGGCGCACCTCCGTGTCGTGCCACTGCTTGCACTCGGAAGCCGTCGCTGCGCGGATGCCGGCCTCGACGGCCATGAGTCGATCGTTGGCGCGAAGGAGCGCGTCGCGAGGGCTCAGCGCGTCGCCCTCGCAGCTCTTCGCGGCCTGGGTCTCCACGGTGCGCTCGACGGCGTTTGGCGTCAGCGCGGCGGTGTTGTTCGCCTGTATCCACGCGCGATAGACCTTCTTGCCGCCCTCGCAGTCGCCCGCGAGCATCATGCATTCTGCACGTACGGGTGCGTAGCCCGACGTTCCGTCGGTCGACGGGGGGCCGGACCTCGTCGGGAGGCGATCCAACGTGTCGAGATCGCGGACGCATCCGGCTCCGTCGCGCAGGCCCCGCGCGGCCGTCGCGCGCTGCATGAGATCGGCAGCCCGCCGCCACGGTTCGCCCGCGTCGGCGAGCGGCGCGCCTGCGTCGGCGTCGGCGACCGCCGCGCCGCGCACGAGCAGGCTGCGCGCGCCGAAGACGACCACCGCGATCACCGACGCGCCGGCGATCGCCAGCGCCGCGCGCAAAGGGAATCCACCTCGCCGCGGCGGCTCCGAAGCAGGCCGCGCCATCGCGTCCGGCGTCTGCGTCGCGCCGGCGTCCTCCGGGAGAGGCTCGGGATCGCGCTCGCTCACGACGGGCTCGTCGGCGAGCAGGCTCGCGAGCACGGCGCGCGCCTCGTCGAGCGACGGACGCTCGTCGCGGATCCGCGAGAGCATCTTCTTCACGAGGCGCGTCACGCGCTTCGGGAGGCCGGGCTTCGCCTCTTCGAGCGGGACGAGCGTGTCCGTCGTGATGCGCTTGAGGATGGGGCCGAAGCCTCCGCCGTCGGTGGGGCGCTTCCCCGCGAGGCACTCGTAGAGGATGATGCCGAGCGCCCACACGTCGGCGCGCCCGTCGACGTCTTCGTCGCCGAACACCTGCTCCGGCGCCATGTACACGGGCGTGCCGAGGATCGCGCCCGTCGACGTGAGCGACGTCGCCTGCGCCTCCTCTTCCTCCTTCGGGAGCTGCTTCGCGATGCCGAAGTCGAGCACGCGCACGTCGTCGCCCTTCGTGAGGAAGATGTTCTCGGGCTTGAGATCGCGATGCACGATCCCCTGCGCGTGCGCCGCGGCGACGGCGTCGAGGGCCGGAACGAGGATGCGCGCGGCCTCCACCGGCGAGAGCGTGCGACGTCGCTCGAGCACCGCGCGCAGCGACCGCCCCTCGAGGAGATCCATGACGATGAAGGGCACGCCCGCGTTCGTCTCGAGCACCGCGTGCACCTTCGCGACGTTCGGATGCGCGACGGCCATCGCGGCGCGCGCCTCACGCAGGATCCGCTCTTGGTTCTTGAGCTCCGTCTCGCGACCCGCGCGGAGAAACTTCAGCGCCAGCCGCTTTTCGGTCGCGATCTCCGTCGCCGCCCACACGACGCCCATGCCGCCTTCGCCGAGCACGCGCTCCAGCCGGTATCGCCGCGCGATCACGGCGCCGGCGACGAGCGGCTCGCTGCGGATCTCGATGTCCCCTCCCATCCCTCGCAGGTTGCCTCAACGACGGTGTATCGTCGAGCGTCGATGAACCTCGGTGGTCGTGAACGCATGGATGACGGAGCTGCGCTCGCGGAGCTCTTCGAGCACCTCCCCGTGACCGCGGATTGGACGGTCGGCTTCTTGACGGGCATTTGCACGGGGCCCAACGCGATCGCGCCGGCCGCGTGGATGGCCGAGATCGTGCCCGAGGGCGCGTTCGACGACGATCCGACCGCGCGTACGAAGGTCGATACGCTCGCGCGCCTCTACGGCGCCGTCGCCGAGACGCTGCGAACGACGCCCGAGATCATCTGCCCCGAGCCCGACAAGCCCACGAAGGAGGCGATCGACTTCTGCACCGGCTACCTCCGCGGCGCACGCATGCACGAGACGTGGCGAAACGACGAGGCCGCCGCTGCGAAGCTCCTCCCCTTCGAGGATCTCGCGAACGAGACCGCGGACGCGAGCGTCACGACCGCGCACCGCGAGCGGCTCGGGGGGTACGTCGCGGAGATGCACGCGTACTGGCAGTCGAAGCGTCAGGTGGTGAACACGACGCCGAAGATCGGTCGAAACGATCCCTGTCCCTGCGGCAGCGGCAAGAAGCACAAGAAGTGCTGCCTCGCGAAGCAGGCCTGAGCGCCGTCAGAAGACGTCAGTTGCAGCCGCAGCCACCGCCGCCGCCGCCGAGGTTGCCGGAGGCGCCCTCGGAGACCGCGCGAACGTGGCCGTCGAGCCCCGTCGCCATGTCGTCCGTCACCATCGTCGGGTGCGCGAGCGGACCGCGCGCCCACGGCGGGACGGGCGCGCAGCCGCTGACGAAGACGAGCGCTGCGGAGACGACGACGCCGGCGATTCGCTTGCTCATTCTCCAGTATGGCGCGCGCCCGCCCGACCGTCGAGACGACCTCGGCGAATCTCCGTGAATGCGCCCCGCGTCGTACCGTCTAGAATGACGAGCCATGAGCGACGAGCGCAGCCGCAGCGGGCCCATTCTTCGTCACGACGAGCGCGTCGCGCCTTCGTCGGAGATCGCGCACGCCGACGACGAACGGATCTCCAAGCACCTCGAGACGCACTTCGGCGGGGTCGGGATGGTGTGGCACGAGATCGTCTCCGAGCGCATCCACCTCGACGTCCATCACGTGCCCGCGACGGAGCAGCGCCCCTATCAGGTGCTCGTCACGTCGGGCATGAGCGCCCTCCCGATGACCGTCCCCCAAGGCATGGGCGCGGAGTCGAGCCGCATCGAGCTCTGCATGCTCCTGCCCGCGGAGTGGCCGATGACCCAAGAGGCCTTCGCCGACGAAGCGGTCTACTGGCCGATACGTCTCCTCAAGCAGCTCGGGCGCTTCCCTCACGAGTTCGGGACGTGGCTCGGCTACGGTCACTCGCTGCCAAACGGCGATCCGGCCGAGCCGTACGCGAAGGGCACGCTGCTCTCGGGAGCGCTGATCCTCCCGCCGTACCTGCTCGGCCCGCCGTTCTTCTCGATCCCGGGCGATCCGCCCATCTTCGTGTTCCAGGTCGTCCCGGTCACCGCCGCCGAGATGAGCCGCAAGCTCGAGATCGGCGTCGACGCCCTGCTCGACGAGATGGACAAGGCCGGCGTCGACGCGATCGGCCCGATCGATCCCGCACGGCGCAGCGCGCACTGGCAGTGAACGCTAAGTCGGCAGGCGCGGTACGACCGGGTTGCGCAGGCGCGCGATCATCGCGCGGATCGACGAGGCGATCATCCACACGCCGAGCGGCAGGAAGAGGACGACCAGCAGTGACCAGCCCGACGCGAAGGCGATCGCGCCGAGACCGGCGAGCGCGGCCACGATGCCCGTGCCGAGCTCGGTGATCGAGCGGAAGACGCTCTCGGTCTTGAACGAGTGGTTGCACGCGCCGCAGCAGTGCTCATAGGTGCGGCCGCTCGTGATGCCGTTGACGTAGTGGAACGTCACGTGAACGACGGTGACCGCGTGCGCGTGGCACTTGGCGCACCGGCGAAGCATCTTCGCCTCGAGGTCCGAACGCATCCCCGCGTCGATCGTGGCGCCCTCGTTGCCGAGATGAATCAACCCGCCGCCGAACGCGCCGGAGGTCGAGCGCTGGGCGGCGGCCTGACCCGCGGCGTGAAAGCAGGCTTGACACAGGAGATGCCCCTGCGGCGAGAAGAACGGCGCGTCGCCCGGATGGACGCCGCACCGAGAGCAGGAGGGTCGAACCTCGGGCTGCCGGTAATGGACGGGTTGATTCATCCCAGTAGTCCTCGTACGTGAAATGGAAAAGAGCGCTTCCCTGAAAGGACCTCGCGCTACGCGGAGGCCGCCGCCTGCGCCGCGCCCTTCATGCGCTGGCCGATCTCCGCGGGCGTCAGATCCTCGATGTGCGTCGCGATCTGATAGTGGTTGCCGTCGGGATCCTCGACGAGCGCCCAGCGATCGCCCCAGAACATGTCCGCAGCCGGCTGGAGGATCTTCGCGCCGCGCTCCCTCGCGCGACCGAGCGCCGCGTCGACGTCGGGCACGTAGACGAAGATGTTCGCGCGCGTCGGCGTGGCGAAGCCGGACGCGTCGGCGAGGAGGATGCGAGAGTCGCCGACCTTCACCATCGCCCACATGACGCCTTTGCCGTCGGGGCCGGGGTACTCGGCGATCTTCTCTCCGCCGAAGGCGTCGGCGAGAAAGGCGGCGGTCTTCTTCGCGTCCTTGACGATGAGCTGCGCCATGAGCTGCTGCGAGCCGTCGGGAATGAAGTGCTTCGCGGTCGACATGTCCATTCTTCCTTTCGTGGGGCCGTCTCATCGGCCTCGAGCGTTGAGTCGGACATCACCGCCATTCGTTACGAGCGATCGGGAGAAACCGCCGGAGCGAGCGTAAGACGTCGCATGCGCTCGGTTATCCTCGGAGCTATCGTCACCTTCGTCGCCGCGTGCAGCGGAAATTCGCCCGCGACCGACGTGGGAGCAGGCCCGAACGGCGGCCCCGGCGCGAGCGACGATCCGTCGAACGGCGGCGACGGCGGACCGAGCGACGGCGGGCCGACCGAGCCTCCGTTCGTGCCCGGGACGAAGTTCGCCGAGACCGCGCTGTCGTGGACCGTCGGCGACGTCGGCGAGAGCTCCGCGCGCTTTCCCGAGACCATCGGCAACCTGCAATGGACCGTCATCGACATCGACGGCGACGACAAACCGGATCTCGTCTCGTCCGGACGCTACGTGAGCAACGGCAGCGGCGCCTCGCCCCGCGTGTGGGGTGACGGAACCGCGAGCCCCCACTGGAAGGTCTTCACCAACACGGGATCCGGATTCTCCACGACGCCCAAGGTCTGGCCCGTCAGCAACGTCGGCGACGAAACCGGCGCGCGTTTTCCGTACTCCGTCGGCGACTCGCAGTGGGCGCTCATCGACATCGACGGAGACGGAAAGCCCGACCTCGTCTCGTCCGGACGCTACGTGAGCAACGGCAGCGGCGCTTCGCCCCGCGTATGGGGCGACGGAACCGCGAGCCCGCACTGGAAGGTCTTCACGAACACCGGCTCCGGCTTCTCGCCCACGGCAAAGCTCTGGCCGGTGAGCAACCTCGGCGACGAGACCGCGCGCCATCCGCACTTCATCGCCGACTCGCAGTGGGCGGTCGTCGACATGAACGGCGACGGCAAGCCCGATCTCGTCTCGTCCGGACGCTACGTGAGCAACGGCAGCGGCGCGTCACCCCGCGTGTGGGGCGACGCGACCGCGAGCCCGCACTGGAAGGTCTTCCTCAACACGGGATCCGGCTTCGCCTCGAGCGCGACGCTCTGGCCCGTGAGGAACATCGGCGAAGGCGCCGATCGCTTCCCTTCCCTCATCGCCGACTCCCAGTGGGCGCTCATCGACGTCGACGGCGACCGCAAACCCGACTTCGTTTCGTCGGGACGCTACGTGAGCAACGGAAGCGGCGCTTCTCCGCGCGTCTGGGGCGACGGAACCGCGAGCCCGCACTGGAAGGTCTTCCTCAACACGGGATCCGGCTTCGCTTCGAACGTGACGACGTGGAGCGTGGGCGATCTCGGCGAGACCGCGCCTCGCTTCCCCGAGACGATCGGCGGCTCGCAGTGGTCCGTCGTCGACATCGACGGCGACAAGAAGCCCGATCTCGTCTCGTCGGGGCGCTACGTGAGCAACGGAAGCGGCGCTTCTCCGCGCGTCTGGGGCGACGGAAGCGCGAGCCCGCACTGGAAGGTCTTCCTCAACACCGGCTCCGGCTTCGCCACATCTCCCAAGAGCTGGCCGGTCCGCGACGTCGGCGCGGAGAACGGCGCGCGCTATCCCGAGACGATCGCGAGCACGCAGTTCGCGCTCCTCGACATCGACGGCGACCGCAAGCCGGACCTCGTGTCGTCTGGACGCTACGTGAGCAACGGAAGCGGCGCTTCTCCGCGCGTGTGGGGCGACGGAACGGCGAGCCCCTTCTGGAAGGTCTACCTGAACCAGCCCTGAGGCGTCACTCCGCCGGCCCTTCTTGCGGCGCCTCATGCTGGAGGAGGCGTTCGAGATCGCCTTCGCCGCGATCGACGGCCTTCGCCGCGCGCCGCCGCGCGAAGAAGCTGCTCACGTCGTCGAAGAGCGAGTACGCGACGGGGATCGCGAGCAGCGTGAGCAGCAACGAGAGCGTCTGCCCGCCGATCACGATGCCCGAGATGTTGCGGTTGTTGCCCGCGCCGATCCCGCGCGAGACGGCGAGCGGGAGCATGCCGGCGACGAACGCGATCGTCGTCATCAAGATCGGCCGCAAGCGATCGCGGTTCGCCTCGAGGATCGCCTCGAGGCGAGGCTTGCCCGCCTTCCTCAGGTTGTTCGTGTGATCGATCTGCAAGATCGCGTTCTTCTTCACGACGCCGAAGAGCACGAGCAAGCCGAGCGCCGACATCAGGTTGAGCCCCTGCCCGAACACGAGCAGCGAGATCAGCGCGAAGGGCACGGTGAGCGGCAGCGAAAGCAGGATGATGATCGGGTTGAGCCACGACTCGAACTGCGCCGCGAGGATCAGGTACATGAAGACGAACGACATGCCGAACGCGAGCATGAAGCCGCTCGCGAGATCCGCCGACGACTTCGAGCGCCCCGTCGGCACCAGCCGATACTCGACCGGCGCGTGCAAGCCCGCGAACGCGGTCTTCATGACGGCGACGACGTCGCTCTCGCTCGAGCCCTGCGCGACGTTCGCCATGAACGTCACCTGGCGCTGACGCCCGAGGCGGTTGATCTGCGACGGCGCCGAGCCTTCGGTCATGCGCACGACGGAGCTCAGAGGCACGGTGCCGTACTTGCGCGAGGGAACGGTCATGAGGCCGATCGCGTCGGCGTCGGTTCGGTAGCGCTCGTCGGCGCGGACGCGGATGTCGTACTCCTCGCCGTTCTCCGCGTACGACGATCCCTTCATGCCGGCGACGAGCATGCGGAGCGTGTCGGCGACGTCGGCCACGCTCACCCCGAGATCGGCCGCGCGATCGCGCTCGATGTGCACGCGGAGCTCCGGCTTGCCGATGATCAGGTTCGTGTCGAAGTCGACGACCGCCTTGCTCGCCTTGATCTTGGGCGACATCTCCGCGGCGAACTTCTCGAGCGTCGCGAGATCGGGCCCCGCGAGCACGTACTGCACCGCGGCGGTCGACTGCGCGCCGAAGGAGATCGCCGCGACCTCGGCGACGCTCGCGCGCAGCTCGGGCGGCAGCTTGGCGACGACGGTCCGGCGCGCCACGTCCATCAGCTCCCACTGCGATCGTTCGCGGAGCTTGGGATCGATCAGCGCGACGTAGACGTTCGCGAGGTTCTCGACCGCTTGATCGCCGCCCGCCACCGTCACGACGGTGTGCGCGACGCCGGAGATCGCGCGTACGTCCTGGGCGACGCGCTCGGCGATGAGCGCCGTCTCCTCGACGCTCGTGCCCTCGGGCGCGCGGATGCCGATCTCGAACTCGGCGCGATCGTCTTGCGGGACGAAGCTCGTGGGGACGCGCTTGGCGAGCGGCACGCACGAGCCGAGGGTCAGCGCGCACGCCGCCATCACCACCCAGCGACGCGACATCGACCAGCGCAGCATCGCCATGTACGCGCGCTCGATGGGCCGGTAGAACGCGTCGGCGAAGCGCGCGAGCCTGCCCGCGCCGTGGTCGCCCGCGCGGAGCATGCGCGCCGCGAGCGCGGGCGTCAGCGTGAAGCTCACGAAGAGCGAGACGCCGACGGAGAACGCCATCGTGTAGCCGAAGTTCTTGAGGAAGCGCCCGGGGATGCCGCCGACGAACGCGACCGGCACGAACACCGCCATGAGCGAGAGCGTCGTCGCGAGGACGGGCAGGCCGATCTCGCGCGTCGCGAGCACCGCGGCGACGAACGGCTTCGTCTTCTTCTCTTCGACGTAGCGCGTGATGTTCTCGAGCACGACGATCGCGTCGTCGATGACGATGCCGACCGCGAGCGCGAGCGCCAGCAGCGTGAGCATGTTCAGCGAGAAGCCTTCCCTCCACATGAGCGCGAAGGTGCCGACGATCGAGATCGGAATCGCGACCGCGGCGATGAAGGTGCTCCGGAAGTTGCCGAGGAAGAAGAGCACCACGATCGCGGCGAAGACCGCGCCGAGCACGAGGTGCTCCTTGACCGCGCCGACGCCGGTGCGCACCGACTGCGACGCGTCGCGGATGACCTCGAGCGTCACGCCCGGCGGGAGCGACTTGCGGACCTCGTCGAGGCGCTTCTGCACCGAGTCGACGACGGCGACCGTGTTGGTGCCCGACTGCTTCTGCACCGAGAGCATGACGGCCTGCACGCCGTCGTAGGCGGCGACGCTCGTGAGCTCCTGCTGCGCGTCTTCGACCCGCGCGACGTCTTCGATGCGCACGACGTGCCCGGCGGCCTCGCGCACGACGATGCGCCCGATCGCCTCGGGCGAGTCGACGCGGCCCTCGACGCGGAGCGTGACCGACTGGGGGCCGGTCTCGAGCGATCCGCCGGGCGTCGCCAGGTTCTGCGACGCGAGCGCGCGCTGGACGTCGACGACCGAGAGGTTCTGCGCGCGGAGCGCGAGCGGATCCATGAGCACGTGGATCTCGCGCGCGCGACCGCCGATCACGCTGACCTTGCCCACGCCGCCGATGGTCTCGATCTGTCGGCGCACCTGCTTGTCGGCGAGCTCGGTCGCCTCGCGGATCGACAGCTTCGATCGCAGCGCGACGAGCAAGACGGGCGCGGCCTGCGGATCGATCTTCGTGACGATCGGCGGGTCGATGCCCTTGGGGAGCTCGCGGAGCACGTTGCCGACCTTGTCGCGCACGTCTTGGGCGGCGACGTCGCCGTTCTTGTCGAGCTTGAAAGAGATGAGAACCTGCGAGAAGCCCTCGCTCGAGATCGATCGGAGCTCGTCGATGCCGTCGATCGTGTTGACCGCGCCCTCGATCTTGTCGGTGACGTCGGTCTCGACCTCTTCGGGCGCGGCGCCGTCGAGGCGCGTCGTGACGATCACGAACGGCAGATCGATGTTGGGGAACTGATCGACGCCGAGGCGCCCGTAGCCCACCGCGCCGAGCACGACGACGACGAGCATGAGCACGGTCGCGAAGACCGGCCGCTGCACGCACACGCGAGCGAGCCACTGCATCAGCGCACCCGCTGTCCATTGGCGAGCTTGCCCGCGTCTTGCACGGCCACCTTCTCGCCGATCGCCGCGCCCTTCGTAACCGCCACGCGGCCGTCGCGCTCGGCGCCGAGCGCGAGGACGCGCTCTTCGAGCCGGCCGGCGGAGACGAAGAAGGCGCGCGCCTTGCCGTCGCGCTGGAGGATCGCCTCGCGCGGAACGCTCGGCGACTTGCGGAGGCCCGCGGCGAGCTCGACGTCGGCGAACATGCCGGGCTTGAGCTTCCGATCGGCGTTCTCGACCACCGCCTCGGCCACGAGATCGCGCGTCGTCGCGCGCACCGCGCCGGAGACGAACCGGAGCTTGCCGTGGAACGTCTCGTCCGGGAACGCCGCCACACGGAACGACACGTCGGCGCCCTCCTTCACCTCCGCCGACTTCGCTTCGGGGATCGCGATCTCGAGGCGAAGCGTATCGACCGACACGACGGTGACGACGCGCGACTCCTGCCGCACGAACTGGCCGACCTCGACGAAGCGCTCGGTGACGACGCCGGCGAACGGCGCGCGGATGATGCCGTCGCCGACGTTCTGCGCCGCGAGGCGAGCGCGCGCGGTCGCCGCCTCGGCGCCGAGCGGGATCGTGCGGCACGACGTCGCGATTCGATCGTACTCCGCCTGGCTGATCGCGCCCGCGGCCTTGAGCTTCTCGTTGCGCTCGCAGTCGACGCGCGACTGCGCCTCTTGCGTGCGCGCGCTCTCCGCCATCGCGTTCGCCTCGGCGGCGCTGAGCGAGGCCGCGCGGACGTCGAGCTTCGCGAGCTCCTGACCCGCGCTCACCTGCGCGCCGCGCTCGACGCTCGTCGACACGACGCGGCCGGACGCGTTGGCGGCCAGATCGGCCTCACGGAAGCCGCGCAGGCTGCCGCTGACGCGGAGCAGCGCCGGGACCTCGATCTCGGTGACGTCGGCCGTCTGCACCGCGACCGGCGGCGGCGCGCCGGCGTCGCCTTCGCTCGCGGCGGGCGCGTGACGGCATCCGAGGATCAGGGGGAGCACGAGGAGAGACCAATTCTTCATCGAACGTCCTTGGCGCCGCGCTTGCGGCCTACGCCCGCTCCGTCGAGCAGGAGGTCCACGATCCCCCGCACGTACTTCTCTCGCGACGGCCGCTGCGGATCGTCGCGGAAGAGGATCTCTTGAAGACAGTGATGGTGAAGACTGCCCATGAAGGCGCGCGCCAACATGTCGGGATCGGCGTGCTCGCCGAGCCGACCGTGCTCCCGCTCCGTGGCGAAGAACGCGCGCAACGCCTGGAGGATGACCTTGGGGCGGTTTACGTTGCGCGCGGCGAGCTTTTCGAGCGAATACTCGCTCGCGGGGTTCGACCACGCCATCATCATGACGGGCAGCGCCACGCCGCCGAGCTCGAGCATGCGCATGCCGAGATCCACGAGGTTCGCCCGGAGATCGCCCTGACCCGCGATCTTCGGGAGCGTCGCGATCACGGGCGGCTCGACCATGGGATCGAAGTTCATCGCCGCGCGGAAGAGCGCGTCTTTCGTCGCGAAGCGGTGGAAGAGCGTGCCCTCGCTGATGCCCGCGCGGAGCGCCACCTCCGAGGTGGTCGCGCGGATCCCCCGCTCGAGGAAGACCTCGCGGGCGATCGAGAGGACGCGCTCGGTCGCGATGACCGGAGGGCGCCCGCGGCGGCGAGCGGGCTGGGGCATTATTGAGTACCTCCTCAATAAATACGGTGCGCCCCGCCCGAGCGCAAGCGATCGCTTGGCTCAGGCGACTTCGAGGCGAAACTGCGCCTTCTTCTTCTTCGCGACGACGAGGACGGCGTGGAGCGCCGTGAGGTCCTCGATCACGCCGTCGACGAGGGGAACGCGCGCGCGCGCGCCGGGATCGTCGAGCGTCGAGAGCAGGCCCTCGACGCACCTCAGGCCTTCGGTCGCCGAGAACCACGCCGTCCACGGGCCGATCGCCTCGGCGAGCTCCTCCGGGTACCCGTCGAATTCGGGCGGAGGCTCGCGATCGTCGGCGAAGCTCGTGAGCAACGGAAGCCCGCGCTCCTCCGCGAGCTCGTCGAGCAGCGGCGCGGCGTGGAAGAGCGACGCGCCGTCGCCCTCGAAGGGAACCGCGAGCTTGGGCTCGAACGCGGGACAGTAGCCGACCGCCACGCGCTCAACGTAGCGCGATCTCGCGCTCCCGTGATCGCCTGACGCGGGCCGCGCGGAGGCGCGCGTCGAACGGACGCCAGTCGTCGAGCCTCGCCTTCGGCGCCATCGGCACCGCGTACTCCTGATCGCGAACGCGCGTGAGGCTCGTGGCGCCGTCGGTCACGACCGGGATGTGCTGAAATGACGTGAGCGCGTAGAACATCCGATAGTGGAAGAAGTTCTTCTGCACGATGAGATCGGCGGCGCGCGCCGAGAGCCCGACGGCGCTCCAGAAGCTCGGGTGGATCGGCAGCGGCGCGCGCTCGGCGACCACGATGCGGAGCGCGTCGACGTCGAGCCGCACGACGAGGCCGAAGTCGCCCTCGGCCTTGGCCGCGACGCGCGCGCGCGCCAGCTTCACGGCGGGCATGCCGTAGCCCGGAGTGCCCGCGAGCACGACGTCGCGTGACGCGCCCACCGGCGCGTCGCGCAGCGCGTCGACGAGCGCGGGATCGTGGACCGGGACGTACGCGCGAACGTCTCGCCCGCGCTCGAGCAGCTCGCGCACGACGTGCGTGTTGCCGCCGGGCGCGCCGGCGCCCACGACGTCGTCGACGTCGACGAGCGTCACCGGGCCGAGCTTGCGCCAGCGGCTCGCGCGCACCTCGTCGATCGCCGCGGCGGCGTCGCGCATCGGCGGCGGCGCGATCTCGCGCGTCTGCCACGCGCGATCGGCGAGGCGATCGGCGAGCTCTTCGGCGAGGCCGCGATCGCCGTCGGTGGAGACGTGGACGGCCCAGCCGATCTGCTCGGCGTCGGTGAACGGATGGACCATGAAGAGGCTCGCGGAGACCACGCGCGGATCGCGCTCGAGCTTGCGCATCCAGCGGAACACGCCTCGCATCGGCGAGAGGAAGTCGATCGTCGTACCGCCGCCCATCACCATCGGGAGCTTCCGCCACGCGTGCACCGGCGTGATCTCTCCGCGGATCGCGCGGATGAGGCGCCGGCCCGCGCGATAGCCCGTCGGCGCCAGATCCCAGTGAGGGTTCGTGCGGTACGCCGTCAGGATCGTCGCGGGCGCGACGAGGCCCTCCGAGAGGTTCGCGTGCAGATCGTAGCTGACCGCGATCTTCACGGACGCGCCCACGACCTCGCGCACGCGCCGCAAGAGGTGCGCCTCGGGCGCCTCGTCGAGGCCTTCGACCTGCATCGACCCGTGGAGCGCGAGGTAGACGCCGTCGAGCGGCAACGCGCGCTCGAGGCGCGCGAGCAGACGCCCGCACAGCTCGTCGAAACATGCGCGCGCCAGCGGACCGCCGGGCACCGCCATCGCCGACTCGAGCGGAACGCAGGTGACGCCGCCCGCGAGGCGCGCCGCCTGACGGAAGCCGGTGAGCTCCGCGTGGGGCATGAACGACTTGAGCTCGACGCCGCGCAGCGAGCTCGCGCGCTCGAGCGCATCTCCCGACATCAAGTGGAAGCGCTCGAAGTCTTCGAGGGTCGTCGCGACGGGCGAGTACGCGTTCGCCTCGTGAAACAGGCGTCCATAGGCGATGCGGAGCGGGCGCTTGGCGGAGAACATGATCACTTCCCTCTCGCTTTCTTCGACTTGCCTTCGCGCTTGAGCGGCGCGAGCACGTGCTCCCAGAGAAAGCGATGCACCGGCTCGAGCGGCGCGCCTTCGGTGACGCTCTGGATCGTGAGCCCGTCGATCGCCGCGCGCACGAGCGAGACGACGGCCTTCGCGTCGCACGGCGCGACCGTGCCCTCCTCGATCCCGCGCTCGAGGCCTTCGAGCAAGGCGCGGCGGCTCGGCGCGAACAGATCGGCCGCGCCGCGGAGGATCTCCGTCACCTGCGCGCCTCCGGTGACCGCCACAGCCTGCGTGAGGAAGAGGAGCCTTCGCTCCCTGCCCCGGTGAAATCCGTGGGTGGCGCGGACGCGCGCGTAGAGCCGATCGATCGGGTGCTCGTGCTCGGCGACGCGCGCCTCGACGAACGCGGCCTGCTCGGCGAAGAGCTCCGCCAGCACCGTCTGGATGATCTCGGCGACGGTGGGAAAGTGATAGAGCAGCGTCGTTCGATTCAGATCGAGCTCGCGCGCGAGCTGCTCGGTGGAGATGCCGAGCCCCTTCTGCTCGAGCACCTCGGCGGCGCGGTGGGCGAGCTCGCGCCGCTTCTCGGTCTCGCGGGGGCGCGCCATCAGGCGGCGCGATCGGCGCGCGCGGCCGCGATCGCCTCCAGGCTGTAGCTCCAGAGCTCCGCGGCGAGATCTTCGCGCGCCGCGAGCAGACTGGGGCGCTTCGCCTTGCCCTTGTCGAAGTAGATCGGCGCGTCGTCGCCCTCGAGCGCGACCTCCGCCGCGTGAACGAGGTAGCCTCCGCCGATCTCGACGGACTTCATCGCGAGCAGCGCCGGCAGCACGGCGCGCAGCGGCTGCGGGACCGATCGCCAGATGTCGCTCGCGATCCGCCCCGGGTTCATGCTCACCGCGGAGACGCCGGGGAAGCGACGGCGGATCTCGGCCGTGAAGAGGATGTTGCACAGCTTCGAGACGCCGTACTCGCGCATCCCGGAGACGCTTCGCGTCGCGGTGCGGAGGTGCGCCCACGGGAAGTCTTTCACGTGGCGGTGGCTGCCGCTCGCGACGTTCACGACGCGACCGCGCGCGCGCGACACGCAGGGCAAGAGCGGGAGCGTGAACGCGAAGTGGCCGAGGTGGTTCGTCCCGAACGCGAGCTCGTAACCGTCGGCCGTCAGGCCGTGATGCCCGGCGAGCCCGGCGTTGTTGACGAGCAGATCGATCCGCTCGTGCGCGGCGGCGAGCGCCTCACCCGCGGACGCCGACTGCGCGAGGTCCGAGAGATCGAGGCGCTGGAACGACGCCGTCGCGCCGCGCGCCTCGAGATCGGCGAGGACGGGCGCGGTTTTGTCCGCGGAGCGGCAGGCGAGGACGAGGTGGACGCCGGGCGCGGCGAGCGCGCGGGCGCAGGCGGCCCCGATGCCGGTGTTGGCGCCGGTGACGAGGATGGTCTTCATTGTCTGACGAACTGTCAGATAACATTCTCTGACGATTCGTCAAGGAACTATTTCCGCCCTGGAAAAGGCGAGGCTTCAGCGGCCCGCGTCGTCGGGCTTCGGCGGCGGCTTGGGCGGGGGCGGTACGAAGCCGAACGGCGGCGGCTTCGTGGGCGTCAGGGCGATCTCGATCGATCGATCGCGATCGAAGACGACCTTCATCGACCGAGGCTCGAAGCCATCGGCCTCGGCCTTGACGTCGTGCACGAACTTCCCGGTCGCGACCGTGGTTCGATACGGCGTGTTGACCTTCACGCCGTCGACGGAGAGGCGCGCGCTCGTCGGGTTCACGCTGATCTCGATCGTGACCTCGACGGGCTCGACCCACGCCGAAGCCGACGGCTCGGGAGGCGGCGGCGGCGGCGTCGCGGTCGTGACGGGCTTGTCGTCGATCGGCTTGGTCTGATCGCGCGTCAGCGCGACGACCGCGACGACCGCGAACGCGATCAAGACGGCGCCGGCGATGAGCAGCGTGAAGCGTCGATCGCCCGAGGGCGCCTGCTCGACGCGCAAGACCTCGACGACGCGCGCGGACGTGCCGTCGGGCGAAGAGTCCGCCGCGCGCGGGTGCGTCGGCGCCCAGAGCCTCGGATCGGTCTCGTCGTCGACGAACTGCTTCGACGACGACGGCGGCGCAGGCCGCAGGCGCGGCAGCCCCTTGCCCGTGCCTCCGGCGCCGACGATCGCCTCCTCGACGATCGTGCGCATCTTCTCGCGCTCCTCTTCGAAGAGCGACGTGACGAGCTCGGCGACCTCGCGCGTCGTCGCGCGGAGGCCGAGCTTCTGCGCGGCCTTCTCGATCGCCTCGCGCAGCTCGACCGCGGACTCGTAGCGCTCGTCGCGGACCTTCTTCAGCGCCTGCGCGCAGATCGCGTCGAGCTCTTCGGGCATGTCGGGCACGACCGAGCGGAGCGCCGGCAGCGGCTTGTCGTCGGCGAGGCGCGCGAGCACCTCCGCTTCCGACAGGCCCTCCCACATCCGCTTGCCGGCGAGCAGCTCCCAGAGAACGAGGCCCGTCGCGAAGACGTCGGCGCGCTCGTCGAGCGCGATCGACGAGCTCGTCTGCTCGGGCGCCATGTACGAGATGTTGCCCTTGGCGCCGCTCTTCGACTTGCTCGCGGCGGCGGTGGCGACGCTGAAGTCGATGAGCTTCGTCGCGCCGGCGTAGGTCACGACGATGTTGTCGGGCGAGACGTCGCGATGGACGATCCGCAGCGGCTTGCCCGCTTCGTCTTGCGCGGAGTGCGCGTAGGCGAGGCCCGTCGCGACCGCCATGACGACGTTGAGCGCGATCGCGCGCGGCAGGCCGCCCGCGCTCCTCTGCGCGCGCGAGCGAATGCGCGAGAGCGTCTGCCCTTCGAGGTACTCGAGGACGAGGAAGGGCCCGGCGTCGTCCGAGCCGGCCTCGAAGGCCTGCGCGATGTTCGCGTGGATCAGCCGCAGCGAGAGCCTCGCCTCGTCGGCGAACTGCTCGACGAGCGCGGGCTCGGCGTCCTTGCCGAGCTTGAGGCGCTTGATCACGGAGAGGCGACCGACGTCCGACTTCGCGTCCGTCTTCGCGAGAGAGACGTCCGAGGTCGCGCCTCCACCGAGGTGCGCGATCAGATGGAATCGACCGCCGACGACTTGCACGCCCCCGAAACAGTAGTGGGCGCGCCCAAGACCGGCAAGAAACCGAACCCCGGAGCTCTACTTCACGATCGGGTTCTTCGCCTCGAAGGGCATCCGCACGCGGAGCGTCGTTCGGCCGAGCGAAGCCGGGATCGGCCCGAAGGGGCTCGCCTTGCGGACGGCCTCGGCGCAGTTGCGGTCGAACTCGTCGATGCCGCTCGGGCGAACGGGCGGCCAGCCGACGCTCGCCCTGCCGTCGGCGGCGATCGTGATCATCAGGATGACGGTGCCCTGCTTGAGCTCCGCGATCGCGCTCTTCGGGAACGCGTCGCGCCAGAGCGGGTGAACCTTCGCGTGGATCTGTCGGAAGTACGGCTGGAGGTTCGGATCGTTCGTGTACCAGTCGAAGACGTCGCCGTCGCCGCTGCCCATCGGGCGCGCGGTCGATCCCCTCCCCTGCGCGGCGCCGGCGCCGGGATCGGGCGCGGGGCCGGCCGATCCGCCGCGGCCCTCGCCGGCGAGCGCGCCGGCGAAGCTCGCGTGGACCTGCGACTGCACGATGGTGGCGACCTCTTGTTCGCTGTCGATCGTGTCGTTCGGTCGACCGCGGAACGCGCCCGTCACCGTCGGCGCTCCTTCTTGAACGGCCGGCCGCCCGTGCATGATGCGCGCGGCCTCGGCGTGGCGTGTGCCGGCCGCGCCGTCGCGAACGCCGACGCCTGGGCTCGCCATGAGCTGGCCGCGCTGCGAGGCGCCGGGCGACGAACGGCCCGTCGCGTCGCCCGCGCCGGGGATGAGCGCGTCGAGATCGCGCGCGCCCGGATGACCGCCGACGACCGAGGGCTTCGGCGCGCGCAGAGATCCGCGGCTCGGATCCGCGGCCGCGTTCGGCCGCCGCTCGGGGTGCTCGCCCGTGCCCGTCGCGAGGAACGTGAGCTCGGTCGGATGCGTCGTCGCGCGGCGATCTTCATGCGTCGTTCGGAGCGGCGCCGTGCGCAGCCGCTGGTGTTGATCGCGATCGAGGCGGCTCAGCAGATCGGGGCTGAGGCGCATCTGCTCTTCCATGGCCGCGAGGTTGGTCGCGCGCGTGCCCGTGGCCTGCCCGCCTCGACCGAGGGTCGCGGTGTCGATGCGGGCGATCGTCGAGCCGCCGTGCGCCGAGGGCTTCGCCCCTTCGGGGACCTCGTCCCGATCGGCCGTGAGCGATCCTTCGGAGAAGCTCGGTAGCTCCACCGCGACGACGACCTCGGGCGCCGCCGTGCGGCTCTCGAGCGCGCGTCGCTCGCGCGCGAGCGTGAAGTGATACGCCGCGGCGCCGAGCACGGCGATGAGGGCGACATGGGTGGTGACCGAGGCGGCGAACCACCATCCCCCCAACCCCCGGCGACGTACCGCCGGCGCGCTTGGCGACCTGCTTCGTTCCAACAGCGAGCCCTCCTTCAGCGTAGGGCCTTCCCTCGATGCACGCCACGCGCCAGGCGAGGTGTGCGGCTGTGTGCTTCGCTTCGCCGTCATTTCGCCGCGGAAAAACCGCGGTGAAAGGCGCGCTCGGCGTTCGCCGTCGTCGCCTCGGCGAGCGCTTCGAAGGCGATCTGACGGAGGACCGCCACGTGCTTGGCGGTGTGAACGACGAACGCGGGCTCGCACGGCTTGCCCCGGAGGGGCACGGGCGCGAGGTAGGGGCTGTCGGTCTCGACGAGGATGCGATCGAGCGGAGCCCAGCGCGCGACGTCTTGGATCGCGGCGGAGCTCTTGAACGTCACGATCCCCGAGAACGAAATGAAAAACCCGAGATCGAGCGCGCGCGCGGCGAACGCGCGATCTTCGCTGAAGCAATGGATCACGCCGCCGACGTCTCTCGCGCCTTCGCGATCGAGGACGTCGAGCGTGTCGGCCGGCGCGCTCCGCGTGTGCACGACGATGGGCTTTCTCACCTCGCGCGCGAGGCCCACGAGGCGCGCGAACGTCGCGCGCTGAACGTCGCGCGGCGAGTGATCGTAGTGGTAGTCGAGGCCGATCTCGCCGACGGCGACGACCTCGGGCTCGCGGACGAGCTTCGCGAGCTCGTCGTAGGCGGCGTCGTCGAGCGTCGTCGCGTCGTGCGGGTGAACGCCCACCGCGGCCGCGGTGCGCTCGGGGATGCGCTTGGCGAGCGCGACCGCCGCGCGCGCCGGCGCGAGATCGGAGCCGACGCCGATGACGACGAACCCCTCGACCCCTGCGGCGCGCGCGCGAGAGAGCACCTCGTCGGGACCGGCGGGGAAGTACTGCGGGTCGAGGTGGCAGTGCGTGTCGACGAGCACGTGGCCAGAGACTATCGTACGCGTCGTGACCGCGCTCACCGAAGAAGCGCTCCGCGAGCTGCTCGACGAGCGCGGCGTGCTCCAGCCCGGCGCGCTGCGGCCCCCCGCGCGATCGCGATGCTACGCCGTCTTCGCGCAGCGGCCCGACGCGTGTCTCGACGTCGCTGCGATCCGCACGCAGGCCGACCGCTTCTTCCAGACCAAGCTCGGCCTCACCGTCGACAAAGACTACGGCCTCCTCCCACCGGAGAGCGACGTCGCGCGCGTCGTGATCGCGGGCAACGACGGCGCGACGTCGGGCACGCGCACGTGCTTCGGGCGGCGCGTCGATCAGGCCGACGTCGCCGCCGCCGAAGAGGCCGAGCGCCGTCAGATGACGAGCGGCCTCTCGCTCCTCGCCGAGCGCTGCAAGACGATCTGGCTCATCACGCCCGAGTCCGAGGACGATCGCGTGGCGCTCACCATCGCCGCGATCTTCGCGAGCACGATGCTCGGGCCGATCCTGACGCCCGGCGGCGCCGAGATCTTCGGCGTGCGAACCGCGCGCCTCAAGCTCGAGGGTCGCCCGAGCCCGTATCGATAGTCACTCCGAGAGCGACGCGCAGTACGTCGCGTAGAGGTGGCCCTTCACCGTGCCCTCGGGGAACGTCGCGTCGACGTCGAACGCGACCCAGCCGGGCGGCGTCGCGACGTCTTCGGCGACGACGGTGATCTTCATCGCGGTCGATCGCGTGAGCGGCGGAAGCCCGAGATCGCCCGCGAAGTCGAAGAACGCCCCCCTCGCGCCGTCGGCCTGCGTGAACGTGCGCCCTGCGGCGCCGCGGGCGACGCCCGCGATCACGATCGTGCGATCCGGCGTCGGCGACGTCTGCGTCGGGCACGCGGCGTCACCGCCGGCGTGCGCCTCGACGTGGAGCCTCACGACGCCGCCGTCGCCGGGCTCGACGCCGAGCTGCGCGCGATCGAGCGCGCGCTTCACGCCGCCGAAGTCGGCCTCGAGCGCCGTCGTCTTGCACGCGCCTTCGCACGCGCTCGACGGCGACGCCTCGGCGCCCGCGTCGCGCCCGGGCTCGACGACGGCGGCGTCGGTGTCGGTGTCGCCACCGGCGTCGCCATCGCCGCCGGCCGGCGCCGGCGAAGTCTCCGAGGTCGAGCAGGCCGCGAGAGCGAAGGCGAGGCACACCGCGCGAGTCATCACGCAGAACGTATCAGACCGCCGCGCGGCGCCGCGACGCGATCGCCGCGAGCAGCGCGCTCCGCACCATCCAGTCGAGCGTCGATCCCATCCACACGCCCGGCAACCCGAGGCCGAGCGTGATCGCGAAGAACCACGTCGCCGAGAGGCGCACGACGACCGCGCCGATGATGCTCACGCCGAGCGCCTCGCGCGTCCTGCCCGCGCCGCGCAGCGACTGCGCGAGCACGATGCCGATCGCCATGAACGGCTGCGCGACGGCGAGCACGGGCATCGCGCTCGACCCGATCGCCAGCACCTCGGGATCGCTCGAGAATCTCGGCAGGATGAGCCCGCGGAGCGCGAGCGCGATCAGCCCGAAGCAGGTGAGCGCGATCACCGCGTCGCGCGTCGCGATCTTCATCACGCTGCGCGCTTCGTCGTGTTTGTCGGCGCCGAGCTTCTGCGCGACGAGCGCCGCGCTCGCGATCCCGAAGCCGTCGGCCGAGAGGAAGCAGATCGACTCGACGCTGATGAGCGACTGGTTCGCCGCCATCGCGTGATCGCCGAGCTTGGCGATCACGAGCACGTACCCGACGTACCCCACGTGATAGAGGACGCGCTCGACGAACGCAGGCCCTGCGATCCCGAGGAGCCGCCTCCCCTCCTCTTTCGTCGTCGTGCGCGCGCGCGCGCCGCGCGATCGAAGCGACACCGCCCGTTTCACGCTCACGAGCGCCGCGAGCGCGAGCGCCGCCTCGAGCGCGAACGTCACGGCCGTGCTGATCCCGGCGCCGCGCGCGCCCATCCGGGGGATCAGCAGCGCGTTGAGCCCGACGTGGACCACGTTCGCGCCGATCCCGATCGCGAGCGGCGTCTTCGTGTCGCCGCCCGCCTGGAGCGTCGCGATCGCGGTCATCGCGAGGAACACCACCGGCGAGGCGGCCATCGTCACGCCGAGGTATCCGCGCGCCTCGTCCATCGCCGCCGGCGAGACGTTCTTCGCGAGGAGCGGCAGGAGCGTGAGCAAGAGCGGCGACAGCACCGCGACCGCCGTCCCGATCCCCGCCGCGAGGCCGAGCGACAGCCACGCCGCGCGCCGCGCCGCCGCCGGATCCTTCGCGCCCACGTGCCGCCCGACGCGCGCGATCGTGCCCACCTCGAACGCGGAGAAGACGCTCCAGATCGACCACTCGATCGCGCCTCCGATCTGCATCGCCGCGAGCGAAGCGTCGCCGTGTCGCCCGAGCATCAGGCGGTCGACGACGAAGACGAGCGTCTGCAACAGCGAGTGCAGGATCGCCGGCAGCGCGAGCTTGCGAACCTCGGCGGGGAGACTCTTCAGTTGACGATCAGATCGCTGTAGCGCTTGCGCACGAGCATGCTGGCCATGTCGGCGGCGCAGTCGTCGCAATACGAGAAGCGCTTCTCGAGCTGCGCGATGACCTCGCGCACCTCGCGGCGCCGCGCGTCGTCGAGCCCCGAGCCCTCGTCGCGCACGAGCACGACGATGTCGCGCGCCTGCTTGGCGACCTCGATGCGCTTGTCGGTGAAGATCGCGTCACGCAGCCGCCGGAGGTACTGGGGGAAGACGTTCTTGGCTTCCACCTTCTGACCCGGGTGGTCGATGGCCCACGCGGCGATGCCGCTGATCATCTGCTTGCGCGCCTCCTGCACGTCGCCCTTCACGTCGAGCAGGCGCTCGACCTCGCGCATCATCCCCTCGTCGGGCTCCTCGTACTCGCCCGTGATCTTGTTGCGGATGCGCTCCTTCTTCACCCACACGCTGACGTGCTGCACGTACTTCTCGAAGAGATCATCGTACTGCGCGTCGGCGACGAGCCCGCTCGACGCGTAGAGCTCCTGCTCCCACACCGAGAGCAGGCGCGAGAAGAGCGTCTCGCGGAAGAGCTTCACGTCGTGATAGCCGCCGGCCTGGGTGTCTTGCTGGAGCCATTCGAACTCGGCCTTGCGCATGCAGAGCTGCTCGATCTCGTCGAGCACGGCGAGGGGCGAGAGGCACCGGTAGACGACCGACTGCGCCGCGTCGAGGAGCACGACGCGCATCTCGCGCGGGCTCGCGCCGACGCGGCCTTCGTAGATCGGGTACGAGTCGCTCTCCTCGAAGACCTCGCGGACGCCCGCGCGCAGCACCTTCTGCGCGTCGGACTCGAGGCGCTCGGGCGATCGCCCGGTCGCGTAGAGGTCCATCTTCTCGACGGCGGTGAGGCCAGAGAGCGCGTTCGAGAGCGCGCGCGGGTACTTGTCGGTGTTGGGCTTGCGCATCCGCGTGAGCACCGCGAACTGCGCGGCCATCTCGGTCGCGTGGGGCGCGACGTGGCGGCGGATGTGAGGCACGACGTGCGTGTCGTAGATCTGCTGCTCGTGCTCGTAGCTCCGGAGGTACGGCGTTCGAATCAGCTCGAGGCGCCCGCGGAAGCTCGCGAACTCGGGGTGCTCGCGGAACGCGTCGAGGTGCAGCTCGTTGGCGCTGCCGGTCATGACGCAGTTGAGCTGCACGTTCTGCTGCGTGAGGGCGACCTCGCCCGTCTCGACCGAGAGCTGGAGGTACTTGAACGCGTCGAGGGGCCGCTTGAGGAGATCGCTGAACTCGAGGACGCCGCCGGCGGCGTCGATGAGCTCGCCCTTCGCCTCGTAGAGCGTGATCGCCTGGAGCGACGCGGGCAGCGAGGCGAGCGATCGATCCATCGTGATCTGCCGCTCCGCGGCG
Source organism: Labilithrix sp. (assembly GCA_019637175.1). Lineage (GTDB taxonomy): Bacteria > Myxococcota_A > Polyangia > Polyangiales > Polyangiaceae > Labilithrix. The sequence continues at coordinate 9,909 of JAHBWD010000056.1, read as the reverse complement.
TCGACGCTCATCTGCGGGCCGATCGTGACGGCGCCCACGCGGTAGCGCTGCGAGATGAAGTAGCGCTCCACCTGCACGTGCTTGAGCACGTCGGTGTACGAGCCGTTGTAGCTCGAGAGCAGCGCCTCGAAGACCTGCTGGCTCTTGTGCGAGAGCTCGCCGCGCAGGATCCAATCGCAGAAGCCTTCGTCGGCGCTCGCGTCGCGCTCCTTGACGAGGCGCTCGAGCAGCTTCTGCCGCTCGTCGACGGGGATCAAGAAGAGCGGATGGTCGCGCACCTCGACGAGCAGCTTCGCGTCGATCTGATCGTCGGGCAGGTGGGCGAAGCTCGCGACCTGCGACGCCTGCTCCTTCTGCCCGAAGCCGAGGCTCCCGCGCAGCGTCTTGCTCGAGGGGAACACCCAGTTGAAGCGGTAGAGCGCGCCTTGATCGAGCATCGAGTAGTGCTCGAGCGCGCGCATCATGCAGGCGACGATCGTGCTCTTCGCCGATCCGTTCGGGCCGTGGAGCAGAACGAGGCGGTTCGGCCGCTTCTCGCGGACGAAGTTCGAGAGGCTCCGGTAGATCTCTTCTTGCACCTGCTCCTGGCCGATGAGCGCGTGCGGCCGCTGCGACGGATCCCACGGCAGATCGAACAAGCTCCAGCGGGTGAAGCGCCCCCACGGGTGCTCGACGCTCGTGGTGCCGAAGTGGTCGAAGCAGTCGCGGACGTAGCCGCTCGCGTCGCGCGCGAAGCGCAAGGGATCGCTCGCGAAGAGGTCGAGGTACTCGGCGAACGCGAGCACGCGCCTCCCCTTGAGGAAGCGCTTCTCGACGCTCTCGGCGACGGCGCCGATCTCCGCCGCTACGCTCGACCCAGCCTTCGAGGCTTTCGGCTCCGACATTGGTGAAGCCTACCAGGACAAACGCAAACGAGGCAGAGCGCTTGTCGCCCTGCCTCGTTGCCTCACTGCCTACTGCCCGAGCTGCTGGAGCAGTCCCCGCCCCGCTCGGATCACTTCACAGCGACTTTGACTTCGGCGTTCTTGCACTGGTCGCCGTTGCAAACGTAGACCTTCACCGTCGCGTCGCCCTTCGGAACGCCGCTCACCTTCGCGGAGGCGTCGCTCAGCGTCCACTTGTCTTTGGCGAACGTGGTGCCGCCGACGGTCGCCTTCCAAGGCGCGTCCTTGTTGATGTGCCAGTGGCCGTTCCCCTTAACTTCGATCGTGCCGCTGCCACCGGTGACGGTGAACTCCGCGTCGGCGCGCGCATCGGTGGCCGCCGTGAGGGCGACGAGCGCGGCGGCGGTCGCAACGAGAGAGCCCAGGGTCTTCGACAGTCGCATCATTCACTCTCCTTGGTCCGTAGGTCCCGACGGCGGGGTTCCCGGGGGATGGTGCCGTGTTCGTAAATCGTCTCCCTCCGACAGCCGGAGGGTCAAGGGAGATCGGCGAAGGAAGGGGGCGCGCTACGGGGGTGCGCCGAAGCGGGCGGCTCGAGATAGACGAAGCCCAGCCGCAAACCTTCAAACCGATCTCCTTTTTGTCGCTCCTTCGATTCCACTTCGTTCGACTTCGTTGCGCTCGTTCCGCCAGCGAACCTAGCGGACGTAGAGCTCGAGATAGGGCTCGACGTCAGACGCAACGCGAGCCTCCGCCCCCGCTGTGAGAGCAAACGCCGTTCCGGTACGAGACTCATTTTCAGCCACGATCGCGATGCCTTGGTCGCGAGGATCGTGCCGCGACCATTGTCGAACGAGGTCACGCACATCGAGCCTCACGAGCGGCGAGCCGCCCGGCTCGACGAGCGTCGCCGGAGCGCGCGTCTCGACGATGCGCGGCTGCCGCGCCCAAGACATGGATCGCCCCTCCCACGCCTCGACGATCCGGGTAGCGTGTAGGGAAATTGGCGCAGGATCGTCGTCGACGGCGCCCTCGCGATGGAGGACCACATACGCCTCCACGACGTTCGCCGGCGACGGGAGCGCGACGGAGAATCGCAGAAAGAGGATCGCGGAGTCTTTGCCGAGCGCGAACATCGACGGAAGAGCTTCGCTCGCGCCTTCGCCGCGACGGACGTACGCCATGTCGACCGGGTGAACGACGATGCGCCTCGACGCGTCGACCGCCGGCTTGACGTTCGGGCTCGAAGGCTGACATCGCCCCGCGACGCACGCCGCGGCCTGCCGGCCCGTCGTCGCGCACTCGCTCGAGGAGACGCACATCCGCGGTCGCGGCGCGCACGCCGCCGCGCCGAGCACGAGCGCGAGCGCGGCCACCGTTCTGCTCGACCCGATCACGCGCGGCAGCTTAGCATGCCGCCGAATGAGCGCTTCCACGTCGCCGAAGGCGCCGCTGCTCCGCGTCGAGGATCTCGTGACGACCTTCGAAACGCCGCAGGGGATCCTGCGCGCCGTCGACGAAGTGAGCTTCGAGGTCGCCGAAGGCGCGACGCTCGGCATCGTCGGCGAGAGCGGCTGCGGAAAGAGCGTGACCGCGCTCAGCATCCTCCGCCTCGTTCCTTACCCGCAGGGCGCGATCGAGAAGGGAAAGGTCGAGCTCCGCGGCAAGGATCTCCTCGGCCTCTCCGAGCGCGCGATGCAAGACGTCCGCGGCAACGAGATCTCGATGATCTTCCAGGAGCCGATGACGAGCCTCAACCCCGTCTACACGGTGGGGACGCAGATCATCGAGGCGATCCGCCTGCACCAGAAGAAGTCGCGCGGGCAGGCGCGCGAGCGCGCGATCGAGATGCTCCGCCTCGTGGGCATCCCTTCGCCGGAGACGACGGTAGACGCCTATCCGCACCAGCTCTCGGGCGGCATGCGCCAGCGCGTGATGATCGCGATGGCGCTCGCGTGCGAGCCGAGCCTCCTCATCGCCGACGAGCCGACGACCGCGCTCGACGTGACGATCCAGGCGCAGATCCTCGAGCTGCTCGCCAAGCTGAAAGAGCAGCTCGGGATGGGGATCGTCCTCATCACGCACGATCTCGGCGTCGTCGCCGAGGTGTGCAGCGACGTCGTCGTCATGTACGCAGGGCGCGTCGTCGAGCGCGCGACCGCCTCGCGCCTCTTCGCCCGCCCGCGCCACCCGTACACCCGAGGCCTCTTGAAGAGCCTGCCGAGCTTCGAAAAGGCGGCCGGCGAACGGACGCGCCTGCCCGTCATCGAAGGGCTCGTGCCCGATCTGCACGCGCTCCCGGAGGGCTGCCGCTTCGCCGACCGCTGCCCGATGGTGATCCCCGCGTGCCGCGAAGCCGAGCCTCGCCTCCTGCCCGCGGAAGACGACGAAGATCACCTCTCGCGCTGCATCCGCCATGGCGAGGTGTGATACGTAAAACGTGCGATGGCGGAGCCTTCAGCCAAGGGGGAGAGCGAAAAGTCCCGCGCCTCGGGGTCGGGCAAGGCCGAGGGGTCGACGAAGACCAAGCTCGAGTCCGACGCGGCGATTCCGCTCCCGGGCGACAAGCCCCGGCCGCGCACGCTCGTCGCCACCGAGCGCGTCGGCAAGTACTTCCCCGTGCGCACCGGCTTCTTCTCGCGCTCGGAGAAGCTCCTCCGCGCGGTCGACGGCGTGTCGCTGCGCGTTCGCCGCGGCGAGACGCTCGGGCTCGTGGGCGAGAGCGGCTGCGGCAAGAGCACGCTCGGCCGCCTCGTGTTGCGCTTGATCGAGCCGACGTTCGGCCGCGTCGTCTACGACGGCAAAGACATCGTGCCCCTCTCGGCCGCGGATCTGCGCCCGCTCCGGCGCAAGATGCAGATCATCTTCCAGGATCCGTACTCGAGCCTGAACCCGCGCATGACCGTGCGCGAGATCGTCGGCGAGGCCATCCAGATCCACGCGCTCGCCGCGACGAAGAAGGACGAGGAGGCGATGGTCGAGGGCCTCCTCCGCAAGGTCGGCCTGCGGCCCGACGTCATGGGGCGCTACCCGCACGAGTTCTCCGGCGGCCAGCGCCAGCGCATCGGCATCGCCCGCGCGCTCGCCGTGCAGCCCGAGTTCATCGTGTGCGACGAGCCGATCAGCGCGCTCGACGTCTCGATCCAGGCGCAGATCGTGAACCTCCTCATGGATCTGCAAGACGAGCTCGGCGTCGCGTTCCTCTTCATCTCCCACGACCTGCGCGTCGTACGTCACATCAGCCAGCGCGTCGCCGTCATGTACCTCGGGCGCCTCGTCGAGCAAGGAACGACCGAGCAGGTCTACGGCGCGTCGCTCCACCCGTACACGCGCGCGCTGCTCGGCGCCGTGCCCGTGCCCGATCCGGAGAAGAAGCGCCTGCGCATCGTCGTCGAGGGCGACGCACCTTCGCCGATCGATCCTCCCGCCGGCTGCGCGTTCCATCCGCGCTGCGCGCGCGCGCTCAAGGGCACGTGCGACAAGGAGCTGCCGCCGCTGGCCGAGCACACGCAGGGCACGGGTCACAAGGTCGCCTGCTGGAACCCCCACACGGAGTGACGCGATGGCGACCGCGGTGCCGGCTCCGAAGAAGATCGGTCGCTACGAGGTCGAGCGCCTGCTCGGGCAGGGCGGCATGGGCCGCGTCTGGCTCGCGAAGGACACCGTGCTCGGGCGCAGCGTCGCCATCAAGGTGCTGCGCGACGATCTCGCGCTGCCGCCCACGGTGCGCGACGAGCTCATCGAGCGCATGCGCCACGAGGCGCGCGCCGCCGCCGCGGTGAGCCACCCGAACATCGTCACGCTCCACGACATGGGCGAAGACGACGCGATCGGGCTCTTCCTCGTCTTCGAATACGTCGCCGGGCCCGACGGCCGAACGCCCCAGACGCTGCGCGATCGGCTGAGCGACGGCGCGCTCCCGCTCGCCGACGTGGCCAAGCTCGCCCGCGAGCTCGGATCGGCGGTGTCGTTCGCCCACGAGGCAGGCGTCATCCACCGCGACATCAAGCCGGAGAACGTGCTCTTCGCGCGGACGGGCGCGAAGATCGCCGACTTCGGGATCGCGCGCATCCCCGAGTCGACGATCACGCGCACCAACACCGTGCTCGGAACGCCGGCGTACACCGCGCCGGAGGCCCTCTCGAAGGGAACGTTCGGCCCGGCGTCGGATCAGTTCTCGCTCGCGGCGACGCTCTACGAAGCGGCGACGGGCAACAAGGCGTTCGGGGCCGAAGACGCGATGGCGACGGCGGGGAAGGTCTCGAGCGAGCCGCCTCCGCCGCTCGAGCCGACGCTCGGGAGCGCGCCGGCCGTGCGCTCGCTCTCGGCGGCGCTCCAGAAGGGGCTCGCGAAGGAGCCCTCGTCGCGCTACGCGTCGTGCGCCGCGCTCGGCGACGCGATCTCGCGCGCGATCTCGGGGCCGACCGAGGGCGCGACTTCGCTCGACGCGCTGCTCGGCGCGGCGTCGCTCGAGGCGAGCGCGTCGACGAGCGAGCACATCGAGATCGAGCGAACGCCGCTGAGCTCGCGGGTCGCGCTCGCCGAGCGCGTCGCGCGGATCAGCGATCGCCCGCCGGTGCTCACACCGTACGGCGAGTCGCGGCCGTCGATCATGATCCGAAAGAAGACGCACCGTCTTCAGAACGTCGTCGCCGCGGCGGCGCTCATCGTCATCGTCGTCTTGATCCTCATGGGGCGAAAGCAGCACGACGACGAGAAGGCCTCGAAACCGGAGGCGATCCCGAGCGCGACGGCGAGCGCGAACGCGAGCGCGAGCGTGAAGAAGGCGAAGCCCGCGGCGTCGCACGCGCCGCCGGCGTCGGCGTCCGCGTCGGCGTCGGCGAGCGCCGACGCGAGCCCGCCGCCGAATCCTTACGACTGACTACGGCTTCTGCCAGGCCTCGAGCTTGCCGACGAGCTCGCGCCACGATTCCTTGCCCCTGCCGCGCGCCTCGACCGAGTCCGACGGGCGGCCGTCGGCGCCCGGGAGCGCGACGTAGGGAATGAACCCGAACTTGTAGCCCGCGCCGGCGAGGCGCTCGGTGTCGCGATCGGCGTCGAACGCGAGGAGCGTGGTCTTGCCGAGCGTCGCGTCGAGGCGGCCCGCGTGGATCTCTTCCTTGAGGCGCCGGCACGGCGGGCACCACGTCGCCCCGACGTAGACGACGAGCACCCTCCCCTCCGCCTTCGCCTTCAATCGCTCGGTCCTCACGATCGAGAGCGCGTCGGAGTCTTCTGCCGCGACGACGACCTTCACGCCCGTCGCCTCGGCGCGCGGCGCGACGCGTCCCGCGTCGGCGTCCGCGGTCGCCGCGCTCGCCGGCGCGTTCGCGCTCGCGTTCGCGCTCACGCTCACGTCCGCGCTCTTCTCCTGGCCGATCGTCTTTGCCGCCGGATTGCACGCGACGAGCGCGACGACGACGAGCGCCCGTCTCATCGGGGTCGACCTTGCGACACCCACGTCTCGACGAGCTGAATGTCCTCGAGCGAGATCGGATCGTACCCGAGCGGCATGCCCCTCACGGCGCCGGTCATCGCGCCGGCCTCCTCTTCGTGCCGCGCGATCAGCGCCTTGACGATCCGCGGCGTCCCGTCGGGCTCCTTCGCGAAGACGCTCGCGCGCTCGCCCTTGTCGTCGAGGAAGCCCGCGGCGATCCCTTCGTACGCCGAGAGGTTCAGCCCGCGAGGCTTGAACCCGAAGCCGCCCGAGTTGCCCGGACCGCCGTCGCCGATCGCGTAGTCGGGCTCGGAGTGACAGTGCCAGCACGTGCGATGGAAGATCTTCTCGTCGACTTCCTTGTACGTGACCTTGCGCGTCAGCACCGGCAGGCGCTGCGGCTTCGGCTTCGAGGGCGGCGAGGCCATCTCGGCGGTCATGAGGTAGCCCGCGAGATCGCGGATCTCGTTCTCGCTCATCGCGATCTTCGGCATCGCGCTGTCGCTCTTCACCGCCTTGGGATCGGTGAGCCACGCGACGAGCTTCGCGGGCGTCATGCGATCGCGCACGACGCGCAGATCGGGCGCGAGCTTGTGGCCGCGCTCGAAGTCGCGCCCATCCATCGCCGGCGGCGGCGAATTCGCGATCGCGGCGACGCCGCTGAAGACATGACAGCTCCCGCAGCCCTTCGTGTCGAGGAGCTGCCGGCCCTTGCCGAGATCCGCGCCCGCGACCTCGCGCGCCTTCGAGGTCGGCGGCGGATCCTTCTCCGGCACGAGGTGCGCGGCGATGTCTCGCGCGTCGGCCGCGCTCATCGCGAGGCGGGGCATGTACTGCTGGAGGTGCGGCCGCAGATCGACCGGCTGGAGCAGATAGTCTTCGACCCAGCGCCGCGACAGGCGCTTGCCCGCCGCCTCGAGCGACGGCGCGTCGGCGAGCTCCTTGACCCGCGGCTTCCACCGCGCGATCGACGCGGCGGGCGCGTTGAAGCGGCCCTCCATGATGTCTTTGTGGCAGTGCACGCAGTGCTTGTTCTGCGGCGCGGCCTCGTGCCCCGCGCCGTCGTGACAGCGGTTGCACTGATACGTGAGCACGAGCTCCTTGCCGTGCGCGGCGTCGCCGTCGTTCGTCGGAGCGCTGCTCTCGCGCGACGCGACCGGAGCGACGCTCGCGCCCGCGTCGGTGGGCGCGGGATCGGGCTTCTTGGGGCACGCCGTGAGGAGGAGCGCCGCGAGGATCGAAAAAGAAAGAGGCCGGAAGCTCGGGATGCGGTGAGCTTCCAGCCTCGGAGATCGCGACATGCGATCCACTGTATTCGAGATCACGCCTTGGCGGCGGCCGGCTTGCAGACGCCCGGCGTCTTCGACATCTCTTCGCAGCGCTTGATCGCGGCCTGCGCGCCGGCGGCGTCGCCCGACTGCGTGTGGAGCTTCGCGAGCGCGGCGTAAGCGTGCGGCGAGCCCATGAGATCTTTCTGCGCGAGCGCCTGGAGGATCTTGCGCGCCTCCGCTTGGCCGTGCGGGAGCTTGCTCAGCGCCTCGCCGAGATCCGCCTGGACCGTCGGATCGTTCGGGCGCTTCTGATCGATCTCGCGGAGCGCCTGGACGGCCCACTCGATGTTCGCCTTCGGCGTCCACTCGCCCGTCACCGCGACGTGCGCCTTCTTCTCGTCGGCGGTGCCCTCGGAGCGAACGAGCGCGAGGGCGAAGACGCGGAGCGCGCGCGTCTCGAGCGGGTTCTGACCGGCCGTCACGTTGCGAACCCGCGGAAACGATCCGAGCACCGCCTGGGCCGCGGCGAGGTTCTGACCGCCCTCGAGCGCCTTCTCGGCGCGGGCGATCTCCTGAACCGGCGTCGGACGCTGCGGGGTCGGATCCATTCGGATCGACATGCCGCACGCGCCTGCTTCGTGGGCGTACGAGGTGATGAAAGCGGCGGGGGCGAGGGCGAGGGCGAGGACGGCGGCGCGGGAGAGCTTCATCTTGGTCTGGCCTCTTTTGACGGCTCGGGAGGGCGAAAGTTCCGTCGTCCGATTGGATGACGCGGGGCGGTCGGCCTTTCGCGGTTTTTCGGGGCCTGCGCTAGAAACGCCTGAACGTCGCCTCCCCTTGTACCTCCGTGACAGAGCTCTTCATTTTGGTGCCCAAATGTGGGATGCCGCGCTCGCCTGCCGGGCCCCTCTCCTCTAGTATCGTCCGCCCCCGATGTCGGAACCGCTGAAGGCCCACGCCCCTGATACCCCCCGTCCCCACGGAGACGTGGGCCCCCTCACCCGTCCGAGCGGACAGCTCGACCATCTCGCCGACCTCTACCGGCAGATGTTCCTGATCCGGCGCCTCGAAGAGGAGGCCGCGCGCGCCTACGCCCAGGGAAAGATCGGTGGGTTCCTCCACCTCTACATCGGGCAAGAAGCGGTCGCGGTCGGATCGATCGCGACGCTCAAGCCCGAAGACTACGTGGTGACGACCTACCGCGATCACGGCGTGGCGATCGCGAAGGGCATGAGCGCCAACGCCCTGATGGCGGAGCTCTACGGCAAAGCCACCGGCTGCTCGAAGGGCCTCGGCGGATCGATGCACATGTTCGACGCCGCGACGAACATGCTCGGCGGCTACGGCATCGTCGGCGGTCACATCCCGCTCGCCGCCGGCGTCGCGTTCGCTTCGAAGTACCGCGCCGACGGCCGCGTCACGCTCTGCTACTTCGGCGAAGGCGCCGTGAGCATCGGTGGGTTCCACGAGGGCGTCTCGCTCGCCGCGCTGTGGAAGCTGCCGATCGTCTTCATCTGCGAGAACAACGAGTACTCGATGGGCACGCCGCTCTCGCGCACGATGAGCGTCGAAGACGTGTCGATGAAGGCGCTCGGCTACGGGATCGATCGCGATCGCTTCTTCGCCGACGACGTGCTCACCGTCGAGCAGCGCATCGGCGAGGCGGTGCAGCGCGCGCGCGAGCTGTCGCTGCCGACGCTCGTCGAGATCCGCACGTACCGCTTCCGCGGGCACTCGATGAGCGATCCGGCCAAGTACCGCACGTCGGCCGAGCTCGAGGAGCGCAAGAAGCGCGATCCGCTCTTCCGCGCGCGCGAGCAGCTCACGAAGGAAGGCTACGCCGAGGCGCGGCTCGTCGCGCTCGAAGGCGACGTCGAGAAGGAGGTCCAGGCCGCGGTGAAGTTCGCCGAGGAGAGCCCGGAGCCCGACGCGTCGATCCTCGAGCCCACCACCTACGACGGACCGTTCGCGGCCTGAGGCAAGACATGGCGAGGACCATCCGATATCGAGAAGCCCTCCGCGAAGCGATGATCGAGGAGATGGAGCGCGACGACAGCGTCTTCCTCATGGGAGAAGAGGTCGGGCACTACCAGGGCGCGTACAAAGTCAGCGAAGGAATGCTCGAGAAGTTCGGCGAGCGCCGCGTCATCGACACGCCCATCGCCGAGGCCGGCTTCGCGGGCATCGGCGTCGGCGCGGCGATGGTCGGCCTCCGGCCGATCATCGAGTTCATGACGTGGAACTTCTCCGCCGTCGCGTTCGATCAGATCCTCAACAACGCGGCGAAGATCCGGCAGATGTCGGGCGGTCAGTTCAC
>JAHBWD010000055.1 GCA_019637175.1 Labilithrix sp. | reverse complement strand
CGCGGGAGGACAACGATTACCGCCGCGACGAAGACCTGTGTTCGGCGGCGGAAACCAAGATCAGTTCGGCGTACGAGGCAGTGCGTGGAACCATCGCTGTGTGGGAACAAGCCATCACCAACGAGCGTGTCCGACTAACCGACGTCGTCCGAGCCGCGATCCCAAATGCCAAGACCCGGCCTTCCACGGAGGCCCAGGCGAAGAAAGGGGCATGAGTCCCGGCTGCGCCCAGATGGCGGCCGGGACTTGTGTTCACAATACATGTTTCATTGACCATCTATTGACCGCCGACCCGGCCCGGAGGGGGTCGTAGACGCCCGCTACGTCGCGTCACCCGTCCTCGCTCGCGGCGCCGCCGGCGTCTCCCAGACGCACGGAAGGCCTCATGAAAGCCCTTGTTTCAGGGCGGTTCCGCGAGCGAGGTGTCGGAGGGCCGGATCGAGGTGCGGTTCGATTTCAAAACCGCTGCCTTAGACCACTCGGCCACTCCTCCGGAGACTCTGTGCTCGTCCCTTCTCTAGCACACCCCGGCGTCCGAGCCGTCGGGCGACGGTGCCGCTTCCAGCGGCGACGACTTCCGCGCACTGCCGGACGTGAACGCGCGTCCTCTCTGTCGCGTGAAGCCCGGGCCACGCTCCCGCCCGTTTCGCGTGGCGCACACGGCAGCGCTCGATGGCACTCCGGTTGCCTCGGGCCGCGCGCATGGTGCTCCGACGGTTTGGGATCCTCTTCGCGATGGTGGCGATCGCGCTCACGGGTTGTAGCTGGCGTCACGCTCCGGGGCACGATCAGCGCGCGGCGATGAGGCAGACGGCGCTGTCGGCGGTGCCGCTTCGCGCGTGCAGGAGCGGGGCGTGCGATCTGGTCGCCCCGGGTGGCGAGCTCCAAGTGTCGAACGTCGAAGTCTCGGCGATCAACAGCCAGAGGAACGAGACCGCGTTCGAGATGACGTATCGCGGATCGAAAGCCGTGTGTCGTGGGCCGACGGTGGGGCCCGAGGGAGCAGAGGTGCCGTTCGCCTGCGCGATCGACGGTCCGTCGAGCCCCTCCACCACGTCCAGCGCCGCGCGGCACGTCCTCGTCATGCAACGCGGCTGCGTTCGTGGAACGCTCCGAGAGATCGCGCCGAGCGGAGAACTTCGACGCCTCGAGCTGAAGACGGACGAGGTGTACACCGCCGGTTATCGGTCGCCCGGTCGAGAGGTCTCGCTGTCCGACCAACATGGCGTGCTCGCGCTCGCAGACGCGCCCAACTCCTTCGATCGCGTTCTGTACACGCGGCGCGAGTCGGCGCTCGCCGCACCGGAGCTCCTCGCGCTGATGTCGGTTCAGGCCTTCAACGGCCTCGACGGTCATCCCCCCGAGTGTCTCGTCGCGGGGAATTGAGCACGGGCTCACGTCCGATCGACGAGCCTCGCGCCGCGGTTCGCGACCCCAAGCGCGACTACTCGAACCAGACGAGCAGAGCGCGCGACGCGATGCGTGCGTCGCCGAGGTACGCGACGAGGCGCTGGAACGCGGGGATGACGTGCGCGAAGTCTTCGTACTCCGCGAGGAGGCTCGTCGCGCCGCCGCCGACTGCCGCCGCGTATCCGTCCCGGAAGCGCGCCGCGAACGTGGCGAGGTCGATCTTCTCGATCGCGGCGATCGCCGTGGAGACCTCGCGATTCGAAAGGAGTCGCGCCGGCCCGTAGCCCACGTCGTCGCCGAGCGCCGAGCCGCCGTCGTCGTCGAACAGAAGCTGCGCCGCGTCCGTCGTGGCCCATCCCCAGCTCAATCCGTTGTACGCGCGGTGGAGCTCGATCGTGTCATCCATGTCTCGCCGCTCGATGCTCTGCTCGGCGAGGGATCGCCAGCACGTCGCGTGCTGCGCCTCGAGCTCGTCGACACGCGCAAGCACCGCGGGCGAAAGGGGGCGCGCATGGCTCTCGGCCTCGATTCGCCCAACGTAGGTCGTGCGATCGAAGTCGATCGCGACGTGCTCCGCGGCCAGCGTCGTCGCGAGCGAGGGCTCTGCGCGAAGGCGGACCTCCAGCCGCTCGGTCACCGCGCGCGCGCAGAAGTTCACGCTCATGCGCTCACGCTGACATCTCGCTTCGTCGTCGTCAACGCCAGCGGCGCGCTCACGCGCTCGCGATCGGGAGCGTCACGACGAAGCGCGTCGGCTTCGCCGCCGACTCGAGGACGACGTCGCCGCCGTGGCGGCGCGCGATCTCGCGGGCGATGCCCAAGCCGAGGCCGGCGCCGGAGTCTTGGCGCGCGTCGGCGCCGCGGTGGAAGTGATCGAAGACGCGGTCGCGATCTTCGACGGAGATCCCTGGGCCGTCGTCTTCGACCGAGATGCGAAGCGACGCGCCGTCGCGCGAGAGCTTCACGCGAACGTCCTTCGTCGCGCCGTGCACGACCGCGTTGTCGATCAAGTTGCGGAGCATGCGAACGAAGCCGCTCGCGGCGACGCGCACGCGCGCGGCGACGCTGGCGTCGTCGTGATCGACGGTGACCGCGACGTCGCGTGACGCCACGAGCGAAGCCGCGACGGCATCGTCGACGAGCGCGAGGGCGTCGCTCTCTTCGACTTGCTCGGGCGCTTCGCTGCCGAGCCGCGCGACGACGAGGAGATCTTCGGCGAGATCGATCAGCCGATTCGTGTCGTCGAGCGCGCCGGCGACCGTCGCTTCGTATTCTTCGGCCGATCGCTTGCGGCGGAGCGCGAGCTCGAGCTCGCCGCGGAGCGCCGTGAGCGGAGAGCGGAGCTCGTGCGCCGCGTGCGACGCGAAGCGGCGCTCCGTCTGGATGAGCGCCTCGAGGCGAGAGACCATGTCGCGCAGCGCTTGACCCAACACCGCGACCTCGTCGTCGCGCGTGACCGCAGGAGACTCGACCGGCATGCGAAGCTCGCCGGCCGTCACGCGGCGCGCCGCGGCGCCGAGCGCCTCCACGCCTTGCGTCATCCGCCGGCCGAACCACCAACCGACCGCGAGCGTCACCGGGAGCCACGCGAGCGCGACCCACCACCCGACGGCCAAGAGCTGCCGCGCGTCGGCGTCCATGTCGCGTCGCGAGGCCGCGAGGAGAAGATACTGCGGCTCCGCGGGGCTCGCCGACTTCACCTCGACGAGCACGCCGCGCAAGACCTTGTCGCGGAAGCGAAAGTCGAACGGCGCGGTCGGGGGCTTCACGACCGGATCGACCGCGATCTTCATCTCGCGGAGCGACGGCGCGTGCGCGAACGACGGCGTGTCGGCGACGAGCGCGCCGTCGGCGCGATAGAGCGCACCGTACGTCACGATCTGCTCGAGCGCGTTCACCTCGCCTTGCGCCTCGCCCTGCGCCTCGTATTCGCTCTCGAGCGCCTTGCGCCCGACGAGCGCGATCTCGTTTCCTTCCTGGCGCGCGCGCGCACGCAAACCTTCGTCGAGCTCGTACTCCTGGACGCGACGAAACGACTCGATCGTCGCGAGGCGCATCGCGAAGAGGAGCGCCGTCGACGCCCCCGCGAACGTGATCATGAGGCGATTGCGCAGCTTCACGTCGACGGCCCGGCGGTCGAGAGCCTGTAGCCCGCGCCGCGCACCGTCTCGATCGTGGGCGCGGCGGCGCCGAGCTTCTCGCGGAGGTTCTTCACGTGCACCTCGAGGACGTTGCTCCCCAGATCGCGCGAGGTGCGCCACACGCGCTCGAGGATGTCGCGACGAGAGACGACGCGACCCGCGCTCCGCGCGAGCAGCGCGAGCAGCGCGAACTCGCGCGGCGTCAGATCGATGATCGCCTCGGCGACGCGCACGACGTGCTCGACGAGATCGATCCGGAGCGCGCCGATCGTGAGCGTGCGCGCCTCCGTGCTCGCGCGGCGGAGCGCGGCGCGCGCGCGCGCGAGGAGCTCTTCGAGGTGGAACGGCTTCGTCAGGTAGTCGTCGGCGCCCGCGTCGAGCGCGAGGACGCGCTCGCCCACGTCGGCGCGCGCGGAGAGCATGACGATCGGAACGGTGTTGCCCGACGCGCGGATGCGACGACACGCCTCGAGCCCGTCGAGCTCGGGGAGCATCCAGTCGAGGAGAACGAGCGCATAGCTCACGGACGCGACCTTCGTCACCGCCTCGCGCCCCGTGCGACACGTCGAGACGTCGTACCCCTCTTCGGAGAACGCCTTCTCGAGGAAGCGAGCGAGCTTGTTGTCGTCTTCGACGACGAGCACCTTCACGTTCGTCACCCTGTATCGCGCTCGAGGGGAAAGATGAAGGTTCGTTAAGCTGAATTCTTCTTAACGTCGAGAGAGGCGCCGACGTCGCGCACCCCATCTTTTACGGCGCACCGTGGATCGCGCGCAAGTCGCACGCCCGTCGCCGTCGGGGCGTCGCGTTGACACGTGCATGCACGCCGCTCAAGCTCGCCGAGGCATGAACGAAGCGCTGCGTGTCGCGCTCGCCTACAACCTGAAGCGCATCACCCCGGCACACGGCGGCGAGCACGACGAGGAAGCCGAGTACGACGGCCCGTCGACGATCGCCTCCATCCGCGACGCGATCGCGTCGCACGGGCACGAGGTGATCGATCTCGAAGCCGGCGCCGGCTTCGTCGACGCCGTCATCGCCGCGCGCCCCGACGTCGTGTTCAACGTCGCCGAGGGCGCAGGCGGGCGCAGCCGAGAGGCGCAAGTGCCCGCGCTGCTCGAGATGCTCGACATCCCTTACACCGGGTCGGATCCGGCGTGCCTCGTCGTCACCCTCGACAAGGCCGTCGCCAAGGCGGTGCTCGCCAAGGTCGGCGTGCGCACGCCGCCTTCGGTCGTGATGATGAGGGGCGACGAACCGCTCCCCGAAGGCTTCTGCTTTCCGGTCATCGTCAAGCCCGTCGCCGAAGGCAGCTCGAAGGGCGTGCTCGCCGCGAGCGTCGCCACGTCGGAAGAGCAAGCACGCGAGCGCGCGCGCGCGACGGCGTCGCGTTACAAGCAGGGCGCGCTCGTCGAGGAGTACCTCCCGGGTCGCGAGTTCACCGTCGCGATCCTCGGCGGCGCGGTCCTTCCTCCGATGGAGATCGTCCTCGTGACGGGCGAAGAGCACCCGGTCTACGCGTTCCATCACAAGCTCGAGCCCACCCACGAGGTCCGCTACGAAGCTCCCGCGCGCGTGCCGCCCGAGCTCGATCGCGAGCTGCGCGACGTCGCGCGCGCAGCCTACGAGGCGCTCGGGTGCCGCGACGTCGCGCGCGTCGATCTCCGTCTCGATCGCGAGGGGCGCGTCTCGTTCATCGAGTGCAATCCGCTGCCCGGGCTGACGCCGGGTTGGTCGGATCTCTGCCTCATCGCGGAGTCGGTCGGGATCGGATACCGCGAGCTCATCGGGCGCATCCTCGAGCCCGCGCTCGCGCGGCGGCGCGCGCGGCGTGTCGCGGCGGCGCGCGTCGACGAAGAACAGCTCGCCTTCGCGTTGTGAGGTCGCGTGAAGCGTGTCCTCTTCTACGTCGACTCGGGCGGTGCGACCGGCGGTCCCGGGATGCACTCCGTGCGGATCTGGCGCGCGCTCAAGGAGAAGCAGCCCGAGCTCGTCGGTCCGCTCGTCGTGCCGGGAACGCGTGACGAGCTGTCGATCTTCGGCGCGCAGATCGGCGAAGAGAACCTGCGCCCGCTCGGCGTGGCCGCCCTCGTCGACGACGCGGCCGATCCGGTCGTCGTCGAAGAGCGCTTCTACGCGCGACTCTGCGAGCTCGCCCGCCGCGAAGGCTGCGATCACGTCCACGTGCTGTGGGGGTTCGTTCACCCCGCGCAGATCGATCGCGTCGCGCCGCGCCATCGGCTCCCCGTCACGATCACGCTCTGCGACGCCTCCGCGCGCGGCGAAGAGTCGGACGTCGACGCCATGTTCTTCGGGAGCGATCGCTGGGAGCGCTACCTCCGGGAGACGCTCCGCGCCCCGCTCGGCTACCTCGCCATCAGCGACAAGACGCACAGCGACGCCCTCGCCCAAGGCGTGCACCCCGCGCACGTCGAGACGGTGCACCTCTGGGTGGATCCGAAGCTCGCCGAGCTCCGCGGCGCGAACGTCGGAGACTACGTCGCGTACGTCGGCGGGCTCGCGGAGTACAAGGGCATCGGGCACGTCCTCGACTTCGCGGTCGCGTACCCCGAGTACCCGATCAAGGTCGCCGGGTATCCGACGCTCGACTTTCCGATCGACTGGAAGCGCTACCCGTCCGTCGAGCACCTCGGCTACGTGCCGTACGCCGATCTCGTACGGATGATGAGCCGCGCGCGCGCGCTCTTGTACCTCTCGTACTCCGAAGGCTTCGGCCTCCCGATGATCGAGGCCCAAGTGCTCGGCGTACCGCTCGTCGTGAACCCGCGCAACGCGATGGTGCGCGAGCTCTTGGCGCGCGGATCGTACGTCTCCGCGGGCAACGTCGCGTCGCCGACGTCGATCAAGGCGGCCATCGACGTCGCGACGCGCGATCGCGCAGAGCTCGTCTCGCGCGGCGTCGAGAACGCCGCGCGCTTCGATGAAGCGCAGAAGCTCGTGGAGCTCGAGCGCGCGATGCGCAAGCACCACACGCGCCTCGTCGAGGGAGGCTTCGCGCGATGAGCGCGTCGCGCGTTCTCCTCCTCTCCGCGCACGAGATCGCGCCGCGCGCCGACACCGATCTCGGCGAGGTCGTGAGCGCGCTGCTCGCGGGGCTCTCCGCGCATCCCGGCTGCGAGGTCGTCCACCACGAAGTGTCGCGCCTCGCGGACGTCGAGCGCGCCGTGCGCACGTTCCGGCCCGACGTCGTGTTCAACGCGTGCGAGACCTTCTACGGGCAGAGCCGCAACGAGCCCGCCGTCCCGATCCTCCTCGAGAAGCTCGACGTCGCCTTCACCGGGAGCCCCGCGCAGACGCTCCGCCTCTGCCTCCTCAAGAGCCAGGCGACCGCGCAGCTCCGCACCGCCGGGGTGTCGGTGCCCGCGTCGCAGCGGTTCGACGCGACGACATGCGACATCCGCCTCGACGGGCGCCTCTCCTATCCCGTCATCGTCAAGCCCGAGCGCGAAGACGGCTCGGTCGGCATCGACGACGGCTCGGTGGTCGAAGACGACGCGTCGCTCCGGCGCGCCGTGCTCGCGATCCTCGAAGGGCTCGGGCAACCGGCGCTCGTGCAGTCGTACATCGCGGGCCGCGAGATCGCCGTCGCGCTGCTCGGCTATCCCGCGCCGCGCGCGCTGCCTCCCGGCGAGATCGCGTTCGACCGAGCGATCTTCGGCGGTCGCGCTCAGATCCTCACGTACGCGTCGAAGTGGGACGAGACCTCGCACGACTACGGCGCGTCGCGATCGATCGGAGCCGCCGCCTCGCCCGCCGTGCTCTCGCGCGTCGCCGCGTGCGCGCGCCGAGCGTTCGACGCGGTCGGGATGCGCGACTACGGGCGCGTCGACATGCGTCTCGACGCGTCGGGCCGTCCGTTCGTCATCGACGTGAACCCGAACTGCGATCTCTCGACCGGCGGCGGATTCATGAAGGCGGCGGCGCGCGCGGGCATGAGCTACACGGACGCGGTCGGCGTCGTCTTGCGCGGCGCGCTCACGCGCGCGATCGACGCGAGGGGCGCGCGATGAGCGGGGTGCGCGCGGCCGAGCGCGCCGATCTCGACGCGCTCGAGGCGCTCGTCGCGGCGGTGCCCGACATGCCTGCGCGCGCGAGAGACGCGGCGCGCTCGGCGCTTCGAGGCGCCGTGGATCGACCCGCCGCAGACGGAGCCAACTGTCTCGTCGCGTTCGGCGACGACGGCGCGGCGCGCGCGTTCGCGTGCACGCGCGCGGTGCCGCTCGCGCGCGACACCACGGATATCGAGTGGCTCGTCGCGATCGACGACGACGCGCCTTCGCGCGTGCGCGATCTCGTCGCGTGCCTGCGCGACGGTGCGCTCTTCGCGCCGGCGACGGTTCGCTTTCTCTCCGGGCGGTGGCAGCGCGCCGGCCTCGACAGTCACGTGCTCGACGCCGCGGGGATGACGCGCGCGGGCGCGATCGACTCGTTCTTCGGACGCGGAGACGATCTCGTCGTCTTCGTCGCGCGCGGCGCGCGACGCGCCGCCGAAGCGTTCGATCCGATGAGCTCCGCCGCGCTCTGCGACGCAGCGTTCGCGTATCGCGACTTCGCGTTCGAGCGTGACTTCTTGCTCGCGTGCGCCGCGCGCCACGGCACACGCAGGGTTCGGCGCGCCGCTTCGTGGGGCTGCTGGGCCGGCCGTCACCTCCGCGCGCTCGCCGAGAGAGGCATCGACGGGGTCGGCATCGACGAAGCCTCCGCCGCGCTCGCGCTCGCGGAGGCCGCGTACGAAGCCGAAGAAAGCGCGTCGCGCGCGACGTGGGTGCTCTCGCGGCTCGACGAGTCGGTGCAAGAGACGCCCGTCGACCTCTCGTTCGCGATGCTCTCCGCCGTGCATCGCGTCGGCAGCGCCGAGTCGATGGTGCGTCACTTGCGGAGCGTGGCCGATCTCCTCGCGCCGGGCGGCGTGCACGTCATCGAGGCCACGCTGCCGGTCGACGCGACGCCGGAGGGAAACGCGCGAACGGTGTGGACCGAGCGGCGCGGCGATCTCGAGATCACCTCTCGCTTTCACATCCTGATCGATCGACGCACGGCGCGCGGCGCCGTCCCCACCGTGCTCGACGTGCGCTGCCGCAAGCACGGATCGCAAGACGTCATCGGGTCGTTTCATCAAGACGAGCTCTGGCTCGTGCCCGACGCCGAAGGCTGGCGCGATCTCGTCGCGCGCGCCGGGCGCTTCGACTTCGTCGGGATCCTGGGCGACTTCCACCTCGACGTCGCCTGGGATCAACCCGGCGCCTGGCGAATGATCGTCGTCCTCCGGCGCGTCGAGGAGGCCTCCGCGCGATGAAGACGCAGAGCTTCGATCTCTTCCCCGTTCACGTGAAGGTCTTCGACTTCGAAGACGATCCCGAGCTCAACGGCGCGCTCCTCCGCGCGGCGCAGAGCGATCCCGAGCTGTCGAAGTCGACCACCGGCAAGAGCGTGCTCCAGCGGACCGACGCGTGGGTCGAGCGCTTGCGCGCGCGCTTCGACGTCGCGCTCCGTGGGTACCTCACCGACGTTCACCCGGACCGCCGCGATCCGTTCGACATCGAGGCGTACGCCTTCTTCAACTACACGACGGGTTCGTCGTTCACCCCGGTGCACGATCACCTCGTCGAGGCCGATCTCGTCGCGATCTACTACGCGCTCGCGCCCGTTCGCGAGGAGCAGCACGACACGTCGTACTACGCGATGGATGAGGGCCTCCTCGTCTTGCACGATCCGCGCGCCGACGCGCGCGTCGATCGGCGCAATCTCTCGACCCGCGACCACTTTCGCATCCATCCGCGCGCGAACCGGCTCGTCGTCCATCCGGCGAGCCTTCGTCACTCCGTGACGCCGAGCCTCGGTTTCGAGAGGCTCGCGGTGACGTGCACCGTCACGGTCGACCGCAAAGATCTCTTCGACGGCTACGTGCGGTACGCGCTCCCGCCTCGGCTCGAGCGCCCATGAGAGAGGATGCCTTCGAAGAAGGAACGCTCACCGCGAGGATGCTGCGGATCGCGATTCCTCTCACGTTGAGCGCCGCCGTTCGCTACGGGGTCGATCTCTCGAACGCGTACTGGGTCGGCAAGCTGGGCGTTGTCGCGCTCTCCATCGTGACCGCGCTCGGGACGTTCATGTCGCTGTCGAAGATGTTCGCCGGTCTGACGAGCGCCGGGACCTCGGCGGTCGTCGGCCGCATGGTCGGAGAGAGCCGGCGCCGCGAGGCGTTGCGCGTCGCCTACAAAGCCTCCGCGGTGGCGCCGCTGCTCGGCGCGGCTGCGGGCTTGCTCGCGCTCGGCGTCTCCGGCGTGGCGCTCGACGCGCTCGGCTTCCAGGGCGCGGCGCGCAGTGAGGCGAGGATGTACCTCGGCGTCCTGCTCGCGGGCCTGCCGTTCTCGTTCGGCTTGATGGCGCTGAGCGGCGCGCTCGTCGGGCTGGGCCGCCCGAAGGCGAGCGTCAAGGCGAGCGTGGCGTCGCTCATCGTGGGGTTCACGCTGACGCCGCTCTTGCTCCGCGGCTTCGGCGCCGGGGTGTGGGGCGCCGGCGTCGCTCAAGCGCTCGGCGACGCCTGCGGCTACGTCGTCGGCCTGCGCGCGCTCTCCGAAGGCGCGACCGAGCCCGCGATGCCGTGGCGAAAGCGCGTCGCGAAGCTGCGCGAGCTCTGGCCGGTGATCCGCATCGGCCTTCCGCTCACGATCGACGCCGTCATCCACGCGAGCGTGTGGTTCGCGCTGATCGCGTTCCTCTCGAGATACGGCGCCGCGTACGTCGCCGCGCAGGGCGCCGAAGAGCGACTGACCCAGATCCTCAACCTGCCCACCGAGGGCATCGCGCCCGCGACGGCGACGCTCGTGGGGTTCATGCTCGGCAAAGGGCGACGCAGCGAGGCTTTGAAGGTGGTGTGGCTCGCGCTCTCGCTGGTCGGCGTCGTCGCGATCGGAGGCATCGCGCTCTTGCGCCTCGTCCCTGGACCCGTCGTGGGGTGGCTCTGCAACGATCCGTCGTTCGTGCACGTCGGCGTCGAGGTCCTCACGATCGCCGCCGTCGGGCTCGCGTTCCTCGGCGGGCGCGACGTGATGGAAGCCTCCTTCGGCGGCATCGGCAACGCGATCCCTCCGGTGATCGTCGGCGTCGGGGTCGCCGCGCTCCGATTCCCGCTCGCGTACGTCGTCGCCGTGAAGCTCGGGAAGGGCGGGCTCGGGGTCGCGTGGGCGGTCAACGTCTCGCTCGTGATTCAGACGCTCGTCCTCGTCACGGTGTTCCTGTCGCGCTTCGGACAGACGGAAGGCCAGAAGCTCGAGATCATCGCGCCGTCGATCGCGCCGCCTGCGAGAGGAGCCGCGAAGTGAAGCGTCTGCGCTGGTGGCGCCGCGACGGGCGGCTCTTCGAGGCGATCGAGCCCGACGGCGCGACCGTGACCGAGCACGCGCCGGCGCTCGCGCGCTGGTACAACACCAAGGAGAACGCGTCGATGATGGGCGGGAGCGGCGACATGACGCTCGACGACGTGGCGACGTTCTATCGCGAGCTCGCCGACGGCGGCGGCCACGGTTTTCTCTGCTTCGTCGACGGCCTTCTCGTGGGCGACATGGATCTGCGGAGCGTGCGCGCTTCGTCGGCGGAGTTCGCCGTGATGATCGGAGCCTCCACGACGAAGGGCCGCGGCCTCGGTCGAACGTTCGCGACGATGATCCACGTCTTCGCGTTCCGCGATCTCCGGCTCGCGCGCATCTACGTCCAGCCGAAGAGAGAGAACATCGCCGTGCAGCGCCTCGAGCTGAGGCTGGGCTACACGCTCGACGACAGCCCGGAGGCGCGCAGCCACGCCGACGACGACGACGTGATCACGATGTCGATCACGTCTCCCGTCTTCCGCGCGACGAACCCCGACGCGTGGTTCGCCGTCGAGCTAGAATGATCGCGCATCCTCGATGGAGATCCGACCCGACGACCTTCGTGGCTCCGAGATCCGCGCGCTGCTCGACGACCACCTGCGCCACATGCACGAGATCACGCCGGCCAAGAGCGTCCACGCGCTCGCGCTCGACGATCTCCGCAATCCGGACATCAGCGTCTGGACCGTCTGGGACGGCGACGCGCTGATCGGCTGCGGCGCGCTCCGCGAGCTCTCCCCGACCGAGGGCGAGATCAAGTCGATGCGCACCGCCGGCGCACACCGCAACCGAGGTGTCGCGCGCGCGATGCTGAATCACATCCTCGACGAGGCGCGCCGGCGCGGGTATCGCCGCCTCAGCCTGGAGACCGGCTCGATGGCGGCCTTCGAGCCCGCGCGACGCCTCTACGCGAGCGCCGGGTTCGAGCCGTGCGGCCCCTTCGGCGACTACGTCGACGATCCGAACAGCGTGTTCATGACGAAGGTCCTTCAGTTCGGCTGAAGGCCGTCGCACTCCACGCGATCGGTGACGACGCCGACCTTGCCCTTCCAGCGCGAGGCCTTCTCGAACGTCTTCCACTTGGCCTCGGGCAGCGTGCAGGTGACGTCTTCGTTGGCCTTCGTGTCGCGGAACTTCACGGTGTACTTCTCGTTGCGGCCGGCCTCGCGCTCGCAGCCGAGGCACGTGCCCGTCTTGAGCGGATCGGGCGGCCACTTCGGAGGATCGTTCGGGCTCGCTCCCCGCGCGGCGAGCTTTCGCGAGGATCGCCACTCGGCCACCTCGATCTCGCAGCGCCAGTCCATCACGGGCTCCTCTTTGTACTTCGTCTGGCACTCGCGCGTCTGGCGGTAGGTCCCGTCGCCGTTGTCCTTCTTCACCGTCTGGCACGTCTCGCCGTCGGGGATCTTGTTCGTGCTTCGCTCCTCTTTGCGGCGCGAGATCTCGCGCGCGCCGGCGGGAACGCTGTCGCACCAGACGCTCTTGCGAACGTTGTCGAGGCGCTCGACGGCGATCGTCCGCTCCCACTCGTGGCCCGTCACCTCGAAGGTGCCGTCGCGCGTCCAGAAGGCCGCGACGACGAGCAGCGCGATCACGACGAAGAGCAGACCGCCGACGACCGCCGCGATGATCCCGAAGACCTTGAGCGCGCTCGACTTCGGCTTCGGTTGCGCCGGCATCGGCGGCCGGACCGGCGGCGCGCCGTGGAGCGCCACCTGCGCGCCCGCGTGGAGCGGGCTCCCGCAGCTCGTGCAGCACTTCGCGGCGCGGCTCATCGGGTTCTTGCACGCGGGGCAGTGAACGTCGGCGCCGACGTAGACGTGCTGGTGCGCCGCCACCTTCTCGTTCTCGGGCGGGAAGTAGCGCGCGGTCGGATCTTGAGGAGCGCCGCACGTCGCGCAGAAGCGATGCGTGAGCCCGAGGAGCTTCTTCTGACCGCAATACTTGCAGTCCCAGAACATCTCGTAGACGCCGTCGCTCATCGCCTCCCGCTCTCCAAAGGTCGATGATGTCGCCGAAACCCAAGCAAGATCAAGACCTCACATTGGGGCCTGGCCCCCCGCGGGATCGCTGCTAAACCTCCGCATCGGTCTCTTCGACCCCCTTGCTCCGGATCTCTTATGAACGCGCTCGCTCACTTGGATGACTCGTCGCCGACGCTCGTGAATCGAACCCGGGTGATGGAGCGCCGGCCGATGCCGAGCTCCGGCGTCGTCCCCGTCGCCCCGAAGACGTCGCCGATGCCGCTCGTGCAGGAGCCGCCGCGGCTCGTGCGGCGCGAGTCGCTCCCGTCCGTCGTCATCCCGCTCGAAGAGGAGGCGCCGGCGAGCATGCGTTCGCCCGAGAGCACGCAGCTCTCGCGCGTGCGCAAGAACGAGATCGTCACGTATCGACGGCTCGCGATCGCGCTCGTGATCGGGTTCGCCTTCGCGTCCGGGCTCGCCGCTTCGTTCGGGATGCAAGCGTCGCAAGCGTCCGACGAGCTCTCGCAGCGGCAGTCGCGGCGCGAGCCGCGCGCTGCGATCACGCGGTCGGCGTCGCTTCGCTTGACGGACGGCGCGGAGCGCAAAGCCGAGCCCGCGCCGGAGCCCGCGGCCAAGGCGTCGCCTCGTCGCGGATCCGCGGCGCGACGCGCGGCCGCGCCAAGCACAGAGCCGGCTCCCGCGGCCGCGCCCGTCGAAGAAGCTCCGAACGCAGAAGTGGTGTTCCCGAACGAGCTGCTCGGCAAAGGGATCGCCGACTGATCGCGTGCGCGACGCCTCGCGAGTGCTAGGTTACGCACTGCGTCATGGTCGCGGCGCTCCTCATGATCCTCGCCGGCGCGCTCGCCTTCGCGGCGGGCTTTTTCGTGGCGCGCAAGCGGCTCGCGCGCCGCGTCGAGGTCGCGCCCGAGGCCGCGCCGATCGAGCCGGTCGCCGCGATCGAGCCGATCGAGCCGATCGCGCCGATCGAGCCGATCGAGCCGCCGGCCGACGTCTTCGTGCGCTTCGATCTCGTCGCGCCGCGCGGCACGCGCAGCCTCGCCCTCTCCGATCACGATGAAGCATGGCGCGCGGCGATGCGCGACGTCGGCAAGCAGCTCGACGCGGCAGACGTCGCCGCGGTCGTCTTCGTGCACGGATCCTTCGTCGGCACCGATCCTCTCTCCGCGCTCCCCGTGCTCGAGGCCACCGCGGGACGCTCGCTCGCCAAGGCGCTCGGCAAGCGCACGCGCGAGATCGTCGATCGGTGGCTGGGCGATCTCGGCAACTTCGGACCGAGCTACGTGCGCCTCTTCGAAGAGGCCATCGGCGGTTCGATCCCGTGCACGACGTTCGTGTGGTCGTCGGAGAATCACCACGTCGGCCGCCTCGAAGGCGCGCTCGATCTCGTGCGCGTGATCGCCACGCACGCCGAGCTCGCGGCGTCGTCTCGCGGGAAGAAGCGCGTGCTCGTCGTCGGGCACAGTCACGCCGGTCAGATCTTCGCGCTCGTCACGCAGCTCCTCGCGCGATCGCTCGCGTCGGAAGCGATCCGCGACGTCGCGCGCGCGCGATCGCTCGACGTGGGATCGCTCGACGTGGATCTCGCGTCGCTCGACGCATCTCGCGTCGACTTCGTCACGTTCGGCGCGCCCGCGCGATACGCGTGGGCGAGCGTGCCGGGCGTCCGTTCGCTCCACGTCGTTCACCGGCGATCGCCGCACGATCCGTCGACCCCGCGCCTTCGCCTCACGGGCAGCGACTGGGTGCGCCGCGCGGGCTCGGCGCGCTCCGACTTCCCCGCCCTCGCTTCGAACGAGCGACGCCTCAACGCGTCGCTCGACGGCGCGCTCTCGCGGGCGGTCGATCACGAGCGGCCTGCGCACGGTCAGCTCGTCCTCGTCGACTACGGCGAAGAGCGCCTCGCGAGCCTCGTCGCCTCGGGCCTCGGCCACGGGATGTACACGCGCCTCGACGGCATGCTCTTTCATGCGTCGCTCGTCGCGTCGCGCCTCTACGAGCCCGCGCGCGAAGCGTCGACATGAATGCCCTTGTTCAGACCGGCCGGGAGCCCTAAGGAGGGCGGCATGCTCGGCCGGATCACCGACGACATCTGGGCGCTCGAAGACGATCTGAAGCTCCCGCTGGGGATGCTCCTTCCTTCGCGGACGACGCTCGTCCGCCTGCCGAAGAACGAGATCGCCGTCTGGTCGCCTCTCGCGATCGACGACGCGCACGCCGAGCAGATCGACGCGCTCGGCGACGTTTCGCACATCATCGCGCCGAGCAACGTGCATTACCTCTTCCTCGCCGCGGCCGCCAAGCGCTGGCCGAAGGCGCGCCTCTTCGGTCCGCCCGGCCTCGAGCGCAAGGTCGACGGCCTCTCGTTCGATCCGCTCCCGCGCGACGGCGAGATGTTCGGCGGAGAGATCCTCGTGCGTCGCATCGAGGGCGTGCCCTACATGGTCGAGCACGCGTTCTTGCACGCGCGATCGAAGAGCTTGCTCGTGACCGATCTCGTCTTCAACGTGCACGCCTGCCGCGGCGCGGGGATGCCCCTCTTCCTTCGCAGCGTCGGCGCGTGGAAGAAGACGGCGCAGAGCCGCTTCTGGCGATTTCTCACCAAAGATCGCGAGGCGGCGAAGAAGAGCGTCGTCGACGTCTTCGCGTGGGACTTCGATCGATTGATCATGGCTCACGGCGACGTGCTCGACGCGGACGCGCGCGAACCGCTCGCGCGCGCGCTCGCGTGGATGGTGTCGTGAGCGCGTTCAGCGCTGCATGATCTTGGCGAGCGAGAGCGCGTGACGCACGTCGCCCTCGGCGAGCCCCGATCGCGCCGCGATCTCCGCGATCGAGGGCCTTCGCCCGAGCGAAGGAGCGAGATCGCGTATCGCCGCGAGCACCGCGTGGAGATGCTTCTCTCCGTCGCCGCCCGCCGGCGTCGCGACGTGACGGCCCGCGCTCTCGAGCGCGGTGATGATCGCGTCGATCTCGTCGGGCGTGATCGCGCGCGCGCCGATCGCGTCGCCGATCGCGTCGAGGCTCACCTCGCGCGACGCTTCGCTGGCCGCGAGCAACCCGTCGATGATGGTCGCGATCTCGGCCCTCACGCCGCGCCGTGAGGAGCGCCGGGCCACAGCTTGCGGAAGCCCACGGCGATGACCGCGCCGTCGTCGCGAACGATGAGCGCGCCGTAGCGGCACTTCTCGACGAGCTTTCCGCCGAGGAGCGCGCCCGCGTCGTCGGCGTAGCGAACCGGTTGCCCCTCGCTCAGCGTGCCGAAGACGCGCGCGTCGACGGCGATCTTCGCGAGATCTTCGGGCGGGTCACCGTCGTGGAGCGTCAGCGCCGACGGCGCGACGCGACGCAGGCGCACGCCGTCGACGAGGACGTGGGCCTCGGTCGCCGTCGCATGAACGACGACGGCGACGATCTGCGCGCCCGACGTGGTCGTGAGCGCGACGACGCGCCCGGGGACGATGCCGGGCGGCGCCGGTGAATCGGAGGCGGTCTTGCCGCCGAGGCGGGCGCGCGCGTCGTCGAGCGAGGGCTTCTTGGTCTTCGTGCTCGAGCGCTCCGGCCGGCCCCAGGCGTCGGCGAGGAGCGGCAGGTTGAACTTCTTGCCCACCATCTCAATCTAACGCCCGATGCGCTCGAGGGCGAGGACAGGGCGCGCCGCAGCCCGGGAACGCTCGAGGTCGAGGGTCACCTCGAAGAACCAGTCGTTGTTCTCCTCGGGATCGAGGAGCGTCTGCCGCAGGCGCCAGACGTCCGGCTCTTCCGCGACGTCGAGGTGCTTCGGGCTCCTGGCCTCGGGATCGAGGCGGATCTCGCGGTGCTCCTCGAAATAGGGCGCCATGTCGGCCTCGATCCGCGCCGCTTCGCGCACCTCCGCGCCTGTCGCACCCGCCTCTCCGCCCGGCGAGACGACCCGGGCCGCCTCAGCGTAGTCGCGCCGCGCGATCGCGCGGACGAACCTGAACACCTCGTTGCGGACGAGGACCATGAAGCTCCGCCGATCGCGCGTGATGTCTCTCGAGCCCTCGGGCTCGAGCTCTTCGCGCTCGGGCTTGGCCTCGATGCGCTCGGCGGGGTTCTTCATCCGCTCCCACTCGTCGAGCAGGCTCGCGTCGACCTGCCTGACGATCGCGCCGAAGTAGAGCGCGACGTCGTCGACCGCGTCGGTCTTCGCCCACTTCGGCAGCGTCTGCATCAACGCCTTGTACACGTCGGTGAGATACCGGAGCAAAAGCCCCTCGACGCGCTCGAGGCCGTACTCGCGCACATACTCGCCGAACGACATGAACTGCTCGTACATCTCGCGCGCGATCGACTTGGGGCGAATGTTGTCTTCCTTCACCCACGGGTGCTTCGCCGCGAACGCGTTGAACGTGTCGTAGATGAAGTCGCGATTCGGCTTCGGGTACTCGAGCTTCTCGAGCTCCGCCATGCGCTCGTCGTATTCGACGCCCGCGGCCTTGAGCTCGGCGACCTTGAGACCCTTGAGCCTGTCGAGCTGGCGCGCGAGGATCACCTCGGGGTTTTCGAGGATCGACTCGACGAGCGTGAGCAGATCGAGCTCGTAGGCCAGATCGGAGGGGACGAGCCGCTTCGCCGTGTCGAGCAGGTAGAGCGAGAGCGCGTGGTGAATCGAGAAGTCTTCGCCGAGATCGGCGTTGACGAAGACGCGCCGGCGCCCCTCTTCGTCGCGGCCGACCGAGAGGATCTCCGCCTCCTCGAGCGAGCGGAACATCTCGAGCGCGACGCGCCCGAGGATCCGCTTCTGCGCGTCGCGCTCGTGCGACGACTTGACGAGGCGCGCGAGCGCCATGCAGCCGCCGCCTTCTTCGCGCGACAGGACGTTGACCACCATGCCGTGCGACAGCGAGAAGCGCGACACGAGCGGCTCGGGCTGGCTCGTCACGAGCCGATCGAAGATCGACTTGTCCCAGTGAACGTAGCCCCAGTCGGGCGGCTTCTTCCTGACGATCTTGCGCTTCTTGCCTGGATCGCTCCCCGCCTTGGCCTCCAAGCGGAGGTTCTCGATCACGTGCTCCGGCGCCTGCGCGACGACGCTGCCCGCGACGTCGAAGCCCTTGCGCCCCGCGCGCCCGCTGATCTGCTGAAAGTCGCGCACGCTGAGGATCGCCGTCTTCTCGCCGTCGAACTTGCACAGCTTGGTGAAGAGCACGGTGCGAATGGGGACGTTCACGCCGACGCCGAGCGTGTCGGTGCCGCTGATGATCTTGAGCAGCCCCTTCTGCGCGAGCTTCTCGACGATCAGGCGATACTTCGGGAGCAGGCCCGCGTGATGGATGCCGATCCCGTGGCGGATGAAGCGCTGGATCTCGCGGCCGTAGGGGCTGTCGAAGCGCGCGCCGGCGAGCGCCTCCGCGATCCGCTTCTTCTCCTCCTTCGAGCAGTAATCCATGCTCATGAGGTTCTGCGCCTCTTCGGCGCACGCGCGCTGCGTGAAGTTCACGATGTAGACGGGGTGCTTTCCCTTGCCGACGAGATCGTGCACCGTCTCGTGGAGCGGCGTCTCGCGATAGGTGAAGTCGAGCGGCACCGGTCGATCGACGCCGCGCACGACGGCGGTGCGCTTGCCCGTGAGCTTCTCGAGGTGCTTCTGGAACGGCTCGGGATCGCCGAGCGTCGCGCTCATCAGGAGGAAGCGCGCGTGAGGCAGCGCGAGGAGCGGGATCTGCCAGGCGACGCCGCGATCGCGGTCGGCGTAGTAGTGGAACTCGTCGAGGATGGCGACGTCGACGTCGGCGCGCGGCCCTTCGGCGAGCGCGATGTTGGCGAGCACCTCGGCGGTGGCGCAGATGATCGGCGCGTCGCGGTTCACGGTCGCGTCGCCCGTCATGAGGCCCACGTTGTCGGCGCCGAACACGGAGACGAGCGCGAAGAACTTCTCGTTGGCGAGCGCCTTGATCGGGCACGTGTAGAACGATCGCTCGCCGCGAACGAGCGCGTCGTAGTGCGCGGCTTCGGCGACGAGCGACTTGCCCGAGCCGGTCGGCGTGTTGAGGATCACGTTCGCGCCGTCGAGGATCTCGAGGATCGCCTCCTCTTGCGCGGGATAGAGATCGAGTCCGCGCGCGCCGACATAGGCGAGGAAGCGGCTCAGGATCTCGTCGCTCGACGCGTCCTTCGGCGGCAAGTCGCGGAGCGAGCCGTCAGCCATCGGACGGCGAGGATAGCGCGCCTCCGCCCCTCGCGCCGCCGGGAGCGTGAGCGCGAACGAAGATCACATTCCCGTCGCGCTCCACGAAGAGGCCCTTGGCGCGCGCGATCACGTCGAGCGCTTGATCCCACGGGACGCGACGCAGGCGGAGCGTGATCGTTCCGGCGACGTCGCCGTCGACGACGATGTTGACGTGGCCGACGTCGGCGAGGAGGCGGAAGACGTTCTGGAGATCGGCGCCCTTCAGATCCAGGTCGACCGGCGCGCCGTGGAAGCGCCGCCCTTCGGAGCGCTCGCCGCCGATGCGACGCGTTTCGAAGCGGGACGGCGCGTGCGCTTCGCTCGGGCGCGCGAGCTCTTCGTCGGATCGAAAGGCCGTGCCCGGGAGATCGGCGGGCTCGACCGGGCGGCTCACCGGGGCCCGCGGCTCCGGTCGCGCGCGCGTCTCCGGCGCAGAGGAGCACGCGACGAGGCACGCCAGTCCATACGCTGCTCGCGTGCCTCTCATGATCGCTCATGATCCCACACGCTTCGAATCGGGGCACGCACCTTTCGGGTCATGCGCGGATCGATGGTGTTAGAGTGGCCGCGTGCGTCGCACGCGTGCGCTCGGCATGACGGCCCTCGTCGCTCTCGCGCTCCTCGCGCTTCTCGCGCCGCGCGCGCACGCCGAGACGCCGAAGTTCGAGTACGCCGACGGCCCGACGGCCGTGCGCGCGTTCAACGAGAAGAACGAGCGCGAGCTCGCCGAGTGGAGCAAGGCGCAGCCGGCGACGCCGTACAAGTATCCGCGCGAAGACAACGTGCTCAACGCGCCGTGGGGCGCCTTCCTCAAGAGCATCGGCGATCACCCCGATCTCATCCTCGCCACGCTCGTTCCCCACGTCGGCGCGCAGCTCCGCGGGCAGTCGCCGGCCGCGGTGGTGTCGTGGCCGTGGTCGATCCCTTTTGGTCCGGGCTTCACCGCTTCGCGGCCGCTGCAAGGATCGTCGTTCACCGTGCGTGAGTATCGCGCGCACCGCGCGGTGTTCGAGCCGGGCCTCTTCTCGAGCCCGCAAGGCGCGGGCTTCTACATCCGGCCGGGGTATCGCTTCTTCTACCACCCGAGCGAGTGGGTGATGGGCCTCGGCTTCGGCGCCGGCACGACGATCGAGATCGCCAATCCGCGCGTCGATCCTTTTCGCGCATCCGTGAGCCCCGAGGTCATCCTCCAGTTCGGGCACTGCTGCGATCCGGGATACTTCAACCTCACGGTGCGCTACGACCGATTCTTCGCCGGCGACGCCTTCGACATTCCTTCGGGCAACCTCGGGTTCGTCTTCTTCTGAGGAGCGGCGGTGAAGCGGATCATCCTCGGCGACAACGCGGTCGTGCTGCCGACGCTGCCCGAGCGTTTCGCGCGCGCGATCTACATCGACCCGCCCTTCAACACCGGCAAGGTGCAGAAGCGCGAACGCATGCGCGTGACGGCGACCGAGGGCGAAGGAGCGCGCGGCGGCTTCGGCGGGCGGCGCTACGACGTCGAGAAGATCGAGAGCGGATCCTACGGCGACGCGTTCGACGACTTCGAAGGCTTCTTGATCCCCCGCGTCGCGGCCGCGCTCCGGTGCCTCACGCCCGACGGTTCGCTCTTCGTGCACCTCGACTATCGCGAGGTCCACTACGTCAAGGTCGCCCTCGATCGGCTCCTCGGGCGCGATCGCTTCATGAACGAGATCATCTGGGCCTACGACTACGGCGGTCGCCCGAAGAACCGATGGCCCGCCAAGCACGACACGATCCTCTGGTACGCGTCGAACCCAGACGACTACGTCTTCGACTACGACGCGATGGATCGCATCCCCTACATGGCGCCCGGCCTCGTCTCGAAGGAGAAAGCCGAGCGAGGCAAGACGCCGACGGACGTCTGGTGGCACACGATCGTTCCCACCGGCGGGCGCGAGAAGACGGGCTACCCGACGCAGAAGCCGCTCGGGATCTTGAACCGGATCGTGAAGGTGCACTCGCGCCCCGGCGACGTCGTGCTCGACTTCTTCGCCGGCAGCGGCACGACGGGCGAAGCGGCGGCCGCGCACGAGCGTGGCTTCGTGTTGATCGATCAGAGCGCCGAGGCGGTGAAGATCGCGGCGAAGCGCCTCGAGCGCTTCGATCCGGAGGTCGTCACGATGCCTCGATCCGCGTGAGGAAGCGATCGAGCAAGCGCTGGGTCTCGGCGTCGCTTCGATCTTCGAGCACGAGGTGCATGAGGCCGATCCCCCAGAGCGTCGCGAGCGCGAGATCGACGTCGGGATCGCGCACATCGCGCTCGACGAGCTTCGCCACGAGCCCGCGCAGCGTCTTGACGTGATCGGCCATCTGACGGCGGAGCGCGGCGTCCTCCTCCGCCGCGGCGACGAGACCGATGACCGTCCGCGTCCGCGCGCGATCCTTGGCCAGGCGCGCGACGAAGCGCATCGCCTGCCTGCGCCCGGCCGCGTCGAGGCGCGCGCGCGCGTCGGTCGCGAACGCGGCGAGCGCGGGGACGTCTTCGCGCAAGCGCTCGACGAAGCGCGCGGCGACCGCGGCGAGGAGATCCATCCGCTTGGGGAAGTAGTACGTGAGGTGCCCTTGAGGAACGCCGGCGCGGCGAGCGACCTTCGGCTGCGCGAGCGTGCGAACGCCCGACTCGCCGAGCATCCGCAGCGCCGTGTCGAGGATCCGCTCTCGAACGGGGACGGTCTTCCGGCTCATCGGTCGATGCAGCGCTGCGTCGCGCGCCCGCCTTCGTTGAAGAGACCCGGCGCGGGCCACACGGTCACGAAGTTGAAGCACATCTCGTCTTCGGTCTTCTCACCGAAGGTGACGCGCGTCTCCGTCGGGTTGTCGTACGTGCACTCCGTGCGGAGCACGTCGCCAGGCTGAACGACGAGGCTCGAGGGGTACGACCGCTGCGACTCGAAGTCGAAGCTCGGCTCGTCGACGAGCGTCTCGATCGCCGACTCGCTGCCGCCGCGGAGGACCTGGGTGCGGAGGCGCCGACCGCGCCCGTGCATGTGCGGGCCGCTCGCGAGGACGTGGATCGGCTCGGTGATCGCGGGGGTGCACCGGCCGGTCACGACGGTGCCCGTCGAGCGCGGCGGGAGATCGATGTTGGCGGATCCGAGCGTGGAGACGACCGCGGTCTTCGGCCGGAGGTTGCTCGTCGTGCACATCGCGACGCCGCTGCGATCGCGCACATCCGTGTATCCTGCAACATTCCAGTAGTGAACCTGGAGGATGAGCCACCGATCCGACGAGGGCAGCGCGAGGCCGATGTCGTCGGGGAGCACGCGGTTCGTGCCGCCCGGCGCCCAGCCTTGCAGGAACTTGGCGTCGAAGGGCATCGCGCACTTCTTCGCGCCGCCGTCGATCTGCGGCGTCGCCGTCTCGTAGAGGATCCAGTGGTGGACGGCGCGCGCGTCGTCGATCACGGGAGCGAACGCGGTCGCCTGATGCGTGCCCGACCAAGGCGCCTTCCACGAGAAGCACATGTAGAGGTTGCCGGCGTCGGCGGCGAGCGGGTACGGATCGGCGAGCGTGTCGCCGTGCGCGAGGAACGTCGTGCGTTCTTCCTCGGGGCACGGGAGGAAGTCGGGGCCGACCGGCCCGGCGTCGGCGATCGATCCCGCGTCGGCGCACGTGCCTTGGATCGCCTTCGCGCCGCCGGCGATCCACGTGTCCAGCGTCGCCATGTCGGCCGCGGAGAGCTTCGCGCCCTGCGGCATCGGCGCGACGGGATCGTGAATGCGCTCGCCGACGCGCGTCGCCACCGACTTCGAGGGATCGCTCTTCGAAGGCGCCGCGAGATCGTCCGCGCTGACGAGCGCGACCGGCGCGCCGAACTTCGGCGGAGAGGAGTGACAGCTTCGGCAGTTTCGCTCGAGCACGTCGTCGACGTCGCACGGCAGGCTCGTCGTCGACGATCTCTCGGTCGGCCCTGCAGATTCGTTCGAGCTGCAGCTCGCTGCGAGCGTGAAGGCGACGAACCCGGCGCGCACGATCGTGGAGCGAGCGCTCACGGGGCCTTCTCCAGATCGATCACGAGGTTCGCGCTCCCGAGCTGGGTCATCGTCACGACGTGGAGCCGCCCGTGCGTCGCGTCGATGCGCGAGAAGCCGACCTCGCCGAGCGTCCCGCCTTCGCCCGTCGTCTCGCGGCAGGTCACCGCGAAGGTGAGCCCGTCGGCGCCCTTCTCGTAGGTGCCGATCGCCTTGGCCGATCCCGCGCGTGTGATCTTTCCGACGACCGAGGTGGAGAGGACCGTCGTCGTGTCGGAGAACTGGCGAAACGTCGCGCCGTCGAGCTGGATCGAGCCCGTGCCTTCGATCTTCGACTCGGCCGGATCGATCTGACCGCTCGCCTGCGACGGGAGATGCAGCGTGATCTTCGTGTACACCCACACGCCCGTCTCGTCGCCGCCGGTCGCCGCGGGCGGCGCTCCACCGTCGGGGCCGGCGATCACGACCTCGCTCGTGAGCGGCGGCATCGTCGGCAGCGGACCGAGATCGCAGCTCGCCGACGCCTCGGCTTCCGCGGGCGCGTCGGTCGCCGAAGCTTCGCGAGGGAGCGCCGCGTCGGGCTCGTCGACCGGGTTCGTCGTCGTGTCGCTGCTCCCTCCGCAGCTCGCCGCTGCCCAGGTGCCGAGGGCGAGGCCGAGGGCGATCGATCGTCGATGGCGCATTCTTAGGTAGGATTACCTAGAGCGGCGCTTCGCGCAACTGCGCGTACTGCGCGTGCTTCATCGCTCCGCGACGAGCACCGCGATGTCGTCGGCCAGCGCGCCCGACGGCATGCGCGCCGCCTCGATGAGCGCGTCGGCGAGGCCGCCGAATGGACGGTCGCGGAGCAGCGCGAGGATCGCAGCCTCGGCGACGTGGCGAAAGAGCCCGTCGGTCGCGACGACGAGGCGCCCGTCGAGCTCGCCGCGCACGACGCTGCGCGGGCTCGCGCCGCCGCCGAGGCGACGGCTCGCGCCTCCGGTGAGGCGCTCGACGTCGTCGGGTCGGACGATCCACGCTTCGCTGTCACCCGACGCGACGCACACGATGACGCCCGGCGCTTGCGCGACGACGACGGCGGTCGTCTCGCCGATCGCGCGGAGCTCACGATCGGCGTTCGCGAAGAGATCTTCCCATCGCCGCGCGGCGAGCAGATCGAAGGCGTCGTCGAGCACCGCGGATCGCACGCTATCGAAGAAGAGATCCGCGGCGGCGCCGCCTCGCGCGACGCCGCCCGCGCCGTCGGCCACGACGAGCACGGCGGTCTCGCCGCGCGCGAACACGTCGGCGCGATCTTGCGAGATCGCGCCTGCCGGAGCGAGCGCGCGCGCGACGACGAGCGCCACGTCGTCGTCAGGCGAAGATGCGGGCGACCGGCCCGGCGAGCTTTCGCGCGCGGGCGGTGGGAATGTCGAGGCCTTCGCGGACGGCGCGGACCAGACGAACCTCGGAGGGCGTCACCTTGCCGTCGGCCGCGATCACCGCGAGGCACGAAGCGAACGCGATCTCGCGCTCTTCACGCGTGCCGAGGGCGCGCCGGATGTCGGCGAGGAGCGGAACCATGCCGACGTCGATGAATCGCTCGATCGTGCTCTCGACGACGGCGCGCGCGTCGACGTTGCGAAAGAGCTCCTCTCGCGAGAAGCGGAGGAGCATCGCCTGCTCCGACGGGGCGATCTCTCCGTCGGCGAGCATCGCGAGCGTGACGGCCTTGAGGACGGCCTCGCCCTGCGCGTTCGTCGCCTTCTTCTTCGGCGAAGATGCTTTCTTCTTCGGCGGCGATGCCTTCTTCTTCGGCGGCGCCTTCTTCTTCGGCGGAGGTGCCTTCTTCCTCGGCGCCGCCTTCGCGGGCGCGGCGCTCTTCTTCTTCGCGCTCTTCTTCTTCGCGGTCTTCGTCTTCGCGTTCTTCTTCACGGTGCCTCCGCTCTTCCGGAGGCTAGCGGATCCATCACTCTTCCGGCTGGAAGATGATCGGATAGACGACGGTGACTTCTCTGCCCTCGGGCGGCGGAAACTTCAACGCGCGGAAGCGCGCGACGACGCACGCCGTGACCTTCGGATCGGGGAACCTGGGCGAGGAGGTCTCGTGATCGGCGAGCTCCTTGGGGAGGCTCGGGAGCTCGCTCGGGGGCGCGTCATGAATCTCCGCGGCGGTCGATACGGCGCCGTCTCGGTCGATGACGAACTTCGTGGAGATCTTTCCCGCCAGCGTCCGGTCGCGCGCGAGTCCTTCCTCGTAGCAGGCTCGCATGCCGGCGAAGTTGTCGCGGACGACCTTCTGGATCAGCTCCGGAGGCAAGCGCCCTCTCACCTTCGACGGGTCGGGCATCCTGCGAGGGGTGGGAGGGGTGGGAGGCGGCCGCGACTCGGCGCTCGCGCACGACGCGACGGCGATCGCGGCGCCGCAAGCGAGGGCCTTCATGCGAACGGAGATCATGACGACGTGAGCCTCCTCTTCGGACGATGTCGCGATCTTTTTCACGCGGTCGATGGGCTTGCTGGCCGACGGAAGATCGGCAAAGGTCGTGTCGCGATGCTCGAACGCTCTCGACGACCGCTGCGAGACGAGGATCGCAGACTCCTCGAGCGATATCGAGAGAGCGCCGTGGGATCCGTTCGGCGCGAGGCAAAGTCTACCTTTCTCGCGGGCGCAGCAGGCCTCGCGCTGGGCTTCCTGTGGCTCGGCGTCTTTCACTGGGGCGACCGAGACGCGCCGCTCTGGCCGATCCTCGCGTGCGCGGCCGCCGGCGCAGCCGTTGGTTTCTTCTTCGACGACGCGAGAGCCAAGAGAGATCGCGCCGCACGAGAGACGGCAGCCGGCGCGAAGTGGAGCCCGATCCTCGCGGTCGGTGTCGTGGAGCGTGTCGTCGCGGAGGCGTCGAGGGCCGTCCGCATCGACGACGACGGCGCCAACACCGCGTGGTTTCTCCAGGTCGACGAGGAGAAGATCTTGTGCGTCTGGGACTGGGCTGACGAAGCGAAGGAGCGCGTCGAGATCGATCTCGTTCCCGGCGACGCGCCCACACCGCTGAAGATCTCCTGGACGGGCAAGAGGCTCGCCGCGGCGCGGCCGAAGCGGCGATTCGAGCTCGGTGAGCGCAAGCCGGAGCAGTGCGAGCTACTTCACGGAACGCTCGACGATGTCGACAGGCTCTTGCGAAGCAAAGGAAGCGCGACACCGACGTCCCTCGCGGCGCCATACGCGAAGCTCGCCGACGCCGCCCGGTCGCTCGGCTTCTGCAAGCTCGTCGCCGCCGACCAGATCCCCGCGGTCGACGGCGCGATCGAGGGAGGAGCCTACGCGTGGTATCGCGCTGCGGGCCGCGCCTTCGACGCCGACGCCGAGCGCCTCGCCGAAGGCGGCGTCGAAGACCTCCTCGACTACATGCGCCCGGCGCTCGCGATCGAGGGTTGGACCTTGGGCGAGATCGTCCAAACGTACGACGCGGAGCACGGCTACACGCTCCGCATCGGCGCCGAGGAGCACACCATGTGGAGCGCGAGCGAGCAGCACGAGGCGTGGGAGCTCACGACCACGCGCGCGGCGTCGCTGATCGACGAAGGCCTCGCCAAGGTGGGATCGCCGGAGCGCGTCCATGTTCTCCGCGGCGGCGAAGACGCGGTCTTCGTCTTGCTCACGCGGGAGATGCGGCAAACCATCGCCGAGAGCGGCCTCTTCGCGGACGAAGAAATCCCGACGCCTTCGAGCTCGCTCCGCCTCGCGAGCCGCCGATGAAACGGCGATCGTGCACGCTCCAACGCGCTGGCGTAGCGAAGCGGCGTCATCGCACCACCGACCGCGAGCCGCTTCAGCTCGAGGTGAATGTCGAGCCAGATCCCCCCATCCGGTGAGTCGCGTACGCGCGATCAGAGCCAACCGCCGACGAGCACGCCCGCTCCAACCGACGTCCTGCGGATGTCGTTCGGGCCGGTGTCGTACGCTCGGCTCAGCTCGTGGCTCACGCCGGGTCCCCAACCGACGAAGAGATGGGGAGCGACGTGGACGACGAGCGGTAGGCTCAGCGACACCGCCGTCGTCGTGACTTCGTACGAGACGCCCTCGCCTGCCGCGCCGGCGACTTGATCGATGTAAAGCGCATGGAAGCCCGCGCGCGGATAGAGCGAGAGTCGTTGCGAAAGCGGAACCTGAGCACCGACGCGCAAATCGAGCGAGACGGTGGTGTACGTGTAGATCGTGCTGTCGGTGCTGTCCTGCGTCGCCTTCGTGTGGCCGATCCCGAAGCCTGCGCCGACCGAGAAGTGCTTCTCGACGAAGTAGTCGATCGCCGGGCGGAAGCTCACGGCCGCCACCGTTCGATCCGTCCGCGACAAGCGATCGACTGACGCCCCGGCGAAGAGATCACCCGTGAGGACGACGTCACGTGCCTCGCCGAAGTGGTAGCGCGTCGGAGCTGGCGATGGAGGAGGCAAGGTTTTCCGATCGTGAGGGACCGGTGTCCCGCCCCAGTAGCCGCCCACGGTCATTCGACCTCCGAACGAGGTGCGTTGATCGAGGTCTGGATCGTCGGTTTTGCTACCGCCGAAGTGGTGGAACAACGCTGGCCCCGCCCCGACGAAGAAGTTGGAGGCGGGGTGCAGCAGCACGGGCGCAAACAGATAGACGTAGGGATCGACTCTGCTGCCGCTCCGCACCGAAGGAGTGAGGGGCTGTCCCGGGCTGAAACGTCCGGCACGGAGATCCTCGCGCGTGCTGACATAGTCGATCGCGAGCGTCGCGGTCGGATAGAGAGAGGCCCACCGGCCGAGCGGAATCGCGTAGCCGAGGCGCGGCCCGGCGCCGAGGGTGACGTACTCGCGTTCGACGAGCGCGTAGCTCGAGTCATATGTGCGGCTGAAGGAGCGGTTCGCGAAGATGCTCGCGCCCACCGAGAAGTTGCGCGCGACGAACACATCGAAGCCGGGCTGGAACGAAAGGTCGAAGTAGGCCGCTTGGCTCGGGCCGCTGAAGGCGGCGTAAGAGATGTTCGCGGCGAGGTTGGCGCTCACGACGACCTGCCCCGGCGTGCCGAATCTCGGCGTGACGAGCTCAGGCTCCGGCTCGATCGGCGCCTCGACCGGACGTGGGAGGGCGTAGTCGGAGCCGTCCGTGTCCGGAGGCGGAACCGGCGGCGGGCGCGGCGGCCCCTCGACGTCCGGGTCGAGCGCCGGAGGTACCGGCTCCGGCTCGTCGCTCGCGGAGGCGATCGCCGTGGTCGTGAGGGCCACGATCAGCGACCCGGCGAACGACGCGGTGCCCCTCCTCATCGGTGAGGCTCAAGGAAACGCGAACCGGCGTCCCACCTCAACAGGAATCGGGAAATTCGTGAGAGTGAGAGAAGAGGCGGAGCCCTCAGAAGGTCCACGTCGAGGGCAAGGCGGCCTCGCAGATCGTGCAGTGGAACCACGCGTCCTTCACGAGGTTGCGCTCGCCGCACGCGGAACAGCGCCTGAAGATCGCCTCGAACGTGAAGCGTCTCGGATGAGGAATCCGGCGCTGTCGAGCGCGCGCGACCGAGGCCCACGACTCCTCGGTGTCTGCTCCCGGACCACCGCGCACGCGGTGACGGTCTTTACTAGAATGCGGCGCAGATGGACCGGAACACCTTCGCCTCTCTCGTGCTCGAGCGTCTGCGCATCGCACGGCCGAGCGAGTCGTACAGCGTCGATTCCGACGGGCGCGACATCGGTCCAGCGCGGACGGCGTGACGATCGTTTCGCTCGCGAACTTCTACGACGAGCACGGACGTGCCGAACCTCCGTCGAAGACGGCTGTTCTCGACAGGATCGTGAGGCTTGCCGCGAGCATCGACAGCAAGGAGTCGCTCGATGAGGTGCGCGTGTCGCTCCGGCCCCGCGTCAAGGCGCGTCGGCATTTCGCGATCGATTCGGGGGCCGGCCCCGAGCGGCTCACCGCCAACGTGCACCACACGCCCTTGGCCGAGCATCTCGGTGTCGCGGTCGTGATCGATCGACCGGAGAGCGTCCGATACCTGGTCGACCCTGCCCGGGCGTTCGGTGTTTCATCGTCTGAGCTCGGTGAGATCGCGCTCGCGAATCTGCGGCGTGAAGCGATCGGAGGCTTCGACGAGACGGCGCCCGGCATCTTTCGAGGAGCCTTCGGAGACGAGTACGCACCCGAACGGATGCTCATGCCTGACTCGTTCGAGGCTCTCGGGGTCAAGGGCGATCCTGTCGTCTTCCTCCCGGGGTCGGAGGCGATATGGGTCGTGGGCTCTCGTGACGAAGAGGGGCTCCGCACCGTTCTCGCACGCGTCGATGCGCGGATGAAGGCACCGCGGGCGATCGTCGACTTCGGGTTCGTCCTCGATCGCGGCGAATGGCGCCTCTTCGAGCCGCCCGGAGCGCTCGGTCACGAGCTCGGTGACCGTCTCGCGATCCATTTGGCGCCGGCATACTCGGCACAAAAGGAAGCTCTGGAGACAGAGCACGCCGACGACGGGGACGCCGTGTTCGTGCCGCAAGTGTCCGCCCTCGCCAGGGATGGCAAGTTGCTGGCGACGATGACGACATGGGAACGCAGCATCAGCGCGCTCTTGCCCCGAGCGACGACGGTCACGGTCGGCGACGTGACCTCGGGAGAGATGCTGACGCTCGCGTGGTCCGACCTCGTCGAAGTCGCGAACACGCATCTGGCTGAAGTGCCCGGTCTCTACCCTCCGCGCTGGAGGACGTCGCCACTCGACGACGCGACGCTGGCGAAGCTCCGCGAGCGCGCGATCGACGAGTCGAAGATGCTCGAGGCGCTCCACGACCGTCCGATCGACGACGCGACGACATCGCCTATCGACAACG
The DNA here is from genome assembly GCA_019637175.1 of Labilithrix sp. Classification (GTDB taxonomy): domain Bacteria; phylum Myxococcota_A; class Polyangia; order Polyangiales; family Polyangiaceae; genus Labilithrix. The sequence goes on along the minus strand of JAHBWD010000055.1, from coordinate 30,111 downwards.
CGATCCGCGCAAAACGTCGCGACTCGTCGTCGAGCGCGAGAAGTCCGGAACGCGGTCGCGTCCGCGCACCATCACTCGGCGGTTCCTACGATCCGCCCGCGCCGCGCCCTTCGTTTCGAAGACCACCGCTCGGACTGTTCGTTGCCATCGCGATCGCCGTCGCGCTCGTCGTCTTTGCGTTCACGCTGATGGTTCCGGAAATTCTGGCCACATTCGTTCCGGAAATTCTGGCCGCTCCCGAAAGGGACGCGAGACATGATGGAATCGAGCGCGATGGCGCGAAAGCCGGTGCAAGCGGAGGAGATGCTGCCTCTGTTGAAGCGCCACGAAATTCAAGTCCTGCGGCGCGCGGGGTTCTCGCAGACGGACGTTGCTGAGCGGACGGGCGCGTCGCTTCGGACGGTGCGCCGAGTGGACTGCGAGGCGGAGGTCGACAGCGCCGACGACAGCGGCGCTCATCGCGATCGGAAGCTTGGTCGGCCGTCGAAGGCCGCGGCGTACTCGTCGCGCGTCTCGGCGTGGCTCGCCGAGGACCCGGAACTGCCGACGCAGGAACTGCTGCGTCGCGCCTCCGAGGTCGGATACACGGGTCACAAGACCGCGTTCTACGCGTTGGTCGCGGGACTTCGTCCGCCGCGCGCGGCGCCGGTGGTTCGGTTCGAGGGCCTTCCGGGCGAGTTCTCGCAGCACGACTTCGGTCACGTTGACGTGCGCTTCGTCGACGGCCGCAAGAAGCGCGTGCACTTCTTCGCGTCGCGATTGAAGTACTCGCGCTTCGTCGCAGTCACGCTGGTCGAGAACGAGACGACGGAGACGATCATCCGCTGCCTCGCGCGCGACTTCGTCGCTTTCGGCGGCCTGCCTCTCCTTGCGGTCTTCGATCGTCCCAAGACGATCGTGAAGAAGGGCGGCAAGGGACGCGATGTCGAGGCGTGGAACGCAACCTTCGCTCAGGCGATCGTCGACATCGGCGTCGGCGTCGAGATGTGCGCGCCGCGCAGCGGCAACCAGAAGGGCAGCGTCGAGAGTCTGATCCGGTGGGTGAAGGGCTCCTTCTTCAAGCCGCGGAAGTTTCAGGACGAGGCCGATCTCGAGGCAAAGCTCGTGGCGTGGCTCACGGAGGTGAACACGAAGACGTCGTCGCGAGCGACGAACGTGATTCCGGAAACGCGCCGCCAGGAGGAGCTGTCGCGCCTCCGCCCGATCAAGGTGTTTCCGGAAAAGCTCGCGCTGCGTATCCCCGTCTTCGTCGGGCCGACGGCCGAGGTGATCTTCGAGGGCGCGCCGTACACGATGCCGCCGGAGGCGACGCACGTGGCCGGCACGCTCTTCCTCTACGAGGACCGTCTTCGTATCGTCGCCGGGCGCTTCGAGGCCCTGCACCGCCGCCGAAAGAAGGGCGAGCCGCCGGCGCCGCTGCCCGAGCATCGCGCCGCGAAGATCGCTTCGGTGCACGGCAAGCGAGCCAAGCTGTACGAGAAGCGCCAGCAGGTACTGAATCTCGGTCGCGATGCACTCGCCCTCCTCACGGAGATCACGCATCGCAAGCCGAAGCTCGCCGGACGCCAGGTCGAGGACCTGTACGCGCTGCTCGAACGGCACGGCGACGACGCCATGCGCGCGGCGATCGCGCGCGCGGTGAAAGCGGGCAACCTCACGGTCACCGGCGTCCGCCGCGCGCTCTCGCGTACGAGCGTCCGGAAGCGCGACGGCGAACGTCGTCGTGCTGGAGTGGCGCAACCGCGCGGGCCGAAGCGCCAGCAGCTCGAGCTCGCGCTGCACCGCGCGGAGCCGAAAGGCGGTGCGTCGTGAGCACCGATCTCGATCCGCTCCTCAAGCGCCTTCACCTCGCGAACGCTCGTCGCGTCTGGCGCGACCTCGTGCAGCGCGCCGAGAAGGAGGAGTGGTCCTACGAGGACTTCTTCCGCACGCTCGTGACCGAAGAGGTCGCGCACCGCCGCGGTACGCGTCTCGCACGCGCTGTCCGCGCCGCCGCGTTTCCCTTCCTCCGAACCATCGACGAATTCGACTTCACGTATCAGTCGACCCTGCGGCTCACGACGATCGGCTCGCTCCTCTCGCCCGACTTCGTGACCGAGGGGCACTCCGTCATCCTCGAAGGCAAGCCTGGACGCGGCAAGACGCACCTCGCGATCGCCATCGCGTACCGCGCGATGCAGAACGGCTTCGACGCCCGCTTCGTGACCGCCGCGAAGTTGATCGAAGAGCTCTCAGAGGCGAGCCGCGACGGTCGCATGCGCGATGCCCTTGCGCTCTACATGAAGCCGCAGCTCCTCGTCGTCGATGAGGTCGGCTATCTCGCCTACGGCAACGACGCAGCGAACGTCCTCTATCACGTCGTCAACGACCGCCACATCCGTCGGCGCGCGATGGTCTTCACGACGAACAAGCATCCGCGTCGATGGGGCAAGGTCCTGCACGACGACGATCTCGCCGAGGCCATCGTCGACCGGATCCTCGAGCGCGGTCGCCTCCTTCGCCTCGACGGCCCCTCCGTACGAACGAAGCATCTGCCCGACGATGACCTAGCATTCGATGATCAACCCACCACCGGGGCGGCCAAAGTTTCCGGAAAAGAGGTGGCAGAATTTCCGGAACGCACATGTGGGGACAATTGTATTTCAGAGCCGTCCCCGTCGCGGTCCCTGCGCGTGTCGTCCGAGCCGACGCGGCGCTCGCTCCTCCGGTCGTGCTGGTGATGACGGCCGACCCAGCATGAGTGCGCTCACCCACGGGAACCGGACCTGGACCGAAGCCGGAAGCTGCGGTGGACCCGGCCCACGCGACTGGAGCGCCGGCGACGAGCTTCGTTTGCCCGTGGTAGATCGGCGGTGACCGTGGGAGCCCAATTGCCGACAGCCTGCTGCAATGACGAGTGCGGAGTGCGTGAGCAGGGGCCCTCGATTGCACACGAATCCTCACGTCCACGACTATGTCCCGAATCCCACGGGTGGAACGCCCCAGCATGGGAGGCCGAGGCCTCCTCGCCCAGGAGAGCTCTGATGCGGCCGCGCGAAGTGATTCGTCTCAGCAACGACGCCTTCGATGCGGCGACGGTGTGCAACGGGTGGCAGCTCGTGGAGCTACTTACTGCCATCGAGGGGCTCCATCCCAACCTGAGTTGGTACGTCGCCGACGTGCAGACCCTTGGTCCCTCCCCAACGCGTCGTCGAGAGCCTTGCCCGACGTCGATCGGGCACACAGCAGCGCTGATTCAGGCCGTCGGAGATGTCGTGCAATTCGAGAGCGGCGTCTTCGTCGGCGTGCCCAGCGGCATCGAGCAGCCTGCCTTCAGACCGGGCGGGCTATGGACGGAGGACGACGAAACCGAGGATCTCGGTGATGCCGTCATCGAAATGCGCGCGTTCGACACGTCGTACTGGTCGATCGCGACAGCGGACCCCGACATTGCTCGCGACCTCCTCGAGAGATTCGCAGCCAATGGGCGTGGGCGACGAGACCCCATCTGACGGAAGGATCCGAGCCGCTTCGACGGAGGCGAGAACCTCTGCGCGTACGCGGGCGGCGCTCGAGTGAAGCCGTGAGCAATCCGACAGCACGCCAGATTCGCATCAGCTTTGCGACGCGGAACGGCGTGGTCGAACGCCTCTGGGCCACCCACGTTCGGGCGAATCGCTATCGGCTCGACAACGCGCCAGGCTTCGCGTTCGGAGTCTCGCTGCACGACGTGGTCGAGGTGTTTCAGGACGACGACGCCAACACATGGGCGCTTCGCGTCGTCGAGCGCGGGCCCGTGTCGACCGTGCGTGTCTTGCTCGACGACCTGCGTCCTCGCAGCGTCCGGCTAAGGAAGATGGTCGCCGCCATCGGTTGCGCCTGCGAAGGAATGGGCGCGGCGTGGTTCGTCGTGTCTGCTCACGACCCGCACGCGTACGCGCGGCTCGTCGAGCGACTCGCGGAAGGTGGCTACCGCTGGGAGTACGTTAATCCCAAGCGCGAGGATCTCGCGTCGCCTCATCCGAGCGCGGCGATCGAGCCGCTCATCCCTCCCGAGATCGACGGGTCGAAGCAGGCCCTCTTGCACTTCGACGCGCCTTGGATGGATCGCGCGGACGACGAGCTCGAAGTGCTCGCGACGGTCAACGCCTACGAGCAACGCTCCGAGCTCCTTCCCGCGAGGCGCGTCGACGATCATCTGTGGGAGCTTTGCTGTTCGCCGTTCCTCGCCGACGGACTTGCGCTCGGGGACGTCGTCGAGGCGGACGCTGCGCTTCGCATCGTGCGGCGAGTGTCGCGATCAGGACGGGCGGCCATGCTCGTCTTCGTCGAGCCGACCGATCGCGTCGCCGAGGTGGAAGCATGCCTCGTGACGCTCGGCTGCGGGGTCGAGCAACGATCGAGAAGCGGCGCGCTGGCGGTCGACTGCGCGACGAAGGAAGTCTTCGACCGCGCGCGCGCATGGCTCGTGGCGCAACCAAACGTCACCTTCGAGATCCTCCAGCCGCCACGTCAGCCTGAAGACCTCGACGCGGTGTAGAGGACAGAGCTACATCGCCGTCTGAGCTCCCAGGCGCACCTCCGGCTGTCAGCTGCGGCGCGGCCTCGAGCGCACCCACGTGAACCAAGCCACGACGGCGGCCGCGATAGCGACGAGGAACGGGAGCGCGCCCGAGGTGAAGATCCGCGCGATGACGAACGCGGCCACCGTCGTCACGACGACGCGCGGCCAGGGGCCGTCGCCGATGTCGAGCAGGAGATCTTCCCAGCGCGGGCGCGCCGCGAGCGGACGCGTGAGCGGACGCGGCGGGGGCGCCGCGGGCGCGCGCGCCGCGACGACATCGGCCTTCGGCGGCTCGGGCTTGCTCGAAGCCGACGCGCTCGAGGCCGGCTTGCTCGAAGGCGGCGCGCTCGAAGGGGCCACCGGCGGCGGACGCGACGACTCCTTCGCCGTCCGCGTCGAGACCGCGGGCGGCAGCGACGAGATCCGCGGCGGACGCGACGACGCGCCCGCGCCCGAAGGAACGGGCGAAGACGCCATCCGCAGCGCCGCGTCGACCGCGACGGTGTCGAGGAAGCGATCGCGCGGATCTTCGGCGAGGCACCGCTTCACCACGGTGGCGAACGCCCCTTCTGCGCGCCCCGCGAGCATCGCGTCCAAGATCATGCCGAGCGAATAGACGTCCGCGCGACGCCCCGCCGGCTCGCCGCGACGGTGCTCGGGCGCGACGAAGCGCGCCTCGGAGCCCGACGCCGCGGCGGCGGGCACGCCGAGCTCGGCGATCGTCGCGCGCAGCGCGTCGCCTTCGCCGCGCAGCAAGATCACCGAAGGCCGGAGCTCGCGGTGCATCACGCTCGCGTCGTGCGCCGCGGCGAGCGCGCGGCACATCTGCGAAGCGAGGAACGCCGCGTCCTCCTCGGCGAGCGGCTCGGGCCGCGCGAGCCGCTCCGAGAGGCGCTCGCCCTCGATCTCCTCCCACGCGACGAAGATCTCACCGCGCTCCGTCTGCCCCACCTCCACGATCGCCGCGAGCCCTTCGTGCTTCAAACCCGCTGCGCGCTTCGCCTCGCGGAGCACGCGCTCGCGCCGCGCCCCCTCGAGCCCGCGAAGGATCTTCACCAGGACGCCGCGGCCCTCGCGACGATCGGTCGCGCGATGGATCTCGCCCGAGTCGTCTTCGTCGAGCTTCGCGTCGAGCTCGAAGCGCTCGCCAAGCACGGCGTCCATGCCCGAAATAGGCACATTGATTCTCGAAATTGACAAGCTTGTTTGTTCGGCCTACTTTCCCCTCCGATGGCTGCGGTGAAAACCCGCCACAAAACGGTGAAGACCGCGCGGGCCGACGTCGAGCTCCCGGCACGCACGCGTCCGCCGAACCGTCGAGGCAGCCCCGAAGCGATCGAGAAGCGCCGCGTCGCGCGCGTCTTCAACGACATCCTCGGCGGCCGCGGCGCGTCGGTGCACAAGCTCGACGGGCGCACGGAGAAGCGGCGCCAGCGATTGCTCCGCGAGCTCGAAGCCGGCAAGGCCCGCGGGTCGCGCGAGCTCAAGCCGCTCGACATCCTCCAGCGCGTGCAGGAGCTGATGGATCTCGGCGAGCCGCTCAGCTCGATCCGCAAGGTCACGAAGATCCGCAAGAACGCGCTGCCCCCCGAGGCGATCGTCGGCGTCGTCGAGCGCCTGCACCGCGCGTACAGCTTCCGGCCCGAGGTCTACCGCTTCGTCGGCATCGGCGAAGAGGTCCTCCGCGAGGCGGGCGTCCTCGAAGGCGCGAAGCGCGGCCGGCCCAAGCCGAAGGCTTGACGACGGCGCGCCCGATTTCTGGTAACGAGAAGCCCACAAGGAGAGTCCTCGTGCGCGCGCGTTCGACCAGGAAATCCCCGTTGCTGATGGGGCTCGTGCTCGCGGCCGCCATGGCGGCCGGGCCGACGCACGCCGAGCCGCCCCCGGTCGACGCCGCCGCGCCGTCGACCGACGATCCCGCGCGCCGCGCCCGCACCGCGCTCACCATCGGAGGCCGCAAGGTCACGGTCGGCGAGATCGAAGAGCGGATGGCGTCGATCCCTCCGTTCCAGCTCGCGACCTTCGGCGCGTCGCGCGACGAAGTGGTGCGCGCGTACGTCGATCAGGTCCTCGTCCGCGATCTCGTCCTCGCCGCCGGCGCCGAGTCGAGCGGCCTCGCCAATCGGCTGCCCGCGAAGGAGCTGCTCCGGCGCGCGCGCTCGACGGCGACGCTCCGCACGATCCGGGGCCGCTATCCGTCGGCCGCGGCGATCCCGATGGACGACGTGCAGAAGTACTACGACGACAACCGCTCGCGGTTCGACTCGCCCGAGCGGATCAACCTCTGGCGCATCCTCTGCAAAACGAACGACGAAGCGACGCAGGTCCTCGAAGCGGCGCGCAAGGAGCCGACGATCGCGAAGTACAACGAGCTCGCGCGCGACCACAGCATCGACAAAGCGACCAACATGCGCGGAGGCAACCTCGGTTTCGTCGGTCCCGACGGGGTGAGCAACGAGGCCGGCGTGAAGGTCGATCCGGCGCTCGTCAAAGCGGCCGAGGGCGTGAAAGACGGCGAGCTCGTGCCCACCATCGTCCCCGAGGCGGGCGCCTTCGCCGTCGTCTGGCGCCGCGGAACGGTGCCGGCCAACCGCCGCACCGTCGAGGAAGCGACCGCGCAGATCCGCGCCGCGCTCTTCCGCGAGCGCACCGAGAGCGCGGAGAAGAAGCTCATCGACGAGCTCAAGGCCAAGAACGTCAAGGAGGTCAACGCCGGCCTCCTCGGGATCATCGAGCTCCGGCCGTTCGACGCCGGGCTCAGCCCTCGCCGCTGACCTCGCCGATCTCCGGCGGCTCCGCCGCGAGCGCCGCGAGCGCCGCCGCGCGCTCGGCCACGCGCTTCGATCGTCCCTCGCCGACGCCGAGCACGTCGCTGCCGATCAGCACCTCGACCTCGAACGTCGGATCGTGCTGCGGGCCGCGCACGCCGCGCACGCGGTACGTCGGCGCCGCGAGCCCGCGCGCCTGCACCTGCTCTTGCAGGAGGCTCTTCGGATCGCGCGAGCCGAGGCGCTCGGCCTCCTGCATCGGATCGCGGATGACGTGCTCGACGAGCTTGCGCGCGCCCTCGAGCCCGAGCGCCTCGTACACGCTCGCGACGAGCGCCTCGACCGCGTCGGCGAGCACGTTCGTCTGCTCGCGCTCGCTGCCCGAGCGCGCGCCCTTGCCGAGCGCGAGGCCCTCGCCGATCCCTTCGGCGCGCGCCCACCGCGCGAGCGCCTCCGCGTTGACGAGCGCGCTGCGCATGCGCGTCAGCGCGCCCTCGTCGGCGTCGGGGCGGCTCTGGCCGAGCAGCTCGCTCACGCAGAGACCGAGCACCGCGTCGCCGAGGAACTCGAGGCGCTGGTTGTCGGGGGCGCCCGACTCGTTGGCGAAGCTCGGGTGCGTGAGCGCCTCGTCGAAGCGAGGGATCTCCGCGTCGGCGGCGCCGACGATCCCCTGGATGCGCGCCTTGATTCGCGCGCGCGCTGCGGCGAGCTCGGACTCCTTCAAGGCCCCTCTTCAGTCCTTGCTCGCCTCCGAGGCGGGACGCAAGTCGGAAGCGATCGCGTCGGTAGCCTCGGCCAGGTCGAGGTCGAGCCGGGTGATCCCGCCGGCGTCGTGGGTCGTCCACGTGACGCGGGCCTTGCCCCACCCGAGGAGCACGTCGGGGTGGTGGTCGCGCTTCTCCGCGATCATCCCGACGCGGACGGTGAACGCGAGCGCCGCGGCGAAGTCCGCGAAGCGATACGCGCGCGCGATCGCGCCCTCCTCCCTCGACCAGCCCGCGTGATCGGCGAGCCACGCGTCGACGACCGGAGACTCGAGCTTCTGAGGTCGGGCCATGTGCGCAGGATGCGCGCTCAGCCCGAGGAGCACAAGCACCACGGGAACAAGACCTCCGTCGCCCTGTCGTTCCGCGAAGAGATGAACTTCGGAAGCATTGGCTATGCTGGGCGCGTGGGTCTGCTCGCCTGTCCGTTCTGCCGCGAGATGTTCGAGGAGGGCGAAGAGAAGACCTGTCCCGTCTGCGGGATGGAGCTCACGAATTTCGAGAAGCTCCCGCCCTCGCTCGACGCCCTGCACGACGAGGGCGGCGTCCCCACGACGCCCGAGCTCGAGACGCTGCCGTGGACGTACCTCGGCCGCGGCAAGGGCCCGCTGCTCGTCCTCGCGCTCATCGGCATCGCGCTCTTCTTCCTCCCGTGGGTCCGCCTCACCCTGCCGTACATCGACGCCAAGTCGGGCTTCGACCTCGCGACCGACAGGCTCGGCTGGCTCTGGGCCTCGTTCGTCGGCTGGTCGGTGCTCATCCCGACCGTCCTCAGCCGGCGCAACATCGCGCAACTCCGCGGAGCTCGCGTCGCCGCCGCAGCCCTCGCCGCCGCGCCCGCGGTCGCGATCGCGGTCCTCCTCCTCTTTCCTCCTCACGGCAAGCGCGGGATCCCCGTGCGTTACACGTGGGATTGGTCGTTCTGGGCGATGCTCGCGGTCTCGCTCTTCGCGGTGGCGGTGTCTGTGCGCCTCGGAGGCCGGGTCGACGACATCAAGGTCACGCGCGGCACCTCCAAGGGCCAGCACGTTCACTGATCCTTCACGGGATAAGACCGAGACGTGACGTGCACGAACCTCGCGATGGAGCCATGCTCCGGGCATGGCACCGCTGCGTCGTCTCCGGCCGGAGAATGACAACGATCGGCTCGAGCCTCTCGAGGCACGGCTCGATCGTGAGGCGGCCGCGCGCCGGCGCGACGACGAAGATCGCGCCTCGACCGATCTGCTCGACGTGCCCGCCGCCGTCGTGTGCCTCGTCTGCGGTGAGGCCGACTGCACCGGCTGCGAAGATCGCGATCAGTCGCGCTCCGGCATCGTCGCGATCGTCGCGTGGGAGAGGCCGGGCGCGTCCCCGCTCACGCGCCTCTGGGCCACGGCGCGATCGACGACGCGCGACGCCGAGTCGTTCTTCGAGCTCTTGCCCGACGGCCCGGTGCTGCCCGCGCTGCGCTTCGCCGCGCTCTCCGAGCTCGTCACCGTCGCGACGTGGGTGCTCACCGTCATCCCCGTGCTCGCGCTCGTGAGGCCCACGCTCCTCACGCACCTCACGTGGGATCCTCACGCGCGATCGATCGCGCTCCGCGCGCTCGTCTTCGGCATCCCCGCGTTCGCCGCGTTCATGGTCTCGATGCACGCCGCCCACGGCCTCTCGATCGACGCCGGCGCCGCGCGATGCGGCGCGAGGCGCGCGCGCACGCGCGCCCTTCGCTTCGGGCTCTACGCCTGCGGGTGGGATCTCGTGATGGGCCCGGTCGGCGCGGTCGTCGTCGCGATGAAGGAAGGCGCGCGCGCCGCGTTCGGGATCGTCGATCAGATGAGCAACGTCCCGAGCCGCGCCACGCACGCGTTCCTGCGCGGCTGCTATCGCCTCGAGGGCGAGCGCGCGAAGAAGGCGAACGCCACCGCGGTCGTGGGGGTCGTCGGGCTCACGGTGTTCGCCGCAATCGCGATCTTCGTCGCGCTCATCGCGGCGCTCGTGATCTGATCACTCCACGATCGGAAAGAGCCCGTCCATCGGCGCGTCGTCGTGACAGCCGGCGCACGAGTCGACGACGCCGTCTCTCACGAGCTGTCCTTGCGATCCGACGATCGCCCATCGCCAGTCGCCGTGCTCCGGCGCGTATCCCTGCGCGCGCTTCTCCATCACCATCACCGGGCCCGCGAGCCCGCTGCTCTTCTCGTAGTGCTCCTGCACGACGACGGCCCCGACCGGCGCTTCACGCGCGCGCGAAGCGAGCGCCTTCTGCGCGGCTTCGTTCGCCCACACGTCGACGTCCCAGCGTCCTGCCGCGTGCCCGGACGAGACGAAGCGCACCTTGTTCACCTTGGTGAAGGTCGCGCGGTAGTCGGACGGCAGCGAGCCGGCGCCGTCGCGCAAGCCGGCGTCGCGCGCAGCCGTCGTCGTCGATCCTCCGGCGGGCCGATCGCTCACGCCGACGAGCGGCCCCGCGGGCGCAGGCCGACACGCCTCGACGAGCGACACGCAGGCCGCCGAGGCGACCAGCGCCGCTAGAACGAGACTCCGCCTTCGAACGACAGCGTCCACTGCCTGCTCCCGACCAAGAACGCGTTTTCGTCCCTCGGCGCGGTGATGTCGAACGCGATCTGCGAGCCCAGCCAGATCAGCTCGTACTTGTAGTTGAGCCCGAGGATGCCGCGGTGCCGGTGCACGCGGACCCTCTGGAACGTGAAGGTGTTCGCGAAGTCGACCGTGTTGTCTTGGCCGTTCGGCAGCTTGTTGCGGCACGTGGGCGCGCCCGTGCTCGGATCGGGGCCGTCGTAGCCGCACTGCTGGAGCGCGTCGACGTTGGGCGTCGCGTCGACGACGTTCGAGTCGCCGAAGATGATGACGCGCTGATAGCCGATCGTCGGGATGAGCTGCGCGCTGTCGGCGAGCGTGATCGCCTTCGACATCTTCACGTCGATGCCCGCCGTCGTCAGATAGAACTTCGACGTCCCCGTGATCGTGCGCACGCCGCCGCCGACGGAGACGTCGGGCAAGAGGCCGAGCGCGCCCGTGCGGAAGCCCTCCATCAGCGACCAGCGAATGTCGCCGCCGCCGACCCAGAGCGTCGTGTTCGAGATGTACCCCATGCTGCCCGCGAGCTCGAAGCCGTAGGGCAGGCCCTTGCGCGCCTTGACGGCGTAGATCTGGAGCACCGAGTCGGGCGCGTTGTTGACGATCGAGAACTGCTTCGTGTTCGGATCTTGCGAGCCGCGCGAGCCGAGACGCCAGTACGGCGCGCTGCCGCCGTCGGCGGTGCGATCGGGCGAGATGCGCGTGTAGCTCGCCTCGAGGCTCACCGTGAAGCCGCCGACCCCAGTCGTGCGCGCGGGATAGAAGGCGCTCGGCGCGATCGCGAAGCCGAGCTCCGAGACCATGTTCCTGAACGACGCGTTGTCGGGCCGGCAGGGGAAGTCTTGCGGCCGGAGCCCGGCGGAGACGAGCGCGCCGGGATCGGCGGCGATCGACTGGCAGGTCTGCCCCGGCGGCAGGTTCGGCGGCTGGATGACGAAGCGCTCCGGCGTCGGGTCCATCCCGCCAGCGCGCGCTCGGCCGCCTCCCGTCACGCCGAGCAGGGCCGCGGCGAGGGCGAAAAACGTGGCCCGACGACGGTTCCGCACGACCTCCGAGGCTACGTGTCTCGACGAAGGGCCGTCAAGGACGCATCCCGGCTCACGGGCAGGAGCTCTGGAAGAAGAAAGGCTTCTCGTCCTCGATCGCTTCGCAGGGGTTGATGCACGCCTCCCCGCCGTTCTCGCACTGGGTGTACTTGCCGGCGGCGGCCGGGCAGGTCGGCGGCAGGCCCCAGCACGTCCCCGTCGGCGAAGGGACGGCGCACACCGCCTGCGTCGGCCGCTCGAGGGCGCACCGCTGCTTTTCCTTGCACTCGGTCGCGAAGACGCCGCCGCACTTCGCGGACGTGAGCGCGTTGCACACCCCGGTCGCGCCCTGGACGTTGACGCCGAAGCTCGCGGCGACGCTCTCGTTCCAGTACGTGACGTTGTCGCAGCCGCACGTCGGCTGCGCGATCATGCTGATCGCCGGCATCTTCGTGCATGTGCCGGAGGCGGCGCAGCCGGCGGCCTTGCAGTACTCGTCGGACTTGCACGCCGAGGTGGGATCGGCCGTCGCGCACGTGACCGCGCCGCTCGATCCGCTCGTACCGCTGGTGCCGCTGGTGCCGCTCGTTCCGCTCGTGCCGCTGGTACCGCTCGTGCCGCTGCTGCCGCTCGTTCCACTCGTGCCGCTGGTGCCGCTCGTTCCACTCGTGCCGCTGGCACCGCTCGATCCACTGCTGCCGCTGCTGCCGCTCGTTCCGCTCGATCCTTTGGGGGGCGCGCTCGAGAAGAGGTCCGTCTCGTTCGCCCCGCCGCACGAGAACGCGACGACGGCGGATGCGCCGATCAGCGTCCAAGAAGCCATCAGAGGAGCTGCCTTCACGGTCGCCTCCCGCGCCAAGTCCAACGACAAAGGCTACTCTGCTCGGCGGGCGCCCGCAAAACAATGCCTCGCACGTCGAACAGCACGCCGCGCCTCCGCGCGCCGGCCCTCTCGCGGCCGATCCACGTCGTCCTCGTCGAGCCCGAGATCCCGCCGAACACGGGCAACGTCGCGCGCCTCTGCGCCGCGGCGGGCTCGCCGCTCCACCTCGTGGGGCCGCTCGGCTTCCGCATCGACGAGCACAGCGTGCGCCGCGCCGGGGTCGACTATTGGCACCTCGTCGACGTGAGGCGCCACCTCGATTTCGCGCACTTTCTCCACGCGTTCGATCGAGAGGCTCCGCCGGGGCGCCTGCACCTCTTCAGCGCAGTGGCCGAGAAGAGCTACCTCGACGCGAAGATCGCCCCCGGCGACGCGCTCGTCTTCGGCAAAGAGAGCGTGGGCCTGCCGGACGAGCTGCTTGCACAATACAAAGATCGCGTCGTCGGCATCCCCACGATCGGCGCGGTGCGCTCGCTCAACCTGGCGAACGCCGCAGGCATCGCGCTGTGGGACGCGCTCCGCCAATGCGGCGCGCTCGACGCGACGTTCGTAGGCTGATCGGCCGTCACTCGTAGGCGGCGATGCCCGTGACGTCTTGCCCGAGGATGAGCGTGTGGATGTCGTGCGTGCCCTCGTACGTGTAGACCGTCTCGAGGTTGCACATGTGACGCATCACCGGATACTCGAGCGTGATGCCGTTGCCGCCGAGGATGTCGCGGCAGGTGCGCGCGATCTCGAGCGCGGCGCGCACGTTGTGCCGCTTGATCATGCTGACGTGCGGCGGGCGGAGGAGCCCCGAGGCCTTGAGGCGCGAGGCCTCGAGCACCATGAGCTGGCTCGACGTGATCTGCGTGAGCATCTCGGCGAACTTCGCCTGGACGATCTGGTGCGACGCGATCGGCTTGCCCGCGAACTGCACGCGGTTCTTCGCGTAGTCGAGCGCGCTGTCGAAGCACGCCTGCGCGGCGCCGATGACGCCCCACGCGATCCCGAAGCGCGCCGCGGTGAGGCACGAGAGCGGCCCCTTCATCCCCTTCACGCCGGGGAGGATCGCGTCCTTCGGCACGCGCACGTCTTCGAGGATCAGCTCGCTCGTCACGCTCGCGCGGAGGCTCATCTTCTTGTGGATCTCGCGCGCCTCGAAGCCCTTCGCGCCCGTGGGCACGAGGAAGCCGTGCACGACGCCGTCGACGCCGCCGACCTTCGCCCAGACGAGCGCGACCTCTGCGAGGTTGCCGTTCGTGATCCAGCGCTTCGTTCCGTTGAGCACCCAGCTGTCGCCGTCGTCGATCGCCGTCGTGCGCATGCCCGACGGGTTCGATCCGTGATCGGGCTCGGTCAGGCCGAAGCAGCCGATGATCTCGCCCTTCGCCATCTTGGGGAGGTAGCGCTCCTTCTGGGCGTCCGATCCGAACGCGTGGATCGGGTACATGACGAGGCTGCCCTGCACGCTCGCGAAGCTCCGGATCCCCGAGTCGCCGCGCTCGAGCTCCTGCATCGCGAGCCCGTAGCCGATCTCGCTCAGGCCGGCGCACCCGTAGCCCTGGAGGTTACACCCTAGCAGGCCGAGCTTCGCGATCTCGGGAATGAGCTCCTTCGGGAACGTGCCCTTCTCGAAGCAGTCGCCGACGACGGGCATCACGCGAGCGTCGACGAACGCGCGGACCGTCGACTGGATGGCGCGCTCCTCGGCGCTGAAGTGGCGGGAAAGGTCGAAGAAGTCGGGCATCGCGCGGCGGACGTAGCACGGATCGTCACGGCCGCAAAAGGCCGGCCAAGCTGAGGCAATCCGGGCAAACGCTGGTGTACGCTCGAAGCGATGGGGCGCGGAAGAGTTGCAGGAGCGGCGGCGGCGCTGGCGTGCGTCTCGGGGTGCAGCCTCCTCGTGTCGCTCGACGGGCTGTCGACCCCCGACGCGAGCGACGCGGCTTCGGAGACAGCCGACGCTCCGAGCGACTCGACTTCTTCGGACGCGACGACGGACGGCGGACCGAACGAGGGCCCGGTCATCGCCTACGCGACGAGCTCCGGCGTGATCCGAACGCGTCGTTGGCTCGGCGCGACCTCCGCAGCGTCGTGGTCGCCCGCGGTGGACGGACCGTCGGTCCCCGCGGGCTCGGTCCCCCGCTGGGTCCTCGCGCGACGCGGTCAGGGCGCGCAGGTCCTCGGCGTCATGTCTTCGGTCGGGGTCGTGAGCAAGCTCACCGTCTACGACCTGATCGGCTCCACGTGGACCGCGGCGTTCGACGCCACGGGCTTCACCACCAAGGTCCAGCGCCGGCCCTTCGACATCGCCTTCGAGAGCAAGAGCGGGCGCGCCGTCGTCGCTTGGGGCGGCACCGACGGCAACGTGCGCTTTCGCGTGCGCGAGGGCAGCACGTGGTCCGCCGAGTCGGCCGCCTTCCCTTCGTCGCCCGCCGGGCCGATTCATTGGCTCGAGCTCGCCTCGAGCCCGACGAGCAACGACCTCACGATGGTGATCGCCGACGACTTCGACGACGTGTTCGCCTCGCGATGGGACGACGGTCGATTTTCGCCCGCCGACAAGCTCGAAGACAAGATCTTCAACCTCGACTTCAAGGCCTTCTCCGTCGCGTACGAGCAGAAGAGCGGCGACGCCCTCATCGTGTGGGGCTTCGAGGCGGCCCCCAACACCGGCGTTCGATTCACGACGGCGAGCGCGGGCACGTCGAGCTACCCGCCCGCGAAGCTCGTGCCGGAGACCGCCGGCATCCCCGGCGCCGTCGTCGCCCTCGCGCCCGATCCCTCGAGCGATCGCGTCGCGCTCTCGTATCTCGAGTCGGTCTGCGGCGGCGGGAGCTGCGACGACTTTCGCGTCGACGTCTGGGGCGGCGCCGCGTGGGATCCGAACGGCGCGACGCTCGACACCGACATCACGACCTCCTTCGGAATGCGCCTCGGGAGCGCTCCGGTCGCCGTCGCCTGGTCGGGCCCCTCGAGCGCGCTCGCCGCGTATCACCGCGACAGCTCCGGCTTCCGGTGGGCCTCGTGGGGCGGAAGCTGGAAGCTCGAGACCGACGTGGTCGCGATGCCGGCCCTGCCCGCGAAGGCGAGCTTCCTTCCCTTCTCACCGATCCCCGGCGAGACGGTGATGCTCGTCGCGACGACCGACGGAAAGCTCTGGGCGAAGCGCTTCGCCGACGGCCGCTGGACCGACACGGAAGGCGGGCAGGCGCTCGAGGTGGAGCTCGCCGCCACCGCGCCCGTTCCCATGACCGTCGACACCCGCTGAAACGCCCGAAAATCGTTCGCTTGCATCCGCTGGCACCTTGGGGCTAGAAGCGCTCACCGTGCCCGTAACCTCGGGCGAGGAGCGACAATGGCGAACAAGGTCGTGCGCTTGCCGGTCGTCGATGGCCTCGGCCAGACGCTGCGCAAGGACAACTGGTGGGCGGGTCCGCTCGTCACCTTCATCGTGCTCACGAGCTTCGTCGTTTACGCGACCTTCAGGGCGTTCGAGGGCACCCACTACATGGCGGGGCCCTACCTCTCGCCGCTGGCGTCGCCGTACTTCGAAACGAAGGATCTCGGCATCCCGCTGATCACGCCGGCGATCCTGATCCTCCCGTTTCCGGGCCTGTTCCGCTTCACCTGTTACTACTACCGCAAGGCCTACTACCGCTCGTTCGCGATGACGCCGCCGGCGTGCGCGGTCGGCGCGCGATCGCCCGGCAACTACAACGGCGAGAAGAAGCTCCTCATCTTCCAGAACCTGCACCGCTACGCGCTCTACTTCGCGCTGCTCTTCCTCGTCTTCCTCTGGCACGACTTCATCAAGTCGCTCTCCTACGAAGGCAAGTTCCACCTCGGCGTCGGTTCGCTCGTCATCATGGCGAACTGCACGTTCCTCTCGCTCTACACGTTCTCTTGCCACTCGTTCCGTCACCTCGTCGGCGGCAACGTGAACAGCTACTCCGAGGCGCCGTTCGGCCAGCTCCGCCACCGCCTCTGGGGCTGGGTGTCGAAGCTGAACATCAACCACATGGCGTTCGCGTGGGTGAGCCTCTTCGGCGTCGCGCTCTGCGACCTCTACATCCGCTCGGTCGCCGTCGGCGCGATCGCGGACATCCGCTTGATGTGAGCGAGAGAGATCATGGCTGATACCAAGTACGAAACGCATTCGCATGACGTCATCGTGATCGGCGCGGGCGGCGCGGGCCTGCGCGCCGCGATCGAAGCGAGCGCGATGGGCGTGTCCGTCGGCCTCGTCTGCAAGTCGCTCCTCGGCAAGGCGCACACGGTCATGGCCGAAGGCGGCGTCGCCGCGGCGCTCGGCAACGTCGAGCCCAAAGACAACTGGAAGGTCCACTTCCGCGACACGATGAAGGGCGGCCGCTACCTCAATCAGTGGCGCATGGCGCAGCTCCACGCGATGGAGGCGCCCGATCGCGTCAACGAGCTCGAGGAGTGGGGCGCGCTCTTCGACCGCACGAAAGACGGGCGCATCCTCCAGCGCAACTTCGGCGGCCACAAGTATCCGCGCCTCGCGCACGTCGGCGACCGCACCGGCCTCGAGATGATCCGCACGCTCCAGCAGCACGGCATCCACCTCGGGATCACCGTGTACATGGAGTGCACGATCACGCGCCTGCTCGGCGACAAGGACAGGGTGTGCGGCGCCTTCGGCTACTGGCGCGAGCACGGCAAGTTCGTGATGTTCGAGTCGAAGGCGATCGTCCTCGCGACCGGCGGCATCGGGCGCGCGTTCAAGATCAACTCGAACTCGTGGGAGTGCACCGGCGACGGCCAGGGCCTCGCGTACCTCCTCGGCGCCGAGCTGCTCGACTCCGAGTTCATGCAGTTCCACCCGACGGGCATGGTCTGGCCGCCGAGCGTGCGCGGCACGCTCATCACCGAAGGCGTCCGCGGCGAGGGCGGCACGCTCCGCAACAAAGACGGCAAGCGGATCATGTTCGACTACATCCCCAAGCTCTACGCCAACGAGACGGCGGACAGCGAGGAGGAGGCCGATCGCTGGCTCAAGGAGTCGACGTCGGGCGTCACGTCGAAGGCGAAGCGCACGCCGGATCTGCTCCCGCGCGACATCGTCGCGCGCGCGATCCACAGCGAGGTCAAGGCCGGGCGCGGATCGCCGCACGGCGGCGTCTTCCTCGACATCCACTCGCGCCGCACGCCGGAAGACATCAAGAAGAAGCTGCCGGCGATGTACCACCAGTTCATCCAGCTCGGCGACGTCGACATCACCAAGGAGCCGATGGAGGTCGGGCCGACCGCGCACTACACGATGGGCGGCATCCGCGTCGATCCCGACACGCAGGAGACGCGCGTGAAGGGCCTCTTCGCCGCGGGCGAGTGCGCCGGCGGCATGCACGGAAGCAACCGGCTCGGCGGCAACTCGCTCTCCGACCTCCTCGTGTTCGGGCGCATCGCGGGCCTGCACGCCGCCAAGTTCGCGAAGGCGACGGGCGCCAAGTCGGTCGACGCGGCGCAGGTCGAGACGTACGCCAAAGAAGCGCTCGAGCCGTTCAACCGCGAAGAGGGCACGAACCCGTTCGCGATCCACGAAGACCTCATGAACGTGATGCAGACGCACGTCGGCATCATGCGCAACGAGGAAGATCTCACGAAGGGCCTGAAGGAGCTCGAGCGCCTGAAGGAGGCGGCGAGCCGCGTGAAGATCTCGGGCAACCGGCACTACAACACCGGCTGGCACGAGTGCATCGACCTCCGGAACATGCTCATCGTCTCCGAGGCGATGGCCAAGAGCGCGCTCGCCCGCAAGGAGAGCCGCGGCGGCCACGCGCGCGACGACTACCCCGAGATGATCGACAGCTTCGCGAAGGTGAACCACGTCTGCCGCGAGGGCGGCAACGGCATGGAGCTCGAGGCCGTGCCGCTCCCCGACGTTCCCGAAGAGATCAAGAAGGTGCTGGAGGAGGACAAGTAGCCATGGGCGACAAGGCGACGCTCCGCATCTGGAGAGGCAACCAGGAAGGCGGCAAGTTCGAGTCGTACGACGTCGAGACGTACCCCGGCATGGTCGTCCTCGACGCGATCCACGAGGTTCAGGCCAAGCAGGCCAACGATCTCGCGGTGCGATGGAACTGCAAGGCGGGCCGCTGCGGATCGTGCAGCGCCGAGATCAACGGCAAGCCGAAGCTCCTGTGCATGACGCGCATGACGGCCTTCGAGCCGGGCGAGCCGATCACGGTCACGCCGCTCAAGACGTTCCCGCTCGTGAAGGATCTCGTCACCGACGTTTCGAACAACTTCCGCGTCGCCAAGAAGATCCCGCCGTTCAAGCCGCGCCCGAAGGAGGCCGACGGCACGTGGCGGATGCAGCAGGAAGACATCGATCGCATCCAGGAGTTCCGGAAGTGCATCGAGTGCTTCCTCTGTCAGGACGTGTGTCACGTCCTCCGCGATCACCACAAGCTCGAGGAGTTCGCCGGCCCCAGGTTCATGATCCACCTGGCGACGCTCGACATGCACCCGCTCGACACGATCGATCGGCGCCCGATGATGAAAGATCAGATGGGCATCGGCTACTGCAACATCACGCGCTGCTGCACCGAGGTGTGCCCCGAGCACATCGTGATCACCGACAACGGGATCATCCCGCTGAAGGAGCGCGTCGCCGACGACTTCTACGATCCGCTCAAGGCGATCTGGCGCAAGGTCTTCCCGCCGAAGCACAAGAAGAGCCTGCCGGTTCTCCCGAGCGATCCGCCGAAGGCGAAGGCGGGCAAGAAGACCGAGAAGAAGAAAGAATCCGCCGACGCCGAGGAGTGAGACGCAGCGTGGCTCGGCCTCGCAGCGACGATTCGCCGCTCATTCGTCGATGATCACCGTGCGCGCCCGCGTTCGGAATGGCCGACTCGTCGTCGACGAAGCAACCGACTTGCCGGACGGAACGGAGCTCGAGCTCGTCGCCGACGAGGTCGCCGGGTGGCTTCGAGCCGCACCTCCTTCGGAGGAGCCGCTGGCGCGGATCGTTTGGCTGAACGAATCTTCGCAGCCGTCGAAGAAATGTCGACGGCGCGGCGCGGATTCGTCCGGCGGATGCTGGACGGAGCCGGCACACTCGGCCTGTACCTTCCGGCTCACGTCGTCCTCTTCCACCTGGACGCCGAGGGAACGATTCACGTCGACATGATTCGAGATCGCGACACGCGGTGATGTAGAGGCACGGGTCGTCGAAGACCCCAAGCTCCGCTTGGGGCGGCGCGGCGCGCCTGTGATAAGAAGCGTCGATGGCCTGGGAGCTGAAGAAGCTGGGCGAGCGGAACCTCGACGCGGCGGTCGCGCTCGCGCGGCACTATCGCGATCTGAACCAGCCCGAGGAGGCCGAGAGCATCTGCCGCGACGTGCTCGACGTCGCGCCCGGCAACGTCGACGCGTGGCGCACGCTCGGCCTCGCGCTCACCGATCGCTTCCCCGCGGCGTGGATGACGCTCTTCGACGAGGCGTGCGCGGCGTTCGAGAAGCTCCCCACCGACTACGAGCGCACCTACTACGTCGCGATCGCGTGGGAGCGCTTCGCCAAGGCGCAGATCGACGCCGGCCGCGCGCACAACGCGATCCACGCGTTCGAAGAGGCGATGCAGCGCTTCGAGAAGGCCGCCGAGCTCGGGCCCAAAGACGAGCCCGCGCCCATCCTCCACTACAACCGCTGCGTCCGCGCCCTGACGACGCACCCCGAGCTCACGCGCGCGTCGCTCGCGCCGGCAGAGCCCGACTACGATCTCGGAGACTGACATGCTGCGCGTCTTCTGCCTCTTCGTGCTCTCCGTCACGATGCTCGGCGCGTGCGGCGGCGAAGTCGCCAACCGCTGGGTGCTCCGCGTCGATCGCGCGCTCGACGCCTCGTCGCGCGCGAGGCTCAGCGAGCCGATCGACGAGGCGAGCTACACCCCGCAGCCTCCCGCGGATCGCTACGAGATCGTGGTCCGCGGCGACGCCGTCGAGGTCGCGCCGCTCGACGGCAAGCTCGGGAAGATGACGGGCGCGCGCGAGGCCTCCACGACCGGCGAGACGCGCTTCCGCCTGAGCGAGGGCACCTTCGCCGGCGGCGTCCTCGTCGTCCGCGGCGATCGTGGCGAGATCACGATCTACGGCTCCGGCGTGCCGATCGTCCTCAGCGAGCGCGGCGCGTTGATCTCGCGCTGACCTTCGAGCCAATCCTCGAGCTCGAGCAGCCCGTCGAGCGACGATCGCGCGGCGGCGTCGCCCGCGGGCCGCGCGAGGATCGCGCGCACGCGATCGAGGTCGACGAGCGGCGCGGCCGCGATCACGCCTCGATCGAGGAGCCGCGCCGTCTGCGCGCGGAGCGCCTCTTCGTACGTCGGATCCTGGGTGGAGGGATACGGGCTCTTGCGACGGTCGAGCACCGAGCGTGGCAACACGTCGCTCACCGCGGCGCGCAAGAGGCTCTTCTCGTGGCCGTCGAAGGTCTTCATCGCCCACGGAGCGTTGAAGACGTACTCGACGAGGCGGTGATCGCAGAACGGCACGCGGACCTCGAGGCCGACGGCCATGCTCATGCGATCCTTCCGATCGAGCAGCATCTGCACGAAACGTGTAAGATGCATATAACAAATCTCGCGCATCCGCCGCTCGAGGCCGCTCTCGCCGGGGAGCCGCGGGACCTCGCTCAAGGCCTGGCGGTAGCTCTCGGCGCGATAACCGGGGAGATCCAGCTCACGGCGCAGATCGTCGGCGAGGATCCGCTCGAGGCCGCGGCCGATGCTGCCGCCTTCGGCCGCGACGAGCCACGGGAAGGTGTCGGCAAAGACCGCTTCGTGATCGAAGAACCATCGGTAGCCGCCGAAGACCTCGTCGGCGGACTCGCCCGAGAGCGCGACGGTCGACCGGCCGCGGATCGCCTCGAAGAGCAGGTAGAGCGACGTGTCCATGTCGCCGAGCCCGGCCGGAAGATCGCGCGCCCGCAAGACGGCGGCGCGAACCTCCGGGCGCATCAGATCGGTGGAGTCGAGGACGATGTCCGTGTGGTCGGTGTGGATGTGATCGACGACGTCGTGGACGTAAGGCGCGTCGGGCGTCGCGCGCAGCGCGTCGGGCTGGAAGTTCTTGCTGTAGTCGGCGAAGTCGACGGCAAAGGATCGGATCCTCCCGAGCCCTCGGTTTTCGACCGACGCCGTCGCGAGCGCGGTGACGGCGCTCGAGTCGAGGCCGCCCGAGAGCAGCGTGCACAGCGGGACGTCCGAGACCGTCTGGCGCGCGACGATGTCGTCGAGCAGTCGACGAACCGTCGCGACGGTGGTGACGACGTCGTCGGCGTGCTCATGAGACGCGAGCCTCCAATACGCGCGCCGCCGAAGCCCTTCGCGGTTCACGCGCACGACGTGTCCCGGGCGCACCTCGTACATCCCGCGGTAGATGCCGTGCTCCGGCGGCTTCACGAACGAGAGGAGCGCGCGCAGCCCGTCGACGTCGACGACGGGCGCTGCGAGCGGGTTCGCGAGGATCGCCTTCGGCTCCGAGCCGAACAGCACGCCCGCGCGCGTCGGGTAGTAGTAGAGCGGCTTGACGCCCATCCGATCGCGAACGAGGAGCAGCTCCTCGCGCCGCGGATCCCAGACGGCGAACGCGAACATCCCGTTGAGCCTCGAGGCGAGCTCCTCTCCCCACTCGAGGTAGGCGCGCAAGACGACCTCGGTGTCGCTGCGCGTGCGAAATCGATGACCTCGCGCCTCGAGCTCGGCGCGCAGCTCGGTGAAGTTGTAGACCTCACCGCTGTAGACCAGGACGGCGAGCGTCTGCCCGTCGTCTCCCACCGCGACCATGGGCTGACGGCCGCCCTCGATGTCGATGACGGCGAGCCGCCGATGCCCCATCGCGGCGTGGGGCGCGAGCCACAGCCCTTCGTCGTCGGGACCACGGCGCGCCATGGTGGCGGTCATCGCCCGCGCGACGTCTTCCGATCGCGTGAGATCACGCTCGAAGTCCACCCAGCCTGCGATGCCGCACATGCGCACAACTTGGGACTCGCGCCCGACGTCCGGGAGCGACAAGATTGCGCGCGACGCGCGACCTCGAGCACGACGCGCTTCGTTCCAAGGCCTAAGGCGACACGGGTACGCCGAGCCACGTCTTGAGGTAGCGGCTCCGCCCGACGGCCTCCATGCCGCGCGCGCTGATCGTGACGTTGACCGGCGTCCGGTTCCAGAAGACGCCAGACGCGTAGAGCCGCTTCATCACCTCGAGATACGGAACGAGGTGAACGTCGGGCGCGCGCCCGTCGAGGCAAGCCGGGCACCACGCCGCCGGATCGTTCGGGTGAAAGACGTCGAGGATCCCGCCCGGGCGCTGCTGCGCGCGCGGAGGTTGATACTCCATCCGCGGCGCGTCGTCGGTGATCGGCTCGGCGCGAGCCGTGATCCGCCGCAACGTGGCCGCCGATGCGACGAACGTCCCGAGCAGATCGTCGAGATCGTCGACGAAGATCGTCCGGAGCTCGGCGGCGACCGCGGGCGCTGCCGAGAGCTTTGCCTCGATCTTCGCCGGGTCGGCGGCGATTTCGTCGCCGTTGACGCCGAGCAGGAGAAGCTCGGGCGGGCTTCCGGCGAGGAGGACCGACACGGGAAACACGTCGACGAAGGCGCGGACGAGCGACGCCGTGAGGTCGGCGGTGAGGTGCGCGAGCGGGAGCCACTGCGTCATCATCCCACCGTGGCGAAGGCGGCTCCGCGCGAGCTCGTAGAACTCGCGCGAGTAGAGCGACGCGACGCCGGCGTGCGCGATCGGAGGCGGCTCGAGCGTGACGAGATCGTAGGAGGCCGGCGCCATCATGCGCAGGTGCTGCCGCCCGTCGTTGACGTGAACCCGGACCTTGGGATGCCGAAGGGCGTCGCGGTTGGTCGCCGCGAACCAGTGCGCGTGCGAGAGGACGTTGCGCGAGACGTCGATCAGATCGGCGCGCTCGATCTCGTCGTGGAGCAACGCCGCGCTCAGGGTGTTGCCGACGCCGAAGCAGATCACCGCGACGTCGCGCGGTCGATCCATGAGGAGGAGCGGGGCGTGCGCGAAGAGGCGCATGTAACGCTGGCTGCCGACGTCGTTGGCGGACATCGGATGCCCGTTGGTGTGGAGATCGCGGCCCTTGGCCGTCTCGACCACGGCGACCGTCTCGCCGATCCCTTCTCGCGCGGCGAGGGTCTTCGAGCCCTCCGGTGGCGTCGGAACCACCTGACGGAGGAGCGCGTCGGGCGGGACGCCGCCGAACGCGGCGAGGGCGACGAGGCCTACGCCGGCGCAGGCGAACAGGCCTCGTCGGAGACGTCGCGCCGCCGCGCGATCGATCTCGTCGACCGCGACGACGAGCGGCGCGAGCGCCGCGACCGCGCAGGCGGCGACCGCGAAGATCGTGCGCTGCGTCCCGAGCGACGGGAGGAAGACGAACCCGACGACGAGCGAACCGAGCACGGCACCCGCGGTGTTCGCGAGGTAGAGCACGCCGGCGCGCGCCCCGACGACGGCGGTGACGCGCTGCGCGTGAGCGTTCGCGAGCGGGAAGACGGTCCCCATCAGGATCGAAGGAGCGGCGCAGCACGCGAGGATCGGCTTCGCCGGCGGCCAGTAGGCCGCGAGGGCCTGGAGCCAGGGAGCGCGCCCGTCCGCCCAGGCATGGATCTGCGCGAGCGACTCGAAGAACCCGTCGCGCGTGATCGAGAGCAGCGCGCCCAGCGCGACGACGACGAGCGCGGCCTGCGCGATCCCGAGGAGCAACAGCGGCCGCCCGAAGCGACGGTGAGCGAGCCCTCCCAGCGCCGAGCCGACCCAGAGCCCGACGAGGATGATCGCGAGCATGATCGAGAACACGTAGCGGAAGGGACCGACGATCGACGTCAAGTGGCGGAACCAGACGATCTCGAACGCCATCCCGACGAACCCGGTGAGAACGAGCGCGGCGGCGAGCGCGACGAACGAACGACGCTCGCGGACGTCGTCCACCGTGGCCGGCGCGGCGCCTTCGGCGATCTCGGCGGGGACGACGGGAGCGACCGCGACCGACGCGAGCCTGACCGCCCCGAGCGCGGCCACCAGGTTGAGCGCGACGGCGACGAGCTGCGTCGCGCGAAGGCCGACCGCTGGGATGAGGAGGAGATCGGTCGCGACGCACCCGCAAGCCGCGCCCGCGGTGTTGACCGCATAGAGGACGCCGATCTTGAAGCCGGCGCTGCCGACGTCGCTCCCGACGACGTGCCGGATGAGCAACGTCAGCGTCGCGCCCATGAGCGAGGTCACCGGGGCGAGCAACGCGACCGCGACGACGCAGCGCGCGATCGACGATCCGAGCGAGATCTCGAGCCAACCTCCCTCGCCGACCGCGTAGCGTGAGATGGCGGCCGAGAGACCCTCGAGGCGCGGGAGAACGAGCGCGAGCGCGCCGCCGAGCGCGGCGATCGCGAGCTCGACGCGCGCGTAGGCCGCGAGCGGCCCTGCGGCGCGCCTCGCGAAGAGGCGATCCGCCCAGCGCCCGCCGAAGTAGCCGCCGAGGCCGAGCCCGCTCATGAACACCGCGGTGACCGCAGCCGCGGAGTACACGGTGTTCCCGAAGACGTTCGCGAACTGGCGAACCCAGACGACCTGATAGATGAGGCCGCTCGCTCCCGAGAAGAGAAAGAGCGCGTAGAGGACGCCGTGGCCCCCGCGAGACTCGAGACGCTCTTCCATTCGCGTCGATGCTAATGGACTTGCGACATCACGTCGGTCACGATGGCGAGAGAATACCACGCGCGCTGACGGGAGAAGGCGCGGCGCTCAGGTCCCTGCGAGCACGAGCCGCGCGGCTTCGATCGCCTCGCGGCTGCCCGCGACGACGAGGACGTCGCCGGCGTGCAGGCGCTCGCGCGCCGACGGAACGACGATCGACTCGGTCCCGCGGGTGATCGCGAGGACGGTCGCGCCCGTCGCGCCGCGCAGGTTCAGCTCGGCGAGCGTTCGCTCGACCGCGGGCGCCTCGGGCGCGAGCTCGACGGCCACGGGCTCGCCCAAGCTGTCGAGGAGCGTCACGACCGGCGGCGGCTTCTCCTCCTTCGGCTCCGCGGTCTGACGGGCGAGCGCCTCGACGAGGACCTGCGCGCTCGCGCGAACGTGGCCCTGGAGGTTCGCGGCGCTCCGCCAGAACGCCACCGCGAGGGCGAGCACGCCGAGGAACAGGAGCTCGGCGCCGTGAAAGCCGCGGAGGAACGGCTGCGTGATCGCGACGATGGGCGTGCCCACCATCAGCAGGAGCCCGAGCTGCAACGTGATGACGAGCGATCGGCGCGGCGCGGCGCCCAGATCGACGCCTTGCGGCGAGAGCGGCAGCGCCGCCCTCGCGAGGACCAGCGCGAGCTTCCGGCTCACGCGCAGGATGCCGACGCAGAACGGCGCGGCGAGGATCGCCACCGACGCGATCACCAGCGCGCGCGCGGCGATCGGCGACAGCTCACGCCGCTCGACGAGGTGCGTGTAGGCGCCGTCGCTCGCGAGCGCCGTCACGAGGACGACGATGACGAGGGCCACGGCGTCGATCGCGAGCATCCGCACGAGGCGCCTCACGAGCAAGCGCTGCGACGAGACCTCGGCCTCGCTGCGCCGGAGGCGCTCGAGCCAGCTCGCGTAGAGCGCGCCGAAGGTCTGGAGCGGCCGCGGCAGCTCGCGATCGATCCACTCGGCGACGGGGCCGGAGGCGCGAATGAGCCACGGCGTGATCAGCGTCGTGATCGAGGAGACGGCGACGGCGATCGGAAAGAGGAAGGGGCCGGTCGCCTTCAGCGAGAGACCGAGGCCGGCGATGATGAACGAGAACTCGCCGATCTGCGCGAGGCTCATGCCCGTCTGCACCGACGTTCGCACGCCGTTGCCCGCGACGAACGCGCCGAACGACACGCTCGCGATCTTGCCGATGACGACGACGAGCGTCAGAACGACGATGGGCAGCCAATGCTGCGCGATGAGCGCCGGATCGAACATCATGCCGACGGAGACGAAGAACACCGCGCCGAACACGTCGCGGAGCGGCTGCACGAGCTGCTCGACGAGCTTCTCTTCGCCCGACTCGGCGACGAGCGAGCCGGCGAGGAACGCGCCGAGCGCGACCGAGTAGCCGAGCTCGCGCGCGAGCAGCGCGATCGCGAAGCAGAGCCCGACGCTCGCGACCGTGGTCACCTCGGGTCGGCCGAGCGCGACGATCTTCCGGATCGCGCGGGGAACGACGAAGAGGCCGATGACCACGAGCGCGACCAAGAAGGCGCCGAGGCGCGCCGCGGTCTTGCCGAGCGAGAGCGGCGAGAGGCCGGCGCCGGTCGCGATCGTCGTGAGGACGGCCATCATGAGGATGGCGATCAGATCCTCGACGATGAGGACGCCGACGACGAGCTCCCGGAGGCGCCCTCCGACCTTCTGCTCTTCGAAGGCCTTCGCGATGATGGTCGTGCTCGAGATCGCGATGATCGCGCCGGTGAAGAGGCTCTCGAGCGTGGTCCAGCCGAAGGCGCGGCCGGTCACGAAGCCGAGCCACACGAGCAGGCTGCACTGGATGACGGCGGTGAGCGTCACGCCCGGGCCGACGCGGATCAGCTTGCGCAAGCTGAACTCGAGCCCGAGCGAGAACATGAGGAGGATGACGCCGAGCTCGGAGAGCGTGTGCACGGTGCCGGGATCGGCGACGAGCGGCACGGGCAGGTGTGGTCCGACGACGAGCCCGGCGAGGATGTAGCCGAGCACGAGGGGCTGGCGCAGCCGCTGACATACGATCGCCGTCAGTGCGGCCGCGGAGGCCACGACGGCGAGCGCTCGGAGCAGATCTTCACCGTGCACACTGTTCGCGTAGCACCCGCGCCGCAACCTCGGGAGCGACAAGGCGCCACGTCGCGCGCACGATCAGCGGATGATCTTCACCGTGGGCGTCGCGCCCGTGAACTCCGCGCGCACGGTGAGCTTCTCGTCCGCGCGCGCGCGGAAGCCGATGCTGTGGCTCTCGCCCGTCGGATCGAAGGTGAAGCGTGCGTCGTGTTGCCCCGGGTCGAGCGAGAGGCGCACCGGACAGCTGCCGCGCGCGACGCCGTCGATCGACACGCGCGTCCCCGGATCGCCGAGGAACGCCACCATCGCCTTGCCCGCCTTCTCCGCGGGAGGCTGGGTGGACGCGCTCGTCGTCGGATGTGCGACGTGTGGCGTGGCGATCACGATCGCAGCGCTCGGCGGTGCCTCCGGCGCGGCGCTCACGACCGGCACGGCCGCGCTCACGGTCGCGCTCGGCGTCACCGCCGTGGGCGCCGGCGCCGTCGCCGTCGACGGAGCTCGAACCTCGGGCCCGACCGCGTTCGATCGCGCGCGCCACGCGAAGCCGCCGCCGACGCCGACCGCGACGACGAGGACAATCGGGAGCAACGCGCGCGATCGCTGCGAGGGCTTCGAAGGACGGCTCGCGTCGATCGGCGTCTCGAGCGGACGCGTCGCGATCGTGTCGCTTCGATCGTTGCGCTTGGCGCGCGCCCGATCGGCGCGCGCGGCGCGGAGCACCGCTTCTTCGATCGCGCCCACCGGCTCGACCATCAGCGGCGTGGGGATCGACATCACGGGATCGTTCGGATCGCCGCGACGAGCGACCGAGACCGGCGTGCGCTGGCTCACCGGCGTTTGCTCGCCGATCTCTTCGCGCCGAGGACGCGAGAGCGACGGATACTCGTCGCTCGCGCCGAAGTCCGGCGACGAAGGCGAGGCCTCGGGGAGCTTACGCGTGCTGACCGCCGGCCCCTCGTCGATCTCGGCGGCCGGCGGCCTCGACCATCGGATCGCCTCGTCGCGCGCGGCGAACGTCTGCGTGCCGAGATCGCCGTGGCTCGGGTTGGTCGCGCGCATCGCGGCGTGCGACGACTTCGGCTCGGAGTCGGTCGCGTTCTCTCGCAGCTCGCGGACGCGATCGCCGAGCGCGCGCGCGATGTCGCCGACGTCCGTTCCCTGCAAGAACGATCGAAGCGCGCGCCCGAGCGCGCTCGCGTCCTGCTGCCGCTGCTTCGGATCGAGCTTCATCGCTCGCGTGATCACGTCGTCGAGCGGGATGAGGCGAGGGTCGTAGTCGCTCGGCCGCGGGTGCGGGGCGCGCATCGCCTCGTCGCACTCCTCCGGCGTCGCCCGGCGGAACGGCGCGATGCCGCTCCACGCTTCCATGAGCAGCACGGCGATCGCGAAGATGTCCGTCGGCGGGCCGAGCTCCTTGCCCTCGACCTGCTCGGGCGGCATGTGGCCCGGCGATCCGAGGATCTCGTGCCCGGCGACGAGGGCGGGCGCGGCGATGCCGAAGTCGATCAGCTTCACCTGGCCTTCTTCGTCGAGCATCACGTTGCGCGGCGTGATGTCGCGATGGACGACCTTCATCCGCCGGTGCGCGTAGTCGAGCGCGCGGCACACCTCCATGCCCACGTACGCGCCCTCTTCGGGCGTGAGCACGCGCTTCTTGCCGTCGGCGTCGCGTTCGCGAACGAGCTCCGCGATGCTGCACCCCTCGACGAGCTCCATCGCGAGGAAGTACGTCCCCTGCTCGACGCCGAGCTCGTAGACCGGAACGATGTTCGGGTGGCTCAGGGCGACGGTCGTCTTCGCTTCCTCGACGAAGCGGCGCACGAACTGCGAGTCGAAGGAGAGCTCGTCGCGGATCTGCTTCACGACGAGCTTCTTTTCGAAGCCGCCCGCGCCCCTCAACGTCGCGAGCACGACGCGGGCCATGCCGCCTCGTGAGAGCTCGCGCTCGAGGACGTACTTGCCGAAGACCTGCGGATACAAGCCAATCGGAAGCGTATCAGCCCGACTCGGGGTGAGGCTAGAAGCCCCCGCCACGGGGAGCATGCCCCCACCACCCAACCGCGCCGCCGCGCGCGATTGCGCCGCGTCCGCGCTCACCTCTACACTGCATGTGGGATGGATTGGCTTCGGATGCGCGCGCCCGCCGTAGGCTTCTTCACGGCCGTCGCGATCGGAGGAGCGGCGTGCACGCCGGATCCGATCATCGAAGAGCGGCCGATCGTCGTCTACGCGCCGAGGGCCTGCCCGGTCAGCCAGAGCGACGCGTTCTCGGTGATCTACGGCCACGGCGACTTCGACCTGCCCGCGGCGAAGGCGGCGATCTCGTCGCTCTGGCTCCGCGACGTGGGCACCGAGCTTCCGGCCCTCCCCGGCAACACCCGATCGCTCATCGTCGACGTCTCGCTGCCCGGCGTGCTCGAGAACGTCGACTGGCGCGGCACCGCCGAGGTACCGCCGTCGGGTCCGATCAACGTGCTCGTCTGGCCCGGCGGCGAGAGCTGCCGGCTCAACCGCGACGTCCAGCGGCGCACCGACGGCGCCATCGGCGTCTTCGGGCGGCACTTCATGGTCGTCGGCGGCCGTCTCCTCGGCGGCGCGCAGGTGCCGAGCACGTGGGTCGGCGATCTCTCGACCGGCATCATCGAAGATCTGAAGCTCGGCCTCGGAACGCGGCGCGCGCGCGCGACGGTCACGGAGTTTCGCTCGAGCCCGGATCAAGATCCGGCGCCGGCGCTGGTCGCGGGCGGAGAAGATC
>JAHBWD010000054.1 GCA_019637175.1 Labilithrix sp. | reverse complement strand
ATTCCACGAGGGCGTGTCGCTCGCGGCGCTGTGGAAGCTCCCGATCGTGTTCATCTGCGAGAACAACGAGTACTCGATGGGCACGCCGCTCTCGCGCACGATGAGCGTCGAGGACGTCTCGATGAAGGCGCTCGGCTACGGCATCGACCGTGACCGCTTCTTCGTCGAAGACGTGCTCGAGGTCGAGCAGCGCATCGGCGAGGCCGTGCAGCGCGCACGGGAGATGTCGCTCCCGACGCTGATCGAGGTCCGCACCTACCGCTTCCGCGGCCACTCGATGAGCGACCCGGCCAAGTACCGCACGCAGCAAGAGCTCGAGGAGCGGAAGAAGAAGGATCCGCTTCACCGTGCGCGCACGAGGCTCGTCGACGAGGGCTACGGCGAAGGCCGGCTGAAGGCGCTCGAGGACGACGTCGAGAAGGAAGTGGCGGACGCGGTGAAGTTCGCGAACGAGAGCCCCGAGCCCGATCCGTCGCTGCTCGAGAGCACGACGTACGACGGACCGTTCGCGGCGTGAGCCGCCGCGCGATGCACGCGCAGAGCTCTCGCGAGAGCAGCGCTGCGGCGCATCGCGTCGATCTCAAGACTATGTAATGTGCGCTTGGCGCGACCTTCCTCCAGTGGCAGTGTTCGCGCCCGGCCCCCCGGGACACCCATGGCACGCACGATTCGATTCCGAGAAGCTCTGCGCGAGGCGATGATCGAGGAGATGGAGAGGGACGAGCGCGTCTTTCTCATGGGCGAAGAGGTCGGCCACTACCAGGGCGCCTACAAGGTCAGCGAGGGCATGCTCGAGAAGTTCGGCGAGCGCCGCGTCATCGACACGCCCATCGCCGAGGGCGGCTTCGCGGGCGTCGGCGTCGGCGCCGCGATGGTCGGCCTCCGGCCGATCATCGAGTTCATGACGTGGAAC
The DNA here is from genome assembly GCA_019637175.1 of Labilithrix sp. Classification (GTDB taxonomy): domain Bacteria; phylum Myxococcota_A; class Polyangia; order Polyangiales; family Polyangiaceae; genus Labilithrix. The sequence continues at coordinate 59,805 of JAHBWD010000054.1, read as the reverse complement.
TTCTCCGCCGTCGCGTTCGATCAGATCCTCAACAACGCGGCGAAGATCCGGCAGATGTCGGGCGGTCAGTTCACCTGCCCCATCGTGTTCCGCGGGCCGAACGCGAGCGCGCGGCAGGTGGGCAGCCAGCACTCGCACGCGATGGAGCACTTCTACGCGTCGATCCCGGGCGTGAAGGTCGTCGCGCCGGCGTTCCCCGCCGACGCGAAGGGCCTCATGAAGGCGGCGATCCGCGACGACAACCCCGTCCTCTTCATGGAGTCGGAGACGCTCTACTCGGTGAAGGGCGAGGTGCCCGACGATCTCGACGTCATCCCGATCGGCGAGGCCAACGTCGTGCGCGAGGGAACCGACTGCTCGATCATCACCTACTCGCGCATGACGCACGTCGCGATCGAGGCCGCCGCCGCGCTCGAGAAAGACGGGATCTCGGTCGAGATCGTCGATCTGCGATCGCTGCGCCCGCTCGACGAGGCCGCCATCGTGCAGTCGGTGGCGAAGACGCACCGCTGCGTGGTCGTCCACGAGGGGTGGCCCTACGGAGGCGTCGGCGCGGAGATCGCCGATCGCATCCAGCGCCTCGCGTTCGACTCGCTCGACGCGCCGATCTTGCGCGTCGCCCAGCTCGACGTACCGATGCCCTACAACGCGAAGCTCGAACAGCTCTGCATGCCGCAGCCCGACCGCGTCATCGCGGCGGTCAAGCGCGTGGTGAGCCGGGGCAAGCGCGAGAGCGGAGACTCCTGAGCGATGGCGAAGATCCTCGACATGCCCAAGCTGTCGCCGACGATGGAGGAAGGCGTCCTCCAGACGTGGCACAAGAACGAAGGCGACGCGATCAACGTCGACGACCTGCTCGCCGAGGTCGAGACCGACAAGGCGACGATGGAGTTTCGCGCGTTCGACAAGGGAACGCTGCTGAAGATCCTCGTGCCCGCGGGAACGAACGTGAAGCTCGGCCAGGCGGTCGCGATCCTGGGCAACCCGGGCGAAGACGTCGCCGCGCTCGTCGCCGAGGCCGGAGGTGGCGCGCCAAAGAAAGAGGCGCCGAAGGAAGAAGCGCCGAAGGAAGAAGCGCCGAAGAAAGAAGCGCCGAAGAAAGAAGAAGCGCCCCGAGAGGCTCGCGCCACCAAAGACACGATGCCGCCGGCCCCGCGCGCGCAGCCCGCGCACGGCGCCGTCGTGAAGAACCTCCTGACGCGGACCGAGGTCATCCCCGAGCCGAGCGAGGTCGGCGCCACGACGAACGGCCGCGTGCTCGCGTCGCCCTACGTGCGGCGCATCGCGCGCGAGCGAGGGATCGATCTGGCGAGCGCGCAAGGCACGGGCGAGCACGGGCGGATCGTCCCCGCGGATCTCGAGGCGATCGGCGCGAGCGCGCCGTCGACCCAGCGCGACGGCGGAGGCCGCGACGCGACGGCGCTCGCGCGTCCGAGCGGCGGCCTCGCGACCGTCTCGCTCGCCGAGCCCGAGGTGAGGCCGCTCTCGCCGATGCGCAAGACGATCGCGCGCCGGCTCTCGCAGTCGAAGCAGACGGTTCCGCACTTCTACCTGACGATCGACGTCGACGCCGAAGCGCTCGTCGAGCTGCGCGAGGGCATCAACGCCGAGCTCGCGGGCGGCGAGCGCAAGAACGGCGCGCCCGAAGGCGACAAGCCCCTCAAGGTCAGCCTCAACGACCTCATCATCAAGGCCGTCGCCGCCGCGCTCGTGCGCGTGCCCGAGTGCAACGCGCAGTTCGCCGACGACGTGATCCTCGTCCACAAGCGGGTCGACATCTCGGTCGCGGTCGCGATCCCCGACGGGCTCGTCACGCCCGTGCTCAGGAATGCCGACCAGAAGAGCGTGGTTGCCATCGCACGCGAGGTGCGCGACCTCGCGGCGCGCGCACGCGCGAAGAAGCTCAAGCCCGAAGAGATGAGCGACGGCACCTTCTCCATCTCCAACCTCGGCATGTTCGGCATCGACGAGTTCTCCGCCGTCATCAACCCTCCCGAAGGGGCGATCCTCGCGGTGGGCCAAGCCCGCAGCGAGCCCGTGGTCAAAGACGGCGTGGTGAAGCCGGGCAAGAAGATGGGCATGACGCTCTCGTGCGATCACCGCGTGATCGACGGCGCGGTCGGCGCGGCGTTCCTCGCCGAGCTGCGCGCGCTCATCGAGCACCCCATGCGCATCCTCACGGGCTAGATCGATGGCGGCGGTCCCCGCGTTCGTGCTCGTCGCCGCGATGAGCGCCTCGGCCGCCGCCAACGGCGAGAGCGCGCTCTTCGGGCTCGAGGGCGGGCGGCGGCCTCCGAAGATCGAGACGCTCTGGCTCGGCCTCCCGCCCGCGCCCTTCCGCGCGCCCGCCGACGGCATCGTCGTGCTCCGTCCGCCGCTCGAGCGCCGCGTGCGCATCGCCGGCGGGCGCTTCGTGATGGGGTCGGTGCCGAGCGAATGGGAGCGCGCCACGAAGCTCTGTCAACGCGAGCCGCTCGGGTGGCGATGCACCGACGGCGCCGACGACATCAGCCCCTGGATCCGCGCCGAGGGCCACGCGCACGAGGTCACGCTGAGCGACTTCGAGATCGACCGCACCGAGGTCCCCGTGAGGCGTTACGCGCGGTGCGTCGCCGCAGGCGCGTGCGCACCTCCGGGCTTCCCGAGCGGCGACGCGCGCTTCGACCAGCCCGACTATCCCGTCACGATGGTGCGGTGGGAAGACGCCGCGGCGTACTGCTCGTGGATCGGCGGGCGCCTGCCCACCGAAGCCGAGTGGGAGTTCGCCGCGCGCGGCCGCGGCGGCCGCATGTTCCCGTGGGGCGATCTCTACAACCCGCACCTCTCGAACCACGGCGCCCTCGCGGTCGACGACACCGACGGGCGCGACGGCTTCATCGGGCTCGCGCCCATCGGATCGTTCCCCGACGGCGCCACGCCGACCGGGCTGCTCGACATGGCGGGCAACGCCGCCGAGTGGGTCGCCGACTGGTACGAGCGCGACGAGGATCAGTACGGCTACGGCCGCGGCGCGCAGGTGAACCCCAAAGGGCCGCCCTACGGCCGCTACGGTCACGTGTTTCGCGGCGGCTCCTATCGCCAGGGCGCGCACGAGCAGCGCACCGCCGCGCGCCGCGCGTGGCCCTTCGCCACCCCCGAGATCGGTTTCCGCTGCGCGTACGACGGCTCGGCGCGCTAGGCTGAGCGGGCATGCGCATCGCGCACTTCTCCGATCTGCACGTGCTCGCGCTCGACGGCGTCGCGACGCACCGCTTCTTCAACAAGCGCTTCACCGGCTGGGTGAACCTGAGGCTCAAGCGCGGTCACAAGCACAAGTCGGTGCACGTTCGCACGATCGCGCGCGAGATCACGAAGGCGAAGGTCGATCACGTCGTCATCACGGGCGACCTCACGAACCTCGCGCTCGAGCAGGAGTTCGACGCGGTCAAGCGACTGCTCGAAGACGAGCTCGGCCTGCACGAGGATCGCGTCAGCGTCGTGCCGGGCAATCACGACCTCTACACGCGCGGGGCCCTCCGCGATCGGCGCTTCACGCGCTCGTTCCGCGGCTACGTGGCGAGCGATCTGCCCGAGCTGTCGGCCGAGATCCCGCTCGGACACTTCCCGTTCGTGAAGCTGCGGGGCCCCGCCGCGATCATCGGCCTCTCGAGCGCCGTGCCGCGCCCGCCGCTCATGGCCTCGGGCGAGCTCGGCAGCGCGCAGATCGAGGCGCTCCGTCGCATCCTCGCTCACGACGAAGTGAAGCGGCGCACGCCGGTCATCATCCTCCACCACCCGATCCACAACCCGCCGTCGAAGCTCAAGACGTTCGCCGAGGGCCTCTGGGACGCCGACGCGCTCATCGAAACGCTGTCGGTGGTTCCGCGCGGGCTCCTGCTTCACGGGCACCTCCACGTGCGGCGGCAGCGCTCGCTCGGCACGCCTCTCGGCGAGCTGCTCGCGATCGGCGCCACGAGCGCGTCGCTCGTGCACGAGAACGAGCACAAGATGGCCGGCTTCAACCTCTACGAGATCGAGGAGAGCGGCGCGATCGGCAAGGTCGAGGCGCACGTCCTCGATCCGGAGCGCGAAGTCTTCCGCGTCGAGTCGGTGCCGCGGGTCGCGTGACCGCCGTTAAACGACGAAGCGCCTGCCCCCGGAGGGAGCAGGCGCTCGTGCGAGAGAGGTTCTCTCTCAGGCGTTCATCGGGGGGTTCTGGCGGACGACGTTGATCGCCTGGAGGCCCTTCGGACCCTCCTTGATCTCGAACTCGACGGTCTCGTCCTCGAAGAGACGACGACGACCATCACCGGAGATCTGGGAGTAGTGCACGAACACGTCGGCACCGTTGTCCTGCTTGATGAAGCCCCAGCCCTTCTCGTCGTTGAACCACTTCACCTTGCCCACTGCCATCGGGAGCCTCCACTTCCACTGAAACGAACTGCAACAGCCTCGGGAACGATCGCGGCCTTCGCCGACTGACCAAGCGCGAGTTGGGCGCAGCCTACGGGAACGTGGTTCGCGACGTCAACTTGGATCCTGCAAGCGATCTCGCACGTTTGAACGAGCACGCGAAGCATCGACGCCAACGTACCGAACGTGCTTGTAAAATCCCCGTGTCACGACGCGGTCACCTAGATCGACGCGCATGATTCCGAGACAGAATCATGCGCGTCGGAATTCGCCTGACTCAGGTGGGGACTGCGTCACTGCGTCCCCCTCGTCGGCTTCGCCGCCGAGCCTCCCCGCGTCGCCTTCGGCGAACCGTGCTTCGCGCGGGTCGAGACGAACGTTTCGCTCGCTCGTCCTCTCGCCGTCGTGCGAAGCACGACGTTCGCCGAAGGCGAATCGGGGAGGCTCATCGCGGAGCGATTCTGTTGCAGAATCGTGCTCGTTCATTTAGGGCCGCGGCGGGCTGCTCTTCTCGAGCGCGTCGAGCTCTTCGAGATTCGCCTTCACGCGTGGGTCGGAAGGGTCGAGACCGCCTGCGGTCTTGAGCGCCTGCCGCGCCTCGCCGCGCGTCTTGGGATCGCGCGCGAGCGCGGTCGCGAGGTTGATCCACGCGCTCGCGAGCTTGCCGTCGAGCCGGATGGCCTCGCGGTACTCGCTGACGGCCTCGGGGAGCTTGCCCGAGAGCTGCAAGGCGTAGCCGAGGTTCGATCGGAACGTGGCGCGCTTGGGATCGAGCTCGATCGCGCGACGGAGCTCGGGGATCGCCCGCCCGAAGTCGCTCTGCGCGAGCAGCGCCGTGCCGAGATCGGAGTGGGCGCGCGCGTCGTCGGGCGAGAGACGCACCTCGATCTCGTACTCCTTGATGGCCTCGGCGACCTTGCCGCGCATGAAGAGGACCGTCCCGAGGTTGCCGCGACGCGCCGCGCTCCCGGGATCGAGCTCGCGCGCGCGCGTGAGCTCGGCGAGCGCCTCTTCGGACTTTCCGGTCGCGAGGAGCGCCACGCCGAGGGCGGAGTGCGCCTCGGCGTCATCGGGCAGGAGACGCGCGCCCTTGCGGAGGGCGGCCTCGGCCTGAGGACCGTCGCCGAGGAGGAGGTACGCGCGACCGAGCTCGACCTGCGCGGGGCCGAACGTCGGCTCCATGTCGGCGGCGCGCTTGAGATCCTTGGAGGCCGCGAAGACCTCGCCGTTCTTCTCCGCGGCGGCGAAGCCGAGGCTCGGGCTCGCCTTCGCGGCGCGCGTGCGCGCGGAGCCGACGACGGGCGCGGCGCGACGGGGCGCCGCGGTCATGGCTTGCTTGTAGATCTCGAGCGCTTTGTCGAAGGCGCCGTCTTCGAAGGCTTTGTCGCCGCGCGCGAGGATCGCGTCGAGCTTCTCGTCGCCGGTGCGGGCGAGGGAGATCGTCGTGGGCTTGGCGGGAGGGAGCGGCGGCTCACTCGCAGGCGCGGGTGCGGGCGCGGGCGCGGGCGCGGGCGCGGGGGCGGGCGCGGGCGCGGGCGCAGGGGCGTCGGGGACGGCGGCGGGGATCGCGACGGGTTTGTCCGGCGGGGCGCAGGCGGTGAGGGCGAAGGCGAGTGCGAGGAGCGGAGCGCGGGTTCTCATGGCTCTTGACGCCTCACGATCGCGTAGGCGTGGGCGATGACGTCGCGGGCGGCTTCGAGCACGCGCTCGTCGGCCTTCGACGAATCTTTCGAGAGTCGGAGCGCGACGAGGCTCCCCGGCCCCGGGAGCGTCGGTGCGGTCAGCTCCCTGCAGGCTTCGCGCACGCGCTCGGGCGCGCGGGGATCGCGGGCGAGCGCCGCGAGGTGATCGACGTACGAGCGGCCCCAAGCGTCGTTCGGCTCGACGATGAGCGCGCCGTTGAGCGCCATGCCCGCGGCGCGGCGCGCGCCCGCGAGCCCCGCGCGCGCGTTGCGCGCGGCGTAGGCTCGCTCCGCGCGCTCGAGATCGGCGAGCCCCGCGCGGATCCACTCCGCGGGCGACAGCTTGAAGAGCCAGTGGCCCGCGTCGCGCACGAACCCGCGCTGCTCGCCCTCGCCCTCGTCGCTCACCGACGCCTCCATGTCAGGGCCGCATGTGCCTTGTCGAGTGCTCGCGTCCGTCGAAGCGGATCATCACCTGCTTGCCCTCGACGAGCGTGAGCAGGTTCACCGGCCGCTTCCACACGCGCACGAGGCTCTTCATGACCTCGCGCGCGTAGTCGGCGCGGAGATCGATGCCCTGGTGATCGTGCTTGAGCAGCAGCTCGCCGCGGTTGTCGTAGTTCGCGTCTTCGACGTAGATGAACGGGTTGCCCGCGTTCGTGAGCTGGAAGAGGAGCTTCTCCTTGACCGCCTTGAACTCGCGCGTCTCGATCTCGTAGCGCTCGTTGCGGTTCGACCACGAGAAGCTGAAGAGCTTGTGGTCACGACAGAACTCGGGCGTGAGGAACTCGTCGATGAAGGTGACGTCGTTGTAGAGCGCGCGCACCTCGAAGATCTTCTGCTTGCCGAGATCGAGGCGAAGGTTCCAGTGCTTCTTCGCGTCGAGGTCGTCGCACTCCTCCCACTCCTTGCCGAACTGCCCGCGGTTCCAGCGCTCCTCGATGTTCCGATAGAGCTCGACGCCGAGCTTGTACGGGTTCAAGCGTCCGCCCGACGTCGCGAGTACGCCCGCGTTGTTGTCCGCGTAGTCGATGATCTCGGACGCATCCAAGATCTTCGTCGTCATGAGCTTCGAGTGCCAATACGAGTTGTGGTTGACGAGCCCGGCCGCCGCGTAACGATGCGTGTCACGCACCGAAATGTCGTAGACGTCGGCGCGCGAAGGCTCGAGGGAGACGATCTCGTCGTCCCACTCCTCCTCCTTGAACCAGCGACGATCGGTGACGTACGCGTCGAGCGCCCGCTGCTTGCGCACGAGCCCGAAACCGACGCGGCGCGAGAACACCTCCGCCGACTCGCCCTGGATCTGCACGCGCCAGCAGCCGTCCTTCGCGCGACGCCGGCGGCTCAGGACGCCGAAGTTGAGCAGCAGGAGCTGGGTCTGCTCGGCGAGCGCGTCGCTCGTCGTCGAGAGGATGACGCCCGAAGGCCCGGCGTGACCGTCGCAGTCGAAGTACGCCCGGAGGAACGACCGCACGACGGCCTCGGGCGACCGCAGCACGGCGCGCGGAATGCTCTTCTGCGGCGCGCTCGGCCCGCTCGTGAGCCCGAGCGCTTCGATCAAGAACTGCGAGACGAGCTGCGCGTGGAAGAGGACGCGGACGCGACCGCCGTCGGGCTTGATGCGCGGCGTGAGACCGAAGAGATCCTCGCCCAACTTCGCGAAGGCGATCGCCTGCGCCTCGTCGCCGGTCGTGAGGCCGAAATGGCGCTTGACCAGGCTGATGTGGCCGTCGCCGATCAGGTAACCGAGGAACGCCGCGAGCTGCTCGGTCATGCTCGCCGGAAGCGCGATGTCGTCGCGCATCGCGCGCGCCGGGATCACTTGCGTTCCCTGCGCTTCGTAGCGAACGAGCGCCGCGTCGATCCGCGCGGCGCTGCGCGTCGGCCTTCCGGCGCGGTGCCGAAGGACCGTCCACGCCGAGACGCCCGCGTCGGCCGCGACGGCTTCGAGCGTGACCGCAGGCGTCGCTCTCCAATCGATCGCCACCGGCTCCGTCGGCCAGAGGCCCGCCCCGCCGCTGACGAGGACGCGGTCGCCGACCGCGAGCGCGTCGAGGCGGCGCCACTGGCCGTCGGCGAGCAGCACCCGGTGGTTGTTCGAGCCTTCGAGCTCGAGGCCGCGCCGCGTGCGCAGCTTCACCGTCGCGTGATCGCGGATGATGTTGCGGTCGTAGACGTGGCGGGGCGTCGCGCCGTCGGAGACGACGGACGAGTCTCCGGCCACGACCGCCTCCATCGGGATCAAGCCGGCCTGCGTGAAGACGAGCGTGTCACTTTTGACGCAGGCCCAGCCTTCGTTCATCACCTTCGTCTGCATCTGCGGAACGAAGTAGAGCGCCTCCTCGCGGATGATCTCGAGGATGTCGCGCTCCCAGCGCTCGAGCGGCGCGTGATCCATCAAGAACTTGAGGACGTCGCGCTCGGGACGCGCGGGGAACTTCTTCTCGCGCTCCTTCTCCGCCTGGATCTTCTGGCGCTGCTCCTCGAGGTACTCCTCGGGGTTGATGAACGACTCCATGTAATCCTTCGCGCGGAGGCGCGGGATCTCGGTCGCCTTCTCCTCTTCGTCGGGATCCTTGACCGGGTGCTTGCCGCTGAAGGCCGCGTGCGGATCGATGAGGTTCTCGAGGCTGAGGCACTGGTCGATGAAGTCTTCGACCTTGTTGATGCCGTGACGCGCGACGTGGCGGCGCACGCGCGAGCCGTGGTTCGCCATCTTGTCGATCCAGCGGCGGTTGGGATCGTAGTTCTTCGGGCGCTGCCCGGGGTTGGTGGTGCGGCCGCCGGTGTCGAGATCGGTCGAGCGGAAGCAGAAGTTGTTCTTGAAGAAGTCGACGTGCCCGTACACGTGGGCCATGACGAGCTTCTGATCGGTGAGCGAGTTGCCCTCGAGCAGGTACGCGTACGAGGGGTTGTTGTTGATGACCATCTCGTAGATCTTCGAGAGGCCGTACTCGTAGCTCTTCGCGAGGCGCTCGTACTCCATGCCGTAGCGCCAGTGCGGGTAGCGGTTCGGGAAGCCGCCGTACGCCGCGATCTCGTTCATCTGGTCGTACGTCAGGATCTCGAAGACGGTCGGGAAGAAGTCGAGGCCCTCGGCGGCCGCGATCTTCTCGATCCTCTCCTGCTCGCGGGTCAGGTACTGCGGGAGCGCCGTCTTCAGCGCAAACTCGCTCATTCGGACAGCGTAGCGTTTTTTTCCGGTCGCGGGGGGCCGACGAGCGCCACCATGAGCACCGCCGCCAGGGCGGCGCAGGCCGCGCTGACGGTGAACGCGAGCTTCACGTCGCGCGTGTAGAGGAAGCCGAAGATCAGGTTCGCCGGGAGGACCGCGAAGCCGGTGAGCGCGTGCATCGCGGCGAAGGCGCGGCCGCGGATCGCGACGGGCGCGTGCTCGACGAGGATCGCGCGCTCGGTGCCCTCGGCGAGGCCGTAGTAGGCGCCGTAGCCGACCACGAGCGCGGCGAAGAGCATGGGTGAGCTGACGTGCGGCATCGCCGCGTAGAACGCGGCATACAAGAGCCACGCGACGACGAGCGTGCGGCGCCGGCCGAAGCGATCGGCGAGCCAGCCGCCCGGCATGTTCGACGCGGCCTTGGCGGCCGCGAGGGTCAGCCAGAGCAGAGGCAGCCAGGCCTCGGGGAAGTGCAGATCGAGCGCGCGAAGGAGCAGGAAGGAGTCGGCGGAGGCGCCGAAGGTGAAGAGCGTGAGCACGAAGAGATATCGCCGGAGCGCGGGCGCGAACGCCACGGGCGCGGCCTCGCGTGGGGCTGCGGGCGCGTCGTCACGAGGAGCCGCGGGCTCTTCGACGCCGAGCACGAGCACGGCGAGCGAGAGCAGGCCGGGGACGATCGAGAGGAGGATGACGACGCGGAGCGGCAGCTCGAGCGCGCGGAGGAGCGCGAACGCGAGGATGGGCCCGAGGACGGAGCCCGCGTTGTCCATCATGCGATGGAACGCGAACGCGGTCGCGAGCGACTTCGCGGGCACCGACTCCGCCAAGAGCGCGTCGCGCGGGACGCCGCGGATGCCCTTGCCGATCCGATCGAGCGAGCGGAGGAAGACGACGTGCAGGCCCGCGGTGGTGAACGCGATGAGCGGACGGCAGAGGTTCGCGAGCGCGTAGCCGGCGACGATGATCGGCTTCTTGCGCGGCGCGCGATCGACCACGGGCCCGATGCGCCACTTCATGAACGCGCTCACCGCCTCGGCGACGCCCTCCATCGCGCCGAGCCAGATCGGCGCGGCGCCGAACGACTTCAGGAGCGCCGGGAGGAGCGGATAGATCATCTCGCTCGACGCGTCGGTGAAGAACGAGACCCAGCCGAGGCTGCGAACGATGCGCGGGATCTTCCGATCGCCCTCGGCCATGCGCGCGCATCATAGAGGAGGTCTACAGAACGGCGACGGGATGTCTGCGGATCGGCGTTCGATAGGGGCTCGCCGGTGGAGGCTCGGCCATGAAGAGGACGCGGCGTCCGAACGCGGAGTCGATCGACCAGCGCGGCTCCTGACCGACGAGCACGGCGTCGACGAACCTCTTCCGTCGGCGCGCGGCGACGAACGCGTCGAGGCGCAGGTTCACGGCGACGCCCGCGAGCAGGAGCGCGACGGTCAGGGATCCTGCGAGCGCGACGAAGAGCGCGGCCGCGCCGACGAAGAGCGCGTGGTCGGAGAGCGCGCGGGGCACGACGTCGAAGCGCCGCGCGGCCTGGCTCGCTCGCTCGCGGTAGAGCCCGCGCGCGGCGACGAGCGCCGCGACCGCGAACAGATCCACGACGACGACGAGCTGGAAGACCACGGCGGTCGCGTGCGTCGCGTGCGTGCAGATGCACTCGCTGCAAAGGCGGGCGCTCTCGATCGACGCGATCGCCCCGCGGAGCGCGTGAGGGAGCGCGCACGCGAGGCCGAACGCCGTGGCGAAGACGCCGATCGCGCGGACCCTCGTGGGGCGAGACCAGCGAGCCCAGGCCTCTTCCGCGGTCATCGTCGGCGAACGCCGCGCGCGCGAGACGCATTCCGGTGGTTCACGCCGGCAGGAGCCGGGCGTTCACGCCTCCCCTCCCCGCGCGTGCAAGTCACTGAAAATGTTCGACCCTACGTCGGCACCGCGGTTGCAGATTGCCACGTCGATGCGCCTCGGAAGCCTCCTCGCGTTCACCATCGTCGGCGTCTTCGGGATCGCCACCGCCGCTTGTCATCGCGTCCGCGTCGACGACGTGCGCTCGAGCGACGGAAGCGAGTGGAAGCGGCTGTCGTGTCGTCACCTCGACAAGCACTGCTACCGCACGGCGCAGAAGCTCTGTCCCAACGGCTACTACTTCACGCGCAACGCGAGCGTCCACGAGCCCTTCTCGGGGTCGTCCTCCGACAACCGCGACTACGCCGAAGAGCCCTCGGCGCCTCGGCAAGGTCCGCCGGCAGGCGCCGCCGTGAGGCAGCTCCCCCCGCAGGAAGACTGGGATCGCGGGATGTACAGCCGCGAGCGCGGCGCCATCCTGATCCAGTGCGCGCGGGCGACGTCAGGGTGAGGTCACCGCGGCCGCGATCGCGTCGGCGGTGTGATCGAGCGCTTCGCCGTCGTCGACGCGACGCGACCACGCTTCGACGATCGCGGGCGCGGGCGGATAGAGCGTGTAGAACCCGCTCTCGCCGAGCGGTCGATGCGCCGGATCGACGAACCGCTTCACGAGGCTCGCGGCCTCGGCGAACGTGACCGTGTTCACGGCCATCTCGACGTTCGAATCGCCCTCGCCGAGCCCGCGCCGCTCGAGCGCCGCGCGGAGCATGTTCATCGCGGTCGACGACTCGCGCACGGTCATTTCGTCCATCGCGTGGAGCGACTCGTGGAGGACGGTCTCGACGAGCGCGTTGCCGTCGAGGCCCTTCACACGGACGAAGCTCGCCATCACGCGCCCGCGCGCGTCGGCCGCGAAGATGCCGGGATAAGGCGCGTCGCCGACGAGCGTGACGACGATCGGCCGGCTCGCGCGCTCGCCGTCGACGAGGAGCGAGATCGCCATGTCGGACTCGATCGCGCGGAGGATGCGCGCCTCGTGGGGCAGGAGGCGCTGCGAGAGATCGCGAGCCGCGCGCGCGATCTCGGCTTCGTGCTCGCGGTGAGGTCCGCGCCGGAACGCCGCCTCGACACCGGCCATCGCGCGCGCGAGCCGCAGCGCGTCTTTGCGGAGCGAGACGGGGCGGCCGCCGACGTCCTTCTTCTCCGGAAGCTCGCCGTAGATGGCGACGAGCTCCGCCGCGGAGCTCACCGCGCCGAGCGGGACCTCCAGATCCTCCCACGCCGTCGGATCGGCCGCGAGATCGCTCCGCAGATCGTGCATCGCCGCGTAGGCCTCGGCGAACGCCGGAGGCGCCTCTCCCTCGAGCACCTTCGTGCGCAGCCAGAAGTAGAGATCGGCGACGACGCTCCGTCGCAGCGCGATCGGCGCGTCTTCCGGCGTGAGCATCACGACCGGCGGACCGACGTCGATCTCGGCGACGGGCGTCTTCGGGCTCGCGCACGCCGCGGTCGCCGCGACGCACGCGAAGACGATCGCGCGCGCGCTCACGGCCTCTTCTCTTCGGCGAGCGCGGTCACGAACGCGCGCGGGTCGCGCTGGTTCTCGACCTCGGTGCGCAGCCAGCTCCGATCGAGCACGCGCTTGGTCAGGCGCACCTCGTCGATCCTTCCGCGGAAGCCGGAGTTGTTGCAGCGCGGACGCCCGAGGCTCAAGCCGCCGTAGCTCCCCGAGAGCTCCGTCGCCGCGAACGTCTCGCTCCCCGCGGGCTCGCCGTCGATGAACAGCGACGCCGTCACGCCGCTCGTGACGAGCGCGAGGTGGACCCACGCGCCGGCCGGCGGGCTCTTCGGGCTCGTGACGTCGTACTCCGGCCAGCTCGGGCTGCTGCACCCGGCGTACGCGATCCCTTGGATCGATCCTCCGTTGAACCGGATCGTGACCGCGAGGCCGATGTCGCCGTCCATGACGATGCTGTTGCTCGTCGCGTCGGGGTTCACCCAGGCGGAGATCGTGTAGGCGTCCTTCATGTCGAGCGCCGCGCCGACGCCGAGGAGGAGACGCTGCGAGCCGGCGAATCCTTGGGCCCCGGCGACCTGACCGGTCGCCGCGGTGACGTCCAACGAGGTGCCGGCGAAGGCGTTCGAGGTCGAGTCGCGATAGACCGAAGGCGCCGCTTCGTCGAGGTGCCAGACGCCGTCGTAGCGGCCGGTCCATGTCGCGACGACGTCCGCCGGCGCCTCCGCGTCACTGCCGTAGTAGGCGTAGAACCGCGCGCCCGCGCGATCGGTCAACGCAGGGAGACGGACCCACGCGAGCCGTGGCGACGCGAGCTCGTGGGGGAGCGGCGTGACTCCGTCGGCGGCGGTGAAGCGGACGTCGCGCCCGTCGGCGCGCAGCGGCGTCGCGCCTTCGAGCGTCGTGAGATCGACGAGCACCGGAAAGTCACTCTGCTCGCCGGTGACCTTCGACGGGCTCGTCTCGAGCGCGCGCCGCGCGGCCCACGCGGGATCGACCCAAGGTCCGCTCGGAGCGTCGAGCACGTCGGCGGCGTCGAACGCGCCCCCGCCGTCGACCGGATCGACGCCCCCGGAGAGATCGCTCGTCTTCACGAAGAGCGTGCACGCCGAGAGCGAGATGAGAGCGGCCGCGAGCGCGCGCCTCATCGTCAGGCGCCCTTGCCGAGGAACTCCTTGATGCTGCTCACGATCGCGTCCTTGTCACGGATCTCGCTCGTGATCACGCGCTCGTCTTTCGCGAAGTGCTCCCGCAGATCCTTGATGAACTGACCGGAGCCGTAGGGGCTCTCGACCTGCCCGTACGCGAACATGTTCACGCGCGGCAGGAGCTTCTGCTTGAGGATGTCGACGCACGCGAGCGTGTCGTCCATCGACCAGTTGTCGCCGTCGGAGAAGTGGAACGGATAGATGTTCCACTCCTCGGGCGGATAGTGGTCGTCGACGAGCTGCGAGCAGAGCTTGTACGCGCTCGAGATCATCGTGCCGCCCGACTCGCGCGTGTGGAAGAACGTCTCGCGATCGACCTCGCGCGCCACCGCGTCGTGGATGATGTAGCGGCTCTCGAGGCCTTTGTATTGCTTCTGGAGCCACGTATCGATCCAGAAGCTCTCGATGCGGACGATCTCCTTCTGCTCGTCGCCCATCGAGCCCGACACGTCCATCATGTAGATGATGACGGCGTTGGCGACGGGCTCGGCCTCCGTCTTCCAGCTCCTGTAGCGGCGATCGTCGGGGATCGGGACGACGACGGGCTTGTCGGGCGAGTAGCTGCCCATCGAGATCTGACGCTTGAGCGCCTCGCGGTAGGTGCGGCGAAAGTGCCGGAGCGACTCCGGGCCCACCCTGCGGATGCCCGTGTAGCGATCCTTCGCGTTGATGATCTTGCTCTTGCCCTTGTCTTGGATGTCGGGAAGCTCCAGCTCTTCTCCGAGGATGGCGGCGAGCTCATCCAGCGTGACGTCGACCTCGAGCGCGTGCTCGCCGGCCCCCTGCCCGGCTTGCTTTCCCTCGCCCCCCTCCTCGCCTTGCTCGCCGCCGACGGGGTCGCCCGGCTCGCCGTCGCCCTGCCCAGCGCCACCTTGTTGCTTGTCGCCGAATCTAAAGCGAGGGATGTCGATCTGCGGGATCGGGATGGAGACGAGATCTTTGCCTTTGCGGCCGATCATCTCCCCTTGCGAGATGTACTTCCGCAGGTTCTGCCGAATCTTGCCGCGGACGATCGCGCGGAAACGCGAGTGGTCTTGATCGATCTTCAGGGACATCGGCGCTCTCTCGAAGGCTACCAGAGGTGAGCACGCATCGCACCACCCACCGTCCGATCACCGTAGTCGCGCTCCTCCTCGCGCTCTTCATGGCCGCGATGGAGATGACCGTCGTGTCGACGGCGATGCCGACGGTCGTCGCCGATCTCGGCGGAGCCCTGCACTACGCCTGGGTGTTCACCGCCTACATGCTCACGTCGACCGTGACGGTCCCGATCTACGGAAAGCTCGCCGATCTCCACGGCCGAAAGCCCGTCATGCTCGCGTCGATGGCGCTCTTCCTGCTCGGCTCGATCGCGAGCGGGCAGGCGCGCTCGATGGAGCAGCTCATCGTGTTCCGCGCCGTCCAGGGCATCGGCGCGGGCGGCATGCAGCCGATGGCGCTCACGATCATCGGCGACATCTTCGCCATCGAGGAGCGCGGCAAGATGCAGGGGCTCTTCGGCGCCGTCTGGGCGATCGCGGGGCTCGTCGGCCCGCTGCTCGGCGGCGTGATCGTCGCGGTGCTCTCGTGGCGATGGGTCTTCTACGTCAACGTGCCGTTCGGTGCGCTCTCCGCGGCGCTGCTCGTCTACGGCCTCGTCGAGACCGTGGAGAAGCAGAAGCAGGGGCTCGACGTGGCGGGCGCGCTCACGCTCTCCGCGGCGGTGATCGCGCTCTTGCTCGGGAGCGACGGCGTGATGGCCGGGCTCCTCTTGCCCGCGTCGGTCGTGCTCGGGCTCGCGTTCCTCGTCATCGAGCGGCGTTCGAAGTCGCCGATGGTCCCGCTCGATCTGTTCGCGCAGCCGATGCTCGCGACCTCGAGCGCGCTCTCGGCCGCGGGCGGCGCGGCGATGCTCGGGGTCGTGACCTTCGTGCCGCTCTACGCGCAGGGCGTCCGCGGCGCGTCGCCGACCGAGGCCGGCGCGACGATCGCGGCGATGGCCGTGATGTGGCCCATCGCGAGCGCGATCAGCGGACGCCTCATCACGCGCGTGGGGTTCCGCGCGCTCGTGCGCACCGGCTTCGTCGTCGTGGCGATCTCCGGCGTGGGCCTCGCGCTCTCGCTCGGCAGCGGGGCGTCGCTCGGATCGCTGCGACTCTATTCGGCGCTCTTCGGCGTCGGCATGGGGATCGGAAACACGCCGCTCGTGATCGCGGTGCAGACGAGCGTCGGCTTTTCGCAGCGCGGCGTCGCGACGGCGAGCACGATGTTCTTCCGCAACATCGGCGGCACCGTGGCCGTCGGCGTGATGGGCGTCGTGCTCTCGCGCGCGCTGCTCGCCGGCGCGGCGGGGCGCGATCACGACGGCCCGATGCTCGTCGCGCGCATCCTCGGCCCCGAGCGCGCGAGGATCGACGCCGAGACGCTCGGCGCGATCGCGGGCGATCTCGTGATCGGCATCGGGCGCGTCGGCTGGATCGTCGCGGGCCTCGGCCTCGCGGGCGGCGCGCTCGCGTGGCTCTTCCCGCGCGACGCGAAGCGAGGGTGATCTCCGATTCGAGGGGCGGCGCCGGGGGATCCTCCGCGATCCGCGACCGAGCCCTCGCGCCCCCGTGACGCCCCCGCTGCGATCCGAGAAAACGGGCAATTTCTGCCGAAGGCATACATGTAGGCTACTGGCATACAAGCTGCTGGACCCGCGTTGCTCGGATGTCCGCTCGCTCGTGGATCCTCGCGTTCGCCGTCACCGCCGCCTCGCTCGCGGCGTGCGCGGCCCCCGGCGAGGAAGACGACGAGGAGAGCGATCCCGGGCTCGCCGAAGCGGCGGTGACGAGCCTCGATCCCAACGGCGCGCAGCCGGTGGCGATCACCGAGCCGCCCGCGCTGCGCGAGCTCGAACGACGCGGCTTCGGCCTCGGCCACCACTTCGGCGCCCCCGACGACGCGCGCGCCGACGCGCTGCAAGCGACGCCGGGATGGGCCTCGATCACCCACGCGATCGCGCTGAACCTCGACGCGCTCGCGGCGGCCGATCGCTCGCTCGGCGTGGGGATGCGCTTCAACCATCGCCTCTTCGACAAGGCGTGGCTGCGATCGAACCGCAGCCGCTTCGCGCTCGTGGCCGTCACCAACCGGCTCGATCGCGCGACCAAGGCGAGCAGACACAGCTGCGGCGAGGTGCGCTTCGTCTATCGGCTCGAGTACGACGACCCCCGCGAAGGCGCGAGCTCGCGGATGCCGATGACGATCGTCGCCGTCATCCCGCAGGAGGCGCGCGAAGGCGAGGCGAAGTGCAAGGACGTCGCGGCGCGCTGGCAAGCGCTCTCGGGAAAGACCGGCGCGCTGCTCGCGACCGCGGCGGCGTCGGGGCCGCTCGCCTCACTCCCGCGCGCGACGAGCTTCGAGACGAACCTCCAGGCTGCGCGCTGGCCCTCGACCGTGCGACCGGACATGGGCGGCCAGGCCGAGTACATGCTCAACGTGTGGCAGCCCGCGGGTCAGGGCTACGAGGCCGCGGCGCTCGAGAACACCCCCGACGTCACCGCGATCCGTCGCGATCCGCAGAAGAAGGCGGCGCTCGTCGCGTGGATGAAGAGCAACGTGGGCGCGATCGATCGCGGCACCGCGAAGCTCCCCGAGGCGCTCACCGCGCGCACCGCGTATTCGCACGGACCGCGCGGCCTCGCGCGCCTCGCCAACCGCCCTTACTCCGCGATCGTCGCCGCGTCCGATCTCGCCGGCGCGCCGCTTTCGAACGCGCAGATCGTGAAGAGCCCCGAGGGCCTCTTGCGACGCCTCGACCAGCAGTCGTGTCAGGGCTGCCATCAAGCGCGCGGCATGGCGGGCTTCCACGTCCTCGGCTTCGAAGACGACGGCGACGCCAGCTCGAAGCTCAATCGCCTCGCCGTCGGGACGAGCCCGCACTTCAACGAAGAGCTCGCGTGGCGCACGCGCCTCATGCGCGCGGTGCTCGCGGGCGCCGATCCCGCTTCGCCCGCCGAGTCGCGCCCGTTCGCCGAGCGCGCGACGCACGACGGCCTCGTCGGGCAGAGCTGCGGGCTCACCGGCGATCCTTCGTTCGCGTCATGGACCTGCCGCGAAGGCCTCGCGTGCAAGGACATGAGCGGCGACGGCGTCGTCGGGACGTGCCAGCCCGCCGCCGGCCCGGGCGCGGGCGACGCCTGCGAGAAGGATCGCGTCTCGGCCTCGCTCGATCCGCACGCCGACCGGGTGACCACGCTCGATCCGGGCGACGCCGCGTGCCGAAAGTGGAAGCCGGAGGCCTCGTGCAGCGGCGCCTCCGGCGGCTTCCCCGGCGGCGCTTGCGCCGCGCGGTGCACGAAGATGGGCCTGCTCAAGGGCGACGCCATCTGCGGCCCTGCGCCGCCGGCGCACTTCAACGAGTGCATGGGCGCCGGCCGCTCGTCCTTCGAAGCGTGCATGAGCCCGCCCCGGCTCGCGCTCCGCAAGGCGTGCAACGTCGCGCTGCCTTGTCGCGACGACTACGTCTGCGCCTTCGTCCCCGGCGCCCCGCCCGGCACGGGAGCATGTATGCCGCCGTACTTCATCTTCCAGGCCCGCGTGGACGGCCACGAATAGGGCCGGGCGCGAAAAAACGTTCGGGGGGTGCATCCGGATCCAGCCCGCCGTCGAATCGTCCAGGCATGAAGCACCTGCTCACGGCGACGGTGGTTGAGCTCGACCGATCGGTTGTTTCCGAGACCGTGGCCTACGCAGCGGCGGCGCGGCGCGGCGACGTCCTGCCGGTGTGCCTCCGCCTCGCGTCGTTGCGGCGCGAGGCCGCGTGGACCGCGCGCCTCGAGCTCGTGCAGCACGTCGGCCCGGCGTGCAAGCCGGAGACGCTCGACCGCGCCGTGGAGCTGATGCCCGAGGCGCCCGAGCCGCGCCTGCTCCGCGCGGGGCGCTCGCTCGCCGCCGCGTCCGTCGCGCCGTCCGCGTCGACGCGCGACGCGTGGCTCGCGTACGCGCACCGCGACGTCGTCGAGGCCGCGCGCCTGGATCCGATGGACGCGACGGCGCGCGTGATGCTCGCCGATCTCGTCGGCTCGAGCGCGTGGGCGGTCGCGGCGCGCGCCGCTTGACTGCAATGGCGCGCCGCGACCCGTGAGTGACTTCAGCTTCGCTTCGCGTCGAGCGACATGCGCGCGACCCAGAGGCAGCCGAGGGCGTTGAGCGCGCAGAAGATCCGCAGCATGAACGAGCCCATCGCGAAGAAGGTCTCGCCGCTGATGCCGATCTGCACGAGGAGCGCCGCCGTGCCGAGCGCGACGCCGCCCACGAAGGGCCGGAGCGTCTTGTTGTTGAAGAAGAACGTCGTCAGGAGGAACGCGGGCGCGACGCTCGCGAGCGGCAGCCAGCGGTGCAGGCCCGGCGAGAAGAGGAGATCCCACTCACCGAGCGGGCGCATCGCGAGCTCCGCGACCCAGCGCATGCCGCCGAGGCGCGCGGGAATCCCGAGGAGCGGCAGGAACGGCAGGAGGCCGACGCCGGTGAGCAGCGCGCCGAACCACTTGCCCGCGCCCTTCTCGACCGAGCCGCCCTGCTTCTTGATGCGGCTCACGACGACGAGCGCGAGCGCGAAGAGCGCCGCGAGGCGCACGCCGACGTGGGCCCAGTGCGTGTGAATCGTCGCCTTGCCGGACTCGAGGATGCCCGCGCCGAAGAGGTTCTTGTCTTCCTTGGGCGAGGCGGTCGACTGGAGCACCGCGCGGACGCTGTCGGGATCGGTCACGCCCTGGCCGACGAGGATGGCCGCGGCGCCCGCGACGTGCGGCGACGCCATGCTCGTGCCGTTGAACACGCCCCACTGCTCGCACTTGTTCTTGCCCGCCTCGCAGATCGTCTGCTGCGTCACGGCGACGCCGGGCGCGCCGATCGCGACCTGCGGGCCGCGCGACGAGAACCACGCGATGGCGTCGTTGCGGTCGGTCGCGCTGACGGCGATGACGCCGTCGTAAGCGGCGGGGTAGCCCACCGAGCGGCCGGAGTTGCCCGCGGCCGCGACGACGACGACGCCCTTCTTGTACGCGTGCTTGACCGCGTTCTCGACGACGCCGCTCTTGGACGACGAGCCGAGCGAGAGGTTGATCACCTGCGCGCCGTTGTCGGCCGCCCAGCGGATGCCTTCGGCCACGTCGGCCATCGTTCCCCAGCCGCGCGCGGAGAGGACCTTCACCGGCATGAGCTTCGCGCAGTGCGCGAGGCCGGCGACGCCGATGCCGTTGTTCGTCGTCTGCGCGATCGTGCCCGCGACGTGCGTGCCGTGGCCCTGATCGTCGGCGGCGATCTTGTTCTTGCCGACGAAGTTGTAACCGTCGACGCAGGCGGTGCCCGCGAGGTCGGTTCCCTTCATGAAGCCTTGCTCGTCGTAGCAAGCGATGCCCGTGTCGACGACGGCGACGGTGACGCCCTGACCGCACGCGTACTCCCAGCCGCGCTCGGCGCCGACGCGCGTCATGTGCCACTGCTCGGTGTACTTGGGATCGTTCGGCGTGAAGAGCGCGCGCATCACGCCGAGCGGCTCGGCCGCCTCGACGCGGGGATCGCCGCGGAGCTTGGCGAGCAGGCTCGCGATCCGCGACGGCTCGACCTCGGCGATCTCGATCTTTCCGTCGTCCTTGATGTCGGGCGAGTTGTCGACGAGCGTGATCCCGAGCTCGTCGCCGAGCTTCTGGATCTCGTCTTCCGAGAGGTTGTCTTTGACGTCGACGACGATCTTGCCTGGGAGCCAATCGCCCGGCGACGAGACGGTCATGTCGGACGTGGGGCCGTCGAACCTCGCGGCGAACGGCTCTGCGCTCGCGGGACCGGCGACGAAGAGCGCGAGCGAGGCAGAAGAGGCCAGAAAGAAGGCGCGCATGTTCATGGGCTCCTTGTACGACGCGGAGAGCGCCGAAGTTCTTCCAAGCTAAGCATGTTTGCCGGGTGCGGCAGTGCCAGGAATCCGCAGAGGCGAAACGGTGTGCGCCCATGTGGTAGCCGGCTGAGCTTCACTCCTTGGCGGCGTCGGCTCCGGCGTCCTTCTCGGCCTTCTCCGCGGCGTCGAGGGCGACGAAGCGCTGCTCCGGTCCGGGCGGCGAATACATCTGGAGGGCGACGAGCTTGGTCCCGGGATCGGCCTTCCAAGCGTGCTTGGCGCCCGGCGGCACGAACACGATCTGCCGAGGCCCGAGGCGCGCCTCGACGCCGTCGAGCACGAAGGTGCCGCTCGCCTCGACCGCGGCGAGGATCTCCCACGTGCCGGCGTGCGTGTGCTCCGGGACCGACGCCGTTCCCTCGAGGCGGCCGAGGTAGACGTCGGGCGAGAGGTTCGTGCCGACGTCGAGGTGCGCGCTCATCGCGCCCCCGGCCCACGCGAGCTTCGGCGCGGCGCTTCGGGGCACCACCTTCTTGTCCATCGTCGTCTTCGCGACGCACGCCGACGGCGGGAGCGCCTCGGTGACGACGAGCGCGAGGCCGGCGCCCTTCAGATCGAGCGGCTCGGGGTGCGTGACCACGATCGCGTCGCCCGCCGCGAGCGTGTCGGCGCCGACGGTCGCCTTCCCCTTCGCGATCGCGATCATCACGCGGCTGCACGGCGCCGCCGGCACGCTCGCGGGCACGTCGACGAAGCTCGCCGTCACCGGCAGCGCCTTCACGGCACCTCCCGCGCCGCCCTCGCCGAGCCCGTCGGTCATGATCGAGCTCGCCGTCGAGGCGGTCGCGGCGGGGAACGCCACGGTGACGGGAGGCACGTTGACGCGCTTCGCCTCCGCGCACGCGCCGATCGCGGTCATCACGCCGAGCGCGCCGATCGCGACGATCGACGCGCTCCGGCACGTCTTCACGTCGGCCTCCGCACGAGGCTCTCGGCGGGAAGCAGCAGGCTCGCCGCGGCCCTCGCCGCGAGCTCGCTCGTGGTTCGCGGCGCGGCGTCACCGTCGATCGCGCCGGCGGCGCGCTGCGCCTCGGCGAGGCGCTCCTTCATCACGGCCTCGGCGCCCTCGGGATCGCCGGGGCGCAAGATGCTGCGCACGAAGACCTCGGCCGCCTTGTACGAGCTGCGCACGAGCGGCCCGCTCGCGACGAACGCGAAGCCGAGGCGGCGCGCCTCCGCGGCGTACGCGTCGAACGTCTCCGGCGGGACGTAACGATCGACCGCGACGTGCTTCGGCGTCGGCCTCAAGTATTGACCGAGCGTCACGAGATCGACGCCTGCCCCGCGCAGATCGGCGAGCGTTTCGAAGACCTCCTCGTCGCGCTCGCCGATGCCGACCATGATCGAAGACTTCGTGACGCGCGACGGATCCTTCTCTTTCACCCGCGCGAGCACGCCGAGAGAGGTCTCGTAGCTGCAGCGCGCGTCGCGGATCGTCCGCTGGAGGCGACGGACGACCTCGATGTTGTGCGCCCAGACGTCGGGCTTCGCCTCGGCGGTCGTGTCGACGTAGTCCATGTGACCGCCGAAGTCGCCGAGCAGCGTCTCGATGAGCATGTCCGGGCGGAGCTCGTGCAGGCGCGTCACCGTTCGCGCGACGTGCGAGGCGCCGCCGTCGAGCAGATCGTCGCGGTCGACCATCGTGAGCACGACGTATTGCAAGCCGAGCCGCGCGATCGCGCGCGCGACGTGCTCGGGCTCGCGGCCGTCGACCGCGCCGCGCGGATCGCCGCTCGTCACCGCGCAGAAGCGGCAGCCGCGGGTGCACACGTCGCCGAGGAGCATCACGGTCGCGGTGCCTTCGTTCCAGCACTCGCCCACGTTGGGGCAGCGCGCCTCTTCGCAGACGGTGTGGAGATCGAGCTGGCGGAACGTCTGCTTGAGGTGGCCGTACGTCTCGCCGCCCGGCGCGCGGACCTTGAGCCACGGTGGTTTCGGCGCGAACCTCGACGAAGGAGCGGTCACCTCGCGTCCGTAGCGTCGCGGCCGCCGCCGGTCAAACGATCAACGCGGCCCCGTCGTCGGCGCGCAGGTCGATACGCCCGCGCCCACGATCTTGAAGCCGATGTTGGACTTGACGACCTCGATGGTCTCGTCGGACGGGCGGTAGCGCGTCACGTTGGAGCCCTTGTCGTCCATGGGCAGGCCCTCGTTCGGCGGGTTCGTGTAGATGTAGAAGTCTCCACCGTAGAACGAGAACGCCCAAGCGGTGCCGGCGGAGACCCCGGGCAGCTCCTTGGACGAGATGATGTCGCCGGTGCCCTTCGAGATCTCGGCGATCTGCGCCGGGTTCGTGACGAAGAAGCCGTAGAGCTTGCCGTCGCCCGTACCGGTGAGCTCGCTGGTCGTTCCCGCGAGGTCGCCGCTGTACGGGCCGATGTAGGTCAGCACGTGGGTGTTCACGTCGAGGCGCGCGAGGCCCGCGCCGTCGCTGTCGGAGACGTAGAGCGACTCGGTCATGCCGCCCCTCGTCTCCGTCGCGAAGCCCATGCCGAACTTGATGAAGCTCTCGTCTTGCGGCGTGAACCGCGTCGGCTCGCACGCCAGATCCTTCGTGCTCACCTTCCAGAGCGTGCCGTCGCTGTGGCGGACCCAGGCGATGCCCGCGCGATCGACGGCCATCGACGTCGGCGTCGCGCCGCCGGTCGGGCACTGGAGGCGACCCTTGTTCGTGAACTCGAGGGTCGGCGGGTGAAACATGTAGAACGACTGGTCTTCGGCGATGACGTAGATGTCCTTCGTTTCCTCCGCGCACTGCGGCAGCGGCTTGACGGTTCCGCCTTCGCCGAGCGGAGGCGCGAGGGTGCCGCCGTCGTCGAGGGGCGTGCCTTCTTGACCGTCGCTGCCCGTCGCCTTGCTGCACGCGCCGAGCGAAAGAATCACGAAAGCGTAAGCGAACCTGCGCAAGGCGACCTCCCGACGGGTCATCGTAGCACGCGCAGCGTGTTCCGCCCGGCGCTATGCTGAGGAAGATGCGCGCGGTCCTCCGAGCCTGCGTCCTCTTCGCGGCGATCGGAGGCGCGACGATCGGCGTCCTCGCGTGCGGCGAGGCGCTCGAGATCGAGGATGACGGTCCGCGCGCGACGGACGGCGCGACGACGAACGACGCCTCGGGCGGCGCGGTGAACGACGGCGTCGGCGCGAGCGACGCGAGCGACGCGAGCGACGGCCCGACGGCGTGCAGGACGGAGACCGTCAGGCTCGACGTGGAGGCCGACACGAGCCCGCCGATCTCCGGCGACTGCGACGGCGCGAACGGCCACGGCGTCCGGCCGTTCAGTCACCTCTCGCCGAACAACGAGTTTCTCCTCCTTCGCTTCGACCTGTCGCCGGCGACGCGAGACATCCTCCGAGCCGGCGGCCTGCGCGCGATGCGCATCCTCCTCACCGCCGATGAGAGCTGCGGAGGCACGTGCGCGTTCCCCGCGGAGGCGGGCGTGCTCCAGGCGCACGTCCTTCGCAACGACTGGGACGAGGGCATCGAGGCGGCCAACTACAGCGGCGCCGACAGGTGCCGGCGCACGAGCGGCGAGGCCAACGGCGCCGGCTGGGGCACGCAAGCCTTCGCTTCGGCGACGTCGCTCCCGATCGCCTCCCCCGTCGACTACGGCAGCTCGGTGGGCGCGCAGATGTTCACCAACGCCGCGTCGAGCGTCGCCATCTTCCTCGCTCCGGCGGAGACGATGATGGCCTGGACCGGGCAGTTCAGCCCCGCGCCGGCCTCGACGAAGATCTCCTTCTACGTGCGCGCGATGAGCGGCCGCTTCGTCGCGGCCGCCAAGGGCCTCGTGCCGAACCCGAATGCTGCGAAGCTCGTCATCGAGCACTGCGCGCCGGGCGCGGGCTAGTCACTGCGTCGCGAGCTTGGCGAGCTCTCCGCCGGAGACCGGCTGCACGACGCCGCGCTCGGTGATGATCGCGGTGATGAGCGCGGCGGGCGTCACGTCGAACGAAGGATTTCTCACGCCGACGCCGTCGGGCACGAGCGCGACGTCGCCTCCGTCGGGGAGCGCGAAATGCGACAGCTCACGCTCGCTTCGTTCTTCGATCGGGATGGACGCGCCGGCCTCGCAGCCGAGATCGACGGTGCTCCACGGCGCGGCGACGTAGAACGGGACCTCGTGCGCCGCGGCCACGCACGCGTGCCCGTACGTGCCGATCTTGTTCGCCGCGTCGCCGTTCTTGGCGATGCGGTCGGCGCCGACGACGACGAGATCGATCTGCTTCTTCGCCATGAAGTGCGCCGCCATCGAGTCGCCGATCACCTCGACCGGGATCCGATCCTTGGCGAGCTCCCACGCCGTGAGCCGCGCGCCTTGCAGGTACGGGCGCGTCTCGCAGGCGAGGACGCGGATCTTCTTGCCGGCGGCGTGCGCGGCGCGGACGACGCCGAGCGCGGTGCCGTAGCCGCCCGTCGCGAGCGCGCCCGCGTTGCAGTGCGTGAGGATCGTCGCGCCGTCGGGGACGAACGGCGCGCCGAGGGCGCCGATCGCGCGGCACGCCGCGACCTCCGCGCGATGCAGCGCGCGCGCCTCCTGGGCGACGCGCTCGGCGCGCATCGCGTAGTCGAGGCTCGACGCCTCCGCGATCGCCGGCTTCAGGCGATCGAGCGCCCACGCGAGGTTCACCGCCGTCGGGCGCGCGGCGCGGAGGACGGCGTCGGCCTTCTGCATCGCCTCGAGGAACGAAGGCGCGTCGCCCCGCGCCGCCACGGCCGCCGCGACCATTCCATAGGCGGCGGAGATCCCGATCGCGGGCGCGCCTCGCACCATCATCGATCGGATCGCCTCCGCCACGTCTTCGACGCGGGCGAACAGCTCGTAGCGCTCGTGCTGGGGGAGCTTCCGTTGATCGAGGATCACCACGCGGTACGCGGGCATGAGCTCGACGGCCGAGTACGACTCGCCGCTCAGCGGCTCGGGATGCGGATGCGCCTGCCCCGTGGGGAGCGTCGGGATCGGCTGATGGATCTTCTTGCTGTCGCTCACGACAGATCCCGCTTGCTCGCGGCGAGGCGCGTCGCGATCTCCTCGGCGACCGTTTCGAAGTCCTCCGCGGCGCGCGCCTTCTCGCCGGCGAGGTAGGCGCGCAGCGCGTCGGCGGCGACGATCGCGAGGCTCGTGTTGACGCCGCGCGCGGTGAGCTCGCTGCCGACGTCGGGGTTCTTCAGGAGCGCGTCGAGATCCTCGAAGACCTCGCGCAGCTCCTTCATCGCGGCGGTCTCGTCGGCCATGCGTAGACTCTACTTCAGGTTGGCGCGCTGGCGAGCGACGTTCTCACGCGGCGCGCCGAGCTCTTCGGCGTGATCGAGCGCGCGCTTCGCCTCGTCGCGGCGACCGAGCTTCGCGAGCGCCCACGCGCGCCCGAGCTCGGCGGCGGCGTACGAGGGCTTGCGCGCGAGGATGCGATCGTAAGCCGAGAGCGCCGCCTTCGCGTCGTCTCTCACCACCGCTACGGTCGCGAGGCCGAGCAGGTTCTCGGTGCTCTTCGGATCGGCGCGGAGGCCTCGTTCGTAGGCGTCCGCGGCGCCGTCGAGATCGCGCATGTGGACGCGCACGAGGCCGAGCGCGTGGAAGATCTCGGCGTCGCCCGCGCCGCGGCGCACCGCCTCTTCGAGGCGCGGCAGCGCCTCTTCGGGCTCGCCCCACCGCGCGCAGCGCATGCCCCCCTCGCGAGGGCCCGCGGGGGAAGACGGCGCCGTGCTCGCCGCCGTGTCGTAGGCCGCGAGCGCTTCGTCGTAACGGTGCTGCAGCTCGAACGCGTGCCCCAGCTCGATCCACGAGACGGGATCGCCCGGCAGGCGGCGCTCGAGCTCGGCGACCTCGCGCTTGGCGCCCTCGAGATCGCCCGAGAACGCGTAGACGCGCACGAGCAAGCGGCGCGCCGCCACGTCGTCGGGATGCCGCGCCAGGTGCGCGCGCAACGTCGTGATCGCCTCGCCCTCGCGGTGCATCCTCACGAGCTGCTGCGCGCGATCGATCGGCCCCTGCGCGGCGCAGCCCGCGACGAAGAGGCAGAACGCGAGGACGAAGAGCCGGCGCACGTGGTAATCCTGCCAGCCCACGCGAGGTCGGAGCAACACATGGATATTCGAACGATCGGCGTCCTCGGCGCCGGACAGATGGGTTCGGGAATCGCGCAGGTCGCCGCGGCCGCGGGCTACGACGTCGTCCTCGCCGACGCGTCGGTGGAGCTCGCGCAGAAGGGCCGATCGAAGATCGACGCGATCCTCGGCAAGCAGGTCGAGAAGGGGAAGATGTCGGCCGCCGACAAAGACGCGCTCGTCGCGCGGATCAAGCCGGTGTCCGGGGCGGCAGACTTCGGCGCATGCGATCTCGTCGTCGAGGCCGCCACGGAGAACGTCGAGCTGAAGCTGAAGCTGTTTCGCGGCTGCGACGAGGCGATGAAGCCCGGCGCGATCCTCGCGAGCAACACGTCGAGCATCTCGCTCACTCGCCTCGCGGGCGTGACGAAGCGGCCCGATCGCGTGATCGGCATGCACTTCATGAATCCGCCGGCGCTGATGAAGCTCGTCGAGATCGTGCGCGCGGTGCAGACGTCGAAGGAGACGTACGAGGTCGTCCGCGCCTGCGCCGAGAAGATGGGCAAGACCGTGACGGTGAGCAACGACGCACCTGGCTTCCTCGTCAATCGGATCCTCATCCCGATGCTCTGCGAGGCGTGCTTCGCGCTCCAGGAAGGCGTCGGGAGCGCCGAAGACATCGACACCGGCGCGAAGCTCGGCTTGAACCACCCGATGGGGCCGCTCGAGCTGTCGGATCTCATCGGCCTCGACACGGTGCTCGCGATCGCCGACGTGCTCCATCGCGACATCGGCGACGACAAGTACCGCGCGCCGACCATGCTCCGGAACCTGGTCGCCGCCGGATGGCTCGGCAAGAAGACCGGCCGCGGGTTCTACGTCTACGACGCCAGCGGAAAGAGGCCCGCATGAGCACCGTCGTCGTGGAGAAGGAGGGCGCGATCGCGATCGTGACCCTGAATCGGCCGGACAAGCTCAACGCGCTGAGCCTCGAGCTGCTCGGCGAGCTCGACGACGCGTTCCTCTCGCTGTCGAAGGACGCGGGCGTCTCCTGTGCGATCCTCACCGGCGCGGGCGACAAGGCGTTCGCCGCCGGCGCCGACATCGGCGCGATGGTCGAGATGACGACCGATGCGGCGCGCGCGTTCTCCGAGATGGGCCACCGCGTCTGCTCGCGCATCGAGAAGGCTCCCTTCCCCGTCATCGGCGCGGTCAACGGCTTCGCCTTCGGCGGCGGCTGCGAGATCGCGCTCGCGTGCGACTTCATCTACGCGAGCGACAAAGCCAAGCTCGGTCAGCCCGAGGTCAACCTCGGCGTCATGCCCGGCTTCGGTGGAACGCAGCGCCTCGCGCGCCGCGTGGGCATCGGCCGCGCGCGCGAGCTCTGTTACACCGGCGACGCCATCGGCGCCGAGGAGGCGCTGCGCATCGGCCTCGTCAACGCGATCGTTCCGCACGCCGAGCTCGGCGCCAAGGTGCGCGAGGTCGCCGCGAAGATCGCCGGCAAGGGGCGCCTCGCGGTCGCGCAGTGCAAGCGCGTGCTCTTCTCCGGCGAAGACGTCCCGCTCGACGTCGCCAACGCCCTCGAGATCCAGGCGTTCGCGATGCTCTTCGGCACGAAGGATCGCGCCGAGGGGATGAAGGCCTTCCTCGAGAAGCGCAAGCCGGCGTTCACCGGCTCCTGAGGCGCGTCAGAACGACTTGAACACGGAGACGATCGTCCCGAGCACAGCGACGACGACGGCGAGCGAGGCGGATCCGACGAACGCGCGGAAGGCGATCGTGCGGAGCGTCTCGCGAAGCTCCGCCTTCGCCTCGATCGCGCCGAAGTACGCCGCCGCGCCCGCCCACGCGAGGACGACGGCGGCGAACGCCAAGTGCTCCTTGCGCTCGAAGAGGAGGCCGACGGCCGGCGAGCGCATGAAGATCCCCTGCTTGAGCCGCTCGCGGTAGGCGACGTAGAGCCACGCGCCGATCGCTCCGGCGATCGTCGCGAGCGCCGTGGCGGAGCCCACCGCGAGGTGCGCGCGACGCTTCCTGTCCCGGAGGAGGATGGCGGGGTGCACGAGCACCGCCGCGGCGATCCAGCCGAGGTGTCCGTGGACGTGCTGGGTCAGACGGACGGGGTCGAGGAGCATCGGCCGATACGATACACTCGCCGCCGTGGAGTGCGGAGATCACCCGGGCGTCGACGTCGTGAGCGCCTGCGGCGCGTGCAAGCGCGGCGTGTGCGAGGCGTGCGCGACCTACGAGATCGACGGCGGCCCTTGCTGCGAGCGCTGCGGGCGCGCCGAAGACGAGCGCGCGCGATCGCTCGGCTCCGCGCTGCTCGCGCTCGTCGGCGTCGGTTACCTCGCTACGCTCGCGCTCGGCGTCGCGTTCTTCAAGGCGCGCCCGTTCGTCGGAGGCGTCGCCGCGATCGTCGCGATCGCGCTCGGGCGCGCGCTCCAGCTCTGGATCAAGCCCTCGGCGGTCACGCGTCGTTCCAGGGCGTGAGTTGACGCGACGGACCGGGCTCGATACGGCAGGGATCCGATGACCGCAGGCGCGCCTCCCCTCCTCTCCACGCTGAAGGCTCAGGAGACCGCGCGGCGGACGCTCGAGCGCGCGCTCGAGCACGATCGCGTCCACCACGCCTACCTCTTCGTCGGGCCCGACGGCGTGGGCAAGGAGCTCGCGGCGTTCGGCCTCGCGCAAGCGCTCGTCTGCGAGAAGCGAGGCGCGAGCGAGCAAGGCGGCCTCTTCGGCGCGAGCGCGCCGAGCTTCCTCGCGTGCGGAAGCTGCTCCGCGTGCCAGCGCGCGATCCCGCGGCCCGAGGAGCGCACGCCGCTCCACCCCGACACGATCGTGATCGAGCGCGGGCTCTACGCGCCGCAGACGATCGGGCGGCGCAGCCCGGAGACGCAAGACATCTCGATCGATCAGATCCGCACGCTCGTCCTCGCGCGCGCGGCGTACGCGCCCCACGAAGGGCGCGCGAAGGTGTTCGTCATCCGGCGAGCCGAGGAGCTGAGCGTCTCCGCGGCGAACGCGCTCCTCAAGACGCTCGAGGAGCCCGGTCCTCGAACGCACTTCGTGCTGCTCACGTCGCAGCCCGACGCGCTCTTGCCGACGATCCTCTCTCGCGCGCTCCGCGTGCGCTTCGCGCCGCTGCCCGACGACGTCGTCGCGGAGCTGCTCGAGGCGCGGGGGATCGCAGAGGCGCGCGCGCGCGAGGTCGCGCGCCTCTCCGGCGGCAGCGTCGAGGCGGGCGAGCTCCTCGCCGATCCCGAAGCGAGCGACGCGCGTGAGGCGTTCGTCTCGCGCGCGCTCGAGGCCGTCGCGGCCGACGATCTCGAGCCTCTCCTCGCGCTCGCCGAAGACGCGAAGAAGGCGAAGGGCGAGCTGCGCGAGCGGATCGTCGCGCTCGCCTCGACCTTCGCCGAGCACGCGTCGCAGGCGGCGCGCGACGACGGGACCCACGGGCGCAAGGCCGAGGCGCTCGCCGCACGCGGCCGAATCGCCCTCGCCGCCCTGGAGCACTTCGACGGCAACTCCGCTCCGCAGCTCGTCGTCGAGGCGATGCTCACGCGCATGCGCGCCGTCTGAGCGGGATATAGTCGAGGCGTGCCGACCCTTCGCCGCGCGACGCTGCCGAACGGCCTTCGCGTGGCGGCGTTCGAGATGCCCGAGGTGCAGCACGTCGCGATCCGCCTGATGGTCGGCGCGGGCAGCCGCGACGATCCGCGCGACAAGGCGGGCATCAGCCACTTCGTCGAGCACCTCCTCTTCCGAGGCAACGAGCGGCATCCGCACGAGGCCGCGCTCCGCGCGCACATGGCCTCGATGGGCGCGAGGATGAACGCGCAGACGGCGAAGGAGTGGACCGCGATCGAGATCGACGTCTCCGCCCGTCATCTCACGGCGGCGCTCGGCCTGCTCGCCGAGGTCTTGCTCACGCCGACCTTCAACGGGCTCGAGGTCGAGCGCCGGATCGTGCTCGAGGAGATGTCGCACGTCTACGACGAGAACGACGGATCGATCTGGACGACCGAAGAGCTCGGAGACACGAAGCTGTGGCCGTACAACACGCTCGGCGTCCCGGTCATCGGAGAGCCGCGCACGGTGCTCGGCATCACGCTCGCCGACGCGAAGGACTACCTCGCGCGCCACTACCTCGCCGGCGGGATCGTCCTCAGCCTCGCGGGAGGCTTCTCGCTCGACGCGATCATGAAGGACGTCGAGGCGCTCTTCGGCGGCCTCTCGCCGGGCGTGCCGCTGAAGACGCGCACGGCGCCGGCGATGACGAACGGCGCGCTCCACCTCATCGAGAACGCGTGGGCCACGCGGAGCAGCGTGCGGATGATCTTCCCCTTCCACGCGCTCGCGCGGGAGAACATGGGCGGAGTCCTCACCATGCTCGTGCTCGCGACCTCCGGCGCGGGGCGCATCCACGACGTGCTGCGCAGCCGCTCGGGGATCGCGTACACCGGCGACGCGGAGATCCTCCAGCTCAGCGATGTCGGGCGGCTCACGATCCGCGCCGACGTGAAGAAGGAGAACCTGCCTCAGCTCGTGCAGTCGGTCGCGAAGACGCTCCGCGATCTCCGCGACCGCGGGCCCACGCCGGAGGAGCTCGTCGCGGCGAAGGAGAGCTACCTCCTCTTGCTCGAGACGATCGGCGACACCGCGGCGTCGGCGGCGCAGGGCATCGGGCTGGCCACGCTCGCGAACGAGCCGTCTCTCGAAGAAGAGATGGAGCTGACGCGCGCGGCGACGGTCGAGGCCGTCGTCGAGTACGCGCGCGCGACGCTTCGCGCGAAGACCGGGCACATCGTCGTGTACGGCCCGCGTGAGGAAGACGACTTCAAGTCTTCGTGGCGCGCGTTCGAATCGCTCCTCGGCGACTGACGCGCTTCAGTCTTCGTCGAGCGTCGAGCGGCCGGAGGCGATGACCTCGTACGACGACGGCTCGAGCTCGAGCCCCCGGAACGCGCGCGACGAGCCCGCCGCGCCCTTCACCAGGAGCAGGCGCTCGGCGCCTGCGGAGGCGTACTCGGCGATGATCACGGCGTCGCCGACGTCGGGCGCGCCGACGCCGATCCGCCGCGGCCGGAGCGGCAGCCGGCGCGCGCGATCGAAGCGAACGCCTCCGTGCTCGACCGAGCTCGGCGGCTCGCCGGCGACGAGGACGGCGCCGGGATCGAGCGGCTCCATCCAGAAGATCGCCTCACGGGGCTTGGGCCGTACGTAGAGCGCACAATCGTGCCCCGCGTCGGGCGCGACGAAGAGCGCGGCGACGGGGACGTCTTCGGAGAGGACGAGCCCCCCGGCGAGCCACGCCTCTTCGCCGGTGAGGCGCATGACGACGTCGCCGAGCTGACAGGGAAAGCCGTCGAGGTGAGCGACCGGACCCTCGACGCGACGCGGTGGCCGCTTCTTCGCCTCCGCCTCTTCCTGTTTCTTTTCGGTGCTCTCGGGGGGCATGCTCTCGTCGGCGGGCGCGTCGCCGTCGACGGGCTTCTCCGGGAGCGCCGGCGGCGACTCGCGCCGCTTCGCGAGCCATCGACCCACCGCTATCGCCCCGCTGGCACCTGCGACGATCAGGCCAGCGAGGAGAAAGCTCACGGACGAGCCTCGGCCTTGGTCGAGCCCTCGGCCGGGGCCGAGACCGGCGCGCCGCCGAGCGCCACGTGGAACGCAGCGGCCCGCTCGGTGACGTCGCGGAGCGACGCGCCCGGCGGGTAGAGATCGCCGATGACGGCGCACGCGTCGGCGAGCGGCGCGAGCTCGTGCACGCGCGAGAGCGTGATGCCGCCGATGGCGACGAGAGGGACGTTCGCCGCGCGCGCCGTGCGCGAAGCCTGACGAAGCCCCTCGAGGCCGACGACGGGATCGGCGTTGACCTTGTTGGCCGTCTCGAAGACCGGACCGTACGCCACGTAGCGCGGGCGCGTGGCGAGCGCGCGCGCGAGCTGCGCGGGCGTGTGGGTCGAGATGCCGACGGCGAGCTGAGGCGCGATCCGGTGCACGAGCTCGTAGGGGAGATCTTCTTGGCCGATGTGCACGATCTCGCACCCGGCGAGGGCGGCGAGATCGGCGCGATCGTTGGCCACGAGCGGGACGCCCGCCTGACGGCAGAGCGGACCGAGGACGCGCAGCATCGCGAGGATCTCGCGCGCGGCGACCTCTTTCGCGCGGAGCTGGAGCGCCGCGGGGCGAACGCTCAAGAGAGCCCGTGCGTACTCGAGGGGATCGGTGTTGCGCGCCGCGAGGAGCGTGAGATCGACGATGGCATAGAGCCCGTGCATGACTGCCTCGTGGAAACGCCCCCCGGCTTCGGGATTCGACGAAGGGAAGTCGCGCAGACCGCTCTTCGACTCTGCCCCAGCTACTTCCTGACCGGCCAGACGTCAATCTCCACAGTGGCGGAAACGCGCCCGCGATCGTCGATCGGTGGCGCGCCGCGGCCCGTGAGCGTGACCACGTCGCCGCGCCGGAGGTCGTGCCAGGACGATCCGTTCGCGGCGCCTGCGCCGTCGCGGTCGAGCCGGCGCAGGCGGCGTCGCTCGCCCGCGGCGGTGCACGCGAAGAGCTCCGCCTTGCCCTTCGTCGCGATGAGGTCGGAGACGACGCGGAGGCGGACCTTCCCGCCGTCGTCGCCTTGGCGTTCACCGGCGCCGAGATCGCCGAGGCGCGCGCCGTCGCGCCTCAGCACCAGCACGCTCGACGTGAGGCCTTGCCAGCGGAGCCCCGCCGCCCGCGCCAGAGGAACGAGCCACGGGGGGAGGTCGACCGCGAGATCCTCGTGACACCATTCACCTTCGGTCAGGAGCGCGGGACACCGCTGCGCATGCAGGCACGGGCCGAAGACGGTCGCCTCCTCCACGAGCGCGTCACGCACCGCGTGCAGGTGACGGGTTCGGTCGCGGAGCGCCGGCTCGACGATGACGAGCGACCCGTGCGGCGCGACGACGCGAGAGAGGAGATCGCGCGCGAGCGTGGCGTGTCGAGCCACCCGCTCTCGAGGCTCGAGGGAGAGGTCGAGCTCGCTCAGGACCTGCCCGAGGATGACCACGTCGGCCTCGGGCAGCTTCATCTGCGGGGCGATGCGCTCGACGCGCGTTCGCACGTCGACGCGCGGCTCGCTCTCGCCCAGGCGCGAGGCCGCCTCGCGGGCGATCGCCTCCGCCGCGGAGAGGGCCTCGCGATCGTCGTCGACGAAGAGCGCGTCGACGCGACGGACGCCGCACGCGCGCGCCGCGCGCGCGACGCCCCAGCTCATCGCGCCGAGGCCGGCGCCGAGATCCACGACGCGGAGCGCATCGCCCTCCCCTCGCGGCGCGAGCGCCCGCGCCGCGACCAGCTCGCGGACCGCGGCGGCCCCCTTGGGCACGTCGCGCGCGAACGAGAAGCCGATCCGTGCCTCGAGCGGAACGCGCACGCCCTCGCCGGCGCGACCCGCGTTGTAGGCCGCGGAGAGCTCGGCCACGCGGGCGCCGAGCCGGTCGGGCTCGCGCGTCGTCGGGGCGCCGCGCTTGCGGAGGACGGCGTCGACGACTTCCTGCCAGGGATCTTCGAGCGGGCGAACGAGATCGAGGAGCGACACGTCGCTACGAGCAATAGCGCCAACCGGCCGGAAGACGCTGGAGAGAAAGGACGAACGGCGGAATACCGAACCGAGACCGGGGAGCCGGGAGAGCCTGAAGCGCGAGCGGTTGCGGAAGGGGCGCGCGGGGGGCTTAGATGGTGGAGCTGTTTCGAAGGCGTGGAGATCCTTGACGCTCCTACGGCCGGACATTATAACAATTCATCAATTGGTGAAGTGATGACTCGCACTGTCAACAAGGCCAACGGCTCCGCGAAGCCCGCTCGTCTCGCCGAAGGACGCGCCGAGGGTCAGTGCGGGCCCGAAGAGCACGCGCGGCGCGCGCGACGTCACACGGTGAGCGACGATCAGCTCGAGCGCGCCGCCTCCATCTTCCGCGCCGCGGGCGATCTGTCGCGGCTCAAGCTGCTCTATCGCCTCGCCGACGGAGAGTGGTGCGTGACCGAGCTCGCCGAGGCGGCGGGCGTCGGGCTCTCGACCGTCTCCCAGCAGCTCCGGCTCTTGCGCGCCGAGCGCATCGTCGCGCGGCGGCGCGCGGGGAAGCACATCTTCTATTCACTTGCCGACGCTCACGTCAGCGATCTCATCCAGAGCGCGATCGAGCACGCGGCCGAGCACGAGCACGCCCACGAGAAACACGGCGACGACGAAGCGACCTGAAGGAGGAACCGATGTCGAATCACAAGACCCACGACAACCACGAGCACCAGCACGGCCCGGGCTGCGGTCACAAGACGATCGAGCACGAAGGCCACACCGACTACCTGCACGACGGGTGTCTGCATCACGTCCACGGCGACCACGTCGACGAGCACGCCATCGCCGTCGGCGGTCAGAACCCGGCGGCGTGCACGCCCGCGCACGCTTGCGGCTCACACGCGAAAGACCACGCCCACGGCCCGGGCTGCGGGCACGAAGCAGTCGCCCACGGCGATCACACCGACTTCGTCGTCGACGGGCACCTGCACCACGCGCACGGCGCCCACTGCGACGACCACGGCCCGGTCAAGGTCTCGGGCTGAAGGCCCGTGCTCCGCTAGAAGCTCCCGCCGCCCTGCGTAGAGCCGGCAAACATCCCACCGCCCTGCGTGGCTGAAACGAACGAAACCATCGGGACCTCCCTCCGTGTTGCGGGCGGCCCTGAGCAACCTTCCTGCCAAGACGCCCGCTACAGGAATGACGGGGATTTCCGCCGACACGGCTGAGACAGTGTCACGACTTGTTGACACTCAGGCCACCGAGTGTGTCCGAATTTCGGACACGCGGGCGTGGTAGTACCCCCGGCGATGTCGACCTCGACGACCCTCGCTCTGGGTTTCGCGTCGCTCCTGCTCGTGGGCTGCGGGGCCTCCCCTCCCCCGTCGCAGGTCCCCGACGCGCGCGCAGCGCTCCATCGCCTCCACGCGACGCAAGACTGCGGCGCCGGCATCCAGGCCGCGGCGAAGATCGATCACTTCGGCGAGCAAGGGCGCGTTCGCGGCGATCTGCTGATGTTCGCCGTGTGGCCGGCGAAGCTCCGCATGGACGTCATCGGACCGATGAACGTCGGCGTCGTCGCGACGCTCACGAGCGACGGCGAGAAGTTCTCGCTCGCGGATCTGCGCGAGAAGCGCTTCTTCTACGGGCCGGCCAAGGCCTGCAACATCGCGCGCCTCACGACCGTGCCGATGCCGGGGCACGTGCTCGTGTCGCTCCTGCGTGGCCAGGCGCCCGTCCTCAAGCACGAGCCGCCCCAGGCGTCGATCGCATGGCGGAGCGGCGGCTTCTACGAGATCCGCATCGCGAGCACGCGCAACGCCGAGGAGACGATCCACATCGCGCCGCATCCGGCCGACTTCGGTCTGCCGTGGCAGCAGCAGCGCATGCGCCTGCTCGACGTCGAGGTGAAGCAGCAGGGGCTCGTCGTCTATCACGCGGCGCTCGACGATCACAAACCGACGGCGATGGCCGTGCCGCGCGTCGATCCCGAGGGCATCGATCCGCCGTTGCCCGTCAGCGGGCCGGTCTGCACCGCGGAGCTGCCGCGAAGGATCCACGTCGAGGTCCCCGGCAAGGACGAGGACGTGCAGTTTCGCTACGAGAACGTGACGTGGAACCCGCCGCTCGTCGAGAACCTCTTCGCGCAGCCGGAGGTGCCCGGCCTCCAGGTGCAGCGCGTCACGTGCGACGAAGACTGACGATCTCGGCGGGCCAGTCGGTGATGATCCACGCGACGCCTTGCGCGGCGAGCGCGCGGGCGCGCGCGGGATCGTCGACCGTCCACGCGCACACGCGCAGGCCCGCGCGACGGAGCCTCTCGATCCTCGCGGGCGTCGCGACGCGCTGATGGATGTGCGCCGCGACGATCGCCGGCCGCATCGCGAGCGGCAGCGCGATCGTCGCCTTCGGCATCCGCGGATCGACGAGCACGCCGCGAGGCACCTTCGGCGCGATCGCCGCGAGCGCGAGCACGGTCAACGGATCGAACGACGTGAAGACGATCTCGGCGGCGCCGCGCCCGGAAGCGCGCGCGACGACGGCCGCCGCCGCGCGCGCGAGGCGCAGGCGATCGGGCACGTGGCCGAGCCTCGCGGATCCGGCGACGTCGGCCTTGAGCTCGACGTTCACGATCTTGCCGCGGAGCGCGTCGAGGGCCTCTTCGAGCGACGGGATCTCCGCATCGCCCTCGAGCCGCGGCAGATCGGCGCGCGCCATCCGGTGCACCGGTCTTCGATCTTCACCTTCGGTCACGTACGCGAGCGTCGGATCGTGGAGCACGACCGGCACGCCGTCGGCCGTCAGGCGAACGTCGAGCTCCACCCCGTCGGCGCCTTCGTCGATGGCGCGCGCGAACGCCGCGAGCGTGTTCTCCGGCGGCCATCCGTGCCCTCGGCCTCCGCGATGCCCGAGGACGATCACGTCACGTCGCGAGCTCGCGCGCGATCTCGCTCGTGAGCTCACGCGCGCGCTCGAACTGGTCGGCCGGCAGCGAGATCGCGCCGACGACGGGGTGACCGCCGCCGCCGTGACGCTCGCAGATCGCCGCGATGTTGTGCGTGCGCGGCTTCTTCGCCCACGGGTTGTAGCCGATCGAGATCTTGCACTTCGTGTTCGATCGGCTGAGCACGACCGAGTACGCGCTGTCGGGCCAGAGGGCGTAGGTGACGAACTTCGCCGCGACGTCGACGACGACGGGGCTGAGATCGACCACGACGACCGGTCCGCGCACCTCGGCGTGCTGCTTCACCAAGGCGACGAAGCCGTCGTGCTGGGCGGCGAGCGGAGCGTAGGCCTCCTGCACGTCTTTTCCCTTCGCGACCTCTTCGAGCGGCTCGACCAGCAAGCGCGGCACCATCGCCTCGAGGAACGCGTCGCCGCCTCGATGCTCGACCACGGTCATGAGCTGGAGCACGGGCTCGGCGCGCGCGACCGCCATCTCGGCGCTGGGGAACGACGCCGAGTCGATCATGTCGGCCCACCGCACGAGCTCGCGATCGCCCGACACGTCGAGCCCGAAGCTCGCCGCGCCGACGTCGGCGATGAGCTTGGTGCACGATCCGTAGGCGCCGTCGTGGAACACGC
The DNA here is from genome assembly GCA_019637175.1 of Labilithrix sp. Classification (GTDB taxonomy): domain Bacteria; phylum Myxococcota_A; class Polyangia; order Polyangiales; family Polyangiaceae; genus Labilithrix. Next base: position 21,876 of record JAHBWD010000054.1, on the reverse strand, counting down.
GACGCGTCCCCGGCGCGGCGGCGCGCGCTTCGTAGGCCGCGCGATCCTCGGCCGCGGGGAACGCGCTCACGTGGTGATCGAAATACCAGGTGAGCTGCGGCGCGGCGGAGAAGCGAAAGTCGAGGATCGCGTTGTCTTGGCCGGTCATGATCGCGGGATCGACCCCGTTCTGACCGGGGCCGTAGCCCATCGCGCGATAGGTGAACGCGAGCTCTTCGCCCGGGTGGAGGTGACGGAGCAGCCGCGTGAACATCACCGCGGAGCAGAGCCCGTCGAAGCAGTGACCGTGCGTGGCAACGACGACGTGACGCATCGACAAGCGGACTAGCACGAAAGCGCCCCCGCAGGCGATGCTCGGCAGCAGGCGGACCGCGGCCGCGCTCGCTCCGCTATGCTCGGCCGATGCGCATCCATCACCTCGCGCTACGCACGGGCGATCTCGGCAGGCTCGAGCGCTTCTACGTCGAGGCGATCGGGCTCGCCGTCGTGCGCCGGCAGGGCGACCGGAGCGTGTGGCTCGAGGCCGGCGGCGCGATCGTCATGCTCGAGCGGCGCGACGCGGACGAGCCCGGGATCGCGCCGGGCACGAAGGAGCTCGTCGCCTTCGCCATCGAGCCCGGCGCGCGGCGCGACGCGATGCGCCGCCTCGAGCGCGCCGGCGTGCCCGTCGACGCCGAGACGCCGTACACGATCTACGCGCGCGATCCCGACGGCCGGCGGATCGGGCTCTCGTCGTACCCCGACGCGGGCGAGACCGCGTGAAGCTCACTCGAGCGTGAAGTCGGCCGCCAGCGCGGCGTGATCGCTGCCGGCGAAGCCGTTCGGCACGTCACGATACGTCGTGGCGCTCCCGGGCACGTAGCGCGCCGCCGCAGGCGCGCCGACGTAGACGTGATCGATCGCGATCTTCTGGTTGTTGAACGTGTACGTCGCCTGCTCGTCGGGCGTCTTGTCCTTCGCTACGCGAACGAGGAGGTCGCCCTTCTCGAGCGCGTTGAGCGCCTCGGATCCCGGCGTGTCGTTGAGGTCGCCGGCGAGCAACACGATCGCTTCGGGCAGCTCCGCGACCCTCGCCGCGACGATCGCCTGAGTGGCGACGGCCTCGCCCACGCGCCGGCCCGGATCGTCTTCGACCTTCGAGCGGAAGTGCGCCGCGAACATGACGACCGGCTGCGCCCCGAACGTCATGCGGATCTCGAGCAGCTCGCGGGAGAACGACGTCTTCGAGCCGTCGGGCCGCGTCACCGGCGTCTTGCGGTGCGTGGCGAGGCTCGTGAACGCCCCGCGCGCGAGGATCGCGACGTCGACGCTCCCCGCTGCTCCCGTCTCACCGAGGTGCGCGATCGGGAAGTCGCGCCCGGCCGCGGCGAGCTTGGCGACGAGCGCGTCGAGGCAGCGCGACGTCTCGATCTCGGCGAGGGCGATGACGTCGGGATCGACGAGCGCGATGCCCTTCGCGAGCCGATCGGTCATCGCCTCGAAGGCCGCCTGCGAGGGGATCTCTTCGAAGTTCGTCCCGCCGCACATGCCCGTCTCGCAGACGGTGTCGAAGTAGCGGCGTACGTTGAACGTCGCGACGCGAAGGACGCCGGGGCGCCGCGGCACGCCGCCGTCGCTGGCGGCCGTCCCGCCCGGGCCGCCGTCGGCCGCCACGATCGGCGGCGGGCGCGTCAGCTTCTCGTCGGTGCACGCCGCGAGCGTCAGGAGGAGCGCGAGCGAAGCAAGGGACCGCACCCCATCAGCAAAGCACGACTCGCATCACGAAAGGTGCGGGATGTGCACGCCCTTCTCCTTCGCGCACGCGATCGCCTCTTCGTAGCCCGCGTCGGCGTGGCGAATGACGCCCATGCCGGGATCGCTCGTGAGAACGCGCTCGAGGCGCCTCGCGGCCTCGGGCGTGCCGTCGGCGACGACGACCATGCCCGCGTGGAGACTCATGCCCATGCCGACGCCGCCGCCGTGATGGAAGCTGACCCAGCTCGCGCCGCACGCCGTGTTGACGAGCGCGTTCAGGATGGCCCAGTCGGCGATCGCGTCGGAGCCGTCTTTCATCGCCTCCGTTTCCCGGTTCGGCGAGGCGACCGATCCACAGTCGAGGTGATCGCGCCCGATCACGATGGGCGCCTTCACTTTGCCCGTGCGTACGAGCTCGTTGAACGCGAGGCCGACCTTGACGCGATCGCCGTAGCCGAGCCAGCAGATGCGAGACGGCAGGCCCTGGAACTTCACGCGCTCCTTGGCGAGCTCGATCCACCGGCGGAGATCGGCGTCGTCGGGGACCGCGTCGAGGACCGCCTGATCGGTCGCCGCGATGTCGGCAGGATCGCCGGAGAGCGCGACCCAGCGGAACGGCCCCTTGCCCACGCAGAAGAGCGGGCGGATGTACGCCGGCACGAAGCCCGGAATGTCGAAGGCGCGCGCGCAGCCCGCCTCCTTGGCGCACGCGCGGATGTTGTTGCCGTAGTCGAAGACCTCGGCGCCGCGCTTCTGCATCGCGAGCATCGCGTCGACCTCTTCGGCCATGCTCGCCTTCGCCTTCTCGACGTACGCGTCGGGATCTTCGGCGCGGAGCTCGGCGGCCTCTTCGAGGCTGAAGCCCATCGGCACGTAGCCGACGAGCGGGTCGTGCGCCGCCGTCTGCTCGGTCACGAGATCGGGCGTGACGCCGCGCTTGACGAGCTCGGGGTAGATCTCCGCGGCGTTGCCGCAGAGCGCGACGCTCACCGGCTTGTCTTCCTTCTTCGCGCGCTCGATGCGCGCGAGCGCGGCGTCGAGATCGTCGATGCGCTCGTCGACGTATCGCGTGTCGAGGCGCTTCTGGATGCGCGCGGGATCGACCTCGACGCCGAGGCAGCTCATCCCCGCCATCGTCGCGGCGAGCGGCTGCGCGCCGCCCATCCCGCCGAGACCGGCGGTGAGCACCCAGGCATGGCCGCTGTTCTTCGACCGCGCGGCGTAGGCCTTCTTCGCGGCGACGAAGGTCTCGAACGTGCCCTGGAGGATGCCTTGCGTGCCGATGTAGATCCACGAGCCCGCGGTCATCTGCCCGAACATGATGAGCCCCGCGGCCTCGAGCTTGCGGAAGTGATCCCAGTTGGCCCAGTTGCCGACGAGGTTGCTGTTGGCGATGATGACGCGCGGCGCGTCCGGGTGGGTGCGGAAGCGACCGACGGCCTTGCCCGACTGCACGAGGAGCGTCTCGTCGTTCCCGAGCGATCGGAGCTCGCGCACGATGACGTCGAACGCGTCCCACGAGCGCGCGGCCTTGCCCGTTCCACCGTAAACGACCAGATCGTCCGGCCGCTCGGCCACCTCGGCGTCGAGGTTGTTGTGGAGCATGCGCAGGGCGGCCTCTTGGACCCAGCCCTTGCACGAGATCTCGGCGCCGCGCGGCGCGGTGATGGGACGAGGCTTGCTCATGTTGGGCTCGTGCTTAGCGCGGATTTTTCCCCGGATCGAGGCGGATCCAGAGCTCTCGGAGACTGGAGAGAGGAAAGAGAGGCGCGAAGGCGCTGAAGCATTTTTTCGGCGCTTTCGCGCCTCTCTTTCCCCTCTCTCGCCCTTCTTCGCTCCGGTACGGCCCCTGCAGTGCGAGACGGCGCTCGTGCGTTCGCTCGCGCTCAACGTGTCGCTCGCCTTCGCGGCGTCGGTCTTCGCCTGCGGCGGAGATGCGTCCACGGACGGCGACGCCATGCGCCTTCCGGACGGCGCACCGGCGCCGAGCGGGCCTACGATGACCCTGAGCCAGCTCGTCGATGACGCGGGCAAGGCCTCGTCGTGGTTCTTGCCCCGAGGATCCGACGTCGCGATCGCGTTGCAGGACCTCCGCGGCGGCGCGCGCGCGTCGTTCCACGGCGACGTCCCGCACGTCTCCGCGAGCTCGGCCAAGATCCTCTGGCTCGCGGCCGCGCTCCGCAAAGTCGACGCGAGCGCGCTCGACGCGGACGCCAAGGAGATCTTCTCCGCGTCGCTCAGCTATCCCGGGCCCGCGCGCTTCGTCGAGCGCGCCGGCGGCGGCGACGCGGTGAACGACTTCTACTGGAACGTCGTCGGCGCGAGAGACAGCCAGCTCATGTCGTGGCCGGGCATCACCAAGCCCACCCGGTTCGACGGCGCCGGCGTGCCTCCGTCGAGCCGCTACCCCGAGGGCCGCGCGAAGGGCGCCGCCGGCAGGCGCGCGAGCCCCGACGCTGCGCCCGAGCTTTCGATCGACAACTTCATCACCGCGAACGACGCCGTCACGTTCTATGCAAAATACAACGACGGCTCGCTGCTCGACGGGCGCGCCGGAAAGAAGACGCGACAGCTCCGCGCATGGGCGCGCGGAGGCCTCGACTGGATCCGCCCGCGCATCGAGGAGCGCGATCTGCCCCCCGACCGCGCCATCGGAAAGCCCGGCTGGCTGCCGTACGATCTCTACCCCGCGTACGCGCAAGCGAACTCCACGGGCATCGTCGGCGATCACGACGAAGGCGAGAGCTGGACCGGGCCGCACTACGCCGTCGCGATCCTCACGCGCTGGGTCGGCGAGGACGGCCAATGGGGCGAGTACATCGCTTACGCCCACTGCGTGATCTTCTACGGCGTGCGCGCGCTCATGAAGAACGGCGCGTACGATCTCGACGGCCTGCACGACAAGTGCAAGTTCCCCGAAGATCCCGCGCGGCCTTAGCCCAGTCTCCGCAGCGCCTTCTCGATCCTCTCGTCGTCCTCGATCTTCTCGGCTTCGGCGACGGCCTCGAGCGCCTCGCGCGTGCGATCGTCGACCGCCGCGTCGACGGCGACGCGGATGCGCTCGGGCGGCGAGCCGGCGATGCGCAGCGCGAGCGCCGCGCCGACGCGCTGCTCGCCGGTCGCGTGCGGGCTCCGCAAGATCGCCGCGGCCTCGTCTGCGGTCGCCGCCGTCTCTCGATAGCCCGCCTCGCTCATCGCCCGCGCGAGGTGATCGCGCCACTGCTCGATCGGCCTGCCCGCGCGCTCGTAGTGCGCGTGTCGATCCGCGCCCGCCGACGCGACGCCCGATCGCTCGTGGAGCAGCCGGACCACCGCCTCGAGGCGCCCAGCGTCGAGGAACGCGCCTTCGACGACGACCCGCTCTCCCGATCGCGTCTCGACGAGGAGGCCGCCGCGTGGCGATCCCACGACGAGCCCCACGTCGCGACGCGGGATGAAGCGCCGGCGCGTTCCCTTCACGACGAGGACGCCGTCGTCGCCCACGGTCACCTCGGCGCCGCGCGCGAAGCGCCGGAGCGCCGTGTAGATCGCGAGCGCGAGCGCCGGATAGAGCGACATCGCGCCCGCGCCGACGGCGCTCGTCCACGACGGCCCGTCGTTCATCGCGAAGACGGTCACGGCGCCGACGGCCATCGTCGTCGCCCCGATCCAACACGCGAGCGCGATCGGCAGGTGCAAGAGGCGCCGGGCCGGCTTCGCGAGCGGAACGTGCACCCGCCCGCCGCCCGCGCCGAACCCGAGCTTCGCGACGATCTTGCGCGCCGCGTCCGGCTCGGGGAACGTCGCCGCGAGCACGTCGCCGCTCGTGAGCTCGACCTCGAGCGTCGCGATGCTCCCCCCGGCGACCTGTCGATCGACTACGTACGCGCTCCTGATCTCGGCGCGACGCATCGTGCGACGCGCGCCCACCCCGAGGAGCGCGAGCCCCTCGGGCGTCACCTCGATCGCGCCGCGGAGAGAGGTCTGGGTGAGCGTCACGATGTAGCTCACGATGAAGAGCGGCCAGGCGAACATCGTCACGAGCGACAACAGCGAGAGAAACCAAGCCCCGTCGATCGCCATCGCGAGCGACCCGATGCTGCTCAGACCCCACAGGCCCTTGGCGATCGTCGAGAGGATGCGCGGCGTTCGCGCTCGGACCCAGCTCACTCCACCGGTGGCGATCGTGACGCTCGGCGGAGCGCCGTCGCCGCCCGCTGTCATGGAGCGCCGGCGAGCGACTCGAGGGCGACCTTGAGCCGCGTGCGATCTTCTTCTCCGAGCGTGCGGGGCCTCGCGTCTTCCATCGCGCGCGCCTCGTGGAGCCAGACCGTCGCCGAGTCGCGATCGCCGAGCGACAGGTGCACGAGCCCGCGGTAGAGCGCGTACTCCGCGCGCTCGCGATCCGTCCAGTCGCGGCTCTCGGCCTCGAGCGCGACGAGGTCGACCTTCGCCTTCGCGAGGCGGCCCTTCTTGAAGTCGGTCTTCGCCGAGGAGAGGGCGCCGCCGCAGGCGGCGACGGTCAGCGCGAGCAGGACGGCGAGCGCGCGCGACATGCTCACTGCCCCGTCCGAGGCGCCGAGCGCTTGACGCGCCGCCCGCCCATGCGGAGGAGCTCGTCGAGGGTCGCGCCTTGATCGGCGTGCCCGGCGAGGGCGTCCTCCTCCGCGAGATCGCGCGCGAGGTCTTCCTCGGTCGGCGGTGGATCGGGGACTTTGGCGCTCTCGTGCCACCGCTCCTGGAGATCGCGCGCGATGCGCACGAGGAGCGGGCGCGTCGTCTCTCGCTGCGAGGCCGAGAGGAAGATCGCGTCGGGCTGCTTCTTCTCGAGCAGCTTGTGGGCGAACGGCGCGACGAGATCCATCTTGTTGAAGACGAGGATGCGCGGGATCTCGTCGAGCTCGAGCTCGGCGAGGACCTCCTCGGTCGTGCGGATGTGATCGTCGCGCGCCTCGTCGCTCGCGTCGACGACGTGGAGGATGAGATCGGCGTCGGCCGCTTCCTCGAACGTGGCGCGGAAGGCGGCGAAGAGATCCTTGGGCAGCTCGCGGATGAAGCCGACGGTGTCGGTGATGACGACCTCGCGATCGCCGTAGCCCGCCCAACCGACCTCGAGCGTGCGCGAGCGCGTGTCGAGCGTGGCGAAGAGCTTGTCTTCGGCGAGCACGGTCGCGCGCGCGTTGGTGAGCGTGTTGAGCAGGGTGCTCTTTCCCGCGTTGGTGTAGCCGACGACGGCGATGGTCGGCACGCCGCCGCGCGTCCGCTTGCGGCGCCGCTGCTCGCGCTGCGCGGCGAGCTTCTTGAGCTGGGCCTCGAGGTGGCTCACGCGCTCCTTTGCGCGCCGCCGGCCGATCTCGAGCTTCGTCTCGCCGGGGCCGCGCCCGCCGATGCCGCCGGTGAGGCGCGAGAGCGAGTCGTCCTTCTGCACGAGGCGCGGCATGTTGTACTTGAGCTGCGCGAGCTCGACCTGGAGCTTGCCGTCTTTGCTCTCGGCGCGCTGGGCGAAGATGTCGAGGATGAGCTGCGTGCGATCGATCACCTTCAGGTCGCTCTCCTTCGCGATCGCCGATGACTGCGTCGGCGTGAGCTCGCGATCGAAGATGAGCACCGAGGCGTCGAGCTGCATCGCGCGGACGATGACGTCGTCGAGCTTGCCTTTGCCCAGCACGAGACGCGGATCGATGCGATCGCGGATCTGCACGATGACGTCGACGACCTCGACGCCGGCGGAGTACGCGAGCTCGCGGAGCTCGCGCACGCGATCGGTCGCCGAGCGGAGCGCGTCGCGCTCGGACTTCTCGCCGATGTGGACGAGGATCGCCCGGCCGTCTTTGCCCTGCACCTCGCGGGCGCGCGTGCGCTTGGCGAACTCGGTCTCGAGATCGGCCATGAGCTCGGCGACGTCGACGTCGACGTGTGCGATCGGCAGCGGCCCGACGTCGCGGTACGGCAGGCCCGAGCCCTCGCTCGGGACATTATATGCATAGTGCAACGAACGCGCTTCGCCGCGCGGGCTGAGCTGGATCGCGCAGACGAGATCCAGCCGAAGGCGGACGAGGTCGACGAGGTCGTCGCGCGTGAGCGGTTCGCCGCGGACGTGCGTGTGGACGAGGCGCAGGCCGCGGAAACGCCCCTCGGCGGCGCGGAGCCGCCCGATGTCGGGGAGCATCAGCTTGCCCGCGTCGCCGACGACCACGTAGTCGACCTCGCCGGATCGATGGACGAGCGCGCCCACTTGCCGCCCGGTCTCGACGCTCGCGTCGACGAGCGAGCGCATCAACTCCGGCGTGGCGATGTCGCTCGACGGGACGCGGCGGCGATAGATCCGCTCGAGCGTCTTCGTGGCGGAGGGCGAGAGGCCCGAGGTATTGCCGTAGAGTTCGATACCGCGACCCTACCACGCCGTCGCGGCGGATCGAGGCCTTCCACGCGCCCGCCTGCGCCCGACGCCCCCGCTCAGGGATTGGCGGAGTGGTGTGGGAGAGCGAGGGTCGCGAGCACGGACGGGAGCGTGGTGCCTCGTGCGCAGGGAATTGCACGCGGCGCGCCACCGAATCTCGCCGGAAACGCACGAGATCGCGCCGCACCCGCTGGATCGACGCGGCCCGGCCGACCGGCTCGCCGGGCCCCATGAGCGCCTCGATCGTAGCGACGGGCTCAGGTCGGCGCGCGGCGGCGCTCGATCGTGCCCCGAACGGCGTCGGCGAAGAGCTTCGAGACGACCTCGGCCGAGTAGCGCTCCTCGACCGTCCGTCGACCGGCGGCGCCCAAGCGCCTGCGCGTCTCGGGCGACCGCGCGAGCTCGTCGAGGCGCTCGACGAGATCCTCCGTCGTCTGGGCGAGGTAGCCGTTGACCCCGTGCTCGACGAGATCCGCGTTCATGCCCACGGGCGAGATCACGACCGGGAGCCCCGTCGCCATGTACTGGAGCGCCTTGAGCCCACACTTGCCGCGGGTGAAGACGTCGTCGAAGAGCGGCATGATCCCGACGTGCGCGGCGCCGATGCTCTCGGCCTCGCCGTTCTCCGACCACGGCACGAACACGTTCTCCGCCCCCGCGATCGGTCGTGAAGGAGGTTTGTTGCCGATCACCTTCGCGACGACGCGCCGCTTCTTCGCGAGCGCTTCGAGCGCGGGCCGCGCGTGCTCGAAGTGCGGCAGCGTGAACGTCGAGCCGCTCCACACCACGACGAACGGATCGTCGGCCGGGAGCTCGGGCTGCACGGGATAGCTTTCGAGCTCGATGCTCGTCGGGATCACGTGAACGTTGTCGTTGTGCTGCCGCGCGTAGTCCGCGAGGTAGTTGTTGCCGACGAGCACGCCGCTCGCGATACGGCAGATCGTCGCCGTCTTCCCCCAGAAGTGGAGCTTCGAGAAGAGCGCGTTCGGCCCCGACTTGGGGCCCGTGCCCTCGGCCCAGATGGCGTCGTCGAAGTCGAAGAAGAGAGGCACGCCGAGGCGCGCGACGAGGCGCTCGTAGATCGCAGGCCCGAGCATCGCCGCTTCGCGATAGACGATGACGCCGTCGTAGCGCCGGGCGCGGAGCACCGCGCCCGCGCGACGCAAGAAGTCGAACGACAAGCGCGCGGCCTTCTCGACGTACTTGCCCGGCTGATAGACGACCTTGGTGAGCCCGGGCGACTCGAACGGCAGGAAGTCGAGCGTGACGTTCCGCCGCGCAGCGGCGCGAGGCGCCCACTGCTCGAGACGAAAGCGCTGTCCCGGCGAGACCCCCTTCGGTTTCGGCGTGAGGACGAGAAGACGGAGGGGAGCCTCCGCTCGCGCGCCGGCCGCCGGCGCGTCTCTCAGAACAGCCGCTTCGACCACGTGTCGGGCGTCTTCTCGTTGATGATCTCGAGATCGAGGTGGTACTTGAACGGGCGCGCGCCGCGCGTCTTGATCCAGTCGATCATGTTGCGCAGGCCGTCCTCGAGCTTCACCTTCGGCTTGTAGTCGAGCAGCTTCCGCGCTTTGTCGGCCGAGCAGTTGGCGAGGTAGACCTCCTGCGGGCGGCCGCGGGTGTACGTCGTCTTCAGCGGGAAGCCGAGGAGCCTGGCCGTGACCTCGGCGAGCTCGTTGATGGTGACGAACTCGTCGTCGGGGCCGATGTTGATGATCTGCCCGACGCACTTCTCGTCGAGCGCCATCTGCTTGAGCGGCGCGACGTCGTCGGAGATGAAGCTGAAGCAGCGCTTCTGGTTGCCGTCGCCGTAGATGTACGGCTGGCGGCCCTGCAGCATGAGGTTGATGAAGATGCTCGCGACGTTGCGATACGGATCGTCGTACTTCTGTCGCGGGCCGACGATGTTGTGGGGCACCGCGATGACCCACTCCATGCCGTGCGTCTCGGCGAGGTTCTGGAGGAGGAGCTCGGAGGTGTACTTGCCGATGCCGTACGGATCCTGCGGCTTCGGCGTCAGGTCCTCCGTGAAGGGAACCTTGTTCGTCCCGTAGCGCGCCATCGAGGAGCACATGACGAACCGGCGAACCTTGTTCGCGATCGCCGCGCTGATCATGCCCGTCGACGCGGTCACGATGTTCTGCGTGATCATGTGGGGCGAGAAGACGGACAGGCCTTCATACGCCGTGGCGGCGCAGTGATAGACGATGTCGACGCCCTTCATGTGCTCCTTGAGCCGCCCGAAGTCGTTGCAGTCGAACTGGTAGAACTCGACGCCGGCGGGGACGTTGTCGAGGTAGCCGCCGATCATGTTGTCGCAACCGACGACCTCGTATCCGTCGGCGAGGAACGCGTCCGCGAGGTGGCTCCCGAGGAACCCAGCAACACCCGAGATGAACACACGTTGCTTCTTCACAGCCGGATGCCTCCCTGACGAATACGTGGCCTCTGACGACCCCGACGTTCACGGGGCGGTGTCGAGAGGCTCACCTACATAGCTGCGAACGAGCCCATTTTCCACCTGTCCGCATCGTGCCGGCCGGGGCTGCCCAGGAGCTCATCGGCATGCGAGGGACGTGGGGCGGAGGCCTGGTAAGAACGGCGACCGCGGCTCATCGGCCTCGGCCGAGCGCACGATACAGCTCTTCGTAACGGGCGACGCCGACCTTCTCGAGGCCGAAGCGGTCCTCCGCGACACGCCGCGACGCCGCCACGCGCTCCGTCAGCGGCCGATGCGCGAGAGCGAGCGCGCGCTCCGCAGCGCCCTCGAGCTCGGCGTCCGAGAACCCGTCGACGACGACGCACGCGTCCTTGTCCGCCGCGAGCTCCGCCTGATCGCCGATGTCGCCGTTCAAGACGACGGGCAGACCGCACGCGAGATACTCCGCGACCTTCGTCGGGCTCGAGCCCTTCTTCGAGAAGCAGCTCATGATGAACGAGAGCCCGACGTCACCTGCGGAGAGATACGCGCTCATCTCGGGCGGACGCGCGCGCCGGACGACGATCTCGTCGCGGGAGAGCCCCTCGGCCTCGAGCAGCCCGACGAGCTCCTCCGACGGCGAAGGTGTCAGCACGAGGAACGCGATCTTGCGCTCTGCGCGGCGTTTCACGATCCCGGCGAAGCGCGCGAGCTGCGGCTCGCGGTACCAGGATCCGAGAGAGCCCGCATAGACGAGGACGAGCCGGTCGTCGATCCCGAGCTCGGGCCGCAGCCTCGCCCGCGCGCCGAGGTCGAATCGGAAGCGCTCCATGTCGACACAGCACGGGATCGCGGCGACGCGCGTTCGAGGTCCGAACCATCGCTGCTCCGCGATCCATCGCTCGAGGGCCTTCGTGAGGACGACGACGCCTTCCGCGCGCCGGAACGCGCGGCTCTCGTAACGCTTCACGAGTCGGTACTCGACGCGCTCTTTGGTCCAGTAGCCTGCGTCGACGTACTCGTCGCCGATCATCCCGCGGCAGTCGAACAGCAGCTTCGCGCGCGGCACGACGCTCGCGACGACATCGCAGATCGCCGTCGGGAAGTAGCTCCGGCCGTGGACGATGTCCGGACGCCGGGAGAGCGCCGTGCCGAAGGCGCCGAGCACACCGCGCGCCGACTCGGCGATCTTCACCTGCAGGCGAGGATCCCGCCGGCGCTGTAACGGCGTCCACGTGATGTTCTGGCGCTCGAGCGCAGCGCGGAGCGCCTCGATCTCCCCCGCATCGGCCTCGGGCAGCTCGTAGCTCAGGAGGTCGATCGCGATGTCGCGCGCCGCAAGCCCTCGCAAGTAGGGCAAGACCTGGGACTGACCGAGGTTCTCGAGCATCCCGTTCTGGGACACGTAGAGGGCGCGCACGCGCGCTGTGTACCACGACCCCACGCGGCGACCGCATCACCTGCGCATGAGTTCAGACGAGGTCAAGCGCCGCACCTCGACGGGGCTCGGATCTGTGAATGTGTCAGCGACCTTGCGCAACGAAGCATCCCGGGGAAGGATGGCGCCGACCGTGGGGCCGCACCAACTCGTTCCCGCCCCGTGTCTTCATCCTCGCCAGGACGCAGACCATTGAGCCGCATCTACCTCTCCATCCCGCACATGGGAACGCTCGAAGAGGGATACGTGCGCGAGGCCTTCGCGACGAACTGGCTGTCGAGCGTCGGTCCGAACCTCGTCGAGTTCGAGCGCGCCTTCTCCGAGATCGCCGGCGGGCTGCCGTGCGTCGCGCTCTCCAGCGGGACCGCCGCCATCCATCTCGGCTTGAAGCTGCTCGGGGTGAAGCGCGACGACGAGGTCTTCTGCTCGTCGCTGACGTTCGCCGCGTCCGCGAACCCGATCGTCTACGAGGGCGCGCGCCCCGTCTTCATCGACAGCGAGCGCGCGTCGTGGAACATCGACCCCGACCTCCTCGAGGAGGCGCTCGAGGATCGCGCGAAGAAGGGCAAGCTCCCGCGCGCGGTCGTCATCGTTCACCTCTACGGGCAGAGCGCCGATCTCGACCGCATCGAGAAGGCGTGCGCGCGCTTCGACGTCCCGATCCTGGAGGACGCCGCCGAGGCGCTCGGCACGCACTACCGCGGAGAGCAGGTCGGTACGCGCGCGCCCATCAGCGCGTTCTCGTTCAACGGCAACAAGATCCTCACGACGTCGGGCGGCGGCATGCTCGTCGCGCGCGATCGCGCGTTGGTCGAGAGAGAGCTGCCCGCTTCTGGTCGCAGCAGTCGCGCGGTCCCGCCCTGGTACGAGTATCGCGACATCGGCTTCAACTACCGCATGAGCAACGTCGTCGCCGGGATCGGCCGCGGGCAGCTCGCCGTCCTCGAGGACCGTGTCGCCGCGCGGCGCGCGGTGGCCTTCCGGTACGTCGAGGCCTTCGCCGACATCCCCGGGCTCGAGCTGATGCCTCAGTGCTCGTACGGCCGCCACACGAACTGGCTGAGCGTCTTCCTCCTCGACGAGCGCCGCCCGGCGTGACGCGCGACGAGGTGCTCGACGCGCTCACGAAGGCGGACGTCGAGGCGCGGTGCGTCTGGAAGCCGATGCACCTCCAGCCGGTCTTCGCGGAGTGCCCGCATTACGGCGGCGCGGTCTCGGAGGATCTGTTCCGGCGCGGATCCGCCTCCCGGTTTCGAGCTGCCTCACCGTCGAGGAACAGGGACGGGTCATCGACGTCGTCCGGCGCACCGTCGCCGCGCGTTCGTCGGAGAAGACGCAGGGGCCTTCATGGACGGCATGCGAGCGCTGATCATCACGTATCGCCGCGCGCTCGTCGTCGCGACGCACCTCGTCCTCTGGACGGCGTCGCTGCTCCTCGCCGTTGCGCTCCGCTTCGAGTTCGACATTCCCTCGGCGTACGGCCCGGTGTTCGCGCGGCTCCTCCCGCTCGTCCTCCTCGTCCGCGCGCTCGTCCACTGGCACCTCGGCCTGTTCCACGGGCTCTGGCGATACTCCGGAGCGCGCGACCTCCGCTCCTTGATCTGGGCCGCGACGCTGTCGTCCGTCTGCTACGCGTCGGCGTGGGCGTTCACCGGCTTCCACACGTTCCCGCGCTCCGTCTTCGTCCTCGACTGGGCGTTCAGCATCATGATCGTCGGCGGGCTGCGCTTCAGCATCCGTACGCTGCGCGAGGTCTCGATCCAGGCGGCGATGCCGAAGAGCGGACCGAAGCGCCTCCGTGCTCGGCGCCGGCGATGCCGCCGAGAGCTTGATGCGCGAGATCGTCCGCATCTATCGCGCCGATACGAGCCCGTCGGCCTGCTCGACGACAATCCGAGCAAGCACGGCGAGCGCATCCACGGCGTGCCTGTGTGCTCGGAGCTGATCTGAAGCGTTCTGAGCTCGCGGAGAAGGAGAAGATCGACGAGATCATCATCGCGATCCCCTCCCTCCCCGGCCGCGAGATGCGCGCGCTCCTCGAGCTGTGCCGCCCGATCGGCGCCCGCATCCGGACCATCCCCGGCGTCGACAAGCTCATCGAGGGCCGCGTCACCGTCAACCAGCTCAGCGAGGTGAACATCGAGGACCTCCTCCGGCGCGGAGCCGGTGGTCCTCGACACCGAGGCCATCGGCGGCTCGCTCACCGGCCGCGTCGTCATGGTGACCGGCGCGGGCGGCAGCATCGGCTCCGAGCTGTGCCGGCAGGTGAGCCGCTTCCGCCCGAAGCGCCTCGTGCTCGTCGAGCAGGCCGAGAACGGCCTGTTCCACATCGAACGCGCGCTCCGCGCCGAGCACGGCGACATCGCGCTCGCGCCTCACGTCGCAGACATCTGCGATACGAAGAGGCTCGAGACGATCTTCGCGACGGAGCGCCCGCACGTCGTCTTCCATGCCGCGGCGCACAAGCACGTGCCGCTGATGGAGGCGAACCCGGGCGAGGCGATCAAGAACAACGTCTTCGGTACGCGGAAGGTCGCCGACCTGTCCGACCGCTTCGGCGTCGAGAAGTTCGTGATGGTGTCGACGGACAAGGCCGTCAACCCGACGAGCATCATGGGCGTGTCGAAGCGCGTCGCCGAGATCTACGTCCAGTCGCGCGCGCAGGTGTCGAACACGCAATACGTGACCGTTCGCTTCGGCAACGTCCTCGGCAGCGCCGGCAGCGTCGTCCCGCTCTTCACCGAGCAGATCGCCAAGGGCGGGCCGGTCAACGTCACCCATCCCGAGATGCAGCGCTACTTCATGACCATCCCGGAGGCCTGCCAGCTCGTCATGCAGGCCGGCGTCATGGGCGAAGGCGGCGAGATCTTCATCCTCGACATGGGCGAGCCGGTGAAGATCGTCGACCTCGCGCGGGACCTCATTCGCCTCTCCGGCTTCGACCCCGATCGCGACATCGAGATCAAGTTCACCGGAATGCGGCCGGGCGAGAAGCTCTTCGAAGAGATCGCCGTGGACGAGGAGAACGTCGACAAGACCAAGCACCCGAAGATCTGGCTGCCCGGCCGCGTGTCCCACATGCTGCGGAGGTCGAGCGCTCGCTCGCCGAGCTGCATCGCTTCTCCGACGCCAGGACGCGGCGGTGCTCAAGCGCGCGCTCAAGAAGCTTCGTGCCCGAGTACCAGTCATCCGACTTCGGACCCCATCCTCGAGGCGGCGCCGGAGAGCGGTTTCAGGCATCGCCCTACCCCCGTCGCGCTCGCGAACTGACGCCAGCCAGCAGCGATGACGCGCTACTTGGCGCGCTCGGCGACCCACCGGCGAAAGGTCCCCGCGCCTCCGTCGGCGGCGTCCGGACGATCGCTCACGAAGTAGATGCGACAATGATCGTCGCTGATCCAGCTCGGGAACTCCTCGTGCGGGGCCATCACGAGCTCCGTGGAAGGGTGGCTTGACTCATATCACGACGTCGACCAGTTCGGCGCCGCTTCCTCGACCACGAACCTCGAGGCGCGGATCGACGTGACGAGCGTGCCGAACCCCGCGACGATGCGCGCAGGCTACTATCGCCTCAGGGTGGAGACGGCGTGCGACGGCACGGGCTCCACTGCGTTCGACAGCTCCACGTACGGCGGAGCACCGGGTTACGCTCTGTTTCCAACGGCGACACGCGCCCCTACAACATCCCGCAGACCGATCCCACGAAGGTCTACTACGTCACGATCAGCGAGATCGAGCCGGGCCTGAGGCTTCGTATCGAGACCGCCTTCTGACGAGCAGCCACGGCCACTGGTGAGCTCGGGGCGCGACCGGCGACGTACGTCGCCTCGCTGGGGCCGCGCTCAGGACGGCTGCTTCGCGTAGAAGCCCGCGATCGTGTCCACGACCGCCGACAGCATCGGCCTCGTCGAGCTCCGGATAGATCGGGATCGCCAGCGATTCGGCCGCTGCACGCTCCGCCTCCGGGAAGTCGCCGGCGGCGTAGCCCCACGAAGCGAAAGCACTGCTGCACGTGCATCGGCTGCGGGTAGTAGACCGAGCCGATCCCCTGCTCGCCGAGGTGCCTTCGCAGGTCGTCCCGCCGCCGAGCGCGGATGACGAACTGGTTGTAGACGTGACGCCGGTCGGCCAAGCTGACGGGGAGCGCGACGTCGAGGTCGTCGCGCAGCGCTCCCTCGCCGACGCGGAGGCGCGCGTTCGAGAACAGGCGCCGGTAGGTGGATGCATTCCGCTGGCGCCCGCCCGTCCAGCCGTCGAGATGCGGGAGCTTGGCCCGGAGGATCGCGGCCTGCAGCGCGTCGAGCCGGAAATTGCCGCCGACCTCGAGGCTGAGTACTTCGGCTGCTGCCCCTGGTTGCGGAGCAGGCGCAGCCGCGAAGCGAGCGCTGCGTCGCTGGTCACGACCATCCCGCCGTCGCCGAATCCGCCCAGGTTCTTCGATGGGAAGAAGCTGAAGGTCGCGGCCGTGCCGACGACGCCGGGGCCCTTCCCGGCCGCCTTCGCGCCGAGCGCCTGGGCCGCGTCTTCGACGACCGGAATGCCGCGCGCTCGCGGACGCCAGCGGCTCTGACGTCGGCCATCTGCCCGAAGAGATGCACCGGCATGATCGCCTTCGTCCGCGGCGTGATCGCGGCCTCGACGCGCTTCACGTCGAGGTTGAAGCTCGCCGGATCGATGTCCACGAACACCGCCCGCGCGCCGAGGCGGGCGATGCAGGAGCACGTCGCGATGAACGTGTGCGGCGTCGATGACCTCGTCACCCTGCCCGACGCCGAGCGCCATCAGCGCGAGGAGGATCGCGTCCGTGCCCGACGAGACGCCGGTCGCATGACTCACGCCGGAATAGCTCGCGATCCGCGCTCGGAGCCCCTGACCTCCGGGCCGAGGATGAAGTGCGTTGCGATTCGACGACGCGCGCGATCGCCCGGTCGACGTCCGCGCGGATCGTCTCGTATTGCGCCTTCAAAGCGAGGAGCGGGACCCGCGTCGTCGTCACTATAGCGCCTCGTCCTCGGAGCGATCGAGGCACCGGACGACGCCGGGCTCGACCTCGCGGTAGCGCCAGCCCGACTCGGGGCAGCGCATGATCCCGTCCGCGTCGGCCTTCTCGAGCTTCTGCCCGTGGCGGCTCATCCACCCCTTGCGGCGCGCAGGCACGCCCGCCATGAGGGCGTAGTCGGGCACGTCCCCTTTCGTGATGACCGCCCCCGCCGCGACGAACGCGTAGCGGCCGATCGTCCCGCAGACGATCGTGGTTCGCGCCGATGGCCGCGCCGCGGCGGACGCGCGTCGTCTGGTACTGCCCGCGGCGCACGATCTGGGAGCGCGGGTTGATGACGTTCGTGAAGACGCAGGAGGGGCCGCAGAACACGTCGTCCTCGAGCTCCACGCCCTCGTAGAGCGAGACGTTGTTCTGGATCTTCACGTTGTCGCCGATCTGCACGCCGGGCGCGACAAGGACGTTCTGACCGAGGATGCAGCCGCGCCCGAGCTTGGCGCCCGCCATCACGTGGCAGAAGTGCCAGATCTTCGTGCCCTCGCCGATCGTGGCGGGCTCGTCGACGAATGCGCTCGAATGGACGAAGTAGGGCTTGGTCATGGGTTCTTCGCCAGCAAGGGGTGGGCTTCGGTCGTCGCCGCCGTGACCGGCGCGCGGCGGAGATCATAGACGAGCTGGATCGACGGGCGCGCGTCGGCGATCCCGAACCCGCGCCCCGCGAGCGTCCACTCGTAGACGCGCGTGTGGAGATCGGTGAAGCCGTCCGAGAACTCGATCTCCGTGCCGTCGACGGTGATGGAACGTAGGTCGTCTTCTTCCCCGGTAGCGGTCCCGGATACGGGAGGTCCTTCGCGTCGACGGAGAGGAACCAGCGGACGCGCGCACGTTCGAGCTCGATGAACCCGGCCATCCGATGCCCGTCGTTCAGGTGCACACGTGCGCCCGTCACCGAGCCGAACATCCAGATGAGCATGTCGAAGAAGTGGATGCCGATGTTCGTCGGCACCCCGCCGGGACTTCTCGAGCTGCCCCTTCCAGGAGACGTCGTACCAGTTGCCGCGCGCCGTCACGTACGTGAGGACGACGTCGTGTTTCGTGCTCGGCGACGACGCGAGCTGCTCGCGGAGCGCCAGGAGCTTGTCGTGCGCCCGGAGCTGGAGCACCGTCCAGATCCGCTGTCCGGTCTCCTGCTCGAGCTCGCCGAGCGCGTCCAGGTTCCAGGGATTGATGACGAGCGGCTTCTCGCAGATCACGTCCGCCTTCACGCGCAGCCCGAGCCTGCAATGGGCGTCGTGGAGGTAGTTGGGCGAGCACACCGAGAGGTAGTGCACCCGCCCCTCCTCCGGACCGCGCCTCAGGCGCTCGAGATAGCGGTCGAAGCGCTCGATCTCGGTGAAGAAGCGGACGTCGAACGTGTACTGGTCGAGGACACCGACCGAGTCCTTCGGATCGACCGCCGCGACGAGACGATTGCCCGTGTCGCGGATCGCCTTCAGGTGACGCGGAGCGATGAATCCGCCGACGCCGGCGACTGCAAAGTTCTTCATGCCTCCCGTACTCCCTTGGTCCACGCCGTTCACCTCGATGCGAGCCCGCGATAGATGTCGACGAAGTAGTCGGCCATGCTGGCCATCGAGAACCTCTCGTCGAGGAACTTGCGCATCGCCGCGACACGGTCGCCGAGCTCTGCCTCGTTCATCGACAGCGCCTTCGCGCACGCGCCCGCGATGTCGCCGGCCGTGAAGTCTCGCGGCACGTAGCAGGCGAGCTCGTCGGGCGCGATCCGCCGGCTGGTCCCGACGTCGGTGACGACCGGGACGTTTCCGCACGCCATCGCCTCGAGGAGGCTCTTCGAAGGATAGTTGTTCGACTTCTGCAGGGAGAAGAAGACCTTCGACGTCGCGAGGACGCGCATCGGATTCGGCTCGTAGTACGCCGCGACGTCGATCGTCTTCGAGAGCTCCTCGCAGCGCCGGACGATCGCGTCGTCGCCGTTGCCGAGGATGCGATAGGCCGGATCGGCGACCCCGTTCTCCCGCAGGACGCGATCGACGAACGGGAGCGTCTCGACGAGGCGGTCGACCTGCTTCTCGTCATGGAAGCGGCCGAGGAACGTCATCGTGTTCGTCTTCTTCTCGAGCGGCGCCGGTCGATAGAGCTCCGTGTCGACGAAGCTGTTCGGCGTGTGGGAGATCGCGCTCCGCTTGAAGCGGAAGAGCTTCCCCCGGAAGCGCTCGAAGAGGACGGGGTCGAGCATGTCGACACGACGCGCCAGCGCGGTGCCCAGATAGAGCTGCGCGCGACCGCTGGTCGAGAAGTGCTCGAGGAACGAGTCCGGGATCGTGAAGAGCGACCGCCGGATGTACGGCAGCTCGAACGGGCCCGGCGGCATCATCACGAAGTGGAACGCGGCGCGTGGGTCCTCTCGCCAGAGGCGGAAGAGCACGGGCGCGAGCGCGAGGCGCATCTTCGGATGGTCGGTCGCGAAGACGACGCGATCCGCAAAGCTCTTGGCGCGCGTGAGCTCCTCGGTCTTGCAGGCGAGCTCGAACGCTTCTCGCGAGGTCACGAGATGCAGCTGCGAGAGCCCGCGCTCCTGGAGGTGGATCCACATCCCGATGAAGCGCTTCTCGGCGCCGCTGATCCCGCGCGCGGGGATCACGAGGTACACCGGATGCGAGAGCACCCGGCCGAGGTCGGCCTGTCGACCCGCGCTCGGGCCCGCATCGCGTCGGGTCGAAGCCACGCCCATGGTCATCGCGCGTTCCCCGCCAGGTCCCTGAGCGCGCGCCAGCCCGAGCGCACGCGCCGGTTCGCGGCGAGCAGGAGACGGACCAGCTTCTCGTCGGACGTGAAGTCGTAGTGAGAGCGCGGCGCCATCGCCATGATCTCGTCCCATTCCTGCCCGGAGATGCCGAGCTTCTTCAGGACGAACACGCGATCTTGCTCCGCCAGCTCCGGATCCATCGGCGGCCTCGCGAGCTCGGCCAGCGCGGCGTCCCGCGTGATCTGCCCGGACGCCACGAGCCGCGACAGGTGAAACCAGCGCTTGTCGATCCCGAACTTCCGGGGAAGGAAATAGCCCTGGTAGAAGCGCGTGAAGATCGACTCGTAGTGCTTGCCGCCGTACGCGCGCCAGCCGATCTCGTGCTCGAGCTCCTTCACGGCCCCAGCCTTCTGGAACGGCGTGTAGAAGAGCGGCCGGAACCACCGGATCCCGAGGAGCGCCTCGTGGAAGAAGAACTCCGGGGTCCCGAGCTTCGGAAACGAGGGGATCCGCTGCGTGCCGTAGCGGCGATGGATCGAGAGGATGTTGAACAGGTCCGTCTTCCGGTGGTTCCACCCCTCCGGGAGCGTCGCTTCGGTCGTGAAGTTGTCGCCGGTGAGGACCGTCGGGATCCGGAACTTCCGCGCGGCGGCGTACATCGTCGCGATGATCGCGTGGTCGGTGAGGAGCTCGATGTCGACGACGGACGCCCGGAACATCGACCGCTGGAGATCGCGAAACTCCTTCCAGTCGATGACGTGGGTGTAGAGGTCGATGCCGAGGCCGCGGATCAGCCGCTCGATGTTGAGGACGGCGAGCTCCGAGTTCCAGCTGTTGTCGAGATGGACCGCGAGTGGGCGGAGCCCCAGCTTCTTCACCGCGAAGTACACGGCGTACGAGCTGTCGACCCCGCCGCTCACGCCGAGGACGCAGTCGTAGCGGCGCCCCTTCGCGCGCGCCTTCACGCGTTCGACCGCGCGCGCGAGCCGCTCGTCGCGGTTCGCGGGCGAATATTCGGGGTCGCACACGAGCGCGTCGTACTGCCGGCAGTACCGGCAGGTGCCCGACGCGTCGAGCGACAGGTTCGGGTCGACCCCGTCGTTCATCACGCAGCGGACGCACGACTTCGTCGCGGCGCGCGCGACGGGCGCGGTGCTCACCAAGGGCGTGAGACGATCACGTGATGTCGCGCTCGTGACTGCCATGATCGACCTCGACGCCGGACCGCCGTTCGTGTCCCCGGACGTCCGGAGTGACGTGAAAGCAGAGGCGTGCCATCTCGGAAGGCCCGGACTCTACCAACGGGGATGGAAGGTCACAATCTCGCCGAGCGCCGGGCCTCGCGCCGATTCGCCTGGAAAATCGAGTGTCCGGGCTCACCAGGGACGCTGCCGCTCCGTCTGGAGCCGTCGAAGCTCGGCAGCCTCGAGGTACGTGACGAGCACGGCCTTGTGGGGGCCGTAATAGACGAAGCGCGCCCCCACCCCGAGACCCGAGAGCCGGCACGCCCGGAGCGCCGCCGCCATGTCGTCGATGCTTCCGGCGCCGCCGCACGCAACGACGGGCACGTCCAGCCGACCGTCGAACGACCGAAAGAGCTCGAGGTCGTAGCCGCTCATCGTGCCGTCGCGATCGACGCCGTTGATCAGCACCTCGCCCGCGCCGAGCTTCACCAGCCGCCTCGCCCACGCGACCGGATCGCGCTCGGGCACGTCGACGCCCGCGTGCGAGAAGACCTGGTGCCTTCCGAGGAGGCTCCGCTTCACGTCGACCGACGCGACGACGCACTGAGCCCCGAACGCGTCCGACAGCCGCCGGACCAGCGTGGGGTCCTTGAGCGCCGCGGTGTTGACCGCGACCTTTTCGATCCCGATCTTGAGGAGCTGCCGCGCGTCCTCCACCGAGCGGACGCCACCGCCGTAGCAGACCGGCATGAACGCCTCCGAGGCGATCTGCTCGAGCAGCTCGAAGTCGGGACGCGTGCGCTCCTTGCCGGCGAGGATGTCGAGGAGGACGAGCTCGTCGACCTCCTTCTCGTTGAAGATCCGGACGACGTTGATCGGATCGCCGACGTAGCTCGGACGCTTGAACCGCGTCGTCTTCACGAGCCCGGACTGCCGCAAGAGCAGGCACGGGATGA
>JAHBWD010000053.1 GCA_019637175.1 Labilithrix sp. | reverse complement strand
CGGGCGGGCGGCGTTGCCGGCAGCATACGTTCACGGAATCGCGCTCCAGTCGACAGGGCGCATCATCCTCGCCATGAGGAATTCGGCGACCGTGGGCGGCTACGCGTGGCTCTTGGGCCTGCGATAGCGTCCGCGCGCGCCGCCCTTTGTGAAAGCGGCCGCGCCGACTATGGTTGCCGGGCGCGCTCGCGCTCGGAACTCGGATGCACCTCATCGAACGCATCGCCGCTCGCAAGGTCAAGATCGGCGTCATCGGCCTCGGCTACGTCGGCATCTCCGTCGCCTCGGCGCTCGCGGGCGCGGGCTTCGAGGTCACGGGCGTCGAGATCAAGCAGGAGCGCGTCGCCAAGATCAACGCGGGCAAGTGCCCGATCGACGGCATCGAGCCCGGGCTCCCGGAGCTCATCGCGAAGGTCACGAGCTCGAAGAACCTCGTCGCCAGCACCGACTACGCGTCGCTCGCCGACGCCGACGTCGTGCTCATCGACGTCGAGACGCCGGTCGCGACCGACAGCCGCCCGCGATTCGAGGCGCTCCGCGCGGCGTGCCGCGAGCTCGGGCGCGTGATGAAAGAGGGCGTCCTCGTCATCGTCGAGTCGACGATCGCGCCCGGGACGTGCGCGCGCATCGTCGTGCCGCTGCTCGAGAAGGCCTCGGGGCGCAAGGTCAACGAAGGCTTCTCGCTCGGGCACTGCCCCGAGCGCGTCATGCCGGGCAAGCTCCTCAAGAACTTGAAGGAGCTCTCGCGCGTGTGCGGCGGATCCAACGCGGAGACGTCCGACGCGATGGTCGCCCTCTACCGCACGATCGTCGAAGGCAAGCTCGACAAGGCCGACTGCACGACGGCCGAGATGGTCAAGACGGCGGAGAACACGTACCGCGACGTCAACATCGCGTTCGCCAACGAGCTCGGCCTCATCTGCGAGGCCGTCGGCGTCGACTTCCGCAGAGTGCGCGATCTCGTCAACGAGTCGCCGGGGCGCGACGTGCACTTCGCCGGCGCCGGCGTCGGCGGCCACTGCATCCCGAAGGATCCGTGGCTCCTCGTCCACGGCATCGAGGGCTTCGAGCCGAAGCTCATCGCCGCGGCGCGCGCGCGCAACGACTCGATGCCGCTCCACATGGCGCGCCTCGTCGAGAGCGCGCTCGAGGAGATCGGCAAGAGGATCTACGGCTCGACGCTCGCCGTCCTCGGCTACGCGTACCTCGAGAACAGCGACGACACGCGCAACAGCCCGAGCGAAGCGATCGTCGAGCACCTCCAAGATTGGGGCGCGAAGGTGCTCATCCACGATCCGTGGGTGGAGCCTTACACGGGCGATCTCTGGTCGCGCATCCAGGGCGCCGACGCGGCGATCATCATGGTCAAGCACGACGGCTACCAGAACCTCGATCTCGCGAAGCTGAAGAGCGTGCTCGCGTCACCGGTGCTCGTCGACGGCCGTCACGTCGTCGAGAGCGCCGACGCCGCGGCCGCCGGCTTCGTCTTTCGCGGCCTCGGCCGAGGCCGGCCGCGCTACCTCTGACGCGTCAGCGCCTCGCGCGGACCCTCTTCAGCAGTCGAACGTCCTCGCGATCGACCGGACGCGCCGCGATCTCTTTGACGAGGACGAGATCGTCGAGGCCGATGTACGCGGCTCGCTCGACGCCGAAGGTCGCCTCGACCCTTCGGCGCCACGCCTTGGAGAACGAGAGACCTTCGAGGCTGGTCAGCACATCGATGCGGACGGGAGATCGCCCGAGCACCAAGACGGTGCGCTTCTCGACGAGCTTCTCGACGGTGATCTCAGGCGCCTCGCCGCCGAGAAACGCGACGATTGCGCTTCGCGCTCGTCGAGCGTTCGTGAGCGTCGGATCGATCCAGACGTCGATGTCCTTCGTCGCGCGCGGGCGCGCGTGGAACGCCACTGCGTACCCGCCGACGATGAGATAGCGAACCTTGCGGGCGTTCAACGAAGCGATGAACTCGACGAAATCCGGGAACACGTTCGCCCCTCGTTCGGAGACAGTCGATCAAGCACGCGTGCACGGCGGCGACGCGGTCGGGACCCGTCGTGTGCTCGAGCCAGTAGCGGAGATCGAGCTCGTCCGACTCGTCGAGCGATCCATGGAGCACGACCCAGCGGTTGGCTCCGGCTGCCGTGGCACGCGTCACGCCGAGAGGATCGCACGAAGGCGCTGGGCGAGCAATCGCGTGGCAGAAGCACACTTGCGAAATGCGCGGTGATCACTATCGTTTGCCAGTCGCGCTTCGGCGTCACGCCACTGACTTCCACGCTTCGAACGAACGCGAGAACGACATGCTCGAGGGGAAACGGATCTTCATCACCGGGGGCGCGGGGTTCATCGGCTCGACGCTCATCGGGCGCCTCATCGAGAAGAACGCGATCGTGGCGTACGACAACCTGTCGCGCGACTCGCTCAAAGACAAGCCCTTCAGGAACCACGCGAACCTCACCGTCGTGAAGGGCGACGTGCTCGACAACGACGCGCTCGTGAAGGCCATGGCGGGCTCCGACGTCGTCGTCCACCTCGCGGCGATCGCCGGCATCGACACCGTCACGCGGAGCCCGGTCACGACGCTTCGGGTCAACATGCTCGGCTCGTCGAACGTGCTCGAGGCCGCCGCGCGCCTCGACAAGTGCGACCGCGTCCTCGTGTTCTCCACGAGCGAGGTCTTCGGCCAGCGCGCCTTCAGGGTCGCCGAGTCGGACTCCACCGTCGTCGGAGCCGTCGGCGAGCCGCGCTGGGCGTACGCGGTCGGCAAGCTCGCCGAAGAGCACCTCGCGATCATGTACTACCGCGAGCAGAAGCTCCCGAGCGTCGTGGTGCGGCCGTTCAACGTCTACGGCCCGGGCCAGGTCGGCGAGGGCGCGATCCGCAACTTCATCCTGCGCGCGCTCAAGAACGAGCCGATCGAGATCTACGGCGACGGCGCGCAGATCCGATCGTGGTGCTACGTCGACGACATGGTCGACGCCGTGATGCTGGGGCTCGAGCTCCCGCAAGCCGTGGGCGAGTCGTTCAACGTCGGCAACGAGCTCGCGGTGGCGACGACGTACGGGCTCGCCGAGACGTGCGTGCGCGTCCTCGGATCGAAGTCGGAGATCCGCTTCGTGCCGCGTGACTCGGCCGACGTTCACCTGCGCATCCCTTCGGTCAAGAAGTGCCGCGAGCTCCTCGGCTTCGAAGCGAAGGTCGGTCTCGAAGAAGGGATCCGCCGCGCCGGCGAGTTCTATCGCGCGTCGCTATGATCCGGCTCACGATCCCCTCGATCGAGAAGGACGACCTCGACGCCGTCTCCGAGGCGCTCGCGTCGGGCTACCTCGTGCAGGGCCCGCGCGTCGCCGCGTTCGAGGAGAAGCTCGCGGCGAAGGTCGGCGTGCCCCACGCGATCGCGGTCTCGAACTGCACGGCGGCGCTCCAGCTCTCGCTGCTCGCGCTCGACATGCGCCCCGGCGATCTCGTGCTCGTGACCGCGTACTCGTGGATCGCGACGGCGAACGCGATCGAGCTCTCTGGCGCGCAGCCGGTGTTCGTCGACGTCGATCCCGAGACGTTCAACATGGCGCCCGCCGCGCTCGCGGAGAAGCTCTCGAGCCTACGCGCCGTCGGCGAGACCTCGCGGCGCGTCCGCGCGATCCTGCCGGTGCACACCTTCGGGCAGATGGCCGACATGGACGCGATCAACGCGATCGCGAAGGACGTGCCGGTGATCGAAGACGCCGCGTGCGCGCTCGGCGCGCGCTGGAACGGGAGGCAGGCCGGCGCCGCGTCGACGATGGGCTGCTTCAGCTTCCACCCGCGCAAGGCGATCACCACAGGCGAGGGCGGCGCGATCACGACGCGCGACGCCGATCTCGCCAAGCGCCTCCGTGCGCTCCGCAACCACGGCCAGGATCCGACCGCGCCCTCGCCCGACTTCATCATGCCGGGCTTCAACATGCGCCTGACCGAAATGCAGGCGGCGCTCGGGCAGACGCAGCTCGCCAAGCTCGATCGCATCGTCACCGCGCGCCGCAGGCTCGCGGCGCTCTACGACGCGGCCTTCGCGAAGACCGCGATCACGCCGCCGCGCGTCCCCGCGGCGAGCGAGCCCGTGTACCAGTCGTACGTCGTGCTCCTGCCAAAGGAGGCGCCGCGCGCGACGATCATCGCGAAGATGCGCGAGCGCGGCGTCGAGACCACGATCGGCACGTGGCACATGCCGCTCACGAGCTTCTACAAGGCGCGCTACGGCCATCGGCCCGGAGAGTTCCCCGCCACCGACGACGTCTTCGCGCGATCGATGACGCTCCCGCTCTACGAGTCGATGACCGACGCGCAGATCGCGGAGGTCGCGCAGGCGCTGATCGATCTCGTCGCGCGTTGAGCGCCGACGGACGAGCCTCAGAAGAGCTCGTCGACGGCGATCGACACGTCCGGGAAGTCGACGAGCGCGATGCGATCGCCCGCGCCACGTCGCACGACGCTCGCGTAGCTGCTCCCTGCGGGCGCGGTGTACACCTCGACGACGCGGCTCGGCACGTCGACGAGCCAGTACTCCGGCACGTTGCACTCGGCGTACAGAGGCGCCTTCAGCACGCGATCCTTGCGCTGGGACGTGTGCGCCACTTCGACGATGAGATTCGCCGTTCGCGGGCGCCGTTCGGCACCACGGCGATGTCGGGCTCGGGCTCCGAGTCGTCGGAGGCGGCGAACGGCAGCTGCGCGCGCACGGTCGCGCGTGAAGCGAGCGCGAGTACGAGGCGGTTCGTGAGGATCTGCACGACCACCGAGTGAGCCGGATCCTGCGGCGGCATGCGGACGAGGACGCCATAGAGGAGCTCGATGCGCTCGTCGTCTTCGAAGAGGCCGAGAGACACCATTCGATCGTACTCGGCTCGCGCGATCGGGCGCACGGTCTCCGGCGCGAGCTGCATCGGATCCAGCACGAAGAGAGCTTAGCACGGGGCGTGCGCGAGGCCGTCCACACGAGAGCTCGAGCACGCAACGCTCGCCCGCAGAGCTTGACCGCGCGATCGAGTGTGCAACGATTGTGCACAGTGGCTGCCGTCGCCAAGAAGCGCGCGAAGAGGGTCGGAAGAACCCGAACGTTCGGGATCTCCGTCGACGCCGAGACGGAGCGATTTCTGCGTCGCGAGGCGGAGGCGCGGTTCGGCGGCAACGTGTCGCGCCTGGTGACCGCCCTCGCGCGCGAAGAGAAGAGCCGCCTCGCGGCCGGATGGGTGGTCGCGGATTCGAAGAGCTACGCGCCCATGACCGACGAGGAGCTGGGCGCGTTCGTGTCTCGCTTCTCGGAGCGGCGCGCGCGCCGCAAGAAGCCGGCGGCGTGACGCTCGCGCTCCACTTCGTGCTCGACTCGGGCGCGCTCATCGCCGCCGAGCGCCACGACGAGTGGGCCCTGCGCTACTTCGAGCTCCGCGCGCGCGGGCTCGCTCGGCTCACGATCCCTCGCGTCTGTCTGGTCGAGTGGTGGCGCGGTCGCACGGATCGTCGCGAGAAGATGCTCGAGGCGGCGTCGGTGGTCGAGCCGCTCGGCGAAGACATCGCGAAGGCCGCGGGGGTCGCGCTGGCCAAGGTGCGCGGCGCTACGGCCGTCGACGCCGTCGTCATGGCCACGGCGGCGCTGCGTGACGGCGTCGTCGTCACGCGCGACGTGAGAGACTTCGCGGCGCTCGCGGCGCACTTCGCGGGCGTTCGCGTCTTCGGACGCTGAGGCCGATTACTCGATCGCGCCCTGGCGCTTGAGCGTGAGGTAAGGGAAGACGCCGAGGAGGCAGGGCGCGATCTGTCCGATGAGGTAGACGTTGAACACCGTCGCGCCATGGTCGAGGCCGATGATGTCGAAGAGCTTGTCGAACGCGACGTGGCCGACGCCGATGCCCGCGGGGGAGATCGGCAGGATGAGCGTGAGGATGCCCAACGGGAACACCGTCGCGACGGCGGAGAACGCGACGGGCTGCGTCGTGATCACCCGCGTCAGCACGGTGAAGAAGCCCATCGCGACGGTGTGGACGATCATCGAGAGGCCGAGCGCGATCACGAGGTTCTTCGGGCCGGAAGAGAGGAGGCGCGCCGCGGCGACGAGCTGGCCGGCGAGCTTCGCGATCTTCGAGGTGCCGCTCGTCCACTTCTCGAGCCGATCGCCCGCGCGGCGCATGAAGACGACGAAGAGCGCGGGGCCGACGATCGTGCACGCGCCGAGGAACGCGACCGCGATCGCGAGCTGGCGGAGCTGAGGGTTCTCCCAGAGCACGGGCCCGCGGAGCACCGCGACGCTGCTCGCGACGAGCACGAGGCCGGCGAGCCCGAGCAGGCGCTCCACGAAGACGATGAGGAAGACCGCCGATCGATTCTGCGGCGTCGCCTCGCGCGACGCGTACACGGCCTTGACGACGTCGCCGCCCACGTTGCCGGGGATGACGACGTTGAAGAAGAGCGCCGTCATCTGGAGCTGAACGGCGCGGCCGACGGGCATGTTCACGCCCGCGAGCGAGAGCAACGCGCGCCAGCGGAGGGCGCCGCAGACGACGCCGATGCCGACGATGGCGAGATCGGCGACGAGCAGCCTCGGATCGGTGAAGAACAGCCCGAGCGCGCGGAAGTCGAGCTGGCCCGACCGGATGAGCCAGCCGATGAGCGTGGCGGCGACGACGGCCTTGGCGGCTAGAAAAAGGCGGCTACGAGTCTGCGCTGTCACCGCCCGGCTCCAAGTCGCGGCGAGTATACCGAACGCGCGCCGGTGTGCCAGATCGTGGGCCAGCACGTCAAGAATGGCACGCCGCGCAGCGCACGACGCGGGTGATCGGCCTTCTTTGCGCCCGTCGAGGTGTGGCATGCTCGCTGCTTGGCGACGCGCACCATGACTCGCTCCACGCTCCTCGCTTGTCTTGCCGCCTTCATCGCCGTCGCGTGCTCGTCTGCGTCGCCGAGCGATCCCGCCGTCGATCCCGGGCCCGCGCCGTCGCGCGAGTGCGAGTCGATCGCCGCCACCCGATGCGACGGCCTCCGCGTGCAGACGTGCGAAGCGCGCGGCGACGGAAGCGCGTGGAGTGCGCCCGTCGAGTGCCCCGGCGATCAGGCGTGCCGCGACGACGCGTGCGCCGATCCGACGGCGCGGCAGATCACGCAGGCGAAGTCGATCGGCACGCTCGTCGACGACCTCGCCGAGTGGTCGGCCTGGCACGAAGCGGTCGACGCCGCTGCGGTGAAGAGCAAGGAGACACGCGCGGTCCTCAAGGGCGACGGCGCCGACGCGACGTTCTTCGGTGCGACGTGGCGCGTGATGAACGTGTTCCGCCAAGGACACCAGTCGCTCTACTCGCTCGATCGATCCGTCTGCGGCAAGGCGATGGCCACCCAGCAGACGTCGCGGTTCGGCGTGTGCGGCCGCCCTTCGTCGAGCGGCGGGATCGCGGTGACGTTCGCCGCGGCGAGCAACAAGCTCGGTCTGAAGGCGGGCGACGTCGTCGTGAGCGCGGGCGACGACAGCGGCGACGCGATGTTCGAGGCGGCGTACCTCCGGCCGGTGTGCGGCGGAGTCTTCCCCGCGAAGTCCGGGCGCAGATACGCGGGCGCGGCGTCGTTCTTCGGCACCGTGCCCGCGGGGACGAAGCTCTCCGTGCGCGGGATCGACGGGAGCACGCGCGACGTCACGGTGCCGACCGACGCCGACGCGACGGCCACCGACTGCACCGATCCGTTCGGGCGCGATCGCGCGGTGTACGCCGAAGCGAAGACGCGGCCCGACGGCGTCGCGGTGATCCGTTTGCCGAGCTTCTTCCCCTTCGACAAGCAGTTTCCCCAGAACCCGACGCAAGCCGAGGTCGATCAGCTCATCGCCGACTACCAGAGCGCGATCGTCGAGGTGTTCGACACCGTCAAGAGCGCGCCCGCGATCATCTGGGACGCGCGAGGCAACACGGGCGGCATCACCACGGTCGGCCTCGCCATCGTCGGCGGCTTCGCGTCTGCGCGCGCGACGCCGATCTCGTATTGTCGAACACGCTCGCCCGGCTCGTCGCCGCCCTCGTTCGAGTCGGATCGCTACGCGCTCTACGACGTCACGCCGGGCGGCCCTTTCGCGTACGCGGGGAAGGTCGCCGTCCTCACCGACGGGCTCGGCTACAGCGCGGGCGACTACTTCCCGTTCGCGGCCGCGAGGGCTTCGAACGCG
Source organism: Labilithrix sp. (assembly GCA_019637175.1). Taxonomy (GTDB): domain Bacteria; phylum Myxococcota_A; class Polyangia; order Polyangiales; family Polyangiaceae; genus Labilithrix. Next base: position 52,573 of record JAHBWD010000053.1, on the reverse strand, counting down.
CCCGTGGTCGGATCGGCGTCGGCGGGCGCCTTCGGTGGAGGCAACGGCCCGATCGAGCTCGAGGGACCTCCCAAGCTCGTCGCGAACTACGATCCGACCGCGTGCTTCGACGCGGCGGCGAACACGCCGCTCGAAGGAAATCCGCTGCCGCCGACCGTCGCGGTCGAGTACGACCCGCAGGATCTCGCGGCGGGCAAGGACACGATCCTCGAGCGCGCGGTCAAGGAGCTCGGGTTCTGATCCGCGCGCTCACTCGATGAGATCGCGAACGATGTAGCGTGGGCGCGCCTTCACCTCGCGATAGATCTGCGCGAGGTACTCGCCCATCACGCCGAGGCCGAACATCATCATGCCGCCGATGAGGAGCTGGAGGATGATCACCGTCGTGAAGCCTTGCGCGATCTCGGGGTGTACGCTCTTCAGGTAGAGCGCGCGACCCGTCAGGCCGAGCGCGAACACGAAGAACACGCCGCCGGCGGCCGTGATCAAGTGGAGCGGGAGCGAGGAGAAGGACGTGATCGCGTTCACCGCGAGCCGGACGAGGCGCATGAGCGACCACGCGGAGCTGCCCGACGCGCGATCGGCGACGCTGAAGGTGATCGCCTCGCGCGTGAAGCCCAGCCAGGCCACCATGCCCCGGAAGAACAGCGCCTTCTCCCCCATGCGAAGCCAGGCGTCGCGCACTTGGCTGTCGAACAGCTTGAAGTCCGACGCGCCGCGGAGGTCGTAGCCGGAGAACCTGCTCAGCAGCCAATAGAAGAGCGCGCTGCTGATCCGGTAAAAGATGCCCTCGGCGCCGCGGTGCTCCTTGACGGCCTCGACGACGTTTGCGCCGGAGCTGCGCCACGTCTGGAACATGTCCTTGATGAGCTCGGGCGGATGCTGGAGATCGCCGTCCATCACGACGAAGAGATCGCCTCGCGCCGCGTCGAGCCCCGCGCAGATCGCCGCCTCCTTGCCGAAGTTGCGGCTGAGGCGCACGCCGCGGATCTCCTTCGCCGATCGCGCGCGCTCCTTGATCGTCGTCCACGTGTCGTCGTCGGAGCCGTCGTCGACGAGGACGAGCTCGTACGTCACGCCGATGGCGCGCACGTTCTTCTCGATCGTCTCCAGGCTCTTCGAGAGATGTGAGCCTTCCCGGTAGAGTGGCACGACGACCGACAGTCGCGGGTCAGCGGGCGGCGGCGTCATGTGCTGTCCACTCGTCGAGCAACGCCTCGCACCTGGTGAGCGAAGGGCTTCGACACTCGTAGAACTGATAGAAGGAGAGCCCGGCGGAGAGCCCGAAGGCCGACGCCTTCACGTCGACGAAGAAGTGCTCGAGCGCGCGGCGGATCTCGCGCCAGCTGTTGACGTGCTCGTGACGCATGAGCACGCCGTAGTCGAGCCCGTACTTGAGGCGGAACTCGAGGCCCGTCGTGAGCGTCCACCCGAGACGCCAAGCGATCGAGCCCTCGGACGGGATCGCGACGCGCATCGTGGCGCCTTCGTCGAGGTGACGGGCCGCGATCGCGATCACGCGCGGGAGATCGAGCAGGTGCTCGAACGTGGCGATCGAGATGATGCGGTCATACTTGACCTCGCCGGCGATCGCGCCGACGTCGTCGTACTGGTCGCGCACGCGCGACATGAGCTCCGAGCCCTCGAAGAGCGCGCGAAAGGGCTCGACGATGTCGTACGCGCCGCCGACCGGCGGGCCTTCGTGGCGCACGTGATTGAGCGTGCCTGCGCCGATCTCGAGGGTACGTGCGGTTCCACGCGAGAGCGGGCCACGGACGAGATCTTCGGAGACCTTGCGGTGCATCCACGCCTCGAGCGCTTTGGCGCCGGTCGTCGCGGTCGTTTGCCCCTCTCGGTTGGCGATGTAGTAGCGCTCGTAGAGGCTCTTGAAGGCTTCCGGCAGCACGGGCCGCGCCTTCGGAAACGCCGGGAAACAGCGCGAGCCCATCCCCGGATCCCTACCACATGGCAAATCACCCGTGTATCGTCGGGCGCCCGCCATGGCGACGCGCGCGCAATCGTCTCGTTCGCCCCGCTCGCTCGCCGGGGCGATCGCGCGCGGCGCGACCGCCCACGCGCCGTTCTTGATCGTCTTCGTTCCCCTCGCGATCGCGGCGCTCGTCATCGGGCTCGTGCACCCCTTCGGGCCCGGCCAAGACTACCACTACCACGTGATGTGCGCCGCGCTCACCGAGCGGATCTGGAGCGGCGACGCGTTCTACACGCGCCTCTACAAGATGGTCAATCCGCTCGACTCGAACACGCTCCTCTACACGGCGCTGTTCCCGCTCGAGAAGGTGCTCTCACCCATCGACGCGATGCGCGTCGGCCTTTCGTTCTTCTACTTTCTCGCCTATCCGGTCGCGTGCGCCGTCGCGCTGCGGATCGTGCGGCGCCCGCTGTGGGGCGCGCTCCTCGCGTTTCCTCTCGCCTACTGCAAGAGCTGGTCGGGCGGCGGATACCTGCCGTTTCTGACGAGCGCGCCACTGATGGTCCTCGTCGCCGCGATGCTGCAACGCATCCTCGTCCCGCCGCGGGAGACGGGGACGGGGGGGCCGACGACGCCTTCGCGGGGCTTCCTCGGCGCAGCGGCCGCGACCTCCGTGCTCCTCTCGCTCGCGCACGCGCACGTTTACGCGTGGACCATGTTCCTCTTCGCGACCATCACGGTCGTGGTCATCGTGCGAGACTTCGCCGGCGAGGGGCTCCGTGACCCGCGCGGAGCGGTGCGTTCCGCCGTGCGCACGGGGGCGCGGATGCTCGCGGCGGTGGGACCGTCGGTGGCGCTCTTCCTCTGGTGGTACGTGCGCAAGCACGCCGGCGCGAGAGAGGCGCACTCGAAGGAGCTCGTCGTCGTCCACGAGAGCTGGCACGATCGTATCGGCGGCGCGCTCGCGTACCTGCTCCAGGCGACCGGCGACCTCGAGTTCGCGTTCGTCGGCGCCTTCGTCGTCGTGTGCCTGGCGACGCTCCTCGTCAGCGAGCGCGTCGCCGCGCGCCGCGTGCCCGTGCTCGAGCTCGCGTTCCTCTTCACGCTCGTCTCGTACGTGCTCTTGCCCCTCTCGGTGAGCTTGCACGGGATCGCGCCGCGCAACTTCGACATGGCGATGTGGCTCTTGCCGCTGGTGCTCTACCCGCGCGTGGCGAAGGGAGCGCCGGTGCGTCACGTCGCGATCGTCGTCGCGCTCCTGTCGTTCGCGGTCTTGCGCCTGGGCTACCTCTCGCGCCAGTCGGGTCGCCTGCAGGAGGAGCTCGCGGGGCTCCACGCGTTGTCGAAAGACTGCCCGCCGCCGCACCACGAGCTCGCGTACGTCTCCATGGAGATGCACTCGAAGCACTGGTATGCGCCGACGTTTCACCACGTCGCCGAGACGCTCGCCGCGAGCTGCCGGCTCGACGCACCCGTCTACGATCCGACCGACTACACCTACAGCATCAACCCCGTCCGCTACATCGGCGCGCCGCCAGCTCCGCCGACGTACGTCCACGACGACCCGACGTGGTACGCGCAGGAAGATCTCTGGCGCGGATACGAGTACGTCCTCGTGCACGCTTGGAAGCCGACGACCGATCAGCTCGCGGGCGCGAACGCCGTCGCCGAACGCATTCGCGTGGCGGGCTCGAACGGCGAGTGGGCCGTGTGGCGGCGTCGCGCGAAGCCTTGATCAACGGACGCGGTAGATCGACCAACCGCGCCCCTTCTGCACGAGATCGCAGCGCGCCGCGACCTCGAGATCCAGCGGCGTGCCTCCCAGGCCGGCGCCGAGGTAGGCGTCGGGCGGCTGCGTCGCGTTGGCCATCGACACCCAGCGAGCGTCGTCGCGTACCACGAGGTCGCCGGGCTTCGCGCGCTCGCGGAAAAAGCGTGCGTCGGGCTCGAGGTGCGACGGCAGCGCGAACGTCCACGCCGACGTGATGAGCGGCCTGCGGTACGAGACGAGGTAGCCGGCGGGAAAGTCGAAGTAGAAGAGCGCGCGCGACGCTTGTTGAGCGTTCGCGAGGACGGCCGCGCTCAGCTCGGCCAGCGCCGCCTTCCGCTCCGGCGTCGTGTAGATTCCCTTGTACGGTCCTTCGGCGACGACCGACGTCATCGCCGAGAGCGGGGCTTCGCGGATGCACGTCTTGTCGGCCGTCGCGTAGCCGAGCGCCGCGTAGAGGAAGATCACGGGCGACAGCGCCATCGGAGGTCTCAGCCAGCGTAGGCGCCATTGCTTCGTCGTTTGATCGACGAGCATCGCGAGCGCGATCGAGGCGAGGTGCGCGAGCGGATAGAGGCCGATCGCGGAGGCGAGCACGGTGTTCGTGCTCGTCCAGCACGTGATGACGCCGGAGACGGTCGCCGGAACGCCGATCCCGACGAGCATGACGCGCGCGGTCGGACGATCGCGCAGCCCGAAGCAGAGGAGCGGCCCGAGCACGGCGAACGTGCTCATGAAACCCATCACGGCGAGGTTGCGCGTCGGCACGACCGAGCCATGAGCCAGGAGCGGAATGAAGGGGAGGCCGAGGCCGACGAGCGTTGGCCACCGGCGCAAGAGCACCATCGCGAACGCGACCACGAACGCCGCGAGCGCGAGCTGGCGGTTCATGTCGAGCCATGCCCCTCCGAGCGTCGCGAGGCGGGTGGTCGTGGCCATCGCCATCTGATCGCCGACGGTCGTGTAGGCGACGACTTCGCGAAGGTGCGCGACGCCGGCGGAGACGAACACGGGCGAGATGATCAACGCGAAGAGGAGGCCGCCGGCGGCGTAGCACAGCGTCGCTCGCACGCGCTCGGCGCCGGCCAGCACGGCGATCACGCACGCGGTGGTCACCGCGGCGACGCTCATCGTCGGATAGGCGAAGGCGGCCGCTCCGTGGGCGAGCCCCGCCCAGAGCAGAGGGTGGCGGTAGAACGCGGGCGGCCTCACGGGGGCGAGCAGCCATCGCGCGGAGACGAACAGGCCGAGCGTGAACAGCCCCGACGACCACGTGTTGTAGCTGAGCCCAGGAAGCCCGTACGGAATGAAGCAGATGCACGCCGCGGCGATGAGGATCGAGGTCGCGTAGGGAAGGCGCATGCGCGCGAAGCGGAAGACCGCGAAGCCGACGAGCCCGAAGAACACGAGATAGAGGACGCGAGCGAAGAGCACGATCCCCGTCGCGCTTCCGACGAGCAGCGTCCACACCTTCACGAAGGGTACGCTGAGGACGCCGCCGGTCTGCGTGATGTTCAGCTCGTCGACGAAGGGCCGATCGCCGAGAACGAAGCGGAGGGGCACCGCGAGGTAGAAGGCCTCGTCGGTGAAGTCGGCGCCGTGGCGCATGCGCCAGATCATCACCACCGCCGTCGTCACGGCGAGCGCCGTGGCGACCCAGCGGGTGACGGCTCCCGGCGCAATCATCGCGGAACCGAACCTACCATTTCGCATGACGGTGCGTTTGGGCTACCGTCTGCCGCATGGCAGGATTCGAGCCTCGGCGGCTGCTCGTCACCGGAGCCGCGGGGTTCATCGGCTCGAGTGTCGTTCGCCACGTCCTCGAGCGCGCCGAAGCCTCGTCGACGGTCGAGCGTCTCGTCGTGCTCGACGCGCTGACCTACGCGGGCCACCGCGTGAACTTGAGCGGGGTCGATCGCGACGCGCGGCTCTCGTTCATCGAGGGCGACATCTGCGATCGGCGACTCGTCGAGACGATCATCGCCGACCACGAGGTCGACGCCGTTCTCCACCTCGCCGCCGAATCGCACGTCGATCGGAGCATCGAGTCGGCGGACGCCTTCGTCCGCACGAACGTCAACGGCACCTTCACCCTCCTCGACGTCGTTCGCCGAGCGTGGGAGGGCCGCGCGGCGTCGACCCGCTTCGTGCACGTCTCCACCGACGAAGTCTACGGTGCCCTCGGCCCGACGGGCGCGTTCACCGAGACCACGCCGTACGCGCCGAGCTCGCCTTACGCCGCGTCGAAGGCCTCGTCGGATCTGCTCGCGCTCGCCTACTTCAAGACGTACGGGCTCTCCGCGATCGTCACGAACTCGTGCAACAACTACGGTCCGCGCCAGCTGCCGGAGAAGCTCCTGCCGCTCATGATCACGAACGCCGCCGAGGGCAAGCGCCTACCGGTCTACGGCGAGGGCAAACAGGTCCGCGAGTGGCTCCACGTCGACGATCACGCCGCGGGTCTCTGGCTCGCGCTCACGCGCGGCGCGCCGGGCCACAGCTACAACTTCGGCAGCGGCGAAGAGATGGCGAACCTCGCGCTCGTCGAGCTGGTCGCCGATCTCGTCGACGACGAGCTGAAGCGCGAGCGAGGCACGTCGCGGCGCCTCCTCGAGTTCGTTCCCGATCGCAAGGGGCACGACTTCCGCTACGCGATCGACGCGTCGAAGGCGCGCGCCGCGCTCGGCTGGGAGCCCGAGCGCAAGCTCGCGCTCGCGCTCGCCGACACCGTGCGCTGGTACCTCGCGAACGCGGAGTGGCGGAAGACCGTCGCGAGCGACGAGCATCGCCGCTTCCAAGCCGTTCACTACGGTGCGCGGCCCGCTCGGTCCGAGGAGCAGACGCCGTGAACGCCTTCGAGCGAGCCCGGCGCGACGCGATGCGCTTCGCCTACGGGCGCGACGGTTACGCGTACGCCGAAGGTCTGCTCGGCGCGGAGGAGTGTCGAAGCATCGTCGAGGTCGTCGAGCGACACCGCGCGACGCTCATCGACGTCGACATCGACTCCTGGGTTGCGCGCAGCAAGTTCTTCACCATCAACGGAGAAGAGCTCGAAGCGCTCGTCCCCGCGGTGCGTCGATTGAACGAAGAGCTCTGCGAGGTCGCGAGCGAGCTCGAGGGTCGGCCGCTCGCGCCTCTCGACAACAAGACCGTGGGCCTGAGCCTCAACCTCACGCCTGGCGACGGTACGCTGTCGTGGCACTACGATCGCAACCTCGTCACGGCCGTCGTGCACTTGAATCGCGTCGAGGGCGGCGAGTTCGAAATTTACCCGCGCTACCGCGCGCGCGTGAGGAACAACCACCACGGCGTTCGCAAGGTCGTGCAGCGCGTGTTCGATCTCGCCCTCCGCCCCGAGCCCGTGCGTCGCGTTCTCGGGCGGAAGGTGATCGTGCGGCCCGAGCCGGGGGCGGTCGGCTTCATGGATTCGCGGTGCCTCCATCAGGTCGCGCCCGTCCGCGGCGGCACGGCGCGCGCCGCGATCGTCTTCTGCTACGACGAACCGGGAAAGGTCTTCAGCCGCGACCGCACGCGCAACTACTACGGCTACCGCGATCGTCGCGCGAACGTGTACGGATGATCCCGCGAACGCGACCGAGCTTCTCGCTCGCTGATCTCGCCGAGGCCGCGCTCGTTCGGGAGGGCTCCGGCGGACACAAGGAACGCCTCGCGACCCAGCTCCGCGACTACCTCGGCGCTCGGGAGGTGCTCCTCACGGCCTCGGGGCGATCTGCGCTGCACGCGATCCTCCGGGCTTCGGGCCGCTCGCGCGTCGTCGTCCCCGCGTACACGTGCAACGCCGTCGTCGAAGCGGCGACGCTCGCGGGCAAGCAGGTCGATTACGCCGAGATCGAACGGGGCGGATTCAACGTGGACCCGAACGCGCTCGAGCCGCTCCTCGGGCCTGACGCCGTGTTCATCGCGACGCATCAGTTCGGGATCCCATGCGACATCGAGCGGATCGTCGCGATGTGTCGTGCGCGCGGCGCTCTCGTCGTCGAGGACGCGGCGGCGTCCCTCGGCACGCGCGTGTCCGGACGGCTCACGGGGACCTTCGGCGACGCCGCGTTCTTCAGCTTCGACGTTTCGAAGCTCGTCAACGTACCTCTCAAGGGCGGCGCGGCGATCGCGCCGGATCCGCAATTGTTCGATCGCGTCCGAGCCGCGCACGCGGAAGCGACGACGGCGATGCCGCCGGCCGCGAAGGCGCGCCTCCTCGCCTCGGCGGCGGCGCTGGTGCTGATGCAGGGCCCGCGGCGCTACCGCGCGTTCCACGCGCTGCGCTTCGAGCGGAGCGGAACGTTCACCGCCGAGACGCCGGAGATCGCGACGACGCCCACGGAGCACTATCGCCACGCCTTCACCGACTGGCAGGCGTCGGTCGCGGTCGGCCAGATGGATCGGATCGACCAGATCGTCGCGCGACGCCGCGCGCTCTACGCCGCGTACGAAGAGCGCCTCCGCGGCGCGACGTCGTTCTCCACGCCGCCGCGCGACGTGGCGCAGGAGTGGGCGCCGATCCGCTTTCCGATCCGCGTTCACGGCGACAAGCTCGCGTTCTATCGCGCCGCGGCCGAGCGCGGCGTCGACTTCGCGTTCAGCTTCACGTTCATCACCGCGCCCCGCACGTTCGAAGCGTCGCACGCGCTAGCTCGCGCCGTCCTCGATCTCCCGTTCTACCCCGACCTCGAGGACGAGGAGCTCGAGAGGACCGTCGACGTCCTCACCGCCCTCGACCGTGAACGGGCGCGCCGACCTTCGCGCGCCAGCGTGAGCGTCTCATGTTGAAGAAGATACTCCAGCGCATCGCGTTCGGTCGCACGTCATGGGATCCCGTCGCCTACTGGCGAGCGCGTGCCGCGGATCCCGAGACGATGTCCGTCATGTGGCAGAACCTCGTCTACAACGAAATGGTCGATCGCGACGAGTGGGACGTGATCGAGCGTTACTTGCCCGACCGGCGCGAGGCCGCGCTCGATCTCGGCTGCGGCACCGGCCGCCTGAGCGCTCGGCTCGCCGAGCGCTTCGACGCGTACACGGGCGTCGATCTCGACACGATGGTCGCCGAGGCCGTTCGCAGGAACCCCGGTCTCGCCGGCGGCTACGTCGCGGCGACCGTCGAGAGCTACGACTACCCCACGGACCGATTCGACTTCGTCCTCTCGCTCGGTTGCCTCGCGACGGCATGCTCGAAGGAGGCCCTTCCCGGGGTGGCGCGACGGATCGTCGGTTCTCTCCGGTCGCGAGGCCGGCTCGTCCTCATCGAGCCGTTCCACGAGAGCTCGCTCCTCACGCGCGGGTGCAGGACGACGCCGCGCGAGGTCGCGCGTCTCTTCGAGAGCATGGGGATGCGTCTCGACGCGCGCGACGGCATGCTCTTTTTCCCCGCGCGCATGACGCTCTCGGAGCCGGCGTTCGGCCGCTTTCCGCGCCTCACGACGATGGCGTACCGCGCGGGCGAGCGCGCCGTCAGGCTCGCGCCGTCGCTCTTGTCGGACTACGCCATCATCGTCCTGACGAAACGTGGCTGAGTCGACGCGAAGTCGCCTCGTCGCCGCCGCGAAGGTGATCGCGACGGTCACGCTCCTGGCGCTGGTGTTCCGCAAGATACCGCTCGCCGACGTGACCGAGCGCCTCGGACGCCTTCGCGTCGGCGACATCGCTGCGCTCCTCGTCGTGACCACGACGCAGGTTGCGCTGAACGTCGCGCGCTGGTGGCGGTTGCTCCGATCGGTCGGCGAGCGCGTTCCCTATCGCGCCGTGTTCGGCGATCTCTGCGTCGGGATCTCGTGGAGCATGATCCTTCCGGGGATCGGCGGAGACGTGATGCGTGCGCTCCGCGCGCGGCGCCGCGTGCGCGCGCCGCACCACGCATGGTCGACCTCGATCTACGAGCGCATCGTCGGCCTCTTCGCCATGACTACCGTCGCGACGATCGCGGTGGCGCTCGGGTTGAGCGACTCGGTCGCGTTGCCGTCGTGGCTGCGCGGCGCGACGTTTGCGCTCACGCTCGCGCTCGCGCTGGTTCTCGTCTTCGCGTCGACCCCGTTCCGCGTCCTCGCGCGTGTCCTCGGCCGGAAGCTCCCGGCGGCCGCGAGCGCCGACATCGCGGGCATCGCCGATGATCTCGCCGGGCCGCTCGCCAAGACCAGTGTTCGCGCGGAGGCGTTCGCGTGGTCGCTCGCGTATCACGCGACCGCGCTCCTGTTCGCGATCATCTCCGCCCGTGCGCTGGGCGCGCCCGGTCACGAACGCGCGATCGTCGTCGGCGTCCCGCTGATCAACGTGCTGTCGCTGGTGCCTGTCACGATTGGCGGTCATGGGCTGCGCGAGGGGCTCTACGTCGGCGTGCTGGGCGCCCTCGGCATGTCGGGCGACGTCGCCCTGGGGCTCTCGGCGATGTTCCTCGCGTCGGCGCTGCTCTTCTCGCTGGTGGGCGCCGCCGTCCTCCTCGTGTCGCCCGCAAAGCGCTGAATTTGCGCTACCGTCTGCGTGATGAAAGGCATCGTCCTCGCGGGCGGCACCGGCAGTCGGCTCTATCCGATGACCAGGGGCGTGAGCAAGCAGCTGCTCCCCATCTACGACAAGCCCATGATCTACTACCCGCTCAGCGCGCTCATGCTGGGCGGCATCCGCGAGATCCTCGTCATCACGACGCCGCGCGATCGGCGCGCGTTCGAGGATACCCTGGGCGACGGCAAGAAGTGGGGCATCGACCTCCGCTACGTGGAGCAAACGGCGCCGCGCGGGCTCGCCGAGGCGTTCATTCTCGGCGCCGACTTCATCGGCAAAGACAACGTCGCGCTCATCCTCGGCGACAACCTCTTCTACGGCATGGGCCTCACCGCGCTCTTCGAGAAGGCAGCCAGGCTCGAGAAGGGGGCGCGCATCTTCGGCTACTACGTGAAGAACCCGTCCGATTACGGCGTCGTCGAGTTCACGAAGGACGACGTCGTGATCTCGATCGAAGAGAAGCCCGCGCAGCCGAAGTCGAGCTACGCGGTCCCCGGCCTCTACTTCTACGACAACGACGTGATCGAGATCGCGCGCCGCGTCCAGCCGTCGGCGCGCGGCGAGCTCGAGATCACGGCCGTGAACAACGTCTACCTCGAGAGGGGAACGCTCTCGCTCTCGCTCCTCGGCCGCGGAACGGCGTGGCTCGACACGGGCTCGCCCGACGCGCTCCTCCAAGCCTCGCACTTCATCCAGACGGTCGAAGCGCGCCAAGGGCTGAAGATCGGGTGCCTCGAGGAGATCGCGTTTCGAAAGGGCTTCATCGACGCCGACGCGCTCCACGCGCTCGGGCAGTCGCTGGAGAAGACCGAGTACGGTCGCTACCTCCTCCAGATCGCCGGCGAAGCGCGATGAAGATCAGCGTCGCGATCCCCGTCTACAAATCGGAGAAGACGCTGCCAACGCTCGTTCCGCGCCTCATCGACGTGATCAGCGAGATGGGGCACGACGCCGAGATCGTCTGCGTCGACGATCACAGTCCCGACGGATCGTGGTCGGCGCTGACGACCCTGAAGGCCGACCACCCGGCGCTGAAGATCGCGCGCCTCGCGCGCAACGCGGGCCAGCACAACGCGGTCTTCTGCGCGTTGACGCTGACGACGGGCGACGTCGTCGTCACGATGGACGACGATCTGCAACACCCGCCGGAGGAAGTGCCGAAGCTCGTCAACGCCGTCCTGTCGGGGCCGGAGCTCGTCATCGCAGCCTACGAGGGCAAGAAGCATTCGGCCGCGCGCAACCTCGGCGGGCGCCTCGTCGACACGGCGCTCCGCCGGATCTTCAAGCTCGACGGGTCGGTCCAGCTCACGAGCTTCCGCGCGATGTCACGAGCGCTCGTCGAGCGCGTGAAGAACACGTACACCGCGTATCCGTACATCACCGCGCTGCTCCTCTCCCACTCGGGCAGCTTCGTGAACGTCACCGTGCGCCACGAGCCGCGGAGGGAGGGCAAGTCGAACTACGACCTGACCAAGTCGTTGAAGCTCGTGCTCAACCTCGTCCTCACGTACTCGTCGTATCCCGCCATCCTGATCAGCACGCTGTGCGCGCTCGTCTTCTTCTTGTTGGTCGGCTACGCGGCCTACATCCTCTACCTCGGCCTCGTGCAGGGAACGAGCGTGCCCGGGTGGACGAGCACGATCCTCGCGGTGACGTTCCTGAACGGCCTCGTTCTCCTCGGCCTCGCGCTGCTCTCGTTCTACATCTCGCGCATGTACCTCCAGATCAGTGGGCTCCGGAGCGCGTTCTCGATCGAGCGCATCCATGAGTAGCCTGCTGGTGCTCGGCGCGAGCCGATATCAGCTCGACGTGATCCGACGCGCGAAGGAGCTCGGTCATCGGGTGGTCACGACCGATAACGTCCCGACCAACCCGGGCCACGCGCTCGCCGACGCGAGCTACGAAGTGGACACCACGGACTTCGACGGGGTCCTCGGCGTCGCTCGGCGCGAAGGGATCGCCGGCGTGGTCGCGCCCTGCACCGACGTCGCCGTCGCGACTGCCGCTCACGTCGCCGGCGCGCTCGGCTTGCCGGCGATCCCCTTGGAGAGCGCGAAGACGCTCACGAGCAAGGTTCTCTTCCGCCGCTTCCTCGCGTCCGAAGGGTTGCCGGCGCCGCGGTTCGTGCAGGTCGCTGCGGGCGACGACGACGCGATCGAGCTGCCCGGGCCTTTCCCCCTGATCGTGAAGCCCGAGGGCTCCTCCGGCAGCAAGGGCGTCTTCATCGTCCGGACGGAGCCGGAGCTTCGCGAGCGATTGCCGGCGACGCTGGCGTTCTCCCCGACGCGCGTCGCCATCGTCGAAGAGCTCGTTTACGGGCGACAAGGCACCTGTGAGGGCGTGGTGATCGATGGATCGATTGCGTTCAGCGTCGTGACCGATCGCGAGACGGCCAAGGCGCCGTTCGTCGCGACCGCGGCGCACTTCGTTCCGGCTGCGATCGCTCCCGAGCGAACGACGGCGCTCATCGCGCAGATCCTCGCCAAGCATGGGATCGCGCGCGCGGTCTTCGACTGCGACTTCGTCGTCGCGGCAGACGGCACGCCCCACGTCCTCGAGCTGACGCCGCGCCTCGGCGGCAACGCGCTGACGCGATTGGTGAACGAGGCGACGGGGATCGATCTCGCCGAGATCGCCGTTCGCCTCGCGTGCGGGAGCGACGTCTCCTTCGCGCGCGCGGTCGCCGCGCGGCCGGTCGCGCAGCTCATCCTCGGCGTGGAGCGCGCGGGCAAGCTCTCGTTCGACGCGAGCGAGGTCGATCGCTTGAAGCAGGAGCCCTGGGTGAGAGCGCTGTCGTTCGACTACGCGATCGGCGAGCCGGTCGAGGCGTTCATCAACGGCAGGACGCGCGTGGGCGAGGCCACGTTGCGCGCGGAGAGCAGGCGCGAGCTCGACGCGAGGGTCGCGGAGCTTCGCGCCAGGATGAAGCTCGGCGTCGACCCATGAGGCTATGCACGAAGTGCCGCGTGCCGCTCACGGGCGACGACTGGAGCTGCGCGAGCTGCGGCGCGCGCCCACCCGTTCGAGACGGATGGGTCGAGCTCTCGACCGCGCTCGACGACGAGCGCGGCGGCTTCGAGGTCTCCGGATTCTCCGAGCTGTTCGAGCACGAGGCGAGCCACTTCTGGTTTCGCTCGCGCAATCGTTTGATCGCGTGGGCCATCCGCCGATACTTCCCTCGCCCGCGGCGCATCTTCGAGATCGGGTGCGGGACGGGGTTCGTCCTCTCCCACCTCGAACGTTCCTTCTCCGACGCGGAGCTCTCCGGGGGCGAGGCCTATCCCGAGGCGCTGGCCTTCGCCGCGACGCGGCTCAGGCGCGCGCGCCTCTATCAGCTCGACGTGCGCGCGCTCCCTTTCGAAGACGAGTTCGACGTCGTCGGCGCCTTCGACGTGCTCGAGCACGTGCCCGAAGACGAGACCGCGCTCGCGGAAATGCGGCGCGTGACGCGCGCTACGGGCGGCGTCGTGCTGACGGTGCCGCAGCACCCGTGGCTCTGGTCTCGATCGGACGAGTCCGCGCATCACGTGCGCCGGTACACGAGAGCCGATCTCGTCGCCAAGGTGCAGCGCGCGGGCTTCGACGTGGTGCGATGCAGCTCGTTCGTGACGAGTCTCTTGCCGCCGATGATCGTGTCTCGCTGGATGGCGCGCCGCGAGCCGAAGGAGCACGTCGCGGATCGCGAGTTTGCGCTTCCGCGGGCGCTCGACGCCGCGTTCGGAGCGATGCTCGGCGCCGAGCGGGCTGCGATTCGCGCGGGCCTCTCGCTTCCCGTCGGTGGCTCGCTGCTCTTGGTCGCGAGGAGGCGCGAGGAGGTGCGATGATTCCGTTCAATCGCTTCGGGCTCTCGGGCAACGAGCTCGCGTACGTACAGGAGGCGCTCGGTCGCCAAACCTCGGGCGACGGGCCGTTCTGCCGCCGGGCCGAGGCGCTGCTCGAAGAGATCTTCGGCGTTCCGCGCGTGCTCGTGACGACGTCGTGCACCCACGCGCTCGAGATGAGCGCGATCTTGCTCGAGATCGGGCCGGGCGACGAGGTCATCGTCCCTTCGTTCACGTTCGTCTCCACGGTCAACGCGTTCGTGCTCCGCGGCGCGACGCCGGTCTTTGCCGACGTTCGGCCCGACACGCTCAACCTCGATGAGCGCTTGCTCGGAGCGCTGGTTACGCCGAAGACCAAGGCGATCGTGCCGGTGCACTACGCCGGCGTAGGCTGCGAGATGGACGAGATCGGCCGCGTGGCCGCCGAGAGTGGGATCGCGATCGTCGAAGACAACGCGCACGGTCTCCTCGGGAGCTACCGCGGTCGACGGCTCGGGACGTTCGGAGCGCTCGCCACGCAGAGCTTTCACGAGACGAAGAACATCGCCTGCGGCGAGGGCGGCGCGCTCGTCGTGGCCGACGCGCGGCACGCCGAGCGTGCCGAGATCCTCCGCGAGAAAGGCACGAACCGCGCGCGGTTCTTTCGCGGCCAGATCGACAAGTACACCTGGGTCGACGTCGGCTCTAGCTACGTGCTCTCCGACGTGCTCGCGGCGATTCTCCTCGGGCAGCTCGAGGCGCGAGAACGGATCCAGGCACGTCGTCGCGCGATCTGGGAGCGCTACGCGGAAGCGCTGCGAGCGTGGGCGCCGGCGGCGGGCGTTTCGCTCCCCCTCGTGCCGCCGCACTGCGAGCAGGCGTTTCACATGTTCTACCTGCTCCTCCCCGATCTCGCGCAGCGGACGGCGTTCATCGCGCACCTCGCGAGCCGCGGCGTCGCCGCGGTGTTCCACTATCAGCCGCTGCATCTGTCGCCGATGGGCGTGCGCTTCGGCGGTCGAGCTGGGGCGTGCCCGGTGACGGAGTCCGTGAGCGAGAGGCTCGTACGCCTGCCGTTCCATACGACGCTATCCTCCGAAGAACAGGCGAAAGTGATCGACGCCGTCACGTCGTTCCAGGCCTGACGACCTTGCTCGGGACGCGGCAGGTGATAGGTTTGCGCTCGATGTCGGCGCTTGCTTCTGCGCGGTCGCGACGACCGCGCCGCGCATCGATCGTGATCATCTTGGGCGCCATGCTCGGCGCGTCGTGCGACGAGACATTCCCGCGCGCGCTCGAAGCGTCTCCGCCACCGGAGCCCGCGCCGGCTCCCGCGTGGGGGCTCGACGCACGGCCCGTGAGCGCGACGTGCGTCGCGGGAGAGAAGCCCGCGCCTCGGCCCGACGCCAAGGCGCGCATCGCGTTCGAGTCGGTGACGAAGGCGAAGCTCGACAACCTCGTCGACGTGATCCCGCAGAGCGGTCGCCTCTACGTCGTCAACCAGCGCGGTTACCTTCACTACCTCGGGAGCGACGGCACGAGCGCACCCGTCGTGCTCGACCTCAGCTCGAGGGTCGTCTTCGGTTACGACTCGGGGCTGCTCAGCGTCGCCTTCCATCCGAAGTTCGGGCAGAACGGCTACGTCTACGTCTCCTATCAAACGCCGCACGAGATCCAGCCGCCGCCGGCCGGCGTGGCGTTCCAGTCGGTGCTCGCGCGATTTCAGTCCACCGACGGCGGCCTCACGATCGATCCCGCGACCGAGAAGCGCCTCCTCGTTCGCGATCAGCCGAACGCGTGGCACAACGGCAACAAGCTCGCCTTCGGTCCCGACGGGTTCCTGTACTTCGCGGTCGGCGACGGCGGAGCGTTCGCGTCCCCGCTCGCGCAAGACACGCACGCGCTGTTCGGCAAGATCCTCCGTATCGACGTCGACGGTGGAGATCCGTACGGCATACCTCCGACGAACCCCTACGCGCTGGGAGGAGGCGCGCCCGAGGTCTTCGCGCGCGGCTTTCGCAATCCTTGGCGCTTCAACTTCGACGTGCCGACCGGCGAGCTCTGGGTCGGCGACGTCGGACAAGACAAGTTCGAAGAGATCGATCGCGTCGTGCTCGGCGGCAACTACGGATTCGCGATCCTCGAGGGGAAGGCGTGCTTCAACGCGACGACGTGCGACACGACGGGGCTCATCGATCCCGTCGTCGTCTACCCGCACGAGGAGGGCGTCGCGGTGGTGGGCGGCGTCGTTTACCGCGGCAAGTCGATCCCGTCGCTGAGCGGCAAGTACATCTACTGCGACTACGCCTCGGGGATCTTCTGGGCCATCCCCACCGACGTCGTCGAGCCGGTGCCGGTGCGTCTCGACGAGGGCCTCGAGCGGGTGAATCCCTCGTCGATGGGGCTCGACGTCGACGGAGAGATGCTCTTCGTCACCCACAACGGTAGGGTGCTCAGGATCGTTCCGCCGGTCGTCGCGCTCGAGATGCCCGAGAAGCTGAGCGCGACGGGGTGCGTCGACGCGGCGGAGCCGGCGAAGCCCGCGCCCGGACTCTTTCCCTACGACGTGAACGCGCCGCAGTGGCTCGACGGATCGACTGCGCAGCGCTCGATCTCGGTCCCGGCCGATGCGCCGATCGGCGTGCTCGATCAAGGCCACCTCGAGCTGCCTCCGCGATCCATCGCGATGCGGACGATCCGCGCGGAGGACAAGCTGCTCGAGACGCAGATGCTCGTGCGCCGGCCCGACGGCGCGTGGGGCGCGTACACCTACGCGTGGGCCGAGAACCAGCGAGACGCGACGCTCGCGACCGAGGCCAAGTCGATCGCTCTTCCTTCGGGGCGGATCCATCACGTGCGGCCGAACGAATGCGCGACCTGCCACGCGGCCAACGGGAACATGCGAACGCTCGGCTTCGAGGCGGGGCAGATCGATCGCGCCGGTGTCGACTACGGTGGCCGGCTCGGTAACCCTCTCGCGACGCTCGAGTACGTGGACATGCTCGCGGCGCCTGTCACGGGGCATCGCGTGTTGCCCGATCCCTTCGGCGACGCCGCGCCGGGGCTGCGCGCGAGGGCGTATCTGCACGCGAACTGCTCGAGCTGTCACGAGGGATCGAAGCCTGACGACATGGACCTCCGCTTCTTCGTTCCTCGCGACGCGACGCGGACCTGCGGAGCGACGAACGCTTCGGGGGCCGCGCGCCTCACGCCGGCGAGCCCCGAGTCGAGCGCGATCTTCGAGGCGCTTCGCGCCGCGCCCGGCAGCGCGCTGCGCATGCCACCGGTCGGCTCCCAGACGACCGACGAGCGTGCGGTCGACTTGCTCGACCAGTGGATTCGATCGCTCGCCGACTGCGCCGCGGTTCCGTAGCCGCTACTTTTTCTCGTGTGCGCGCAAGCGCATCAGCTCGCGCGCCATCGCGAGGCTGTCGCGCGCCGGTCGCACGGTCGATTCGCGCTGCTGCTCTTCGAGCACGACCGGCAGCTCGACGATCGTCTCGCCCGCGCGCTCCGCGAAGTGACAGAGCTCGGTCGAATAGAAGAAGCCACGCGCCTCGATCTTGGGAAGGAGCGCGCTCGCGAGATCGAGACGGAGAAAGACGCTCCCTTGCGAGTCGCCGACGCGCATGCCGATCGCCGCGCGTCGCGCGAGGCGGTACGCGGCGCTCATCATCTTGCGCTTGAAGCTCCGGTCGATCTGGCTCTGGGGGTGGGCCTTCGATCCGACCAAGATCCGCGCGGCCGAGCCTTCCAGATCGACCATGGCCGCTTCGAGATCGCTGAACCCGAAAGGGAGGTCGGCCGCGGTGAGGACCGCCCAGCGCGACGGCGCGGGCCCGAACTGCTCGACCGCCTCGGCGAGGCCGCGGTGGTAGGCGTAGCCGATCCCCGCGTTCGGCTCCTGGAACGCTCTCACCTGGACGCCCGTGCCGCCTTCCAGCGTGCGCGACAGCTCCCACGAGCCGTCCTTGCTGCCGTTCTCGACCAGGAACACCTGCGCGTCGGGCCAGCGCTCGAGATAAGAGGTCAACCGGCCGACGTTGGCGGCGAGGACCTTCTCCTCGTTGTGAACGGGGAGCACGTATACGAGCTTGCTGCGCATTGGGAGTGACGGCCCCAGCGAGACGAGACGAGAGGAGGCGAGAGGCGACGAGAGGCGCGGCGCGCGCTGGCAGTCTAACGAGGTTTTCACTATAAGGAGGGCCGAATTCCATATGGTTCCTTTCATCGACCTCAAGCGGCTGGTTGCGAAGGTTCGAGGCGACGTCCTCTCCGACTGGACGGAGTGCCTCGACAACTGCGAGTTCGTCGGCGGGCCCCGCGTGGGCGCCGTCGAGAAGAAGCTCGCGAGCGTGCTGGGCGCGCCGCTCGTCGTGTCCTGCGCGAACGGGACGGACGCGCTGCTCGTCGGTCTCCAGGCCCTCGGGGTGAAGCGCGGGATGAAGGTCGCCCTGCCGAACCTCACGTTCTGGGCCACCTTCGAGGCCGTCGCTCAGCTCGGCGCGATCCCCGTTCTCGTCGACATCGATCCCGACGATCTGCAGATGAGCCTCGAGGAGCTGCGCGCCGCGCACGACGCGCACCGCTTCGACGCCGCGATGCTCGTGCACCTGTACGGGTGGACCTCCGGGCGCCTCTCCGAGATTCGTGCATTCTGCAAGGAACGAGGCGTCGCCCTCCTCGAAGACGGCGCGCAGTGCTTCGGCGTCGAGGTCCAAGGCGAGCCGGTGCTCGCGAAGGCCGAAGTCGCCACGCTCTCGTTCTATCCCGCCAAGGTCGTCGGCGGCGCGATGGATGGCGGCGCGATCACGATGCAAACGAAGGAGCGCGAGGCGTTCGTGCGCTCGATCTGCAACCACGGTCGATCGGAGCACTACTCGTACGCCCACGTCGGTTGGAACTCGCGCATGGGGGGCGTGCAGGCGGCGTTCTTGCTCCGCGTGCTCGCCGAGCTTCCCGCGATCCTCGAGTCGCGCCGCGCGGCGGCCAAGCGCTATCGGGAGAGGCTCTCGGGCGACAAGCGCATCAAGGTCTACGGTCCGCCGGCGGGCGTCACGGAGAACGGCTACCTCAACGTCCTCACCGTCGAGAGCAAGAAGGGTCAGCAGATCGTCGACGCGCTCAAGGCCGCGGGCGTCGGCGCGGCGCGCACTTATCCCGAGCCGATGGACGCGCAGCCGCCGGCGAAGGCCGCGGGGGCGATCGTCCACGGCGACCTCCGCCACTCGCGCAGCATCTGCGAGCGCGTCGTGAACCTCCCGCTCTTCTACGGGATCCGCGAAGACGAGTGCGACACCGCCGTCGAGGCGCTGCTCGCTGCCGCCAAGGCGTGAATCGGAGATCGATGATGGCAGCCAAGACCAAGATCGTCCTCGTCGGCATGGGTCGCATGGGGAGAAACCACCTTCGCGTCCTCAGCGATACGCCGGGCTTCGAGCTCGTCGGGATCGTGGAGGCCAACGCCAAGGCTCCGGCCGAGCTGGGTCAGGCGGCGTTCCTGAAGAGCGTCTCGGAGCTCTCGAGGGTCGACTTCGACGCCGCCGTGATCGCGACGCCCACGGCGACGCACCACGAGGTCGCGCTCCAGCTCATCGAGATGGGCAAGCACCTCCTCGTCGAGAAGCCGATCGCGAGCACCTACGCGCAAGGCCGCGAGGTGCTCGCCGCCGCGCAACAGAAGGGCGTCAAGCTCGCCGTCGGGCACGTCGAGCGCTTCAACCCCGCGGTCCGCAAGCTGCGCGAGATCATCAAGGAAGGCTTCCTCGGGACGCCGATCCACTTCTCGTTCACGCGCGTCGGCGGTTACCCCGAGACGCTCATCACCGGCAACAACGTCATCCTCGATCTCGCGGTCCACGACATCGACGTGCTCCGCAGCATCGTCGGGCCGCTGAAGCTCGAGCACTCGATGTGCCACGTCACCTGGCGCGACGGCGTCTTCGACACCGCGGAGATCTTCCTCGGCGCGAGCACCGGGCCGAGCGCGACGGTGCACGTCAACTGGATCACCCCGACGAAGATCCGCAGCATCCGCGTGACGGGAACGCGCGGCGTCTGCTTCGTCGACTACATCCTCCAGACGTGCGAGCTCTTCGGCGGCAGCCTGCTCAAGGCCGTCGAGCCGTCGAGCTCGAGCTATGACGCGTTGCAGGAGCTCTACCGCACGACCGATCGCATCCAGTTCGGTGTGCAGAAGGAAGAGCCGTTGCGCGCGCAGGCGAAGCAGTTCCATCGCTTCCTCAACGAGGGCGAGGCGGGCGAGCTCTGCACGGGCAGCGACGCCTTGGCCGCGGTGCTCCTCGCCGAGCGCGCCGTTCAGGTCGAGCGGCAGCGCGCGCGCGCCAAGTCGATTCCTCCGCGCGCGGAGATCCCGGCGATCGAAGACGAGTGGATCTGAGCGAGGCGCGGCGGTGGGGACGGTGCGCTGGATCATCTCGGAGTACAAGCGGCTCCTGCCGTACTTCGCGCTGCTCGACTTCGCCGCCAAGCCGCGATCTCGCGTCGGATGGCTGATTCGCGTCGCGGTCACCGCCTTCGCGACGGTGGTGCTGTGGAAACGCGTCAACGCGATGGCCGCGCCGCTGCTCGACGCCAAGCCGCCCATCCCGATCCCGAGCGAGGAGATCGAGGACTACCGCTTCCGCCTACCGGAGCGCATCCGCAAGGAGATCTTCCTCGAGATCGCCGGCGCCGAGCAGGCCGAGCGCGCGCGCGCCGTCCAGCAGAACACCTGGCACGGTCACCTCTGGTCACGTGAAGACGATCGCGGTCACGTCGAGCGGATGCACTTTCGCCAGCTCGCCGCGCAGTATCGCATCAGCCTGACGCAGATGTACTTGATCCTCGACGAGGGGATCCGAGAGAAGTGGCCCGGGCCCGACGGCGAGCCGCTGCCGGCGACGACGCCGCCGCTCAACCCGAGGCAGACGTGGTGAAGCCGTCTCGAGCCGCGCGCGCGTACGCGCGCTTCGCCTCCTTCGCGAAGGGAATCGTCACACAGCACGATCCGCCGCCCCACGCCGTCGCCGGCGGCATGTTCGATCGAACGATCCGGTGGACCGACCGGATCGCGTCGATCACCGTGGTGCGCCTCATCGCGTGGGTAGCGATCGCGATCTGGGTCTACCAGGGCGTGACCAGCGACGCGTTCAAGGTCGCCGAGTGGATGGACGAGCATCAGTTCATCGCGTGGGAGGAGTCCGACCGGATGACGCTCCTCCGCTGGGGTCAGCTCCCGGCTTGGAACCCCTACTGGTGCGGCGGCACCGTCGGGATCGCCGCGCCCGAAGATCCCTTCCTCGGCCCCGACTTCTTGCTCCGCATCGCGTTCGGCGTCTCGCACGGGCGCCGCCTCGCGATTCTCTTGCTCGTCGTCATGGGCTTCGAGGGGATGTACCGCCTCTGCCGGCGCCTCGACGCGACCGTCGTCGCTTCGGCGTTCGCGGCGGTGATCTACGGCACGTGCGATCGCTTCGTCGGGTTCATCCACGACGGCTGGATCAACTTCCTCGGGTTCGAGCTCATCCCGTGGGTGGTGCTCTGCTTCCTGAAGGGCCTCGAGTCGTGGCGATGGCGCCTCCTCGGCGGGTTCTTCTTCGCCTGGATCGTGCTCTCCGCGGGGACGTACACGACGCCGTTCACGCTCCTCACCGTGGGGTATCTGACGATCGCGCTCAGCGTGCGCGGGTTCTTCTCGCCTCCGAAGCCCGATCCGAGCGCGCCCGAGCCTCCGCCGCGCGACTTCGGTAAGCGCGCGTGGCTCACGCCGTGGGTCGTGGCGATCACGATCGGGCTCGTCGCGCTCGCGCTCGCGTTCGGCAAGCTCCTGCCGACGCTCGCGTTCCTTCGCCAGTTTCCGCGCGTCTTCAACCCGGTCGAGCACCACGGCGCGCCCGAGATGTTCGCGGGCTTCTGGATCAAGTACGGCGTCGTCGCGTTCTTCGCGCTCGTCGCGCTCGTCACCGCCGACGGCGCAGCCGCGATCTTCGCGGGCGGCGTCGTCCTCTTCTTCGCGCTCGCGATGGGCGATTTCGGCAAGTACACGCCGTTTCACCTGCTGAAGGAGCTGCCGATCTTCTCGCAGCTGCGCTTCCCGGATCGCTACATGGTCGTGGTGCTCTTCTTCACGTCGGTGTGCGCGGCGCGAGGCATCACGCGCCTCGAAGACGCCGTGCCGGCCGTCGTGCGTCGTGCCTGGACCGCGGCGTACGGCGCCGTGGCGCGCTGGCGCAAGTGGGCGCCTCCGGCCGACGGCAAGCCGCGCGAAACGCCCCGCGAGCTCGTGTGGATCGCGATCGGCCTGACGACGTTCCTCGCGTACAAGGTCGTGCGCCCGCAGGCCGAGGAGATCCTCGAGCTCGTGCGCATCAAGCCGACGCAGATGTACGTGCAGGAGGCGCCGCGCACCTTCGATCAGCCGTTCCGCCAGCACCGCGGCAACCGCCGCGACGCGCACATGTTCCCACCGATCAACATGGGAACGATCTACTGCGTCGCGGGCAATCCGCTGCCCGAGTCTGCGCTGCTGCGCGCGGATCTGCCGCAGGAGGAGTACCCGGCGGATCCGACGAAGGCGACCGTCAAGCGGCTGTCGTGGTCGCCGAACGAGATCAAGCTCGAGGTCGACGCCAAAGAGGCCGCGACGATCCACGTCAACCAGAACTGGGCGGCGGAGTGGCGTAGCGACGTGGGCGCGGTCAAGAGCGTCGAGAAGCTCCTCGCCGTCGACGTGCCCGCGGGCAAGCACGTCGTGACGCTCGCCTATCGCGATCGCGCGCTCTTCGCCTGCCTCATGGTGTCGCTCGTCTCGCTCCTCGCCTTCGTCTTCGTCTTCGCGCGCGAAGGCGTCCGCTGGTTCCGCAGAGAGAGCGCGGCGTGGGCCGACATTCCGACCTGGCCCGACGAAGACGACGGCGAGAAGAACGAAGACGAAGAAGAGAACGAAGAGAACGAAGAGAAGGACGAGCCCACCGCCTAGTCCTTCGGCCCTTCGTTGTATCCGCGCGGTCGATACTTCGGGTCGACGCCCTTGTGCTCCTCGCCCTTCTCGAGGATGTCTTTGCCGAGGTACTCGACCCACGTGCCTGGGTGCTTGTCTTTCAAGACGTCGAGCTCGCTTCGGACGTTCGAGCCCTCGGCGAGCATTTTCTCGTCCCAGAGGCACTGGAGCGCGAGGGCGACGAGGTTGACGTCGTTGGGCGCGAGCTGGAAGCCGCGCACGTAGTGAGGCCACGCCTCCGGCGCACGATGGAGGCGGCAGAGCGTGTCGCCGAGGTAGATGCTCGCCATCGGCCACTGCGGGGCGAGCTCGAGCGCCGTGCGGTTCGCCGCGAGGCGGGCCTCGAGATCGCCGCGCGCGCCCTTCATGACGGAGTAGTTGAGGTGCGCCTTCGCGCTGCGCGGAACGGCCTTGCGGGTTGCGTTCCAGAACACGAGATCGTCGGTGTAGTCGTTCGCGTGGAGGCGCGCGCAGATCGCCTGGACGCCGAAGAAGACGAGGATGCCGGCGGTCGTGATCTTCCGTCCCCGGGTGCCTGCCGGCCAGCGCGCGAGCGCGGCCGCGAACGCGATCGCGAGCACGAGGCTCGAGCCGATCACGGGGAAGTACCAGAAGCGCTCCGCGCGAACGGTCGGCAAGAGCACCGGAATGTTCGAGACGGGGAAGTACGACACCATGATCCACACGAGGCCGAGGCCGACGATGGGCCGCGCGTCGATCTCGGACTTCGGCGTTTCGCTCTCGGCCTTCGCGCGCTTCGCCCTGCGCCACGCGGAGATGCCGAGCCACGCCGCGCCGGGCAGGGGCAACAGCATCGCGAGCGCGCCGAGCACGCTCTCGGGGAAGACGAGGCGCGGCGGCACGGGCTCCTGCGGCGCGGAGTAGTCGCCGGAGAGCGGGTGGGGGAAGACGATCTGCTCGAGCCCGCGGAAATAGACGCGGAGCGCGCCTGCGATGCGCTCGGGGCCGGCCGCGTTCACGAGCGGATTGTTGAGCGGATCGCGCGGCAGCGTGGGCTGCGCGTACCAGCGGAGGATCGCGGCGAACGTACGCGCGGCGAAGGGCTTCTCGGCGTTAGCGTCGACCGACACCTCGGCGGGGAGCGGCGCGGGGAACATCCTGCGGCGCGCCTCGACGTAGAGGACGAACGCGCCCGCGGCGGCGACGAAGGCGACCGCCGCGCGCAGCCAGCGACGGGGCTTCTCCGGGTGATGGATCTGCGCGGCGAGGAGCGCCGCGAAGGGAACGAGCGGCACGACGCAGAGCGCGCTCTCCTTCGAGTAGAGGCCGAAGAGCGACGCGAAGAAGACGCCGAGGGCCATCCACGGAAGTCGCAGCGAGAGCGCGGCGAGCGCGAGCAGAACGCCGGTGGCGCCGAGCACGTCGGAGATGCCGACGACGCCGCTGACCGCTTCGGTGAGGACGCCGCTCGCGGTGAAGCAAGCGCCCGCGAGCCAGGCGGTGCTCCTCCGCTTCGTGAGCTGGAACGCGACGACGCACACGAGCGCGCCGTTCATTCCATGCAGGAGGACGTTCACCCAGTGATGCAGAAAGGGCGTCTGCTCCCGCGCGCCGAGCCCCCAGAGCGCGCGCCACACGAGATCGGGGATGGGGCGGTACGAGCCGATGCTTCGCTCGGGGCCGAGGCCCCAGAAGTCTCTGTAGAATGCATCGATCCAGCGGAACTTCGGCTGGGCCTCGGCGATCGATCGCACGTAGGGGTTGGCGAGGAGCGCCTCTTGCTCGTCGAAGATGAAGTTCGTGCTCGGATGCCGCGTGAAGAGCAACATCGACAGGAAGCAGAACGGGACGAGCGCGAGGCCGAAGCCGGGGTCGTCGCCGAGAAAGTAATCGTCGAGCCACTGGCGGACGGTGACGATGTAGCGCGGCCGCGCCTCGGGAGGCGACGCCTCGGGAGGTGATCCCTCGAGCGCGAGCGCGGGAGCAGGAGCGGGGCTCGCCTCGGGCTTCTCGCTCGCGTCGGCCTCGTCGTTCGCGTCCGCGCTCACGTTCGCGTCCGCGCTCTCCTCACTCCCCACGCGCTACTCCTGCTTCGCGAGCTCGCCGATGATCGCCGGCGGCGGCGGCGGCTCATCCTCCGGGATCACCCAGTTGTCGCCCCAGAGGTGCGCCCCGCCGTCGATGTACCAGCACTCTCCCGTGACGAAATAGGCCGCGTCCGACGCGAGATAGACGATGAGCTGGGCCACCTCGCCCGGCGACGCGAGGCGCTTCATCGGCGTCTTCTTGCGGCTCGCCTCGACGAGCTCGGGCGGATATTGATCGGTCCCGCTCGTTCGGATGACGCCCGGCGCGACCGCGTTGACCTGAACGTTGTGGGTGGCCCACTCGATCGCGAGCGTCTTCGTCATGTTCTCGACGCCTGCGCGCGCCGCGCCGGTGTGGACCATGCCCGGGAAGCCGCGCGCGACGTTGGCGATGACGTTGACGATGCGCCCGCGCCGCGCGGGGATCATGTGCTTGTTGGCGACCGCCTGCGTCATGAAGAACGTGCCGTTGAGGTTGTTCCGGATGACGGCCTCCCAACCTCGCTGCGAGACGGTGGCCGCGGTCGTCGGGAACTGCCCGCCTGCGTTGTTGACGAGGATGCTCGCGCGCCCGAGCTTGGCCTCGACCGCGTCGGCGAACGACGCGATCTGCTCGACCTCGCGGATGTCGCACGCCTCGGCGAGCACGTCGATCGCGCGCGCGCGGAGCACCTTCTCCGCGGCCTCGAGCTTCTCCTTCTTGCGACCGCAGATCGCGACCTTGGCGCCGAGCTCGCCGAGCGCGAGCGCGGTCGAGAGGCCGATGCCGCTGCCGCCGCCGGTGACGATGGCGACGTGTCCGTCGAAGAGCCCCTTGCGAAAGATGTTCGTCACGACGCCTTCGCCTCGAGCGCGACGCCCGCGTCGGTCTTCACGAGGACGCGCCCGCACTTGCAAGCGCCTCGGCGCGTGCCCTCGTCGATCTTCACGCGCTCGCCGCACGCGCAGACCCACCCGACGA
Organism: Labilithrix sp.; assembly: GCA_019637175.1. Classification (GTDB taxonomy): domain Bacteria; phylum Myxococcota_A; class Polyangia; order Polyangiales; family Polyangiaceae; genus Labilithrix. The sequence goes on along the minus strand of JAHBWD010000053.1, from coordinate 26,552 downwards.
GCTTCGCCGGGTTGCCGAGCACGAGGCCGTGATCCGGCACGTCTTTGGTGACGACCGCGCCCGAGCCGACCATCGCCCACTTGCCGACGGTGACGCCGCACACGATCGTCGCGTTCGCGCCGATCGCCGCGCCGGTCTTCACGAGCGTCTTCGTGATCGTCCAGTCGTCGAGCCCCTTGAGCGAGAGGTCGGGGTTGACCGCGCGCGGCACCTTGTCGTTCGTGAAGCAGACGTGCGGCCCGACGAACACGCCGTCTTCGATCGTGACGCCGACGAAGACCGAGACGTTGTTCTGGATCTTGACGCTGTCGCCGATCGTGACGTCGTAGTCGACGTAGATGTTCTTCCCGAGGACGCAGTTCTTCCCGATCTTCGCGTTCTCGCGGACTTGATTGAAGAGCCAGATCTGCGTGCCGTCGCCGATGACGGCCTTTTCGTGGACGACGGAGGAGGGATGGATGCGGACGGCCATGGCGGGGCGGCATGATAGCGCGCGCGCCGGGAAACGACGGTTAAATAGGGCGCTCCGGCGCGACCGGGAGCTTCGAGACCCTCGTTCGGACGGCCTCGCGCGCGAGCTCGTCGGCGCGCTCGTTCAAGGGCACGCCGGAGTGGCCGGGCACGTAGACGAGCCGCCAGCCCTCGCGCTTCGCGAGGGCGCTCTTCACGCCTGCGATGAGCTCTTGGTTGGCCTTTGCCTTCCAGCCCTTCGTGAGGACGCCGATCGCGTACTGGCTGTCGGTGTGGACCACCGCGGTCTCCTTCGCGGGGATGATCTCCGCGGCGCGCAGGATCGCGGTGAGCTCGGCGACGTTGTTGGTCGCGACGCCGAGGTATTCGAACCCTTCGGCGATCTTCCCGTCCGGCGCGACGAGGACGACGCCGAGGCCCGCGGGGCCGGGGTTACCCGAGCAAGCGCCGTCGGCGTACACCGTCCACGCGTCCTTGGGGACCGCGCCGGGCGCGAGCGCGCGCGCCGCCGCGTCGGCCTTGCGCTGCGCGCTCCTCCCTTGCGTGCTCTGCGCGTTCTGCGCGTTCGCCTTGGGCGGCGCTTCTTCCGCCGGGGCGCACGCGTCGTCCGGCAGGAGCGCCTCGCCGGCGATGCGTTCGAGGTTCCGCTCCGCTGCGCGGTACGCGCGACCGTCGTTCGGCTTGTAGCGCACCTCGACGCGTCCGGCGGCGCTGTCGAACGCGCCGTCGGGGCGCACACGCGCGAGCACCTTCTGACCGCGGAGGAGCGCACGAGCCCAAGGCACACAGTGGGGATAGGCCATTGTCGGGCCAGGCTCAAGAGCAGGGGGCCATCTTTGGTGGAGGAATGCGCCTTCAGCCGGGCGAGACCCGGCTCGAGCGATCAACGACGCGTCGTCGATCGTCTCTTCGCGCGGGGCTTGGCCGCGAGCTGCTTCTCGAGCGCCGCGATCCGCGCCATCGCGGCGTCACGCTGGGCGCTCGCTTCGTCACGCTCCGCCATCACTGCGTCACGCTGGGCGCTCGCTTCGTCGGCGGCTTCACTCTCGGTGAGCACGAGATCGAGTCCCGCCGCGTCGCGCGCGATGCGCAGCGCGACGGGATACACGTCGACGTGGCCGACGAGCAAGGTCACGCCGAGGACGAGGCAAGGCGTCTTCTCGCCGGTGACGACGCGCTCGACGAGATCATGCTCGATCCGATCCCACGCGCGGAGGCGCTTGCCGGGCTTCGCGTCGACGTTGATGCACAGGAGCTCTCGCACGCCGAGCGCGTGGTAGCGACGAAGCTTCTCCTTGAACGTCCACCGCTCGGGAGTATCGCTGGGGCTCAAGACCTCGAACGCGACCTCGGGGGTTCCCTCCTCCCAGACGAGGTAGGAATCGAAGTCGTGATCGGGCACGCCGAGCTTCACGAATGCGTCGGGGGCGAGCTTGCGCTTCGGATCCATCGCGTCGAAGTAGACGAACTGATCCCACCCCACGGTGTGCTGCGGGCAGCAGATGGCGCGCAGCATCTCGAAGAGCGCCTTGCACAAGCGGACGTGTCTGCGGCTCTCGGGCAACTTCTCCCACTCCGGCTCGGACGCGGGGAAGCGCAGCGGCTGCACGGGTCGGACATGCCGTAGCGAGGAAGCGCGCGGCATGCTCACGGACTCCAGCGTAGCGCTGAGCGAGTTTCGCGTCACGGATGGGCCTTCGCAATGCTCGTGCCGGAATCGGCTTCAATGATCACGCGCGATTGTGCGGACGTAGGGCTGGCCCGGCCAGCAGCGAGCCGGCCCGGGCCAGGCCAAACCGCGCTATGGTCTCGGCCCCATGGCATCGTCACGACGTCCGCGGCCCATCGTCCTCATGATCCTCGACGGATTCGGAGAGCGCGCCGAGCGCGAAGCCAACGCGGTGCGGCTCGCGAAGACGCCGGCGCTCGACGCGCTCTACGCGAAGTATCCGCACGGGCTCATCGGCACGAGCGGCCCCGACGTCGGTCTCCCGCCCGGGCAGATGGGCAACAGCGAGGTCGGTCACCTCAACTTCGGCGCGGGGCGCATCGCGCTCATGGACATCATGCGCGTCGACGCCGCGGTCGAGAGCGGAACCCTCGGCGACAACCCCGTCATCGCCGCCGAGATCGCCAACGCGAAGGCGAAGGGCGGTCGCCTGCACCTCTTCGGCCTCGTCTCCGACGGCGGCGTGCACAGCCACCTCAATCACCTCTTCGCGCTCGTCGACGTCGCGGCGAAGCAGGGCGTCCCCGTCGTCGTGCACGCGTTCCTCGACGGTCGCGACGTCGCGCCCGGCAGCGCGCCGGGCTACCTCGCGTCGCTCGAGAAGCACATCGAGGGCAAAGGCGTCATCGGGACGGTGAGCGGGCGCTACTGGGCGATGGATCGCGACAACCGCTGGGAGCGCGTCGAGAAGGCCTACCGCGCGATCGTCGAGGGCGACGCGCCGAAGCAGCCGAGCGCCGTCATCGGGACACAGCGGAGCATCGAAGCGGGGAAGACCGACGAGTTCGTCGAGCCGTTCGTCGTCGACGGTTACCGCGGCGTCGACAGCGACAGAGACGCGGGGCTCCACTTCAACTTCCGCCCCGATCGCGCGCGCGAGCTCTCGCGCGCGCTCGCGTCGAACGACTTCGACGCCTTCCCCCGCAAGGCCGGGCCGCCGCTGCGCACGTACGCGTGCATGACGCTCTACGATGCGAAGCTCGGCTTGCCGGTCGCGTTCCCCAAGGAGACGTACCCGGACATCTTCCCGGAGATCATCGCGCGCGCGGGCCTCACGCAGTTCCGGTGCGCCGAGACGGAGAAGTACGCGCACGTCACCTACTTCTTCAACGGCGGGCGCGAAGAGGCGTTCGAGGGCGAAGAGCGCCAGCTCGTGCCTTCGCCGAAAGACGTTCCCACCTACGATCACAAGCCGGAGATGAGCGCCGCCGCCGTCGCCGACGCCGTGGTCGAGGCGATCCACAAAGACGCCTTCGACTTCATCCTCGTGAACTTCGCGAACCCCGACATGGTCGGGCACACCGGCGTCCTCCCCGCCGCGATCTCCGCCGTCGAGGTCGTCGACGCCGCGATCGGCCGCATCGCCGACGCCGTGCGCGCCAAGGGCGGCGCGCTCGTCATCACGGCCGATCACGGCAACTGCGAGCTGATGATCGATCCGAAGACGGGCCAGCCGCACACCGCGCACACGCTCGGCCCCGTGCCGCTCGTCTACGTGAACGACGCGCAGCGAGACGCGAAGATCCGCGACGGCGGTCGCATCTGCGACGTCGCTCCGACGATCCTCCAGATCATGGGACTCCCCGTGCCCAAGGCGATGACGGGCCACTCGCTTTTGGCATGAGCGAGGTCCGCTTCGGCCCCTATCGCGTCGTCGAGACGCTCGGCTCGGGCGCGCTCTCGACGATCTACAAGGCGGTGCAGGAGCCGCTCGGGCGCGTCGTCGCGCTCAAGGCGCTCAAGACCGGGATCTCGCCGACCTCGTCGTTCGGCGAGCAGCTCGACCGCGAGGCGAAGATCCTCCGCGACCTCGCGCACCCGAACGTCGTGCTCCTGCTCGATCGGTGGTCGACGGGCCGACCGTTCCTCGTCCTCGAGCACGTCGACGGGCCCTCGGTGCAGCAGGTCCTCGCGAAGAAGCGCGTCTTGCCCGTCGAAGCGGCGCTCGCGATCGCGATCAGCGTCTGCTCCGGGCTCGAGCACGTCCACGAGCGCGGCGTCGTGCATCGCGACGTCAAGCCGTCGAACCTGCTCCTGTCGACCACCGGCGCGGTGAAGCTCATCGACTTCGGGATCGCGCAGCGCGCGCGGACGACGAGCGTGAGCGACGCGTTCGTCACCGAAGGGATCACGCCGTCGGGACGCATGGCGCCCGAGCCCGTCAAAGACGCCTTCGGCACGCCGGCGTACATGTCGCCCGAGCAGATCCTCGGCGACTTCGTCGACGGCCGGAGCGATCTGTTCTCGCTCGGCGTCGTTCTCTACCAGATGCTGAGCGGCAGCCGCCCCTTCGAAACGCCCGGATCCTCCGGCGGATCGTCGCGGCCGCCGCCCCGCGACGCCAAGAGCACGACGCAGCGGATCCGTCGCGACGCGCCGCCTCCGTTGCGGGATCGCGCGCCTCACGTGCCGCGCGGCGTCGATCGGATCGTGATGCGCTTGCTCGAGAAGGCGCCTCGGGATCGCTACGCGAGCGCAGGCGACGTGCTCGAGCGTCTCTCGCGCGAGCTCCGCGCGCTCACCCGCGAAGACCCCACCGCGGCGGTGCGCGCGCTCCTCGTGGAGACGAAGTTCATCACGGGCGAGAAGCGAGCGCTCGACGCCGCGCCGCGCCTCCACGGAGGGATGAACGTCGTCCGCGCGCTCGCGGGTCACGCGGCCGTGCTCGTCGCGTTCGGGATCGGCGTGCTCGCGATCGAGAGCGGCTCGTCCGCGCGCGACGGGAGGAGCGCCGGGGCGGCGCCGCTCGAGCTCGTCCCCGAGCAGGCGGGGGGCTTGCGCGTCCTCGCGTCGCCGTGGGCGCACGTGAAGGTCGACGGGCAGCAAGTCGAGACGACGCCCTTCGCGCGCGCGATACCGCTCACGGCCGGCAAGCACTTCGTGACGCTCATGCATCCCGACGCTCCGCCCGTCGAGCGCGACGTGGTGATCGCTCCGAACGAGATCGTGACGCTCGACGTGACGATGATGATCGGCGGCGACGACGCCGGCGTCGACGCGGCGCCGAGCGCGAGAGGGAGAGAGAGATGAGAACGAGAGCGGCGCTCCTCTTCGTGGCCTCGCTGGCCTTCGTCGCCGGCGACGCTTCCGCGTTCCCCCACGTCGTCTCGCAAGGTGAGACGCTCGCGCAGATCGCGATCAAGTTCTACGGCTCGCCGCGCTTCGAGACGGCGCTCGTCGGCGCGAACGCGCTCGACGCGCACGGCGGCAGCGCCATCGTGGCGGGGCAGCCGCTCGAGATCCCGTCGCCCACCCATCATCGCGTCACGGCAGGAGAGACCTGGGCCGATCTCTCGCGCCTCCATCTCGGCGACGCGAAGCGCGCCGAGACGCTGGCGCGCGCCAACGGAGGCGTCTCCTGGATCCAGCCTGCGGTGGGGCAGGAGATCGAGGTGCCCGCGGTCGTCGCGCACATCGCGTCCGAGAACGAGACGATGCCCGGGCTCGCGCAGCGTTACCTCGGCGACATGAATCGCGCGTGGGAGCTCGACGGATACAACGGGCGCAAGGGCGACCAGAAGCTCCTTCGCGGCGACGTCGTCCTCGTGCCGCTGCTCGATCTCGCGCTCACCGAAGAGGGCAAGAAGGCGGCGCGCCTCGCGGCCGAGCGGATCCGCACCGAGGGCGGCGGCCGGGCCTACGAGGCGCAGCGTCGCGCCGAGGCGGACATTCCTCCGCTCCTCGCCGACGTCCGCGCGGGCCGGTACGTCGACGCGGTGGCCAAGGGCAACCGCCTCCTCGGCTCGGGCGACCTCACGAAACCGCAGCTCTCGACGATCCATCGCGCTCTCGTGGAGGCCTACGTCGCGCTCGAAGCCACCGGCCTCGCGTCCGGCGCTTGCGCGGCCTGGCGGGCGAACGCACCCGACGTTCGACTCGATCCCAAGACGGTGTCACCGAAGATCCGCGCCGCGTGCGGAGCGAGGTAGAATCCGAGTAGAATCGAGCGGTGTCCGAGCCCCTCCGCGAGCAGACGTCTCGTCCCGCGCCCAAGGGGCAGATCATCGCGGGCAAGTACGAGGTGCAGGGCGTGCTCGGCGAAGGGGGCACGGGGATCGTGTACGACGCGCGCCGCGTCGACGGCGGCGGCGCGGTGGCGCTCAAGGTGATCCACGCGCACCTCGCGGGCGACACGCAGATCCGCGGGCGCTTCCAGCGCGAGGCGGCGATCTTGCGACGGCTCGAGGGGCCTCATGTGTGCCCGATCCTCGAGCTCGGCGAGGCCGACTCGCTCCTCTACATGGCGCTCCCGAAGCTCGACGGACCTTCGCTCGAGCACGTCCTCGCGAACGAAGGCCTCATCGCGATCGATCGCGCGCTCGACGTCATGCTCGGGATCTGCGCCGCGCTTCGAACGGCGCACGCGCAGGGCGTCATCCACCGCGATCTCAAGCCGGCGAACGTGATCCTCGTCCAAGACGAGAAGGTCGTCGTCGTCGACTTCGGCATGGCCAAGATCATCACGGGCGGCGGGATGGGGACGACGAACCTCACCGCCCACAACATGGTCTTCGGCACGCCGGAGTACATGTCGCCGGAGCAAGCGCGCGGCGACGAGCTCGACGCTCGCTGCGACGTCTACGCCGCGGGGATCATCCTCTACGAAATGTTGACCGGCTCGCCTCCCTTCACCGGCGCGACGCCGCTCAACGTGCTCACGTCGCACCTCACGAGCGACATGGATCCTCCGAGCAAGCGCGCCGAGGCGGGGCGCGTGACGCCCGCGCTCGAGTCGGTCGTGATGCACGCGCTCGCGCGCGATCGCGACGATCGCTACCCCACGGCCTCGGCGCTCGGCGCCGCGATCATGCACGCGCGCGCAGCGCCGAGCGACGTCCTCTCGCTGCGCCCGGAGGCGTTCGCGACCTCTCCCGGCGGCACCGACGCGTTCGCCGTGACGATGCCCGCGATCACCCGCGTCCCTTCGGAGGCGCCGCCGAAGCGCGCGATCGTCCACTCCGACACGATGCCGGCCTCGCCCGCGCTGGGCTCGACGCCGCCGCTCGCGCCGAGCGTGCCCCCTCCCTCGGGCGCCCCCGCGGCGCGCCCGCGGAAGACGTCGTCGCCTCCGGCGATCGCGCCCGGGCCTCCGGAGAAGAGCAACATGGCGATGTGGATCGTCATCTGGGTGCTCGCGGGGCTCGCGAGCATCGGCGTCGGGATCTACTTCGCGCTGAAGTGAGGTTCGTCACGCCCAGGCCGCGGGGATCGGCCACGGCTCTCGACGCCACGCCGACGGCGGCGCGATCGACGCCGCGACCTCGCGCGCCGTCATCGGACGGAGATCGCCGCGCACGAGGCCGAGCGCGTGCCCGAGCGTTCCGACGATCGCTTCGGCCGACACGCCCCGGGCGCGCAGGTCGCGGATCGACGCCGCGCCGGCGCGCTTCGCGAGCCGATCGCCGTCGGGGGCGACGACCATCGGCACGTGCGCATACGACGGCGCCGTCGTGAAGCCGAGGAGGCGCATCAGCAAGATCTGGCGCGCGGTCGACGCGAGCAGATCGTCGGCCCGCACGACGTGGGAGATCTCCATGGCGGCGTCGTCGACCGCGACGACGAGCTGATAGGCATAGATCCCGTCGCCGCGGCGCAAGACGAAGTCGCCCACGGCCACGTCGACGTGCTGCTCGACGCGCCCGCACACGAGATCGTCGAACGCGATCGTCGAGCCCTTGGGTACCCGGAGCCGGATCGCCGGGGGTCGCTTCATCTCGCGATCGCGCGGGGCGTCGCGGCAGGTGCCGGGATAGACGATCTCGTCGCCCGCGTGCGGCGCGCTGGCCACGCGCGAGATCTCCGCTCGCGAGCAGTCGCACGGATAGGTGAGGCCCGCCGCGGCGAGCTTCGCGAGGGCGTCGTCGTAGATCCGCGTGCGCTCCGATTGGATGTAGGGTGCATGGTCTCCGCCGGCGGCGCCCCAGGCGCCTTCGCTCCAGTCGAAGCCGAGCCACGCGAGATCGTCGGCGATGCGCGCGGCGGCGCCGGCGACGACCCGGGGAGTGTCGATGTCTTCGACGCGGAGGACGGTGCCGCTCGCGCCGCGCGCGCCGCGCGCGAGGGCCCACGAGGCGAGGGCGGTCCATGCGCCGCCGACGTGGAGATCGCCGGTGGGTGAAGGTGCGAAGCGCGTGCGGACCATGGAGGTTCGCGCCGCCGAGCGTCAGGCGAGCGGGCGCAGCTCGACGACGGCGAACCTGCGCTCGTCGTCGTGCCACGCGTTCGTGGGGTGAAGCTCGGCGGCGTGCGCGAGGCGCTCCACCGTGGGGAGATCGTATTTGTACGAGCACTCGGTACGGATCGACTCTCCCGCGGCGAAGCGGAACGGCCTGCCGGCCACGGTGACGACTTGAGGTGCCCTGCTGACGAGGTGCATCTCGATGCGCCCGCGCGCCGGCTCGTAGAACGCGTAGTGCGCGAACGACGCAACGTCGAAGTCGGCGCCGAGCTCGCGGTTCATGCGCCGGAGAACGTTGCGGTTGAACGCAGCGGTCACGCCGCGGCTGTCGTTGTAGGCCGCGTGGAGCACGCTCGGATCCTTCTTCAAGTCGACGCCGATCACGACCGCGCTCGACGCGCGGCGGAAGCGCGCGAGGAGCTGCGCGGCTTCCGCGGGCTCGAAGTTGCCGATCGTCGAGCCGGGAAAGTAGACGACGGTCTCTGCCCGATCGCTCTCGCTCGCGCGCGGGAGATCCATCGAGAAGTCGGCGGCGAGCGGCGTGACCCTCAGCCACGGCATGTCTCGGCGAAGGCCTGCGGCTGCCTCCCCGAGGTGCTCGCGCGAGATGTCGACGGGCACGTACTCGATGCACCGCGCCGGGCCGAGGGCCTCGAGGACGAGGCGCGTCTTCGTTCCGCTCCCCGCGCCGGGCTCGACGACGCGTACGCGTGGGCCCCAGCTCGCGACGATCGCGCCGACGTGCGCGCGCATCAGCGCCGTCTCCGCCCGCGTCACGTAGTACTCCGGCAGCTCGCAGATTTCGTCGAAGAGCAGCGAGCCCGCGCGATCGTAGAAGTACTTCGGGGCGAGCGTCTTCGGCGTGCCGGCGAGGCCCTCGAGCGCGTCGGCGCGGAAGCGCTCGCGCGCGGCCTCGACGGGGGAGCGCGCCGAGAGTGCGCCTTCGGGCGGCGTCATGCGTCCCTCGCGAGGCGAATCCCGGAGAACTGCCAGACGGCGCTCGGGGGAAAGAAGTTCCGGTACGTGATGCGCGCGTGATCGCGCGGCGTCGCGCACGATCCGCCGCGGAGGACCATTTGGCTCACCATGAACTTGCCGTTGTACTCGCCGAACGCGCCGGCGAGCGGCTCGAAGCCGGGGTAGGGCGCGTACGCGCTCGACGTCCATTGCCAGAGGTTGCCCGGCATCGATCCCTCGTCGGCCACCGGGTGGAGGTGATTCGTGGCCGCGTCGTTGACGGGCGGCGCGATGCCGGACTCGCGCGCGGCGTGCTCGGCCGCGATCTCCCACTCGGCCTCGGTCGGGAGGCGCGCGCCGGCCCATCGCGCGTAGGCGTCGGCCTCGTAGTACGAGACGTGACAGACCGGCTCGTCGGCCACGAACGCACGCGGTCCGCGGAGCGTGAAGACGTCGGGCGACATGTCGTCGTCGCCGTCGTGGCGCGCGAGCCAGTAGAGCGGCGCGTGCTTCACCGTCGACTGCACCCAAGCCCACCCTTCGGAGAGCCAGAGCTCCGGCCTGCGGTAGCCGCCGTCGTGGACGAACGCGAGGTACTCGCCGCACGTCACGAGGCGCGACGCCACGGTGAAAGGTGTAACATACACCTTGTGACGCGGCCGCTCGTTGTCGAACGAGAACGCGTCGCGATCGTGGCCGATCGACGCGAGGCCTCCGGCCACGTCGCGCCACCGCATGGCGACCGGCTCGCGCGGCGCCCTCGGCGCGACGTCGGTCGCGTAGGCCGGCAGGAGCGGGTTCGTGCCGAAGGCGTGCTTGATGTCGGTGAGGAGCAGCTCCTGGTGCTGCTGCTCGTGGTGGAGCCCGAGCTCGAGCGCCGCTGCGACATCCTGAAGCCGCCGTGAGCCTTCGAGATCGGCGAGGCGCGCGTCGACGGTACGGCGGTAGCCGAACACCTCTTCGGCGGAGGGCCGAGAGAGGAGGCCGCGCGCGCTCCGCGGATGTCGCGGGCCGACCGCGTCGTAGTACGAGTTGAAGAGGTAGTCGTATTCGTCGCGCACGGGCGGCAAGCCGAGCTCGCGCAAGACGAAGCGCTCGAAGAACCAGGTGGTGTGCGCGAGGTGCCATTTCGTCGGGCTCGCGTCGGGCATCGACTGCACGACGAGATCCTCGGCGCTGAGCGGCTCGGCGAGGCGTACGGTCGCACGCCGCGCGCGGAGGACCCGCGAAATCAGGCTTCCCGGCTCGTTCACCCGAGGGGCATAGACGCCCGAGGTCCGAGCGACAAGGCACAAAATGCCGCATTCCGCGGGGGCGTCTGCGCCGACGCGCTATCGTGGTCCGCGCAGATGGCCGTCTCGTCGTCGCGTACTCGCCGTGCGATCGCGCTCGTCGCCGTGCTCCTCCTCCCGATCGCGCTCGTCGTCGCGCTGCGGCGTCCATACCCGTCCGATCGCACGCCCGAAGGGGCGTACATGCGGATCGCGCGCGCGGTCGCCGAAGGCGAGCCGCGCTCGTTCTTCGCCTATCTCGAGCAAGAGGCGCAGTGGGCGTGCTTCACGATCCGCGACGCGCGCGCCAAGGCGACGCAGCGCATCGAGGCGAGCTACCCCGAGCCGCAGCGCACGCAGATGCTCGCGCAGTACGCGGCGGCGGCGAAGGCGCCCGACGGGAGCGACGTCTTCGCGCTCTTCTACGCCGAGCGAGGCTGGGCGCGACGCCTCCGCAAGGACATGTCGGGCGTCGTGAAGGTCGACGTCGAAGGAGAGCGCGCGAGCGTCGTGACGGCGCAGGGCACGCGCTGGCCGTTTCGCCTGAGAGACAACGGGATCTGGGGTATCACCGTCTTCACCGCGGAGCTCGTGGCCGAGAGCGAGAAGGCGACGCGCGACCTCGCGGTCGTGAACGCGGCGGCCGACGACTACGATCGCGCGAGCGGGAGAGCGAAGTGAACGCGGCTACTTCGCCGCCGGGATCGGCAGCGGCATTACGATGCCGTATTGCTGCGGGATGAACACGCCGCGGTAGCCCTGCTCGATCGCCGCGCCGAGCGTGAAGTGCGGGTTGGCGAGGTGCGGTCGCGCGAGCGCGCAGAGGTCGGCGCGCCCGGAGAGGACGAGCGTGTTGATCTGATCGGCCGACGAGATGTTGCCGACGGTGATCGTCGGGATGTTCACCTCGTTCTTCACCATGTCGCTCCAGTACGCCTGGTACATGCGCCCGTAGAACTTGGGACGCGAGAGCGGCGTCGTCATGCCCGCCGAGCAGTCGATGACGTCGCAGCCGCGCTCCTTGAGCGCGCGCGCGAGCGCGATGACGTCTTCGTCCTCGACGCCGCCGGGCAGCCAGTCGGTCGACGAGATGCGCACGCTGATCGGCTTGTCTTTCGGCCAGGCCTCGCGCACCGCTTCGAAGACCTCGAGCGGGTAGCGCATGCGCGCCTCGCGCGAGCCGCCGTACGCGTCGCCGCGCACGTTGGTGAGCGGCGAGAGGAAGCTCGCGAGCAGGTACCCGTGCGCCATGTGGACCTCGAGCAGATCGAAGCCCGCCTCTTCGGCGTGCTTCGTCGCGCGCACGTAGTCGGCCTTCACGCGGTCCATGTCGCCGCGATCCATCTCGCGCGGCACCTGGCTGTCGGAGAAGTACGGGATCGGCGACGCGCTCATGATCGGCCAGTTGCCTTCGTCGAGCGGGCGATCGCTGCCTTCCCACATGAGCTTCGTCGAGCCCTTGCGCCCGGCGTGCCCGAGCTGCATGCCGATCTTCGAAGCGGTGCGCGCGTGCACGTAGTCGACGATGCGCCGCCAGGCCGCGACCTGCTCCGGCGTGTAGATCCCGGTGCAGCCTGGGGTGATGCGCGCGTCGCGCGACACGTTCGTCATCTCGCTCATGACGAGGCCCGCGCCGCCGGCGGCGCGCGTCGTGTAGTGCGTGAAGTGGAACTCGTCGGGCAGGCCTTCTTTCGCCGAGTACATGCACATCGGCGAGACGACGACGCGGTTCGGGATCACGCACCCGCGGAGCTTCAAAGGCATGAACATGGGTGGCGTGGGCGCCTCGGGCGCGTCGCCCACGAACCACGCGGCGACCTTGCCGGTGAAGGCCTCGTCGCGGACCTTGAGGTTCTCGTAGGTGATCCGCTTGCTGCGCGTGAGCAAGCTGAACGCGAACTGCTTCGGATCGAGCTCGCGGTAGCGCTTCACGTTCTCGAACCAGAGGAGCGAATCCTGCGCGGCCTTCTGCGTGCGCTCGACGATCGGCCGGCGCTCTTCTTCGTAGGCCTCGAGCGCGCGCGCGACGTCGCGATGCTCGCCGAGCGCCTTCACGAGGGCGATCGAGTCTTCCATCGCGAGCTTCGTGCCCGAGCCGATCGAGAAGTGCGCGGTGTGCGCGGCGTCGCCGAGGAGCACCACGTTGCCGTGGTGCCATTTCTCGTTCTTCACCGTGGGAAACTTCTGCCACGCCGACTTGTTGGCGAGGAGCTTCTCGCCCCCGAGGTGCTTGGCGAAGAGCTTCTCCGCGTAGGCGATGCTCTCTTGCTCGGTCGCTTGGTCGAGCCCGGCGCGGAGGAACGACGCCTCGTCGCACTCGACGATGAACGTCGACGTGTCGGCGTCGAACCGATACGCGTGCACCTGGAACATCCCGTGCTCGTTCTCTTCGAAGTAGAACGTGAACGCGTCGAACTTCTTCTTGGTGCCGAGCCAGATGTAGCGCGCGTGACGCAGATCGATCGACGGCTTGAACGCGTCGGCCAGCCTCTCGCGGATCTTGCTCTTCACGCCGTCGCACGCGATGACGAGATCGGCGCCCTTGGTGAACGCCTCGTCGTCGTCGACCTCGGTGGAGAAGCGGAGCGTGACGCCGAGCTCGGTGCACCTCTCGCAGAGGATGCGGAGCAGCTCCTTGCGCGCGATGCCGGAGAAGCCGTGGCCGTCGGAACGCAAACGCTCGCCGCGGTAGTGGATGTCGATCGCGGTCCAGTGGGCGAACGCCTTGGTGATCGCCTCGTGCGTGGGAGGATCGTTCTCCTCGAGGTACGAGAGCGTCTCGTCGGAGAACACGACGCCCCAGCCGAACGTCACGCCGGGCGCGTTGCGCTCGATGACCGTGATGTCGGCGTCGGGCCGAGCCTTCTTGTAGAGGAGCGCGAAGTAGAGGCCGGCGGGGCCGCCTCCGATGCAGACGACCTTCATGTTCTCAGTGGGTGACGGGGGAGGGGGGTGCCAATCGACCGGTGGGCTTCACGCCTTCGAATGCCTTCAGGATCGTCTTCACGAGCGCTTCGTTCGCCGGCGATGGGTTGCCGACGCGGATCGTGAGCGTCGTGCCGCCGTTGCGAGCGATCTGCCGGGCGGGGACCATCTTGAGCGCGTCGAGCGACGTCTGTCGGCCGTCGATCGCGGCTTTCTCCGAGCGATACTCGCAGATGCTCATGTGGACGTCGTCGCCGGTCTGAAGACCCATGCAGTAAGCCGCCTGGAACGGAGAGCCGAGGTGCTGCTTGATCTCGCGGAGCCTGACGCCTTGCTTCTCGAGCGCGGCCATCACGTCTTCCACGCGGGGCACGCCGGTGGGGCGCTTCTCGGCTTCCGAGGCGAAGCGCTCGCTGATCGACATGTACGCCGTCGGCGTCGCGGAGACGGCGACGGCCGGCTCGACGCTCGGCGCCGTTGAAGCCGACGTGGCCGGCGCGACCGAAGCGGTCGTGGCCGTGGCGCTGCCGACCGCGCTCGGATCCCCCGACTTCGAGCAGGCCGGTGCGAGCGCGACCATGGCCACGACTGCTGCTCGCTTCACCGACGACCTCATCACACCTTCCCTCCGCGCGACGCTGCGTAGCATCGCGGCTCGTACGGACCAAGGGCCGAGGCAGAACGAGCGCCCACGGCGGTGCTTTTGGCGTTGCGCGGCCCGTCGGCGGGGGCGTGTAATGGTCGGGTCATGCGGATGCGTATCGTTCGTGTAGCCCTCGCCGTCGCCGCGCTCGCGCTCGCGACGGAAGCGGAGGCGTCGAGCCACCGCGAAGCTCCGTTCATCGCGAAGATGCCGAAGGTCGACAACACCGACTTCTACATGTTCAGGAGCTACGAAGCCGGTCGCGATCAGTTCGTCACGATCATCGCGAACTATCAGCCGCTCCAGGATCCGTACGGCGGCCCGAACTACTTCACGATGGACTCCGACGCGCTCTACGAGATCCACATCGACAACAACGGCGACGCCGCGGAAGACCTCACGTTCCAGTTCCGCTTCCAGAACGCGCTCGGCGGCGCGGGCGGCGCGGGCATCGACATTCCCGTGGGCGGGAAGATGATGAACAGCCCGCTCGTCGTCGGCAACGCCGCGGGCGGCGGGGTCACGCCGTTCAACCTGAACACGAACCGTCACGTCAACGAGACGTACGGCGTGAAGATCGTCCGAGGCAACCGTCGCACCGGCACCGCGGCCGACGTCACGCACGTGATCGGCGCGGGCATCCCGGGCGCGACGCCCGTGATCTTCCACAAGCCGATCGACTTCATCGGCCAGAAGACCTTCGGCGACAACGGCGCCGTCTTCGCGCCCAACTACAACGCGTACGCCAACGCGCACGTCTACGACAACGTGATCGTGCCTGGCTGCGCCGTCGCGGGCACGCGCGTCTTCGTCGGTCAGCGTCGCGAGATGTTCGCCGTCAACCTCGGCGCCGTCTTCGATCTGATCAACGTGCCGCTCGACGCCACCGGCCTCCTCGAGCCCAACGGCGGCACCGCGAACCTCTACGCGAGCGGCGTCGGCGCGAAGAACGTGACGACGATCGCCCTCGAGCTCCCGATCGCGTGCTTGCGCACCAGCGCGGCGGCGCCGGTCATCGGCGGGTGGGCTACGGCGAGCGTGCGACAGGCGCGCGTCATCAACCCGCAAGCGACGTACGCCAAGCCCTCGCGTGAAGGCGGCGCGTGGGTGCAGGTCTCGCGCCTCGGCAGCCCGCTCGTCAACGAGCTCCTCATCGGTCTCAAAGACAAGGATCGCTTCAACTCGAGCGAGCCGAAGGACGACGCGCAGTTCCGCGACTACCTCACGCATCCAACGCTGCCGGCGATCATCGAGCTCGTCTTCGGCAGCGCGAACGCGCCGGCGCCGAAGGGCACGTCGTTCCCGCGCGCCGATCTCGTCGACGTGTTCCTCGAGGGGATCCCGAACCTCAACCAGCCGGCGGCGGTGAAGGAGGCGGAGATGCTCCGCCTCAACACGGCGATCGCGGCGACGCCTCGCGTGAATCAATACCGCGGTCAGGCCGGCCTCGCGCAAGGCACCGCCGCGCGCGGTCTCGGCGCTACGGGCTGCTTCGTCGACGCCGCGACGCCGACGGCGAAGAAGGCGCTCTCGGTCGCCGGCAACCTGCTCTCCGAGGGAGGCACGTGCGATCCGGCCGGCTTCCCCAACGGCCGCCGGCCCGGCGACGACGTGGTCGACATCGCGCTGCGCCTCGCGATGGGCTACCTGCTGACGTCGGGCGACGCGACGACGGGCAACCCCGACGCGGCTGCGGGCAACCTCCCTCTCGGCGACGGCGTGCAGCAACAGCCGAGCGACCAGTTCTTCGAGGGCTTCCCCTACCTGCCGTGGCCGAACCCGGGCGCGCAGACGCCATGAGCCTCTCCACGCTTCGCAAGCGCGCGATCCTCGCGGGTCTCGTCGCCGTCGCGATCATCGCGTGTGGCGACGACGATCCCGCGCGACCCGATCCGGCGCTCCCCGACGCCGGCTCTTTGCCCGAGAGCGGTCCGCCCGGCGACACTGGCGCGCCCGACGGCGATCGCGACGGGCCGACCACGTTCCCGGCGTACGTCCAGACGCTCATCGAGACGAAGACGAGCGACACCGCGCTCCCCGATCCCGAATCGGCGTGGGGCGCGCTCGCGGACGACGAGAAGCACGTCTATCCGCCGACCTTCTTCTGATCGGCGTTTGTCCTCGTCCCGGGTCGAGCAGTCTCGCGGCTACTCGACCCGGGCCAAGTCGGGCGCGCTCACGCGGCTCTCACCGCGCGAGCGAATCCCTTCAGGCTGCGACGCGCTGGCGGAGCTGGATGCGCATCAGATCGAAGCTGGGCGCAGTCAGTCCGCGGGCACGCCGCAGGAGGAACAGGGCGTGGTGTACCTCCGCCTCATCAGGCTGCTTGTCGGACCCGTCGAGAAGATTTCGATCCGTCGCGAGCGCAAACGCCGCTTCGAGCTCGTCACCTTCCGCCGTGTCCAGATAGGCCAGTGCCTCCTCGAGCGTGACCGCTTCGAGAGACGCGATGATGGTGGTCATCCGTGTACCTCTTGAGCTCGCGCGATGTTCGCCGAGCTCGCTCTGTATTGGGCATCGCCGAGAGGCAGCTTCTCGGCGGTGGTCAGGGGCAACCGCATCAGCCTTTGCAGGCGACGCGGGTGCACGGTTTACATGCGCCATACACGCGAGCGTGCTGACGCCGAATTCGAGCGCCGTGTCCGTAGACCCGGGCTCGGGCGGTGTGGAGACCGTAAGGCTGCCCATCGCGAAGGCGCCCTCCGGTGCGTTCTTTCTTCCCCGGCGTGTGCGGTCATGTGCCGCTGACTTCGCGGACGCATGCAGGAGAGTGCCTTGCGGGTCCCGCCGACAAGGGCCGAGGTCGATACGGCGAACGTTACTTCCACGGTTGCGACTCGAGAGACAACGCTGATGTAGCGCTGAAGTTCTCCCGCCCCGTGCGCCGTATTCTTTCGGCATTACCCTCCGTGAACCGCAGGGTGACGAAGCACCCCACGCTTTAATGAAGTTACTTCGGCAAGAACCGTCGGACCAGTTTTCTTGCAAGAAACGTAAGAGTATGTAGGCGGCCGCGCTTGCATTCTGCAATTCGCTGGATTCGAGGCGAAACGCGCGGCCCCGCTCGAAGCAACGGCTGGGCCTACTTCGTCGGCAGCGCGTCTTCGAGCTCGAGCCAGCGAACCATCATGCTTCCGGCGTGTTGCACGAAGTCGATCCGGAGCTGGAGATCGACGGGGCTCCCGGGCATCGCGCCTCGCGCCTCGTCGGGCCGCGCGAACAAGTGCCTCGGGCCCGGGTCGAGCTGCGATCGAAGGACGTACGCGAGCGCGCGCCGGAGCTGGTCGTCGAGGAGCTCGGCGGCCTCGTCGTCGCGCCTCGTTCGCTTCACGACCTCGAGCGCGGCGACCGCCGCTTCACCACGGCTCGACGCCGGCGTGATGCGCGGGATCACGAACGGGCTGAAGCCGAAGCCGCCGTCGGCGTCGAACGGCGAGTCGCCGTCTTCGTGCTGCAAACGACGCTGAAACTCGTGCCACCGCAGACAGAAGGCGAGCGCGTCTTCGTCGGGCGCGCGGTCCCAGAGATCCGCCATCGCCTGGCAGGTCCAGTGCTCTTCGCTGAAGTAGTAGCGGCTCCCGAAGAACGTCCATCCCTCGGTCGAGAGGCGACGCAGCGCGGCGCTCGCGGCGCGGAGATCTTCGGGGTCGCCCGTCACGCGATGCGCGCGCGCGAGGGCGAGCGACGCTTCGCCCGTGTAATAGAGAAACTGCATGTCGAGCGGCTTGTTCGCCGAGCGATCGTAGAGGTGCATCAGCTCGCCGTCCGGCCGCTGCTGCGATCGCAAGAAGGCCGTCAGCTCCGCGATGGCGCGCCGATACGACGCGTCGGCGCCCGTGCGGACGATCTCGGCGAACGCGACGACCGCGAGCGCGGACGATCCGACGTCGGCCTCGCCCTCGCCCACGATGCACTTGTGGGCGCCGCAGTCCTTCATCATTTCGTCGCGGAGGCAGGCCGCGGCGCGGAGGCTCGCGGCGCGGATCTCGGGATCGTCGAGCAGCGCGGCCGCCTGTGCGAGGAAGTACGTCGTTCCCGAGTGGCGGGGCCAGTTGTATCCCGTCAGCGTCGTGTTGGTGGTCGCGTCGACGAGGTAGCGAAAGCGGCCCTGCGCATCGGTTCCGCGCGTGATGTACTCCGCCGCGGAGCGTACTGCCTCGATCACGAGCTCGCGTCTCATGACGGAGTCTTTCGTGATGCGTTCACGCGGCACGACGCCCGGGATGCGCCGCTCGAAGCGCACCCGGCGCACCGCGGCGTTCTCTTCGACCTCGCGCGTCGAGACCCCGAGCTGCTGCGCGAGCAGGTGAACGACGGTCGCGTGGTGCGTCCCCATGCCGAGGCTCGGATCGAAGAACGTCGTCGCGTGATCGTACGCCTGTGTGGAGAGCAGATCGTCGACGGTCACCCACGCCGTCTTGCCGCCGAGCTCGGCGCGCACGCCGTCGCGACCTTGAACGAGGGAGAACTGGAACAGGAGCGGCGTCAGGGTGAGCGGCCCCTCGGCGACCGCGATCTCTTCGACCACCGTGCGCCCGTCGCTCGCGTTGCCCGCGCGAGGCGGATCCTGGCCCGCGACGTGCGGCGGCCTCACCTCGCGGGCGACGAGCTTGCCCTCCTTCCACGCGCTCACGATGACGGCGCGTTCGGCGGGCCCGAGCTCGCGCAGGCTCGTGTGCGCGCGCATCGCGACGCACGCGACGACGAGCGCCGCCCCGTAGATCGCGAAGAGGCGGAGGAGGCCTCGAGGCGTCATGCTCCCTTCCGCATCGCCCTGCCGACCCACACGAGCTCGACCGCGGGGAGGACGACGAGGTACGGGAACGCGAGCGCGGCGACGAGCGCGAAGATCGCCGCGCCGCCCTTGCCCACGGGGCCGTAGACGCCGGCGAGCCAGCTCGCCGTCAAGCAGAGCGCCGCGAAGACCGCGAGCCCGAGCACGAGCACGATCGCGGCCGCGACGCGCGTGATCCGCTTCTTCGCCTTGTGATCGGCGAGCAGCGCGAGCGCCGACGCGGCCATCGAGACGACGCACGCCGTCGCGCCGGCGTCGACGACCCACCATCGCGTCGGCAGCCCGCGGAAGACGCCCCAGGCCACGAGCAGCGCGACGCCCGCGTTCGCGATCCCGAAACCGATCCTCGCCGTCTTCGTCATTTCAGAACTGTCCGTAGATGAAGGGCTCGGCCTTCGCCGCCGCCGCGAAGTGGAGAACGTACGCGAAGACCGCGAGCAGGGCGCCTTGAACGATCGCGGGGCAGGCGACGAACGCGTCGCGCGCGCCGTCGTAGATCCGCTTCGGCATGAAGTGGGTCACGAAGCCGAGCGCGAGGACCGCGAGCACCTTGGGCGCGAGGTTCGGTGACTCGAGCGTGCCCTTGCCGAGGCGCTGGAGCATCAGGATCGCGTGCTCGAAGGTCTTCGCGCGAAAGAAGATCCACGCGAAGCAGACGAAGTGAAAGGTCGCCACGACGGAGACGACGTGCGCGAGCGGAGCTCCTTCACGCTTCGGCGCCTCCGCGCCTCTCTTTCCCTCTTCTCTTCGTTGCCACGCTCGATTCACGGCGAGCGCGCCGCCGTGCAAGCCGCCCCAGATGACGAAGTTCCACGAGGCCCCGTGCCAGAGGCCGCCGAGGAGCATCGTCGTCATCAGGTTCCGGTACGTCTTCCACGTCGATCCGCGGCTTCCGCCGAGCGGTACGTAGAGGTAGTCGCGCAGCCAGCTCGACAGCGAGATGTGCCAGCGGCGCCAGAACTCTTGCAGGTTGCGCGAGACGTACGGCGCGTCGAAGTTCTTCGGCAGCTCGTAGCCGAAGAGGCGCGCGCTGCCGATGGCGACGTCGGTGTAGCCCGAGAAGTCGGCGTAGATCTTGATCGCGTAGGCGTAGATCGCGACGAGCACCTCGAGCGACGAGAAGCGCTCGGGGTTGTCGAACACGCGGTTGACGAGGTTGATCGAGAGCGTGTCGCCGATCACGATCTTCTTGCAGAGCCCCGTCGCGATGAGGAAGAGGCCCGACTGCTTCGTCGCGTCGGTCGCGACCGGCTCGGCGGCGAGCTGCGGGAGCATCGTCTTGGGCCGCACGATCGGGCCCGCGACGAGGTGAGGGAAGAAGGCGACGAAGAGCAGGTAGTCGAGGTACTTGTCGGCCGGCGGGATCTCGCGGCGATAGACGTCGATCGTGTAGCTCATCGTCTCGAACGTGAAGAACGAGATCCCGAACGGGAGAACGAGCCGGAGGTGCACCGGCGACACCTCGACGCCGGCCCAGCGCATCACGGCGGCGAACGAGTCGACCGCGAAGTCGAAGTATTTGAAGATCGAGAGAACGCCGAGGTAGTAGAAGATCGACAGGAGAAGGAGGATCTTCCGCGAGCGCGGGTTCTCCGTTCGGCCGAGCGTGCGGCCGACCCAGAAGTCGAGGCTGCTGCCGACGAAGATGATCCCGACGCAGAGGATCGTCCACTTGATCGGCCCGAGCGGAACGTCGCTGCCCGTCACGATCTTCTGCTCGATCGCGGCGTCGTAGGTGCCGACGCAGTAGAAGAGGTAGCTCGCGAGGGCGAGCAGCAGCGGCCGGAGGATCGAACGGCGTCGGAGCGCCCAGAACGTCACGTAGGTGACGAACAGGAAGACGCCGTAGACGGGGCTGTTGAAGAGCATCGGATCCGCCCGCGGCGGGTCACGGTACTCGAAGAGAACGTCAGCCGCGACGGCGAAGCGGAAGCTGGAACGCGACCACGAACGCGAAGGCCGCGCTCGCGGCGAGGATCGCCGGCGTCAGCGCCGTGCCCGCGCCGCTCGCGAACGTGCGGGAGCCTTCCGCCAAACGGGGAGCTGCGAGCACGAGCATCGTGAGGCTCACGAAGAACACCTGCGCCCAGACGAGCAGCGGGACGAAACGCCTCAGGTGTCGCGTGACGCACGCGAAGGCCGCGCCGACGAGCGCGCCGGAGGCCGCCGCCGTCGCGTAGGCGATCGCCGTCGAGATCTCGTGCGAGACCGCCCACTGAGTCGCTCCGCCCGCAATGAGCTGCTCAATCCGAGCAGGGTGGAGCCCATGGACCACGCCGAGCCCTGCTGCGCCGGCGAGGAGACCCATGAGAGCGCCCGCGGTGAAGGGCCGCATCCGGTCGCGCCGGTGGAACGAAGGCTCGGCTATCTCATAGGAATCGTTGCCTCTTTCCGTGCCGAGAGGGATCCGGCGAAACGACCTCCGCGTCAGCGGCAACGGCATTTCCTCGTCGTCGTAGAAGCTCGACATGGCGCACCCACGTTGTAAGCACGGACCGGTCCAGCCGATTCTTGATGCCGTCAGGGGAGCGTTCTACACGTCGGCGCGTGACGACGACCCACGCGCTGGGCGGCAAGACGACGATCGCGGTGGGCGTGATGCTCGCCTTCCTGGCGGTGCCCTATCTGTCACCGCGCCTCGCGCGCTTCCGCGTCGCGCGCGCGCCGTGGGATCAGGCGGTCGCCGCGGAGGCGGCGCCTGCGCCGACGAGCGCGCCGGTGCTCACGCAGGGCGAGACGACGCTCAAGGCGTCGACGAACGAAGCGACGATCACGAACGCGCTGCCCGAGACGCCCGCGCCGCCGATCGACGCGGCCGAGCTCGCGAAGAAGGCGGGCTCGCTCGCGGTCGAAGACGAGACCGGTCATGCGCTCGACGCGTTCTACGCCTCGTTCGCGAAGACGCGCGCGAAGACGCCCGGCGCGATCACGCGCGTCTTGCACTACGGCGACAGCGTCATCACGAGCGACTACGTCTCGGGGACGATGCGCCGCAAGATGCAGGCGGAGCTCGGCGACGCGGGGCACGGCTTCATCCTCGTGGCGAATCCGTGGGAGTGGTACTTCCACAACGACGTCGCGCACGGCGCCGAGGCCGGCTGGGGATCGAGCCGCATCACCGGCCCGACGGCGAAAGACGGAATGTACGGGCTCGGCGGCGTCACCTTCACGGGCAGCCCGGGCGCGAGCGCGTTCTTCGCGACCGCCGAAGGCCGCGGCGCCTACGGAAAGAAGGTGTCGCGCTTCGACGTCTACTACCTCGAGACGCCGAACGGCGGCGACGTCGAGGTCAAGCTCGCGGGCAACGTCGAGCGCTTCTCGACCAAGGGCGAAGAGAAGGTTTCGAAGATCAAGTCGTTCGACGTCGCCGACGGCGAAGCGAAGCTCTCGCTCCGCGTGATCAGCGGCAACCCGCGGCTCTTCGGCGTCGCGCTCGAGCGCGAAGAGGCCGGCGTCGTGTACGACGCGCTCGGCGCCAACGGCGCGCGGGCGGATCTCTGGCTCGGGATGAACGACGCGCACTGGGCCGATCAGATGGCGCTGCGCAAGCCGGCGCTCGTCGTCTTGCAGTACGGCACCAACGAGAGCGAGTACCCCGCGCTGCCCGGCGACTACGAGAAGAACCTCGCGCGCGTCGTCGAGAAGCTCAAGGCCGCCGCGCCGACCGCTTCGATCCTCATCGCGTCGCCGCTCGACCGCGCGGAGAACGTCGCGGGCGGCGTGCGCACGAAGCCGATCATCAAGAAGCTCGTCGCCGCGCAACAGAACGTCGCGAAGACGACGGGCGTCGCCTTCTGGAACACGTTCGAGGCGATGGGCGGCGACGGCGCGATGGCGAAGTGGATGAAGAAGGGCCTCGGCGGCGGCGATCTCACGCACCCGACGCCGGCGGGCGCGGAGGTGATCGGAGATCTGCTCTTCCGATCGCTCCAGAGCGGCTTCGAAGCGTGGAGCTCGCGCCAGACGAGCGAGAAGAAGAGCGACTGACCTCAGGGCTCGTCGCCGCCGAGCGGAACGACGGGCGGCGAGGGCGGAGGCTCCGCCTTCGGCGCGGTCGTCGGCGGCAGGCCCGACTCGCGGCGCCAGCCCGCGTACGCGCGCATCACGTCGGAAGCGAACGAGCTCCCCAGCTGCGCGTAGCCGTCGCGCGTGAGGTGCACGCGATCCTTCTGCGCACGCGGCGGATCTTCGAGCGCCCACCCGGCGACCGTGCCCTGGCCGCCCATCGCCTCGAGCTGATCGTAGAACGCGCACCCCGCCGCCTCGGCGACGCGCCGCTGCGACGCGATGATCTCGAGCAGCTTGGGCGAAGTGACCCAGCCCTCTTTCGTGTCGACGGCGCGGTCGGGCGGGCCCATCAGCATGCACGAGGCCGTGGGCACCGCGCGCGCGACGCGCCCGAGCAGATCGACGAGCTGACGCTCGTAGGTCGCCGGCGGCATGTTCTCGTCGGTCGACTCGTTGGTGCCGTACGCGAGGACGACGAGCGCGGGCGCGCGGTGGCGGAGCTGCTCGGCCCAGTGCTGCTCGTTCCACTGGAGGCAGGTCGTGACGCGCGCGCCGTTGATCCCGAGCGCGTCGACGACGACGCCGTACTGCGCGCGATCGAGCGAGACGCCGAAGACGCGCACGTCGCCGTCGCCCGCGGCGCGCACCTCGAGCTGGTGCGCCGCGCTCTCGGCGACGTCGAACGTGCGGAAGGCGCTCGTCGTGCGCTCGCCGCGCGTCGCGACGCGCACGACGCGGACGCCGTCGACGAAGACGTCGAACGATCCGCCGCTCGGCTGCTCGAGGTAGGCGACCTCGGTGCGCGCGGTGCGCGCGGTGATGTCGGTCCACGCGCGCGCGCCGTGCTGGTGCGCGTTGAGGCCGATGCCCGCGAGGCCGTAGAGGCCGTCGCCCGAGAACTTTCCCTTCTCGAGCTTTCCGCGCTCGGGCGACCACTCCGTCGACATGCCGACGCGCACGCCTTCTTGGATGTATCGCTTCCACGGGCGCCCGATCGCGACGAAGCCGCGACCGCCGTCGCCGAAGCGGCCTTGGAGCGCGCGCCGGATCACAGCCGTCTCGATGTCGGCCGCGGTGTGGGAGTCGCCGAACTGGACGACGCGCACGTCGTCTTGCGACTGACCTCCCTCGAGGCGCGCGAGCGATTCGAAGAAGCGACGAAGCGCGGCGGGGCGCTCCAGCGCGCCGACGACGCTCTGCCGCGTCGCGGGGACGATCTCGACCGGCGTCTCGGCGAGGCGCTGCGCCGGCGGCGACAAACCTTCGAGTGACGCGGGCTTCGGCTTCACGACGGTGTCGCCGCACGCCGCCGTGAGGGCGGCGAGCGAGACCAGCGTGAGGAAGAAGCTCCGGCGCACGACACGAGAATCCTTGCATGGCGTGCGCGACGGCGGAAGTTTGTTTAGCGTGGCGTCGTGGCTTCGGGTCCGGAAGACGACGAGCAAGCGCCGGAGAGCCCGCGTGAGCGTGCTTCGGCTCGAGCTTCGCGGCCGCCCTCGCGTCCGCCCTTGCCGCCGCGCCCGTCGGCGCCTCATTTCGGGCTCGTCGACGGGCTCCGCGTGCTCTTCGCGGCCCTGTGGATCGGCGTTCAGGTCGCGCTGATCCTCACCGCCGGCCGCAGGGCCGACGGCGCGTTCGGCTTCCGCATGTTCTCCGAGTCGAGCACCGTGAAGATCTCGCTCTATCGCGAGATCGCGGGCGAAGACGGCACGCGAGCGCGCGTCCACGTCGACGACGGCACGTGGACCGCGCGCGACGCCGCCGGCATGAAGCGGCGCTTCGCGTGGACCGATCGCATTCGAAAGCGCGATCTGGCGATCTTCGACACCGAGATCTCGGCGGGCTACGGCGCGGCGACGCAGCTCGGGAGGCTCCAGGCCGCGCTCGACGACGTCGCCTCGCACACGCCCGACGACGTCGAGACGCGCCGCTTCCTCCTCGACGTCGCCGTTCGTCACAACGGCCGCGAGGCTTACGTCGTTCACCTCGCGAGCCCGGAGAGGGGCGGCCGTTGAGATGAAGTCGTTCTTCGCGCGCTTCACGAACGAGATCGCCGACGGGTACGCGCTCGGGCCGGTGCGCGCGGTGCTCGGCGCGCTGCTCGGGTGGCAGGCGCTCGAGGCGTCGGCCGAGCTCGCGCAGCGCGGATACTTCGGCGACTTCTTCCACGTGCCGATGATCCCCGAGGCGCTCGTGCCTTCGCACCGCGTGTACGCCCTCGTCCTCGCGGCGCGCGTGTGTCTCGCGGTCATGGCGATGCTCGGCGTCTGGGCGCGGCCCGCGCTGATGGGCGGCGCGCTCCTCGGGATGTGGATCCTTCTCTGTGACCGCCTACAGTTCCACCACAACCGATATTCCCTTTTCTGCTACGCGCTCCTCCTCTCGCTGACGCCGTGCGATCGATCGTGGCGGGCTTCGGATCCCGCGGTGCCGGAGCCGCGCACGGGGCCGTTCTGGGCGGTGCACCTCGCGCAGCTCCAGGTGTCGCTCGTGTACCTGGCGTCGGGCGGCGCGAAGCTCCTCGATCCCGACTGGCGCGCGGGGATCGTGCTCGGCGATCGCATCGTGCGCCACGCGCACCTCGCGGTCGCGGCGGGCGTTCCGCGCTCGTTCGTCGACACGCTCGCTCAGCCCGACGCCGCGAGCGCGCTCGCGAAGCTCGCGATCATGACGGAGCTCGTGCTCTGCGTCGCGCTCTGGCTGCGGCCGACGCGCGTCGTCGCGATGTGGTGGGGCGTGTGGTTCCACATCGCGATCCAGCTCACGACGAAGGTCGAGACGTTCACCGTCTTGACGTTGGCGATGTACGGCGTCTTCGCGACGCCGGACTATCACGCGCGGACGCTCCGCTTCGATCCGTCGCGCTTCTGGGGAAAGACCGCGGGCACGCTCGTTCCGATCTTCGACTGGCTCGGTCGCTTCGAGGTGAAGCCCTGGGAGCCCGACGATCAGCCGGGTCACTCCGTCGTCGTGGTGCGCCGCGACGGCGGGCGCGTGACCGGCGTGCGCGCGTTCACGATGATCGCGCGCTGCCTGCCGGTGCTCTTCCCTCTGTGGGCGCCGCTGGCGCTCCTCTCGAGCTTCACCAAGAAGGGCGATCTCACGACCGCGACGTGAGGCGCGATCAGGGCTGCTTGTACTTGCCGGTGAGCTTCACCGAGCCGAGCGAGTGCTTCTTGATCTCGGCCTCGGCCGCCTTGAGCGTCGAGGTCTTCGAAACGTTCGGGAGCGCCTCGACGCCGAGCGCGTAGAGGACGAGCTCGTAGGTGTGCTCGTTCGTCGGCGGGCACGGGCCCGTGTAGCCGAACTCGGTCGCGCCCTTGTAGTTCTGCGTCTGCTTCGCGCCGGCGGGCTCCTTCGGCTCGTACGCGGCCTCGACACCTTGCGGGAGGCTCGTGACGCTCGCGGGGATGTCGTAGATGATCGAGTGCAGGAACTTGAACGTCACGTCGTTGAACACGATCGCGTACGAGAGCGTTCCCTCCGGACCGGGGCCCCACGAGAGCGCGGGCGAGACGTCCTTGCCGTTGCAGGTGTGATCCTTGGGGAACGTCTCGCCCTCGGTGATCGTCGGG
>JAHBWD010000052.1 GCA_019637175.1 Labilithrix sp. | reverse complement strand
AGCCGAAGCAGGCGTTCGTCGGTGCGTAGCGCTCCTGGAGGCACGGGATCATCGGGTCGATCTAGATCCGGCCCCTCCGGGCGGCAACGTCGGCGCGCCCGCCGGTCGACGTCCTCGCGCGTCGGCGCGGCCGGCGCGTCGGCCGCATTTGCACGGAGACCCTCTCGGGATCGATCTCTCCGTCCCGGCGGCTCCGTCGTGTGTCTCAACCCCGGACGAAATCGCGAGTGATGACCGTTGATTGTCGCGAAATAGCTGGCGGCAGCCAGCCGCGGCTAAGTTCTCGTGCCGCCGATCAAGACTCGCCCTGCTATCGCCGCTTTCTGGCGCGTGCTAACCCGCAGTCAAATGCGGGGCTCCACGATCATGCTCACGGTCGCTTGCGTCGTCGCCGTCGGCCACGCCGCTTGCAGCACTTACGGTGATGCGACGAACGACATCGGCTCGAACGCCGACGGCGGCGCCGGTGAGGATGCGGGAGGGCTCGGCGACGGCGGTGGTCTTCCCGACGGCGCCCCGCCCGATGGCGCGCCGGCGCAGCGAAACGACTTTGCCGATCCGGTCCTCGATCCGGGTACGCCGGTAACCGCGGTCCAGGCCGCGCAGATCTTCGCGCTCTCGAACTCCGCCGCGGCCGGGCCTTGCCTGGCCGAGCCGCAGATCGGCTCGCTGATCCCGAAGAACTGGATGCCGCTCCGCTTCCGCGTCGCGGCAACCCAGGGCGAGAATCTCTTCGAGATCAGGCTCGTGATCCCGAACCAGAAGAGCCCGCTGGTCATCTACACGAACAAGGACACCTTCAAGCTCGACGCTGCGACGTGGACCACGATCCTCACGCACAGCGTTGGCACGATCGACGTGAGCGTCCGGAGCGCCACGCTCGATGCAGGTGGAAACAGGACCGATGGCCCGTTCCGCGGCTCGCAGGGGCAGATTGAGATTGCGCCGATCGCGGCACACGGAAAGGTCTCGTATTTCTCGTCGTCGGACGGCTCGGTGAAGCGGTTCGGGGTCGGCGACCTGAATGTGCAGGCGGGCTCCACATCGGTCGACGCGAACGGGACGTGCATCGGCTGCCACAGCGTGACGCCCGACGGGCTCCATGCGGCGCTCACTCTCAACGGTGGGCTCGGCGGCATCATCCTCCGTCCGGTCGGGGGCGGAACGACCGAGCCGGCATTTCTCACGGCGAGCGCGCGTACTCTCCTCGCGCGAAACAATCAGCACGCAGCTTCGTTCTCGAAGGCGCACTGGGCCGCCGGAGATCGCACGATGCTCTCGATGCTCGACGTGGGGGGAACGACGGAGATCATCTGGACCGATCTCGAGGCGGGCTCGGCCGCGGGGTGGGGTATCATTGCGCGGGACGGCGATGTGCGTGGCGCTCAGTCGGCGGTGATGAGCCATGACGGCACGAAGATCGCTTACGTGTCGGCAACCGCGACGTCCTCTGGGACGATCTCGAACAACGGCGCGATCCATGTCGTTCCCTACAACGCTAGGCAGGGCGGCGCGGCCACGGCGCTCGTGGCTGACGGTTCGGTGAACTACTACCCGTCGTTCTCGGCCGATGACGCGTTCGTCGCATTCGCAAAGGCTCCGGGCGGCACGAGCACCTACAACAACGCGAGCGCGGAGATCTGGGTCGTGCCCGCGGCGGGCGGCCTCCCCGTGCGTCTCGCGGCGAACGACGCGGTGGCGTGTCTCTCGACCCCGAGCCCGGGCATCACGAACTCATGGCCGCGCTGGTCGCCCGCGGTCATCACCGCGGGCACGAAGAAGTACTATTTTCTCACGTTCTCCTCGACGCGCATTGGCGCGACGCGACAGGTGTTCGTTGCGCCTCTGGTAGTGGAAGGGGGGACGCTCAAGAGCTACCCCGCGCTCTATCCGCATAACCAACCAGAGACCTCCGCGAATCACACGCCGCAGTGGAGCGAGCCACTCTGACCCGAGTGGCAACGCATGGGCCCGACGGGGGCGCGCCGGGGACGAGATCGTGCGTCGACGGGATCACGCTCGCCACGTGCGGTCAGGGGACCGAGACGTGCGCGCTCGAGTGCACGACGCTCGGCGGCGCTCACTGCACGGTGATGGAGCCGAACGCTCGGTGACGGCGGCCGATCTCACGACGCCCCTCCCTCGTCGCGGTCGAGGTCGGCGGCGGCGGCACTAACGTGTTCCTCGACACGGCGACCGGATCGATCGACGGGCTCCGTGCGCCCAACGACGATTCGCAGTCGCAGGAGATCAAGGCCGGCATCGCGTTCCGTCGCGTCGGCGTGTTCGACTAGCGGCACGGACGCGCGCGGCGAGCACGGCAAGCTCGGCAGCGGATTCGCCATCGGTGTCGGCGGCTCGGGTGCCTACGGCAAGGGCGGCGACGGCGCGCCGCGGGTCGGACTCGTCCTCGACGGCGAGACCGGCGGCACGGGCACCACGCGCGGCGGCGCGGGCGGCGGAGGTGCCGGCCGCATTCGCATCGAGAACCGCTCGGGATCGATCGCAGTTCCCGCCGACGGCACGGTGAGCCCCGCCATCGCGACGGGACCGACCGCGGCGACCACGGTCGGCGTGCTCGGCACCAAGTAGATCACGTCGACACGACGCGGAGCACGACGTCGCCGGCGCGCTCGCGCGCGAGCGCGTCGCCCGCGAGGAGCGTCGCGCGCGTCGCCCACTCGACGTCGCCGACGTAGGCGTGGACGCCGTCGGCGACGAGCTCGATCCATCCGTCGGCGCCGGAGGCGAGCGCGAACCCCGGGATGGGCATCCGCGCCGGGCCGAGGAACGCCACGTACTTCTGGCCGGCGACGTCGATCTCGAAGGCATCCTCGAAGCGCTTGCTCGGCGCGATGCGAAACGAGACCTCCTTGCCGAGCTTGAGCTCGAGGCCGCCCTTCACCGGCAGCGCGCCCGCGAGGTTGATGCCGCGGAGCTGCGTGCCGTTGCGGCTCTCGAGATCGCGGACGACGGCGTCGTCGCCCTCGCGCGAGATGCGCAGGTGCTCGCGGCTCACCGCGTTCGAGCTGACCTTGATCGCGCCCTCGCTGCGCCCGACGACGATCTCGTCGCCGAGCACGAAGGTCCATCGTTCGCCCGAGAGCTCGAGCGCGACGATCGGCGCGATCGCGCGGCGGGCGCGCATGCCGTTCGCGCGCTCGCGGAGCGAGGCGTCGTCGGGCGTCGCCTTCAAGAGCTCGTCGATCGCGGCGAGCGCTTCGCGGCGGCGCCCGCACGCGACCATCAGATCGACGTCCTTCGCGCGATCGTCGCGCGCGCGGGAGAGGCGCTCCTTGTACTGCTCGGTGGAGAGGAGGAGCTCGAGGCGCTCGACGTCGCCCGCCGCCTGGAGCGCGCGCGCCTCGCCCTCCGTGTCGCCGGCGCGCGCGTACGCCTCGGCGGCCTTGAGCGACTCGCCGACCGCCTCGAGATCGCGCGCGGCTTCGATGACCTCGTGACGCGCGACGGCGCTCACGCTGGCGTCGCCCGCGAGCGCGAGGAGCAGCTCGGCGCGGCGCGTCCGCGCCTCCTTGTGCCTCTCGCTTCCCGCGGGGGCGAGCTGGGAGGCCTGCGCGAGGAACTGCAGGCGCGCGCGAGCCTCCGTCTCACCGTCGGCGCGGAGCAGCATCACGCGGGCCGCCTCGTCGGGCTGACCGGCTTCGCCGAACAGCTCCGCGGCGCGCGCGAGATCGCCCCGCAGCTCGGCGTTCCGAGCGGCCGACGCGTGGCGCCCTTTGCCGAAGATCCGGTCGAAGAAGGACATGGGCGAATCCGGGAGAACGACAGTCTGCCACATCGAGAGCGCAGCGAGGCCATTGACGAATTTCGGCGCATCACCGACGCTTTGTCTCACCCATGGCGAACCACAACAGGCTCGGCGAGCTCCTCGTCCGGGAGAAGCTGATATCGCTCGCACAGCTGCGTCAGGCGCAGGACGAGCAGAATCGCTCGGGCCAGAACCTGGGCTACGCGCTCGCGAAGCTCGGATTCATCAGCGACCAAGAGATCACGAACTTTCTCTCGCAGCAGTACCGCGTCCCGACGATCAACCTCGAGGAGTACGAGATCGACGCCGAGATCTTGAAGCTCGTCTCGAAGGAGCAGTGCGAGAAGCACCGCGTCATCCCCGTTTCGCGCGCAGGGAGCTCGCTCATCGTCGCGATGGCGGATCCGACGAACCTCCACGCGATCGACGACCTCAAGTTCCTCACCGGCTACAACATCGAGCCGGTCATCGCGAGCGAGACGGCGATCGCGAACGCCGTCGAGCGCTACTACTCCGCGGGGCCCTCGTACGACGAGGTCATGGCCGGCTTCGACGAGTCGGAGATCGAGTTCTCCGGCGAGGAAGAGGATCTCAACGTCCTCGAGCTCGAGAAGGCCAGCGAAGACGCCCCGACGGTGCGCCTCGTCAACATGGTGCTCCTCAACGCCATCAAGAAGGGCGCGAGCGACATCCACATCGAGCCGTACGAGAAGAAGCTCCGCGTGCGCTATCGCGTCGACGGCGTCCTCGTCGAGGAGATGACGCCGCCCCTGAAGCTGAAGAACGCGATCGCGAGTCGCCTCAAGATCATGAGCCAGCTCGACA
Organism: Labilithrix sp.; assembly: GCA_019637175.1. Taxonomy (GTDB): domain Bacteria; phylum Myxococcota_A; class Polyangia; order Polyangiales; family Polyangiaceae; genus Labilithrix. The sequence continues at coordinate 57,102 of JAHBWD010000052.1, read as the reverse complement.
TCGCCGAGCGGCGCCTCCCGCAAGACGGGCGCATCAAGCTGAAGCTCGGCAAGGGCCGCGAGATGGACTTCCGCGTGAGCGTGCTCCCCACGCTCTGGGGCGAGAAGATCGTCATGCGCCTCCTCGACAAGGGGAACCTCCAGCTCGACATGACGAAGCTCGGCTTCGATCAAGGGCCGCTCGAGGACTTCATGTGGGCGATCCACCAGCCGTGGGGCATGGTGCTCGTCACCGGCCCCACCGGCTCGGGCAAGACGACGACGCTCTACTCGGCGCTCAGCGATCTCAACAAGACCGAGTCGAACATCAGCACCGCGGAAGATCCCGTCGAGTACAACTTGCACGGCATCAACCAGGTGCAGATGCACGACGAGATCGGCCTGAACTTCGCGATGGCGCTGCGCGCGTTCCTCCGGCAGGACCCGGACATCATCATGGTCGGCGAGATCCGTGACTTCGAAACGGCGGAGATCGCGGTCAAGGCGGCGCTCACCGGACACTTGGTGCTCTCGACGCTCCACACCAACGACGCGCCGGCGACCATCTCGCGCCTCCTCAACATGGGCGTCGAGCCCTTCCTCATCACGGCGTCGGTCAACCTCGTGCTCGCCCAGCGCCTCGCGCGCAAGGTGTGCGTCGACTGCCGCCAGACGATCCAGCTCGAGCCCGACGCGCTCAAGGACGTCGGCTTCACCCCCGACCAGATCGCGATCGCGCCCGGGCGCCTGATGAAGGGCTTCGGCTGCCGAACGTGCAACGGCACCGGCTACAAGGGCCGCGTCGCGCTCTACGAGGTCATGCGCTTCACCGACGGCCTGAAGGAGATGGTGCTCCAAGGCTCTTCGACCGCGGAGCTCAAGATGGCCGCGATCAAGCAGGGCATGATGAGCCTCCGCATGAGCGGCATCAAGAAGGTGCTCGACGGCGTGACGACGACCGAAGAGATTCTGCGCGTCACCATGGCCGATTAGCGCCGATTAGCGCTGATTGGCGGGGACTGAAGGAACAACGATGACTCAACCCGGCGACGTCAAGGTCAACCTCCACCAGCTCCTCAAGGCCATGGTGGAGAAGGGCGCGAGCGACATGCACATCACCGCGGGCGCGCCCCCGCTCCTGCGGATCGACGGCGAGGTCATACCGCTCAAGCTGCCGCCGCTGACGCCGATCGACACGAAGCACCTCTGCTACTCGATCATGACGGAGGAGCAGAAGATCCACTTCGAGAAGGAGAGCGAGCTCGATCTCTCGTTCGGCGTGAAGAACCTCTCGCGCTTCCGCGGGAACATCTTCCTCCAGCGCGGCGCGGTCGCCGGCGCGATCCGAACGATCCCGTTCAAGATCCTCTCGTTCGACGAGCTCGGCCTCCCTTCGGTCATCGTCGACATCTCGAACAAGCCGAACGGCCTCGTGCTCGTGACGGGCCCCACCGGCTCGGGCAAGAGCACGACGCTCGCGTCGATCATCGACAAGATCAACACCGAGCAGCGCGTGCACATCCTCACGATCGAAGACCCGATCGAGTACCTGCATCCGCACAAGATGGCGGTCGTCAACCAGCGCGAGATCGGCGCCGACACGCAGTCGTTCAAGGGCGCGCTCCGCTACGTCCTCCGTCAGGATCCGGACGTCGTGCTCGTCGGCGAGATGCGCGACCTCGACACGATCGAGGCCGCCCTCACCATCGCCGAGACCGGTCACCTCGTGTTCGCCACGCTCCACACGAACAGCGCGGTCTCCACGATCAACCGCATCGTCGACGTCTTTCCGCCGCACCAGCAGGATCAGATCCGCAACAAGCTCTCGTTCGTGCTCCAGGGCGTCATCACGCAGCAGCTCCTGCCGCGCGCCGGCGCGCCGGGGCGCTGCCTCGCGATGGAGATCCTCGTTCCGAACGCCGCGATTCGAAACCTGGTCCGCGAGAACAAGATTCACCAGATCTACGGCTCGATGCAGGTCGGCCAAGAGAAGCACGGCATGATGACGCTCAACCAGTCGCTCATGAACCTGTACCTCCGCCGGTTCATCACGCTGGAGCAGGCGCTCATGCAGTCGAACGAGGCCGACGAGCTCAAGACGATGATCGAGACCCGCGCCGCCAAGATGGGGCCGGGGCAGCCGATGCACCAAGCGCGCTGACGTCGCGGATCCACACGCGTTCGGATCACCGGCAATTCGCGCGCGATTCGCGATGTAAGGAGATCTCGCCCCGCGCCTCGCCGGCGTGGCACGCGCCGCGCAATTCGCTCGGGCATGCACGCGCGGATCTTCTCGCTCTCGATTCTCCTCGGCGTCGTCGGCTGCAGCAGCGAGCCGGATCTCGTGGCCCACACGACGGCGTCGGCGGCGTTGCCGTCGCCGGCGATGCCGGCGCCTTCGTCCGGCGACACGATCGTCGTCGGCGAGCCCTACGTCATGCCGAGCGGCGCGAAGAGCGAGCTCGTCTGCGTCGGCGTCGACGTTCCGCGCAGCGCGAAGCGGCACGTCGTCTCGATCGTGCCGCGGATCGACAACGCGAAGATCCTCGTGGGCATGCGCCTCTTCCAAGCCGGGTGGAGCGTCTCGAGCGTACCCACGCCGTGCGCGCGCTACGAGACGGCGTCGTGGCGACTCTTGCACGTCTGGACGCCCGGCGCCGGCGGCCTCGAGCTGCCGCCCGAGGCGGGCTTTCCCGAAGAGCCGGGGACGACGCACTGGGCGGTGCAGCTCCAGTACGAGAACGTCCTCGGGCTCTCCTCGGGCGAGAGCGATCGCAGCGGCTACGAGCTCGAGACGACGGAGGCGCTCCGCCCGAACGACGCCGGCGTCTTCGCCTTCGGCGCGCAGCAGCCGATGACGATCCCGCCGCGCGCGAAGCGCACGCTCACCTGCGAGAACGTGCTCTGGCCCCAGTGGGACGCCGCGACGATCTTCGCCGCGTCCGTCGAGATGAACCGCCTCGGCCGCTCGACGTGGATGCAGCGCCTCTCGCCGCGTGACCCGACGCTCCTCGAGACGCTCTACGCGTCGTCGACGTTCGAGCCGGGCAACCGCCCGAGCTTCCCGATCTCGACGCGCACGGGGAGCGGCGACGTCATTCGCACGCGATGCGGGTGGGAGAACCTCGGCGACGAGCCCGTCGTCGTCGGCGACGACGCCGACGACGAACGATGCTTGCACGTCGTGGCGTACTACCCGGACATGCGCGTGCCTTGGTACTTGCCCGCAGCGCTGAGCCGCTGCGCGGTCGAGTGATCGGTCGCCGTCCGGTCTTCATCGCCTACGTGGCACGCGTAGTGCAATTCCACGACAGAGATCACCAGTACGCCGTGTACGGGAAATCCGCATGCACGGTTTCGAGAGGCGTCTTGCCTCGAACATCGGTCCTCGGACCGGAAGGAAAGTGGGATCTGCCCATGGAAACGCAGGAACTGCATCGCGGCCGGCTCATCGATCACATCCAGCTCGTGGTCGAGGACATCGCCGCCAGCAAACGCTTCTACAAGGCGGTGTTCGGCGTGTTGAACATCCCTCTCGGTGGCGAGGCGGACGACTACATCTGGGCCGACGAGCTCTTCATCTCCACGAAAGACAGCAAGGCGGCCATCGGCGTGCTCACGGGACGCACGCACCTCGCCTTCCAGGGTAAGGACCGCGCTACGGTCGACGCGTTCCATGAGACCGCGCTTTCGGCCGGCGGCAAGGACAACGGCGCGCCCGGCGAGCGGCCCTATCATCCCGGCTACTACGGCGCCTTCGTGCTCGACCCGGACGGCAACAACATCGAGGTGGTGTTCCACGGCCCGGCGAAGAAGTCCGCGGAGTCCATCAAGATCACGTTCTAGCGCGACGATGATGGCGATGAGCAATCGGGCCAAGCGACGTTCCCGCAGCGCCGAGCCTCCCGGCGGCCGCGTGATCGACGGCCGTCAGAGCATGACGTACAGCGCCTCGCGCCCGAGCACGATCCGCTCGGTGCCGAGCGAGGTGATGCCGAGGAGCCCGGCGACGTCGCCGCCGAGATCCTGGATCAGGCCCTGGAGCGTCGGGAAGTCGTCGCTCCGGCTCACGGGCACGCGGCGCGGCGCGCCGCCCACGAACGCGACGTCGCCTTCGCCGTTGTAGAGCGTGACCGGCGACGCGGTGCCGTCGAGGATGTCTTCGCGGACCTCGCCGGGCCGCGGAACCTTGTCGATGATGATGACGTTGGTGGCGCCGGTGTCGATGACGAGCTTCACGTCGCGGCCGTCGACCTCGATGCCGGAGGCGATGAGCCAGCCCTTGCGATACTCGACGGGCAGGACCACGGCGCCGGCGGGCGGAGGCGGCGGCGGCTCGTACCAGCGCAGCGTGCCGGCGCGGAGATCGAAGTCGAAGACCGCGCCGTGGCGCAAGAGATCGGCGCCCAGAACGCCGCGACGCGGCTCGCCGTTCGGCGTCGTCATCGCGTTGGGGCGCGCGATGATCGGGAACGTCATCGCCTTGCAGTCGAGGACGGTGTCGGCGTTCTTCGACTCTTCGGGAACGCCGGTGTGCGTGGCGTACGATCGGAGGGCGCCGGTGTCGACGAGGAACTTGCCCTCGATGCCGCGCGCGACGAGCGTGGCGTGCAGACGGTCGACGCGCCCCGCGGCGTCGTGGTGGACGTCGAGCGGCGTAGGGTGCCCACAAGGCGGAGAAGGTGGGCGTTCGCTCGCCGTGGGCGCCGCGACGGGCGGCTCCGTCGTGATCGCGGGTCGAGGCGGCTCGAAGGCAGGCTCCTCGGTGCATCCCCATGCGAGAGCGACGAGGGCGAGCGCGATCCTCCTCATGGCTTTCGAATGAGCAACCTCCGCGCCAGCGCGCCCTCCGCGGAATTGCCGCGAAGGGCCGTGATTCGTGCGCTCGCCGAGCGATGCAGAACGCGGCGGCGCGACGAGATGCGCCGTCCGTCAACGGCCTAACGTCGTCGCGTGATCTTTCCGACGCCGACCCTCTCCGCCGCGGCGGCGACGTCGGGGTTCACGAAACCGGCTTGGACGATCTGCTTCACGTAGTCGTTGCCGTGCCGAGCGTCTTTGACGGCCCCGTACGCGGCCGCGGCGATGACGCGCGCGGGGAGGGGAGCGAGCGCCGGCGGCGGATCTTCTTGCGAGATCATCCCGCGCGCTTCGTCGATCTTGCCGTTCTGCGCGGTCGCGTACGCGCGGAGCCACTTCGCGAGCGGGCCGGGTGCGTTGGGGTACGCCTTGAAGAGCGCGAGCGCCTCCGGCGCCTTGCCCGCCGCGACGAGGCAGAAGATGCGCTCGGCGAGGACGCGCACCGTGACCGTCCCGGTCTCGAGCGCGACGCGGCTGAGGCGTTCGGCGTCTTCGTTCTTGCCGTCGTAGCGCGCGAGCCGCGCGAGGCGCAGCGCCCGCATCGCGCGCGGATCCGCGGGCCACTGCGCCGTGATCTTCTTCGCGAGCTCGACGTCGCCGAGATCGAGCGCCGTGTCGACCGCGACCAGATCGGCCCACGGCGTCTCGTCGTCCGAGAGATCGAGCGCCTTGTCGGGCGCCGCGCCCTGGAGGTTGCCCGCGAGCAGCGCCTGCCCCCGCAGCAAGGGGACGAGGAACGGGAGCTTCTTGGCCTCGTCGGGCATCGCCTCGAACGCGCGGCTCATGCGCTCGCCGTCGAGCTTCTCGTAGGCGACGGCGGCGGTCACGACGGCGACGTCGGGCGAGGCCGCGGGGAGATCTTCGGCCGCCTTGAGCGCCTCGTCGAGGCGCGCGCCGAGGAGCGCGACGCGCGCGGCGAGCACGCGCGCGGGCGGATAGACCGCGGAGAACGAGACCGCGGAGAGCGCGGCCTTGCGGGCGAGCGCCTCGTCGCCGGTCGAGAGCGCGATGCTCCCGAGCCACGCCGCCACGCCCGGCGTGTCGACGACCGACAAACCCTTCTGGAGCGCGGACTTCGCGTCGTCGTTCTTGTGCTGCTCGATCGCGGAGAGCGCGCGCACCGCGTGCGGCACCGCGCGGAGGGGCGCGGGCAGGCCTTCGGTCTTCTCCGCGATCTCCTTCGCCTCGGGCGGCGGATCGCCGCGCAGCGGATCGCGCGCCCACGCGAGGGCGACGACGGCTGCGCCCTCGACGCGATCGGGATACTTCGCGCGGAGCTCCTTCGCCAGCTCTCCGGCGCGATGCGCGTCGCCGTCGACCGCGGTCGCGCGCGCGAGCAGCACCTGCGCGATCACGAGATCGGGATCGAGCTTCACCGCGGCGGCATAGCGTTCGAGCGATCGAGGATCGCCCGCGCGCTCGAAGGCGGCGCCGGCGACGAGCTGGTACCACGCGTCGTCGTCGGCTTTGCCGTCCCACTTCGCGACGGCGCTCGCGGCGCCCGCGGTGTCGCCCTGGAACAAGAAGGAGGCGACGGACGCGAACGCGATGCGCTTCTCCTCGACGCCGACCTCCTTCGCGCGCTGGGTGCCGTCTTCGAAGGCGACGTTCTCGCCGCCCTTGAGGAGGCCCACCATCGCGCGCTCGTGGAGCCACGTGAGCGCGGCGTGCGGCGAGCGCGACTCCAGATCGAACGCCTTGGCGATCGCCTCCTCGCTCGGCTCGAGGAGGCGCCCGTCGCTCGCGCGCAGATCGGCGTCGATCTTCGTGAGGAGCGCCTCGGCCTCGACGTGCTGCTTCGCGCGCTTGTCTTTGACGTAGAAGAACGTGCCCGTCGCGCCGCCGACGATCGCGACCGCGAACGCGATGAGCGTCGCGTAGCTGCCGATGCGGCGCTTGCCCTTCTCCGGCTTGTCCCAGGCGAACGTCTGAGGCTTCACCGCGCCGTCGGGCTCGAAGACGCCCGCGATCTGGAGCGCCTCGAGCACGTCGCGCGCCTCGGGCATCGGCGCGCCGCCGGGGCCGACGGGGGCGGGCGCCTTCGCGGGGACGAGGAAGGGGTTGACCGGGAGCTCCGGCGGCGGATCGGGCGCGCGAGCGGACGCGTGCGGCGCGGCGACGGCTGCGGCGAGGATCGGTCCGGACGACGGCGCGGCGAACGGCGCCGTTCCCGCCGCGGCCATCGCGGCGGCGTTCGACGCGGGCGCGGGCGCGGCGACGTTTCCGGTCTGCGCGCCCCCGAGCCCTTCGAACAGATCGCCGAGCCCCGCGCTCGTCGGCGCGCTCGTGAAGTGTGGCGGCGGCGAAGGAGCGCCGAACGGCGAGAGAGGAGGAGGCGGGGCCGAAGGCGCGGGCGGACCGGGTGTTTGCGGCGCCGCGAGCGGCGGAGGCGCCGCGAGCGCCGGCGGTGGAACCGAGGGCGGCGGCGCGGCGGCCGGAGGCGGCGCCGCGAGCGGAGGGAGCCGCGGCGGCACGGGCGCCGGAAGCGCAGGCCGACCAGCGGCGGGGACCGGCGGCGCGCGGCCCGCGAGCCCGGCCTTCACCTCGTCGTTCTTCCGGATCTGCGTCTCGACGTCGTCCGGGATCGAGCCTTCTCGCTTGCGCGCGCTGCCGTTGGTGCTCTTCGCGACGTCTTCGGCCACCGCGATCATGCCCGACGACTTCTGCTTCGTCAGGAGCGAGCGCGCGCGCTCGAGCCACGCGTTCGCGTCGCCCTTCGCGCCGAATTGAATCGCGCGCTCGAGGACCTTCTCCGCGCGCTCCGCGTCGCCGCGGCGCAGGAGCACCTCGCCGAGCCATCGATAGACGTCGCCGTCGCGCGGCGCGAGGCGGCCCGCGGCGAGCAAGACCTCTTGCGCGTCGTCGAGCCTGCCGGAGGCGGTGTACATCCGTGCAGCCGCCATCAAGGCGTTCGCGTCGAGCTGGCGAGCCGCGTGGCTGCCCACGATGTCGACGAGGTCGACGCGCCGCGTCTCGCGCAGGGCATCGCACAGCGCGATCGTCTGGGAGACGTCGGGGTTCTGCTGCCAGCGCTCGTAGAGCTCGTCGATCGACTCGGCCAAGGGCGGGCCCCCAGCGTATCGAACTTTCTGGCTTTGTGCCCAGCATCGACCCGCGCGAAACTGTGCGTGCCCAAGCGGCGGAGGGGTTCATGAGTGACGCAACGTTCGAGCATAGCCAGCGTTTCGAGCTCGGGGAGGTCGCGGGCAACGTGCGCCTCGGCAAGCTCGAGGCGATGTACGAGGAGCTGTACGCCGAGGTCATCGAAGACGGCGTCATCACCCAGGACGAGCGCAATCAGCTCGACAAGATGGCCGACAGCCTCGGCCTCGATCGGGCGCGCCTGCGGCGCCTCGAGCAGGCGCTCCAGGCCGCGTACGAGGCGCGAAACCGCGTCGTCATCAAGGATCTCTCCTTCGACGACGCGCCGCCGCCGGCCACGATCGCGCCCCTCGAGCCTGCCACCGATCAGCGAACGCTGGCCCTCGAGCGTCGCATCAAGTTCCTCGAGGAGAAGGTCGTCGATCTCGAGCGAGAGCTCGAAGACGCCCGCGCGCACATCAGCGTCGAGGTCGACTTCTCCGACGTGGGCACGACGAGCAAGGACGTGCCGGACGAAGATCCCGCGGAGCTCGCGCGCCGCGTCCGTCACGATCCGCGCGACGAGATGTCCCTCCACGCGCTCTTCCGCCTCTACAAGAAGGCGAACGACGTCGACCGCCAGTGGTGCGTCGCGCAGGTGCTCGCCTACCTCGGGCACGCGAACGGCGAAGAGCAGGAGATCTACGGCAAGCACAAAGAAGCGGCGCTCATCCGCCCGACCGCTTCGGTGACGACCGAGGCGTGGCGCCGCCTCGTCTTCCATCCGGAGGAAGAGTCGCTCATCGGAGAGATCTTCTCCGTCGTCGTTTCGGCCGTGCTCATCGGGCGGCTCTCGGCGCTGCGTCGCGACAAGCAGCTCATCAAGCTCGACCCCGCGCGCAAGCAGGATCCGGAGAAGACGACGATCCAGGCGGTGCGGTGCTTCCACTGGGCCTCGCAGATCCTCGGCATGCACTCGCCGCCGCTCTACGCCGATCCCGACTACCCCGCGTTCGTCGAGATGGTGCCGGGCGTGCCGCCTTCCTCGCGCCTCGGCGCGCAGGCGCTCTCGGGCCGCTCGGCCGCGGAGCTCGCGTTCCTCGCGGGGCGCCACCTCGCGAACTACCGCGAAGAGCACTTCGTGAAGCTGCTCGTGCCTTCGGCGCGCGGCCTCGAAGACATCTTCCTCGCGGCGCTGTCGATCGGTAACCCCGGCCTGCCGTTGAGCGCGCAGGTCAAGCAGCTCGTCGTGCCGATCGCGAAGGCGATCGAGCCGATCCTCGAGCCGCAGTCGGTCGACCGGCTGCGCGGACACTTCCTCCGCTTCGTGGAGGAGGGCGGGCGGACGAACCTCGCGCGCTGGACGTCGGCGGTCGATCGGACCTGCGCGCGCGCGGGCCTCTTGCTGGCCAACGATCTCAGGGCCGCTCACTCCGTCTTCACGCTCGAAGATCCGCAGCACCTCGGCGAGAAGATGGACGACCTCATGAGCTTCGTCGTGTCGGATCGTTACGCGAAGCTTCGGCGGCAGATCGGGATCGCGATCGGCTGAGCGATCGCGCAGCCCTCTCGTTCTCCCACACGAGGTGGGTGGCGTAGCCGCCGCTTCGCCAGTCGTCGAGGTATCCGTCGAGGATCCCCGCGACGGAGAACCCGGCGCGGAGCTGCGACGTGAGCACGCGATCGCGGCGCGCGCCGCCGATCACGTCGTCGGCGTAGGCCTGAGCCGTCATCTCCCCTGCGACCTCGTGATAGCCCCAGAGGCGCCCTCCGGCGACGACGCGGGCGAGGCCCTTTCGCGCGCACAGGTCGAAGAGCGCTTCGTAGAGCGCGGGGCCGACGCCGCGCCCGGCGGCGGCCGGATCGGCGTACACGTCGGCGAGGTAGAGCACGTCGCCGCGAGGATCGTGACAGGCGAACGTTCCCTGGCTGGTGATCGAGCCCCACGTGTGCGGCGCGAGCGCGCGCGCGCTCGGCACGATGAGCGTCGCGATCGATCCGACGACGCGCCCGTCGAGGACGGCGACGCGCTGTCCTTCGGGGAAGACCGCGAGCTGCGCGGTGAGCTGCGCGGCGTCGAAGACGACGCCGTCTTCGACGAGATCGGGGTACGCGGCGTGATTCAGCTCGACGAGTCGACCGACATCACCGAGCACCGCACCGCGAACGAAGACGTGACCCATGACCACCAAGGTCCGCCCGCGCGTGGCTGGAGGCAAGGCGCGTGTCTGAAGCGTCTCGCCGCTGTCACCGTGCCGTTGCACGGCGCCTCGTGTTCGCGGAGATAGGCGTCGAGCTCGAGCATGCCGACGCCCACCTCTCGCCGATCAATCCATCATCTCGGCGACGGCTCCGGAGGTCACTCGCTGGAGGTGATGGAGCACCATCACCTCCTCGCGCAGATCGAGCGCGAGGCGGACGAGCTTGATGATCTCGTGACGCGACGTCGGCTCGAGCTCCACGATGGCGGCGGCGCGCGCGAGGATCGACGCGCGGCGCGTCAGGCGCCGGGTGTCGGCAGAGGGGGGCAAGACGTCGAGCAGCTGTCGGCTCGCGCGAACGGCTTCGTCGAGCAACGATTCGGACATGCGCGCATGATCGCAGCGTCGTGGATCGGGAGCGCGTTGGACGTGGAACGTCGAGGTGAACTCAGCGCGGCTCAACCCGTGCGGAGCCATCCCTGCGGGCTCGGCCACGCGCTGCAGCGCGCGCACTGCGGCGTGTTCCAGTAGAGCGGCGTGCGGCAGTGCCAGCAGGCGAACGCGGGCGCCGGCTGCGCGTACGCGTGTCCCGCGTAGGCCGCGAACGAGACCGGGTTCGGCGGCGGCGGCGTCGCGTGCGCGTGAGGGGCCTCGTGAGAAGCCGGAGGCGCCGCGTGGACGGCCGGAGCCACCGCCGACTGGAGCGTCGGGACGTGCGATCGCGGAGGCGACGAAGGCGTCGCGCGCGCCGAGATCGCGAGGATGTGGAACGCGTCGGCGCACGCGTCGATGACCGACTCGTCGCCCGAGATTTCGAGGTAGCCCGCGCCCAAGACGAGCTTCTGCCCGTCGGGGTACATCCGCTCCGGATCGAGGTGCTGCCACTCGAGCATGCAGGGCTGCTCGGCGATGTTCTTCCAGCAGAGCCGGCGCGACGTGATGACGAAGCCCTCTTCGCTCGAGCCGAACACCGTGTCGTCGTAGAGCCCGAGGATCCACTCGTTCGTCGGGAGGTGACCGACGTGGGCGCGGCGCACGCCGTGCTCCTTCTTGGGAGGCACGTTGGGGCAGAAGTACATCGAGCCCGCGCCGGCGAAGTACTGGCGCACGAGGCCGAGCACGGCGTCGTCGGTCATCGGAATGCGCGCCGCCTCTTCGGCGATGCGCTCGGCGAGCAGATCGGCCATCGCCTCGTGCGCCGGCGAGCTGTGGACGGTTGCGCAGAACGCGCAAGACGAACGCCCGTACCCATCGGGCGGCGGGAGCCCGGCACCACACTTCTGGCAAGCGACGACGTGCATGGCGGTGCATTTCTACGCGACGCGTCGGCGCACCCTTCCCGTGCCGCTAGAAGTGCCCGAAAGAAGATGCAAAACAGCGACGCGGCGCGCGCGATGCTAAGCTGGAGCGGTGAAGCGAGGAACGGTCGGCGCGGTGGCCCTCGGGTTGGCTGTCGCCGCCTCGTGCACGCCGTTCGGCGAGGGCGCCGCGACCGACGCGGGGCCGCTCGACGTAGGCACGCTCGACGCGGGCGCGGATGCGCCCGAGGCGAGCGGCGATCTCGCGCGCGGTCTTCCCGATCCGGCGGTCGCGTGCGGCTCGCTCTCGTGCGTCCAAGACGCAGGATGCATCAACGGGCAGTGCAGCGAGCTCTTCGCCCTCGGGACGGGCACGCCCTTCGGGATCGCCGTCGACGACACCGACGCATACATCACGATCTTGCAGGGCGCGCTGGTGAAGAAGGAGAAGAAGACCGCAGGCAGCGCGTGGAGCGGGCCGCTCGCGTTCTCGTCGCCGCCCCCTCCCGGGGGCTGGGGGTACCTGACGCGACGAGGCAAGCGGCTGATGTGGGCCCGCGCTGCCGACGATCCACCGTCCGTCATGGGCGTCGAGATCGGAGCCGATGTGCTCGAGGCGCGCCCGCAGCTCGTCGAGCAAGCCACGGCGGTCGCGTCGATGCCCAACGGAACGGTCTTCGTGACGAGCTTCCTCGGCAAGGGCCTCTACCTCTTGCGCGACAACGGCCCGCCGCAATCGCTGCCGGCCTACACGGACGAGAACCTCGAGGGGATCGCGTCCGACGGCGAAGAGCTCTTCGTCGCCAACGTGGAAGACGGCATCATCACCCGCGTGCTCCCGCCGCCCGCCTTCGACATCGTCGTCGGCGGCAAGCCCGCGGGCATCGCCCTCGACGAGACGTACATCTATTTCACCGATCAGGGGCCGAACAGCGAGGTCGCGCGCGTGAGCCGCAAGCCGCCGCACGTTCGTCAGCTCCTCGCGGCGGCAGAAGGCGTGTTCCTCGGCATCGCCGTCGACGCCACGCACGTCTACTGGGTGGTCGAGTCACCAGGGCGAATCCTGCGCATCCGGAAGTAGGCGGCCGGCTCAGCGCGCCGAGAGGATGCTGTCGAGATCGAACATGCCGGCGGAGATCGTCGAGACGTCAGCGCCCTTCGCGCGCGCGGCGACGCTCTTGAAGCCCGACTTCAGGTAGCGCTCACGCTTCACCCAGAAGGTGCTGCGCACGTCGGCGCGGACGTCGGCGCCGATCTCGAGGCTCTCGCGCGGGACGAGGGAGAGGAGCGGGAACGTCGCGGTGTGCTCGTCGTAGAGCGGCGCGTTGATGCGGTCGGCCTCTTCGAGCAGACCGTCGAAGAGGCGCGCGGCCGCGGTCGCGCGCTCGTGGCTCGTCGAGTTGATGACCGCGCTCTCGTACGTGCGGTTCGCGTTGCCGTCGACCGCGAAGCGGATGCCGAGCGGATAGGAGACGAAGCGCTTGCCCGCGAGCGCGACGGGGACGAGCCGCTCCGCGTCGGCGATCAGGCGATAGGCCTTGGCGCGCGACTCGAACCGCGTCGCCATCTTCTCGATGTCGCGGCCCCACTTGTCGTCGACCGCGCGTCGCACGGCTTCCTTGTCCATTTCGGCGCCGACCTTGCGGCGATCGGCGTGGATCGCGGCGAGATACTCGCGGAGCGCGCCGGCGTACTGCTCCTTCGTGCGCGAAGTGAGGATCCCGAGGGCCTTGTCGTCGAGGCGAAGATCGAGCGTGAAGGAGACGTTCGGACCGTTGGCGGAGTCGAAGTTGTGGATGCCGACCGACTGGAGCGTGAGGCGCGTGTTCGCCATGTCGCGCGCGAGCTTCTGGAAGTCCTGGGGCATGCCGGCGACGAGCGGCTCGATCGCCGCCAGACCGCGCGCTTTGAGATCCGTCATCGCGGGATCGTCGAGGAGCCGGACGTTGCACTCCTCGTCGAAGCGCTGCGTCGTGCGGTTGCGATCGCGCTCGCTCTCGACGGCGCAGCGCTGCCACACGAGGCGCTCCATCTGGTTGCCGTATCGATCGAGCTCGTCGACGAGCTCCTTGCCGCCGATGCCGACGAGGAGGCCGTCGATGTTGTCGTGGATGATGTCGTCATCCATGTGCTTGTCGCCGACGGCGGTCTGGAGGAAGAGGTTCGCCTCGCTGCGGAAGTTCGTCGGGTTGCGCGCGTCGAGCGTCTGCGCGGCGATGCCGGTGCGCGTGTAGCCGTGCGCCATCTGGAACCAGCCGCCGCTCTTGTGGACGCTGTCGAAGAGGATCGAGCGCGTGCCCTCGGGCGACTGCACCACGAACGAGCCCTCCTTCTTCACCACGGCGCGGTGGTAGATGTTCATGCCGAGGAGCTCGAAGCCGAAGTTGCGGGTCGCCGTCGTCGACGCGCGGACGGCGTCGATCTCGGCGATGACGCCGGGCTTGGCCTCGTCGAGATCGCGGTTGTAGAGCGCCTGCGCGAGGCGGAGATCGAACTTGAGCGTGTGCTCGAGCGCGCGCTCGACCTCGTCGCGGTTGCCCTGATCGAGATGGAAGCGGAAGCGCGAGAGGCTGACGCGCGAGCTCGCCTGGCTGGCGCTGCCTTCGAGGCGCACGGCGAGGTACGAGTTGAGCCGCTTCTCGACGGCCTTCTCCACGAGACGAGCGAGATCGATCCGCGCGCCGCCGACCTCGACGTCGCGGAGGCAGCGTGTGCCGTCCTCGCAGATGCCCTTGATGCCCCAGCCGTCGCGGATGCCGGCGTGGAAGCTGAGGCCGCGGCCGTTCTCGACGCCGACGTCGACGACGACCTCGTCGCCCGGCAGGCGCACGAGCTGGACGTCGAGCTGCCCGCCGATGACGCCGGCGACGCCCGCGGAGACGACGATGCGATAGGCCATGCCGCCGGTGGGCTCGGCGACGAGGAGCGGTGCGCCGACGCCGAAGTTCGCGCCGAGCTTGCCGACGCCGCGGAGCGCGAACATCTCGCCCGGCTTCATGTTGCGGACGTCTTCGGCGGATCGGGGATAGACGAAGCCGCGCATCTCCTTGAGCGCGCCGAGCGGGGCGCGGAGGAGCGTATCGAGCTTGTCGTCGGGGGCTGCGGTGATCACGCGCGAGGAGAGCTCGACGCCGGCGTCGAAGCCGAGGCGGAGGCTCGCGTCGGCGAAGCCGGAGGCGTCGAAGCTCCAGTCGTTGCGGAGGCCCGCGCGCGCCGCGAAGCCGGACTCGACGTAGTAGCGATCGGCGCCGCGACCGAGGTGCGCGAGGCGCGCAGCGTTGACCTCGGTGCCGAGCTCCTTCTCGCCGAAGCGCGCTGCGAGTCCGCTCACGATCGTGTCGAGCGCCTTGATCTCCGAGCCGTCGGGCAGGACGCGGTTCGGTTCTCCGCGCGCGGCGAAGACCACCGGGGCGTCGAAGCGCGCGCCGAAGCTCGGCGCCGAGAGCGCGTCGTTCAGCCCGTCGGTCGCGAAGCCCACGGCGACGCGTGAGAGATCGCCGAGATCGAGGCGCTTCGCGTCGGCCCAGTAGGCCTTGAGCTCGCTGACGGCGGCCTCGTCGCTCTCGGAGTCCTCGTCCGAGGGCGCCGAGCACGCGGCGGCGCAGACCGAGAGAGAGAGGAGGGCGATGAGATGGGCTCGCATGGCGTACATTTGTACACATTGCGTGCCACTGTAGTTTTCCGTGAATTCCGTATGTCGGGCGGGGTCGAGAGGGAGTGTCTGACGCCCTTTTCGATGGATCCCCGGATCCAGAACCCGATGTGCACGGTTTCGACCGGTCGGTCAGCGCTTGGCCATCGGGAGGATGGCGCTCGTCGGGAGCCAGCCCTCGACCCGTCCGGCGATCACGTGAGCAAAGTCGGCGCCCTCGTCGAGGAGCTGAACCCGGAGCCCCTCGGGCAGCGGCTGCACCGACGCGCGGGCCACGCGCTTGTCGTCGAGCAGCCGCGTGCTCGGGACGATCACGACCGCGTCGCGTCCGTGGAGGCGCGCATCGCGTGCAGAATGCAAAATGATCGCGGTGAGCGCGAGGAGGCCGCCGGCGATCGCGCACGTGGTGACGCCCGCGACCTTGGCGCGCGCCGCCGTCGCGCGCGCGCGGACGATGATGCCGACGGCGAGCGCGATCGAGGCGATCACGGCGAGGATCGCCCAGGCGTTCTCCGGGAGCAGCCGGACGATCGAGCGGCCGAGGGAGACGCCGTGCTCGAGCTCGATCGGATCGCCGGCGCGCGCGCGCCGCCGCGCGACCTCGGCGCGGACTTCCTCGAGCGCGGCGGTGGCGTCGGCGACGAGGGCAGAGTCGCGCGAGAGCTCGCGCGCTTCCTCGAAGCCGTGCGCCGCGCGGCCGAGATCGCCCGCCTGCTCGCCGCCCGCTCGGATGCGCGCGGCGTAGGCGAGGCCGCGATCGAAGCTGATGACGGGATCGACGACGCCGCGATCGCCCAGCGCCTCGAGCGCGGCGATGGCGTCGGTGGGGCGGTCGCCGGCGAGCGCGTCGGTCGCGGCGCGGAAGAGCGAGCTCGTGTCGAGATCGGCCGGCGCGGTCGGCGAAGCCGCGAGGGGGACCTCGGGCTGATCCGCCCACGACGGCGGCGCCGCGCAGACGATCGCGGCGATGCCGCACGCGACGAAGCGGCGCTTCACTCGCCCTTCCCTCCGCTCGCGCCACGCACGCGTTCGAGGATCGCGCGCGCGCGACTCCATGCGTCGCGCGCCGCCGCGACGTCGACGCCGTCGGGAGAGAAACGCGCATCTTCGCAGGCGCGCAGGACGTCGACGATCGCGCGCGCGTCGTCTGCCGCGACGCCTTCGTCGGTCAGCTCGGCGATCGCCGTCTCGCCGGTGGCGCCGCGGAGGTTGACGCCGGCGCGCGCGACGACGTCGGCCTCGATCGCGCGCGCGACCGCGCCCATCGCGACGGCGCCGTCGTCGCCGCGGCACGCTGCGTCGGCCTCGGCGCGTCGCTCGCGCGCGATCCGCCCCGGCGAAGGAGACTGCGCGGCGCGTCGCTCGCGCGCGCGACGGAAGAGGCCGTGCGCGGAGACCACGAACGCGCAGGCGAGCGGCGAACCGAAGAGCGCCATCCAGAAGTGCGGTCGCTCGGAGAGGTATGCATGCGGCGTCGACCCTTCGAGGACGCGCCGCTCCTTGGGCATCGCCGCGAGGACGGGCTCGGCCTCTTCGACGCCCGCGTCCTTCGCCACGCCGTCGGCCACCGTGACGATCCCGAGCGTGGCCCGCGCGATGCCGTACGCCCGCTTGTCGGCGTCGAAGTAGGGGAGGCGCACTTCGCCGAGATCGATCTCGCCCGGCTTGTGGAGGCGCACGACGTAGGAGAACGTTCGCGTTCCGCCGAAGCGCTCGCCCTGCGCGCCGAGCCGGTCGCGGATCTGCGGCTCGAGCCACTCGACGCCCGGGACGACGGGCAGCGTGAGCGCGCCGGGGAGATTTCCCGTGCCGCGGAGCTCGAGGGTCACGCCGACCGCGCCGTCGCGCGCGACCGAGCGCGGCGTCACCGTCGCCTGGAGCGCCATGTCGCCGACGTCGCCGAGCGCATAGCCGGCGGGCCGGCCGTTCACCGGCGGATCGGAGACGTCGACGAAGAGGCGCTCGCTCTCGCGCAGGCCGACGCGCGCCTGCGGCAGCGTCATCGACATCGGATCGATCGCGAGGTGGCCCGTCTTCAGCGGGAACAGCGCGTTCTTGCGCACGAGCTTCACGTTCCAGAGCTTGCCCCCGACCAGCGCCGTGCCCACGCCGATGGTGCGGGTCTCGTCTTCGAGCAGCGATCGCTTCACGAAGTCCGCCGCGCTCGCCTCGTGCACGTCGCCGGCGCGCCCTTGGCGGCTGTAGGGATCCTCGTAGAGGTAGACCGAGAGCGTCACCTGCTCGCCGACGACCGCGCGGGTCTTGTCGATCGTCGCGTGGAGGAAGGCGATCGGCGCGCGCGGCTCGTTCATCGCGAGCTTGGGGTCGGCCGTCGGTTGCTCTGGCGGAGGAACGCGGACGTCGTCGCCGAAGTCGAAGAGCCCCTTGAAGGGATCGAGCGTCCCGCTCCCGAAGGGATCGAACGGCGAAGGCGCGCGCATCCGGGGCTGGCCCTTGCCGCGCGGGACGACGGTGATGCGCACGGCCTTCGCGTTGCGCTTCGCCCCGAGCGCGGTGATCTGCGAAGGCCCGACCGTGAAGGTGCCCGGTCTCTCCGCGCGCAACATCCACGTCGTCGTAAGGCCGTTGAGATCGGACTGCACGCCGTTGATGTTCATCCGCATGTGGACCGGCGCGGAGCTCGTCGCGTGGACGGTGAAGCCCGCCGCAGACCCGAGCTTCGGATCCGTGGGGCCCGCGCCGCCGCCCTTGACCATGGCGTACAAGGTGTACGTGACCGAGTCGCCGACCTCGACGGTGTCGGTATCGACGCCGGCGCGGATCTCCACTTCCTGCGCGCGCGCGGGCTTCGCCGCGAGAAACGCGATCGCGAACGCGCACAGCGCGAGCACGCGGAGGATCGCGCGTCTCATTTGTCGCTCGTCCCTCGCACGCGACGCCGCTGCGCTCGTTTGCGCGCGTCTTCCTGTTGGATGGTGGGGGCGTTCTCGAGTTGATCGAGCATGCGCTCGTCCTGGTTCTGCCGCGACGGCGGAGGGGGAGCCTGGGGATCGGGCTTCTCCGGCTTCTCGTCTTGCGGCTGCGGCTTGGGCGGCTCGTTGTCGTCGGGGTTGCCTCCCGAGTCTCTCGCCCCCGAGTCTTTGCCTCCGCCGTCCTTGTTGCCACCGGCGTCGCCGCTTTTTTCGCCGCCGTCCTTGTCGTCGTTTTTGTCGCCGCCGCCGTCGTTCTTGTCGGACGCGTCGTTCGAGGACGCGTCGCTGGCGGCGTCGCTGCCGGCGTCCTTCTTGTCTTCGATTCGTCGCAGCGCGATCGCGCGGTTGTACGCCGCGTCGCGACCGACGGGATCGGGTGCGTACGCGCGCGCGGCGTCGCCGATGGCGATGGGGCCCGCGTCGCCCATGCCGGGCGCGAGCTCGAGGGCTCCGTCGTAGGCGCGCACCGCCTCCTCGTAGTTGGCGTTCAAGAAGAGGAGGTTGCCCTCGAGGTACTTCGCGCGCGCGCGTAGCTCGATCGGCTGCGCGGCGTCCGCGCCGACAGCGCGCACCAGGCGGAGCGCGCAGTCGACCTGCTCGGCGCGCTGCTGCTTGAGCACCTCGTCGACGGGCCCCGCGTCGATCTCTTCGTCGCCGAACCTTCGACCGTACTTTTCGGCGAGCTTGAAGAGGGCGAGGCCGAGGTCGAAGGTGCCGTTCGACTTCTCACGCACGCGTGGCGGCGTGCCGATGTTGCCTTCCTTGCACGATCCGGTCGACAGGTACTCTTGGAGGAGATCGTTCGCGCTCTGCGCGTCGCCGCCGTCGAGGTGGCCGATCGCCTCGCGCACCTGCGGCGCCTCGCGCTCGAAGGGACGCGACGGATCCCAGCCGCTGCAGGCGACGACGAGCGCGCTCGCGGCGAAGGCCGCGGCGTAGCTCTTTCGGAAGAGCGCTCGGCTCATGCGAGCTTCCTCCTTCGCTTCTTCTTGCGCGGTTTCGCGGGCACGAGGGTGAGCAGGCCCGATGGCAGGCGGGGGAGCGGCGCCTCGGGCACGACGCCCTCGATCACGAGGAGCAAGACCGCGACCCCGAGCGGCCACATGTACTCTTCGTCGAACGCGGTCTCCACGCGCTCGGCGAGCTCTTCTCGCATCATCTTCTTCAGGCTGCGGGCGACCTCGTCGATCCCCGTCTCGCCCTTCTCCGCTCGAACGATCGCGCCCCCGGTGGTCTTCGCGATCTCCGCGAGCTGCGCCTCACCCTCGGCCGAAAGCTCGGTCGTGAGCGGCTTGCCGTCGTCGTCGCGGCGGATGCCGGTGACCTTGCCGTCGGCGCTGACCTCGGGAACGGGCTCGGGCGCGCGCCCGCCGATCTGTACGACGTCGATGCGCGTCTTCTCCGCCGCGGCGGCGCGGGCGACGCTGATGGGATCGCCTTCGAGATCTTCGCCGTCGGTCACGAGGACGATGACCTTCACGTGCTCCTTCGATTTCGGATCCCGCGTCAAGAGCTCGCGCGCGCGCTCGAGGGCGCGCGCGATCGCCGTACCGCCGACGGGCATGTCGTTCGGCTCGAGCTGCCGGAAGAACTGCCCGATCGCGGCCGCGTCGCTCGTCAGCGGGAAGCTCATCGGCTCGCCGGCGAAGGCCACCGCGCCGAAGCGCGCGCCGGGAAGATCGCGCACCAGCTTCGACACCTCCGCCTTGGCGCGAGCGATGCGGCTCGGCGCGACGTCGCGCGCGTACATGCTCTTCGAGTAGTCGAGCACGATGATCACGTCGAGGTTCGTCGCGGGCACGAGCTTGGTTCCTCGACCCCACTGCGGGCGCGCGAGGGCGAGGAAGGCGCAGACGAGCGCGATGACGAGGAGCACGCCTTTCAGCGCCCGCCTGCCCGCGGCGTCGAACGACTCGAGCTTCGAGACGAGCGAAGGATCGCCGAACGAAGCGGTCGCGCGTCCGCGCCGGATCGACGCGAGGACGAGCGCGCCGGCGAAGAGGCCGACGACGAGCGCGCACGCGATGGCGACGAGCAGGTACGGCATCGCCGTGAGGTCGTAGAAGAGCCTCACGGGAACCTCCGGACGATGAGGACGCGCACCAGCGCTTCGATCGCGAGGAGCGCGACCGCGGGGAAGAGGAGGAAGGGGAAGAGATCCTCCATCGTCGCCGCCTGCGCCTCGAAGCGGGTCTTCTCGAGCTTGTCGAGGATCTGGTGCATGCTCTGCTCGAGGCCCTTCTTGTCGGTCGCGACGAACGCGTCGCCCCCGGTCGTGCTCGCCATGCGCTTGAGCAGCTCGGGGTTGACCGGGAAGTGCTCGCGCACGAACTTCGGCTGGCCGAAGAGGTCGACGCCGTCTTGCACGTCGACGTCGTCGCCGTTGCCGATCTGCACCGTGTAGACGCGCACCGCTTGGGTTTGCGCGAGGTGGGCCGCGTATTCGGGCGCGATCGAGCCCGCGTTCGAGTCGCCGTCGGTCAGGAGGATGATCGCCTTGGAGCGCGCGTTCGAACGACGCAGGCGCGCGACCGCGGTGCCCACCGCGTCGCCGATCGCGGTTCCGTTGCCGTCGATGAGGCCGAGCTCCATCTTGCTGACGAGCGCGGCGAGCAGCGACTTGTCGAGCGTCGGCGGTGAAAGGATGTACGCCGCCCTCCCGAAGACGACGACGCCGATCCGATCGGTTCGGCGGCGCGCGACGAAGTCGAGGATGACCTCCTTCGCGGTCTCGAGGCGGGTGAGGCGGGTGACGGTGCCGTTCGGTCCTCGCGTCGTCGCCGAATCGGCGTCCATGAGCGCGCGCATCGACCCCGAGAGATCGAGCACGAGGACGATGTCGATGCCCTTGTCGTCGGTGCTCTCGCCGCGGAGGACGTTCTGCGGCCTCGCGAGCGCGAGGATCGCGAGGGCGAGCGCCGCGCCGCGGATCATTCCCGGCATGTCGCGGAGCTTCGTGCGGAGACCTCGCGGGCCGGTGACCAGCGGAGCGACCGTCGCCATCCGGAGGCGGGGCGTTCTCGGATCGGCGGCGATCGTCATGCGCCAGACCACGATCGAGCACACGACGACGATGAGCGCGACGAGCACGCCGAGGCGCCATTCGCGCGGGAGCCAGGCGAGCACCGGCACGCTCCAGATCGCGCCGAGCCACGCTTCGCCGCGGGCGACCGCCGGGTACACGAGGGCGAGCGCGGCGAACATCAGCGTTCCCGCGACGATCCCGATGGTTCGCCCGACGCGGCTCACGCTCCCTCCTTCGTCTCGGGGCGCGTGCTCGGGGGGGAGGCCGGGCTCGCGAACGGCATCGTCGCTCGCACGATGTGCTCGCCGACGATGAGCGCCGTCGCGCACTGCTCGGGCGACGGCTTGAGGTTCGCGAACTTCACGAGGTCGCACTCCGCCAAGAACCTTCGGACCTCCTCGAGCGGCACGCCCGGCGCCGGCGCGGCGATCTCGCTGCCGGTGTCGAGCCGCACGAAGCCCGCCGCCTGCTTCTCGAGCGCCGTCAGGATCTCGTCGCTCGTCGACTCGAGGCCGTCGAAGCCGAAGCGCGCCCCGAGATACCCGCGGACCGCGTCGCTGACGCGATCGAAGTACTCGGTGTGTCGCTTGGCATCGAGGAGGCCTGCGTGGCGGACCTCGTCGAGCTGCTCGAGGGCGACCTCCCACGGCGGTCGGGGCGGCGGCGGCGGTACCGGCGGCTTCGGTTTGTTCCACCACTTGTAGCCGAGGTACGCGAGCAGTGCGCCGACGACGAGGCCGAGCCCGCCGTAGAGCACCGCCTTCTTCAGCGCCGTCCACTCTTCACGCTGAGGTCGCGGCTCCGGATTCGGCTTCGGCTCCGCCTGCGGCACGTTCGCGATGGGATCCTCGACGACGATCGTGTGCGGGTGCGTGCACACGGTCGCGATCTCGCCGTTCGCGCGCGCGATCGCGACGGGCAGCGGCGGGAGGGTGAGCACGCTGCGCCCCGGCTCGGGAGGCAGCACGACGAGCGGGAGCTCGAGGTGCGTCGTCGCCTGCGAGCGGCTCTTGTCGTCCGGCTCGGTGGAGATGTGTGCGGCCGCGCCTCCGTCTTGATCCGGGATCACGAACCCGGCCTTCTGGAGATACTTCTTGGCCTCGGCCGCGGCCCCGAGATCGAGCCCGGCGGGGAGCACGCGCTCTCCCTTGCCGTGCACGACCGTGATCGAGAGCGTCGCGGCCCAGCCGCTCGTGCCGCGCGCCGGGAACGTCTCGTTCACGAACGGGCGGGCGGCCCCCTTGGGGATGCTCTCGACGCACCCGCCGATCTCGGCGCCCACGCCGGCGTCGCCCGCGTCGTCGGGCGACGCCGGCGACGTGGAAGGCGCCTGGGCGGCGGCGCTCGAGACGAACGCGGCCGCGACGGCGACGCTCGCGATCCATCCCGCCGCGCGCCTCATCGCATCCCGATCCTCCGCGCCCTTCGCGCGAAGAGATCCCGCAGCGGTTTGACGAACGATCCGCCTGTCTCGACCTCGACGGCGTCGAGCCCGAGCTTGAAGAAGAGCTGGCGGCGCGCGTCTTTGATCTTCTTCATCTCGCGCGCGTAGTGCGCGCGCACGCGCTTGTCGGAGGTGTCGACGACGATCATTTCGCCGCTCTCGAGGTCTTCGAACGTCGCGAGCCCGACGTCGGGCAGCTCCCCGTCGCGGCGATCGGTGAGGACGACCGGGATGACGTCGTGCTTCGCGCTCGCCAGCGAGAGCGCGCGCTCGTAGCCCGAGGTGAAGAAGTCGGAGACGACGAAGGCGACGCTTCGCCGTCGGGCGACGTGGGCGAGCGCCTCGAGCGCGCTCTTCAGATCGGTCGCCGCCCCGAGGCGCGGCGGCCCGGAGGCGGCGCGCTGCTCGTACGCCGGCGGGGGCGCTTCGAAGCCGATGATCTCGCGGATGACGCGCATCACGTGCTTCTCGCCCTTCTTCGGAGGCACGATGCGCTCGACCTTGCTGGTCGACAGGATGAGCCCGACGCGATCGTTGTTGCGGATGGCGCTGAAGGCGAGGAGCGCGGCCACCTCGGAGGCGACGCGCGCCTTCGGGGCGCGCTGTGTTCCGAAGCGCTCGCTCGCCGAGAGATCGACCGCGATCATCACGGTCATCTCGCGCTCTTCGACGAAGACCTTCACGAAGGTGTCGTTCATCCGCGCCGAGACGTTCCAGTCGATCGAGCGGACGTCGTCGCCCGGCTGGTAGGGGCGCACCTCGCGGAAGGCGAGGCCTTGTCCCTTGAAGCTCGACTTGTACGTCCCCGAGAGCTGCTCGTTCGCGAGCCTCGCCGTGTGGATCTCGATGGTCCGCAGGGCTGCAAGGATCTCGCGGGGGATCATCTCAGGGAACTTCGACGACCTCGAAGACGCGGCGCACGACCTGCTCCGACGTGACCTCTTCGGCGTCGGCCTCGTAGGTCAAGACGACGCGGTGTCGGAGCACGTCCGGTCCGACCGCCTTCACGTCTTCCGGCGTCACGTAGCCGCGGTGGCGCAGGAACGCGTGGGCGCGCGCGGCGAGGTTGAGCGCGATCGAGGCGCGGGGCGAGGCGCCGAACTCGATGAGTGGCGCGAGATCCTTGAGTCCGTGCTTCTGCGGCTCGCGCGTGGCGAAGACCACGTCGACGATGTAGTCTTTGATCTTCTCGGCGACGTAGATCTGCCCGATGATCTTGCGCGCCTCGAGCAGCTCGGTCGGCGTGACGACGGGCTCGGCCTTCGCCGGGAGCACGCTCGTCATGCGATCCATGATCTTCCGCTCCTCGTCGCGCGTCGGGTAGCCGACCTTGCACATGAGCATGAAGCGATCGACCTGCGCCTCCGGGAGCGGGTAGGTGCCCTCTTGCTCGATCGGGTTCTGCGTCGCCATCACGATGAACGGGTCGGGGAGGGGGTACGTCCTGTCGCCGATGGTGACCTGTCGCTCCTGCATCGCCTCGAGCAGCGCGCTCTGCACCTTGGCCGGCGCGCGGTTGATCTCGTCGGCGAGGACCAAGTTCGCGAAGACCGGACCGAGCTTCGACGTGAACTCGCCCTTCTGCTGGTTGTAGATGACGGTGCCGATGACGTCGGCCGGGAGGAGGTCGGGCGTGAACTGGATGCGGGCGAACTTCGACGAGATCGCCTCGCAGAGCGTCCGCACCGTGAGCGTCTTCGCGAGGCCGGGGACGCCCTCGAGCAGGACATGGCCGCCCGTGAGCAGGCCGATGAGGACCCGCTCGATCATGTAGGACTGGCCGACGATGACCTTGCCGACCTCCGACTGGATGCGATCGACGAACGCGCTCTCGCGCGCGACGATCTCGTTGAGCTCTCGGGCGTCTTGCATGGAAGGCCCGTCCTACCACGAGCGACGGTGAGGCCGAAACCACCCAGCGCCCGCGGGGATTCCCGCGAATCAATCGCGGCCGCTACGCCGCTCCGAGTCGCTCGCGCCGCTGCCGCGAAGGAGGATGAACGCGCCACGGCCGATCTCGATCGCGCCGACGACGATCGCGCCGTACGCGATGACGGCCTCGGACGAGACGGTGACGGCGATTCCGCTGCCGAGGAGGAGCACGCCCACGATCAGGTGTCCCATCCCTGGGCGCATGCGTCGGACTAGACGCGCGCGCGCTGCGAGACGGAGATGCCGCCCTTCGAGCCGATGGCGGCGCCGAGCGCGATGAGCGCCCAGAAGAGGTTCATGTCAGTCAGCTTGAGCCCGAGGATCCCGACGAGGATCAGACCGAGCCCGAGAAAGATCTCCGCAGAGCCACGCTGCATGATGGGTAGCTAATAGCCCAAGATACCCGCGGTTTCCAGCCTTCAGTAATGGCCCTTCGTCTTGCGCGCGCGCTCGGCGTCGCGCGCCGCGTCGCGTGCGCGCTCCTTCCCCTTCTTCTCGCGCTGCCGCGCGCGCGCCGCCCCTTCTTCGTTGCCCTTGATCGAAGCGAGCGGCCAGAGCGTGTGCTCGATGCGCGCGAGGCCCGCGGCGGTGACCGCGGCGACGACCTCTTCGGCGCTCTTGTAGCACTGGCCCGACTCGTCGAGCGGAACGCGCCCGTCGAGGTTCACGAGGATCCCGTCGCGGCGGTACTGCTCGTCGACCTTGCGCTGATCGAGCTGGCGCATCGCCTCGCCGCGCGACATGCGGCGGCCCGCCCCGTGGTTGACGGAGAAGCCGCTCTTCGCCGCGCCCGGCTCGGGCATGAGCACGTAGCTGTAGTCGCGGTTCGATCCCGGGATGAGCACGGGGTGCCCGGTGCCCTCCCACATCGTTCCGGCGAGCGCGGGGTGCCCGGCGGGGAAGGCGCGCGTCGCGCCTTTGCGGTGGACCCAGACCTCGCCGAAGTCCGGGTGCTCCTCGGCTTGCACGAGGTTGTGGCTGATCTCGTAGATGAGCTCGAGGTCTTCCTTGAACACCTTGCGGAAGGCCTCGGCGATCTGCTCGTAGATGACGAGGCGGTTCAGGATGGCGTAGTTGCCGCCGGCGGCGACCGCCGCGAGGTAGTCGGCGAAGTGCTTCGACTCGGGCGTGAAGTAGCCGAGGTCGATGTCTTTGAGCTCGGGCCGCTCGTCCTTCGCCATCTGGAAGTAGTTGGTCGCGAGGCCGTGGCCGAACCCTCGGCTGCCCGTGTGGACCTGGACGAAGAGCGTGCCGGTGTCTTCACACCGCTGGAGCTCGATGAAGTGGTTGCCGCCGCCGAGCGACCCGAGCTGGTCGAGGCCGCGCTCGGGCGAGCCCTTGCCGCCCCACGGGATGTCCCACTCGTCGCGCACGGGAATGCGGTGCCGCTCGGCGCGGCTCCGATCGAACTCGGCCCCGTATTTGTCGACGTAGTATTCGGCGCCGCCGCGGACGAGCTCCTGGAGCTCCTTCTCGCCGAGCTTGCCGAGCTTCACGCTCTTGCCGCCGGCCCCGAGGCTGACGCGCTTCGAGACCTCGCGGTTGAACTCGAGCTTGCGATCCGGCGTCGCCAGATCCGCCGAGACGTTGCTCCGCGCGCTCATCATCCCGCAGCCGATGTCGAAGCCGACGGGGCCCATGGCGACTGCGCCCTCGGCGCGATCGGTGAGGATCACGCAGCCGACGGGGACGCCGTAGCCGTAGTGGACGTCGGGCGTGATGGCGACGAGGCGCGCCCCGGGGAATCGGGTGGCGTTCACGATCTGCCGGTAGAGCGTCGGCTCGGCCTCCGTGAGGAGGCTCTGGGTCACGAAGAGGCGCACCTCGACGTCACCGGTGTCGCCGGTGGCGAGGCGGAAGTAGCCGTCGTCCGACCACGCCGCGCGCCGCTTCCAATCCGCCTCGTGAACGAGCTCCCGGGTCATTCGAGTCGCTCACAGTAGCCACGAAACGACGCCGCGACAGGTCTCGCCCGCCGTTCGGTGCTTCTCGCGCGCATGCCCTCGCACCGCCCGGTCGTCCTCGGCGACGCGCGACGGTTCCCCCCGCCCTGGCGGGACGCCCCCTCGCTCCCGCGGCTTCTCCCCCGCCTCCGCGTGCTCTTCCCCCGCTTCCGCGCGGTCGTCCCCCGCTTCCGCGTGCTCTTCCCCCGCCTCGCGTTGCTTCTTCCCCGGCTACGATCGGCTCTCCGCGGGCTCGCGCGCGGCACACTGGCTCGCGCGCGGGACACTGAAGGGGGGATCGTCGCGTCGATACGGGGGATCAGCGCCGCGCGCGAGGCGCGCTCGTGCGACGGCAGCGGCCGTTTTCGATGTGCGTGAACTCTCCGAAACGAGAGCGGAAATCTGCGTCCGATCGCTGGACGAAAAGCGATCGTGCGCTAGAAGGCGTCGCCGTGGAGAGGGGAGTGACGCTACGAAAGCGGCGCGTGCGCGCAGCGCGCCGAGAGGACGGCGCGCGAGCGCGCTCGTTCGAGTGCGGCGACGCGCTCTACGCCGAGTTCGAGGCTCGCGCGGTGGCGCTCGGCTGCTCGGTCGACTGGCTGCTCGGCGAGGCGATGCAGCGGCTCCTCGCGGAGACCCAAGCGGCGGCGCGCGCTTCTTCGTTCCCGACTGCCCCACCGCCGCCGCTCGTCGAGGGACGCGCGCTCGTCTCCGACGTCGCGCCCGTGGTCTCGGCGACGGTGCCGGCGCCCGCCGGGAAGGACGACGAAGACCCGACCGACGAGGTGATGGCGCCGACCGAGGAGTGGGCGTCGCGCGTCGCGCTCGAAGAGGCGCCCGCCGACAAGGGCCTCCAGCCGACGATCGCGCTCGTCGTCGGGGGGCGCCGCTGGCGCGTCGATCGCGACCCGTTCGTCATCGGTCGGATGGCCGCCGCCGACGTGAACCTCGTCATCGAGCAAGAAGGTGTCTCGCGCCGTCACGCGATGCTCGAGCGCGGCGAGAGCGGCTGGGTGATCTTCGATCTCGGCTCGACGAACGGCCTGCTCGTCAACGGCGCCTTCGTCGCGGGCGCGTCGCTGCGCGCCGGCGACATGGTGAGCCTCGGGCCCGTCCTCATCGTCGTCGAAGACGCCTGACGTCGGTCAGGGCGCCGAGCTAAGGGTCTTCGCCCTCGTCTGCGGCGTCGCCGGGATCCTGCGAGGCGTCGGGCTCGCCGACCTGGGCGTCGGCGAGCGTGCGCCCACCCTCGCTCGACGAGTCTGCTCCGCCGTCGGCGACGACGGCCGGCGGCCCGTCGTCGTCATCGTCGGCCACACGATTTCTCGTTCCGCAGCGCCCGCCGTCGCGGCCGTCGCACGCCGCGGTGGCGAGGCCCGCCGCGAGCGCAAGAAGCGGGAGGACGAAGGCACGCCTCATCTGCCGGACTCTAGCTCCGGCCCGGCGGGTTTCAAGCCTCGCCGGTCAATCCACCTCGAGGACGATCTTGCCGAACACCTTCCTGTCTTCGAGGAGCTGGTGCGCCTCCACGGCGCTCCAGAGCGGCATCACGCGATCGACGACCGGCTTCAGCTTTCCTGCCTCGACGAGCCGCAAGATCGCGAAAAGGTCGCCCTTCGAGCCCATCGTCGAGCCGAGGATCTCGACCTGCCGGAAGAAGACGTGGCGCAGATCGATCGTGGGCGTGAAGCCCGTCGTCGCGCCGCACGTGACGATGCGCCCGCCCCACGCAGCGGCGAGGATGCTCTTGGCGAAGACGTCGCCGCCGACGTGCTCGATGATCGCGTCGACGCCCTTCTTGTCGGTCAAGCGCTTGCACTCGGCGACGAAGTCTTGCGTCGTGTAGTTGATGACCTCGTCGGCGCCGAGCGCCTTGGCGCGCGCGGCCTTCTCGTCGGTGCTCGTGGTCGTCAGGACGCGTGCGCCGAGCATCTTCGCGATCTGGATCGCGGCGCTCGAAACGCCGCTGCCTGCGGCCTGCACGAGCACCGTCTGACCGACCCGCACCTCCGCCTTGTGCACCACCATCTGCCACGCCGTCAGGAAGCAGAGCGGGATGGCCGCGGCGTCGGTGAACGAGAGGCCCTTCGGCATCGGCAAGAGGTTCGCGTCGGGGACGACGATGTGCCGCGAGTAGCCGCCCTGGGTGTTCTCGCCCATGATGCGGTAGTTACGACAGAAGTTGTCTTCACCGCGAAGGCAGCGCTCGCAGGCGCCGCACGAGAGGCCTGGGTTGACGACGACACGGTCGCCGACCTTCGCGCCCTTGGCGCCGGGACCGAGCGCGTCGATCTCGCCGACGACGTCCGCGCCGAGCCGGTGGGGGAACTCGTAGCGGAAGTGCGGCAGCCCGCGGCGCGCCCACAGGTCGATGTGATTCAGCGCGACCGCGCGCACGCGGATTCGAACCTCACGCGGGCCGGGATCGGGCAGATCGATCGTCGCGCGCTCGAGGACCTCGGGCCCGCCCGTGGCCCGCATCACCATCGCTTCGGTCTGCATCGCGCCCCACGCTACCACGAGGTGTCAGGCGAGCATCTCCCGCGGGCGCGCGCCGGTCGCCGGCGATACGGCATGCGACAGGGCCAGCGTCAACACGAGCACGCTCCGGTAGACGGCGTGAACGTCGTCGACGTCGACCTCGCGCGGCGGCTCGCTCGAGCCTTCTTTGCCCGAGGCCTCCTCCGGCGGCTCGAGCGCCGCCTCGACGTGCTCGTTGACGAACGCGAGCACGCCCGGCTGCTCGATGGCCATCACGTCTTCGAGCTCGAGCGGCTCCTCGGCGTGGGTCGCGCGCAGCTCCTCTTCGAGGGTGAGCGCGCTCTCGGCCGCCTCGAGCTGCTGTTCGCTCACCTCGCCGAGGCGCGAGCCGAACGCGCGCTCGAACGCGAGCCAGACCGCGATCGTGAGGAAGTAGCCGAGCGCGAGCGCCGTCTCGTCGAGTGGGCGCGCGAGCACCTGTGCGGCCTGCTGCGCCAAGGCGCTCTGCGTCTCCTCGAAGCGGCCGAACGCGTCGTCGAGATCGGACTTCGGCGAGAGCCCGTTCGCGGCCAGCTCCTCTTCGATCCGGTCGAGCACCTCACGGTCGACGACCGCATAGGAAGGAACAGGTCGAATGGCCGCACCGCGGACCCACATGCTCCTTCTTGTTTAGCACGCCGCCGAGGCTCGACCCCGTTGCACCGATTCAGCGGGTCCGCGGCGCACGGAGCGCGTGGACGCTCCACGCGTAGGCGAGGGCGAGAGCGGTCCAGCTCAAGAGGACGCCGCGGCCGAGTGAGCTCCGGCCGAGGGGCATCGCGCCGAATCCACCGTGGAATTGGTTGAACGACGCGCTCACCGAGAGGCGCCGCGCGCAGAGCGCACACGCGATGACGAGCAACGCGGTGATGCCGGCGGAGATCTGCATCAGCCGCGTACCCCGCTTCGCGATCGCGAGCGGCGACGCGAGCGCGAAGCCGAGGGGGACCTGCGCCCCCGCGAGGAAGACGAGGAGGAGATCGACCGCGGAGGGAACGCGGCTCCACCGGACCAGGTAGAGGTAGGCCCAGTCGCCGTGGAGCGCCGCGAAGTAGCCCACGACGGGGGCGAACACGAGGACGCCGAGCCCCAAGGCCACGAGGAACGGCCGGGCCAGGACGAGCGGGACCTCCGAGCGCGCGAGCTCCACCCTCGCGAGCCACGAGAGGGTCATGCCGAGGAGCAGACCGACCGGGATCGCGAGGAGCAGCGGCATCGGTCCCATAGCTAGCAGCTTTCAGCGGTCGGCTTTCAGCTAGGAAATGCGCTAAAGAGCGTCCGTGGACGAATCTCGCCTCAGGGAGCTGCTCGCACGGGTGAAGGGCGGCGGTACGCCGATCGACGACGCGGTCGCGGAGCTGCGTCAGTTGCCGTTCGCCGACCTCGGCTTCGCGATGGTCGACCATCATCGCGCGATCCGGCAGGGGGTGCCCGAGGTCATCTTGGGCGAAGGCAAGAGCACGGCGCAGATCGTCGCGATCGCGAAGGAGCTCGCGCGCCTCGGCCAGAACGTGCTCGTCACGCGGATCGACGCCGACAAGGCGGACGCGCTGAAGCGTGAAGTCCCGGGCGTCGAGCACGCGCCGGCGGCGCGGACGTGCGCGCTCGTGCAGTCGCCGATTGCCCCGCTCTCCGAGGCGAAGGTCGCGCTCGTGAGCGCGGGCACGAGCGATCTCCCCGTCGCCGAGGAGTGCGCCGAGACGATGCGCATGCTCGGCGTCACCTTCGAGCGCGTTTTCGACGTCGGCGTGGCGGGCATTCATCGGCTGCTCCACCGGCGCCCGCTGCTCGAAGACGCGGGCGTCGTGATCGTGATCGCGGGCATGGAGGGCGCGCTCGCGAGCGTCGTCGGCGGGCTCGTCGACGTCCCCGTCATCGCGGTGCCCACGTCCGTCGGCTACGGCGCGGCGTTCAACGGGCTCGCGGCGCTGCTCGGCATGATGACGAGCTGCGCCTCCGGCGTGACCGTGTGCAACATCGACAACGGGTTCGGCGCCGCGTTCGCCGCGGCGAGGATCTTGCGGGGGAGGGGGAAGATCGAGAAGAGGGTGAAGGCGTGACGAAGAAGAAGGCGAAGGGGAGGGCACACCGTCACCACCACGGCGATCCCACGCACCATCATCACGACCACGACGACGACCATCACCACCCTCACGACGACGACGGTCATCACCACCCTCATCACCACGGCGACCGCACGCGGCCCGATCTGAAGGCCGGCGAAGGGAAGGGAAAGATCCTCTTTCTCGACGCGCCGAGCGGTCTCGCCGGCGACATGATCATCGCGGCCCTCGTCGACCTCGGCGTGCCCGAGGCCGTGATCGCCGGCGCGGTCGACAAGCTCCCGCTCGGCGGGTTCCACGTGCACTTCGCCACGCGCGTACGCAGCGGCATCGTCGCCACGGCGTTCGACGTCCACGTCGACGGCAAGCAGCCCGAGCGGACGTACGGATCGATCCGCAAGATGCTCGAGCGCGCCGATCTGTCGAAGGGCGTGAAGGCGCGCGCGCAGGCGACGTTCCGCCGGCTCGCCGAGTCGGAGGCGAAGGTCCATCGCATGCCGATCGACGACGTGCACTTCCACGAGGTCGGCGGGGTCGATGCGATCGTCGACGTGGTCGGCAGCGCGGCGGCGCTCGAGCACATCGGCGCGCGCGTCGTCGTCTCGCCGCTCCCGATGGGGCACGGCCGGGTGAAGGCGCGCCACGGGATTCTGCCGCTTCCGCCGCCGGCGGTCGTCGAGTGCCTCCGCGGGCACCCGACGTACGACGCCGGCATCGCCTTCGAGCTGGTGACGCCGACGGGCGCGGCGATCGTCGGCGCCCACGCGGAGGGCGCGACGCGGTGGCCGTCGATGTCGCCCGAGCGCACCGGCTGGGGAGCCGGCACCGCCGATCTCGCCGATCGCCCCAACCTGCTTCGCGCGGTGCTCGGAGACGAGACGAGCGCCGAGAGCACACGAAGCGCCTCGAGCGCGACCCACGTCGTCCTCGAGGCCAACGTCGACGATGCGACGGGCGAGCTGCTCGGCAGCTGCATCGACGCGTTGCTCGCCGAGGGCGCGCTCGACGCGTGGGCAACGCCGCTGACGATGAAGAAGGGGCGCCCCGCCTACCTCCTCGGCGCGATCGCGACGTCGGCGCTCGCCGACACGGTCACGCGCATCATGCTGCGCGAGAGCACGACGCTCGGCGTCCGCCGTCACGAGGTCACACGCGTCGAACGGCCGCGGCACGTCGAGCAGGTGGAGACGCCGTACGGCGTCATCCCCGTCAAGATCGCCAACGGGCCCTTCGGGCCGCCGTCGCGAAAACCCGAATTCGACGCTTGCCTCGAGGCCGCTCGAGCGCATCGCGTCCCCGTCCGAACGGTCCTCGAGGCCGCCTTGCTCGCGAGCGCGACCGTGTCGCAAGAAGGCCTGAAGAAGCCCTCTTCGCGCGCTTCCGAGGCCTCGCCGCGACCCAAGGGCAGAGCTGCCAAAGCGCGCTGATCCAGGCTCGCCCTTCAATTCGGCATTTTGGTTCTTTCTCCGATATGCTCCGGTCCACATCTGGAGACGAGAGACGATGAACCCCTGTCCGCAGTGCGGCGCGATTCCTCAACCGTCGGACAAGTTTTGCAACATCTGCGGGACGCCCTGCGGTCCTCCGGGGTTCGGCGCTCAGCCGGGTGGCTTCCCGCCTCCGCAGGCCGGCGGCTTCGGCGCTCCGCCCGCGGCAGCCTACGGCGCGCCGCCCGGAGGGCAGGCTCCACTTCGCTGCCAGATGGGCCACGACATCGCCCCCGGCGCGAGCTACTGCCCGCACGGTCATCCCATCGCGCTCGACGCGATGCCCTTCGCGAACGATCAATACGGCGGCGGGGGCTATCAGCAGCAAGGTGGCTTCGGCGCTCCGCCTCCTCAGCAAGGCGGGTTCGGTGCTCCGCCTCCTCAGCAAGGCGGGTTCGGCGCTCCGCCTCCGGCGCCGGGATACGGAAGTGATCCCGGCGGAGGCTACGGCGCGCCGCAAGGCGGCGGCTTTGGCGCGCAGCCTCAGTATGGTCAGCAGCCGTTCCAAGATCCGAACGCCGGGCAATACGGCGGCGGTGGATACGGGCAGCAGCCCGGCGGATTCGGTGGTGCGCCTCCTGCGCCGCCCGCGCAGCAAGGTGGCTTCGGCGCGCCTCCCGCGCAGCAGCCCGGCGGGTTCGGCGGACAGCCCGGCGGCTTCCCCCAGCAGGGTGGCTTCGGCGGCGCCGCGCCCGAAGCGGCAGCCGCACCGGCCGCGCCGGTCAACCTTCCGCCGAATGCGCTGCGCGGCTTCCTGGTCTCCTACCAGTCGAACACGCAGGGCGACTTCTGGCCTCTCCACGGCGGCCGCAAGACGGTCGGGCGCGCCAACTCGGGCGAGCAGGTCGACATTCCGCTCTCCGACGCGACCATCTCGTCGCGCCACGCGGCGATCATCGTCGACGCGGGAGCCGGGACGATTCAGGTCGAAGACACCGGTTCGACCAACGGCACGTTCGTGAACGAGGAGCACATCGGTTTCAACGGCAAGCGCGACCTCCGCGACGGCGACAAGGTCCGCTTCGGCGGTTTCTCGACCGTGATCAAGGTCGTCGGCCGGATCTGAAGCAGCGGCGAGCCGCCTGTAGTACGCTTCCGCGCGTGAACAAGCGAGCTATCGTCGCCTGGGTCACCGCCTATTTCGCGTTCTTCGCCGCGTTCTTCGGTGCGCGGGACGCGTTGGCGGCTCCCGAAGCGCACATCCTCCGAATCGATCCGCGCGCGGGCGTGACCGATGGCCAGCCCGTACTCACGAGCGTCATCGAGCTCGTGCAGTTCAGCCCGCTGAGCGAGGTCGTCACAGCCAAAGGCTGCGGCGCCGTTCGCGGCGACGCGCTCCTCGACTGCATCTCGGCGGCCGTCGAAGAGAAGGGCGCGCTCTTCAAGGCGCTGCCCTTCCCCGAGGGCAACACGAGCCTCCTCGTGCGCGTCGACGCGGGCGAAAACCCGGCGAGATTCGTCTCGAAGGCGAGCTGGGGGGCGTCGGCGAAGGATCCGCTCGTCGGCACCGCGTGGCTCATCGCGCTCGACGCCTCGAGCGCCATGGGCCCGCGCTACGCCGATGCCCGCGAGGTCGCCAACCAGTTCATCGGTGCGCTCGGGCCGAACGACGTCGCGAAGCTCATCATCTTCGACGACCGGCTCAACACCTACACTGCCGCGTCGCCCTGGGTCCCCGCCGCCCAGAAGGCCACGCTGGTCACGATGCTCACCAACAACTCCCGCACGGCTCCTTCGAGCGGCGGGGGCCGCCCGTTCGGCGCGCAGATCAAGGGCATCACCAAGGCCTTCGCCGATCTCGGCAACAGCGGTCAGGTCCAGACCATCCCGATGATGCAAGCGATGGTCGTCTTGTCGAACGGTGCAGGCCGGCAAGACGCGAGCAGCGCCGCGCTGAACGCCGAGGTGATGAAGCAGTTCTTCCTCAAGGGCCGGTTCCCGGAGGAGAACACCGCGGCGCCGAAGACGCCGCTGCCCGTCATCTCGATCTACTTCCCCAACGCGCGCGGCTTCACCAACGATCTGCTCGCGTCGAACGATCTGCAGTTCATGCAAGACCTCTCGACGCCGGAGATCGGCGGCTTCTTCGACATCGTCAAGGCGGGGCAGGGGGTCGAGAAGTCGAAGACGATCTTGTCGCTCGTCAAGGCGCGCTTCAACCAGATGTGGGTCGTCAAATGGCGCCTCGCGTGCCTCGCGCCGACGGTCGAGCAGTCGTTCCG
Source organism: Labilithrix sp. (assembly GCA_019637175.1). Lineage (GTDB taxonomy): Bacteria > Myxococcota_A > Polyangia > Polyangiales > Polyangiaceae > Labilithrix. Next base: position 22,463 of record JAHBWD010000052.1, on the reverse strand, counting down.
GCTCATCGTGCGCAACGTGCAGCCGCAGGTCACGCCGGACGCGACGTTCAAGGACGTGCCGATCGGCGTCGACCCGACGTCGTGGCCGCTCGACATCAACATCGCTCAGACGAAGGCCGAAGCCGACGCGAACCCGCTCTACCCGGGCGGCACCTTCCGCGTCTACGGCGACTTCTGCTGGGGCGGCGACAAGCAGCGCGCCGAGGCGTACTTCGTCCCCGCGGGCACGAACCCCAATCAGAACGTCAACCGCAACGACCCCGAGGTCGCCAAGAAGGCGATGCAGCACCTCATCGCCCAGAACATGCGCGGCGGGTCGGTCGATTCCGCCGACACCTTCGTCACGCTCCAGGTGCCCGACGAAGAGAAGATCCTCGAAGGCCAGGGCGAGAACACCGTCGCGCGTGTCGTCGTCTTCGACAACAAGGCCAAGCGCGCGAGCGGCGTCACCGCCGAGACCGTGCTCACGCTGAAAGCGCAGAAGAAGCCGTTCAACCTGCCGATCATCCTCGGCGCGGCCGGCATCGTCGTCGTCATCCTCCTCCTCGTGATCGTGCTCCTGCGCGGAGGCGGAGGCGGCAAGGGCAAGCGCTCCAACCAGCCGCCGCCCGCGCCCGTCGTCGCCGGAGGTGGCGGCTACGGCGGAGGAGCCGGCGGCGCGCCCCCGTACGGCGGCGGCGGAGGCGGCTATCCGCCCGGCGGCGGCTACGGTGGAGGCGGAGGCGGCTACGGCGCGTCCGCGCCCGAGCCGCCTCCGGCGGCGAACGTCGCGCCCGCGTACGTCGCGCCCGCGCCGGCGCCACTCCCCGTGGCTCCCGCGTACGTCGCGCAGCATCCACCACCTCCGGCAGCACCACCTCCCGATCCGGGAGGAGGTGCCCACCCTTTAGCCCCAGCGGGGGGCGCACCGGTCATCCAGGTGCGCTGCCCCGCATGCAACAGTCTGACGATGGCGACGCCCGATCAGTCGTCGGTCTGCTTCTCGTGCGGCCAGCCCCTGCCGCGCAACCTACCGCCCGTCGTGAGCGGCGACGCAGCCGCCGCGGCCAACGCGTTTCCGCTCACGGGCGCGATGGCCTCGGCCCTCGAGCCGCCACCTAACCCCTACGGAGCGACGGGCGCGTCGATCATCGGCGCGGCCGGGCAGTTCGCCATCCGCGCCGGCATCGACGTCCGCGTCGGACGCGATCCGGCAGAGTGCCCGATCACACTGACGGAGCCGCGCGTGAGCGGCGTCCACGCGACGATGAGGTTCGAGAACAACCAGCTCATGGTGCGCGACGAGGGATCGAACAACGGCACCTACGTGAGCGGCTCGCGCATTCCGAGCGGCGTCTTCACCCCCGTTCCCGCGGGAAGTGGCGCGCTCCGCTTCGGACCGGTCGAGTTCTCGGTGAAGTTCGAATAGGCGGAGACGAACGTGGCCGAGCCGTCGAAGTGTCCTGCCGTCGAGATCGTGTTCCGGACCGATCCAGGCCGCGATCCCGACAAGCAGGTCAACGAAGACGCCGCCGATCACGCGGAGACCGCGCTCGGCGTCCTCGCCGTCGTGTGCGACGGCATGGGCGGGCACGCGGGCGGCAAGGAGGCCTCGGAGCTGGCGGTGAAGACGATCTTCGAGATCGTGAAGGCTGCGCCCGCGATCACCTCGCCGAAAGACGCGCTGCGCGTCGCCATCGAAGAGGCCAACAAGCGCGTCTTCTCGATGCCGACGAACGAAGGCGGATACCGTCCCGGCTCGACCACGGTCGCGCTGATCGCGCACGACGGCGGCGTGGACATCGCGCACGTCGGCGACAGCCGCATCTACTTCATCCACGCGGGCGCCGTCACCCAGGTCACCAAAGACCACTCCATGGTGCAGGAGATGGTCGATCGCAACATCATCCGCGCCGACGAGGCGGCGAAGCACCCCGACGCGAACAAGATCATGCGCGCGCTCGGCATCTCGAAGGACGTCGACGTCGACGTGCGCGCCGAGACGCTCTCCTACGTCGCCGGCGACGTCTTCGTCCTCTGCTCCGACGGGCTGAGCGATCTCGTCGGCCCCGCGGAGATCCTCGACATCGCCGGCTCACGCCCGGCGGCTCAAGCCGCCGGGCAGCTCGTCGATCTCGCGAACGCGCGGGGAGGACACGACAACATCACCGCGCTCGTGATGCGGATGAAGGCGTCGGCCACGGCCGCGGTCTCGGCGCCGACGCTCGTCAAGACCGTGCAGCTCACCGCCCACGAGCCGGTCGCGACGCTCCCGCCAGGCGAAGGATCGGCTCCTCCGGCCGGTGAGGGACCGCGGGGGACCGTGCTGACCGCGCCGATCGAGGCGCAGAGTGCGGGAACCATTCGCGCCGCTCCGGGCGCCGACGGCGCCGCAGCCTCACCCGCGGCGCCGAGCGGTCCAGCGTTCATCCCCGCGGCCCCCGCGCGTTCGGGAGACCCGCCGTCGAGCCGCGGCGAGCGATCGCGGCTGCCCGTGATCCTCGGCGTCGTGCTGGCGATCCTCGCCATCGGCGCGCTCGTCGCTGGGCTCTGGTTCACGCGGCGGTCGTCGCACCGCGCGGTCAAGCTCGTCGACGACGAGCCGAAGGACGCAGCGCCCGTCGTCGACGAAGACGACCCGTCGCCGGCGCCCGAGGTCACGACCGCGCCGCCGCTCGCGCCTCCGAGCGGCGTCAAGGTGCCGTGGTGGAAGGACGACGCGGCGGCGCCTCCGAACGGAGAGCCGCGCGAGTGTGCTCAAGCGCGATGGCTCAAGAGCCATCGGCCGGACGCGAACAACATCGAAGCGCTCGAGGCCAAGTGCCGCGAGAAAGGCGGAAACCTTTGAAGGGCAGTAGGATGGCGGCGCGATGATCCCCGGCTTTGGAAAGGAACAAGTCTCCATCGGCAGCGCGCCGGACAACGACGTCGTCCTCCAGGGACCGGGCGTGGGGCCGCGCCACGCGCGCATCGTCAAGCAGAACGGTCAGCTGATGTTCATCGACGGCGGCGCGGGGCCGTCGCTTGCGAACAACGCGCCGGTCGCGCCCAACCAGCCCGTACCGTTCGACTTCCGCACGCAATTCGTCGTCGGACAGGTGCCGGTCCCGCTCTCGCACCCCGCGATCGTCCTCATGATCATGGCGCGTGGCAGCGCGAGCGCACCGCCAGGCCACCTGATCATCGGGCGCGAAGCAGGCAGCGCCTCGCTCGTCATCGCCAACGCAGCGGTGAGCGCGACCCACTGCACCGTGATGATGGACCGCATGATGGTCCAGGACGCGGGCTCGACGAGCGGGACGTACGTCGGGGGCAACCGCATCCCCGCCAATCAGCCGGTGCCGTTCGATCCCAACGGCGTCGTCGCGTTCGGTCCGATCCCGGTGCCCGTCTCGCTCCTCGGCCAGCTCGCGCAGGCGATGTCCGGCGCCGGCAGCCCTCAGCCGCAGGCGAGCGCTCAGGTCCAGGGAGGCGTGCCCGCGATGCCCGCCGGAGGAGCGCCTCCGGGCGGAGCGGCGCCCGCGCGCCCCAAGCATCGCACCGTCATCGGCGAGCTGAACCTCGAGCAGCTCCAGGGCGGGGTCATCTCCATCGGCCGCACGGCCGACAACAAGATCGTGGTGCCGCATCCTCAGGTGAGCGCGCGCCACGCCCAGATCTTGAACCAGGGCGGCCAGCTCTTCCTCGAAGATCTCGGGAGCGGCAACGGCACCTTCGTGCGCGGCCAGCGCATCGCGCGCGGCCAGCGCGTTCCGGTGACCAACGGCGAGAAGGTCTACATCGGCCCGATGCCGGTGCTCATCCAGATCGCCGGCCAGCAGGTCAACGTCGTCGTCGAAGATCAGCAGGCTTCGTGGGCGGGCAAGCCGCTCTACGAGATCGAGGCCTGGGATCTCTTCCTCGAGGTCCCGGATCGCGACAACAAGGCCAACATGAAGGTCTTGCTCGACCACGTGTCGTTCAAGGCGCTGCCGGGCGACATGATCGCCCTCATGGGGCCCTCGGGCGCGGGCAAGACGACGCTCCTCCTCACGCTCAACGGCTACCTCCCGCCGACGAGCGGTCAGGTTCGCATCAACGGTGACGATCTCTACGCCGTCTACGACGCGCTCCGCGGCGTCATCGGCTACGTCCCGCAGGACGACATCGTTCACCCGGAGCTCACCGTCTTCGAAGCGGTGAAGTACTCGGCGCAGTTCCGCCTGCCGAACGACTACTCCGACGAAGAGATCAACCAGCGCGTCGAGCAGACGCTCAAGGATCTCGGCCTCGAGGGGGTGCAGAACCTCCAGATCGGGAAGCCGGAGAAGAAGGTGCTCTCCGGCGGACAGCGAAAGCGCGTCAACATCGCCCTCGAGCTCGTCACCGATCCGGTCATCCTCTTCCTCGACGAGCCGACGAGCGGCCTCGCGGCCGACGACACGACCGCGCTCATCAATCTCTTGGCCGATCTCACGAAGAAGACGGGCAAGACGATCATCATGACGATCCACCAGCCCGCGAAGGACGAGTACGAGAGGTTCAACCTCGCGTTCATCATGGGCTACGGCGGCATCCCCACCTACTTCGGCCCGACGGGGACGGCGAGCTACCGCTTCTTCGCGTCGATCGCCGACAACCCGAACAGCCCGTATCGGCACCTGCCGCAGCTCCAGAACCGCAACATCGACAACCCGCGCGACATGTTCGACATGCTGAACATCCGCGAGCGCGCGGTGCACGACGACATGAAGCGGCAAGACCCGAACACGCCGCGAAATCTCGCGCGCCTCGAGGCCGCGCGGCAGTGGCGCAACGAGTTCATGCAGAACGCCAACCCGGTGTTCCAGCAGATGTACTCGGGGCGGCGCGCGGTCGGCACCGAGCCGGCGGCGCGCGGTGTTCCCCATCGACCCGACGTCGCGCTCTTCCGGCAGCTCGTGCTGCTCATGTCGCGCTACTGGAAGATCAAGATCCGGGATCGCGCCGGCGCGATCATCATGTTCGCCCAGGCGCCGATCATCGGGCTCATGCTCGCGTTCGTCTTCGCCGGCCAGCAGAAGGCGGTGCCGTTCTGGTGCCTCGGCGCGCTCCAGGAGCTCGCCAAGACGCGCGGCTCACAAGGCTCGGGCGATCTCCTCGGCCGGATGACCGAGACGAACGACCACACCGCGGCGATGTTCTTCGTCGTCGTGTCCGCGGTCTGGTTCGGCACGAGCAACTCGGCGCGCGAGATCGTGACGGAGCGCGCGATCTACCTCCGCGAGCGCATGGTGAACCTGTCGCTCGTGAACTACGTCTTCTCGAAGTACATCATCCTGAGCATCATTTGCGTCGTGCAGTGCTCGATGCTGCTCGGGATCGTCTTCGTCACGCTCCAGTTCCACGGCGGCCCGCTCGCGTTCCTCCAAGAGCTGGCCGTGATGGTCGCCGTCTCGATGAACGCGTGCGCCCTCGGCTTGCTCCTCTCCACCGTGGTCGTCTCCGCCGAAGCGGCGATGGCGCTGACGCCGATCGCGCTCATCCCGCAGGTCGTCCTCGGCGGCCTCATGGTGCCGATGACCACCAACCCGATGCTCAAGCCGCTCATGTACGTCATGCCGGCGCGCTGGGGCTTCGAGGGATCGATCACGCACGAGCGCACCGCGATCGCGAGAGAGCCTGCGTGGTACATCGATCTCCAGAACCCGACGCTCAACAACCCGCCCGACTTCGTCTTCGGCGGTCACTTCCAATGCGCGATCGCCCAGATGGGCTCCGACACCCTCAAGGGCGCGTGGGGCTTCACGATGTACGAGCAGACATGGCTGCCCATCGCCGTGCTCTACGGCATGACCGTCGTGATGCTCGTGTTCCTCCTCGTCCTGCTCAAGCGCCGCGACCCCGTCTGAGCACGGGTCACTTGCAGACGCCGCCGACGCACAGGAGATTCCCGCAGCAGTCGTTGTGCTCGGCGCAGGCCACGTTCGTCGCGGCGCAGCACCAGTCGACGAGCAACGCGCCGACCCGATCGCAGACGAGGCCGCTCACGCAGTCTTTGTCGCACCCGCACGCGGTCTGCGGTCCGAAAGGAGCGCCCGCCTCGTTGATGCAGATCTTCGGCAGCGGGGGAGGGGGCGGCGGAGGAGGCGCGCTGTCTTTCTTGCCGGCGTCCTTGCCGCCGCTGTCGCCCGACCCCTTCGACGCGCCGGCCTCGCCCGACGGCTGCGACGGCGGAGGCAGCATCGCGCCGTCGGAGGTCGCAGGCTCGGTCGCGAGATCGGCGTCGTCGACGGTGGCCGTCGTCGCGCAACCCGCCGCGAAGGCGGCGACGGCGAGCGCGCGAGAGAAACTGCGGGCGAGGGTCATCGCCGGCATTTGCGCCGGCGCGCGCGAGCGCACCACTTAAACGGCGCTTACAGTTCCGCTCTACTGCGGAGGGATGCGGCCCTTCGGATCGGCCGCGAGGTTCGCGAGGAAGCCCGCGGCCTGCGCGCGCGCCTGCGGCAGATCGAAGATGACGAAGTGCCCGTCGCGGCCCGGTCGCGGCGCGAACTGCGCGAGCACGCCGCTCGCCTGGCCGTCTCCGAGGTTGCCGCTCACGCCTTCGGCGGTGACGGTGAGATCGTCGAGGCCGCACCACTGCGCCTCGCGGATCGGCTTGATGCCGGGCGCGTGTCGCGGGAGGCCGATCGCGACCGAGAGCAGCTCGATGCCGTGCGGCGGCGCGTAGGTGTCGCCGGTGCCGTCGGCGGAGACCCCTTCCGTCTGGTAGATGCTCTTCGGCGCGAAGCCGGTCCGCGGCGCGCGCGTGATCGCGGCGCCGTAGTGGAGCGGATCGGCCGCGTCGATGATCGTCTGCACCAGCGTGAGCACGGGGTGGAAGACGTTGAGCTCCGCGGCGCGCTCGGGATCGCCCAGGCCGACCAGGAACCGGAACGCGGCGGCGACGTCGACGGGCTTGGTCTTCTCGAGGAGGTTCAGCCCGATGTGGCTGCCGGCGCCGCTCAAGACGCCGCCGCGCGCGAGCGCGCTGCCCGCGAGGAACAGAGGACCGTTGAGGCCGCCCTGCGAGTGCCCGAAGAACATGATCTTCGTCGGATCGAAGCCGATCTCGGCCGCGTTCGTGACCGAGGCGGGCACCTTCACCTTCGTCTCCGTGAAGAGGCGCGCCTGCTGCACGACGTCGATCGCCGACTGCCGGTTGCTCGTGCGCGCGGCGAGCTCGTTGTCGAGGTTGAAGAAGAGCAGCTGCGTCGTCGTCTCGCGCTGCGGATCGTCGAGCGCGGGCGCGCCCGGACGCGTGCCGTGCAGGATCTGATCGATCCCCATCGACGCGAGGCACTTCTGCGCGAGCGAGCGCGCCGTTCCGTCGCCGATGAACGAGCGATAGTCGCCGCCGGTGCCGTGCGCATAGAGCACGACGGGGTAGCCCGCCGCCGGCGGAGGGCACGCCGTCTCGTTCGGCACCGCGAGGGCGAAGCGCAGATCGAACGTGTTCTGGAGCTTGGGGCGTCCGTTCTCGAGCGCGAAGCCTCCGCCGTCCACCGGCTTGCGGAACGGCGGCGTTCCCGCCTGGTAGTTCGGCGAAGGACCGTAGCTTCCTTCGTAGATCGTGTAGTCGGCGTCGCTCGCTTCGCGTTGCCACGCGCTCGCGGTCGGCGCGGGCACGGCCGCGGCGACGTCGTCCATCGCCGCGTACGTCTCCGCGGTCGGATCCGCCGTCGTGAACACGGTGAGGTGGACGATGTCGGCGGCGGCGACGCCCGCGGTCGCGAGCTCCTTCACCGCGGGCGCGAACAGATCGTGCACCGCGCGCGTCTTGTCGGTGACCGGGCGGAGGTCGAGGATCTCAGCGACCTCGTCGCTCGCCGCGATCGTGCCGCCGCCCTCCGCCTTGACGCGGCTCGTGACGACGACCGCGTAGCGCGTCGCTGGACGGAGCGGCCGGCCGAGCATCGGGATCACCGCGAGCGTGCTCGCCGGCCAGTAGACGCCTTCGTCCCTCTGCCAGTGCGTCTGCGCGAGGTGTCGCTTGCCTCGCTCGGGCGACGCCGGATCGACGTCGACGATCTGCACCGACGCGTCGCTCGCGAGCGACGCCGGAGGATCTGCGGGCAACGTGGCCGGGTCGATCGGCCCCGTGAACCTGAGGTAGGTCGCGGCCGCCGGGGAGAAGCCCTTCACCAGGCCCTTCGTGTTCTGGATGTACTGATCGAGCAGCGGCAGCGCGACGGGGTTCGGGAAGCCGCGGAAGACCGCCGCGCCGTCGGCGTCCCTCCTCAGATCGCTCGGGAAAGGATGATCGAAGAAGTCGGCGGGGCCGATCGCGTCGAGCGACGCCGGGATGGCGAAGAGCGAGCGCGTTCCCCCGCCGGCCGGCGTCGGCTCGGGCCCGGGCTCTGTGTCGGAGCCGCAGGCGGCGATGGAAACGATCAAAGCGAAGAGCGAAGTCGTCGCGGAGTGGCGCATCGGCTCGGATATACCACCGGAGCGTGGAGACTCCATGGCGCGCGGATCACTTGACGATCTCGATCTTCGGCGGCTCTTTCGCCGCGGGGGCCGCGCCTTCGGGCCCGTCGTGCGCGATCCACCACGCGCTCAAGAAGACGAGGAGCGCCGCCGCGAGGAAGAAGAAGACGCGCGCGGAGGGATCGGGCTCGATGCGCGCGCGGAGCAGCGTGGCGGCGCGCTTGATCGCCGGATCGTCGGCTTCGGCGGCGAGCTTCGGCGCGCCTTCGCGCACGGCCGCGTAGTTGCCCCCGGCGAACGCGGTCACGAGCGCGTCGAGCCGCGGATCCCGCGGAAAATCGCGGGCGAACGCGGGGAAGCCCCACGACGATCGCACCGCGTCGAACGGGTCGACCTCCGCGGCCTTCTCGACCGCCTCGACCTTCTCCTCTTCGTCTCGCGTCGTCATGCGGGAGCGTGCGCCGCCTGCGCCACGCGCGACGCCGGAGCGCGCTCGATCGGTCGCGACACTTCGCCGTGGGTGATCGCGCGATGGAGGAGCGTCGGCGTGAGCCCGGGCGCGAGCAGGCTGGGCGTCACTTCGCTCGAGGGAAACATCTGCACGAAGGCGGGGGCGCGGCGCACGCGATCGACGATCGTCCGCTCGAGGATCATCGACGTGTATTGCACGGCGCCGAGCTCGGGCGTGTTCGCGTTGAGCACGACGTCGAGATCCTGCTTCTTGCAAAGGAACGCGAGGCCCTTGATGCGGCTGTCGAGCGGAGACCAGTTGTCTGCCGCCGTTCCGTTCTCGCTGATGCCCCAAACGCCGGAGTCGGTGTTGAGGAAGAGCGTCTGGTTGCCCGAGGTGTGACCGGGCGTGCGGAGCAACATCACGCCGTCTCCGAGCGCGAGATCGTCGTTCGTGAAGATGACGCCGTCGGTTCGCACGCCCATCTTGCCGTCGCGCACGAACCACGCCCTCTGGAAGGGATGCAGGTCGTCCCAGTCGTCCCACTCGTTCTTGGGCGCGAGGAGCTTGGCGTTGGGGAAGCGCGGCGGGCGCGCGCCGTCGTCGGTGCCGAGGAGGCCGCGCAGATCCTGCGTGTGGAAGTGATCGAAGGCGACGTAGTCGATGTCTTCCGGCTTGACGCCGAGGCGCGCGAGCTGAGACTCGAGAGGATCGAATTTGCCCGCGGCGAGATCGCTGAGGCGCGTGCCGAGCGTCTCGATGAAGCGCGCGAAGAACGGCGTCGCCTTCGCCGCCTGCACGTCGGTCGGGTTGAACAGGAGGTTCTTCAGCTCGCCGCGCTGGAGGAACTGAACGAGGACGCACCGGTGGGTCATCATCACGAACGGGGCGGGCGCGACCGCCGCCGCCCAGAACGCGTAGCGCGTCGGATACGCGAGCGTCGAGAGCGGGAGCGTTCTCACCGCGACGCAGCGCGAGCCGTTGACGAAGCGATCGCGCAGGCGCTCGCCCGCGCGCCTCACGGCGCGGAGCTGAGGCCCATGGCGGACCTCGGACCAGGCCTCGTCGAGATCCCCGATTCTTTCGAGTCCGGCTGTCATGGCCGGCAGCCTAGCACCGACCCGGCGCCTACTGGCAGTGGCCCAGCCGCTGCCCGCCGCTCATCGGTGCGGCCGCGCCGTACACGTCGCGGCACGACTCGAAGAAGCCGCAATCACTGCCGCCGATGCGACACCATTTCTCGCACTCGTAGCCGAACAGCGGGTGGGCGACGCACGCGAGCCCTTGCACGCAGTCGTTGTACCTCGTGCACGCCCCGTAGAGCGTCACCGTACCGCTCTTGTCGCAGTCGGGCTTGTTCACCGTCGTGTCGAAGATGCAGTTGTTCGATCCGCAGACGGTCGTCGGACTTCGCAGATCGCAGTTGATCGTGCAGACCTTGCCGTTGGTGACCGGCGTGCCGGAGGTCGGATCGTAGTACTGCGCGCAGACGCCGAGGTTGGTCCCGACGCAGGCTGCGCCGATGGTCGGGCAGTGCGGGCGGCACGTGTTGTAGCCGCACGTGAGCCCCTTCGCGCACTGCGTGGTGCTGGTGCAGTAAGAGCCGAGCGTGCCTCCGCCCGCGAGCAGGCAGCTCACGGCGCCGGTCGAGCCGTTCGTCACGTCGCACGTCTCGTTGACTGCGCAGCCGCATTGAGGGGCGAGGCCGCACGCGTTGCTCGGAGGCACCGTGGCGCACGAGCCTGCGTCGGTTCCGGAGTCGACGCCCGCGTCGATCCCCGAGTCGACGCCCGCGTCGGTTCCGGAGTCGACGCCCGTGTCGGCGCCGGCGTCGACGGTGCCCGACGATCCCGAGCTCCCCGACGATCCCGAGCTCCCCGACGATCCCGAGCTTCCCGACGATCCCGAGCTTCCTTCTTCGGCCTCCGGCACGGTTTGGCTCGGCGGATCCGGCTCGGTAGGCTGCTGCTGCACGACGGGGCCGAGCGAAGCGCCGTCGAGCGGGGCGCCTTCTGCGCACGCGACGATGCCGCCACCACAAACCGCCACGACGGCGACGACACGAGCCGGAGAAAGGCGCAATCCCATGGCGGCACGCTTCTAACACGCTGGGGAAGTCCGCCCAGGACCTCCCGAAATGTAGACGCACCGGAGACGGGGTGAGACCTCGCCGGCCGCGCTCGGGCAGCGTCCCGAAAACACGGCGAAATCGCGTCGTGCTCTTGTCGCGCGGCGCCGGACGAGCGATCCAAGGCGCATGTTGGCGCTCGTTCTCGACGGCGCGGGCCACGCTCGCGTCTCGACCGATCACCGCTCCCCCGACAGGCCGCCGGGCGAGGCCCTCCTCGAGGTGCGCGTCCGCGGCGTTTGCGACACCGATCTCCAGCTCGCGCGCGGCTACATGGGCTTCTCCGGCGTGCCCGGGCACGAGCTCGTCGGCGAGGTGATCGCGTGCGACGACGCCTCGTGGATGGGCAAGCGCGTCGTCGCCGACATCAACGCGGGTTGCGGCGCGTGCGCCGAGTGCGCCGCGCGCGGCGGGCACCACTGCCCGCATCGCACCGTGCTCGGCATCCTCGGGCGCTCGGGCGCCTTCGCCGAGCGCGTGAGCGTGCCCGAGCGATGCCTCGTCGAGGTCCCGAGCTCGCTCGACGACGATCGCGCCGTCTTCGCCGAGCCGCTCGCCGCCGCGCTTCACGTCCTCGACGACTGCGCCGAGCGCCCGCGCCGCGGGATCGTCCTCGGCGACGGCAAGCTCGGGCAGCTCATCGCGCGCGCGCTCGCGAGCGAGGGCGTGGCGACGACGCTCGTCGGGAGGCACGCGCACAAGCTCGCGCTCGCCGCGCCGCTCGGCATCGAGACGTTCCTCGAGCGAGAGCTCCCGTCGTCGCAGCGCGGCGCGGATCTCGTCGTCGAGGCGACCGGGAGCGAGAGCGGCCTCGCGCGCGCGCTCGAGCTCGTCGCGCCGCGCGGCACCGTCGCGCTCAAGACGACCGTGGCCGCGAAGCTCACGATCGATCTCGCGCCGGTCGTGATCAACGAGGTCCGCGTCGTCGGCTCGCGCTGCGGTGACCTCGCGCGCGCCGTCGACGTCCTCGCGCGCGGCGGCGTCGACCCGCTCCCGCTCGTCGAGGCGCGCTATCCGCTCGCGCGCGCCGACGAAGCGTTCGCTCACGCGGGCCGTCGCGGCGCGCTCAAGGTCCTCGTCGACTGAACGAAACGCTCAGCGGCGGACGGCGACGATCTCGAGATACTCGCCGGGAACGACGAGCCCCCGCCCGCCGCGCGCATGCTTCCGGAGGAGCGCCTCGAGATCGGCGTGGAGCGCCGCGCGGCCGTCGTCGTCGAGCGCGGCGAACGCCTTGTGCGTCGGTCCGTAGAACATGCGGAAGATCTCGATGAAATGCGCCGGCGACTCGTACCGGAACGAGAACTCCTTCCGCGCGGCGGCGAGCGACGAAGCGGCGTCGCCCAAGAGCGCGGCGACGTGCTCGCGCGTTCCCCACGCCGACGGCGGAAGGAGACCCGCGGGCGGCGCGACGTGGCGGCCGACCACGCCGAGCATCTCGCCGATGAAGCCCTCCGGCGTCCAGCTCGCCAGGCCGATGCGCCCACCCGACTTGCAGACGCGCAGGAGCTCGGCGGCCGTCTGGACGTGGTTCGGCGCGAACATCGCGCCGAACGTGGAGAGCACGACGTCGAACGACGCGTCCGCGAACGGGAGCGCTTCGGCGTCGGCTTCGAGGAAGCTCACGGCGAGGCCTTCGGCGCGCGCGCGCGCCTCGGCCTTCGCGAGCAGCTCGGGCACGTAGTCGACGCCGGTGACGCGCGCCCAGCGACGCGCCGCGGCCAGCGACGCGTTGCCGTTGCCGCAAGCGACGTCGAGCGTGCGCTCGCCCGAGCGGAGATCGACCGCCTCGCACAGCGTCTCGCCGACGATCTGCAACGTGGTGCCGATGACGGCGAAGTCGCCCGAAGCCCACGTGCTTCGTTGGCGCGTCTTGATGGCGGTGAAGTCGACGTCGGGCGCTCGAGCGGGAAGGGGCGTGCAGTGATCGACGAGGGACATGGTTCATTCTCCGCGTGAAGGTGTGAAGGGTGACGAGCCGAGATGCATCGGCCCGTCGATCGGTGTATCCATCGAGCGGAGAGACGGGAATGACCGCGCGTCGGATCGACATGACCGATCATCCGCGAGCGAGCGCGGTCATGACCGAGGGTCCAGGTCGCACGACCGAGCGTCCGCCGAACGACGTCGACGTCCTCTCCGAGGTGCTCCGCGCGGTTCGGCTTCGCGGCGCGGTCTTCTACGACATCACGGCGTCGGACCCGTGGGTCGCGGAGGCGCCCCACGCCCGCGAGATGGCGCCGCACGTCATGCCCGGCGCCGAGCACGTCATCGAGTACCACGTCGTGACCTCGGGGAGCTGCTGGGGCGGCCTCGTCGGCGAGCCCGCCGTGCGCCTCGAGCCCGGCGACATCCTCGTCTTCCCGCAGGGCGATCCGCACGTGCTGGCGAGCGCCGCGGGCATGCGCGGTCCGCCGCAGATCCACGCCGCCGTGGGCCAACGGCTGCCCATCCGCATGGACATCGGCGGCGCCGGCCGCGACAAGGTGCACGTCGTCTGCGGATTTCTCGCGTGCGACGCGCGGCCGTTCAACCCGCTGCTCGCCGCGCTGCCCCGCATCATCCACATGAAGAAGCAAGGCGGACCCGAAGGCGAGATGTTGGAGCACTTCATGAAGTGCGCGCTCGTCGAGTCGTCGGCGCCGCGGGCGGGCGGAGAGGTCATCCTCGCGCGGCTGAGTGAGCTCATGTTCGTCGAGGTGATCCGGCGCTACGTCCTCTCGGTCGGGCCGACGCATCCCGGTTGGCTCGCAGGTCTGTGCGACGACGTCGTCGGTCGCGCGCTCGCCGCTCTCCACGCGCGGCCGGCGCACCCGTGGACGCTCGAGGGCCTCGCGCGCGAGGTCGGCGCCTCGCGCTCCGCGCTCGCGGAGCGCTTCGCTGCTTTCGTCGAGGTGCCTCCCATGCAGTACCTCGCGCAGTGGCGCATGCAGCTCGCGGCGACGCTCCTCGAAGGCTCGTCGATGCTCGCGAAGATCGCCGAAGACGTCGGGTACGGCTCGGAGGCCGCGTTCAGCCGCGCGTTCAAGAAGATCGTGGGCGTGTCGCCGGCCGCGTGGCGAGCGACGCGCGGCGGGAAGGCGCCCCGCGCCGACCGACCTCGGCCGTGATCGAAATGCGCTGGCGGCGCCGGCGCATCGTCGCTATCGATCCGCCGCCATGCGAAGCGGATCCTTCTCCACGCTGATCGGTGTCATCCTCCTCGCGGCGTGCGCCGCACCGCCCGCCGTCGCGCCGCCGCCGCCGTCGCCCTCGCCGGCCGTCGCGACCCCCTCGCCGAGCGCTCCCATGAAGATCGAAAACCCCCTCCTCGCCAAATGGTCCGGCCCGTACGGCGGCGTTCCTCCGTTCTCCAAGGTCGAGGTCGCGCACTTCCAGCCTGCCCTCGAGGCAGCGATGAACGAGGAGCGCCGCGAGCTCGACGCGATCGCGACGAGCACGGCGCCGCCGTCGTTCGAGAACACGATCGCCGCGCTCGACGGCGCGGGGCGCACGTTTCACGACGTCGAGACGATCTACGACATCTGGTCGTCGACGATGAACGACGCCGCGTTCAAGGCGATCGAGCGTGAGATGGCGCCGAAGCTGGCGGCCTTCGAAGACGAGATCACGCAGAACGAGAAGCTCTTCGCCCGCATCGCCGCCGTCTACGCTTCGCCGGAGAAGGCCAAGCTCACGCCCGAGCAGCAGCGGCTCACGTGGCGCCGCTACACGCGGTTCGTCCGCGCGGGCGCGAAGCTCGACGCGCCTTCGAAGAAGCGCCTCTCGGAGATCAACCAGCGCCTCGCGACGCTGTACACGACCTTCAGCCAGAACGTCCTCGCCGACGAAGAGGGCTACGTCCTCTTCCTCGACAGCGAGGCCGATCTCGCGGGCCTGCCCGAGTCGTTCCGCGCGAGCGCGGCGGCCGCCGCCGAGTCGAAGGGCCAGAAGGGCAAGTGGGCGGTCACCAACACGCGATCCTCGGTCGAGCCCTTCCTCACGTATTCGACGCGCGACGATCTCCGCGAGAAGGTCTGGAAGAGCTTCGTCAACCGCGGCGACAACGGCGACGCGCACGACAACAACGCCGGCATCGCGGAGGTGCTGAAGCTCCGCGCCGAGCGCGCCAAGCTCCTCGGGTATCCGACGCACGCGCACTGGCGCCTCGAGAACGCGATGGCGAAGACGCCCGAGCGCGCGACCGCGCTCATGGAGCAAGTCTGGAAGCCGGCGGCCCTCCGGGTGCGCGAAGAGGTCGCCGACATGCAGGCGATCGCGAACAAGGCCGGCCTCAAGCGCAAGATCGCGCCGTGGGACTACCGCTTCTACGCGGAGAAGGTCCGCAAGGCGAAGTTCGATCTCGACGAGAACGAGGTCAAGCCGTACCTCCAGCTCGAGAAGCTTCGCGAGGGCATGTTCTGGGTGGCGGGCGAGCTGCTCGGCTTCACGTTCACGCAGATCACCGACGCCCCGGTCTATCACCCCGACGTGCGCGTCTGGGAGGTGAAGGAGAAGGCGAGCGGCAAGCACGTCGGCCTCTGGTACTTCGATCCCTACGCGCGCCCCGGCAAGCGCTCCGGCGCGTGGATGCAGACGTACCGCCGGCAAGAGAAGCTCGCCGGCCCCGTCGCGACGATCGTGAGCAACAACTCGAACTTCGTGAAGGGCAAGGAGGGCGCGGCCGTCCTCATCAGCTGGAGCGACGCGCGCACGCTCTTCCACGAGTTCGGTCACGCGCTCCACGGCCTCAGCTCCGACGTGACCTATCCGTCGCTCGCCGGCACGCAGGTCGCGCGCGACTACGTCGAGTTCCCCTCGCAGCTCCTCGAGCACTGGGTCCACACGCCCGAGGTGCTCTCGAAGTTCGCGCTGCACCACGAGACGGGCCAGCCGATCCCGAAGGCGCTCGTCGCCAAGATCGAGAAGGCCGCCAACTTCAACCAGGGCTTCAACACGATCGAGTACCTCTCGAGCGCGCTCATCGACATGAAGCTCCACACCGCTGGCGACAAGCCGATCGATCCCGACGCGTTCGAGCGCGACACGCTCGCGGCGATGGGCATGCCGCCCGAGATCGTCATGCGCCATCGCACGCCGCACTTCAGCCACGTGTTCTCCGGCGACAGCTACTCCGCCGGGTACTACAGCTACCTCTGGTCGGACACGCTGACGGCCGACGCCTTCAACGCGTTCACCGAGGGCAAGGGGCCGTACGACGCCGCCGTCGCCGAGCGCTTGCGCAAGCACGTCTTCTCCGTGGGCGACACGATCGATCCGGCCGACGGATATCGCGCCTTCCGCGGCAAAGATCCCGACTCGAGCGCGCTCATGCGCAAGCGCGGCTTCGCCAAGGCGAAGTAGCGCTACGCTCCACCGGGATGGACGTCGACGCGTTCGTCCTCCGGCGGAACTGGGTCCCCGTCCTCGGCGGTCTTGCTGCGGCGGCGCTCGGCGTCGTCTTCGTCCAGGCGGGCTACGCGTACGCGCCCTACGGGTGGCTGTGCGTCTGGCTCGGCGGCACGCTGGGACCGGCGTGCTACTTCCGCAACGCCTTTCCCCGCGCCACGCCGGCGAGGCTCCACGCGAGCGAGTCGGGGCTGACCGTCGAGGGCCGCGAGCTCATCGCGAACGAGGACATCCTCGAAGCCAAGCTCTTGCCTCATCGCCACGCGTCGGTCGTCGATCTCACGCTCCGCGGAGGCAAGAGGCTCTCGCTTCGCGCAGCTCCGCGGGCGGCGAAGGCGCTCGTCGATCTGCTCGGCGCGCGGCGAACGCGCTTTCGGCTCGTCGTGCCGTACGGCAAGCGGTTTCTTCTGGTGCTCCTCGTGCTCGCCGCCCTTTCGCTCGTCGTCGCTGGAGGGAGCCTCGAGAGCTGGCTCCTCATGCTGCCTTCGTGCTTCGTCTCGGCGGTGCTGCTCGCCTGGCCGCTCGGGTGGATCCGCGGGCGTCTCGTCATCGGCGCCGACGGCTTCACCACGCGTTGGATCTTTCGCGAGCGCTTCGTCGCGTTCCGCGACGTCGCCTCTGTGACAGGCCGGGCGCGATTCGCGAACGCGCTCGTCCGCGACACGATCATCGAGCTCGCCGGCAGGCGCGCGCTCCGCCTTCGCACCGTCGAGGCGCCGAACACGGACGCGGAGCGGGGCTCGGAGAGCCGCGCGATGCTCGTGCACATGAGCGAGGCCTTCGAGCGCTCGGTGCGGCTCGCCGACGGCGCCGTCGACGTGGCCGCGCTCGTCGGCTGCGGGTCGCGATCGGCGCGTGAGTGGCTCGCGAGCCTCGACGCGCTCGTGCGCGGCGGCGGCTCGCGCTATCGCGTCGCCGCGGTCTCGGCCGAGATGCTCGCCGGCGTCATGGCCGACGCGAGCGCGACGGTCGAGTCGCGCGTCGGCGCCGCGGCCGCCCTCGTGAGGATCGGCGACGACGCGCATCGCACGCGCCTTCGAGTCTCCGCGGAAGCCTGCGCGGAGCCCGAGCTCCGCGCGGCGATGCTCGCGCTCTCCGAAGCACGCGCCGACGAACAGGTCGAAGAGGCGCTGCGGCTCGCGCGCGTCAGTGCCCGATGACCGCGCCGACGAGCATCAGCCCGAAGACGACGAACAGCAACAAGACGGCGCCGCCGAGCTTCACGATCATCCGCGTCGTCATCGAGCTCTGATGGGCTGGCGGAAACGCTGCCTTCGGGATCTCCCCGTGGGCGGCGCAGTAGTGCTTCGACGACAGCGCCGAGACGAGGAGCCAGCCCACGAGGCCGCCGGCCCAACGCGCCGCGTGCGCGCCGGGCGCGTGAGACGTCGTCGGCGTTCCGCAGTGGGGGCAGGGGATGCGATCGAAGAGGCCGATACTTCGGACCGGCTGCTGACCGTAAGGCTGCTGACCGTAAGGCTGCTGACCGAAGGGCTGCTGACCGTAAGGCTGCTGACCGTAAGGCTGCTGACCGTAAGGCTGCTGACCGTAAGGCTGCTGACCGTAAGGCTGCTGACCGTAAGGCTGCTGACCGTAAGGCTGCTGACCGTACCCGGGCGGCCCTCCTGGAGGAAATTGCTGCATCCCCTCAGGTTACGGCAGGCGCGTCGATTTCTCCTCAGGTTCGCTTCGGGACCCACCCGCCGCCGCATTGCCTCTCGCGATGCTCCGGCAGAAGCTCGCTGCGGGCGTCGGGCCGCAAGAGCTCGCAGGGATCGAACCAGTGCAGCGTCTCCGACCGCGCGCGTGGCTTGGCCGCCGGCGCGTCGAACTCCGGGTTCTCCGGGCAGCGCAGGGCCCAGAGGGACGCGCGCGCCGGCGGATCGTCGAAGCAGAGCACCTCTTTGACGCCGCCGTTGCAGTTCGTGGCGACGACGAGGACGGGCCCCGGCAGCGCGCCGTCGTCATCTCGCACGCGCACGACGACGTCGTGGTGGAACTCGCCTTGCGCCCAGTGATCGACGAGCTCGAATCCGCCGAAGCGGACGCGGAGATCGTCGAGCAGCGCGCCGAGGACGAGCGTCTTGGCGAGCGCGTCGACGAAGGGATGGTCCAGCGAGGCAGGCTTCTTCATGGAAGGCTTCTTCGGCTCACACAACATGACTCGGCCTTCGCGTCGTGCAAGCGCGGCCGTGCGCGGACAAATCGGGTACGTTGCCTGGTCAGGACCGCATGCCGAAACGGCACCGACCAGGGACGAGCGCAACGAGCGTCGTCGCGCACATCGAGGAGATCGTGATCGCGACGAGCGGCGAAGACGCCTTCGAGCTCGTCTTCGCGATCGCGGCGGCGAGGATCGCAGGCGCATCGACCACGCGCGGTCTCCGATCCGGTCTGCGATCGACCATCGCCGGCGTCGCGAAGGCGCATCCCCGGCTCGAGATCGAGCTGCCGCGCGAAGCGACGGACGAGCTCCTCGCGCGCGTCGACGGGCTCGTCGCCGATCTCCCGCTCGAAGGTCTCGACGCCGTCTTCGAATCGCTCGTGCCGCGCGTCGCGAAGGGCGACAAGGGCCAGTTCTTCACGCCGAGGCACGTCGTCGACTTCGTCGTGCGCGCGCTCGCGCCGAAGGCGCGCGAGGTGGTCGTCGATCCCGCGTGCGGTTCGGGCGCGTTCCTCGCGCACGCGCGCGCGCTCGCCGCCGTCCGCGCCTTCGGGTGCGACGTCGACCCGCGCGCGGTGCGGATCGCGCGCCTCCTCGCGCTCGCGCAGGGCCGCGACCCCGAGAGCATCGCGCGCGCCGACGGCCTCCGCACGCGCGATCTGCCGGGCGCGAGCGTCGTCGCGACGAACCCTCCCTTCGCGGGGCGCGCGCCCGCCGACGGCTTCGAGGTCGGGCGCCACGTGAAGACGCCGGAGCGCGACGTCCTCTTCCTCGAGCGCGCGCTCGATCTCCTCCGCCCCGGTGGGCGGCTCGGCATCGTGCTCCCCTACAACAAAGCCGCCGGAACGGCGTTCGCCGCGCTCCGCCGCTGGCTCGTCGGCCGCGCGCGGCTCTTCGCGATCGTCGGGCTCCCGCGCGAGACGTTCCTGCCCCACACCGCGCAGCGCACGTTCGTCCTCTTCGCGAAGAAGCGCGCGCGCGGCGCCCCGCCCGACCCGGGCGAGCGCGCGATGTTCGTCGTGAGCGATCGCGCGGGGAAGGACACAGGAGGCGAGCCGATCTTCCGCCGCGACGGCGCGCTCGATCACGATCTCGACGACGTCTTGTCCGAGCTCGCGCCCTTCCTCGCGTCGGAGGGCTTCGCCGCGTGAAGCTCGCCGTCCGATCGCTCGGCGATCTCGCGCACGATCTCGTGCTCGCGCCCGAGCGACACGTCGTCGCGACGGGCGAGGGCGTCCCCTTGGGCGATCTCGTCGTCGAGCGCAGCGAGCGGATCGATCCGCGCGAGGCGAAGCGCGCGCTCGTCCTCGACACGTCGCACGCGCGCGACGGCGTCCTCGACGTCGCCGGTGCGCTCCGCGACGGCGCCGGGACGAAGAGCGCGAAGAAGCGCGCGCTCCCGGGCGATCTGGTGGTCTCGCGCCTCCGGCCTTACCTCCGGCAGATCGCGCTCGTGCATCCGGGGGCGCTGGCGCTCGCTCCCGGCCGGCCGCTCGCGCTCTCGACCGAGTTCTACGTCCTCGCGCCCCGCGACGGCGACGTCGCCTACCTGCTCCCGTTCCTCCTCGGCGACGACGCGCAGGCCGCGCTTCGCGACGCGCAAGAGGGCGGCCACCACCCTCGCGTTCCTCGCGCTTCTCTCTTCGCGCTGCGCGTCCCTCACGATCGGGTGCGCGCGCGCGTCGCGACGAGCCGCAAGGTCGACGCCGCGCTCGCGGATCTCTATCGATCGTCGTCGCGCCTCCGCGCGCTCGTCGTTGCGCGCTGAGTCGACGGGCGGAGGGCTCAGCGGCGGATGTGCGGGACGGGCGTCGGCGACGCGGGATCCGAGCACTCGCGCGCGATCTCCTCGCC
The DNA here is from genome assembly GCA_019637175.1 of Labilithrix sp. Taxonomy (GTDB): domain Bacteria; phylum Myxococcota_A; class Polyangia; order Polyangiales; family Polyangiaceae; genus Labilithrix. The sequence continues at coordinate 2,069 of JAHBWD010000052.1, read as the reverse complement.
GAGCTCGCGGATCGTCCGGTTGTGCGGATCCATCTGGACGGCGCGCGACATCGCCGCTCGCGCGTGGTCGCACCGTCCGTTGTGGTACGCGTCGAGCGCCGCCTTCATCCGCCCCTCGTGATCGAGGAAGAGGTACGGATCGGTCCGGTTGCGCACGTAGATCACGGCGCCGCTGGCGAGGATGACGCCGACGCACGCGGCGATGATCGCCTGCTCGGCGCGACGCGAGTACGTGACGCCACGCTGCCACGTGAGCGCGACGATCACGCCGCCGAGCGCGCCTCCGACGTGCGCGGCGTTGTCGATCTGCGCGATGTCTTTGCGGAACGCTCGAATGAGCCCGACGAGGAAGATGAGGCCGAGCCACCGCGCCATGCCGATCGCGAGCTCGCTCTTCCAGCCTTCGGTGCGGATCCCGACGATCATCGCCGCGGCGAGCAGGCCGCAGAGCGCGCCCGACGCGCCGACGCTGAGCGTTTGCCCGAAGAAGCGCCCCCAGATCGCGCTCGCGGCGCTCCCGACGATGCCGGCGCCGAGGTAGAGGGTGAAGAACCTCGCGGATCCGATCGCGCGCTCGAGCAGCGGGCCCACCTGCCAGAGCACGAACATGTTGAGCCCGAGGTGCAGGACCGAGCCGTGGAGGAAGCACGAGGTGACGAGCGTTTCGAAGCGGTTGTCGGCGATCGTCCACAGCGAGGCGTTGGCTCCGAGCCAGCGGAGGATCGGCTCGGGCATCCCGAGCGCGTAGCGCCAGTTTCCGGAGAGGATGACCTGCGCCACGAAGACGCCGATGTTCGCGGCGAAGAGCGCGCCCGCGATCGGTGCGGTCGCGCGCGCAGGCTCGGCCTTCGCGTCGTCGCTCACGTCAGCCACGGAGCCCTCGGCCACGACACAGCTATACGCACGCGCAGCGGCGTTTGCACCCCCTTCGACCGTGTCAAGCAAGCTGCCGAAATCGCCTTCTGTTTGGCCGGCCGTCGCGCGCCCTGATACCCGAAAATCAGATGGACTCTCTCGTCCGCGCGTCGCTCTTCGTGCGCCGATTCGTTCGAGGCGGCTACGGGATCGCGCTGACGTGCGCCCTCGCGGCCCACGTCGTCTACGGCGGCGCGACCGCACCGCTCGGGCCCGTTCCGTTCGTCGCGCTCGCGGTCTGGACGCTCCTGCTCGCCAAGCGCCTCCGGCAGAAGCTCCGGCTCACCGGCGACGCGCGCTTCCTGCTCGACTTCGAGCTCGGCGCGCTGCTCGCGGTCGGGCTCGATGCCGCGCTGCTGCGCTTCGACGGCACGCTCTCGGGCCGCTTCTCGCCGGCCACGTACGTGCTCGTCGCGCTCGTCGCCTCCTTCGGGCGCCCGGCGCCCGGCCTCGCGGTCGTCGCGTGGGTCGTCGGGCTCGACGCGCTCATTCGCCACAAGACGCTGGGCGAGACGAGCTGGGAGGCGCTCGCGACGCAGGCGGGCTTCGCCTTCGCGTTCGCGCTCCTCAACTTGTTGCTCCTCCGCGCGGAGGTCGCGCGCATTCGCATGACCGCGCGCGCGCGCGTCGAGAAGGAGCTCGAGCGCCTCCGCGACGACGCGCGGAGCTACCGCCTCCTCGGCGCGGGAGAGGCCGCGGCCCAGAAGGAAGACGCGGCCGAGCGCCTCGCCCGATCGAGCGTCGAGGAGATCCATCAATCGGTTCACTACGCGCTCGAGCTCTTGCGTCGCTGCCTCGATCTCCACACCGCGGTGCTCCTCTGGCGCACCGACTCGGGCGGTCACCTCCGCATCAGCGAGCTCTCGACCGCCTCCGACGAGATCCACGACGCGCCCTTCTCGATCGGCGACGGCGTCCTCGCCGCGGTCATCGCGAAGAAGGAAGCGGTGCTGCTCGAGAACCTCCGGCCGTCGTACAAGGTGCCTTACTACGCTGGCGCCTGCCCCGTGCGCGCGCTCGCGGCGATCCCGGTCGTCGACGACGGCATCGTGCGCGGCGTCCTCGCGCTCGATCGCGTCGACAACCGCGCGTTCACGTCGCAGGAGCACGAGCTCGCGGCGCAGGCGGCGCGCTACTGCCTGCGCGCGATCCAG
>JAHBWD010000051.1 GCA_019637175.1 Labilithrix sp. | reverse complement strand
GGCGCGCCGAGCGCCGCCCACTGCCCCGCGGCGTTGATCGCCGACGTGGGCGGGCACGCGTTGTCGACCCCGTCGTAGAAGAGCAGGTACTCGGCGGCGCCGAGGCCGCGCGAGCTCACGAGCGCGTCGCCGAGCGCGGCGTCGTACGCTTGCGACACGATCTGCTCTTCGATCGTGCAGCGGTTGACGAGCGGCCACGCGTAGATCGCGTCGCGCATGTCTTTGCCGCCGGGGATCGCGTGGAGCGCCGCCGGCCCGAGCTTGAAGATCTCCGCGCGCTGCCACGCGTCGATCGCCTTCTTCCACGCATCGCGCGCGGCGTCGCGCGCGGCGGGCGTTCCCTCGCTCTCGGCGCGGCGGCTCGCGCCGTCGAGCTCGACGGCGGCCGCGTGATACTCGCGATAGGTCGAGAGCGCGCACTCGCCGAGGGAGCGAAGCAGCGCGCCCTTGTCGAACGCGCCCGCGTCGACGCCGCCGCCGTCGTCGCCGGCGCGCGTGCACGAGAGGAAGAAGAGCGCGGCGACGAAGACCTTCGAGCGCATCGCGGGCGCGGTCAGTCGAACTTCTTGAAGGAGGCGATCTCGGCGTCGGAGAAGCCGTAGATCGTCTTGATGTCGCTCATCACCTGCTGGAGGCCCGCGGCCGCCTGCACGGACGCGGTCTGGAGCTTGAAGGCCTCCGAGGCGGCCGTCACCGGCGAGAGCGCGTCGGAGAGCATCTTGTCGATCTGCGCGTCGGTGACGATGCGCCGATCCTGCGGGATCGTGCGGAAGCCGGCGATGAGGCCGATGCCTTCGCCGTACGCGTGGAGCGCCTCGGCGAATTTTCCGGGCGAGAGCTTGTCGGCGATGATGTCGTTGAAGTCGAAGATCACCGTGGCGTAGCTCGAGCGCTCCCACTCGGAGAGGAACGTCTTGATGGCCGCGTCGCGATCGGCGGCGCACTTCGCGCCCGCCGCGATCGAGGCCTTCGCCTTGATCGCCGCCTGCTTCATCTTCACGTAAGGGCCGGTGAGCGCCGGATCGCGCGAGCGGCGCGCGGCGAGCGCCGCCGAGTTCACGTCCTTGTTCTGGAGCGCGGCCGGATCGCCGGGGAAGCTCGGGTGCGCGCCGAACGCGGCGATCAAGCGATCGATCGTCGCCTCGGTGATCGGCCCCGAAGAGAGAACGCCGAGCGCGTGGTTGTAGAAGCCCGCGACGTACGTTCCCTTCTCGATCGCCTGATGGAGATCGACCGCGCGCGCGCTCATCACCCACTTGCCGTAGGTGCCGCCCTTGGCCGGCGGCGGATCGGTCGGCGTGAACGGACCGGCGGTGAAGGCCTCTTCGTACTCGCCGAACCAAGCGTCGACCTTCGGTTGATAGAAGACCGTGGTGATGCCTTTGATGTTCGGGTTGCCGTCGGTGTAGAGCGTGACGAGCTGCGCCTTGGTCACCGGCGCGGGCGCGCCGCCGTCGGCGAAGTCGTTCTCCGCGTCACGCATCGGCTTGAGGAACGCGTCGAGCTTGTTGCGCAGCCCGAGCTCGACGGCCGCGTTCGTGTCGTAGCCCGGGCTGTCGTACGTCGGCGGCAGCGTGATGTCGCACGGGTTCGCCGCGTCCGGCGCGGCGTCGATCGGCCCTGCGTCGACGACGCCTCCGTCGGGCCTGTTGCGGACGACGTTGTCGTCGTCGCCGCACGCCGCCGCCAACATGCCGGCAGCCGCCGACGCGAGGAACACGACCCGAAGTTTTCGCATCCGTCGGCCTTACTTCTTGCCGCCGCCGCCGCCGCCGGTGCCCTTACCACCGCCGCCGCCGGTGTCGTTGCCGCCGCCGCCTCCGGTGCCTCCGCCGCCGCCGCTCTTCGGAGCCGCGGGCGCGGGCGCCGCCGCGGGCTTCGCGGGCGCGGCGCCCGCGGGCTTCGGCGCCGCTTGCGACGCGGGGACGTTGCCCGCGGCCGCGACGTTGAAGAGCCCGAGCTGCTGCTGCATCTCGAGGCTGTTCTGGTACGTCCACACGCGCGCGACCTTGCCGTCCTTGATCTTGAAGATGTCGACGAGGTGCACGGCGATCGGCTTCTTCGTCGGCTTGATCGTGCCGAGCGCGCCCGCGTGCGTCGCCTTCAGCGTCGACTCGACGATCGCGTAGTCGCCGATCGCGAGCGACTTGGTGACCTCGAACTTCGCGTCGGGGAACGCGGTGGTGAAGCTCTTGAAGAACTTCTTCGCCTCGTCTTTGCCCTTCGTCGTCTCGAGGTGGAAGAGGCCGTCGTGCTCGACGTCGTCGGTGAGCGCGCCCGTGAAGTCGGCTTCTTTCTTGGTCTCGAGCGCCGTGAGCGCCGCCTTCGCGACGTCGACGTTCTTCTCCTCGTTGCCGGTCGACGCGATCGTCTCCGGCCCCTTCGGCACCTCCGGGATCGGACGCGGCTTCGCCTTCGCGCCGCCGACCTGCGTCATGACGGTGCCGAGATCGCCGTAGCGCTCCTCGCGCACGACCTTCCCGTCGGGCGAGAACTGCACGACGCTGAGGCCGTAGTGACCGATGGGCTGCTCGGTGCCCTTCACCCCGAAGAGCGCGCCGTGGTGCACGCCGTTGATCACCCACTCGATCACCATCGCGTCGCCCTTCACCCAGACGCGCGAGAAGCCGAGCTTGGCGTTCGAGAACGTCTCGAACCACTCCGCCATGTTGGCGGCGATCGCGTCGCGACCGTTCACCTCGTTGAGGCCGGCGACGTTGATGACCGCGCTGTCGGCGTAGACGCTCGCGAACATCTTCGGGTCGTGCGAGTTGATCCCTTGGAGCGCGGTGCCGAGCCCCTGCTTCTGCATCTCGGCGAGCGAGAGCTTCGGCGCGGGCGCCGGGGGCGGCTCCGTGGTCGGCGGCGGCGGAGGGGCCGCGACGGGCGGCGCCGGAGCCGCCGGCGGCGGCAACGGATCCTCACCGCAGGCGGCGGAGAGAGAGGCGCACAAGGACAGAGCGACGAGGGCGAGGGTCGAGCGACGCATGGAGGGCTCCTTGGGAACGGCGCGCGAAAGGTCCATCGAAGTCACCGTCGACGTCAAGGCCCGCGCTTGCCCCGTTCCGCTCCGGGCGGAAACGTCCCCTCCGCCTGGTGGATCGGGGCCCCTCCACTTAAGAGGTGCGCGACCGTGATCAGACGCCCAATGTGCGCAGAAAACCTACCCCCACCTACTGGCATGTGCGCTGCTTCGGAGGAGCTTCAGGAGCCGTGACGATGAACCTCCGAAGCTTCAGGTCCCTTGGTTTCATGATCGCCCTCGCGAGCGTGGCGGCCGTCCCGCTCCTCGCGAACTGCGCCGCCCCCGAGGATCCGGAGGAGGACCTCAGCGAGGACGCGATCACCGGCGCCGACAACGCCCTCGGCCTCCGCCTCACGTACGACGGCGAGACCGGTCAGGTGAACGCGACGCTCAAGGATTCGCTGAAGAGCGGCGAGCAGCTCCGCATCCGCATCGTGCGCGGCGCGCCGAAGCTCGACTCGGAGAAGAACCTGAGCTGCGCCGATCTCTCCGTCGCGCAACCGATCACCGGCGCGGGCGCGCGCGAGCTCGCCGCCGTCGGCAAGGTCGTTTACCGCGGGCCCAAGGTCGACAAGTCGATGATCGACCTGCTCAAGGTCTACGACGATCACCGCTGGCAGTCGGACCCGGAGTGGGCCGCGGAGAAGACGAAGGAGATCCTCGCGGGCGGCGGACCCAAGGTGCTCGTCGAGGCGTGCATCACGAAGGGCGAGAAGGTCCGCGCGAAGCTGCAGACGCCGTTCGAGTACGCGTGGGACGAAGGCAACGACGACGCCGCGCAGGCCGCGCAGGTGCAGTCGACCGGCAGCCTCAACCTCCTCGCGGGCGACGCGGGCGTGCGCCCCGCCGAGGCGCGCATCGAGTCGATGGAGAAGTACGGCGAGAAGTGCGTCGCCGAGCTCGGCGAGATCCCGTTCTTCAAGAAGCTCGGTCGCGGCAAGTACGACACGTTCGACTGCCGTGACTTCGTCGGCACCGGCGCAGGCCACGACCCCGCCGTGATGGCCGGCGTCGAGGGCGCGCTCATCCCGCTGACGGTCGACGATCGCCCGCACGAGAAGTGCGACGGCGCGGGCCCCAACGGCACCAAGGGCTACTCGAGCTACGACTGCGTCAGCAAGTGCGACAAGGCCGAGTACCTGAGCCAGGGCTGCGAGCCCGGGCCGACCGTCACCACCGCGAAGAACGACAAGGGCACGCACTGGGTGCTCCTCTGCCGGAAGGTCGGCGGCGGCGAAGACAAGGGCTGGCTCAAGACCAAGCGCTTCGACGACATCGCGATGATCGGGCACAACCCGAAGACCGGGAAGACCTGCTTCTTCCAGAATCAGATCGGCTCGGGCAACGACGGCGAGCACGTGCCCCACCCCGCCGATCGCGAGAAGTCGCGGACGCTCTGGGACTCGCCGAAGGGCTATTGCACCGAGGGCTGCCACACGACCGATCCCTTCATCCAGACGCCCTGGATCAACGGCGCGCGCCGCCGCGACAACAAGCCGATCGTCCCGATGATGGGCTATCACCCCGACTTCGAAGTCTCGTGGAACGACTCGCCCTACTACGTCCTCAACATGGACGCGCAGGGCTGGACGATCCCCAAGCAGCTCGTCAGCGACGAGGTCGGTCCGTGCACCTCGTGTCACCGCGTCGGCGGCAGCACGTGGATCGGCAGCTTCGCCAACTGGACGACGGGCAGCGCGAACGGCGGCCGCCCGATGGGTCAAGACGGCTTCTGGAACAAGATCACCGATCGCTACAAGGCGTTCGAGAAATCGCACTGGATGCCGATGCGCCTCGACGGGCTGACCGAGCAAAACTGGCCGCAGTCGAAGTGGGCCAAGGCGGTCGAGCACATGAACAAGTGCAACAACGACGCGCAGGACCCGTCGTGCATCTGGGCCGACGTTCCCCGCGGCCGAGGCAACCCGGCGCCCTCGCGCTGATCGCCTCACGAGTCTCGCGCTCCAGCCCCTCCTCCTCCCCCCCTGGAGCGCAACGAACGCCCCGTCGCGATGGTCGCGGCGGGGCGTTCGCCTTTGGGCGGCGACGCGAGTGCAGGTATCCTCGGGTCGTGCTCGCTCGTTCGCTCGGCGTCATCGGCGTCGCTTCGTTCGCTTCGATCGCTTCGATCGCGTCGATCGGCGCGTGCACTTACGACTTCACCATCGGCAGCGGAACGGCGGCGCTCGAGGGCGGCAGCGAGACGGGCACGAGCAGCGAGGCCGGCGCCGGGCAAGTCACGAAGAGCTGCGACGAGGGCGCCAGCTGCGATTGCGCGACCGCGCAGCGCTGCGCGATCACCTGCGCCCAGAGCGCTTGCTCGCCCGAGTGCAAGCCGGGGAGCGCGTGCACGGTCGACTGCTCGAAGGGCGGCTGTAAGCCGGAGTGCGAATCGGGTGCAACATGCACATTCTCCTGCTCCGGAGGCGGGTGCGACGCCACCTGCCGCCCCGGCGCGGTGTGCAACGTGATCTGCGAAGGCGGCGGCTGCACGACCGACTGCGAGATCAGCGCGACCTGCACCGTCACGTGCCCCGCGGGGGGCTGCACCTGCCGCGGAGCGGGATCGTGCAAGTGAAGCGCGCCGCGATCGCGATCGCGATCCTGCTCGCGCCGGCGATCGCCGGCGCGCAGACGGAGAAAGCGCGCGCGAAAGAGGCCTACGATCGCGGCGTCGTCGCTCACAAGCGCGGCGACTTCGCGGCGGCGGCGAAGGCGTTCGCGGAGGCCGACGCGATCGCGCCGAGCGACGTCGCCCTCCAGGCAGGGCTCGACGCGGCGGTCGACGCCGACGATCCCGTGATCGGGAGCGAGCTGATCGAGCGGAGCGCGCGCGGTCCGATCTCGGGGACGCTCAAGCCGAGCGTCGAGGCGGCGAAGCAGAAGCTCGGCGGGCGGGCGGGCCGCGTCCGCGTCGAGTGCCCGGCGTCGTCGCACTGCACCGCGACGATCGACGGCGCGACGCTCGATACGAAGAAGCCCGCGTGGTCGCGCGTCGGGCCGCACACGGTGGTGGTGAGCGTCGACGGCGAGCCGCAGTCGAGGAGCGTCGACGTGAAGCCCGATCAGATCGCGGTCGTCGTGGGAACGCCGAAGAGCGCCGAGCCGGCGACCGTGACGCCCCACGCGCCCGCCGCGCCCGCCGCGCCCGCGGAGCAAGCTCCGGCGGGCGAAGCGCCGATCGCGCCGCGGCCGGCGCGCGACAAGCTCCCGCCGATCGTCTTCTTCGCCGGGATCGGCGCGACGGTCGTCGCCGGAGCGGCGGCGACGTTCTTCATGCTGAAGACGAAGTCGAAGCACGACGAGTTCGTGGCCCTCGGCTGCGAGTCCGCGGGTCTCGCCGGCTGCGGCGTCCTCAAGAACGACGGCGAGTCGTCGCAGACGGTCGCGAACGTCGCGATCGGAGCGACGGCGCTCTTCGCGGTGGCGACCGTCGTGATCGGCGCGGTGTTCACCGACTGGGAGGGCAAGCCGACGCGCGCGGGCTGGGCCGGCGCGCACGTCGGTCCCCTGCCCGGCGGCGGCCTCGCGGGCGGAACGCTCGTCCGCTTTTGACGAGCTGCGATACGATGACCGCACGATGGCCGGCGGCACCTCCGCGTCGCGCTACGACACGATCCTGAAGCTCGCGGCCGGCGGGATGGCCACGGTGTGGGTCGGCACCGTGCGCGGCGCCCTCGGCTTCCGACAGCTCGTCGCGATCAAGAAGCCGCACCGACACCTCCTCGACGATCCGAGCTTCCGCTCCGAGCTCGTCGCCGAGGCGCGCTTGGCGTCGATGATTCACCACGCCAACGTAGTCGACGTGCGCGACGTGGAGATCGACGGCGACTCGATCAGCCTCGTCATGGACTACATCGAGGGCGCCTCGCTCGGCGAGCTGCTCGTCAAGGCGAGCCGGCAAGACAAGCGTCTCCCTCCGCGCGTCGCCGTGCGCGTCGCGCTCGACGCGCTCGCCGGCCTCCACGCGGCGCACGAGCTCGTCGACGAGCGAGGGCGCCCGGTCGGGCTCGTGCATCGCGACATCTCGCCGGTGAACATCCTCGTAGGGAGCGACGGCATGGCGCGCGTGGCCGACTTCGGCGTCGCCAAGTTCGCGCGCAAGAACATGCAGTCGACGAGCGAGGGCAGCCTGAAGGGCAAGCTCGCGTACATGGCGCCCGAGTACCTCAAGGGCGAGGCGATCGATCGGCGCTTCGATCTGTTCGCGATGGGGATCGTCTTGTGGGAGGCGCTCACGGGCAAGCGGTGCTTCCGCGCCGACAACGAAGCGGAGACGCTCCAGCGCCTCCTCGAACACCAGCCCGAGCCGGTCTCGCACGTGGCGAAAGATCTCGGCCCCGCGCTCGACGCCGTGATCGCGTGCGCGCTCGCGAAAGACCGCAACGATCGCTTCGACAACGCCGCGGCGATGGCGGCCGCGCTCGAGGCGAGCGCGACCGACGCCAAGCTCCTCGCGGGGCCCACGGAGGTCGCGGCGACGGTGCGCGAGCTCGTGGGCGCGCAGATCGAAGAGCGACGCGCGCTCGTGCGAGGAAAGCTCGCGCACGAGCCGTCGGTGGCGAGCCTGATGGGCGTCGAGGCGCCGAACGACGACGCGCCGTCGACGCAGATCGATCCGCAGGCGATCCCGGCGACGGTGACCGCGGCGACGCCGAAGATGGGCGGCGGGCCCGGCGCGCCCTCCACCGACAAGAGCGGGATCGGCGCCGCCACCGTGGTGCCGTCGACGAAGCCGATGACGCCGCGCATGGACGGCGCGCCCGACAAACCGGCGGAGCCTGCGACGACGCTGCCGGTGGTCGGGGTGAACCCGACGCAGCTCTCCGCGGGCGTGATGTCGCCGCCGCCCGTGAGAACGCTCCGATCCGACGTCGGTGAGACGCAGCTCTCGTTCCACGACGCGTCGCAGCGCGCCTACGCGTCGCCGGAGATCGCGCCGGAGCAAGCGATCGCGCCGCGAACGAACCGGTGGGCGCTTCCGCTGGCGGTCGGCGTCGGCACGGCGGCGCTCGCGGGCGCCGTCATCTTCTTCGCCGCGACGCGATCGAGCACGCCGATCGCGACCGCGGGATCCGCCGAGCCTTCCACCTCGGCGACGGCCATCGTCGACGCGGGCGCGGCACGCACGACGAGCGCGACGAGCGCGACGAGCGCGACGAGCGCGACCGGCGCGACGAGCGCGGAAGCGCCGCCGTCGGCGACGAGCGCGACGAGCGCGACGCCGCTCAAGCCGGGGAGCAAGCCTCTCGTGCGAACGCCGGCGGGCGCGACCCCGCCCGCTTCGACGCCGCAGCCGCCGGCCACGCGCAAGCCTCCGCCGAATCCGTACGACGACGGGCACTGAGCGTTCCGCTCGGTGCCCCTGGACGCGCGTGCAGACACGCGCTGAGCGAGCGCGTCGTCACGGCCCGCCTCCCGTTGTACGATGACGTCGATGTCCGAGTTCACCCTCGACGCGACCGAGCGAGTTCTCCTCGATCGGCGCGGCGTCCGCGTGCTCTCGGTCGAGCTGCTCGCGGTCGAGGGACCTTCGCGCGGCGCGCGCGCGCGAATCGAGAGCGGCGGCGCGAAGGTCGGCAGCGCCGCCGGCTGCGCCCTCGTCCTCGCCGATCGCGCCGTCTCGCGCGTGCACTGCGAGCTCGTCGTGAAGGCCGACGCCGTCACGCTACGCGATCTCGAGAGCACGAACGGAACGTTCGTCGGCGACGTCCGCGTACGCGAGGCCGACGTGCCCGTCGGCACCGTCGTGCGATGCGGAGGCTCCGCGTTCCGGATCGAGGCGAGCGGCGAGCCTGCGTTCGTCGCGATCTCCGATCAGACCTCGTTCGGCGAGCTCGTCGGCGCGAGCTTGGAAATGCGCCAAGTCTACGCCGTGCTCGAGCGCGTCGCCGCCTCCGACACCACGCTCCTCGTGCAGGGCGAGACGGGGACGGGCAAAGACGTCGCCGCCCGCGCGTTGCACGCCGCTTCGGCGCGCAGGGGCGGGCCCTTCGTCCCCGTCGACTGCGGCGCGATCCCCGAGGCGCTCTTCGAGAGCGAGCTGTTCGGTCACGTGCGCGGCGCGTTCACCGGCGCCGTGCAGAACCGCGCGGGCGCGTTCGAAGAGGCGAGCGGCGGAACGCTCTTCCTCGACGAGATCGGCGAGATGCCGCTCGCGATGCAGGCGAAGCTGCTCCGCGCGATCGAGTCGCGACGCGTCCGCCGCGTCGGCGCCACGAAGGAGACCGACGTCGACGTGCGCATCGTCGCGGCGACGAACCGCAAGCTCGCGCAGATGGTGAACGAGGGCACGTTCCGCGAGGATCTCTACTATCGCCTCGCGGTCGTGGAGGTCTCGCTCCCTCCCTTGCGCGCGCGCCGCGACGACATCCCGCAGCTCGCCGCGCACCTCTACGCGAAGATCGCGGCGAAGTCGGGCGCCGCCGGCGCCGCGCTGCCCGCGGAGCTCGTCGAGTCGCTCCGCGCGCGGCCGTGGCCGGGCAACGTGCGCGAGCTTCGAAACACGATCGAGCGCGCGGTCACGCTCGGGCAGACGGGCGCGTTCGCGGGCGCGCCGGCGGAGGCCGCGGGCGTGCTGCCCGCCGGCGTCGAGAGCATCGTCCCGCTCCACTTACCGCTCAAAGACGCGCGGCTCGCGTGGACGAGCGAGTTCGAAAGCATCTACGTGCGCGCGATGATGAAGAAGACCGACGGGAACCTGACGCGCGCCGCCGAGCAAGCCGGCGTGAGCCGTCGCTTCCTCCAGCGGCTCGTCGCGCGCCTCGGCCTCCGCGACGCAAGCGGCGCGATCCTCGGCGACGACGACGACTGATCACGGCGCGCAGTCGACGACCCGACCTTCGGGCATGGCGTCGGCGCAGTCACCCTCGCCGCACTCCATCGCCGGGATCTCGTGGCACACGCCGAGCCCGTCCTTGTAAGTGAACGGCGCGAGCGAGAAGCGCGTCGGCCCCGCGTCGGCGATCGACGTGCACGCGACCTTGACGGTCTCTCCGCGCGCGAGGCACTCGTGCGGCGATCCCGCCGGCGTGCAGAACTGCTCGGGCGTGTACGAGCAGCCGAACGACGCGGCGTAGAGGTGAGGCTTCACCCGCAGCCACGCCTCTTTGCCCGGCGGACGCTTCGAAGGCGGCGCGGTCTCGCCCGCGTCGAGGTGGCTCGGCGGACAGTCGACGGGCGGCGGCGCCGGAGGATTGCAAGCGAGCCCCGGCGGGCAGCTCACCGGCACGCTCATGTAGCAAGTGTCGCCGTTGCGATAGACGCCCGTCGTGCCGCGCTTCGCCGCCGGCTCCGGATCGGGATCCACCGTCGTCTTTCGACACGCAGACGCGCCGGCGATCACGGGCAGCGCGGAGACGGTGACGACGAACGACGCCGCGAGCTTGTTTTTTCGGCTTCGGACCACGTTCGTAAGCTACCGGAAACACTCGCTCGCGTCATCGAGCGCTTGCATGATCGGCGAAGGGATCGAATGTTGGGGCTCCAATGAGCGTCCCCGTACAGTGGGTCGTCGGCCTGATGGTGGCGCTCGAGCCGCAGGCGCCGTGGCGGGCGACGTTCGAAAAGTCTGCCGAGGCGATCGCGCGCGTGGCCGAGAGCGAGCCGCTCTTCGACGATCACGGCGAGGAGCGCACGGCGGCGATGCTCGTGGCGATCGCGTGGTACGAGAGCCGCCTCAAGCCGAGCGCGAAGTCGAGCAACGGGCAGTGGTACTGCCTCTTCCAGATCGACAAGCGTCACCTGCCGGATCCGCAGAAGGCGCTCGTCGACCCGGAGATCTGCGCGCGCGCGGCGGTGAAGATCATCAAGGCGTCGCTGGCGAAGTGCTCCGCGCGTCCAGCCGAGGAGCGCCTCGCGGCGTTCATGTCGGGCACGTGCGAGCGGGGCGTCGCCGACAGCCGCTACCGCATGTTCCTCGCGAACAAGCTGCTCAAGGAGCATCCGTTCCCGAGCGCGACCGGCGGCGGCACGGCGCGCGCGCGCTAGACTTCGAGCCATGAATCGAACACTCGCGGCCGTGCTGATCGGCCTCGTCCTCGTCGCGTGCGGAGGAAGCACGACCCCGTCGATCGGTGACGCTGGAAGCGACGACGGCGGCGGCGGTGGTAGTAGTGGCAGCGGCGGCGGTGCGGCTAGCACATGCACGCTCCCGCAGGAGATCGGCCCCTGCGAGGCCGCGATGCAACGCTTCTGGTTCAACCAGGCGACGGCCAAGTGCGAGGCGTTCATCTACGGCGGCTGCCAAGGCAACGCGAACAACTTCGAGACGGTCGCGGCCTGCGTCGCCGCGTGCTCGCCGTCGACGACGAGCGCGTGTGACGCCGCGGTCTGTCCGGTCGGCCTCACGTGCGTCTATCAGGGCGCGACGGCGCTGTGCGCCCAGCCCTGCGACAAGCCCGGGAGCGGTTGCTCCGGCGGTCCCGCCCAGTGCGAGTGCGCGTCGAGCTGCCCGGGCTGCAGAGACTGCGTGAGCGTCTGCCTCGACCGCTGACGACGCGACCTCGAGCGGTGTCCGAGAGCGGCCCGCGGCGCTATGCTAGGAGCCGCGACCTCCCCGCACGGGTGGCGAAACTGGCAGACGCAGCGGATTTAGGTTCCGCCGCCGCAAGGCGTAGGGGTTCGACTCCCCTCCCGTGCACTTCTCGATGGTTGACTGCCGAGCGCTCAACCGGTTCCTCGATCCTGCTGCCGCATCGCGCTGCCGTCGAAGCGGCAGCAAGCTCAGGGATCGACACGTCCATGTCGCCGACCTCGACGCCGAGCTGACGGGCCACACGACGTCGCAGATCGTGATCGCCACGATGTTCTTGAGGTGGCACTACCTCGTCGACATTCTCGCGGGGTTCGCGCTCGCGGTGAGCGGCTTGCTCGGCGCTCGCGCGCTCGCGCCCGCGGAAGCGCGCTCGAGAGCCGCCTTCGGCTGCAGCCCCGTCTGGGAGTCGCTCTGGCCCTGACTTCGGTGTCGTGCGACTGGCGTCGATGACAGGGGCGCGCGCGGCGGAACGCCGAGTTTTCCGTCGTTCTCTGCATGGCACCGCCTTTGCGAAAGGGGCGGGCCATGAAGAGGATCCTCCTTCCTTTCGCGCCGCCGATTCTCGTCGCTCTCGTCGGGAGCCTGCCCGGATGCTCGTCGGGCTCCGAGGAGGAATACAACCAGTGCATCGACGCCGTGGCGGCGTCGATGACGCCGCCCGCGCCCGCGACCGCGGCGGGGCCGTTCCGCGCCGAGCTCCTCGAGACCGATCCCGCGGGTGCGCCGGAGATCGTGCGCGAGAAGCTCCGCGAAGACATGCACCAGAGCGTCCACGCCGCGCGCGCCAACGCGATCGCGCGCAAGCGATGCGAGGCCCTCAAGCCGCCCGCGAGGAGCGTCGGGCTCTTCGGCGTCAGCTCCGCGGAGAGCTCCGACGACGCCGCGTCCGGGCCGAGCCAGAGCGCCGGCGGCGGGGCGAGCCAGGTCTCGGGGACCAACAACCAGATCGCGGGCGTCGACGAGGCCGACTTCGTCAAGAACGACACGAAGCACATCTACGTCGCCAGCGGCTCGCACCTCCGCATCGTCGAGGCGTGGCCCGCCGCGACCGCGCACGAGATCGCGAAGGTGGCGCTGCCCGGCACGGCGAAGAAGCTCTTCGTCGACGGCGATCGCGCGCTCGTCTACTCGGCGGTGTCGCAGAACGGGCAGAACGGACAGAGCGGACGGTACGGGCGTCCTTCGTACGGCGGCGCCTCCGAGTGCACGTACGGCTACCAGTGCAGCTTCCAGGGTGACGGCAGCGCGACGGTCATCTCGATCTTCGACATCGCCGATCGCGCCGCGCCGAAGCTCCTGCGAACGATCGAGTCGTCGAGCTCGCTGCTCGCGGCCCGCCGCGTCGGGAGCACGGTGCACACCGTGCTGTCTCAACAGCCGCCGAACGGCGCGTCGTACTGGTCGACGTACCCCGAGGGGCTGAAGAGCGGCGCCGGCGAAGACGCGATCAACGCCGCCTACGACGAGCTCGTGCGGCAGAACGAGGCGAGGGTCGCCGCGATCGACGTCAGCCGCGTGCTCCCCGTCACGAAAGACAGCGGCGGTCAGGCGCCCGGCGCCCTCCTCTTCCGCTCGAGCATGCCCGACGGCGCGGCGGTCACGAGCGTGCTCTCGCTGGATCTCGGCGCGGATCCCGCGGTGAAGATGGTCTCGGTCATCAGCAAGCCGGGCGCGGTCTTCGCGTCGAGCGAGGCGATCTACATGGCCGTCCCGCACGGGCAGCAGGCCGGCTGGGGCTGGTACGAAGGCCGCGCGGAGCGGGAGCTGTCGACCATCCACAAGTTCTCGATCGGCACCTCGCCGCTCGCGACGAGCTATCGCACGAGCGGCGTCGTGAAAGGGCGCGTGCTCAACCAGTTCGCCATGGACGAGAAGGACGGCAAGCTCCGCATCGCCACGACGACGGGGCACCTCCCCAGCCCCGACGCGCACAACACGCTCAGCGTGCTCGAGGATCAGGGTCAGAAGCTCGACGTCATCGGGCAGCTCGATCACATCGCCAAGAGCGAGGACATCCGCTCGGTGCGCTTCGACGGCGATCGCGGCTACGTCGTCACGTTCAAGAAGACCGATCCGCTCTTCGTCTTCGATCTGTCGGATCCGCGCGCGCCGCGCACCCTCGCCGAGCTGAAGATCCCGGGCTTCTCCACGTACATGCACATGATGGACGCGAGCCACCTCTTGACGATCGGCTACGACTCCGAGGATCACGGGAGCTTCGCGTACTTCACCGGCGTGCTCCTCCAGATCTTCGACGTGAGCGATCCCCAGAACCCGCGCCTCGCCCACAAAGAGGTCATCGGCACCCGAGGCTCGAGCTCCGAGGCGCTCACCAACCACCTCGCGTTCACCTACTTCGGCCCCAAGCAGCTCCTCGCGCTCCCGATGACGATCTGCGAGGGAGGCGCCGGAAACGGCTCGTACGGCGCGAACATGACGTTCAGCGGGCTGATGGTCTACGGCGTCACGCCGGGCGGAGGCTTCGAGGCGCGCGGCCGCGTCGCGCACCCCAACGGGCAGTACGGCAGCTACGAGAGCTCGGCGTGCATGAACTGGTGGACCAACGCCTCGAGCGAGGTCAGGCGCAGCATCATCATGGACGACTTCGTCTTCAGCGTGTCGAACCGACGCATCAAGGTGAACGACCTCCGCGCCCTGGGCGACGACGTGAAGGAGATCCCGCTCGAGGACGGATCGTCGTCTCAGGAGCTCTGATTCAAGAAGGCGTCGGCGGCGCGACCGCGGGGAGCTCGAACCAGAACGTGCTCCCGAGCCCCGCGCGCGTGCGCACGCCGACGCGGCCGCCGTGCGCCTCCGCGAGGCGCTTGACGGTCGCGAGCCCGAGCCCCACGCCCGGCTGCGTCGCGTTCGGCGCGCGTACGTAGGGCTCGAAGACGCGCTCTTCGATCTCGGGCGCGAGGCCAGGCCCGGTGTCTTCGACCTCGACGTGCACGACCGAGGCCCGCTGCGCGACGTGGACGTGGATCCGACGCAGCGGACCGTCGCCGATGTACTTGATCGCGTTGCGCGTGAGGTTCGCGACGAGGCTGCTCAAGACGCCGGGGTGACACGCGACGTAGAGCGGCGCGCCGGGATCGTCGATCACGAGCTCGGCGTGCGCCTCGGCCGCGACGGGGCGAAGCTCGGCGCCGATGTCGCTCAGCGTCGCGCCGAGATCGGCGCGCGCGGCGGGATCGGGGCGGCCCCCCGCGCGCGCGAAGTCGAGCATGCCGTTGACCAGCGTCTTGACCCGCGCGAGCGCCGCGTGACCCCGCTGGAGGACCTGGCGCTCCGCGTCGCCCGCCGCGCGCGACGCGAGGTCCATGCTCAACGAGACGGTGCCGAGGGGGCTCAGGATGTCGTGGGCGACGCGACCGGCGAAGTGCTCGAGCTCCGACGCACGCTCTTCTTGGAGCGCGCGGTGACGTTCGACGAGCGCGGCGTGCGCGCGCGCCACGCGATGGAGGAGCACCGCGCCGCCGATCGCGAGCCCGGTGCACGCGATGTCGAAGGCCATCGCGGTCGACGACCACTTGCTGCGGAGGTCCCGGATCAAGACGGCCTGGTCGCGGGCGCTCTCGGCGTTGAGCTCGATGCCCTGGCGCAACGTCGCGATGAGCCGATCGTTGGCGGCGCGAACCTGCTCGCGAAGCTCGGGCGCCACGAGGCGCCGCGCCGACGGAGAGGCCTCGGCCTCGATGCGCGCGATCTGGCGATCGACCTCGTGTCGCGCGTCGAGGATCTCGTGTCGCACGTCGTGCTCGGCGCTGAGCGCGGGCAGCGCGAGGTAGTCGTCGATGGCGCGGTCGAGCCCCGCGCGCGCGTCCTCGACGGCGCGAGCGTCGAACGGCCGGCCGAGGTCGAGGTCGTCGAGCTGTTCGTCGAGCACGAGCTGGAGATGTCGCGCTTCGGCGCGCGCGCTCGACAGGCGCTCGATGCTCGGCGCGGCGTTGTTCGCGATGTCGAGCGCGCTCGCGTCGATGGCGCGCATCCGCCAGTGGACGAACGCGGTCGCGGTCACGAAGCTCGCGACGATCAGCGCCATGATCGCCGGCAGCCAATACCTCGAAGGCGAGCGATTCATCCCTCACGACGTAGCACTCCGCACGCGGCGTCGCTCGCAGGCGGCAAGCTCGGCAGCGAGGCGCAGCGCCGCATCGAGCGTGTCGGCGACGTGGAGCCCGTCGACCTTCGATCGGAGCAGCGCCTCGTCGAACATCGCGCGCGGCTCGGGGAGCGGGCCCGCGAGCACGACCGGCTTGCCGCCGCGCACGACGCGCCCGATCGCGTTCTCGAGCGCCACGAATCCGGTGGCGTCGATGACCGAGACCCGGCCGACGTGGATGACGAGGACGTCGTACGACGACGCGCGGATGTCGAAGAGCAACGCCATCGCCTTCTGCGCCGCGCCGAAGAAGAGCGGCCCGTTGATCGCGTAGACGACGACGCCCCTCGGCGGCCGCGAGGCGCCGTCTCTCGAGGCGTCGAGCGTGAGGCTCGACTCGGTCATCTCCGCCATGCGGCGCATGAAGAGCACCGCGGCGAGCACGAAGCCGATCGCGACGGCGACGACCATGTCGAAGAACACCGTGAGGAGCAGGCACGTCACGAGCACGAACCGATCGCCGCGAGGCGAGACCCTGAGCAACCGTGCGAAGGTGTGGACCTCCGACATGTTCCAGGCGACGACGAGCAGCAGCGCCGCGAGCGACGCCATCGGCACGTCGGCGACGAACGGCGCGAAGAGCAGGATCGACAGGAGGACGAAGACCGCGTGGGCGACCGCGGCGACGGGCGAGCGCGCCCCGCCGCGAACGTTCGTCGCGGTACGCGCGAGGGCTCCGGTCGCGGCGATGCCCCCGAAGATCGGCGCGAGCATGTTGCCGATGCCGAGGCCGACGAGCTCGGCGTTGGGGTCGTGCTTGGTGTTGGTCATCCCGTCGGCGATCACCGCGGAGAGCAGCGACTCGATCGCGCCCAGCATCGCGATCGCGAACGCAGGCCCGAGCAGATCGCCGAGGAGCGCGAGGCTCGGCACGCCGCTCCCCCACGGGAGCGCGGGCGCGGGCACGACCCCGGGAATGCCGGCGACCTCGACGCCGGCGACGGTCGTGTGGAACCGCGACCCGATGGTCTGGATCGCGAAGTCGGGATCGGAGCGATGGATCGCCGCGCAGATCGACGAAGCGATCGCGATCGCGATGAGCGGCGCGGGGATCCTCCGGATCACGCGCGGGATCGTGACGAGCAGCGCGAGCGTGCCCGCCGCGACGGCGAGCTCGCGAACGCTCGCCGTGCCGCGCGCCGCCCAAAGCGTCGCGAGCTTGTCGACGTAGCGATCGGGGAGGGGCCCGGTCCGTAGACCGAAGACGTCCTTGATCTGGAGGGTGGCGATGACCGTCGCGATGCCGGTCGTGAAGCCCGTCGTCACCGGATAGGGCACGAAGCGAATCAGGGCGCCGAGGCGCGCCGCGCCGAGCACGATGAGGATCACGCCGGCCATGAAGCCCGCGGTCAAGAGACCGGACAGACCGTGCTTGCTCACGATCGGCGCGAGGATGACGACGAACGCGGCGGTGGGTCCGGTGACTTGGAGCTTGCAGCCGCCGAAGAGCGCCGACGACGCGCCCGCGACGATGGCCGTATAGAGGCCGTGCTGCGGGGGCGCGCCGACCGCGATCGCGAGGGCCATCGACAGCGGCAGGGCGACGACGCCGACGACGACGCCGGCGAGGACGTCGGCGCGGAGATCGTCGATGCCGTAGCCGTCGCGGAGCGTCCGCCGCATCGCGGTCGCGAAGGGAAAGCCGGGGCGTGGCGCCACGCGCGCGCATGAGCAACGTCGATACCAACGCGGTTAATCCCCGCGACCAGCGACGAGCGCGCGCGCCCGCGCGCGCTTCGTGGCCGGCGCCGCCGCCAATGTGCCGTATTGGCACACGTTCGAGAGCGACGGTGGACGCTCAGTGCCGAATCGGCATCCTCGAAGGGGCACCCAAGCGCGCCACGAAGCGCTGCATCGTGCGCAGGCTGATCCCCAGGCGCTGGGCGGCGCGCGAGCGGTTGCCTCCTTCGAGCGCGAGCGCGGCGCGCACGACGTCGTCGACGGTCTCGTGGAGCGAGCGGTCGAGGCGTATCTCGAGCGTCTCGCGCGTGGTGATCGAGGGGCGCGCCGCGCGCTGCACGGCCTCGGGCAGATCGCGGAGCCGCGCGGGTTTGCCTTCGCGCAGGAGGCACACGAGCTCGACGACGTTGCGCAGCTCGCGGACGTTGCCGGGCCACGCGTACGCGCGAAGCGCGGCGTTCGCCGCGCGCGTGTAGCGAGGCGGCTTCGTCTCGTGCTTGTCGCAGATCTCCCTCGTGAGCTGCGCGAGCAGCGGCCCCACGTCGGCGGCGCGCTCGCGGAGCGGCGGAACGCGGAGCGGGATGCCCTGGATGCGGTAGAGCAGATCCGCGCGAAAACGCCCCGCGCTCACCTCGTCTTCGAGGGGCCGCAGCGTCGCCGAGACGACGCGCGCGTCGACCGAGATCTTGGCGCTGCCGCCGACGCGCATGAACTTGTGGTTCTCGAGGAAGCGCAGGAGCTTGGCCTGGACGGCGAGCGGCATCTCGCCGATCTCGTCGAGGAAGAGCGTGCCGCCGTCGGCGGCGTCGAGCTTTCCTCGCGCGCGCGTGGTCGCGCCGGTGAACGCGCCCCGCTCGTGGCCGAACAGCTCGCTCTCGAAGAGCGCGTCGGGGATCGCCGCGCAGTTGATCGGGATGAACGGCCCCGCGCGACGCGGCGACAGATCGTGGATGCGCCGCGCGAGCAGCTCCTTGCCCGTGCCGCTCTCGCCGACGAGAGAGACGACGACGTCCTTCGGCGCGACGGCACGGAGCACGCGATCGAGCTCGCGCATCGCGCGCGAGCTCATGACGGGCCGGCGCTCGGGGGCGACGCGCTTCATCGAGATCCTTCGAGACACGATAGCGCTTTCGCGCGCGCGTGACTCTTTGCCTCGCTGCGCCGCGCGGCCACGGCGCGCGTCGACCTGGAGCGCTTCGTGCTGGCAGGCCCCGCATGGCAAGCCTCGTCTACGAAGTGGTCCCGGTCGACGGCGTGTGGGTCGTGCGCTTGAAGGGCGACAGCCAGACGGAGGTGCTCGGCGAGAAGCACGCGGCCGTCGCGCGCGCGCGCACGCTCGCGGCGTACGAGCGCGGCGGCGCCGTCCGCGTCTTCACGCCCTCGGGCGACGTCGAAGCGGAGTACGCCGTCGCGGCCGCGGGAAACTCGCGCGCCGGCAAGTAGCTCAGGGCGCGTGCGACGCGAGGCGCGCGACGAACTCGCGCAGCGCCTTCACCGCGTCTTCGACCTTCTCCTTCGAGTGCTCTTTCGCCTCGGCGGCGTGCGCGCGCGCCTCGCGCAGGCGAGGCTCGAGCTTCTCGTCGTAGGCCTTCTTCGCGTCCATGCCCGCGAGGTGCAGCTTGAGCTGGATCTGCTCGTTGAGGCGTTCGAGCTCGTCGAGCGCCTCGCGAACGGCTTCAGTGGCCGTGCTCTTGGTTCCCATGCCCGTGCGACTCTGCAAGCGCGGCGCCAGCGCGCCGCGCCTCACGCTCGAGCTCCCTCACCTGTCGCGCAGGAAGAAGGCGATCGCGTCGGGCAGATCGGCCCGCGCGGTGACCAAGAGCAGCTGCATGCCCGCCTCGACCACGCTCGCGCCGCGCGGCGCCGAGACGGCGCCCGCGTGCGTCATGCCCGCGATCACGCACGACCGAGGGAACGCGGTGTGCGCGGCGACCTCGCTGACGGCGCGACCGACGACCCACGCGCGCTCCGGGATCTTGAGCTCGACGGCGATCGCCTCGCCCGATCCCAAGACCATCGAGTGCCGTACCGCTTCGTACTCGATCGCGGTGGCGAGCGCGCCGATCAGCACCTCGGTCTCGGACAAGATCTGGCTGATGCCCGCGGCCTCGTACACTTCGCGATACTCGGGATCGCGCATGCGAACGATGACGCGCCTCGCGCCGAGCGATCGCGCGAGCATCGCGACCGCGAGGTTGTCGGCGTCGCGGTTCAGCATCGCGAGGACCGCGTCGCGGCGCGCGGGATCGGTCTGCTTGAGCACCGACGAGTCGGAAGCGTCGCCCGCGAACGCGACGATGCCGTGCTCCTCCGAGGCTCGCTTGGCGACCGCGGCGTCGCGCTCGACGATCATCACGTCGTTGCCGAGCTGCTGGAGGTGAACGGCGAGGCTGAGGCCTCCTCGCCCCGCGCCGGCGATCAAGATTCGCATCACGCCTCCTTCTCCTGCTCGGGGCCCTCGTGACCGTGAAGGCCCAAGCGCACGAGGCGCCGGTCGATCTCGCCGAGCTCGCGCTCGGCGGTGTCGGACGCGACGAGGCCGCGCCGCGCGGCGTCGAGGAGCGCCGCTTTCTGGGCGTTGAGCACGGTGCCGTCGATGATCTCGTCGTCGGCGGCGTCGGCCTCCGGCGTACGGAGCGCCGCCTCCGACTGGATGACGATGCGCTGGAACGCGGCCCGCCGCTCGGCGTGCTCGCGCCGAGACACGAGGCCGGTCGCGAGGAGCGAGTCGAGCTCCATCTGGCCCGTGCGCGCCGCGATCAGGCGCGCGCGCGCGACGTCGAACGGATCGTCGGCTCCGGACGCGGCGACGCCGAGCGCGCCGAGCACCCGCTTGAACGGGAGCGCTTGCATGAGGAGCGTCACGAACGTCACGCCGAAGACGACGGTGACGAGCCGCGCGCGGTGCGGCAAGTCCGCGGGCAGCGCGAGGACGGCGGCCATCGAGAGCGCGCCCTTGATGTTCCCGAAGACCATCACGTGCTGCCAGCGCATCGGCACGACGTCGCGTCGCGTCGCGCGGAGCACGGCGAAGCATCCGTAGACGGCGACGGCGCGCCCCACGTGCAGCGCGACGACCGCGATCAAGATCGATCCGGCCTCGTCGATGAACATGCGCGCGTCGATCTGGATGCCGACGAGCAGGAACAGCAGCACGTTGATGCCGAAGCCGGTGACCTCCCAGAAGCCCTGGAGCGCGAGCACGCGCGAGGGCTCGAGCGCGCGCCGCGCGGCCTTGCCGACCATGAGCCCGGCGACGACGACCGCGATGACGGGCGAGGCGTGCACGCGCTCGGCGAGCAGCGAGGTCGCGAAGACGAGCACGACCGAGGCGAGGATCGCCGTCAGGTGATCCGGCATTCGGCGCAGCGCGGCCGCGCCGATCGCGCCGAACGCGAAGCCGAGCGCGAGGCCGCCGAGGATGGCGATGAAGAGCATCCGCACGGTCGACGCCGCCTCCACCTTCCCGGTCGACACCGCGGTGGCCGCGAGCGCGACGAGGACGAGAGCCGTGCCGTCGTTGAAGAGGCTCTCTCCTTCCATGATCGCCGCGAGGCGATGCGGGACGCGCGTGCTGCGGAACGCGAGCAGGACGCTGACGGTGTCGGTGATCGCGAGGAGCGCGCCGAGCAGGAGCGCCGCCGTGAACGGGAGCCCGAGCGCCAGCGTCGCCACCCCGGCGGTGCCGACGATGGAAATCGCAACACCCGGGACGGCGAGCGCGAGGATCGGGCGGCTCGCGCCTCGAAGGCTGTCGGCGTCGGTGAAGAGCGCGCCCTCGAAGACGAGCACGGGGAGGAACGCCACGAGCACGAGCTCGGGGTCCATCGGCGCGTGTGGGAGCACGTCGGCGAAGACGAGGATGAGGCCGATGACGACGAGCGCGACGTTGTACGGCGTGCCGACGCGCTTGGCGCCGATCGCGACGGCGGCGCCGATCGCGATGACGAGCAGGTAGCGTTCGAGTTGCTCGCGCATCCGGGGCCGGAACTCTAGGGTGCACGGCGAGATAGCGCAACGCAGGATCCGGTTGACGAGACCGCTCGCGACCGCAACATTGAGGCGAGTTGAGCCTCGCGTCGCGCCGACCTCCGAGAGCCCTCGCGCTCGCCTTCCTGCAGCTCGTGGTCGTGCTGCTCGGGAGCGTCGCGCCCGCGTTCGCGTCGGCCAAGCCGCGCGTCGTCTCACGGAGCGAAGCGGTCTTCGCGCCGATCACCGCGACGGCGCGCGTCGCGGCGATCCGAAACGGCGAGCCGCAGCTCGAGCGCTCGCGGGGCGCGGGCGACCACGGTCGCCCCGAGGCGGCGCGTGACGCGATCGGCGTCGCCGCGCTCCCGTCCGTCGTCGCGATCGGCCCGTCGCCGTTCGTCGGTCTCACGATCGCGGCGGGCGAGCACCGTCGCGAGCATCGCATTCCGAACGCCCTGCCGCTCGGGCGTGGACCTCCGCACGAAGGCTGATCCGGGCCTTCGAACCTTTTGGGATCGAGCGCGCACGCGCGCGCTCGACTTGCGGAGATTCATTCCATGAAAGACATGATCGGATACGTGCTCTTGGCCGCCGGCGTCGGCGGCCTGCTCGGTGGCTTCGCGATGGTGAGCCGCGCGCTCACCGCGGGATGGGCGGTGGCGGTGGTCGGTGCGATGTTGGTGCTCGGCTCCTACAAGCTGCTCGCGGGTGGAGCACCTCGCACATCGTGACGGCGCGCGATCGATCGCGAGCCCTCGCGAGCTCGGCGTGAGCGCGAGAGCCGTCGCACCAGGTGGTCGCGCCACCGCATGTGACGGCTCGCGCGCGAATCGCGCGGGGTCGTGCGCGTCGGCCGCCGCGCAGCGACGCGGCCCGCGAGGTGCATGGGGTGCGCCGTGCTCGCGCATCGGCTCGCCCGCGTCGTCGCTCTCTCCATGGCCTTCGGCGCGCTCGCCTGCTCGGGCGAGTCGCCGGAGCCGGCGCCGCCGGACCATCACGAGCACGACGACGGGCCCGTCGGATCGACGAGCGCCGCGCTGGTCGCGACCGATCCGGTGTCCGCAGCGGTCACGCAGAGCTGCTCGACCACGTCGGTGAAGGGCCTCGCGACGCAGCTCGTCGAGGAGATCCAGTGCCTCCGCCCGAACACGTTCGCGCGGATCGACAAGACGCCAGGGCTCGCGCTCGGCGCCGCCGTGTTTCCGTATCTGCAGACGAACGCGGCGACGGCGCTCGTCCAGGCGCAGAAGGCGCGCAACGTGACGATGACGATCAACTCGGCGCTCCGCACCCTGCCGCAGCAGTACCTCCTCCATCGCTGGTACCAGACGGGTCGCTGCGGCATCGGCCTCGCGGCCTCTCCAGGCCGCAGCAACCACGAGTCCGCGGTCGCGATCGACATCAACGACAACGCGGCGTGGCGCTCCGCGCTCCAGGGCAAGAGCTTCCGCTGGCTCGGCGCGAGCGATCCGGTGCACTACGACTTCGTCGGCGGCGGCACCGTGGATCTGCGCGGGCTCTCGGTGCGCGCGTTCCAGCGCTTGTGGAACCGCAATCACCCCACCGATCGCATCGCCGAAGACGGTGATTACGGTCCCGCCACCGCGGCGCGCCTCGCGCAGTCGCCGGTGGGCGGCTTCGTGAAAGGTGCAGACTGCAGCAAGTCGGACGCCGGGGCCGACGCGGGCGACGCGCAGCCGCTCGCCCCTCTGGACGTACCCGTGGTGCCCGACGCGACCGAGCCGACGACCGAAGAGGCGCCGCCCGCCGCGGGGAGCGATCTCACGAGCGCGCCGCTTCCCGCGTCGGAAGAAGATCCGCCGGCCGAGGCCGCGGGCTGCGCGGCGTCACCCGCCCCGACGAAGACGAGCGCGCCCGAGGCAGCGTGGCTGCTCGGGCTCGTCGTCGCGCTGCATGTCTTGGCGAGGCGCTACGCCGCGTGGAAGACGATGTAGAGCACGCCCATCGCCACGGCGAGGACGCCGAGCGGGGCCTGGATGCCCATGAGCGTCGAGCGAATGCGCTGGCCCTTCTCCATCGCCGCGGGGTTCTTGCCGAGCGCGTAGTGGGTGATGAGGCCGAAGCCGAGGAGGAAGCCGACGAGCAGATCCGCGACGCCGGAGAGCATCCAGAACGCCCAGCTCAGCGGATGCGTCGCGAGCAGCGACAGACCGAGCACGCTGTGGAGCACCTCCCAGACGCCCCAGCCGAACATCACCATGCCGATCCAACCTTGGTACGGCGCGATCTTGTCGATGACCGACTGCGCGTTCGGCAGGCGCTTGATGATGAAGCCCGAAGCGGCCAGGATGCCGCCGGCGATCGTGATGAGTCCACCCAGCATTCGTCGTTCTCCTCGTGAGAAGGAGGGTCGTGCCCTCGTCTGGTTGGGCTCATCGCAACCGGCGTGCCGCACGGAATCATTGACGAATTCTCGCCATCGGCAAGGCGCCGCCAACGATGCATTGCCGCTCCCGGCAAGGGCTTGCCAGACTGTCGCCTCACCGTGAGCGGGACGACCAAGGACACGACGATGCGCGAGCTCGCGCCGGGCTCGCGTCGCGAGCCGCGGGTGTCGCTCGTCTTCTACTTCCGGGACGGCGCGAAGATCGTCGTGCCCGGCCCGACGCCGCTCGTCGTCGGCCGGAGCTGGCCCGCCGACGTCGTGGTCGACGATCCCAGCGTCTCGCGTGCGCACGCGCGCTTCTTCGTCGGCCCCGACGGCGGCGTCGTCTTCGAAGATCTCGGATCGAAGAACGGCACGCGGCTCAACGGCGCGCCGACGGCCCGCGGACGGATCGCCCCGGGCGACGAGGTGCGCGTCGGCGACGTCTCCGTCGCGCTCCACGTGCTCTCGACCGTGCCAGGGATCCAGGGGCTGCTCGGCTACGACGCGCTCCTGCGCCTGCTCGACGACGAGCTCGTGCGGGCCCAGACGTTCGCCCGCCCGGTCTCTCTCCTCATGGTGGGCGCGCGCGGGCCCGGCCACCCGCTTCGAACGTGGACGCCGGCGCTGCTCGAGAAGCTGCGGCCGGTGGATCGTGCGGCGGTCTACGCCGCCGACGCCGTCCTCGTCGCGCTGCCCGAGACGTCGCGCGCCGAGGCCGACGCGCTCGGCATGGCGATGGTCGCGGCCAATGGTGCGCTCCGCTTCGGCGCGGCGGCGTTCCCCGAGAGCGGCCGCTCGGTCGACGAGCTGCTCGACGCCGCGCGAACCGCGATGACGCGCGGCCCCGGCCCGAGCGTTCCGCCTCCGGCGAGCGCGCCCGGGCTCGTCGTCGGCGCGAAGATGCGCGCCGTGTGGGACATGATCGAGCGCGTCGCGCCTTCGAACCTCCCCGTCCTCGTCCTCGGCGAGACGGGCGCGGGCAAGGAGGTCGTCGCCCGCGGCCTGCATGCGCGGAGCCAGCGCAGAGAAGGTCCGCTTCGCAGCGTCAACTGCGCGGCGATTCCGCACAACCTCCTCGAGAGCGTGCTCTTCGGCCACGAGAAGGGCGCCTTCACCGGCGCCGACAAGACGACCAAGGGCCTCTTCGAACAGGCCCACGGCGGGACGCTCATGCTCGACGAGGTCGGTGAGCTCCCCGCCGCGGCGCAGGCCGCGCTCCTTCGCGTGCTCGAGACGAAGCAGATCATGCGCGTGGGCGGCGATCGCGACGTCACCGTCGACGTTCGCGTCGTCGCGGCGACGCACCGCGATCTCGAGGCGATGTGCGCCGATGGCACGTTTCGCACCGACCTCTTCTACCGCCTCCACGGCGTCACGATCGTGCTGCCCGCGCTGCGCGATCGCGTCGACGAGATCCGCCCGCTCGCGGACGCGTTCCTCCGCGAGGCCTCGCGCGAAAACGGCCGCGCGATCCGCGGCATCGACGAAGCCGCGATGCTCACGCTCCAAAAGTGGAGATGGCCGGGCAACGTGCGGGAGCTGAAGAACGTGATCGAGCGCGCCGTCGTGATCGCGCGCGGCGACGTCGTCACGCTCGACGATCTGCCGGAGCGCCTGCGCGCGAGCAGTGAAGCGGCGCCACGCGCGGAGAGCGTACCGCCCGGAACGGGGACGCCGGCGGACGCGCCGGCGCCCGGCGTCGACGCGTCCGTCGACTACAAGGAGCGCCTTCGCCGCGAGATGCAGCGCTACGAAACGCAGCTCATCGTCGACGCGCTCACGCGCGCGGGAGGCAACGTCACCGCAGCGGCGCAGACGTTGCGCATCCCCGTGCGAACGCTCACGCACAAGATGCAGGCGCTCGGGATCAAGAAGCGCTTCGACCCCGCGTGATCCGCTAAGGCGTCGCGCCGCTCAAGAACGTCTCGCGAGGAGCCGAAGCGGGACGATCCGCCACGATGACGCCCGGTCTCGCGCCCGCCGTCTTCTCGGGCGGACGCGGGATCTCGCGCGTGAGGCGCTGCGCCAGCGCCACGCGGTCGCGACTGATCCGCTGCGCCCGCTCGTTCCCGCAACCGGAGGGCCCCGCGGCGTACCACGCCAGCGGATGAGACGGGCAGACGCTCATCGACACGCGCAGGAGCCGCATCGCGGCCGCGACGCACTTGTCGGGATCTTCGAGCAGATCCGATCCCGTCCATCCCTCGCGCGTCTTCGCGCCCCACGGCAGGTGGATCTGAAAGGCGCAGAAGCTCGTCGGCTTGCCGCGCACTTTGTCGCCCACCGCGTCCGCGCGGAGCGACGACTCGCGAAACGCGATCGCGACGAGGAGCGCGGTCGTCTTGCGCCGATCCGCGTCGTCTTTGAACAGCGGCGCCTCTTCCTCGGCGCGATGCGCGATGGCTGCGGCGAGCACGTCGTGAGAGCGAGCGGGCGCAAGCGAAGCGCTGGCCGCCATGACCCAGGCCAAGAGCGACATTCATAACCTCCGAGATGAAAGACCCGACATCGCGAGGCCGAGCCCACAGCAAGTCGCGGTCCAGGCAGGCGCGGCGCCTCGGCGCGGTGTAAGCTCGGCGGATGAAGCGCTTGGGAACGACGCTCGCTCTCGTCGCTGCGTGCAGCGCCGCGCCGGAGAGTAATCCACAGGGGCTGCGAGCCCCCGCGCCGACGAAGCCTTCCCCCGATCAGCAGGTCGCCGCCGATCGCCTGCTCGCGGGCCCGGACTGGTACCGGCACGCCGTCTTCTACGAGGTCAACGTGCGCTCGTTCCAAGACTCGAACGGCGACGGCATCGGCGATCTCGCCGGGCTCATCTCGCGCCTCGACTACTTGAAAGATCTCGGCGTCGACGGCGTCTGGCTCATGCCGATCTTCCCGACGGCGTTCAAAGACTCGGGCTACGACATCGCCGACTACCGCGCGATCGATCCGGCGTACGGCGATCTCGCGACGTTCGATCGACTGCTCGCCGAAGCGCACGCGCGCAAGATGCGCGTCTACGTCGATCTCGTGCTCAACCACACGTCCGATCAACACGCGTGGTTCCAGGAGTCGCGGACCAACAAGACCAACCCGAAGGCGGATTGGTACGTCTGGTCGGACACGCCGGGGCGCGCCGACATCGGCAACTGCGGGCCCGACAACCCGCGCTTCGGCGACGGGTGGTCGCGCGACGAGACGCGGGGGCAGTGGTACTACCACCGCTTCTACAAGGAGCAGCCCGATCTCGACTATCGCAACCCCGACGTCGTGAGAGAGACGCTCGACGCCGCGCGCTTCTGGCTCGATCGCGGGACCGACGGCTTCCGCTGCGACGTCATCGGCAAGCTCTACGAGTCGCCCACCGGGTGCGACATGATCCCGGAGACGATCGCGTACATCAAGCAGCTCCGCGCCGTGCTCGACGAGAAGCGCGACGCCGCCGGCGTCGGCCCCACGATGGTGTCGGAGCCCTCGGAGCTGAACGACTCGACCAAGTACTACGGCGACGGATCGGACATGTTCCACATGTCGTTCGACTTCGGCTTCGGCTACTTCTGGCAGCTCGCGTTCGGCGCGCGCGACAAGAAGATCGTCGACGACGCGGTCAAGATGACGATCGGCTATCCGAAGGGCGCGCAGCCGGCGCAGGTCATCGGCTCGCACGACGTGCCGCGCGCGTGGCAGTACACGGCCAACGAGCCGTGGCGCCATCGCAACGCGGCGCTCCTCCAGATGACGCTGAAGGGAACGCCGTTCATCTACTACGGAGAAGAGATCGGCATGCGACCGGGCACGCAGTTCGTCGTCGACGACCGCGACGCCTCGCGCACGCCGATGGTCTGGACGAAGGAAGGACCCGGCCACGGCTTCACGACCGGCGCGCCGTGGATCGCCTTCGGCGCCGAGCCCGAGACGACGAGCGTCGCCGGCGAAGACGCCGATCCCGCCTCGACGCTCACGTACTACCGGCAGCTCCTCGCGTTCCGCCGCGGGCACACCGTCTGGGGAACGGGCGACATCCGGCTCGTCGCGCTCGACGTCGGCACGATCGTCGCGTTCGTTCGCGAAGATCCGACGGAGGCCTACCTCGTCGCGGTCAACCTCACCGACGAGGATCAAGAGGGCGTCGCCGCCGATCCCCTCCCCGGCGCAGGCGCGCTCGCCTTCGGCGACGGATCGCTCGAGGCCGGAGGCGGCAGCGTGCGCGTGAAGATCCCCGCGACGGGCGCCGCGGTCTTCAAGGTTCGTTGATGCGCGTGGCCGACGACGAGATCGACGTCATCGTCGTCGGGGCGGGCTTCGCGGGGCTCGCCGCGGCGCGGGCGCTCTCGAGGGTCTGGCTCCGCGTCGTCGTGCTCGAGGCGCGCGACCGCGTGGGCGGCCGCGCGCACACGCGCGTCGTCGACGGCGGACCGTGGGTCGATCTCGGCGGTCAGTGGATCGGCCCGACGCAGCGAGAGGTGCTCGCGCTCGCGAACGAGCTCGAGATCGAGACGTTCCCGACGTTCACCGAGGGCGACAACCTCGTCGTCGCCGAAGGCAAGAAGAGGCGCTACCGCGGGCTCGTCCCCCGCGTGTCTCCGCTCGCGCTGCTCGACTTCGGCGTCGCGCGTTGGCGCCTCGATCGCATGGCGAAGGAGGTGCCCCTCGACGCGCCGTGGAAGGCGCCGCGCGCCGAGGAGTGGGACAGCACCTCGCTCGGCGACTGGCTCGACGCGAACCTCAAGACGAAGACCGCGCGGCGGCTGTTCGAGGCCGCGCTCGAGACGGTCTACGCGGCGCCCGCGCGCGAGCTCTCGCTCCTTCATGCGCTCTTCTACGTTCGATCGGGGGGCGACCTCGACATGCTGCTCGGCACCGAGCGCGGCGCGCAGGCGACGCGCGTGAGCGGCGGCATGCAAGGCTTCGCCGAGAAGGCCGCCGCGTCGCTCGACGTGCGCCTCTCGTGCCCCGTGAAGCGCATCGAGCAAGACGAAGAGGGCGTGACGGTGAGCTTCGACGCCGGCGGCGCGCGGCGATCGCTCCGCGCGAGCGAGGTCATCGTCGCGATCCCGCCCGGGCTCGTCGCCGACGTCGCGTTCGCTCCCGCCCTGCCGCCGGAGCGCGCGGAGCTCGTCGCGCGGATGCCCATGGGCGCCGTCATCAAGCACACCGCGATCTACGATCGACCGTTCTGGCGCGACGACGGCCTCTCCGGGATGGTCCTCAGCGACGAGGGGCCGATCCACGTCGTCTTCGACAACTCGTTGCCCGACGCGAAGAGCGGCATCTTGATGGGGTTCTCCGAGGCGAAGAACGCGAGGCGGCTCGGCGCGCTCACGGAAGACGAGCGCCGCGCCGAGGCGGTCGCCTGCTTCGCGCGCTACTTCGGCGATCGCGCGCGGCGTCCGATCGCCTACGCCGATCACGTCTGGGAGCACGATCCGTGGTCCGGCGGCTGCTACGGCGCGTTCATGCCGCCCGGCGTATGGACCGAGCTCGGCCCCGCGCTCCGCGAGCCGCACGGGCGCGTCCACTGGGCGGGCACCGAGACGGCGACCGCGTGGAGCGGCTACGTCGACGGCGCGATCTCGTCAGGGCTCCGCGCCGCGAACGAGATCGCGCGCCACCGCGCCTCGCACGCGCGCCCTCATTCGCTCAGCGCGCGTCGAGGGTAGGCTGAGCGGCACGCTCAGCGCCGCGACATGAAGATGCGCAGGAGGAACATGAACAGGTTCCGGAGCTGCACGATGAGGCCGAGCGCGTCGTCGACCGGATCATCCATGTCGCTGTTCCGGAAGATGTAGCTCGTTTGATAGAGGAGGAAGCCGATCGACAGGAGCGCGCCGACGCTGGCGATCGCGAGGGAGAAGGGCTCACTGCCGAGCACGAACGCGAGGATGCAGC
This sequence comes from Labilithrix sp., assembly GCA_019637175.1. GTDB lineage: Bacteria > Myxococcota_A > Polyangia > Polyangiales > Polyangiaceae > Labilithrix. Next base: position 32,385 of record JAHBWD010000051.1, on the reverse strand, counting down.
CGGCGAAGACCACGAAGAAGCCCATCGAGAGCGTCGCGCCGAGGAAGGAAAAGTCTTTGCGGGTGACGAACACGTAGCCCGTGAGGCCCGCGAAGATCGCGCCCACCATCGCGAACGTGTCGCGCACCGGGTTCGCGCTGAGCGTGTCGCCCATGCCGGCGAGGACCTGCGCGACGAACGCCATCGGCGCCATCTCGACGCCCATCAAGATCGAGACGCCGAAGAGCGCGGCGTAGTTGACGCCCTTCACCTTCGAAACGAGGCTCGCGGCGAAGACGCCGACGAAGAGCAGCGCGAACGCGCCGTACTCGAGCCCGGGGTTCTCGAGCATCGCGGCGACGATGAGCGGGACCTGGATCGTCTTGCCCGACTCGAGCGGGAACGTCTCGGTGCCGAGCACGTCGCTCACGCAGAAGAGGCCGGCGCCGATCGCGAGGATCGCGGAGATGAAGAGGAGGCCGTAGACCTTGCGCAGGTAGCGCACGCGCTCGACGCCGAGGGGAACCGCTCCCGGCGCGGCGATCCCCGGGCCGGCGCCCGTCATGGGGCCTTGCGACATCGGTCCTTGCGGTCCGCCGGCGTAGGCGAACGCGGGCGGCGGACCGCCGAACGACGGCGGCGGCGGCGCGCCGTAGGCGAAAGGACCCGCTTGCGGAGGAGGCGCGCCGTACGCCGGCGGTTGCCCGTGGCCTCCGTAGCCTCCGTAGCCGCCTTGCGGTGGATCGACGCGGACGTGGAAGCCGCCGCCGGGCATCGGCTGGACGTGCACCGTCATGCCTTGCGATTCGTACTGCCCCTTGATCGCGGCGAGCTGCTGCTGATCGAAGGCAGGATTCCCGGTGCGGATGGTCGTCTCGAAGATCGCCATGCCCCGATGGTACGCGAACTCGAGGGGGCCTACTTCTTCTTGCGCTGGGCGACGGGGATCACGAACTTCACCGCGGTGAGGACCTCGGAGACCTTCACCTGCTTGTTGTCGGTGAGCGACAAGGTGCGCCCCGCGATCAAGACGTCACGCTCGCGAAGCTCCTCGCTTCCTTTGGGGTAGACGATCCAGATCGCTCCGTCGTCTTTGATCATTTCTTTGATGCTCGGGAGCTTCTCGAGATCCTTCTTCGCCGCCGCGGCGACGAAGACGACGTCGAAGTCCTTGCCCTTCGCCGTCTTCGCGACCTTCGCGCCCGTGCTCGCGACGTCGGCCCGCAGATCGGCGTCGAGCTTGCCCACGACGCAGACCTTCTTCGTCGCGTCGACGCCGAGCTTCTCCACGAGGCCCTTGGGGTTCTTGATCTTCTCCGCCCACGTCTCGGCCTTCGGGCCGAGCTCGAGCAGCAAGAGGCCGCGCGCGGTCTGGAGATCGAGCCAGCCGGCGTTCGCTTCGATCTTGAAGATCTCCGAGAACGGCACGGTGATGCTCACGTTGCCGCGAAAGATGAGCGAGTCGGTCTCGAGCAGCGCGGTTCCCTCGAGGATGCGGCCGTCGAACCTCAGCGTCGTCTTGACCTCTTGCCCCACGGAAAGACCTCCTGCGGGCGATCATCGTATCAGCGATTCGGCGCCCCGTTCGGGAGAAGCGGGAACGCCACGCGGGAGACCGCGCGCAGGCGCTCGCACGAGGGCTCCGGCGCGGCGCGCTCCTCGGATCCGCCGAGCGCGAAGCAAGACCACCCGCCGTCCCAGAGGCGCGCGACGAGCTTGCGATCGCCGGCGAGCACGCCCCACGTGTTGAGCGGACACGGGAACATGCCGGTGCAGTTCGTGACCGGGATCGGCGCGCGCGCCTCCCACGGCCGAAGCAGGCTGCGCCCCGGCATCGCCGCGCGATGAGGCGCGACCGCGAAGTTGTCCCACAGGCCCATCGCGTCGAGCAGCGTGGGGAGCAGGTCGAGGTGGGTGACGAATCGCGCGCCGTGATCGGCGAGCGCGCGGGACTCCGCCGCGTCGAGCGCGCCTCCGCCGAAGGCGATCCACGCGGGGACGTGGATCTGCTCGTCCATCAGGTTCTGCCCGTGATGGATCGCGCCGTGCTCGCCGAAAGACTCGCCGTGATCGCTCGTGAACGCCACGATCCACGGGCGCGATCCGGCGTGCGCGATGAACGCCGCGACCGCGCGGGCGACCTTCCGATCTTGCTCGACGATCGCGTTCTTGTACGCGTTGTGCAGCTTCGGCATGCCCGACCACGTGACCACGTGGTCGTACGGCTGGAACGGCGCGCGCGCGCGATCGACGAAGTAGGGCGCGTGCGTGCCCACGAGGTGGAGCACGGTGACGCTCGGCTCCTCGATCTCGGGCAGCTTCGCGACGAACGCGTCGACGACGTCGGCGTCGAGCGGCAGCTCGGCGTAGTCGGCGTCGTCTTCGACGTCGCGACCGCGCAGCGTCTCGATGGTGACGAAGCGATCGACCGAGGCGCGCACGTCCTTGGCTTCGAACACCGTCTCCGACTGAGCCGAGAAATAGCTCACCGTGGGGCGGGATCCGCGCGCGTCGCGCGCCGCGCGCGCGAAGTCGAAGAGGCTCGGCGCGCGCAGGATCGCGTCGCGCGCGCCCTCCTGCGAGCGACCGGTGAGCACCGCCGAGAGCGAGACGGCGGTGTAGCTCGAGATCGCGCGCATCTGGGCGAGGTCGACGCGACTCGGCGTGACCTTCCTCGTCTCGGCCGCGGTGGGCGACGCGCCACTCGCGTCGTAGTCTCTGGCCCTCACGCTCTCCGTCAAGACGAAGAGCACGCTCGGCGTCTCCGCGCGCTCGACGTGGAGCGACGGCAGCGAGACGCCCGAGGCCGCCTGCGCCGGACGCGGCGGCGCGCGGAGCGCCGAGAGCGCGTGCAGCGCGCGCACGTCCGGCGTCGCGTGGCGGGGCCCGAGCCCGAAGAGCCCCGCGGTCGCCGCGAGGCCGAGCAGCGGCGCCGGCAGGCGGAGCTCGCGCGTCTCGCGCGCGGCGTGAACCAGCGAGAGCAACGCCCACTCGATCGCCGAGACGACCGCGATCGTGGCGACCAGCGCCGGCGCCGCGCGGATCACGACGAGACGCACGTCGTGCCAGACATGCAGGGCGCTCGCCGCGACCTGCACGTCGAGCGGCGCGTGGTAGTAGCGGAACACCATCGCCTGGGCGACGAGCAGCGTCGCCGCCGTCACCGCGACCACGGCGCGGCGCGCCCGCGTGGTCGCGCAGAGGAGCACGAGCGCCCAGAGCGCCGCGGTCGCCGCGACGTCGAGGAGCACGCGCGGACGCTCGAGCCAAGGCCTCACGCCGTGGAAGAGGAGCCCCTCGATCACGAACTGGACGGCGAAGGCTACGGCGGCGAGGCGGCGCTTCAAGGCGTCGCGCCAAGGATACGCGAGGATGGCTCGGTGCTAACATCGAGCGCCGTGAGCGCGGACCGCACCCCGGACGAGCGGAAGTGGGCCCTGCATGTGCTCGACAGCGTGGGCGACGGGGTGCTCATCGTCGATCAGCACGCCCGGCTCGTCTATTACAACGAGGCCGCCGTCAGGCTCGTCGGGGCCGATCGGTTGGGGGAGGATCCGTCGAGGTGGAACGTCGAGTACGGCGTCTACTACCCCGACGAAGGCCTGCTCTTCCCCGCAGAAGAGCTGCCGATCGTGCGGGCTCTCGCCGGCGTGGCGTCGAACGACGTCGAGCTCTTCGTGCGCAACGCGCGCGTGCCCGACGGCATCCACATCCGCGTCTCCGCCGGGCCGCTCCACGACGCGGCCGGCCGGCTCCGCGGCGCGCACTGCTTCTTCCGCGACATCACGCAGCGAAGGCTCCAAGAGCGCCGGCTGGCCGCGGGCGAGCGCCAGAAGCGCGCCATCCTCGACAACATCCCGGACATCGCGTGGCTCAAGGATCGCGCGGGTCGCTTCCTCGCCGTCAACCAGCCGTTCGCCGAGGCGGCGGGCAAGGCGCTCCCCGAAGAGGTCATCGGCCTCACCGATCTCGATCTCTGGCCTCGCGAGCTCGCCGAGCGCTACCGGGGAGACGACGCCGAGGTCATGCGGTCGCGGCAGCGCAAGCGCCTCGAGGAGCCCTTCGTCGACGCGCGAGGTCGCACGTACTGGATCGAGACGATCAAGCAGAGCATCGTGGGCCCGGAAGACGAGGTGATCGGGACGACGGGCATCGCGCGCGACATCACCGAGCGCAAGCAGGTCGAAGAGAGCCTGCGCGTGAGCCGAGACGAGCTCGAGCGACGCGTCGCCGATCGCACCGCCGCGCTCGCCGAGGCGCAGGAGAGCCTCGTGCGCAAGGAGCGCCTCGCCGTGCTGGGGCAGCTCGCGGGGGGCGTGGCGCACCAGATCCGCAATCCGCTCGCCGCGATCATGAACGCGGCCTACGTCCTCAAGCGCCACCTCGCGCCGGTGGAGCACCCCGACGTCGAAGACGCGATCCGGATCATCCACGACGAGGTGCGCCACTCGAACGTGATCATCACGGGCCTGCTCGACTACGCGCGCGTGCGCACGCCCGACAGGCACCCAGCGTCGATCGTCGAGCTCGTCGAGCGCGCGCTCTCGGGCGAGTGGATCCCTTCGTCGGTGAAGATCGAGCGCGCGATCGACGCCGTGCCGCCGCTCGAGATCGACGCCGATCAGATGCACGGCGCGATCTTCAACGTCGTCCGCAACGCGGTCGAGGCGATGCCGGACGGCGGCACGCTGCACGTCGAGGTGCGCACGGGCGGCGATCACGTCCTCGTGGCCGTCACCGACTCCGGCCCCGGCATCAGCGCGCAGGTGCGCGATCGCCTCTTCGAGCCGCTCCACAGCACCAAGCCGATGGGCATCGGCCTCGGTCTCGTCACCGCGCGCACGTTCGTCGAGGCGCACGGCGGCCGGATCGCGTGCGTGGAGGCGCCGCGCGGCGCGCGCTTCGAGATCCGCCTGCCGCTCGCGTGAGGTGCCGTCAGCGACGGCGGCGGCGCGCGCCGGCGGCGAGCGCGAGGCCGGCGAGCACGAACGCGCCGAAGCCGCCGCGCGCACCCGGCGCCGCGGCGCACGACTCGGTCGTCGTGACCGTGGTGCCGCCGCCGCCGCCTTCGGGCGTTCCCTCGCCCTCGGGCTCGGGCTCGGCGCCCGTCTCGATGCCGGAGCCCGCGCACTCGGTCGCGCACTTCGTCGCCGCGCACGTCGCCATCTTCTTGCGCGAGGCGTTGCCCGCGCACTCCTCCGCCGCGTCTTTCGTCTTGAGGCAGACGTAGCAGGTGCCGTCGGCCGAACAGTCGAGCGTCTCGTCGCAGCACGAGCTCTCGAGGCACGTCGAGCAGTCGCCGGCCGGGAGCTTGTAGCCGCACTTCGGGACCTGCGCGCAGTCGAGATTGCCGGCGCACTTGTCGGCGCACGCCTGGGTGCAGGTGCAGTTCGCGACCGCGTTGAGCGGCCCTTCGGCCTTGGGGAACTGCTTGAGGCAGTTGGCGCGCGACGTTCCCTTGTTCAAGCACTCGAGGAAGCCGCCGCAGTTCGCCTTGTCGGCGATGCAGTTGCGGAGCACCGTCGCGCACTGCCCGTTGCCCGAGTTGGCGACCTTCTGGCAGAGCGCGCAGTCTTCCGCCGGCAGCGCCTTGCCGAGCTCGCCGTTCCAGAACGAAGCGCCCGCGGTCACGCGGACGCTCACGCCCGTGCCGCTGCACGCCCGGATCTGCGCTTGGCTGCCGGACACGAACGAGTGGATGCCGACGACGCGCTCGCCGCCCCCGGCGCTCGAGATGACCGGGCCTCCGCTGTCGCCCTGACAGATGCCGGACGTGCTCTGGTTGTAGACGAGCAGCGCGCCGTTGCCTTGGATCTGCGAGATCGTCTTCGAAACGCTATGGCGCTTCGTGTTCTGGTCGTTCGGGTTGCTCGACACGACGCCCGACGTGCGCCCGTAGCCGACGCTCACGACGGCGCTGCCGGTGGTGAGCCCGTCGGGCGCGGTGACGAGCGGGATCGTGGGCGTCGAGCCGTCGACGCCGGCGACGCGGATCATCGCGATGTCGTTCGCGGCGCCGACCTGACCGTTGTAGGAAGGCTCGAACCTGAAGTCGACCGTCTCGTAGCTGAGGCACGGCCCCGTGCCGAAGTCGGCGCACTGGAGCACGTAGAGCGGAGCCGACTCGACGCAGTGGGCCGCCGTCGCGACCCAGCCGATGTTCCTGGCGGTGTCGACCTTCACGATCGTGCCGGTGCAGAGGCCGTCGATGTGCGTGCCGTCGCCCGAGACCACGACGACGACGGCCTCGTGCGTCGTGTCGACCTGCCCGTTGATGATCGCGCTCGACGCGCGGCCCACCGGCTCGTCGCTCGGCTCGGGGGCGCTGCTGCAAGCACCGACGACGATCGCGGCCACCGGCAAAGCGAACGAAGCAGCTCTCATGGGTCTACCAGTATACGGTGGGTACGGGAGAAAACCCCTCCTCGGACGCGGCCTGGAATTTTCCAAGCATGTTACGCTCGCACACACACATGCAGGCCCTCAGGAAGATCCTGCTCTTGCTGCTCGCCGCAGTGCTCTCGTGCGCGAGCGCGCCGCGATCGGCCTTCGCCCAGGCGCCCGCCGCGCAAGACGCCGATGACGCGAAGCGAAAAGGCGACGAGGCCATGGTCGCCATTCGCTACGAGGAGGCGCTCGGCCACTACCGGCGCGCCTACGAGCAGACGAAGAACCCGGCGCTCCTCTACAACATGGGGCGCGCCTACGAGGGGCTCGCCGACTTCCCCAAGGCCCTCGACGCGCTCGAAGAATTCGCGGAGAAGGCTTCGCCCGAGCTCAAGGCGCGCGTGCCGAAGCTCGAGGAGCTGCTCACCGACGTTCGCAACCGCGTCGCGACGATGATCCTGAGCTCGCCGGTCGGGGGCGCGGAGATCCGCCTCGGCAACAAGGTGATCGCCACCACCAAGGCCGGGCAGAACATCGTGCGGGTGAACGCGGGGCCGCAGCCGCTCACCGTCTGGCACAAGGATTACTTCCCCTTCGAAAGGCAGCTCACCCTCGCGCCGGGCAAGATCGAGACGGTCGACGTCGTCCTCGCTTCGCGCACCGAAGAGGCGCTCCTCCGCGTGACCTCGCCGGTGACCGGCGCCGCGGTCACGATCGACGGCAAGGCGATCGGCGTCGTGCCCGCGGAGTCGCCGATGAAGCCCGGGCAGCATCGCATCGCGCTCGCGCGCGACGGCTACGATCCGGCGGAGACGAGCGTCGTCCTCGCCGCGGGCGAGAAGAAGGAAGTCTCGGTGCCGATGGCGGTGCACGAGACCATCACCGGCAAGTGGTGGTTCTGGACCGGGATCGGCGTCCTCGTCGTCGGCGGCATCGTAGGAACGGTGGTCGCGCTCACCACGGAGAAGGATCCCGACGTCGGGACGATCCCGCCGGGTACGGTCAAGGCCGAGTCATTCGGGTTTCGGTTCTGACGGCCTGCCGCGGATCGCGCCGAGCAAGAGCGTGATCACGACGATCGTCATCAAGTAGCTCCCGATGGCGCCGACGAAGCGCAGCGTCACGCCGGTGCCCGACTTCTGAGCGGACGCCGTCTCACGGACGATCCCGACCGGTCCGCTGAGCTCGGGCTTCTCTCGACCGAGGAGCGTGCGGCCGAGGCCCGTCAGGAGACCGCGGACCACGTCGAACGGCGTGACGAAGCCGGCGGCGAGCGCGGCGCCGGCGCCCTTGTGGGTCGTCTGCACGGGAGGGCCGACGAGGATCTTGGGCGGCACGCCCGCGGGGACGACCTCGAACGACATCGCGCGGCCGTCGCGATCGACGTCGACCTTCAGCGGGTCCGTCGTGCGGACCTTGCTTCGAAGCTCGTCCCACGAGCCGACGGGTGATCCGTCGACCGCGACGATCCGATCGCCGTCGCGGATCCCGCCGAGGTTCGCCGGTCCGCCCTCGGCGACCGTCACGCGCATGCTCTTGTCGTCGATGCGGGTTTCGCCGGTGAGGAAGAAGCCGGCGGACGAGATGAGCGCGGACGCGAGGTACCAGCCGACGGCGCCGCCTCCGGCGCGCGCGAAGAGGAGCGCGCGCGTCGTGCCCGGTCGGTCACGCCACGTGACGGCGTCACGGAAGCTCTTCGCGCCGAAAGGAAAGCCGGCGATCCAGCGGCCGAGGCTCAGCATTCCGAGATGCGACGTCACGCCGAGCGCGAGGGCGACGAAGGCGACGAGGACGTACATGGCTACTGGAGCCTGACGATCTTCGCGCCCGAGAGCGCCTCGACGACCCTGCCCACGAGGTTGAACCAGCCCGCGCACGCGTCGAGCGTCTCGGCGTCGGCGGTCACGACCTGGCGCTCCTTGCGCAGCGCCTTCGGCGCGCTCGGCACCAGCGCGATCTCGAGCTTCGCCTTCGAAGCCTTGCCGCGCGCGACGAAGCGCGCCTCGAGATCCTTCGCTCCAGCCGCGCCTTCGTCGACGTAGACCTTGATGAGCGACGGGCGGAGCTCGCGCGCCGCGGCGAGCACGCGATCGATCGCGTCGTCGGCGGGCGGCCCCGGCGCGTACGTCGAACGATCGATCCCGAACGCGCGCACCGTTCCGTCGAGCGTCTGGAGGACGGCTCGCCCCGCGATCGCAGCCTCGACGGCGGCGACGACGTCGACGCCGTCGAGAGCGAGAGGACGGCGCGCGACGTCTTCGGCCTCGAGCTCGCGAGCAGCGCGACGCCGGTACTGCGGCTCGGAGCACGTGCCGCACGCGAGCGCCGCGCGATGCGCTTCCGACAGCACGTGGTGCTTGGCGACGAGCTCTCCCACGACTTCGAGGGGATAGCCCCGGCCGGTGAGCCAGGCGACCTCCTCGGCGGCGAGCTTGAGACGTTCGATCGCGGCGTCGTCGAAGGGGCTGCTCGCGTGGTCGTCCGGCACGGCGGCGAGTATACTCGGCTGCATGGCCGCCGACCTTCGCATGTTCGCCCTCGTGTGCGCGCTTCCGCTCGCGTCCTGCTCCCCGTCCGCAGGAACGACGGGAGAAGCGCAGCCTCCCGCGAGCGCCCTGGCCGTGGGCGATCAGGTCGCGCCCGCCAAGACCGAGGGCGTCGTGCTGGGGAAGATCGTCACCCAAGACGCGAAGGTGTCGATCGTCGGCGGGCGGCGCGACCTCCGGATCGTCATTCATCGGCACGACGGAGCGCTCGTCGCCGACGGGCTCTCGCTCGCGGAGCTCCGCGCGCGCGAGCCGGCGCTGTACGTGCTCGTCACGTCGGCCGTCGCCGGGGTGTCGGGCGAGGCGGACGCGAAACGCGCCAGTTACGTGGACGCGACGTTCGACGCGCATCACGTCAATTGACGGTCGGCCGGCTTGATCCGACGGCGTCCCTCTGGCTATCAAGCTTCATGCGCAGGCTCCTGCTCGCGATCCCGGTCGTCGCCGCCCTCGGTGTGCTGAGCTGCACGTCGGACGATCCGACGATCGAGGCGCCGCCGGCGCCCGATCCGCGTCCCCCGACGCCGCCGGAGTGGGACCGCGCCGTCACGCGGCCCGACGAGGCGACCGCCGCCGCCGATCGCGCGGCGTGCAAGTTCGGCCGCGGCGCGCTGCCGGACGAGACGCTCGGCGCCTCGATCCCGATGGGCAAAGACATCCCGATCGAGACGATCGTCGTCTTGATGCAGGAAAATCGCTCGTTCGATCACTACTTCGGCAAGTTCGGAAAGTACGCCGGGCGCGCCGACTTCGCAGGCGCGCCCGACGACGCGACGAACCCCGATCGCACGGGCCCCGTCTCGAGCGGCTCGCACCCCTGGCAGCAGGCCGCCCATCACTGCTTCCTCGACACGAACCACGGCTGGGTGGGAACGCACACCCAGATCAACGGCGGGAAGATGGACGGGTTCTACGAGACGAACCACGACATCAAGGGCGAGGTGATGCCCGATCCCACGATGGCGCTGCGCGACGGCGAGCGCGCGATGTGGTGGTACGACGAGCGGCAGATCCCGTACTACTACGCGCTCGCGAAGGCGTTCGGGATCGGCGACCACTACTTCTGCTCCGTGCCGGGGCCGACGCTGCCGAACCGCATGTACCTCTTCGCGGCGACGAGCTTCGGGCAGACCTCGAACGTCTTCCCCGACATCGGCGCCTATCCCTTCCCCGCCAACGACGCGGTGATCCTCGACGAGCTCGACAAGCGTCACGTCGACTGGAAGCTCTACACCTCCGGTGGTCCGGCCGGCGCGGCCGCGGTGCTCAGCGTCCAGCTCCCCGTCCGCTACAACCGCGACGTCACGTTTCCGATCGAAGACTTCTACCGCGACGCGGCCGAGGGCAAGCTCCCGCCGGTCGTCTACGTCGATCCGAACTTCCTCAAGACGGGCGATCCCGACAACGACGACGAGCACCCGCCGTCGAACCTCCAGATCGGCCAGCGCTTCGTCAGCAAGGTCGTCGATGCGCTCATGAAGAGCCCGCAGTGGGGCAAGCTCGCGCTCTTCATCACGTACGACGAGCACGGGGGGCTCTACGACCACATGCCGCCGCCGAAGGCGTGCGTCCCCGACGACAAGCCGCTCATCGACAAGCAAGGAAACCCGCTCGCGGGCGCCTTCGACTCGTACGGCGTCCGCGTTCCGATGATCGTGGTGTCGCCGTGGGCGAAGCGCGGGCACGTCTCTCACGACGTCTATGATCACGCGAGCATCCTCCGCTTCATCCAGGCCAAGCACCGCCTGCCCGCGCTCACCGCGCGCGACGCGAACGCCCTCGTTCCGATCGATTTCTTCGACTTCGCGAGCCCGCCAAACCTCTCGATCCCGGCGCTGCCGGAGGCCGTCGTCGATCCCGGCGAGATGACGTACTGCGATCAAACGTTCAAGCGGGAGTGAGCCGGCGCCGGTGATACTCTCGTGAGTGCATGCGCCGTGCGATCGCCTTCGTGAGCTTCTGCGCCCTGGGCGCGTGCGGCAAGGCGCTCGACGTCGATGATGATCCTGTCGCGATCGGCCCCGATGCCGGCGACGACGCCGACGCGCCGACGCCGGAGAAGGTCGACGGCGCCGCGGACTCGAGCGACGGGAGGGTCGCGCCGTTCGACTGCGCCGGCGCGCAGTTCTGCGACGACTTCGACACCACGACGCCTCCGTATCCCGGCCGGTGGAACGGCTTCGACCCCGTCAATGGCGGGAGCGCGACCGTGGAAGCTGCCGGGCCCGACGGGCCCGGCGGCAAGGCGCTCCACATCACGCACGACGGAACGTTGGGCGTGCGCGTCAGTCCGGTCGGCTCGCTCGTGGGGAAGGGCGTCCCGCGCCGCCTCCGGATCTCGTTCCACATGAAGCGAACGCCTGGCGAGGCGTCGATCCTTCAGATCCCCGAAACCACGTCCGGCGAGACCCTCGAGCTCTTCGGCTCGGCCGACGGCCAGGACGTCTCGCTCGAAATGCTGGGCATGAGCGTGACCGTGAAGGTCCCGCTGCCCGTCGCGGGCTGGCATCGCTACGTCCTCACGATCGACGCCATCGGGACCAACGACTCGGTGATTCGACTCGAGATCGACGACCGCTCGGCCAGCCACATGTGGGCCGTGAACCTTACGAACGGCGTGGCGCTCTTGCTCGGCAGCACCCCTCTGACCTCGTCGCCGCAGGACGTCTGGTTCGACAACGTCAAGGTCGACTGACGCTCCGCCGCGCGGTGATACGCTGTCGTGATGGCGCTCGTCGAAACGCTCCGCCGGCGCCTCCGCGCTGCGCGCGGCCTCGAGCCGTGCGATCTCGTCCTCGAGAACGTCAGGTACCTCGACGTCTTCTCGTGCGCGTTCGTCGAGGGGAGCGTCGCGATCCAAGACGGCGTCGTGGTCGGCCTCGCGCCCGGCCTCCGGGGCAAGCGCACGATCGACGCCAAGGGCGCGCACGTCGTCCCGGGGTTCATCGACGCGCACGTGCACCTCGAGAGCTCGCTGCTCGTGCCGGAGAGCTTCCAGCGCGCCGTGCTCCCTCGCGGCACGACGACCGCGGTCTGCGATCCGCACGAGCTCGCGAACGTCTTGGGCGTGCCCGGCATCGAGTACTTCCTCGACGCGTCGACGCGGCTCGATCTCGATCTGCGCGTGATGGTCAGCTCGTGCGTCCCCGCGACCGACTTCGAGACCAACGGCGCGGGTACGCTCGACGCGAAGGCGCTCGCGCCGCTCGTCGGCCATCCGAAGACGCTCGGCCTCGCCGAGGTCATGAACGTCCCCGGCGTGCTCGAGGGCGACGCGCTCTTGCTCGACAAGCTCGCCGCGTTCGACGGCCGGCCGCTCGACGGCCACGCGCCGCTCGTCCGCGGCCAGGCGCTCTCGGCGTACGCCTCCGCGGGCATCACGAGCTGCCACGAGAGCTCCGAGCTCGGCGAGGCCGAGGAGAAGCTGCGCAACGGCATCGCCGTGTGGATCCGCGAAGGCAGCGTCGCCAAAGATCTCGACGCGCTCGCGCCGCTCCTCACGCTGGCGACCTCGACGAGCGTCGGCTTCTGCACCGACGATCGCAACCCGCTCGACATCGCGCGCGAGGGTCACGTCGACTTCTTGATCCGCGCGGCCGTCGCGAAGGGGATCGCCCCCGAGGTCGCGTATCGCGCGGCGTCGTGGTCGGTCGCGCGTCACTACGGTCTCGCCGGGCCCGCGCGCGGCGGCCTTCGCGTCGGCGCGATCGCCCCCGGCTACCGCGCCGATCTCGTCGTGCTCGACGACGCGAAGACGTGCGCGATCCGCGACGTGCTCGTGAACGGGAGGCTCGTCCGCGAGATGGACATGGCGCGCGCGCCCGCGCAGGCGCCCGCGAACACGGTGCGCGCCGCGATCCCCGAGCCGCGCGATCTGGAAGGGCCCACGGGGCGCGTCCACGTCATCGGCGTGCGCAGCGGGCGGATCTTGACCGACCGCCACGTCCTCGCGAGCGACGCGCCGGGCGTCCGGAGGCTCTCGGTGCTCGAGCGCCACGGCAAGGGCGGCAAGCCCGCCAACGGCTACGCGATCGGCTTCGGCGATCTCGACGGCGCGATCGCGTCGAGCGTCGGGCACGACAGCCACAACCTCGTCGTCGTCGGCCGCGAGACGAACGACATGCGCGCCGCGCTCGCCGCGCTCGCGTCGTCCGGCGGCGGCTTCTGCGTCGTGCGCGGCGGAAGCGTCCTCGCGCACCTCGCGCTGCCGCTCGGCGGCCTCATGTCGCTCGAGGAGCCCGAGACGATCGCGCGCGCGCTCGAAGATCTCCACGCCGCGAGCAAGGCGATCGGCTGCACGCTGCCCGAGCCGTTCCTCCAGCTCGCGTTCCTCAGCCTGCCGGTCATCCCGAGCCTCAAGCTCACCGATCGCGGCCTCATGGACGTCGACGCCTTCCGCTTGATCGACGTCCGCGCCGCGTGACGAGCCGGCCTGCTACGCTACGGGTGACCATGTCCCATGCCCGGGGAGTCCATCGCTACACCTACGCGGACTACGTCGCGCTCGAGCTCGCGAGCCCGACGAAGCACGAGTTCCTCGACGGAGAAATCTACGCGATGGCCGGCGGCTCGGAGGAGCACTCGGCGCTCGCGGCGGAGGTGCTGCGGGCGCTGGGCAACGCCGTCGCAGATCGTCCTCGTCGCGTCCACACGTCGGATCTCCGGATCTACGTGGAAGCGGCCGGCCTCGCGACGTTCCCCGACGGCTCGGTCATCTGCGGTCCGCTCGAACAGCATCGACCGAGCCCGAGCGCGACGGCGTTGAATCCGCTCGTTCTCCTCGAGGTCACGAGCGACTCGTCCGAAGAATACGACATGGGCCTCAAGCTCGAGCACTACCGGACGATCCCGTCCCTCCGCGACTACGTCATCGTCTCGCATCGCGAACGACGCGTGACTGTGCACGGGCGATCGTCCTCGGGAGCGTGGTCGACGCGGGTGGCCATCGCCGGCGGCCGCGTGGCGGTCGCGAGCCTCGACCTCGAGATCGTCGTCGACGAGATCTACCGCGCGAGCAGCGTCGCGTAGCGTCGGTCAGCCGCCGTTGTGCGGATCGTCGAGCGCGCAGCGCGTGGCGGCGTCGTGCTCGACGCGAACGTCGAGGATGTCGGTGCGGCCCGACGTGTCGTTGTAGCGAATGTCGTAGCGGCCCTCGAGGAGCGGAGGGATCTGGCAGCGGACGCGGTTCTTGCCGCAAAGCTCGGGGCAGACGGCGCCCACGGGCGGCTCGCAGGTCTTGCCGTCGAGCGAGAGGGTGACCGTGCGCCCGTCGAGCGTGACCGTGCAGCGCTCCGCCGTCGAGCCGCACACGCCGCAGCGCTCTTCGATCTCGAGCACGAGCGGGGCGTCGGCCTTCGCGATCCGCGGGATGCACGTCCGCTCGACCGGCTGGCCGACCCAGTCGGCGCAGGTGCCCGGCGGCACCGGCGTGGCCAGCGGGAACTTCGGCGCCTCGTTCGTCTCGCAAGCCGCGAGCGCGACGAGGCCCGCGAAGAGCGAGCCGCTGATCGGGAGGAGCCGCATCGACGATCTCATGGCCAGACCACCGAAGTTCTATCGCAACTGTCGTGCCTGCGCACATTCGGGCGTTTCATTCGAAATTCTCGTCGTCGATGCGAGGCACACGGAGGCACAGCCTGGCAGTGGCGTCAGACATCGCACGCGCGTCGACAAAATGAGAGGCTTCTGCCGCGCGATGATCCTCGTGTCGAAGACCTACTGGGGCGGCATGCCTTTCTGGTTCCGCCGGCCGCCCGACGGCGCGCGCGTCGAGTCGCTCGCGCTGAGGACCCATGACTTCCGTCAGGTCCGCGCGAACCTGTGGGCGGCCGAAGCGGCGAAGAAGCCTCGCGTCGGCGTCGTGATCATCCACCCGCGCGTCGACTTCACGCACCACTACGCCGTGCCCCGCCTCGTCGCCGCCGGCTTCGCCGTCCTCGCGGCGAACACGCGCCACGTGCACAACGACACGTTCGGCGAGCACGAGGAGATGGTGCTCGACGTCGACGCGTGCGTTCGTCACCTCAAGGAGAAGCGCGGCGTCGACAAGGTCGTCCTGCTCGGCAATTGCGGAGGCGGCTCGCTCGTCGCGCTCTATCAAGCGCAAGCGACGGCGGCGCCGAACGCGCGCATCGCCTCGAGCCCGGGCGGGAGCCCCACGCGCTTCGACAGCGCGCCGATGATCCGCGCCGACGCGATGATCTACGTCGCCGCGCACCGAGGGCAGGGCAAGGTGATGCTCGACTGCATCGATCCCGCGGTGACCGACGAGGCCGATGCGCTCGCGAGCGATCCCGCGCTCGACATGTATCGCCCGGAGAACGGATTTCGCGAGCCTCCGGCGTGGTCGGCGTACGACGATGCGTACGTCGCCCGTCACCGCGCGGGGCAGCTCGCGCGCGTCGAGCGCCTCGACGCGATGGCTCGCGCGCACGTCGCCGCGAAGAGCGAGGCGACGCGCGCGTCCGACGCCGAGGGCTTCGCCGCGCGCCCGGAGAGCGAGCGCCGCGACGTCCTCCGCCGCCGCGCGCACGAGCCGGTCATGGTGATCCATCGCACGATGGCGAACCCCGCGTTCGTCGATCGAAGACTGCGCGTCGGCGCCGACGATCCCACGGAGCACGACTACGGCTCGCTCCTCTCGGAGCGGCCGGATCTGATGAACTACGCCGCGCTCGGGCTCGCGCGCACGGTGACGCCGCGCGCGTGGCTCTCGACGTGGTCGGCGCTCTCGTCGAACGCCGATCTCGCCGCCAACGTCGCGCGCATCGTCGAGCCCACGCTCGTCGTCCACGCCGCGCGGGATCGCGAGGTGTACCTCGGGCGAGACGTGACGCCGGTCTTCGAGGCCTGCGCGTCGCCCGACAAGCGCCTCGTGACGATCGACGGCGCGAGGCACTACTTCGAGCCCGAGCCGGGCGAGCGCGACGCGCCCCACGTCGAAGCCCTCATGGACGCGATCGTGCCCTGGATCGAGGAGCGGCTCGCGTGACGGTCGTCGCCGTCGTCTACGACTCCGCGACCGGGCGCACGCGCGCGCTCGCCGAGGCCGTCGCGCGCGGCGCCGGCAGCGTCACCGCGGCGGGCGTGAGCGTCACGACGCACCTCTTCAGCGCCGCCGAGGCGATGCGCGCGCACGATCTGCTCGCGACGGCGGACGCCATCGTCTTCGGATCGCCGACCTACATGGGCAGCGCGTCGGCAGGCTTCAAGGCGTTCATGGACGCGACGAGCGCGGTCTGGGCGCTCCAAGGTTGGCGCGACAAGCTCGCGGCCGGCTTCACCCACTCCGCGGCGCTGAGCGGCGACAAGCTCGGCACGCTCACGCAGCTCGCGGTCTTCGCCGCGCAGCACGGCATGGTCTGGATCGGGCTCGGCCTGCCGCCGACGTACGCCTCGGCGATCGACGAAGACGGCGAGACGAACCGCCTCGGCAGCCACCTCGGCGCGATGGCCCAGTCGCGACCGGGCGGAGGCGTGCTGCCGCGGGGCGATCTCGAGACCGCAGAGCATCTCGGGCGGCGCGTGGCGAAGGCCGCCGTGCGCTGGCAGCGAGGGCTCTCCCGCAGCACGCTCGCGCCGCCCGGGCCCGAGCGGCACGAGACGGCGCGGAGC
Organism: Labilithrix sp.; assembly: GCA_019637175.1. GTDB lineage: Bacteria > Myxococcota_A > Polyangia > Polyangiales > Polyangiaceae > Labilithrix. The sequence goes on along the minus strand of JAHBWD010000051.1, from coordinate 15,859 downwards.
TGGAGCTACCCTCCGGCGGATCGTCCGCCGCCGCCTCCCGGCGTGGCGCGCCACAACCTGCGGGAGATCGCGGCGCGCCCCGATCGCTTCGAGCACTGCCTCACGATCTGCGCGACCGTCGACGACGTGCAGCTCGAGGTGACGGCCGCCTCCGAACCATTGTATTTTGCACACATCAACCTGAGCGACGAGTGGGCCGTCGCGCTGCCGACGGGCGACGACCTCGTCGACCGCTTCCCGCTCCGCACCTTCTTGACCGACCCGAGCTCGGGCGAAGACGTCGCTCGCTACAACCACCGCGTCGGCGATCTCGTCCTCCACCCCGAGGGGATCCTCCACTGGCCAGGGCGCCTGCGACCGCCGTTCGATCCGTTCGACTTTCCTCCGGGCATGCGCCGCTCCGGGCTGAGCCTCGTGTATTGCGCGAACAAGCCGACCCCGCCGACCTGGTCGCCGCTGCCGATCCCGCCGGGGCGCGAGGGCGACGCGAAGGTCTACGTCGCGGACGGGTCGAAGGCGCCGCCGATGGCGCTCGCGTCGATCCGCAGCGCGCCCGGCGTGCTCGCGCGCATCGGACGCACTTCGCTCTCACTGGTCGAGCTCCCGCAGGCGATCGCGCCCGCGCACGGAGGGTGGGTGATCGTGCTCGAGGCCGAGAGCGGCGGCCCGCACGCCGCGTGCGATCTGCTCCGCCTCTCGGAAGGCGCGTCGCTCGACGGCGCGGGCATCGTCCGCGCCCTCGTGCTCGCGTCCGACGCCGTCGCGCCCGATCCCGTTCCGCCCTCGTGGACCGCGACGCCGGCGCCGCCCTTCGTGCCTTACGAAGACGCAGGCGCCGGAGAGCTCCCCGTCGAGGTGAATGGCGAGAAGGGCGCCGCGCTCCGCGTCGACGCCGCGTCACCCTCCACCGTCACGGCGTCGATCGGCGCGGCGGCGACCGAGGTGCCGCGCTACTGGCTCGCGCGCATGCTCTACCGTATCGGCCTCCACGGTCTGCGCCTCGGCTACGTGGAGACGTACGGCGGCTTCTTCGTCGACGACCGCGACGACGCGTTCCAGATCGGCGTCCGCCTCGCGGAGGCGCGAGCTGCCGTCGGCATACCGCGAGGCGAGGCGATGGCGCTCGTCGAGCGCCTCTATCGCGCCGTCGCTCCTCCGGGCTACCGCGAGCGACCGCGTTGAGCGTAGAGTAGCCCTCTCGTGGGTACGCGCACCCTGGTCCTGCTCCGGCACGGTCAATACGAGCCCGAGAACGGCGGCCTGCTCACCCCCCTCGGCCGCGAACAAGCGCGGCTCTCGGCCACGTATCTCGACGGGCTGTCGATCGACGCGATCTGGTCGAGCACCTTGCCGCGGGCGAAGGAGACGGCCGAGATCATCGCCACCCACCGCACGCTCGCCCGGCCGCGTCACACCGGCCTCTTGCGCGAAGGCCTCTACACGAAGATCGAGGGTTACGACGTCCCGCCATCGGAGCGGCTGGAAGACCGGCGGCGCGCCGATCGCGCCTACCAGAAGTTCTTCCGCGTCAGCCGATCGAACCGCACCGAGCTCGTCGTATGTCACGGAAACCTCATTCGCTACTTCATGTGCCGCGCCCTTCGCACGCCGATCGCCAAGTGGATGCGCATGACCACGAACCATTGCGGCCTCACCCGTGTCCTGATCCGGGACACCGGCGCGGTGCGGGTGGTGTCGTACAACGAAACCTCGCACCTCCCGATGAAGCTCGTGACTTGACCGGCTGGCGCTTCGCGCCGACCATCCATGCCCCCAAGTGAGCTCGGGTTGGATGCTTCGTGCGGCCGCGGCGCCGGAGCGTTTCCTCAGTCGCGGATTCGCGCGCTTCATGTCGCGCTCCAGTGCGCAGGCGGCGCGTTCGCCGCGCGCGCGAGAGCCCTCCGCGCTCGTCGCGCTCCCGCACGATCTCGCGCAGCTCCTCGATCTCACCGGGCAGCGGGCGCTCGGAGAGCTCGTGCCGCTGCCGAACCCTCGCAAGGCGAGCGCGCCGTTCGCCTCCGTCGTCGGCGCAGCGCGTCGTCAATCCCTCGGCCGCGCGAAGCTGTGCGCGCTCCTCGCGGGCGCCGTGCCCTTCGGGTCGACGAAGCGAGGCGAGCTCTGGCTCTACGTCCTCGGCGAGGAGGCGAGCCCCTCCCGCGGAATGGTGGCGACGATCGATCCCGCCATCGCGGCCGCCGTGCGTCCTCGCGCGATTCCGAGCGCGCCTCGGCTGGCGTTCCGCGACGCGTCGACGTTCGCCCTGGCGTGCGCGCTCGACGCGACGGACGCCGCGGTCGCCTCGGAGCTCCGCGCGAAGCTCCCCGCCGCGGGCGTGGCCGAGCTCGAGGGAATGCGCGCCGCGCTCGAGCGTGCGCGCGGGCTCCTCGAGCTGCTCACTTCGAACGACGCGGCGGTGCGGCGCGCGGCGAAGAGCCTCGCGCATCGTCCCTTCGCGAGCCCCGATCCGCCGGACGGGCGCGGCAAGCCAAAGGGGAAGCCGCGCGCGCTCGCGCTCGGCCCGCTCGTCGAGGCGTTCTTCCGCGCCGAGTCGGCGGAGGCTCGAGCCGTCGCGAGCGCGCAGCGCGAGTCTCCCGATCGCGTCGTCCGCGAGGCGGCGGCGGTCATCGCCGACGCGCTCGACGACTCGCGACGCCCGCGCACCGCGCTCGCGCGCGATCTCGCGCGCCGGCGCGCCATCGCCTTGCGCGCGGCGCGCGCGGGAGCGAAGCCGAGCGTCGCGTCGTCGACCGAGCGCGCGAAGATGACCGAACGCCTCGTCGGCATGGTCGACGCCACGCGATCGGAGGCCGATCCCCTCGCGACGTCGCCCGCGCACGAAGAGGCGCTCGTCGCCCTCGCGGAGCTCGGCGATCGCTCCGTCGTGCCGGCGCTCGTCGCGCGCGCGCGAACCGGAGACATCAGCGCCGTCGAGATGCTCGGCGCGCTCGGCGATCCGCGCGCGGTCACGCCCCTGATCGAGCTGCTCGATCGCGAGCCCGCGCGCCTGCGCCAGCTCGAGACCGCGGTCGTGCGCGCCCTGACCGCGCTCGGCGACGCGCGCGCCGAGGGCGCGCTTCGTGCGCTGCTCGCGCGAAACCCCATGCCGAGCTGGCGCGAAGGGATCGAGCGCGGCGTCCTCGTGCGCGAGATCGTGACGGCCCTCGGCACCCTCCGCGACGAGCGCGCGGGGAGCGCGCTGCTCGAGGTCCTCGAGTCGCGGAGCCACGAGTACCGCGCGATCCTCCCGGTCGCGGCCTGGGCGCTCGGGCGCATCCGCCACGTGCCCGCGCTCGCGACGCTCGATCGGCTGCTCGCTTCGCCGAAGGAGCCCCCGACGTGCGAAGCGATCTGGGCCGTCGGCGAGATCGGCGGCGCGCAGACCGACGACGAGAAGCTCCGCGCGCGCGCCGCCGCGCTCCTCGAAGGCCTCGCCGGCCTCGAGCCGGGCGCGGAGATGGTGCGCCTCACCGCGCTCGCGAAGACCCGCGGCCGCCTCGAAGGCGGCCGGAGCGTCGAGCTGCGCCGCGCGCTCGAGCGCGCGCTCTGGGAGCCCGCGTTCCGTCGCGAGGAGACGTCGCGAAGGCGCGTGTGGGGCCTGCGCTCGCTCGAAGAGCTCGCCGCGCTGCGCGCCGAGGGTGAGAACAATCCCTTCTTCCTCGGCCACGAGGCCGTCCGACACTTCGTGACCCGCGACGATCATCGCGTGCGCCGCGCGGCGGAGGAGACCTTCGCCGCCTGGGGCGTCGCCGTTCCCTCGACGCGCCGCTACTACGCGGTCGTGCTCGACGCGCTCGAGGCGCAAGGCGGCCTCGACGCGCTGCACGACGCGCTCCGCGATCCGCTCGGCGTCTTCCGTCACAACGTCGCGACGCACCTCGCCGAGCGCGCGGACGCGTCGTCGGTGCGACCGCTCGCCGAGGCCGCCGCGCGCCTCTTCGCCGAGCCGCCGACCTCGGCCTACGAGTACGACGACGCGCCGAGCCACCTCGTCGCCTTCGTGCGCGCGCTCGCGAAGCTGAATCGGCCCGAGGGGAACGACGTCCTCATCGGAGGCCTTCGAGGCGGCAATCATCAGGTGCGCGCCGTCGTCGCGGAGAACGCTCCCGACGACGAGCGCTTCGTCCCCGAGCTGATGGCGATGCTCGGCGATCCGCGCAGCTTTCTCCGATCGCGCGCCGAGCGATCGCTCCAATCGCTCGGCGTGAGGGAGCACACGAGCGACCAGCCCCCTCGCCTTCTGGAGGTGTGATGGCGTCTCTCGAGCTTCGCGACGACGGGTTCCTTCATCGCAGGATCGACGTCGGAGAGGTGCGCCTCCACGTGGCCGAGGCGCGACCGAACGGCGACGCGCCGGTGCCCGACGACGTTCCCCTCGTCGTGCTCCTCCACGGGTTCCCGGAGCTCTACTGGTCGTGGCGTCATCAGCTCCGCGCGCTCTCGGCCGCGGGCTTCTGGGCCGTCGCGCCCGACATGCGTGGCTACAACGAGTCCGACAAGCCCGAGGGCGTCGCCGCCTACGCGCTCGAGCGCCTGTGCGCCGACGTCGCCGGCTTGATCGCCGCGCTCGGGCGCGAGCGCGCGATCGTCGTCGGGCACGACTGGGGCGGCGCGGTCGCGTGGTACTTCGCCCAGCTCCACGCGCCCTTCGTGAGCCGCCTCGCGATCCTCAACGCCGCCCATCCGGTGAAGATCGGCCAGGGCATGAAGACGCTCAAGCAGCTCAAGAAGAGCTGGTACATGTTCTTCTTCCAGCTCCCCGCGATCCCCGAGAAGGCGATCGCCAGCGGCGACTTCGCGACGATGCGCAAGGGCTTCGCGAGCGACGGCATCCCGGAAGACGAGATCGAGCCCTACGTCGCCGCCATGCGCGTGCCCGGCGCGCTCACCGCCGCGCTCAACTACTATCGCTCGTCGATCCGACGCAGCCTCGTCGGGAGCACGCCGAAGATCGTGCCCATCGAGTGCCCCGTGCTCGTCATCTGGGGCGATCAGGATCGCTACCTCGGGATCGAGCTGGCGGCGCCGCCGCCGGCGCTCGTTCCCCACGCCGAGGTGGTGCACATCCCCGAGGCGACGCACTGGGTGCAGAACACCGCGCCCGACCGCGTGAACGAGCTGCTCATCGCGTTCGCCCGCGGCGAGCGCGGCTGAAGCGCCGCTGGTAGCATGACGGTGATGCCTCGACGCGACGACACCGCCGGAAAAGTCCCCGACTGGGCGTCGATGTTCGCGCCCGAGGAGTGGGCGTGGTTCGTCGCGACGCTCGCGACCGATCTCGAGCGACGCGGCCTTCGTCATCGCTTCGACCTCGACGTCGGCTGCGTCCACATCGACCGCGGCGACGCGGCCGCTCGGCCCGACGTGCTCGGCCTCGCGAACCTCTCGCAGATCTGCCGCGCGAGGCCGCGCGACGCGTGGAACGACGCGATCCGCCACCATTTCGACGTCGCGTTCGACGTCGGCGCCGGCCGCACCGCCGAGGAGCTCTCGCGCGACTGGCTCCTCGCGCGCGACGCGGTGAAGCTCCGCCTCTACGTCCAAGACGAGCTGCCCGACGTTCCCCTCGTGACCTGGGCGCTCGCCGACGGCCTCGTCGCCGTCTTGACGTTCGATCTGCCCGAGTCCGTCGTGTCGGTGCGTCAGGAGGATCGCGCGCGCTGGTCGGTGGGCGACGACGAGGTCTTCGACGTCGCGCTCGCGAACGTGCGCGGCGAGGGCCTCTTGCCCCGCGGGAAGATCGACGTCGGCGAGGGCGCCTCCGTCGGCGTGCTCGAGGGAGGCTCGACGTTCTTCGCCGCGACGCACGCGCTCTTCCTCGACGAATACGACGCCGTCGGCCCGCACGGCACGCTCGTGGCAGTGCCCCACCGTCACACCGTCATCTATCACCCGATCGAAGATCTGCGCGTCGTTCGCGCGCTCGACGCCATGATCCAGACGACCGCGAGGATGCACGCCGACGGGCCCGGATCGATCAGCGCCGATCTCTACTGGCTGCGGCCGGACACCGGCGACGAAGACGACGTGCTCACGTTCGTTCGGCTCCCCTGCGAGATCGAAGCCGACACGCTGCGCTTCCGCCCCCCGGCCGAGTTCGTCGCGCTGCTCGACGCGCTCGATCCCTCCTCCAGCCAACGCCGCGCGAGGGGGTCGTGAGATCGCCGGCGATCGTCGCCCTCGTCGCGTCGTCGGGTCTCGCGCTCGCGGCGTTGGCCGGCGGCTGCTCGGGCGACGAGGCCGGACCGGGACCCGCGTCGTCGAGCGACGACGCGGGCGGCACTTCGGGAACGAGCGGCACTTCGGGAACGAGCGGCACCTCCGGCGCGAGCGGCACTTCGGGAACGAGCGGCACCTCCGGAACGAGCGGCGCGAGCGGCTCGTCGGGCGCGGCGCCGCTCACGCCGGGCAAGACCACGAAGACGATCAAGGCCGCCGGCCAGGATCGCTCCGTCATCGTCGTCGTTCCCGCGGCGGTCGCGAGCGGCAAGGTGCCCCTCGTGATCGCGCTCCACGGCAACGGCGACACGCATTCGAATTTCATCGCGACGAGCACCCTCGAGTCGCTCGCGGCTTCGAAGGGCTTCGTCCTCGCCGCGCCTCAGGGCATCGAGCAGACGATCACCGTCGGCGCCCAGACCGTCCCCGGCGTCGACTGGGACCCGTATCGCACCGTCGCAAATGGCAACATCGATCTGCCTCTGCTCGACGCGATCCGCACAGAGCTCGTCGCCAGCGGATCGATCGACGCGAAGAAGCTCGTCGTGTTCGGCTATTCGCAGGGCGGCTACATGTCCTTCCGCTACGGCATGGACGCATCGGCGTCGCTGGCGTGCGCCGGCGTGATGGCTGCTGCAAATCCCCTCGGTCCGCAGCTCACCGCCGGCGCGCCGCGGAAGATCTCCGTGGCGCTCCAGATCGGCACGAACGACGGCGCGATCGCTCAAGCGCGCGCCACGAAGACCGACCTCGAGGCCAAGTCGTTCCCGCTCGACTACCGCGAGATCCAGGGCGCCGGGCACGTCCCGATCCCCGGGGGCGTCACCCAGCCGCTGACGTATTGTCTCGATCAGACGCTCCCTTGAGCGACGAGTGATACGATCGCGGACATGACGTTCCGCGGGCTGCCTCACGCCGCGGCCGGTGTCTTCGCCGTTGCCGCCTTCGCTTGTTCTTCCGACGTCGAAGAGACGCCGACGCCGCTCGTCACCGATCCGGTGTGCGAGGGCAACCTCGACGCGTTCCGCTTCCCGCACGGCGGCGACGGCTCGCCCGATCCGTTCGGCGCCAAGGCCGCCGGGCAAGCCCGCGCCGGGCGCGTCCGCGACGCGTCGCAGATCGTCCAGCCGGACACGGCGCGCAACAAAGTGCGCGTCGGCGACTTCGTCCTCGCGAACGATCGCGTCGCGGTCTACATCGAGGCGGAAGGCGAGAGCGACGGCTACAACAACTTCGGCGGCGAGATCCTCGCGCTCGAGCTCGTCGGTGAAGACGGACGCCCCACCGGCGTGTCCGAGTACAACGAGACGCTCATCATGCTCTCGCGGCAGACGGTGCAGCCGGAGAAGGTGAGCGTCATCGCCGACGGATCCGACGGCAAGGCCGCCGTCGTGCGCGCCTCGGGCAAGCTCGCGAACGTGCCCTTCCTCGACACGTTCCGCACGCTCATGCCCGACGAGTACGGGTTCCCCGCGGCGATCGACTACGTCCTCGAGCCCGGCGCGTCGCGCGTCGCGGTCCGCCTGTCGCTCGTCAACACGACGGTCGAGCCGGTCGACTTCGCGAGCAAGCAGTACTTCGGCTTCTTCCAGCAGAGCCGCGGCAAGGCGTTCACCGAGGCCCAAGGCTTCGCCGCGCCGAAGGGCGAGGTCCCGTGGGTCGCGTGGGACAGCGGCAAGTCTGCCTTCCTCGCGCGCGCCGCCGGCGGCCCGCTCCGCACCGAGATCGAGGTGAGCGGCTTCCAGCTCTTCAGCGTCAAGGGCCTCGCGCTCGACGCGTGCGCCACCAGGTCGGTCGACTACGCGGAGTTTCTCGCCGGCGGCCCCGGCATCGACGGGATGCTCGAAGCCAAGCGCGCGACCTTCGGCGAGCCCGCGTGGCGCGAGATCCGCGGGACGCTCGAAGAGCCGGACGGCGTCAAGATCGGCGGCGCGCTCGTGCACGCGACCGGCGCCGACGGCCGCTACCTCACGCGCGCTTCGACCGATTCGAACGGCGCGTTCGTCCTCCACGCGCCCAACGAAGACGTCCAGCTCACGCCCACGATCCGCGGATGGGCGATCCCCGCGGCGACGCCCGTCGCGGCGGGCGCCGGAGCCGCCACGCTCGTCTTGCCCAAGCGCGCCACGCTCGAGGTGATCGCGACCGACGCGACGACGAGCGAGCCTTTGCCCGTGCGCGTGCAGGTCATCCCCAACAGCCCCCTCGCCAAGGCTCCGGAGGCGTTCGGCCTCTCCGACGAGATCAACGGCCGCCTCTGGCAGGAGTTCGCCGTCACCGGCCGCGCGCTCCTGCCGGTGCCTCCGGGCCAGCACCGCGTCATCGTCTCGCGTGGCTACGAGTACGACATCTTCGACTCACCGGCCTCCGCCGAGGCCGGCGTGACGACGACGCTCACCGCCACGCTCGCGCGCAGCGTCGACTCGTCCGGCGTGATGTGCGCCGACTTCCACATCCACTCGAACTTCTCGGCCGACTCGAGCGACATCCCCGAGTCGAAGGTCAAGGGCGCCATCGCCGACGGCCTCGACATCCCGGTGTCGAGCGAGCACGAATGGATCATCGACTTTCAACCGATCATCCAGCGCCTCGGCCTCACGAAGTGGGCCTTCGGCTTCCCGTCGCAAGAGCTCACCACGTTCACCTTCGGTCACTTCGGCGTCGTGCCGATCTTCCCCAGGGCCGACGCCGTCAACAACGGCGCGGCCTCCTGGATCGGCAAGAAGCCCGACGCGATCTTCCGCGGCGTCAACGATCTGCCGGAGAAGCCCGTGTTGGTCGTGAACCACCCGAGCGGCGACGGCTTCGGCGCCTACTTCAGCATGGCGGTCTACGATCGCGCGACGGGCACGGGCGATCCCGAGCTGTGGAGCGATCAGTTCGGCGCGATCGAGGTCTTCAACGACTCCGACTTCGAAGCCAACCGCAACAAGTCCGTCGCCGACTGGTTCTCGCTGCTCAACGCGGGCAAGACGATCTGGGCGGTGGGCAGCTCCGACAGCCACTCCGAGCGCTCGTCACCCGTCGGCTATCCGCGCACGTGCCTGCGCTTCGGTCACGACGATCCGACGAGGCTCTCCGCCGAGATCGCGCGCGACGTGCTCCGCAGCGGCAACGCGGTCATCAGCGGCGGCTTGATGATGAGCGTCGTCGGCCCCGACGGCAACGGCCCGGGCGCGACGTCGACGCAGGGCGCGTACAAAGTCACCGTGGGCGCGCCGAGCTGGCTCACGGCGGAGTCGCTCGAGGTGATCGTCGACGGCGTCACGACCCAGACGCTGCCCCTCACGCCGATCGCGGGTCCACCGGCGCCCGGCAAGCGCTACGAAGCCACGGTCGACGTGACGCCGTCGCAGAGCAAGGCGCGTCACTGGGTCGTCTTCCACGCGAAGGGCGCGGGCGATCTCGCCCCCGTTCACCCGGGGCGAAAGCCGTTCGCGGCGTCGAATCCGATCTTCTTCTGACCGACGTCGCTCACCCTCAGCGCACCACGCGGTGAACGACGACCGGGTCGCCTCCGCCGAGCTCGCTCTTCCGAACGACCCAGCGGACGTCCGCGCTCTCCGCCGTGACCCCGTGGAACGCGACCGGCGCGTTCGTGGTGGCGTACGGCGAGAGCACTTGCGTGCCGACGACGTCGGCGGGAGCCGCGACGACGAGGTGCGTTCCCAGCGGGAGCACCGTGTGCGAAGCGACCGTCAAGAGCCCCGCGCTCGAGAGCACTTCGGGGAGCGGCGACGATCCGGTGTCCACCGCCACGATGACGCCGCCCTTCTGCGCGAAGGTCCCGAGAGAGGACGCCCAGCTCGCGCCTCGCGCGGCCGGATCGCCGCTGCCGGCGTCGTGGATCAGAACGACGTCGAAGCGCTGGCTCAGCGTGCTCGACGTGAGCGCGGTCGCGCTCGCGGCGTGCGTGAACTGGACCGCGCGGCCTTTGATGCCGGCCGCCGCGAGGCTCTCGGTCTCCGTCGACGCGGTCGCGTTGCCGTCGAACGAGAGCACGCGGATGGGATCGGTCGTCGGGATCGAGAGCGCGTTCGCGAGCACCTTCGCCTGCGCGGTGGCGCTGCTCGCGCCGGCGAAGTCGTGACCGATGAGCACGACGTCGCCCGGCGTCGCGCCCTGGCACTCGCCGGCGACGCAGATGTTCGACGGGCAGATCTTGCCGCACGCGCCGCAGTTCTGCGCGTCGCTGTCGACGGGGATGCACTCGCCGTGGCACGCGACGAGCGGCGCGGTGCACTGGAGCTCCGGCGGTCCGGCGTCTTCTTCGGGGACGAGCGGGATGAAGGGCTGCGCCGGATCGAACGGGAACGGCGGGAGGGGCTCCACGAACGGAGGAGCGATCGGCGTCGGCGTCGGCGCGCCGCCGTCGACCTTGCCGATCAGCGACACGATCGGCTCTTCGGCGGGATCGGTCGGCGTGATGATCGTGGGTGACGGCTGCACGCACTCGCCTCCGACGAGGACGAGACCCGGCACGCAGCGGCCGCCGACGATCGAGCTCTCGAGGCCGCATCCCGCGAGAGCGGCGGCGGCGAACATGACTGCTGTACGAGAACGCATCGATCTCACGGCCGACCTCGCTTTCCGGAAGACGACGCGGGGGGAGGAGGCGGCGGCCCTGCGTCGCGCGCGTCACGCGACACGATGAACTCGACGCGCCGGTTGCGCGGCTCGGCGAGCTGCGTCGGGACCTTCAAGCGCGACTTGCCGTGACCGACGACCTTGAGCTGCTTCTCGTCGACGCCGAATCGGATCAGCATCGCGCGCGTGCTCGCGGCGCGCGCCTCGGAGAGGCGCTGGTTGTGCTCTTCGGTGCCGCGCGCGTCGGCGTGGCCTTCGATGCTCACCTCGAGGATGGCGGGGTTCGCGCTGATGAAGCGCGCGACGTGCCTGACGAGCGACGCGCTCTGCGGTCGGATGACGGGGCTGTCGTACTCGAAGTGGATCACGTCATCGAGCACGATGCGATCGCCCACGAGCGCCACCTCCGGAACGGGGCACCCCGGAGGAATCGCCGCCTCGATCTGCTCGGGCGCGGGGCAGATGTCGAACGCCTCCGCGACGCCGTCGCGATCCGCGATCGGCGGAGGCTCGACGCGTCCGCGCGCCGGCGCGACGACGGGCTTCGACGGCTCTCGCGCGCCGAGGCTGACGGCGAGACCCGCCCACACGATCCTCGCGTCGTCGGGGCGGAGGGAGCTGTCCGACTGCACGATCTGCGTGAAGCCGACGAAGGGCCCGACGTCCAAGCGAGACTTCTCGGCCACGCGGAAGTCCCACCCGACGTGCGCGTCGATCGCGAAGCGTCCGTTGGCGCCGGTCTGCGCGAGGCCGCCGTTGGCGTCGAACCAGGGGCCGGCGGCGCGCGTCGCGCCGAGCGGATGAACGCGAACGCCCGCGGTGCCGAGGAAGGCGGTGCCTGCGCCCTGCTGGGCGATGGTCGGATCGGTCGGCGCCGAGCCTTGAGAGAGGACGAGCCCTCCGGCGGACGCCTGGACGCCGAAGACCGGCGTCATCGGCAGCTCGATGGTCGCCGAGCCGCCGCCGCCCGGGCCGAACTCACGCTGCTGCGGCCCACCGACGGCGTGAGCGGCGCCCGCGGCTGCATGGAATCGGGCCTCGTCGGCCAGCGCGTGCTCCGTCGACGCGAACGTCGTGAGGAGCGCAGGAAAGATCGCGCACCTTAGCTTCATGATCGGGACAACGGCCCTCGACCCGAGTCGTTAAGCGCCGACGCCGATTTTCTTTCTCGTGACCGCGCCTCTCCTCGCGGCCCCTATTAAGGTTAAGGAGGGGCGGCCCGAGCTCATCTGCTCGAAATGACTTCGATCGCACGCCGCCGCCGAAATCAAGGTGTGGGCGGCGGTAGGTGCGCGAAGGGCCGAATTGCGCTACATCCCCGTCCGCCCGTGCACCCGAATTTCTCGCGCCTTTCGGCTCTCTACGCGAACCGCCCCGTCATCCTCGCCCCGATGGAAGACGTGACCGACGTCGTGTTCCGCCGGCTCTGCCGCGGCGTCGGCGCCGATCTCGCGATGACCGAGTTCGTCAACGTCGAGGGCCTGCTCCGCGGCTGCCGCAACGCGCGCCGCAAGATCCGCCTCGCCGACGACGACGCGCTCACCGCGATCCAGATCTACGGCGCCGATCCCGCGCGCCTCGCCGAGGCCGCGCGCTTCGCCGAAGAGGCCGAGCCGTTCTTCATCGACATCAACTGCGGCTGCTGGGTGCCGAAGATCTGCGGGCGCGGCGCCGGCGCCGGCTGGCTCCGCGAGCCCGCGGCCATGGTCGCGATGGCGAAGATGGTCGTCGAGAGCGTCTCGCTCCCGGTCACCGTGAAGACGCGCATCGGCCTCGGGCCCGAGTCGCACATGCCGATCGTCGATCTGGCGCGCCGCCTCGAAGACGCGGGCGTCCAGGCGCTCACCGTCCACTGCCGCACCGCGCAGATGGGCCACTCCGGCGCCGCCGACTGGACGTGGGCGGCGCGCGCGCGCGAGGTCGTGTCGATCCCCGTCATCGTCAACGGCGACGTGCGCTCGGGCGACGACGCGAAGCGCGCGCTCGACACGACCGGCTGCGCGGGCGTGATGGTCGGCCGGCGCGCGATCGAGCATCCTTGGATCTTCCGCGAGGCGTACGGCGTGCTCCGCGAGGGCAAGGTCGTCGCGCCGCCCACCGACGAAGAGCGCCTCGATCTGTGTCGCGCGCACCTCCGCGCGAACGTCGAAGAGCGCGGCGAACCCTACGGCGTGCGCGTGACGCGGCGTCACCTGAGCGGTTACCTCGCCGGCCTGCGCGGCGCGTCGCAGCTCCGCCAGCAGCTCAACCGCGAAGACTCGCTCGAGCGGTGCCTCGCGATCCTCGACACCGCGTTCGTCCGCGACGCCGCCTGATCGGCTAGTAGCAGCCGCACGCGCGCGGCGCGCCGTGCCGGCCGCTCGCGGTGCAGCAGCCGTCGTTTCCCGCGAAGCAGCTGCGCTCGCACCGTTCGCGATCGTCGGCGTTGCCCTTGTTGCAGCGGCTCGTGCAGACGTTGCAGCGGCCCCAACACTGCGAGCCCTCGAGCGCGATCCCGTCGTCGGCCTTGGCGGGCGACGCGGGGACGAGCACGAACGCCGCCGCGACACACAGCGCGGCGGCAAGGATCTGTTTCGACATCGGCATCCTCCTGTCAGGAAGAACGGCCGCGCCGCGCCGAACTGAAGGGCAAGCGGCATCGATCGCCCCGGTCATCGCGTTCGTTCGCGAGAATGCGGCCGTCGTCGAGTTTCGACCCCGATCGGATGCCGACGCTGGGACGCGAGCCGCTTCGCGTCGACATCATGACGAGCATCAGCGGCGTCGCCTTCCGAGAGGCGTGGCGGGGAAGCATCGAAGCGACGCTCGGCGGCCACATGATCCACGTCCTCGGCCGGAACGAGCTCATTCGCAACAAGAAGGCGTCCGGGCGGCCCCAAGACCTCGCCGACATCGCGCTCCTCGAGGAGATGGATAGGCTCGCTCGATCGACGACGACTCGCGCCGCCGCGAAGAGGCGTCGATGATGCGTGGCTCAGTCTTCCCCTCGCGTCCGACGTCGCGCGCGCGCGGCGGGTGAGCGCGCGCGCGCACGGGCGAGGGCCACGTTCTCGCGGCCATACGCACGGGCGCGCGCGGCACGGGCGTTGCCGTCGCTGGCGGCGGAGGTTCTCCGACCATGCGCTCTCGTCTCTACGTCAGCCCCGTCCTCGTCGCTCTCGCCCTCGCCGCGTGCCACGCGGCCGACTCCGAGCCGGAGGCGCTCGCTCCGACCGACGTCGCCGACGACGAGGAGATCGCCTCGAGCCGCGAGGATCGGTTCGAGGAGACCGGCGTGCGCGTCGTCCGAACGAAGATCGTCGACCTCGCGCACGGAGAGCTCCGCGATCGCGTCGTCGACGCCGTCACCGGCGCCCCCGTCGACTACGACGCGCTCCGCGACGCGGAGATGCGCGCGCGCCGCGCGCGTCTCGGGGCCTTCACGCCGGCCTTCGCCGCCGCGGTCGCGGCTTCAGGCGAGGCGCCGCTCACCGCCGACATCCTCGCGATCGTGGGCGGGCCGCGCGACGCCGATCTCGCGCGCGAGCTGTCCGCCGCCGGAGCGAAGGTCCTCCGCGTCGACGGCGCGCTCGCGGCCGTCGAGGCGACGCCCGACGTGCTCCGCGCCCTCGCGCGCGACGGCCGCGTCGCGTCGATCGACGCGCGCATCGCCGCCGTCCCCACGTCGCTCGCCGCCGCGCGCGATCTCGGCTCGCTGCCGCTCCAATGGCCTCACTTGCTCGGCGTCGGCGCCGGCATCAAGGTCGCGGTCGTCGAGCCGGACGTCTGCGTGCGCCGCACGCACCAAGACTTTCGCTTCTTGACTTTCGAGCCTGCGGCCTTTCCGTGCGACCTCGGGAGGGGGCATCACTCGACCGCCGTGCTCGGCACGCTCGCGGCGATTCGCCTGGTCAACGGCTCGTGGGAAGGCGCCGGCGTCTTCCGCGCGCACATCATCGAGCGCGACACCACGAACGGCGCGCTCGCGTTCGATCCCGAGATTTTCAACATGAGCGCGACGCACAGCGTCTCCGAGGTGCGCGGTCTCGACGAAGCCGTGTGGACCAAGCGAACGATGATCTTCGCAGGCTCGGCCAACCTCGACATCCCCGGCCTGAGCGGCGCGACGTGCCACGCGTACAACCTCGCGTGCATCGGCGGCTACGGCACGGGCGGGACGCCCGAGAGCTACGCCGACGACGTCCACGCGAGCAACGCGCATTGGAGAAACCCCGTGTCGGGTCGCGAGGAGCCCGATCTCGTCGGACCGATGGGCGTCCGCACGGCGGGCGCGGCCGCCGACGATCGCTACGTCGGCTTCGGCGGCACGAGCTTCGCGACCCCCGCGGTGGCGGGCCTCGCGGGCCTCCTCGTCACCAAGCACCGCACGCAGCTCGGGCGGCAGCCCACGCTGATGCGCGCGCTGCTCGCGGCGTCGGCGATCGTGCACCCGGTCGACGACGGAGACTCGACGCGCATCCCGATCATCGGCGACGCCGTCGACGACAAGACCGGCGCGGGCGCGCCCAACGGCGTGAAGGCGTCCGACATCGTCCAGGCCGGCACGTACCACGCGGCGCGCGTCGTCCGCGGCACGCACTTCGACGCGAACGGGAAGTACGCCTCGACCTTCTCGATCACCGCCGCGCAGGGTCAGCGCGTGCGCGTCGCGCTCACCTGGGACAACTGCCCCGTCAACCCGAGCCTGTTCCCGAACGAAGACGCGCTGATCGTAGACCTCGATCTCGCGGTGCGCGGACCCAACGTCCCCATCACGTACCAGCCGCTCCCGCCCGTGCTCGGCACGCGGGCGACCGTCACCCCGCGGATCACGCTCCCCACGATACCCTTCTTCACGAGCAACGCATCGCACGTCGACAACTACGAGAACGTCGAGTTCGTCGCGCCCGTCGCCGGCACTTACGTCATCGAAGTGACCGCGCCGCGGTGGGGCGTGTGCCCGTTCGATCAGAGCATGGCGACGAACCTCGCGCTCGCGTGGACGAAGCAGTGACGCTCACGCGTCTTGCGTCTCGTCTTCGGCCTTCGCCACGTCGGCGGGGTTGAGCGCGACGCC
>JAHBWD010000050.1 GCA_019637175.1 Labilithrix sp. | reverse complement strand
CGGGATCGGCGAGCGCGCCGGCCGGAAGTGGAGGCAAGTGATGGTGATCCCGATCTTCGAGCGCTGGGGCCTCAATCCGCGTGAGCAGCGGATCGCCACGATCGCGGTCTTCGTGGTGGCGGCGATGCTGCTGCTCGCGGTGCCCGTCGGCCTCGCGACGCTCGTCTCGAGCCGCAAGACGGAGAACGAAGAGCTCCGCGCGGCGCTCACCGCGGTCAACGGCGCGCGCGCGCAGATCCGCGAGCGCCAGGAGCGCAAGAGCTCGATCGCGCAGCGCTACGGCAAGAAGGCGCCGCAGCTCGCGGGCTTCCTCGAGCAGAGCGCGAGCGCGCAGAAGCTCCAGGTGACCGACTCGGTCGATCGCCCCGACATCCCGCACGGCAAGCGATACGTGGAGCGAACGACCATCATCCACCTCAAGAAGTCGGGCATGGGGCCGATCGCGAAGTTCCTCGAGGCGATCGAGAAGAGCGGCCATCCCGTCGCCGTCTCGCGGCTCAACATCCGCAAGCGAAGCGGCGAGCCCGACTCGTACGACGTGGAGATCGGCGTCTCGGCGTACGATCGCAACGACGCCGCCGCGCCCCCGCCGGAGAAGAAGTGATGGCGCTCGCCCTCCCTGCGATGAACGACGCGATGAAGGAGCGCCTCCGGCGCTGGGGCGCGCGGATCGTGTATCCGCTGTTCTATCTCTTCTGCCTCATCGTCTTCTTCTCGTGGACGTTCCCCTACGAGAAGCTGAAGGAGCGCATCGTCACCACCTTCAACGCGTCGCAGCGCAGCTCGGCGAACCCTCAGGAGCTCCAGATCGAGGAGCTCGACTCCTCGTGGCTCACGGGCATCAAGGCGAAGGGCGTGAAGCTGATCTCGCCCTCGGCCGACCCGTCGAAGCCGGCGACCGAAATCAAGATCGACGAGGCGCGCGCGCGCATCTCGCTCACGTCGCTGCTCATCGGGAACAAGGACGTCAGCTTTCGCATCGACGCGTTCGAGGGCACCATCAAAGGGAGCTTCGAGGACACGGGCAAGGAGCGGAACGTCGAGGTGAACTTCGACGGCGTCGACATGGGCAAGATCGACGCGATCGCCGCGAACGTCGGCTTTCCCCTCGAGGGGAAGCTCTTCGGCACGCTGAAGCTCAACTTGCCCGAGGGGAAGGCCTCGAAGGGCAACGGCAACGTGAACCTCGAGATCCGCGACATGTTCGCGGGCAACGCGAAGGAGCTCACGGTCAAGACGCCGCTCGGTCCCTTCACGCTGCCGCGCCTCAAGGTGGGAACGTTCAGCGTCGTCGGCGAGGCCAAGGACGGCACGCTCAAGATCTCGAAGGCCGCCGCCTCCGGCGGCGATGTCGACGTCAACGGCGACGGGCGCGTGCAGCTCCGCGAGGTGGCGACCGAGGCGCACCTCGACGTGAACCTCAAGTTCAAGATCAACGACGCGTATCGGAACAAGAACGAGAAGACGAAGATGCTCTTCGGCGCGCCGGGCAGCAAAGACAAACCCATGCTCGAGATGGATCCGCGCATGGCGAAGTCGAAGTCGTCCGACGGCTATTACGGGCTCAAGATCGGCGGCACGCTGGCGCGGCCCGATCCGCAGCCGGCGGGCGGCGCGAGCATGGGCGGCTTCGGCGGTCCTTCGAGCTCGCCGGGCGGCTTCAACTTCAAGTAGACGGTAGACGGTGAGCTTCTGCTCTTCCTTGATCGCGATGGCGCTGACTCCTCCACGTCTGCCACGTCGTCGACGAACCGTTCGTCGGAGAACATTGCGCGCCAACTTCCTCTGCCTACATACTACCCCGCCAGTTCACCCATCCCTTCTTCGGTGAGATCGATCTCGCGCCCGCTGCTCGCGCTGAACTTCAGTCGAAGCGCTCCGTCATCGATCGCGTGAAGGGTGGCAGAAGGGCATCGGAGCTCCGGACCGACGCGTCCCTCACCGCGCTGACGAGCGACGAGCGCTCTCGCGAACTCTTCAATGTCTGAGCGAGGCATCACCTAGTCTCCCCAGGGAATGCGTGTGGCGTGACGGTCCCGGATGGATCCACGTAGCGCGGTGGGGTCCACTTCACCTCTCAGGTTCAGGACCTCCTGCTCTTCCGCGTGATGACGTGATGCGGAGAGACCGCGATATCGCCGCCGTGCGCGAGTTCCCTAGTTCCCTCACGGGTCGAAGCGCAAAGAGCCCATGATGCTCTCTGCTCGCTCGAGTTCCTCGAGAACGCGCGGCCCTTCTCCGGCGGTGTACGTCGCAAATACGACGTCATTCCCGTTGGTCGCATACCAGAGGCGCACGATATCGCCGTCCGGACAAAAGTCGGCACTGATGGCTATGCAGTGGTCGAGCTTCAAGAGTCTCGAGCTAACTGGACCCAGATGGCGTACGGCAGCGAACTCTGTCATCAATTCTTCCAAGTCCTCGCGGACGACGTTCGGTCTAGCGCCAGCCCGATAGCGTGCGAACGAGAACTGAAGCGCACCGACTCCGTCCCGCCGCGCGAGAGTAACGGGCGTACCCTCCGGCAACTCGTCAGTGATGTCAAACCAGTCGTCCGGTTCAAGCACCGTGAGTCCCTCAAGCACTTCAACGCGAGACTTGCTCATTGTAGCTGTCCTGTGGCCGGATTATGCGGCAGCATCTGCGTGGGTTCAGCTCAGCGATCCGGGCCCTGTTGCTTGCGAATATCCCGGATTACCGCGTTCCAGTACCGGGCGAGCTCGATGTGTTGCCTTCGCGTGAGAACCGTCTTGTTCGCTGGATCGGTGGGACTTCCGCCGAGGATCACGGGTTGTATCTCAAAGATCTCTTTGCCTTCGCGAGGGTCGGGCTCTTTTCGAGTCAGTGGCTTGTCGGGCACCACGGTTAGACTGGCTCCTTGCGAAGCCAGCTGCAGAAACTCGGACAAACTGCCAGCAAGTCGCTCGACGAGTTCGAGCTCCATTCCGACGAACGGAACCTGGACGACCGCACGCTCGTCCGAGCGCATGTCGAAAGCGAGTGCCTCTCCGCCTCCGTTGGAGCCGAAGAGAAAGAGCCCCGGAGCATTGAGCTCTACCTCGTACTCTCTATTCAGTTCAGCCAATTCGGAAAGGCGCCAGAGGATCAGGTAGCTCTCTCCGATCGCTCCTGCTCCACCATCCGCTGCCGAGGTCATGAAGTCTAGGTAGTCCGGGGGAAGTGTGACATTGCCAAGCCCCGCTTCATGGAGGGCGGAAGGCGGTGCCGGCGGGTTGCCGTCGAAGTTCTGCAGAATCGCGGAGAAAGGGGGCGAGTTCATCATCGAGAAGGCCAGAGCGGAGACCCTCGAGGCGCTCGTTGCGCATCTCGTCGCCGAGGCGCTCTGCCGACGCTGACGGCAACGCGATCATAGCTCGCAGCAGCGGACACTTCTCGCCGAACCGAACCTTTGCGAGCTGAAGAAGACGAAGCGCCGCTTCGAGGCTCATGGCAGGCGACGCTCGACGTGTTGCTCGACGACGGAAAGCTGCGTCGACCGGTCTCCTACACTTCCCCCGAGGACCGGAGGAACCGCTTGTCGCGCGAGGGCGACGCGAACACGCGCATCCGCGGTGAAACGGACGAGACCTGCGCGCGGTACGCGCCGTGCTTGCACTGGAGGCGATGTCGCGATCAGCACTCCTCGTGTGCGGCCTCGCCCTCCTCGGCGGGTGCAACCGATCGATGCTCTACGCGCCGCCGCCGCCGCTCGCGGAGCCGGTGACCGTCAAGGTCGAGGGCGATCCGAGCGAGCCGGTCGCGGGCGCCGCCGTGTTCGTCGGCGAGCGCCTGCTCGCCGAGACCGACGCGACCGGCGTCGCGCGCTTCGCGCTCGAGGGGATCGACGGGACGAAGTTCGACGTCTCCGTGCAGTGCCCGATGCAGAACGGCGGCGCGCTGCGGTCGCTCAAGGTGATCCTGCGGCGCGGCTCGCGCCCGCCGGAGTACGCGACGTCGTGCAAGCGGACGACGCACGCCACCGTCGTGCTGGTCAACGCCCCGGGAGGCGCGGGGATCCCCGTGCTCCACCTCGGGCGCGAGATCGCGCGCGTCGACGACGCGGGGCTCGCGCTCGTTCACCTCGACGTCGCCGTGGGCGAGACGTTCACGCTGATGCTCGATACGCGCGATCCCAAGTACAAGAACCTCCGGCCGCAGAACCCGGAGACGGCGTTCGCGGGCGCGGAGTCGGACGAGATCTACGTCTTCGACACGAAGCTCCACGAGGAGCGCCCCGTCGTGCGCCGGATCCCGCGGCCTCCGCCGCACGTGCCGCAGCGGCTCGTCGCCGACTGAGTCGCGAAGCTAGGAGCGAGAGGCGCGGAGGCGCGAAAGGGCGTTGGATGGCTGATGACGGCCGCTCCTTCTTCACGAAGGGGCGGCCTTCGTCATTTGGTAATACGAAGTTGGGAATGATGATTGGTAATCATGTTGAATACATGGATCGGGTCGCGCAGCGCGCGTGGATCCGCGCGCGTGCTCGCAAACCGCGATCATCCCCGTTCTGGCGCGCGATCGAGGGCTGGCGCGGTCGTTCATGCGCGACCGCGGCTGGCAGGGTTCTCGCAGCTTCGTTCCACATGTTCATCATGCTCTCTCTCGAGCGCCTTCGACGCGACCGCCGCGGGAGCGCGTTCGTCGAGTACATGGCGATGGTCGGCGCGTTCGGCCTCGTCGTCGGCGCCATCATGACGACGCGCGCGCAGTCGCTCGTCGTCGACTACGGGAGCGCTCGCGAGCTGCTCCTGCTCCCCGCGATGTGAACACGACGCGAACCCCCGGAGCTCGAATGATCATCCCCATCATCGCCGTCACCACCTGCGCCGTCGCCGCCTGGACCGATCTCCGCCGCGGCGAGATCCCGAACTGGCTCACGTTCGGCGCCTTCCTCGCCGGAGTCGGCGTGAGCGTCGCGCTCGCGGCGCCCTCGCTCGATCCGGTCGCCGTCGGCCGCGCGCTGCTCGGCGCCGTGGGCGGTGGCCTCGCGTGCGCCGTCTTGCCCCTCGTGATGTGGCGCGCCGGGGTGATGGGCGGCGGCGACGTGAAGCTCTTCATCGCCCTCGGCGCGCTCTGCCACGCGGCGACGGGGCTCGACATCCTCGTGACGTCGTTCGTCGCCGGATCGATCGTGGCGCCGTTTCAGCTCGCCGTCCGCGGGCAGCTCTTCGTGACGGGCAAGCGCATCGTCCTCCGGATCGTCAACGCCTTCCTCCCGGCGTCGATGCGCGCGGAGCTGCCGCCGGCCGAGGCGATCTGGTTCCGATTCGGGCCCGCGATCCTGCTCGCGACGATCTGGGTGGTGGCCACCACCCACAGGCCGTGGTGGGCGTCGTGAGGACGGGGATTCGAGGCAGCGTGGGCGTGCAGGCGCTCGCGTCGTTTGGTCCGCTCGCGCTCGGGTTCTTCACCGTGTGGCAGGAGTCGCTGCTCTGCACGGGTCAGCTCCTGACGCAGCACGCCGCCGCTTCTGCGGCGCGCTCGGCGGCCGTCGTCATCCCCGACGATCCGAAGCGCTACGGCGGCTCGCAGGCGAACACGATCTCGAACGAGCGGACGCAGGCCGTGCGCGCGGCCGCGGTGCGGGCGATGGCGCCGCTCGTCTACGACGAGACGATCGAGGACGTCGAGGTGTCGTTCCCGGGGACGGCGGGCCGCGTCGAGCCGGGGCGCGAGCTCACGGTGAAGGTCACGTCGACGTTCCGCTGCGTGCTGCCGCTCGCGCGATCGCTCGTGTGCGATTCGAACGGAACGACGAAGCTGACCTCGGAGGCGAAGATGCCCGCGCAGGCGGCTCGCTACGAGTACGGGAGCAAGCCGTGAGGCTCGTCTCGGACACCCGCGGCGGAATCGGCGTCGCCGGGCTCTTCATGACGGCGTTCCTCGCCGGGGCCGTCTTCTACTCGGCGTCGATCGCGCACACCGCGGGCGCGCGCGAAGAGCTCCAGGGGCGCGCCGACGGCGCCGCGTTCTCCGAGGCGGTCGCGTCGGCGAAGGGCATGAACATGATCGCGGCGATGAATCGGATCATGGTGACGCTCGCCGCGGTGGAGCTGCCGATCCGCGCGATGAAGCCTTCGTACGAGAAGGTCGCGAAGACGCCGTGCCTCGATCCGTGCTCGTGCGCGATCGCGGCCGACGCGAAGCGGGCGTCGGCCGAGCTCGAGGCGCTCTCGAAGGACGTCGAGGCGAAGGCCGGTGACGCGCTGCTCGGCGTGAGTGAGGCGCAGGCCGCGATCTCCGATGCCGCGCCCAAGCTCGGGCGAGACGCCGCGAGCAGCGCCGCGAGCCCGGGCGGCCCGACGCCGAACGGCGCGAAGGCGAGTATCTACTCGCCCTCGCTCTCGAAGGACGGGTGCAAGAGCGGGCTGCCGGTGCAGGAAGACAGCTTCAAGAGCATCTGCACGCGTGCGAAGAAGTACACCGCAGAGCGCGCGAACGCGCTGTCGAAAGACAAGCTCCAGACGATGAACGGCGCGTGCAAGTCGGGCGCGAACGCGATGACCGACGCGACGCCGGGCTTTGCGCGCGCCGACGATCTGTTCTGCACCGAGGCGAAGTCGCCTCCGTGCGGCGGCAGCGGTCCTCATCCGCGCAAGATGGCGAACGGCGCAGCAAATGGAAACGACGCGCTCCAGTTCTGGTCGAAGGTCTCGGGCACGCCGGTGGGCGAGGCGAGCCATGCCATCGATCCGCTCACGAACCGCGAGCCCGCGCGCGGCGGCGCCGCGACGGGGATGGCGCAGTCGGAGATCTACTTCGATTGCACGGGATCGTTCGAGTCTTGCAACAAGAACGATCAGGCGACCTACGATCCGAAGTGGGCCGCGCGCCTGCGCCGGATCCACGCGCCCACGCAGAGCTTCGCCGGCGACGCCGAGGTGAAGAACGAGATCGCGAACGGTGCGCGATGGTCGTCGCGCCGGAGCGAGCTGCTCCGCTCGCGAGGCTCGTCGCCGCGCACGGCGGCCGGGGCGATCTTGATGTCTTCGCAGGAAGGACCTCTCCAATGAGCGCGTACACCGAGCTTCTCGCCATCATGCCCGGCTTCGTCGTGGTGAACATGGCGCTCATCCACCTCACGAGCGCGTACGCCGCGACGGGCGCGTCGATGCACGCCGCGCAGACGGGCGCGTGGACGCCCGCGATGACGGGGTGCAACGGCTCTTCGTCGCCTGCGGGCGGAGCGCAGACGAGCGCGGGCGCGAACGACGGCTCGCTCGAGCCGCTCTCGCCGCGCGTGAAGAAGGTGACGGCCCACGCGGGGTCGCCCGCGCTGCGCGCCCCGATCCAGACGACGAGCCTCCGCACCACGGACGCGTCGTCGAGGACGCGCGGGCTCGCCGGATCGAACGCGTGGGCGACGTTCGACAGCGCCGACTACGCGCGCGAGACGCGCGTGATGTGCAACGAAGTGCCGAAGGCGATTCAAGACAAGGACGAGAAGTCCGCCGTCGACGACGCGTGGAAGAGGTTCGTCAAATGAGCCGGGTCATCGTGGCAGCGCTGGCGCTCCTCGCGGCGGGAGGCCTCTCGGTCGAGGCGTCGTCGCGGGAGACGACGCGCGTGGAGCGCGTGGAGCGCGCGGAGCCGTCTACATTCATCGATGACTTCGGCACCGGCGACCTCGCGACGGAGCTCGAGCGAGGCGGCGAGATCGACTCCCCGCCCGGAGGCGACGTCGCCGGCGGCGACTCGCGCTTCATCCCGCGGCTCGCCGGCACGAGGCGCGTGCTCGACGCGCCGGTCGACGCCGAGGGCGCGAGGCTCCGCGTGTACTCGTCGGCGTCGTCCGTCCTTACCGTGCGCGGCGAGATCGAAGGCAGCCTGCGGGCGCTCGGGTGCGCTCGCGGACCGAGCGACGTCGATCCGGCGACGATCGCCTTCTCGTGCGTCGATCACGGAGCGATCGTCCTCGCGCGCGTCGCCGCGCGCGAGGATCGGAGCGTCCTCTCGATCCTCGAGATGCCGCTGCCTCGCTGGTCGTCGTCGCCTGCCGGGGGAACGCGAGGGAAGCGATGAACGCGAAGGCCGTCATCGTCGCGCTGCTCTTCGGCGCCCTCACCGCGGCGTCGCTCGTCTTGTACACGCGGCGCCTCGAGATCGAGGCCACGGGAGGCGAGCGCATCAGCGTGCTCATGCTCGCGCGTCCGCTCAAGAAGGACGCGGTCGTCTCGGAGGACGATCTGTCGGTGCGGCAGATCCCGGTGGCGTTCGTCGACGATCGCGTCGTGCGCGCGAGCGATCGGCCGAAGGTCGTCGGCGTGCGCGCGGAGCGCGATCTCGAGCCCCAGCAGCTCGTTACGTGGCTCGACGTCGCGGTGAGCGGGCTCGACGATCGTCACCTGAGCCAGCTCGTTCAGCCGGGAACGCGCGCGCTGACGCTCCACATCCCCGAGAGCTACATGAGCGCGGGCCTGCTCCGGCCCGGCGACTGGGTCGACGTCATCGGCGTCGTCGAGGAGGGCCACTCGCATCAGTCGGTCGTGCTCTTGCAGAAGGTGCTCGTGCTCTCGGTCGGGCGCGAGACCGTGCCGTCGCACGACGCGCGGAGCACGACGCGAGCGTCGGAGGAGCAGCTCGTCACGATCGCCGTCTCGCTCCAGGACTCGCAGGTGATCGCCCTCGCCGCGCAGAAGGGGCCGGTCATCGCGGTGCTGCGGAGCCCGGACGATCAGACGATCAGCGAGAACGTGCCCGCGGTCACGCAGCTCCCGACGCAGCGGGCGAACGTCACGGTGAGGCCGCTCGCGCCGAAGCCGACCAAGCCCACGAACCTCGCGAGGAACGAATGATCCCGACGCTCGCGGCGATCGTGTGGAAGTGGGCCGCGTACGGCGGCTTCGCGTGCACGGCGGCCGCGCTCGTCTTCGCGGCGGTCGGGCACCGTCGCGGCCTCGCGTACGCGCTCTGGGGTCGATACACGGGCTACCTCGGCGCGCGCATGAGGGCGCTCCACGTGTTCACGCCGGTCTCGCCGATCGCGGCGACGCAGCTCGCGGGCGTGCTCCTCGCGATCACGCTCGGCGCGTTCGGCAAGCTGCCGTTCTGGTACCTCGCCGTCGCGCTGATCGCGGGAGCGCCCGCGCTCGTCATCGAGCGGCGCCTCCGCAAGCGCGTCGAGAAGCTCGACGCCCAGGCGGGCGCGTTCGCGCTCACGCTCGCGAACGCGATGAAGGCGACGCCGTCGATGGGACAGGCCGTGGAGCACGTCGCCGCGCTCATGGACGGGCCGGTCGCGCAGGAGATGCAGCTCGCGATGAAGGAGGTGCGCCTCGGCAAGACGTTCAACGAGGCGCTCGTCGACATCGTGCCGCGCTGCGGGAGCACGAAGCTCGGCACGGTGATCATCTCTCTGCTCATCGGCCGCCAGCTAGGCGGCAACGTCATCACGACGCTCGACACCACCGCGACGACGCTCCGCGAGCTCGAACGCCTCGACGGTGTGCTCCGGCAGCGCACGGCCGAGGGTCGGATGCAGCTCTACGCGATGATGCTCGCGCCGTTCGTGCTCGGGTATGGCGCCTACAAGGTCGACGCGCGCTACTTCGAGCCGCTCCTCACGAACGGCCTCCTCGGTCACCTCTGCATCGCCGGCGCGGCGATCGGCTACGCGGCGGCCCTCATCGCCGCGAGGCGCATCATCACGGTGGATCTATGACCTCCTTCGGCGCGCCCGTCTATCGCCTCGCGAGCATCGTGTTCGGCGGAGCGTTGATCTTCGTCGTCACGTACCGCTTCGCGAGCGCGCCGAACCGCCCGAACGAGCGGCTCGGTCGTCGCGGCCTGAAGCGCATGGACGCGATCGCGCGGAGCGAGAGCTTCGCCGCGGTGGAGCCGCTCGTACGGTGGTTCGGCGTCCGCCTCGGGGCGTTCATGCCGGAGGGCTTCGCCGATCACCTCGACAAGCAGATCCTCTACGCCGGCGACTACCTCGGCCTCCTCGCGAGCGAGCTCGTGGCGATCTGCTTCTTGTCGTCGATCGTCGGCGCGATCATGGGCGCCGTCGTCGGCTGGGCGACGGGCCTCGGCGGCCTCGCGGCCGTCGGCTTCGCGACCGCCGGCGCGGTCGGTCCCTACATCCAGCTCCTCGGGCTCGCCGAGGAGCGGCGGCATCGCATCGCGCGCGCGCTCCCTTACGCGGTCGACGCGCTCACGCTCGCGATGAGCGCGGGCCTCGACTTTCCGGGCGCGGTTCGCCAGTACGTGCTGCGCGCGGATCCACGCGCGCCGCTGACGGAGGAGCTCTCGTATCTGCTCCAGAACCTGAACCTCGGTCACACGCGCCGCGCGGGCCTCGAGGAGCTCGCCGTGCGCGTGCCCACGGAGGTCGTGCGCGAGCTCGTTCACGCCGTGGTGCAGGCCGAGGAGAAGGGCACGCCGCTCGGCGAGGTCCTCACGATCCAGGCGACGGTGTCGCGCCAGCGGCGCTCGACGCTCGCCGAGGAGCTGGCGGCGAAGGCGGGCGTGAAGCTCGCCGCGCCGCTCGCGATCTTGATGCTCTCGCTCGTGGCGCTGCTCATCGCGCCGCTGCTCCTCAAGACCCGCTCGATGCTCACGCCGCAGGTCGCGGCGGCGACGTCGAGGCGATGATTGCCAATTCCGAGGCAAGCCGATGTTTCATTCGATATTCGAGATCAAGTACGAAACGGGCAGGCGCGAGCGGGTCGAGATCGACGCGCCGCGGATCTTGCTCGGCAGCGGCGCGCACTGCGACATTCGCCTCGCGCCCGAGATCGGCGAGTGGGAGCACGTCGTGCTGACGGTCGAGGGCGACACGCTCGTCGCGCGGCTCCTCGCGCGCGGCGGCGGCGCGATCGTCGACGGAGCGCCTCTCCAGGAGGCGGCGCTCGTGGACGGATCGCGCCTCGCCATCGGGGCGTTCGAGGTCGTGTTTCGTCGGGCCGTCGGCGCGCTCGAGCAGAAGCCGAAGCGCAGCACACCGCGGTTCGCGGTGCTCCTCGGCCTGCTCTTCGTGCCCGCGGTCACGTTCGTCGCGGTGCAGGCGCGGAGGGTCGAGTCGTTCGCGCCGCCGGCGGAGACCCCGTCGCCCCTCGGCGAGGTGAAGAAGGCGTGCCCCGCCGAGACGCGCGATCGCGCGCTCGTCCTCGCGAAGGAGAAGATCGCGAACGGCCACGCGAAGCGGCAGAGGTGGAAGTTTCACACGCGCGACGGCGTCGACGCCGTCGTCTCGTTCGAGATCGCCTCGGCGTGCTTCGCCGCGGGCGGCGACGGCGCGTCGGCGACGGCCGCGGGCGATCTCGCGGCGAGCCTCCGCGCCGCGGTGCTCCACGAGTACCGGATCCATCGCATCAAGCTCGAACGCGCGCTCGAGGGCGGCAACGCCGAGGCGGCGCTCGCCTTCGTGAAGCTCCAACGGGAGATGCTCTACACGCGCGACATCGAGGATCCGTACGTGCGCTGGCTCACGATCATGCAGCGCAAGTTGGAAGCGCATCTCTCGCAGGGGTGAGCGCGGGGTGACGAGGTTCGACGTCTCGAGCCGAGCGTCGAGGCGTGTTCATGGAGAGAAGGCTCGGCGCTTCGGCGTCGGGCCTTCTCTCGTTTGTCGCGGCGTCGTTCGTCGCGGCGTCGTTCGATCGTCGTAGTCAATGTGAATACATGGATCCGAAATGAGATGTCGTATGGATCCGACGTCGATAATCGCAATTCCGATCATCCCGATTTTGCCGGCACATCACGACGAAGACGCCTCGCGCCGGCCTCGATCGACGCCGGCAAGGTTCTCGCTCCGAGGGTCTCGCCGGCGCGAAGCCGGTAACCCGAACGAAAGGGAATCCCATGAACACGATGCTCGTCCTCCGCCTCCTCGTCTCTCACCTCCGCCGTGACCGCCGCGGCGCCGCGTTCGTCGAGAACATGGTGCTCACGGCGATGGCGGTGACAGCCGTGGCCGCGGGCGCGAAGACGCTCGGCGACGCGATGAAGCAGGGCACCGACGCCCAGAAGCCCAACATCCAAGCCGGCTTCATCGCGAAGTGAAGAACCCCTCGGAGGATGTGATGCCCACGGAGCTTCGCTGTTCGATCTGGGACGCCGCGCACGACGGAAGCTCGTTCGCGCTCGACGTCTCGAGGGGCGAGGCGTTCGTGTTCGGACGCAACGGCAACGTCGTCCTCGACGCCGTGGGCACGCTCCCGGGTCACTTCGTACTGCTGCGTCACGAGGGGACCGTCCTCGCGGCGAGCGCGTCGGATACCCAGCCGGCGAGCGTCTACCACGCAGGGCGGTGGGAGCCGCTGCCCTGCGATTGGACCGCGCTGCCGCTTCCTTGTCGTCTGCGCGCGGGCGGGGCGACGATCGCGCTCGCGGTCGCCCCGCCCTCCGTCGCCCCGCGCCTCGAGGTCGCGCCGCCTCCTGGCCCGCCCGCGGTCGAAGCGTCTGCGCTCAGGAGCGCGGCGATCAAGCTGCGCGACGACTACCGAAGGCTCCCGCGCACGCGGCGCGTGCTCTGCTTGCTCGGCGTCGTGTTCGCGGCGCTCGCGACCGCCCACGCCGCGGGCGCGACGGAGAGCGAAGGCGCTCCGCCGCACGCGGCGCCGATCGCGCCGTCGCCTTCGCCGGTGGCGGTCGCGATCGAAGCGGTGGAGGCAGCGCCCGCGGCCGCGGCCGCGCCCGCGCCGGCGATCGCGTCGAGCGGCGACGATCGCCTCGGCGTCTCCCGGCGCGTCGCCCTCGATCGCGAGCAGCGCAAGAGCTACCAGCGCGCGCTTCGCGCGATCCTGGCGGGCGATCTGGAGAAGGCCGACGCGCTCCTCGAGCCCCTCGCGCAGGTGAGCCCCGATGATCCCGATCTGCTCGTGTTGCGCCGCGTGCTCGCCGCGAAGATGCGCCCGCGGTGATCGGCGCGCCGGGCCGGCGCGCCCGTGATAAGAGCACGGGCATGGCGGTCCTCGCTGGAGTCATTCACCTGCCGGCGCTCCCTGGCAGCCCGCGATCGACGTCGACGGCGCTCGAGTGCGCGCGCTTCGCCGCGGCCGACGCCAAGGCGCTCGCGCAAGCGGGTTACGACGCGATCATCGTCGAGAACTTCGGCGACGCGCCCTTCTTCGCCGGCAAGGTCGCGCCCGTCACGGTCGCCGCCATGACCGCGTGCGCCGTCGCGGTGCGCGAGGCCGCGCCGTCGGTCTCGCTCGGGATCAACGTCCTGCGCAACGACGCCGAGGCCGCGCTGTCGATCGCGGCCTGCGTCGGGGCGAGCTTCGTGCGGATCAACGTGCTCGCGGGCGCGCGCGTGACCGATCAAGGCATCGTGCAGGGCGACGCGGCGGCGGCGCTGCGCTTGCGGCGCGCCCTCGGCGCCGATCGCGTCGCGATCTGGGCCGACGTCGACGTCAAGCACTCCGCGCCGCTCGGCGCGCCGCGCCCGCTCGAGCAGGAGGTCGAAGACCTCACCAAGCGCGCGATGGCCGACGTCGTGCTCGTGACGGGCGAAGGCACGGGCAAGGGCGTCGATCTCGCGAAGCTCGACGCCGTCGCTCGCGCGTCCGACAAGCCGGTGATGGTCGCGAGCGGGGCGACGCTCTCGACGCTCGCGTCGATCATGCAGCTCGCCGACGGGATCGTCGTGGGCAGC
Source organism: Labilithrix sp. (assembly GCA_019637175.1). Lineage (GTDB taxonomy): Bacteria > Myxococcota_A > Polyangia > Polyangiales > Polyangiaceae > Labilithrix. The sequence continues at coordinate 50,703 of JAHBWD010000050.1, read as the reverse complement.
GCGCTCCGCGAAGGCGGCGTCGCGGGCGGTCCGGTCGACGCGGCGCTCGCCGCCGCGTTCGCCGAAGCGTTCAGAACGTTCCGCTGAGGCCGACCCAACTCGGGCCGACGTCGGCGCGCACCCGAGGCGTCACGACGCGCGCGGCGTTGGTCTCCGTCTTCGCGCCGTCGCCCATCAGGATGCCGATGACGCCGGCCGCGACGCCGACGCCGCCGGCGATGAAGGCGATCGTGGAGACCGTGCCCAGCGACTTGGCCGAGTCGATCTCGGCCTCGCTGCCGGGCGCGCACGCGTCGCCGCCGTTGCAGCTGTTCTTCCGCACGTCGTCGACCTTGGAGATGCTCATGAGGCCCGTGACGGAGCCGACGCCGATGCCCACGGCCGCGAGGCCGAAGCCGCCGAACACGAGGATCTTGGGCAAGGCGTCGCCGCCGCCGCCTTCGGCGGGCGCGCGCTCCTCGGTGACGGGAGGGGGAGGGAGCGCCGCGCGCAGATCGATCGTGACCGTCTTCGCGTCGCGCTCGGCGACGCTCACGTCCTCCTTCTTCTCGATCGAGCCCGCGCGGACGACGATCACGTGTCGGCCTGGGTTCACCTTGCGCGGGGCCTCCGCCGCTGCGGGCGGGACCGGCTCGCCGTCGATCGTGATCTGCGGCGTCTGCCCGGCGTCGGCGTTCTGCACCGCGACGGTGATCGAAGGGATGCGCGTCGCGAGCTCGGTGCTCAGCGTCTCGGCGGCCTTCCGCGCAGCCGTGAACGGCGCAGGCTCTCCCGGCTTGGGCGCGAGGCGCATGACCTTGGCGCACGTCTCGCGCGCCTCGAGGAGGAGGCCGAGCTGGGCCTGGGCCCGCGCGACCTCGAGGCCCGTCGTCGGCACGCGCATGATCGCGTCGGCGGCCTCGTAGCTCTTGAGCGCGCCCTTGAGGTCACCCTTGTCGCGCTTCGCGTCGCCGTCGTCCATCAAGCTGCGCGCGGTCTCGCGATCGGAGAGCGTCGGCTCGGCGATCGCCGGCGACGCGACGGCGAGGACGAGAGACGACGCGAGGATGAACAGCGCCCGGCGCGCGCGCCGCTCAAAAGCCACGATCTTTTCCTGTCGGTGAAGGCGGCGTCGGCGCCGCCGGCTTCGGCCGCGCGGTCGCCGGCGGAGGAGGCGTCGGCCGATGCGTCGCCGGCGGCGCGGTGGTCGTCGGCTTGGGCGCGCTCACCGCGATCGCGGACGCGCTCGCCGACGCCGACGCCGACGCGGTCGCCGAGGGTGACTCGAGAGGCGCGGCCGCTGGAGCCGGCGCAGGCTCGCTCTCCGGAGGCGGTGGAGCCTCTGTCGCGGCCGCCGCCGTCACGGCCGTTTGCGACGCGGCGCCGGTGCTCGCCTCGTTCGCGCTGCGCTTGAGCACCGCGGTGCTGATGATGAGCACGGCGCCGATGACGCCCGCCGCGAGGGAGACGCCGAGGATCACCGCGGTGACGAATCGGCGCTTGCGCGCGGGATCGTCGACGAGCTCCGGCGGATACTCCATCGCCGCCGAGCCGAGCGTCGCCGAGCTCGTCGCGCTCGGCACGTCGGAGTGACCCACCGAGCCGCTCGGGGTCGACGCGAGGTCGAGGTCCGTCGGCGCCATCGGGTAGGGCGGCGTCGCCGTTCGCGCGCGGTGGAGGCTCGAGGGCGCAGGCGGTCCGCTCGAGACGCTCGGCGACGACGAAGGCGCCGCGATCCCGGAGATCGAAGGCGCGACCGCCGACGTCGAGGGTCGATCGCGCCCGCCGTCGCGCGCCTGCGCCGACGCGAGCGCCGCGTCGACGGCGCGCCTGCGCGCGGCCTTGCGATCGGCGAGGAGCTGCGCGGTGTAGTGCGCGACGACGGCGATCGAGGTCGCCTCGCCGATCTCCACCATCGCGGTCTCGAGCGCGAGGTTCAGCTCGAGCGCGGTCGCGTAGCGGTCGGCGGAGTCGTACGCCAGCGCCCGGTCGACCACCCTGCGGATCGCGAGCGGAACGTGCGGCGGAAGCGGCGCCGGGACCGTGCCGCTCGTCAGCTTGTGGAGGGTCGCGACCTCGTTGGGGCCGTCGTACGGCGGCACGCCTGCGAAGAGCTCGTAGAGGATCGCGCCGAGCGCCCAGACGTCGGCGCGGTGATCGATCGCGCGCCCGAGCGCCTGCTCCGGCGCCATGTAACGGATCTTGCCCTTGAGCTGGCCCGCGCTCGTCTCCTGCGAGACGCGGTCGCGGGCCTTCGCGACGCCGAAGTCGATGATCACCGTCGAGCCGGTGTTCGCGATGAGGATGTTCTGCGGGGAGACGTCGCGATGGACGACGCCGAGCGGCGTCCCGTCGCGCTCCTGGAGCACGTGGGCGGCGTGGAGGCCCGCGGCGGCGTCGGCGCACACGCGAAGCGCGATGCCCGCGGGGACCGGCTGCTTCTTCGACTCGGCGGCGCGCATCACCTTCGACAGCGAATCGCCGTCGACCCACTCCATGACGATGAACGTGTTCTCCTCTTGCTCGCCGACGTCGAGGATGCGCGCGACGTTGGCGTGCTCGATCCGCGAGGCGATGCGAGCCTCGTCGAGGAACATCTCCTGGAAGCGCGGATCCTGCGAATACTGCGGGAGGATCATCTTCACGACGACGAGCCGCTCGAACCCGCGCCGCCCGCCGAAGCGCGCGAGCCACACCGACGCCATGCCGCCGTAAGCGAGTGGGCAGAGCAGCTCGTAGCGATCGAGCCGGTGGCCGGGCGAAAGCTGTGCCGGATCCATCCCCGTCTCAGCGTATCCCGCGCGAGAGGGCCGGATCGAGAAGAACGCGTACGCGCGCGCGGGAAGGCATCGATGTAGGCCTAGGTACCGAACCGCACGAAACGCCTATTTTTCGGCCTTTCGGGACCGGATCTCGGCGAAGCGCTCGGGCGGGAGCTTGCCGATGCGATCACGGAGGCGCGCGAGCAGCTCGGCGCGGTTCTGCGGCGGCTCGACCGCTCGTGCCCCGCCGTTGCGCGCTCTTGGCGCGCGGATCGGCGGCGCGGAGACGGTCGGCGCGAGCGGAGGCGCGCCGATCGTCGGCGGCGCGTTCGGCGCGAGGGTCGCCACGTCGGGCGCATCGGCCGGCGGCGCGACCGGCTTCTCCTCGACCTCGCCCGGCACGGACGTGATCGGTGTGGGCACGGGCGTCGGCGCGAGCTCTTCGCGCACGGCGACGGGCGCAGGCGGCGGCGTCAACCCGTCGAGCGGCGGCGGCTGCGCCTGTGAAGGCACCGAGACGGCCTGCATCTGACGCGTCGGGCGCGTGCTCGGGCGTCGCGGCGCCGAAGGCGGCGGCTCGGGTTGAGCCTTCGGTTGCGGCTGCGGAGGCGCGGGGGTCCCCGCGGTGAGCGCGTCCGCGATCGCGGGATCGGGCCTGGCCGGAGGACGCGAAGGCGCGCCCGCGGCCGACGTCGCCGATTGGCCGCGCGCCTCTCGCAGCGCCGTCGCGCGATCGACCACGGCCTTCGACCGCGGATCGAGGCGCGTGAACCTGAGCGAGAGACCGGCGAGCCCGCGGAACGCGTTCTCCTTGTGCGCGAGGACGCGGCCCTCGCCGCGCAGCACGGTCGCGCCCGAGGCGAGCGTCACCTCGAAGCGGAGGATGACGCCCGTCGGTCGCGGATGGGCGCCGATGAGCAGCACGCTCGTCTTGCCGATCGTCTCGAGCTCGTTCTCGAAGAGCTGCTCTTCCGTCTCGTAAGGGCGGACGATCCGGATCGCGACGGGGGGACGAGCGCCTTCGGCCACGGGGCGAACATCCTAACCCAGTTATCCCTCTCGGCCTATTTCGGCTCGAAAGCCCGCGTGATATCCGCCGGGAGATGAGCCGCGCCCGCATCCTCGTCATCGGCGGAGGCTCGCGAGAGCACGCGCTCGCGAGCGCGCTCCGCGAGCACGACCTCTTCATCGCGCCGGGCAACGCGGGCACGGCCGCGCTCGGAACGAACGTCGCCGTCGCGCCCACGGCGATCGCGGAGATCGTCGCCTTGGCCGAGCGCGAGCGCGTCGATCTCGTGGTGGTCGGCCCCGAGGCGCCGCTGACGCTCGGGCTGGTCGACGCCCTCGAGGCGAAGGGCATCCGCGCGTTCGGCCCTTCGCGCGCGGCCGCTCGGCTCGAAGGCTCGAAGGTCTTCATGAAGCAGCTACTGAAGCGCCACGGCATCCCGACGGCGGCCTTCGAGGTGTTCGACGATCCCGACGCCGCGAAGGCGTACGTGCGCGCCGCCGCGCGACCGCTCGTGGTGAAGGCCGACGGCCTCTGCGCGGGCAAGGGCGTCGTCGTCGCGGCGAACGTCGACGAGGCGCTCGAGGCGATCGATCGAATGATGGTCGCGCGCGATCTCGGCGACGCCGGGCGCGTCGTCGTGATCGAAGAGATCCTCCCGGGTGAAGAAGCGAGCTTTCACGTCGTCTGCGACGGAACGCGCGCGATCCCTCTCGTCGCGGCGCAGGATCACAAACGCGTCTTCGACGGCGACGCGGGCCCGAACACCGGGGGCATGGGCGCGTACGCGCCGGCGCCGGTCGTGACGAAGGCGATCCACGACGAGGTGATGCGCGCGATCGTGGCGCCGACGCTGCGCGCGATGACGGAGGAGGGGAGCCCGTTTCGCGGCGTGCTGTTCGTCGGGCTCATGATCGACGCGGGCACGCCGCGCGTCCTCGAGTTCAACGTGCGCTTCGGCGATCCCGAGACGACGGTCCTCGTCCCGATGCTCGACGGCGACTGGTTCTCCGTGCTCGACGGCGCGGCGCGCGGCGATCTGTCGGGCGTGAAGGCGGCGACCAAGCCGGGCGCCGCGCTCGCCGTCGTGATGGCCGCCGAGCACTATCCGCGCACGCCGAAGACCGGCGACCGCATCGACGGGCTCGACGCTCCTCTGCCCGAGGGCACGTTCGTGTTCCACGCCGGCACGAAGGTCGAGGGAGCGGACGTCGTCACCGCCGGCGGGCGCATCCTCACGGTGGGCGCGCGCGCCGCGACGTTGGCGCAGGCACGTGACGCGGCGTACGCGGCGGTGTCACGCATCGCATGGCGCGGCGAGCACCACCGAAGCGACATCGGTCACCGCGCGCTTCGAGCGTAGCGGCGCCAACCGAGCCTTCGACCTCGACGTGATGCGCGCGCTCACGGGCCGGACTGCGCGCGCGCATGCCCGCGGCCGGCGACCCGCCCATGAAAGCGCCGGAATTCCAGGCGACTCCTCGTTCGGGGGCGACGGCACACCCGTTGCTCGCCGGGCGTTCACCATGCGCCGCTTCCGTACATCCGCCCTCCGCTCCGCCTTCTGCATGATCGCCGTCGCTTCCGGCGGCTGCGCCGTCGACTCCGAGGAACCCGCGCCCGAAGAAGAGACCGGCGACGTCGCCTCACCGCTCGCTCGCATGGGTGACGGCACCGACGATCCCGTCCTCCATCGATGCCTCACCGACGCGACCGGCAGCCTGACCGCGACGCCGTCGACCATCTCACTCGGCGGCAGCTCGACGCTCGCGTGGAGCGTGAAGATCCCGAGCGGCTGCACCGCCGCGCGCGCGTACCTTGACTCGCAGCTCGTCGGGACGACGGGATCGACCCTCGTCAGGCCGCAGGCGAGCTCCCTTCGTCGACTGCGCATCTACATCGCCGGCTACGGCGAGCGCGTGCTCTCGTCGGTGAACATCGCGGTTCAACTGCCCCCGCGCGTCGACATCACGTCCAACGACCAAGCGCCGCTCTTCGTGCAGGCCGTGCAGACGCCGAACACCACGGTGGTCATCGCGAACGGCGTTCAGCTCGATCTCAGCAACCGGCAGGACATCTCCATTGGATCCAACGTGATCATCCGCGGCGGGCGCGGTGGCCGCGAGCCTGGACCGCGCCTCTTCACGACGACGCGCCCGCCGGTGTTCTTCAAGATCGGGCGGTATGCATCCAACGTTCGCATCACGGGCGTGCGCATCGAAGGCCCGGACATGGGCGCGGTCGATCGCAACGGCGCTCGCGGGATCATGATCGACTCGGCGACGAACGTCGAGATCGACCACGACGAGATCTCCGGCTGGGCGCTGGCGGGGATTCACGTCTGGGACACGCAGAACACCGCGGCGTCGCCGTCGCCGAGCGAGACCGTGCTGCCGGCCCACACGGTGAACATCCACGACAACTTCATCCATCACAACCAGGCCGTCGGCGGCGATGGCTACGGCGTCGCGGTCGGCTACGGCGCGCATCCGATGATCGCGCGCAACGTCTTCGACTGGAACAGGCACGCGATCGAGGGCGACGGGAAGGCGGGCACGGGCTACACGGCCTACTACAACCTCGTGCTCGAGAACGGAGGCCTGCACCGCTGGATCCCGTTCCCGGGATTCTGGGTGCACACGCATCAGTTCGACATGCACGGGCTGAACGATTGCGGCGTGGCGAGCATCTTCTCCGACGCGCTCGCGAACTGCGGCCCGGCCGGACACACGATGCTGATCCGGCACAACACGTTCTTCTACCGTGAGGACGAGGCCATCAAGCTGCGCGGCACGCCCGCTGTCGGCATGTTCGTCGGGCAGAACGTCTTCGCGAATCACCTCACGTTCGGCAGCGCGACATCGCAAGAGGAGAGCGGCCTCGTCCAGGAGCCGGGGAACGTCTTTGGCTACAACGGCAAGCTGCAGCTCGGGACGTGCGACTTCGACGGCGACGGCGTGAACGACTCGTTCATGGCGACGGGCCAATCGTGGTGGTACCGCAGCGGCGGCGCGGGTCCTTGGGAGTTTCTCAACGCGTCGACGAAGAAGCTCTCCGAGATCAGCCTCGGCTTCTTCGACGGCGACAACCGCTGCGACGTCCGGGCAGACGGGACGGTGTACCCGGGCGGGAAGCCCGCGCCGCGATTCGGAGTCGGCTTCGGGAAGCTCGACACGTTCACCGTGCTCCGCGACTGAGCCGATCATCGCACTCGAAGTGCAAGGCTCTGCACGTCGCGTCCCGGCAGGGGTCGGCCGATCCACCAAGCCGTCGACTTCTCACACGGACCGCGGCGGTACGCGCGTTGCGTCTCCGACCCACATGGTGGCAACGTCGCGGCGCGTCCGCGCGCGAGGGGCTTCTCTGCCCGAGTACGCGCTCGTCCTCGCGGCGATCATCCTCGTCGCGGCGGGCGCGTATCGCAGCCTCGGCTCCCGCGTCGGCGCGAGCGCCGACCGCGCCTCCGCGGTCCTCGTCGGCGGAAACGGCGCGGCGGGCGGCGCGGCGATCGCCGGCGACGGCGCAGGACGAGGCGGCGTCGGCGGCTTCTTCCGCGACTTCGCGCGAGGCTTCGTCCTCGGTGACTACGCGGAGGGCAGCTCGGCCGGTCAGATCGTCGGCCAGATCGTCGGCGGCCTCGTGCCGTTCTACGGACAGGCGGCGGACATCCGCGACGCGACCGCCGCGATGCGAGACATCGCCAACGGGACGAGCGGGGGATGGACGAACCTCGGCCTCGCCGCCGTGGGCTTCGTGCCCGGCGTGGGCGACGCGGCGAAGGGGATCATCCGCGGCGCGCGTCACGCCGACGAGGCCGCGCTCGCGGTCGGCGCCGTTCGGCGCGCACGCGACACCACCGACACCGTCGCGGCGATCGCGAGGCGGGGCGACGACGGCGTCGACCGGATCCCGGTGCAGAGCTCGAAGAACATGGACGGCGTGCGGCGGGTCACCGAGATCCCCGTGGACCAGCCCGTGTACCGCGTCCAGCCGAACGACTTGCCGCTCGATCCGCACAAGTCTCCGTTCTTCGATCCGATGGAGTACAACCTCCCGCCGGGCAAGCGATACGAGGCCATCTACGTCTCGCCCGACAAGGGCGGCCTCGAGAGCCTTCGCCAGAAGCAGGGCTACTTCGAGCAGGGCGACGTGATGCACACCTCGACGCTGGGCGAGGTCGTGAACAACGCCAACAAAGGGACCAGCCCGGACAAGGTCTGGGTGTTCAGTGACGGCAAGCTCGAGTGGTCCACGGGCACGCCTGGCTACGTGATCGTTCGGGAGGTGCCATGAAGACGCCGACGACGCCTGCGACGCTCCCGAGCACGAAGCTCGTCGCGCGATCGCTCATGTTCCTCCTCGAGGTGCCGCACCTCTTGGTCGCGGTCGCGATGATCCTGTTCGCGCTCGACGCGCTCCTCTGCATCGGCAACCAACTCCGGCCTTCGAGCGTGCGTCATACGCTGCCCATCGTGATGACCGTCGCGCTGCTCCGCGCGGTCCTCCGAGCGTGGCTCCGCCCCGGGTATCTGCGTGCGCTCGACGAGCTGCGCCGCGGCGCCGAGCCTACGGTGAAGGCGTTCGAGGGCCTCGATCGCCTCGGCGCGGCCTTCGCGTGCCACCTCCTCGGCGACGTCATCGTCGCCACCAGCCTCGTCGTGGGCGCGCTGCCCGGCCTCGCCGCGATGCTGTTCGCGGCCAACCGCGGGTACGACGCGCTCGTCGGTCCCGCGCTCGCGCTCGCGGCCCTCATGAGCTTCTCGCTCTACCTGTACGCGTGGCTCGGCGTTCGCTACGCCGAGCACGCCGTCGCGATCGAGGGGCTCGGACCGTTCGCGGCGCTCGGCCGCGCGTGGAATCTCGCCGAGGGCCGGCGCGCGCGCGTCGCGTGGGTGACGCTCGTCACGTCGACGTTGGAGCTCGCGGCCGTCGCCTGGGGCGTTGCCTGCTTCGGGGTCGGGCTCCTCCTCACGGTGCCCCTCGCGCGCCTCGTCGGCGATCACACGCACGTGGCGCTCTTCGCGGAGCTGCGCGCGACGTCGCTTCGCCCACGCGCCCACGCGGGCGAGGCGCGCGCCGCGATGCGACGCGCGCCCGCGTAGCCAGGTTGGCAAACCGCTCAGCGTCCCGCGTCGGGCTCGGCGAGCGGCAACGCGACGAGATGAAGCGCGCGCCGCTCGTCGTCGTCGGGGCCGCCGCCGTCCGGATCGCGGGGATCGTGCTCGCCGAGCGCGAGCACGACGTAGCTCGAGGGCGCGCGATACCAGTCCGGCGGCAGCGCGCGCGGCGCGGAGCGACGCTGGATGTCGGCGAGCGATTGCCGGAAGAGGATCTCGCGGTCGGGATCGCCGCTGTCGGCGACGCCACCGTCGCCGCTGCGGGCGACGGAGACCTCGACGCCCGTCGTGTCGAAGTCCGTGAGCTCGTTTGGGATCTCGAGCGTGGCCGGGACGCTCGGAAGCGGCGCGCCGAAGGGTAGCGGGCCTTCGACGAACGGCGCGCCCGCGTCGTCGAGCGGCCCGAACGCGACGCCGAGCGCGCGATCGCCGGCGCGGTGCGCGATCCCCTGCGAGAGCTGGACAATCTGCACGCCGAGCCGGCCTTCGCCCGGCGCGGCGTACGCGGGCAGCGGCAGGGTGGTGAGCGCGAGGTTGCCGCTCGTGGGATTCCATGTCGGCCCGCAGCGCTCGACGCTCGCGTACGGATCGGCGAGCGCGCCGCGACAGCCCGCGAGGACGAGGAGGTGAACGCCGCGCGAGACGTCGGCGGTCACCTCGCCGACGGCGATGGCGTTGCTCCGGAAGGTGCCGCTCAGCAGATCGCTGCACGACGCGTCGCGAAGCGGCGTGGAGCGCAGCGCGCGCTCCTCGAACACGAAGGCTTCGCCCAGCGGCTCCTTGCGCGGCGCGAGCCGCACCGCGGTGCCGATCTCCACGCCGGCGACGTTCGACTCCGGCATCACGTCGTCGTTGGGGATCGCGCGCTCCGCGGCGAGGCCGACGAAGCAGACGCGGAACGCGGGGAAGCTCGCCGCGTGCACGAGGACGATCCCGTTCGCCTCGATGCGACCGACGCCGCCTTCGGGATCCTGCTCGCTCGGCGGGGCGAACCCGGCGTCGGGTCCGGTCGCCTCGCCGGCGCCGAACCGATCCGCGCTGCTGAGCGACGCGCTGCACGCGACGGAGGCGAGCAGACAGGAGCCGACGAGGACGAACGTTCGCATCGCGTCAGGGCGCGTCGGCTCCGGCGTCGCCTGCGCCGCTGCCTTTGGGATTGATCACCGGGACGGCGAGGAGATGGAGCTTGCGGCGCGGGTCGTCGTCGGCTCCTCCGTCTCTGAACGTCGGCGCCGGATCGCCGAGCAAGAGGAGCGCGTAGTTCGACGCCGCCGCGAAGTAAGACGTCGGCAGATCGCGCGGCGCCGAGAGGTTCTGCACGCGCGCGAGCGACTGCTCGAGCACGGTCTCGGCGGCGCCTCCGCCCGGCGGCTGGAGCTGCACCCGGAAGCCGAGCGAGTCGTAGCTCGGCAGATCCTCGGGCGTGTACGTGAGCGTCGCCGGCTCCTTCGGCGACGCCTCGCCGTAGAGCGGAGGGCCGGAAGCGACGTCTTCGTGCTTCGCGCCTTGCGCGAGGAGATCGCCGAACGTGATGCTGAGGGTGCGACCCGCGCGGGCGCTCTCGAGCGGCTGCGAGAGGTTGACGATCTGCGCGGGGAGCGTGCTCGGCGAGGCGCGGTTCGCGCCGGTGAGCTCGATCTCTTTGATGGCGAGGTTCCCCGCGGCCGGAGTCCAGTCGCTGCCGCACTCCGCTTGCGAGTACGTGTTGAGGGCGGTGTTGCCCGTGCAGCCGGTGAGGACGAGGAGGTGGACGCCCTTCGAGAGGTCCTTGTCGGCGGCGGTGTTTTGCGGTCCAGGAGGGAGGCGGATCGCGTAGGGGATGGGCTCGGGTCGGCTGAGTGCCTTCTGGCAGCTCGGCTGCTCGCTCGTGGGAAAGCGGAGCGCGAACTCGTCGATGACGAAGATCATGCCCGGCGCGCCCCGCAGTGGGCCCAGGCGCACGGCGCTGCCGACCTCGACGCCCACGACGTTCGATTCGGGCATCAAGTCGGCGTCGGGCAGCGGCCGGCGATCGAGCTCGTTCTCGAAGCAGAGGCGAAAAGGGAGCGCCTTGGCGGCGTGCACGAGGATGACGGCGTTGTCGACGGGCGCGAGGTCGGTCGGGCTGGCGCCCGCCGACGGACCTTCGTTGGGCGCAGCGTCGCCGCGGGCGCCGGTGCCCTCCCCGCCGAAGTCGCTCAACGCGGACTCGTTCGCGACGCCACATGCATAAGCGAAGGCGCTCAGGACGACCAGTGCAGCGCAGAGCCGGAGCGTCGACCTCATCGTGGGGAGGAGCGTAGCATTCGCCGCGCCAACACCTGCGCCCGCGCGTTGCCTGCGATTTCACGCGGGATCGCACCGCGGGTTGTGCCACCGCCATGACGTCGGCGTCATGGTGCTCGCCCGCGTTTTCGCGCGCGATTTCCCTGGCCAAAGATGTTGCGGAAGCGGAGCCGCTCACGCATCCTTTGTTCGTGTCCGAGGCGCACGAGGGGATGATGGTGACGCCCAGCGTCAAGCTGGTGAGGCCGCTGGGGGAGGGCGGCATGGGCACCGTCTGGATCGCCGAGCACCTCGCGCTCCGCACCCAGGTCGTCGTGAAGTTCATCGCGAGCGGCCTCAAGGAGAGCAAGGAGGCGCACGAGCGCTTCTCGCGCGAAGCCGCCGCCGCGTCGCAAGTGAAGAGCCCGCACGTCGTGCAGACGTTCGATCACGGCATCACGCAGGAGGGCACGCCGTACATCGTGATGGAGCTGCTCGAGGGGCGCGATCTCGGCGAGTACCTCGACGCGCAGGGCAAGGCCGCGCCGGATCTCGTCGTCGAGATCGTCGCTCAGCTCTCCCGCGCGCTCGATCGCGCGCACGAACGCGGGATCGTTCATCGCGACATCAAGCCGGGCAACATCTACCTCTGCGACGCCGGGCGCGACGGCGAGGTCTTCGTCAAGCTGCTCGACTTCGGCATCGCCAAGGGCGTCGAGACGCCGCTCGTCGACAGCGGCACGAAGACGGGATCGATGATCGGCTCGCCGTTCTACATGAGCCCCGAGCAGATCCTCGGATCGAAGGGCGTCGACTTCCGGAGCGATCTCTGGAGCGTCGGCGTCGTCGCGTTCGAAGCGCTCACGGGCCAGAAGCCTTTCGACGCCGAGACGATGGGCGGGCTCGCGATCAAGATCCACAGCGAGCCCTTGCCGTTGCCGTCGGCGATCCACCCCGAGCTGCCCGTCGCCGTCGACGACTGGTGGAAGCGCGCGTGCGCGCGCAACGTCGAGGAGCGCTTCGACAGCGCCAAGGAGCTCGCCGAAGCGCTCGCCCGCGCGTTCGGCGTGCACCCCCCGCGTTCGCTCGAGCCGCCTCGGCTCAGCACCGGCGGAACGCGCGACGTCGCGCTCGCGCGCGCGCCGACGCTCGCCGCGGGCAACGAGACGAACGCCGGCGTCGTGCGCGCGGCGACGCCCGGGCGATCGAGCCGGCTGCTCGTGCTCCTCGCGATCTTCTTGATCGTGCCGCCGCTCGCGTACGTCGGGTTCCGCGCCATCCTGAAGCGCGGCGGCGACGGCGCGGCGCTCGTTCCGCCCGAGCCTTCGCTCGGCGCGCCCGTGCGGCCCGATCCGGCGGCGCACGCCGCCCCCAGCGCTTCGGCCTCCACCGTGCTGACGCCGCTCACGCCTCTCACGCCGCCCGAGCCTGCTTCGCCGGCGCCGAGCGTGACGCCGGCGAAGGTCGCGGGCCACGGCCCGCGTCCGCCGCGCCCGCGCGACACCGGTCACGCGTCTTCGTCTTCGCCTCCGTCTTTGCCTCCTACGACTGCGCCGCCGCCGCGGCCGAGCGCGACGGGTCATGACATCTTCTAAGCGCCTCGCGATCGCGCTCGTGATCTCGGTGACCGCGCTCGCGGGCTCGGCGCGCGCGCAGCGTTCGGCGGCCGACATCGAGTCTGCGCGGCAGCTCTACAACCAGGGCATGCAGCTCCGCGACGCCGGCGACATGCGCGGCGCGATCGAGAAGTTTCGCGCGGCGCACGCGCTCGGCAACACGCCGATCACCGGCATCGAGCTTTGCAAGGCGCACGCGGCGCTCGGGCAGCCGGTCGAGGCGCGCGAGATCTGCCTCGGCGTCGCGCGCATTCCGCCCCTGGCGGGCGAGACGTCGCGCTCGCAGGACGCGCGCAACGACGCCGCGCGCATCGCCGAGGACGTCAAGCCACGCATCGCGAGCGTGAGGCTCCACATCGCGGGCGTGCCTCAGGGCCGCGAGCCGACGGTCACGGTCGACGGCGCGCCCGTTCCGGTCGCCGCGCTGCGCGAGCCGCGCGCGCTCAACCCCGGGCAGCATCAGATCACCGCGCGCGTGGGCGCGGGCGCGGAGACGCGCGCGGTCGTCGACGTGAAGGAAGGCGAGAACAAGGAGCTCCAGCTCACGGTGCAGGCGCCGGCCGAAGAGCCGATCGCGCCGCCCGGCGGCGGATACGAAAGGCCCGCGCCGCGCGACAAATCGAACGGCCTCGCCATCGCCGGCTTCGTCGTGGGCGGCATCGGCGTCGGCGTCGGCGCCGTCTCGGGCATCGTCGCGATGTCGAGCGAGTCGGATCTCGCGAAGACCTGCACCGACAAGATCTGCGGCCCGCAGGATCACGACGCGCTCGATCGCGCGAGAACGTGGGGAACGGTGAGCACGGCCGCGTTCGTCATCGGCGCCATCGGCCTCGTCGTCGGCGTGACCGCCGTGCTCACGAGCCCCAAGAGCTCGAGCGCGGCGCTCGCGCCCAAGCGGATCACGCAGAGCAAGCCGAGCATCACGCCCGACTTCGGCCCGACGGGGGTGGGGTTTCATGGCTCGTTCTAGATCGCGGCGCTTCGTCTTCGCGGCGCTCGCGCTGCCGCTTCCGCTGATGCTGGCGTGCAACGGCATCATCGGCCTCGGCGACTACACGAAGGGCGAGTGCGCGGGCGCGCGCTGCACCGACGGCGGCTTGCCCGACGTCGTCGAGGGCGACGCCGACGCGGGCGACGCGGGGCCCGACGTGAAGGGTGCCGATCCGGTCTCGTGGGCGAAGTGGGAGATGCCGAACTACGGCGAGGGCGGCTCGCCGCCGCGGCCGCTGAACCAGGTCGCCTCCGGCAACGCCGCCGACGACACCGACATCGTGACCGATCAGGTCACCGGGCTCGTCTGGCGCCAGCGTGTCATCCGCGGCGTGACGGACGCGCAAGACGCCGACGCCGAGTGCCGCAAGGTTCGGAGCGGGGCGTGGCGCGCCCCCAAGCGCATCGAGCTCGTCACGCTCCTCGACTACGCGAAGACGTCTCCGCCGTACCTCGACGATTCGAAATTCAACGTCGTCGCGAACGAGAGCCTCTGGACGACCTCGGAGGTCCGCCCGTTCGAGCCCAACGGTCCCGCGAGCGCGCAGAAGTACTGGGCGGTGAAGCTCGAGACGGGCGCGGTCGAAGCGGTGCCCAGGATCTTCCTGGCGTCCGTCCTCTGCGTGAGGGCGAAATGAAGAGGCTCCTCCCGCGGCTCGTCCTCGGTGCGCTCGCGATCGCGATGCCGGCAGCCGCCGCCGCCCCGCGCGACCCGCCGCAGTACAAGTTCTTCGACAAGGACGACCCGACCATCAAGGACAACTTCACGTTGCTCGAATGGGATCGCCGCGCGCTCATCACCGACGCCACCTGGGCCGTCGCCGACACGAGCTGCAGCTTCCTCTTCGGCAACACCGGGCGCCTCCCGACGATCAAGGAGCTCTTGACCATCCTCGACGAGGATCCGCACGAGAAGTTCGAGTTCGGCAAGATCGTCTTCAAGATGATCGATCAGGACGCGTTCGACGGCGCGCAAGGAACGCCGGTCGATCTGCCGTACTGGACGAGCACGCCCGCGCCCGACGGCAAGCTCTGGACGCTCGACTTCTCGACCGGCGCGATGGTGCCGAAGCTCGCCACCGAGAAGGGCAACGCGCGCTGCGTGCGTTGACCGCGCTGCGGTGACGGTCAGAGCTTCTTGCGCCGGAAGAGCGTCCCCGATCCGCCCGCCGAGCCGTGATCGCCGTAGTAGACGTGGTCTCGCGTGACGGCCATGCCCCACACGCTCTTCGACGGCGCGATCTGCTCGCCGCCGTCGGGGGTCGTGCCGTTCTTGCGGTGACGCGTGATCCCGCCGACCTCGTAGCCGACGTAGAGGAAGTCTTCGTCGACGGCGCGCGCGGAGAGCGACGAGCCGACGCCGATCGGGAGGCTCGCGCCGGTCGCCGGATCGATCGCGAGGATCGGCGAGCCGAGCACGAAGAGCGTCTTGCAGTCGGCGACGACGGCGGCCCCGCCTTCGCTCGGGATCTCGCTCGGCGGCGCCGCCGCGTCGAACGGGAAGACCTGGATGTGGTCGGTCGCGTTCTGCGCGACGAACAGCGCGTCGTTGGTCGCCGCGAGCGTGCGGTAGCTCGAGCCGAGCGTGATCGGGCCGACCGGCTCGTTGTCCCACGTGTCGTTCGCGAGGCGCGTCGCCCGAAGCGCGTCGCCGAAGTAGGGCAGGGCGTACGCCGAGTCTTTCGAGCGGACGAAGAAGGCGTCGATGTCGGTGTTCGTCGCGACCACCTTCTCGCCGAGCGCGCACGGCGTCGCGCAGCCCAGGGGAAATCGCGTGAGCGTCTTGTGCTTCACGAACAGATACCCGTCCTGGACGTGCAGCGTGCCCGGCAGGGTGGTCGACGCGAAGAGCGTCCACGTCGGCGGCGTCGTGTCGAGGCGGACGCGGTACACGGCGCCGTTGCCGCCGCCGAAGTCGTCGCCCACGGAGACGTAGAGCTCGTCACCGAGCGGGGCGATCCCCCACAGATAGGCCGGCCCGCCGTCTTGGAGCGGCGGCTGACCGACGCGCTCCTCGTCGCCGAGCGCGGCGCGGCCCGTGGGCGGCAGGCACTCGATCCGGATCGTCGGCGGGGAGGTGTCGGGCGCGGCGTCCGCCGGCGTCGAGGCGTCTTCGCCGGCGGGCGCGTCGGGGTTGCTCGACGACGCGTCAGGCTCGACCGTCGGCGGCCCGCCCTCGTCGCCGAAGGAGCTGCACGCGACGCCGCAGGCGATCGCTCCGGCGACGATCGCGATCGCGAGGATCCCTCGCTTCACGTTCACGTGGGGCATCGTCGGAGCATAGCCCGAGCGCTCCCGGCGGCGCGATCGTCGTGCGTCGCCAAGGCGTTTGTCGGCGCGCGCGCGGGGTGGCAGACTGCGCCGCCTCATGTCCCCGACACCCGAGATCGCTCCGCTCAAGCCCCTCCGCTACGACCTCGCGCGCCTCGGCGGGCCGGCCGGCCTCGCGAGCGTCGTCGCGCCTCCCTACGACGTCATCGACGCCGCGCAGCGCGCCGAGCTCGCCGCGCGTCACGAGAACAACGTCGTGAAGCTGATCCTCCCCGAGGGCGAGGGTGACACGAAGTACGCGCGCGCGGCCGATCTCGCGAGCGCGTGGCGGAGCGCCGGCGCCCTCGTTCGCGACGATCAGCCCGCGTTCTATCGCTACGATCAGACGTTCGCGCCGCCCGGCGGGGGCGCGACGATCACGCGCCGCGGTTTTCTCGGCCTCGTGAAGCTCGTGGCGCTCGACGCCGGGATCGTGCTCCCGCACGAGCGGACGCTCTCGGGCCCCAAGGAGGATCGGCTCAAGCTCTTTCGCGCGACGCGCACCAACCTGTCGCCCGGCTTCATGCTCTATCGCGATCCGGCGCGCGCCCTCGACGCAGCGCTCGATCGCGCGAGCGAGCTCGCGTCGTTCGAGACCCACGACGGCATCCAACACAAGCTCTCGAAGGTGACCGACGCCGACGCGGTCCGCGCGATCGCCACGGGCGTCGCCAAGTCGTCGCTGCTCATCGCCGACGGCCACCACCGCTACGAGACGGCCCTCCGCTACATGCAGGAGGTCACGAGCGCGGGCATCGCGCGCCCGGAGCACCACTACTTCATGGTGTTCTTCGCCAACGGCGACGATCCGAACCTCGTGGTCTTCCCGACGCATCGCCACGTTCACTCGCTCGCGCGGTTCGACTTCGGCGATCTCCAAAAGGGCGCCGAGGCGCTCTTCGAGGTGAAGCCCTTGCCGCCGGGCGCGTCCGCGGAGGTGCTCGTCGCGGAGCTCGCGGCGGCAGGCAAGACGGCGCCGAGCCTGGTCGCGTGCGCGGGCGACGGGCGCGCGACGCTCTTCAGCCTCCGCGCGGGGGCCGATCTGGCGGGCCATCCCTTCCTCGGCAAGCGGCCCGAGCCGCTGCGGCGAACGGACGTCGCGCTCCTCCACATGGGGCTGCTCGAGCCCGTGCTCGGCATCACGCCCGAGGCGCAGGCGGCCAAGACGAACATCTACTATCCGCAAGACGCGGCCGGCGCCCTCCGCGATCTGCGAGGCGGCAAGGGCCAGGTGCTCTTCCTCATGAACGCGACGCCGGTGGCGCAGGTCCGGAGCGTGGCCGAGGCCGGCGAGGTGATGCCGCAGAAGAGCACCTTCTTCTACCCGAAGGTCCTCACCGGCCTGTGCATCCACACCCTCGAGCCCGACCGATCCGTCGCCTCCGCCTGACGCAGAGCGGCGTGGGGCGTAGGCGCACGACCGCACGACGCGCTGCCGACACTAGGAATGCGCCGGAGCGGTGACTAGGCTTTTCGGATGAGCGTCGCCGGACCTGGACCTGAAGAAGCCGGTCGCTCCAGAAAGCCCTAGTAGCGCCCAGAAGTTCGCGATAACACGGAAAGATAGAAGAAGTAGACCCGTCCCCAACGCCCGGCCGACGAAGGCTGGGCCCGCAGAGGTAATCGAACCATGTCCGAGAAGAAGGGCCCGACGCGCGGCGAGAAGGACGAAGAGGCGGTTCAGTTCGGTGACGAGCTTCCGGTGCTCCCGATCCGCAACGCGGTTCTGTTCCCCGGTGCGGTCGCGCCGTTCGACGTGGGCCGCGAGAAGTCGGTCGCGCTCGTCGAAGACGTCGACAACTTCCCTGCGCCCGTCATCGCGATCTTCGCGCAGCGCGATCCCGCGACCGACGATCCGCAGGCCGACGATCTGCATCAGGTCGGCTGCGCGGCGCGCGTGCTCAAGGCGCTCAAGCACAGCTCGGGCAACTACTCGCTCATCCTGCAGGGGCTCACGCGCATCAAGCTCGAGGACGTGTCGCAGACGGCGCCGTACCTCAAAGCGAAGGTCAAGAAGCTCGAGGAGGCCGGCGTCGACGACGACGAGGCCGAGGCGCTCTCGATGAGCCTGCGCGACATCGCCAAGCAGGTCATCCAGCTCATGCCCGAGCTTCCGCGCGAGGCGGGCTCGCTCATCGACTCGATCCAGGCGCCGGGCGCGCTCGCCGATCTGGTCGCCGCGAACCTCGACGCGCCGGTCGAGGAGAAGGCCCAGCTGCTCGAGACGGTCGACGCGAAGGAGCGCATTCGCAAGGTGCTGCGCCTGCTCACGCGCCAGCTCGAGATCCTCAAGATGCGCGAGCGCATCAACTCCCAGATCAAGGAGGAGATGGGGAAGAACCAGCGCGAGTACGTCCTCCGCCAGCAGCTCAAGGCGATCAAGGAAGAGCTGGGCGAAGACGACGGCGATCAGGGCGATCTCGACGGCATCGAGGAGCGCATCGCGAAGGCGCAGCTCCCGACCGAGGCCGAGGGCGTCGCCAAGAAGCAGCTCAAGCGCCTGCGCAACATGCAGGTCGGGTCGGCGGAATACACCGTCGTGCGCACGTACCTCGACTGGATCCTCGATCTGCCCTGGCACATCCAGACGCCTGACAACCTCGAGATCGCCGCGGTGCGAAAGGTCCTCGACGAGGATCACTACGGCCTCGAGAAGGTGAAGAAGCGCATCCTCGAGTACCTCGCGGTGCGCAAGCTGAAGAAGGACAAGAAGGGCCCGATCCTCTGCCTCATCGGCCCGCCCGGCGTCGGCAAGACGTCGCTCGGCCGCAGCATCGCGCGGTCGCTCGGCCGCAAGTTCCACCGCATCTCGCTCGGCGGCGTGCACGACGAGGCCGCCATCCGCGGTCACCGCCGCACGTACGTCGGCGCGCTGCCGGGGCAGATCATCCAAGGCATGAAGAAGGCCGCGACGATCAACCCGGTCTTCATGCTCGACGAGGTCGACAAGATCGGCCACGACTTCCGCGGCGACCCGGCAGCCGCCCTCCTCGAGGTCCTCGACCCCGAGCAGAACAACACCTTCGCCGATCACTACCTCGAGATCCCGTTCGATCTGTCGAACGTCATGTTCGTCGCGACGGCGAACGTCGCCGATCCGATCCCGCCTCCGCTCCGCGACCGCATGGAGATCCTCGAGATCCCCGGCTACACGCGCAACGAGAAGCTCGCGATCGCGCGCCAGCACCTCATCCCGAAGCAGATCGAGGAGCACGGCATCACGAAGGAGCAGCTCGAGATCGCCGACGGCGCCGTCGACTCGATCATCGACCACTACACGCGCGAGGCCGGCGTTCGTACGCTCGAGCGTCAGATCGCGAGCTGCATCCGCGGCGTCGCCGTGAAGATCGCCGAGGGCGATCTCACGCCGCGCAAGCTCGAGAACGAAGACGGCGTGCGCGAGTTCCTCGGCGCGCCTCGCTACACCAGCGAAGTCGCCGAGCGCACCGAAGAGCCGGGCGTGGCGACGGGCCTCGCGTGGACGAGCGTCGGCGGCGAGATCCTCTTCATCGAGGCGACGCGGATGTTCGGCTCGGGCAAGCTCCAGCTCACCGGCCAGCTCGGCGACGTCATGAAGGAGTCGGCGCAGGCCGCGCTCTCCTACGTCCGCTCCAACTCGGAGAAGTTCGGCATCTCGAAGGACTTCCTCGAGAAGAGCGACATCCACATCCACATCCCCGCGGGCGCGATGCCGAAAGACGGCCCGTCGGCCGGCGTCACGATGTTCACCGCGCTCGTCTCGATGCTCACGGGCGTTCGCGTCCGTCACGACGTCGCGATGACCGGCGAGATCACGCTGCGCGGTCGCGTCCTGCCGATCGGCGGCCTCAAAGAGAAGGTGCTCGCGGCGCACCGCGCGGGCATCAAGCGCGTGCTCATCCCCGAGCGCAACAAGGCCGACCTCGACGAGGTGCCGGCGGAGATCAAGAACGACCTCGAGTTCGTGGCCGTCAGCAAGATGGACCAGGTGCTCGAGGCGGCGCTCGAAGAGAAGCTCGTGCCCAAGCCGGCCGAGGCCGCCGCGCCTTCTCCCAACTGATCGACGAAGACGCTGTAGGCGCACGTAAGCGGAGCAGCGCTGCGTGCGCCTCTCCATTTGGGTGGCGGCCGGCGCGCTGGACGCCGCGAGCGATCCCCTTCACGATCATGGTTCGCATCGGAAGGGAGGGAGGGTCTGCCTCCGTCGACGCCCAAGGCACCCGACAACGCTCCGCCCGTTCGGGTGGACGGTGACCGCGTCTCCGGCGACGTCGTCTCGACGACGGGCGCGCGAGCGCCGATCGTCCTCGCCGAGGGCGCCGTGCTCGCGAGGAAGTACCGCCTCGTGCGCACCGCCGGCTTCGGCGGGATGGCGCAGCTCTGGGTCGCGCAGAACGAGGCGACGGGCGCCGAGGTCTGCATCAAGGTGCTCGTGCCCGCCGCGACGGAAGGCGCGGGCGCGCCCGGCGACGACGAGGCGGTCGAGCGCTTCCGCCGCGAGGCGCACGCGGCCGCGCGCCTGAGTCATCGCGCCATCGTTCGGATCTTCGATCTCCTCGAGCTCGACGCGGAGGGAGAGAGCGTGCCGCGCGGCGGGAAGATCGCCGCGCTCGCGATCGTGATGGAGCTGCTCCACGGTGAGACGCTCTCCGACTTCATCATGAAGCGGGGAAGGCTCGCGCTCGAGGAGGCGATCGATCTCGCGTTGCCCTTCCTCTCGGCGCTCGCGCACGCGCATCGCGCCGGCGTCGTCCATCGCGACGTCAAGCCCGACAACATCTTCCTCGCGACCGATCCCGACGGTCATGTCACGCCGAAGGTGCTCGACTTCGGCGTCTCGAAGCTGCACGCGCCCGACGTCAAGCCGCTCACCTTCGACGGTGTGATGCTGGGCACGCCGAGCTTCATGTCGCCGGAGCAGGCACGCGGCGCGAAGAGCGTCGACGCGCGGAGCGACGTGTTCTCCGCCGCGATCGTCTTCTACATGATGCTCGCGGGCAAGAACCCGTTCGACGGCGAACGGTTTCACTCGGTGATCAACGCGATCATCGAGCGCGAGCCGCCGCGGATCGACGGCGTGCCCGACGGCATCTGGGAGGTCGTCGAAAAAGCGCTCGCGAAGGATCCGGACGCGCGATACGCCGACGCGACCGAGCTCGGCATCGCGCTCCGCAAGGCGGCGGGCAGAACGTCGCCGACGGACTCCGGCGTTCACTCGACCGAACAGCTCAGGGCTGCCCTCGCGGCGCAGCCGCCGGTCTCGTCACCGTCGATTGCGTCGGAGTCGCGGGCGGTCCCGCTCGGAGGCGACTCGATCGTCACCGTGCCGCCGGCCTCCGGAGAGAGTGACGAAGCCGCGCCGCGCGACGCGGCGGACCGCGCGGCGATCAGCCGGCGTCGGGCGGTTCGCGTCGTGCTCGGCGTCGTCGGCGCGGCGCTCGCGATCCTGCTCGTCGCGTTCGTGAAGTCGTCGCTCCCTTCGGGTGAGCCGGCGACGAAGGGAGCGTCGAGCCGTGGAGGCGCGCCGCCGTCGATCGCACCGCCCTCGATCGCGCCGCCGTCGGCGAGCGTGCCCGCGCCGCCCGAGGAGGCTCCCGCGCCGTCCGTCCGTCCTGCGGAGCCGGCACCCGTCACGGTCGCGGCCGACGCCGGGGCGCCGAAGCGAGCGCCGCCGACGCCGCTGCCGCCGCCGAGGCCGAAGAACAAGGAGCCGTCGATCGTGCGTGACCCCGGCTTCTGATCCGGCGACCATCGCGCCATGATCAAGGTTGGGCTCCTCGGCTGTGGAACCGTCGGAGGCGGCGTGATCCAGCTCTTGCGCGCGAACGCGGCGTACATCGCGGCGCGGGTGGGCGCGCCGATCGACGTCGCGCGCGTGCTCGTGCGCGATCCGGCGAAGGAGCGCGTCGCCGAGCTCGATCGCGCGCGCCTCACGACGGATCCCGAGGCGGTCCTCGGTGACGCGTCGCTCGACGTGATCGTCGAGGTGATGGGCGGCGTCGATCCCGCGCGCGCGCACCTCACGCGCGCGATCGAGGCGGGCAAGCAGATCGTCACCGCCAACAAGATGCTCCTCGCGCTCCACGGCAGCGAGCTGCTCGAACGATCGCAGAAGCGCGGGGTCGATCTCGCGTTCGAAGGCGCGGTCGGCGGCGGCATCCCCGTCATTCGCGTGCTGCGCGACGCGCTCGCTTCGGACACGATCGCGGGCCTCGCGGGCATCGTCAACGGCACCTCGAACTACATCCTCACGCGCATGCGCCAAGACGGGCTTTCGTTCGAGGCGGCGCTCGCCGAGGCCCAGCAGAAGGGCTACGCCGAGGCCGATCCTTCGCTCGACGTCGACGGCGGCGACGCGGCGCACAAGCTCGTCGTCCTCGCGATGCTCGCGTTCGGTGCGCGCCTCGACGGCGTGTCGGTCGCGACCGAAGGGATCCGCGGCGTCTCGCCGATCGATCACGCGTTCGCCGAGCGCTTCGGCTACCTGGTCAAGCACCTCGCGATCGCCAAGCACCGCGCCGCCGGGCTCGAGCTGCGCGTCCACCCCGCGCTCGTCGCGAAAGACTCGCCGCTCGCGAACATCAACGGCGTGCTCAACGCGATCTCGATCGAGGGGCGCGCGCTAGGCCCGTGTCTCTTGTCGGGACGCGGCGCGGGCGATCTGCCGACGGCGGTGAGCGTCGTCGCCGATCTCGTCGACGTCGCGATCGCGAAGAAGGGCGGCGTCGCCGGTCTCGCGACGCGCGCGATCCGCCTCGCGCCCGCGATCCTCGCGCCGATGGGCGACGTCGAGGCGCGGTACTACTTCCGCTTTTCCGTCTACGATCGCCCCGGCGTGCTCGCGCGCATCACCGGCGCGCTCGGCGAGCGCGGCGTCTCGATCGAGCAGCTCGTGCAGCAGGGCAGGGGAACGACCGACGTCCCCGTCGACGTCGTCATGCTCACCCACGAGGCCAAGGAGTCGGCCGTGCAGGCCGCGCTCACGGCGATCGGAGCGAGCGACGACGTCGCCAAGCCCCCGCGGATGATCCGCGTGCACTGAGACGCTCGAGCTCTCAAGGAAGGACGAAGCCGGCGACGAAGCCGGGAGTCGGGTTCACCGCTCCGTCATGTTCCACGTCGCCCGCGGTGAACGGCGCGTGTCCGAGCTCACCGTACCTGTTCGAGCCCCACGTCATCACGCGTCCGTCGCGCAAGCGAGCGATCATGAGGTCGCTCGAGGTGGAGACACTCGCGACCTCCGCGGGGAGGATGACACGCTTCGGCGAGGGCTGGGCTCGCCCGCTCGGACAATCGACGGCGCCAGGCACCCCGACGCCGAACGTCCCGTCGCCGAGGAGACCGCGCCCGTACAGGCCCCAGCAGTCGAGCGCGCCGTCGTGAAGCGCGCACGCAACAGCTCCGCGGAAGTCGATCGCCTCGGCGACGAGCCCAGGGACCATCGCCGCGCCTGGATGATCGACGGTGTCGCACGTGCCGTTTCCGAGCTGGCCGCCGTAGTTGTTTTCCCAGCACCAGACGGTGCCGTCCGCGCGTCGGGCACACGCGCCGTTGCCGCGCTGGACGTCGACCGCGTCCAAGAACGGAGGGGGAAGGACAGGCGCCGCGTCGACGCCGGCGTCCATCGTGGCGCCGCCATCCGAGGGGGCCGCGAGACGAACGGCAACAAAGGCGTTGTGGCAGAACGTCAGACCGTCGCTCTTGATCACGCAGTAGGCATTGCCGTTCGATGCTCCGTTGACCACCCCGACGCTGAAGATCGCGGCCGGGACGACCGTCTCGGACGCGGAGCCCCAGCAGACGAATCCGCCGGCACGCGTCAGCCCGCACGCGGAGCGTCCACCTCCTGTGAACACGTCGACGAACGTGAAGTCCGCCACTCGATGTGGCGTCGGATTGCAATAGGCTGTGGGAGGCCTCGCGGGTACGCCACAGTGCGGGTCGTCCCCTTCGGTGCCCGGGCCATGGCCGAGCTGGTATGCGCGGTTGCTCCCCCAGCACCAGATCCGGCCCGCGTAGTCGAGCGCGCACGTGAAGTCTTCGGCGGCCGCGACCTTGGCGATTCGCGGGAGCCCCGCGATCCGCCGCGGCGTGGGGCTGCAAGCGGCGACTTCGGTGCCGCCGTCGTTGTCGAACGGGCTCGTCGTCGTACAGGTCCCGAGCGCCGCCGGCATGACGCCGAGCTCGCCCGATCCACCGTGCCCCCAGCAGTACACGGATCCCTCGCGTGTGACCGCGCAGGCGTGCCGCGCGCCGGCGCTCACTTGCGGACCGGCGGACACGACTCGGGCTCGGTCACGGTCGACATCCGCCGGTTCGGAGACGGGTGTGGGCGCCGTGGGCGCGGGGCGAGGCTCGACCGTCGGCGAGGACGCAGGATCGGCGCTGTCGCCGGTGGTCGAGCACGCGGTCGCCGCACCCGTGATCACGGACGCGGCGCCGAGGAACGTCGCATGGAACCGCGCGCGAACCCCCACGAACAGAGCTTGGGCCGAGACCCGAGATCTCGTCAATCGCTCGTTGAAAACTCGCGGCCCGACGCTCCGCGTGCGCTGAGCACGTAAGCGTCGAGGCACCAGCGGAAGAACGACGGCTCGACGACGCGGGGATCGATCTTCGCGCTCATCGCCTCGTGCGCGGCGCGCAGCTCGCTCCAGTGGAGGCCGGGCCGCTCGTGGTGAACGGTGTGATAGCCGTTGTCGAAGAGGAGGAAGTTCAGCCACGGCGAGACGAAGTTGCGCGAGTGATCGTGCGGCGAGGCCGGATCGCAGTCGACGTGCTGCACGTAGTTGGTGAACATCAGGCCCCAGAGCGCCGCGCCGGCGGGGATGCCGAGCGCAGAGAGATAGACGACGACGCCGGCGCGCGTGCCGTGGAGCGCGATCGCGAGCGCGCACGCGGCGGCGTGGCCGCCGAAGACGAGCGCGTATTGACCGAGGAGCCACGCGAAAGCGCGCTTGCTGCGGCGAGCGATGCGGCGCAGGTACCGCACGATGAGCGGCGCTTGCCAGCGCGCCGACGCGAAGAAGAACGTGAACGCCGCCCAGGCCGTGTTCCGCGAGGTGTGGCGCGAGGTGGCCGTCACGTCGCCGGGCCCGTTGCGATGGCGGTGATGGTTCTCGTTGTGCGTGGGGATCCACGCGAACGTCGGGTACCCGTAGAAGAACGAGATGACGCCGGAGTAGAGCGCGTTCTCCCAGTGCTTCGAGAAGACCGGTCGATGGTTGTGGTTGTGGGCGAGCACGCCGGCGCAGTACGCGAGGTAGATCGAGAGCGGCATGAGCGGCAGCGCGAGGCGCGGCCGCGCGAAGGCGACTGCGGCGACGAGGGGCATGAAGCCGAACACCCACAGCATCGCGCGGTAGTCGGCGATCACACGAGGTCGCATTTGGATTTCTCCTTGCCGAAGAGGGCGCTTGATGTACTGGTCACGAGCACGACCGGAGTATCCGTCGCGATGACGGTCGCGTCGATTCGCGTTCCCTTCGGGTTCTCCTCGGATTTCTGCTCATGACGCGCAAGACGAAGAACGCACCGAGAAATCCGCCTCGACAGGCGCGATCGCAGGCGACCGTCAGCGCCATTTTCGACGCGACCACTCGGATTCTGGATCGCGAGGGCGCCGAGGCGGCGACGACGACGCGCATCGCCGCCGTCGCCGGCGTGAGCATCGGCACGCTCTATCAGTACTTCGCCGACCGCGACGCCATCCTCGACGCGCTCCAGGAGCGCGAGTTCGATCGCGCGCTCGCGCTGATGAGCGACGTGCTGTCGGATCGCCACCTCGCGCGCTCGCCGCGCGCGACGGTGACGGCCGTCGTGCGAGGCCTCGGCGAGCTCTACGCGGCGTGCCCGGGGCTCCAGCGCGCGCTCGCCATCGACGCGCTGAGCACGACGCACGGCGGCCCGAAGCCGGCCCGCGTCGAGGCGTTCGACATGCGGATCATCGCCATCGTGCGGCACTTCCTCGGCGCGATGCACGCGACCGCGCGGCGGTCGAACGTCGAGGCGGCGGCCTTCGTCGTGCACCACGCGGTGCGCGCCGTGATGCTCGCGCGCTTGCTCGAGCGGCCGGCGGGCCTCGACGAGAAGGCGCTCGAGGCGGAGCTCGTCGATCTCGTGCTCCGCTATCTCGTCGAAGAGCCGCGCGCGGTGAAGCGGCGCGCGCGATAGTCGATCAGAGATCGACCTGCTCGGCCCCGGTCGCCGCGCTGCCGAGGAAGCGCGACGCCGTGTCGTCGAACGTCTTCGGAACGTCGGTGACGAGGAGGCGGATCGATCCGGCGCCTCGCGCGGGATCGGCGGCGAGGTCGCGCGACGCGAGGAACGCCGCGACGTCACGCGCGACGGCGCGCGCGCTGTCGATGATGGTGACGCCGCTGCCCAGCATCGCCTTCGCCTCCGCCTCGATGACGGGGAAGAGGAGCGGGTAGTGCGTGCACCCGAGGACGATGACGTCGACGCCCGCGCGCGCGAGCGGCTCGAGGTACTTGCGCGCGGCGAGCCGCGGGACCTCGCCTTCGGTCCAGCCCTCCTCGGCGAGCGGCACGAGCAGCGGCGCGGCTTGGCCGTACGTCTCGATGCGCGTCGAGAACGAAGCGACCGCGCGCGGATACGCGCCCGATGCGATCGTGCCCGCGGTGGCCAGCACGCCGACCTTGAACGACTTCGTGGCCTCGGCGGCCGCGCGCGCGCCGGGCTCGATGACCTCGAGCACGGGCAGATCGAGCTCGACGCGGAGGAGCGCGGGCGCGACGGCGCTCACCGTGTTGCACGCGATGACGATCGCCTTCACGCCGCGCGCGACGAGGTGGCTCGCGCACGCGAGCGCGTAGCGCGTGACCGTGGCCGGCCCCTTCGTGCCGTAGGGCACGCGCGCGGTGTCGCCGAGGTAGACGATGTCTTCGTGCGGCAGCGCCGCGCGGAGGGCGCGTACGACCGTCAACCCCCCGAGCCCGGAGTCGAACACCCCGAGAGGAGCGTTCTTCGTCATGAGCTCGGCTGACCGAGCACGAGCTCGAGCACGGCCATGCGGACGGCGACGCCCGCCTCGACCTGATCGAGGATCACGCTGCGATCGCCGTCGGCGATGCGCGTGTCGAGCTCGACGCCGCGGTTGATCGGGCCCGGGTGCATCACGATCGCGTCGGGCTTGGCGCGCGCGAGCATGGCCGCGCTCAGGCCGAAGGTTCGGCTGTATTCGCGCGTCGTCGACATCATCGCGCCGCCGAAGCGCTCGGTCTGGATGCGGAGCATCATCACGACGTCGGCGCCCTCGACGGCGCCTTCGAGGCGCTTCTCGATCTTCACGGTCGCCCCAAGCACGTCGGCGCGGACGGGCATCATCGTTCCGAGCGCCGTGAGGCGTACTTCGGCGCCCATCTTGCCGAGGAGGATGGCGTTCGAACGCGCGACGCGCGAGTGCGCGATGTCACCGCAGATCGCGACGACGAGACCGTCGAGCTTGCCCTTGCGCTGCTTGATCGTGAACGCGTCGAGCAGCGCTTGCGTGGGGTGCTCGTGCGCGCCGTCGCCGCCGTTGACGACCGAGGCGTCGAGGTGACGGGCGAGGAACTCGGAGGACCCCGAGCTCGTGTGACGGAGGACGACCGCGTCGGATCGGAGCGCGACGAGGTTCTTGGCCGTGTCGAGCAGCGTCTCGCCCTTGATGACGCTCGAGGCGGCAGGGCTCACGTTGATGACGTCGGCGCCGAGGCGCTTGGCGGCGATCTCGAACGACGTGCGCGTGCGCGTCGAGGCCTCGAAGAAGAGGTTCACGACGGTGCGGCCGCTGAGCACGCTCGCCTTCTTCTCGGGCTTGCGATTGAGCTCGTGCCAGCGGACCGCGCGCGCGAGCACCGTCTCGATGTCGGCCTTGGAGAGCGGCTCGATCCCCAGCAGGTGCCGATGCGTCCACATCCCGACCGTCGTGACTACCACATGCAGCGCCGAGAAGAAGGCGAATGGCGCTCGCCGGCCTAATTCAAAAAGCGTTTGTCTTTCGGAGGCTTACGGTTCTTGAGGTCGTCGTCGAGGCCGCCCATGACGACGCGGAGGGGCGGGCTCTTGCCCGAGCGCTTCGGGGCGCGCGGGCGATCGCCGCCGGTGATCGACTCGACGGTGAGCGTGCCGCCGCGACGGCGGAGGAACGCGAGCTTGATGCGCAGGTAGAGCGCGCGCATCGGCGACGGGCTGCCCGCGAACGCCATGCCCGCGGCGACGCCGCCGAACGGCGCGAACGCGCCCTCGGGCACGTCGTGGTAGTACGCGAGGCCGAGGACGCAGAAGCCGATCGTGATCCAGAAGAGCATGCGCCCCGAGACCGGCAGGAAGAAGAAGAGGCGCACTTGGCTCGTCGTGTTCTCGCGCGACCAAGCGATCGTCGTCGCCGCGAGCGCGGCGCCCGGACCGTACAGCGGGACGAAGTAGCCCTTGTGGAAGATGAGGTGCCCGACCGGCAGGAGGTGCACCAGGAACGCGACGAGGTTCCCCGCGACCACGCTCAGCAGGAGGAACCTGACCAGCCGCGGCCCGCCCATGCGCTTCTCGAGGTCGGGCCCGAAGAAGAAGAGGCCGAGCAGAGAGAAGAGGATGTGAGTGAGCGCGTTCGGGTTCGTGAGCAGACCGGACGTCACGAGCGTCCACGGCCGCGTGCCCAGCTTGCCGAGATCGCTCTGGAGCCAGCGCAGGAGCGCGGGTCCTTCGGCTCCGCCGGGCAGCCAGTTGTGGACGATTGCCCCTGCGACCGAGAAGACGGCCAGCGTGGCCATCACGGCCTTGAGCGTTCGCCCCGGCCGCGGAAAGGCCATCGTCATCACCGGCCCGGGCTCTCTCATCCTCCTTTGACTTTAGTTTCGCGCGGAGGACGCGGCAAGGTGCGCCGCATGACGGGCCTTTTTTGCGGCGAACCGCAGCGCGGCGCGCCTCACTGCAGCGGAAGACACAGGG
Source organism: Labilithrix sp. (assembly GCA_019637175.1). Classification (GTDB taxonomy): domain Bacteria; phylum Myxococcota_A; class Polyangia; order Polyangiales; family Polyangiaceae; genus Labilithrix. The sequence continues at coordinate 21,752 of JAHBWD010000050.1, read as the reverse complement.
CCGAGCTCGTGAGGCCGGGGCTCGTGTCCGCAGCGCAGGTCGTGCGACCGAGCTCCGTGCGATCGGCGCGCAGCACGGCGACCTCGAACGTGTACTTCGCCGGTGCGATCGCGGGAGACACGAGGATGGTCGCGGGCTCGCCCGTTCCGGGGAGCGTGCAACGCGTCTCGGTCGTTTCGCCGAAGCTCTCCGAGCCCGCCTTGAAGCGCGCGCGTACGAAGACGTAGTCGTCGTCGCAGCGCGCGGCGCCCGCTTCGACGCGGGGGAACGACGCGGTCGAGAGCTGGACGGCCGCGGGCGTCGACGTCGCGGTGCCCACGGAGAGGGGCTGGCACCGCGCGAGCGCCTGGACGAGGCCGACCTGATCGCCGAGGCACGTCGTCGTGTACGTCGGGTTCGTCGCGCGCAGATCGGCGACGACGCGCTCGTCGTGCGCGCCCGCGCGCTGCGCGACGCCTCGGAGCGCGTCGCCTCCGGCGGCGCGGAACGCCGCTTCGTTGTAGGCGAAGACCTCGAGGTCGTACGAGAACACGCCGCCGCTCGACGGGAGATCGACGAACGCCGCGTCGGAGAAGCAGTCGAAGAGGTTGCCCGCCACGGGCACGGTGAACGCGGGCTTCGTGTCGGCGCCGGCGTCGACCGTCGCCGGATCGGCGCCGAGGACGACCACCACGTACTTGAAGATCTGGGTGGCTCCGCGGCCGCACCCGCGGCCGTTCGTGAGCGCCTCGGCGCGCACCGTGATGCCGGTGACCGGCACGATCGTGTCGGAGCCGCCGGTGCCGCTGCAGCCGAGCGCGATGCCCATGGCGGCGAGCGCGAGCACGAGCGGCGCAAAAAGCTTCGGAAAGCGAGGCACGGCAGCCTTTTACGATCGGAGCGCGCTCCGCACAACGGTCGAGTCGGGGAGAAGCCTTTGACACCGCCGAACGGACGGGATGATAAGAAGGCCCATGAGCTCCTTCTCCGCGCTGCTCAGCCAGGCCCAACCGGGAGGCGCCGAAACTCCGCGCCTCGATCCGATGCAGCTCGTGATGCACGCGTCGATCCCGGTGAAGGCCGTGATCGTGGTGCTCGTCTTGTTCTCGCTCCTCTGCTGGGTCGTCATCTTCGCGAAGGCGCTTCATCTCTCGCGCGCCCGCGGCGACTCCGAGCGGTTCATGAAGGCGTTCGACAACGCCGGCTCGCTCGAGGGCCTCGCCCAGCAAGGGCTCGCGGAGTACCGCGGCTCGCCGTTCGCGCGCATCTTCGCGTGCGGTTACGACGAGATGGTCCGCCTCACGAAGGGCGAACGCGGGCAGCGCCTCGACGAGGCGCAGGGCCACCACGTCGAGAGCATCACGCGCCGCGCGGCGGCCGCCGAGGTGACGCACCTCGAGTCGTGGATGAGCCTGCTCGGGACGATCGGATCCACGGCGCCGTTCATCGGCCTCTTCGGCACCGTCTACGGGATCATGGACGCGTTCCTCAGCATCGGAAACCAGCAGAGCGCGAACCTCCCCGTCGTCGCGCCGAAGATCGCCGAGGCGCTGATCGCGACGGCGATCGGGCTCGTCGCCGCGATCCCGAGCGTCATGGCGTACAACTTCTTCGCCCGGCGCGTCGGCGAGCTCGCCGACGTGATGGAGAGCTTCGCCCTCGACGTCGCCTCGCGCGCGAAGCTCGGAGGCGTCTGACATGGCGATGTCGGGTGCGGCGGGCGGCCGCGGGCGCCGCCGCCTCGGAGGCATGAACGAGATCAACGTGACGCCGCTCATCGACGTCATGCTCGTGCTCCTCGTCATCTTCATGGTGACGGCGCCGCTGCTCACGACCGGCGTGCAAGTCGATCTGCCGAAGGTGAAGAGCGCGCCCATGCAGATGGACGACGCGAAGCTCCTCGTCATCATCACCGCCGACGAGCACGTCTACCTCGGCAAAGACGAGATCACCGCGTCGGTGGAAGACAAGCTCAAGGCCAACGCGCGGCTCCAGGAGGAGAAGGAGCTGTACGTTCAGGCCGACGAAAACGTCAAATACGGCGCCGTGCTCCGCGTCATGGCCGCAGCGCGGGGCGCGGGCGTCGAAAAGCTCGGGATGATCACCGACCCGCTCGTCGTCAAGTGACATCTGCGGTAGACCGACGCCGCGGTAGGACCGTCCAACTTCGTGGAGTAGAGTTGGCCGCAGCCGGCGCGGAGCGATCGCTCGAGCTCGGCCTTTTCGAGATGAAGCTTCCCGGCGTTCCTTACCAACCGCGCTACACCGCCGACGAGATGGTCCTCGGCGTGGTCGTCGCGGCCGCGCTCCACGTGATCGCGGTGGGGCCGTTCGTGGTGAAGGCAGTTTTCCCGAGCGCGGTCGGCGAGGAAGAAAAGCCGCTCGTCGCGCGTCCGGTGGTGCAGGCCTCGCTCTTGAAGCTGGGGACGCCCATCGACCCGAAGAAGCTGCCCGATCGCGTGGTGCCGCAGCAAAGGACGGCGCCGCAGAAGCAGGTCGTCGCCTCGCGCGAAGATCCGGGGCCGAAGAAGCCCGACGCGGGGCCGCCGCCGCCGAACGCGCAGGACTCGGATCTCACGAACCTCATCACGAAGAGCGATCCGTTCGCCGAAGACGCAGGCAAGACGCGGCCCGAGGAGGGGCACGCGGCGGGCGTCGACGGGGGGCAGGAGACCGATCCGAACAAGGTCCGCGCCGGCGACATGTACGTCGCGAAGCTCGGCCAGTTCTTCCACGATCGGTGGACGTTCCCGAGCGTCATCTCCGTCGGAGAGGCGCGCCGGCTTTGCACCGTCTTCCAGATCAACATCAACCGCAACATGATCATCTGGCACGTGCGCCAGCAGCCGGTGAGGTCGAGCGGCAACGAGCTGTTCGACGACTCGGCGCGAACGATGCTGATGAAGCTCCTCGACGACAGGACGCCGCTTCCGACCCCGCCGCCGGAATCGGACGAACAGTTCCGCGGTCGGACGGTCCAGATCGGCCTGTCCGGCGACCCGCATGGAGATGGCTCGCGATGCAGATGACCCGCTTTGCTTCCTGGATCACGTTCGGCCTCGTCGTCACCGCGGGCACGTCCTGGGTGATGTCGAACGCGCGCGCGCAAGCTGGCGCGCCCGCCGCGCCCACCGCTTCGGCGCTCCCGGCCTCGAGCAGCGGCGGCGTCACGCAGGTGTTCGTCTCGGGCGGCTCGCGCTCCCTCTTCAAGATCGCGATCGCGCCTCCTCCGGGCGATCCGGCGATCGCCGCCACGATCACCGAGACGGCGAGCCGCGACTTCACGCTCTCGAGCATGTTCCAGGTGCTCGATCCGAAGAGCTTCACCGCCAACCTCGAGCGCGAAGGCCTCTCGATCGAGCCCGGCTCGTGGCGCAACGTCGGCGCCGAGGGCGTCGTCAAGGGCAACACGGCGATGCGCGGATCGAACGTGCACCTCGAGCTCCGGCTCTACGTCGTCTCGCGCGGCTCCGACGCCGTCTTGAAGAAGGAGTACGACGTCGCGCCCGGCGGGGTGCGCGGCGCCGTTCACCAGTTCGACAACGAGGTCGTCAAGTACTTCACCGGCACCGCGGGTTCGTTCGGATCGCGCCTCGTCTTCAGCGCGACGACGGGCCGCGGGCAGAAGGGGATCTTCGGCATCGACAGCGACGGCCAGGGCCTCGGCCGCATGCAGGCGGTCTCGAACGTCGCGCTCGCGCCCGCGATCGGGCCCGGCGGCGTCTACTACGCCGGCGGCTTGCCCGACGGCAGCTACCAGCTCTTCAAGTTCCCCGGCAACACGCAGGTCATGAAGCAGCCGGGGCTCGTCTTCGGCGTCGCCTTCGGCGGCAGCAGCAAGATGGCGGTCGTCCTCTCGCAGAACGGGCAGAGCGACATCTGGACCGGCGGCCCCGACGGCAGCGGCCTCAGCAAGGTCACGAGCGGCGGGCTCAACACGCACCCCGCGTTCGGCCCCGGCGGGCAGATGGCGTACGTCTCCAACGCCGGCGGCAACCCGCAGATCTACGTCGACGGAAAGCGCGTGAGCTTTCGCGGCACCTACAACATGGCTCCCGTGTGGTGCAACGATCCCGAGGGCGTGAAGATCCTCTTCATGGGGCGCGACGGCGGCGCGTGGGACATCTTCAGCATCGATCCGGGGGGAGGAAACATGCGGCGCCTGACGCAGGATCAGGGCTCGAACACCTACCCGGCGTGCTCGCCCGACGGGCGCTCGGTGGCGTTCTTCTCGACGCGAGGCGGCCTCTATCTGTCGAACACGCAGGGTCAGAACCAGCAGAAGATCGCGAGCGTGACCGGAGAGAGCCTCCGATGGGAGGGCAACTGAGCGGCGCCGGCCCGGCGCTCGCGTTCGTCCTCAAGGGACGAGACGACGGAGTGACCGTGGTCGAGCAGGGAGGAACGCTCGCGACGTACGACGTCGAGGGCAAGCGCACCGGCGAGCTCGCGCTCCCGAAGGGCGCGCTCGGCGCGGCGCCGTTCGAAGACGGCTGGCTCCTGCGCGTCGAGGGCGCGACGCACCTCGTTCCGTTCAGCCCGTCGAAGCGCGAGCAAAAGAGAGGCAAGTCGGCCGCGTTCGCCGACGGGGGCAGCGACGTCACGGCGTTCGCCGTCACCGCGGCGGGCATCGCCGTCGCGCGCGCGGGCTCGCTCGATCTGTGGGCGCACGCAGGCAAGCTCCGGTGGAGCGTCCCTTCGGGGCCTTGGGTCGTCGCCGTGATCGTCCCGAGCGTGATCGTGGGGCTCGCCGAAGACGGCGCGCTCGTGTTCGCGGCGATGCGCGACGGCGCGACGCTCGGCACGCTGCGCCTCGCGTCGACCGAGCCGGTCGATGAATGGCGCCTCGTCGTGATCGACGCCGGGCGCCTCGTCATGGCGCTCGGCGAGTGGCTCGTGTGGGTCGACGTCGCGACGCGCAAGACGATCCGCAGGGTGCGCGCGCGCGAGAAGGTGACCGCGCTCGCCGCCGACGGCGAGTGGGTCGTCTGCGGGCTCGAAGGCGGCGGCGTCCAGGCGTTCCGCGCCGAGAGCGGCGACGCGTGCGCTTCGTTCGACGCGCACGAAGGCGGCGTGCGCCTCGTCGCGGTCGGCAGGAGCGCGGTCTTCACCGCGGGGGCGAGCGGTCCGGTCCGCGCGTGGCCTCGATCGGCGCTCGACACCGAGAAGAAGGCCGGCGGTCCCGTGACCGCGCTCGCGTCGCGCGGCGAGCTCGTCGCCGTCGGCGATCGCGCCGGGACGGTGAAGCTCCTCCGCGGCGGCGTCGAGATCGCGTCGCGGCCCGTGGGCGAGGCGATCCTCTCGGTGCACGTCGGCAGGAGCGACGCGCTCGTCGCCGCGACGTCGCGCGTCGTCCTCACGATGACGCGCCCGTGGACGACGCCGCGACCGCTCGCGCTGCGCAGCGCGGCCTCGGCCTTCTCCGCCGACGAAGACTACGCGTTCGCGGGGACCGAGTCGGGATCCGTCGACGTCTACGATCTCGCCGAGAGCACGCACGTCACCACGTACGCGCTCTCCGACGGCGACGTGACCGCGCTCGCGCGCCTCCCGGGCAAGCTCCTCGTCGTGGGAACGGGCGCGCTCGACGGGCGCGTCTTCGTCGTCGACGTGACCGAGGCGAAGGTGCTCCATCGCCTCGAGCCTCACGACGAAGCGTTCGGCGTCACGTGCCTCGCGTCCGATCCGCGCGGCCGCATCGTCGCCTCGGGCGCCGACGACGGGAGCATCGCGCTCATCGATCCGGCCAAGGGCCGCGTGCTCGCGCGCCTGCGCGTGCGCGAGACGCCGACGTCGCTCGCGTTCGACGAAGCGGGCAGGCGCCTCGCGGTCGTCTTCGCCGACGGCACCGCGGGGCTCGTCTCGCTCCGGCCGGGCGGCGCCGCGATCGAAGAGATCGCGCTGACGGGCGCGGCGCGCGTCGCCTGGGGCGAGAGCGCCGTGTTCGGCTTCGCCGACGGCCGCGTCGAGCGCATGGCCGGCGAGAAGCGCCCCGCGGTGAACCAGCGATCCGCCGTCTAGACGAGCACGTCGCCGTAGAGCTCGCGCAGGCGCGACTTGAGGAACTTGCCCGTGCTCGTCCGCGGGATCTGCTCGACGAACAGATACTTGTCCGGCATCCAGTACTTGGCGAAGCGGCCCTCGAGCGCTTGCGCGAGCTCGGCCTCCGTGACCTTCGCCCCGGGCTTGACGACGATCGCCGCGACCGGACGCTCGTCCCACTTCGGGTGCCGCGCGGCGAAGACGGCGGCCTCGAGCACGGCGGGGTGGCTCATGAGCGCGTTCTCGAGGGCGACGCTGCTGATCCACTCGCCGCCGGACTTGACGACGTCCTTCGATCGGTCGGTGATGCGCACGTAGCCCTCCGGGCAGATCGTCACGACGTCGCCCGTCTTGAACCAGCCGTCGGAGGTGAAGCGGTCTTTGCCTTCGTCGCCGTAGTACGACTTCGCGACCCAGGGGCCGCGCACCTCGAGCTCGCCCATCGACTGCGCGTCCCACGGAAGGATCTTGCCCGTGTCGTCGGTGTGGCGCTGCTCGACGAACGCGACGGCGTAGCCCTGCGACGCGCGCACGTAGAGCTGCTCCTTCGGGCTCGCGTCGCGGAGGTGGCGCTTGAGCCGCGCGAGCGTGCCGAGCGGGTTGGTCTCGGTCATGCCCCACGCGTGCGTGACCTCGAGCCCGTGGCGCGTCGCGAAGCCCTCGATGAGCGAAGGCGGCGCGGCGGAGCCGCCGATGACCATCGTTCGCATCGACGAGAGATCCCAGCGCTTGGGCTCGGCGTCGAGCGCGGCGAGGATCCCGATCCAGATCGTGGGTACGCCGCCCGCGAAGGTGACGCGCTCTCGAGCCATCAGATCGAGCAGCGTCGCCGGCTCGAAGTGCGGACCGTTGAACACCATCTTCGCGCCCGACGCGACGCTCGCGAAGGGCAGGCCCCACGCGGCCGCGTGGAACATGGGCACGACGGGGAGCACCACGTCGTCGCCGCAGATCCCGAGGTTGTCGGCCGCGAGCGCCATGATCGCGTGGAGCACGGTCGAGCGATGGCTGTAAAGTACACCTTTCGGGTTCCCCGTCGTGCCCGACGTGTAACAGAGCATCGCCGCGGCGTTCTCGTCGATGGCGGGGAAGTCGAAGGCGTCGTCTTCCGCGGCGACGATCGCGTCGTAGTCGAGCGCGCCCTCCGGCAGCGGCGCCTCGGACGAGCGGAACACGACGAGCGCGCGCACGCTGGGCACGTCGCTCTTGAGCTTGTCCCAGAGCGGCAGGAGCGCCTCGTCGCAGAGCACCACGACGTCTTCGGCGTGTCGCGCGATGTACGCGAGCTCCGTCGGGTGAAGGCGAAGGTTCAGCGTGTGCACCACGGCGCCGATGCAGGGGATGCCGAAGTAGGCCTCGAGGTGGCGCTGATGGTTGAACGCGAGCGTCGCGACGCGGTCGCCGGGCCCGACGCCGAGGCGCTTCAGCGCCCGACCGAGGCGCGCGGCGCGCGACGTGAACTCGGCGTAGGTCGAGCGACGCTGCGTCTTGTCGGGCATCGTCGACACGATCTCCGTCTTGCCGAAGAACGTGCGCGCGCGCTCGACGAGGTGCGTGAGCGTCAGCGGAAAGTCCATCATGCGTCCGGTCAGCATGGCCGGAGGCTACGAGCGTCGGGGGCGTCTTGGCTACGGTCGACGGTCGCGACGGAGGCTCAGGCTTGGGGCTGCGAGAGCAGGCGCTCGATGGTGCGCGTCGTCATCTCGCCGCTCTGGACCTCGAGATCCTCGAGCAGGCGCTTGTGGAGCTCGATGTTCGTGCGGATGCCGCCGACGATGAACTCGTCGAGGGCGCGGCGCATCCGAATGATGGCCTCCTCGCGCGACGCCGCGTGGACGATGAGCTTCGCGAGGAGCGAGTCGTAGTGCTGCGGCACCGTCCAGCCGCCGTAGACGCCGGAGTCGACGCGCACGCCGGTGCCGCCCGGGGGGAAGTATTCGGTGATGAGGCCCGGCCAGGGCGCGAAGGTGCGCGGATCTTCGGCGTTGATGCGGCACTCGATCGAGTGGCCGCGGAAGCTCCACGGGCGCGTGTCGGGCAGCTCGATCTTCTCGCCCGAGGCGACGCGGATCTGGAGCGAGACGAGATCGAGGCCGGTGACCATCTCGGTGACGGGGTGCTCGACCTGCACGCGCGTGTTCATCTCGAGGAAGTAGAGCTTCCGATCCTCGTCCATGATGAACTCGAGGGTGCCGAGCGAGGTGTAGCCGGTGTCGCGCACGGCCTTGCGGATCACCTCGCCCATCTCCTGCCGGAGCTCGGGGCTCATCGCGGGGCTCGGCGCCTCTTCGATCACCTTCTGGTGCCGCCGCTGGAGCGAGCACTCGCGCTCGCCGAGCGTCCAGACGCCGCCGTGCTTGTCGGCGAGCACCTGGAACTCGATGTGCTTCGGGCGCTCGACGAACTTCTCCATGTAGACGTCGGGGTTCTTGAAGCCGGCCTCGGCCTCGCGCGTCGCCTGGGCGAACGCGTTGGCGACCTCGTCCTCCGTGCGCACGATGCGCATGCCGCGGCCGCCGCCGCCGCCCGAGGCCTTCATGATGACGGGCAGCCCGATGCGGCGCGCCTCCTCGACGGCGTGGTCGGGATCCCTCAAGACCTCGCTGCCGGGCAAGAGCGGCAGGCCGAAGCGCTTCGCGTTGCTGCGCGCGGTCACCTTGTCGCCCCAGGCGCGCATCGCGTCGGGCGTCGGGCCGATGAAGGTCACGCCGCACTTGTCGCAGAGGCGCGCGAACTCGGGGTTCTCCGAGAGGAAGCCGTAGCCGGGGTGGATGGCGTCGGCGCCGGTGATCTCGGCCGCGCTGATGATCGCGGGGATGTGGAGGTAGCTCTTCGTCGCGATCGAGGGCCCGATGCACACGGCCTCGTCGGCGAAGCGCACGTGGAGCGCGCGCGTGTCGGCCTCGGAGTGGACGGCGACCGTCGCGATGCCGAGCTCGCGGCACGCGCGGATGATGCGCAGCGCGATCTCGCCGCGGTTCGCGATGAGGATCTTCTTGAAGGGCGGCGCCGCCGGGCGAGGGAGCGAGCGGGGCCCCACGCTCGCGGGGGGCTCCGAGCGCATCGTGGTCGAGTCGTGAGGGTTGTTGCTCATGCCTTCTTGATGCGAAACAGCTTCTGGCCGAACTCGACGGACTTTCCGTTCTGCGCGAACACCTCGATGATCGTTCCCGAGATCTCGGCCTCGATCTCGTTCATCAGCTTCATCGCCTCGACGATGCACAAGGTCTGCCCGGGACGTACCACCGAGCCGACCTCGACGAACGACGGAGCCTCGGGGCTCGGCGATCGATAGAACGTCCCGACGAAGGGGCTCGTGACGTCGACCGCGTCGGTCGGCTCGGCTTCGGCGCTCGCGGTCGCGGCAGGCGCCGCCGTGCTGGCGACCGCGACCAGCGGGGCCGGCGCCACGTGAGCTGCGACCTGGTGGGCGGGCCGGCGCACGATGCGGACGCGAACGTTCTCGGCCTCGTGCTCGAACTCGGCGACGTCGAGCTCGGTGAGGACCTCGAGGAGAGAGCGCAGCTTGGCGATGTCGACCATGTCGGCGGCGCACGGTAGTCGGACCGACGCTCCTGAGGAAGCCGCTTCGACCGCGAAGCCGCGTTCGCATCCTCAGCCGCGGGGGGCGGCCGCACGCCGGTTCAACCAGCGAACGAGTCCTTCCAGCGCGAGCACGTAGCTGTCGCCGCCGAAGCCGCTGACCTTCGCGACGCACGCCGCGGCGATGCGCGACTGGGCGCGGTAGGCCTCGCGGGCCTCCGGGTTCGAGAGGTGGACTTCCACGCACGGCAGGCCGACGGCCTTGAGGGCGTCGTAGAGCGCGATCGACGTGTGGGTGAGGGCGGCGCCGTTGAGCAAGAGCCCCTCGAACTTGCCCCGGGCTTTGCCGATCCGGTCGAGCAGCGCGCCCTCGTGGTTCGACTGGTAGGTCGTGACGGCGGTGCCGATCTCGCGCCCTCGCGCTTTCAGGCGCGCGTGGATCTGGGCGAGCGTCTCCGTGCCGTAGATCTCGGGCTCCCGCGTGCCGAGGAGCTGCAGGTTCGGCCCGGACAGGACGAGGACGCGCGGGCCTTTCAGAGCTCCGCCATCAGCTTCGGTGCCGCCGTCCTCATCAGGTAGCGCCCCTTGCCGAAGTTGCCCTCGGGCTTCATCGCGAGCGCGAGGAAATAGGTGTCGCCGAGCGTGCGGATGATCGTGACGAGGCGGTCGGTGCCGACGGCGATCTCGTTGGCGGTGCCCGCCTCGAGCATCTCGGAGGCGCGCTTGATCGACCCGATCACGACGCTGAACTCGATGCCGATCGTGTTGATGTCGAACGGCGAATCGTCCTTTGCGTAGGTCTCGAGGGCGATGCCGCTCGAGTCCATCAAGAGCCCCGCGAGCCCACCCTCCGTGCCCTCGACGAGCTCCTGCAGCGCCTCTTTGAACATGGATCGAACCTTAAAGGCCTGGACGAACGCAGGTCAACAACGTCGCGCCGAAGCCCGAAATCAGAGCTAGATCCCCCCCTTGACCCCTCCCGGCCCGAACGTTTAAGGTCCCGGTCCGATGCGCGCACGAGCAGGGGATCCGCCCCGCACGATGGCCCAGAAAATCCTGGCCGGAAGATGTGCAGACCCGACGCTGTCGGGAGACGTCGTCTCGGTGAAGGTCGACCAGATCGTGCTCGCGCGTCAGCCCCTCCGGGCCATCGCCGAGGCGCGCGAGGCAGGTCTCAAGAAGACCTCCGCCGAGGTCGCGATCGTCTACGACCCGCTCGCAGTCACGAGCACCGCGGCGCGCGCGCGGAGCGACGAGATGCACGCCGCCGCCTCCGAGGTGCTCGCGCACGGCGTCGTCATCGGTCGTCCCGGCGTCGGCTTCCCGGCGCCCGTTCATCTCGAGCGCTTCGCGAGCCCGGCGCGCCTCTGCGTGACCGACGAGCCGCGCCTCGCGGGCGTCGGCGGCATCGGCATGCTCACGCTCGTCGTCTCTCCCGGCATGCTCGGGCAGGCGCTCGCGCACGGGAGCATCCTCGTTCGTCCACCGCGCAGCGTGCAGGTGCTCCTCTCCGGGCGCACGCGGCCGTTCGTGTGCGCGCGCGACGTCGCGCTCGAGCTCGTTCGCCGCGGCCTCGGCGAAGCCGTCAGCCGCATCGAGGCCCAGCATCACGCGCCCGTCGTCATCGAGTTCGCCGGGCCCTCGGCGCGCCTGCTCTCGGTCTCCGAGCGCGCGGTGCTGGCGGGCCTCGCGCCGCAGCTCGGCGCCGCGGGCGCGCTCTTCGTGAGCGACGAGCGCACCGAGGTGTTCCTCCGCGATCAGCGGCGCTCGAAGGCCCATCGCGCGCTCGTGCCCGACGCCGGCGCGCCGTGCGACGAGGTGCTGAACGTCGATCTCGGCGCGGTCGATCCGCTCTACATGGACGAGACGGGCGCGGTGCGCTCCGTGCGCGAGATCGTCGGCAAGCCCGTCACGCAGGTGCTCCTCGGCGGCGACAGCGGCGCGACGCTCCGCGATCTCTTCGCGGCCGCGGCGCTGCTCAAGTCGAAGCGCGTGCCCGCGCGGGTGGAGTTCCTCGTCGCCGTTCCGTCGCGACAGATGCTCGAGGTCCTCGCCGCGAGCGGCGCGCTCACCGATCTCATCGCCACCGGCGCGCGCCTCGTCGAGCCCGACGGGCGCGTGATGTCCGGCGAGCTCTACCCGCCGGCGCCCGCAGGCCTCAGCGCGCGCACGCACGATCTCGAGCCCGGCGTGACCGCGCCGAAGAACGTCGCCGTCGCCTCCGCCGAGACGCTCGCGTTCGCCGTGGCGACGGGCGAGATGGGCGATCCGCGCAGCTTCAAGTGGCCCGTGCGCGTCACCATCCCGCGCGCGCTCCCGACCGACGACGTGCTCGTCGTCCGCGACCGCAAGGGCGCGATCGACGCGGGCAAGAAGGCCGCGTCGCTCTCGTCGCCGACGCCGACGCCGTGGAAGGGGAGCCAGACGCTCGAGATCGTCGACGGCCCGAGCCTGCTCGCCAACGGCAAGGCCGACGCGACGGAGAGCGGCCTCGCGGTGGTCTGCTCGACGCTCGACGAGGTGCGCGAGCTCGCGGCGCGCGCCGCCGACATCGCGCCGAACGTCCGCGCGATCCTCGCGCCCTTCATCCCGAGCGGCGCGGTGTCGCTCTTCAGCGGCGTCGGCATCGCGGCGCTGCGCTTCGATGCCGCGGGCGCCAAGGGCCTCAAGGGGCAGCGCACCGTCGCGCTCCCCGCGCCCGGGCAGTGGGCCGAGGGCGAGCCCACGGTCGTGACGTTCGGATCACCGAAAGACAAGGCGGCCGAGGCCACGAAGGTTCCGCTCACCTGGCTCGCGCTCGGCCCCGAGCGCGCGTGGGCGAGCGCGGGAACCTCGCGGTCGACGCGCGCCGGCGAGACCGGCGCCGGCGCGCGCGCGAGGGGCTGACGCCCCGCGGAATCTCTCCTATCCTCTCGGGGCGGGGGCGATCCCCGAGACCCCCGGAGACTCGACGCTGTGTCCAAAGGACGGCTGACCCGCCAGGAGCTGAGCTGGCTGTTGACGCAGGAGGCGCAGAACGCGGCGGAGCGGCTGCGCGTCGGCGTTCAGGTCCTGCGCACGTCGCCGCCCGTCGGCGAGGTCACGGTGATCGAGGACCCGGCACATCACGTCGACGCGTCGCTCGACGCGCTCGACGACGTGATGAAGATGCTCTCGAACCTCAATCAGCGACAGAGCTCGTCGGGGCTCGCGGTCGCACCGCGTCGCGGTCGCATCGATCTCGCCGCGCTGATCAACGAGGTCGCGCCCGACGCGCGCATGTCGATCGAGCCTGGGAGCGGCGCCGAGGTCTACGGCGACGAGGCCGACTTCCGCCGGATGCTCCAGGTCCTCATCGGGCACGGCAGCGGCGAGGGATCGTCGGTGACCGTCCGCCGCGACGGCGACGACGTGCGCGTCTCGACCGTCCTCGGGCCGGACAGCTCGCCGACCGCGGGCACCGAGCGCGCGTGGCTGAGCCGGATGGCGGTTCGGTACGGCGGGCGTCACGAGCTCGACGGCGCCACCGAGGTGCTCGTCCTGCCCGCGGAAGAGGCGGCCGCGCGCGACGAGCGCGAGGCGCTGCGCCGCGAGCTCGACGAGGCCCGCAAGCAGGGCGAGGTCTACGCGCGCGAGCTCGCGGCCATGTTCGATCGCGGCGAAGAGGTGGCGACCGTCTCGACGGTGCCGCCGCCTCCGGGCGCGCCGCAGGCCGAGCGCTTCGCGACGATCACGAAGGTGTGCGCCGGCGTCGCCTCCGAGCTCAGGGCCACGCTCGGCCCGCTCGCGCGCGAGGTCGGGGGGATGCGTCGCCACGAGGTGACCGACGAGCAGCTCGACACCGTGCGCCGCCGCGTGCGTCACGCGCAGGAGCTCGTCGCCGGCCTCGTGAGCGTCGGCGGCCTTTCGCCCGGCGAGCTCGCGACCGAGGTCGATCTCGCCGACGTGGCGAAGGCGACCGCGCGCGACGGCAACAGGTTCGGCGAGCGAAGCGAGGTGACCGTCGTGGTGAAGATCGCGCCCGGGTCGCGCGCATACGTGCGATGCGGCGCGAAGGCGGTCACCGCGCTCGCGCGCGAGCTCGTCGCGCACGCCGTCGCGGCGTCGCCGCGCGGCGGGATCGTCGAGATCGCGGTCACGGCGGACGCCGAGGGCGCGCGGCTCATCGTCGACGACGCCGGGTCGCCGCTCCCGGCGTCGGGAAGGCGCGCGTTCCTCGCGCTGGAGACGCACGCGGGCGCCTACGCGCGCCCGAGCGGTCTGCCGATCTTCATGGCCGCGGAGCTCGCCGCGTGCGTCGGCGCGCGCCTCGAGCTCTCCGACGCTCCCGCGCGGTCCGCTTCCGCCGAAGGCGACGCGCCCGGCGCGTCGGGCGCGAAGCTGATCGGCGGCGGCCTCCGGGTGGCCGTCACCTTTGCGAAAAGCTGAGCGGCGTCATAGGGTTCTAGACGCGCGCGACGACGCGCGCTAAGCGCCTCCTCCATGCGCGTCTTGATCGTCGAGGATTCGGACTCGATCTGCCGGATGATCCAGGCCCTCGTCGCGGCTCGCGGCTTCGAGGTGCGGAGCGCCGGCTCGGGCGCGCGCGGCCTCGAGGAGGCCTTCTCCTGGAAGCCGCACATCGTCTTGCTCGACATCAACCTGCCCGGGTCGTACGACGGCCTCGAGGTCTGCGCGAAGCTCCGCTCCGAGGCGCACACGAAAGACACGCCCGTCATCATCATCAGCGCGATGAACGACGACGAGGTCAAGCGCCGCGCGGCCGACGTCGGCGCGAACGCCTTCTACGAGAAGCCCTTCAGCCCGCTCGCCCTCCTCAAGGAGATCGAAGCCCTCGCGAAGCGCAGCGAAGCCATCAAGATCTAAGCAAGCGCCCGAGCCCCCGAAGGCTCACGACGCTCCCAAGACGACGTGAGGGGTGCCCGCCGGCGCGGTAGCGCCGGTTCGCCGCAGGCGAAGCACGCCGGCGAACGGCACCTGGCGGGGGCTCGTCGGCTCCGCCGATGAGGGGGCCGCCAGGCTCCTAGAGTAGCTTCAGGTTCTTCTTGGCGCGGGCTTCGGCTTCCGCCATGACCGACTTCGCTTCGTCGGCGGGGATCTTGAGCTTCGTGACGAGCTCGCTGAGGAGCTTCGACTCCGCGGCGTGCTGCTCGCCGTCGGCGAACGAGACGAGCACCGCGAGCTGAAGGAGCACGCGACGGTCGGCCGCGGAGAGATCCTGCAGGTTGATGTCGTCGAGCGTTCGCTTCTCCTTCGCGTAGTCGCGGAGGGCCGCCTTCTCTTCCTCCGTCGCCTCGTAGGCGTCGAGCAACGCGTCGAGCACCTCGCGCTCCTTGTCGGCGAACTCGCCGTCGGCCCACGCCACAGGAACTAGAGCCCGGATGATCGCGGAGGTTTGTTCGTTCATGCGCACGAGGATGCAAGGGAGCGCCGACGCTCGTCAATCCCGAAACGACCCGCGCAGGCTCACTTGCCGCTGACGCTGACGACGCGATTTCCTTGGGGATCCGGGGCCGCCGCCTGGATGTCTTTCTCGGACACGTGGAGGCGCTTGCGGACCGTCGGCGGGCCGGCGAGCAGGACGTCGATCTCTCCGTCGCAGCGAAGCTGCTCGATGCGGGCCTCCGGGCCGAGACCGGCGAGCAGCCAGATCTCCGCGCCTCGGACGTTGGCGACCACGTGCACGGTGCCGGGCGCGCCCGAGCCGCCGACCTGGCTGCCCGGCTCGGCGGCCGGCCACGGATCCATCTGTCCGGGCTTGGCCTTCGTGGGATCGAGCTGGATGGGCACGTCGACGCGAGGCTTGCCGTCGGGCCCCTTGTCCCACGGCGCCTCGGCTTTGACGACCGCGCGCCTCGGCGCATACGCCTCGGCGGTCGCGACGAACTCGAGGCGGGTGCCGACGGGCATGCGCTCGACGTCGAGCGGCGACTGCCCCATGCGCAGGAGGATCTCCGCGTTCGCGGGGACGTCGCTGACGACGAGCGCGACCTTGCAGCGCGGCGCCGGCGGAGGCGTCGCGGAGGCGCTCTCGCTCGCGCTCGGGGCGGGCTTCTTGACGGGGCGGCCGGTGAAGAAGGCGGGCTTCCACATCCAGATCGCGACGCCGCCGGCGAGGAGCACGAGCAGCGTGAGCACGAGCATCGCGAGGCCGGTGCGCGGCGCGCGCGGCGGCTGCCGTCCGGTCGTCTTGTTCTTCGGCCGTTTCGCCGTGCTTTGAGGCGCGGGCGCTTCGCTCGGCGGCTTGTCGCGACGCGACGCGGGCGCCGACGGCGCCGGAGCCGGGACGCGCGCTTTGGCAGGCGAGGGCGGCCGCTTGAGCGGCTCCGGATCGGGCAACGCCACCGGCGGCGGCGCGACGGGCGGGATCGGCGCCGCGGGCTCCACCGGCGAAGGCGGCGAGAGCGGGGGGCTCATCGCCGCCGAGGGGAGGTTCGGCGACGCGGCCGAGGCCGGCGGGATGAGCGGCGACGGGGCCGGTTTGGTCGCGAAGCTCGGAGGCGGAAGCGGCGGCGCCAGAGGACCGCTCGCGTCGGCGAGCGCGAGCAGCGCCTCGACGCTGTCGCCGTCGCCGATCTTCTTCGGTAGGTCCTTACCGACGTCTCTCGTCAGATCTTCGATCGTTCGCGGATCGGGCGGCGCGGGCGTGGGATCGAGCCCGGCGATCGCCTTGAGATCGCGCGACATCTGCTTGTCGCCGGTGCTCGAGACCTCGAACGTCGCGAGGAGCGAGTCGACCTCGTCGCCTTCGAAGAGCTTGTTGTCGGGCTGCCGCTTCGCGTCGGGCTTGGCTTCCGCGGCAGGGGCCGCCGGGGCGGCTGCCTTGCCTCGCGGCGGCGGCGCCACGACCGGCGGAGCCGCCCCGCCCTTCGGGACGGGGACCTTCGCGGGCGGAGGCGGGAGCCCGCCGGCGCGCGGCGTCTGCGGCGGGCCAGGGACGGCCGGCGCCGCCACCGGCACGGGCGGCAGCGGCTTCGCCGCGGCGGGCGCCGCCGGAGAAGGCGCAGGCGCGCCCGGCAGCGGCGGCGGCGTCAGGCCGAGCGCGGGCACGACGGGCTTGTCGGCGGCCTTGTTCGGAGGCAGCCCGAGCAGCTCGGGCGCGTTCATCTGCTGGGCGATCTCGGCGAGCTGGTTCTTCGCCTTCGCCGTCGCCGCTTCGTCGGTGAAGCTCTGGCGCGGGCCGGGCGGCGCGTCGGCGCTGCTCATCACCTCGTCGGCGCTCTCGGGCTTGCGCGGGGGAAGCGGCGCTGCCGGGCGTTGCACCGGGGGCACCGACGCGTTCCTGCCGACGCCGAGGGTGACGCGCTTGACCTCGCGCGCGAGGCGCGCGAGCGCGCGTCGGCCCGCGGCGCGGTTGACGGGAATGAGGGCGGCTTCGAGCTCGCTGACGAGCGCGGGCAGGCCGCTGCCTGCCTTGCGCTTGGCCGATGCGGTGAGGGCCGGCGTCGCCGAGCCGCTCGCCTCGAGCAGCTTCGCGAGGATCGCGCGGACGCTCGCCTCGGCGTCGCCGCTCGCCGCGTCTTTCTTCGGGCGGACGAGGGCGACGGTGCCCTCCTCGCTGATGTAGACCGAGCGGACGTCGACCTCGCCGCCGCCGGCGACCGCGCCGTCGGCGACCTCGAGCGTCAGGTAGCCCGCGAGCTCGGGAGCCAGCGGCACTCGCTTGGCCTCGACGACCGAGAAGACGTCTTCGAGGGTGACCGACGATTCGAGCGCGCTCATGCGGCCTTCCGCAGGCGCATCGGCACGCCGGCCGCGGCGAGGAACGCCTTGGCCTCGTCGATCCGGATGGTGCCGTCGTGGAAGATCGACGCCGCGAGCACCGCGCTCGCGTGGCCGAGGACGATCCCGTCGCGCAGGTGCTCGAGCGTCCCCGCGCCGCCCGAAGCGATGACCGGGACCGACACCAGCCCGCTGATCGTGCGGAGGAGATCGAGGTCGTAGCCGGCCAGGGTTCCGTCGCGGTCCATGCTCGTCAGCAGGATCTCTCCGGCGCCGTGCTGGGCCACGCGTTCCGCCCAGCTTTTTGCGGAGATCCCCGTCGGAGTCCTACCACCATGAGTCACGACTTCCCAATCCGTAGCAGATTCGGTCCGGCGGACGTCGACGGCGACCACGATCGCCTGCGATCCCCACCGGTCGGCGCACCGCCGCACGAGCTCCGGATCGGCGACGGCGGCGGAGTTGAGGCTGACCTTGTCGGCCCCAGCGGCCAGCAGCGCCTCGACGTCGGCCTCGCTCCGCACCCCACCGCCGACCGTCAGGGGCGTGAACGTCTCGTCGGCGGTCCGCGCGATCACGTCGAGCATCGCGCGCCGGCCGTCGGTGGTCGCGGTGATGTCGAGCAGCGTGATCTCGTCGGCGCCCTCCTGGTCGTAGCGCCGCGCGTGCTCCGCCGGGTCGCCCTTGTCTCGCAGATCGACGAAGTTGACGCCCTTCACGACGCGCCCGTCCTTCACGTCCAGGCACGGAATGATGCGCTTCGCCAGCAAGAGCCCTCAGCCCCAGAAGGGAGCTACACCTTGATGGCGTAGCCCTTGCTCTCGTGGATCTCGAGCAGCTTCTCCACCGAGGCGAGGTTGTTCTCGATCGACTCGTGGACGATCTGGGTCATCGTCGCGCTCGAGCCCTTCAAGGCCTCGTAGTAGCGCTGGCGCTCGGTCGAGTGGACGATCGCCGGGGGATAGCCGCTCCGCAGGAGGAGCAGGTTCATGAAGAGGCGCGCGACCTTGCCGCTGTCGCTGGTGAACGGGAACACGCGCAGGAAGTCGTAGTGCGCGCGCGCGGCGATGCGCACGGGGCTGCGCGTGCGGCGCGTTTCTGGATCGTTGACCCAGTCGAGGATCTGCCGAACCTTGTGGGCGATCTTGTCGGGCGGCGCGTACTCGTGGAAGTAGAGGCGGTGCTGCGGAATGTCCTTCCGGTACTTCACCGTCTTGATGTCGCCCTCCTCCGGATGGAGGATGAGGTAGATGCGCTTGACGATGTCGACGTTGATCGGCATCCGCTTCTTCACGGCGTAGTCGCGGATGAAGTCGAGCGCCTCGCGGTGCCGGCGGATCTCTTCGCAGATCGGCTGGATGCTCGAGTCGGTGACGATGGGTGACGTCGGATCGACCGCGCCCTTGAGCTCTTGGGGGGTGTAGACGGAGCCCTCGAGCGCGCTGTCGTGATAGATCCACGACATGTCGAGGTTCTCGCGGTAGGCCTGCTGGAACTCCGGCTCCGCCTTCGTGAGGCGCTCCTCCAGGAGCTGGACGCGCTCTT
This sequence comes from Labilithrix sp., assembly GCA_019637175.1. Classification (GTDB taxonomy): domain Bacteria; phylum Myxococcota_A; class Polyangia; order Polyangiales; family Polyangiaceae; genus Labilithrix. The sequence continues at coordinate 2,942 of JAHBWD010000050.1, read as the reverse complement.
CGAGGGTGAGCTGCTTCACGGGCGGCTCGACGGGCGCGGCGGCGCCGATCTTCCGCTTCGAGCGCGATCCCGCGGGCGCTGCTGCGGGCTCCTTTCGGGAGGATTTCGGGGAGGCTTTCGCGGCCATGGTGCCCTTCGCCGCGCGTCTCGCACGACGGGCGCGGAGGCTAGTGGCGCACCGTCGCACACGTCAAGAAAACCTGAAAATCACTCGATAATACAATGATATACACGATGTGTAGGCGGGTGTGGGTATCAGGCCCGAGCGCTACTTTGGATCCCACCACTTCGAGAGGCCCGCGCCCGCCGGCCTCACGCCGACGCGCCCCTCGGCGTAGTGAGAGGTGTCGTTGTAGACCATGAGGCGCGCGCGCACGGGATCCTTGAAGTCGAGGACGTTGAGGCACGCGGGCGCCTGATCGAGGCGGTCGCGATAGCCGCGCGGATCGATCCCGAGGAGGCTCGAGAGCAAGAGACGGATCGTCGCCTTGTGCGAGACGACGGCGACCGTCTGCTCCGGGTGCGCGACGACGATCGATCGGATCACGGGGAGCGATCGCGCCATCACCGCGACGCCCGCCTCGCCGCCCGCGGGCGCGAACGTGAAAGGATCCTCCTCCCACGCGCCATACTCCTCCGGAAATCGCTGCTCGACTTCCTTGCGCGTGAGGCCCTCCCAGCGTCCGTGATCGATCTCGCGCAGGCCCGCCTCGACGAGCGGCTCGAGCGCTCCTCCGGTGACGAGCGACGCCGTCTCGCGCGTTCGCTTCATGGGGCTGACGTAGATCGCGTCGATCTCCGCCGCGATGCGCTCGCCGAGGCATCGCGCCTGCCTTCGGCCTTCGTCCGACAGCTCGACGTCGGTCGACCCCGCGAAGCGGTCTTCCGCCGAGAGCACCGTCGCTCCGTGCCGGATCAGCAACACGCGCGTCGTCATGCGCGGGAGCGTACCTCTTTCGCTGGCGCGCACGTTGGGGTAACGACCTCTCTTCAACGTGCGACTCCTCTCCCTCACGATCGACAACGTCGTCCTCATCGAGCACCAGGTCCTCGAGCTCGGCTCGGGGTTCAACGTCCTCACCGGTGAGACCGGCGCGGGCAAGTCGATGGTCGTCGACGCGCTCGCCCTCGTCCTCGGCGGGCGCGCGCGGCCGGACGTCGTGAGGAGCGGCGCGCGCGAGGCCGAGGTCGCCGCGCTCTTCGAGGTCGAGCCCGGATCGCGCGTCGCCGCCAGGCTCGAGGCCGCGGGCGTGCCGTGCGACGGCGAGCTCGTCATCCGCCGCGTCGTGCAGGCCGAGGGCAGGAGCCGCGCGTTCCTGAACGGCAAGATCTCCACCGCCACGCAGCTCGCGGAGCTCGCGCCGGATCTTTGCGACATCGCCTCGCAGCACGAGAGCGTCAGCCTCACCGATCCGGCGACGCACCTCGAGTACCTCGACGCGTTCGGCAAGCTCGACGGGCTGCGCGACGCGCTCGGTGAGCGCGTCGCCGCGCTCGGCGAGATCGTGCGCGAGATCGCGCGCGTGCGCGAGGCCGAGCGCGATCGCGCCGAGCGTGAAGACTTCCTCGCGTTCCAGCTCCGCGAGATCGAGGATCTGGATCCTTCGCCCGGCGAAGAGGCGGATCTCGAGAGCGAGCGCGCGCGGCTGCGTCACGCCGAGAAGCTCCAGGTCGCGACCCAGGGCGCCGCCGATCGCCTCTACGAAGGAGAAGACACGGTCTGCGATCAGCTCGCGCGCATCTCCTCCGATCTCGACGGCGCGGCGGCGATCGATCAGGCGCTCGCGCCGATCGCGCGCGCGGTCGAGGCGGCGCGCTCCGAGCTCGCCGACGCGGCGCGCGCGCTCGCGCGGTACGCCGGCGGCATCGAGTCGAACGCCGAACGCCTCGCGGAGGTCGACGATCGCTGGTTTCGCCTCCAGAAGCTTCTCCGCAAGCACGGGCCGACGACGCACGAGCTGCTCGCGCACCGGAGCGAGGTCAGAAAGCAGCTCGATCAGCTCGCGGGCGCGGGCGCGCTCCTCGAAGAGCTCGAGGGCAAGCGCGAACAGCTCCTCGCCGACGTCGCCGCCGACTGCCGCGCGCTCTCGCGAAAGAGGCGCGACGCGGCGGCGACGCTCGCCGACGCGATCGGGCGCGAGCTCGCGGGTTTGGGGATGGGGCGGGCGCGCGTCGTCGTCGACGTCTCGCCCGTGCCTGGATCGTCGGCCGATCTGCCCGCCGTCGACGGCGCGCGTCTCACAGCGAGCGGGATCGATCGCGTCGAGTTCTTGATCGCGCCGAACAAGGGCGAAGATCCGCGGCCGCTCCGGAAGATCGCGAGCGGCGGCGAGCTGTCGCGCGCGCTGCTCGCGCTGAAGCGCGTGCTCGCCGAGAAGGGGCCCGCGGGGCTCTATGTCTTCGACGAGGTCGACGCGGGCGTCAGCGGCGCGATCGCGGAGGTGATCGGGCGCTCGATCGCCGAGGTCGCGCGGCATCGTCAGGTGCTGTGCATCACGCACCTGCCGCAGATCGCGGCGCTCTGTGATCACCACTTCGTCGTCGGGAAGAACGAGGCGAAGGGGAGGACGACGAGCATGGTGCGGCGGCTCGGGGATGAGGAGCGGATTGAGGAGATTGCGCGGATGATTGGGGGGGTGAAGGTGGGGGAGGCGGCGCGGAGGGCGGCGCTCGAGCTGCTCTCGGTGAAGAAGTAGCGGGGGCGGGAGCGGGAGCGAGAGGGGGAGCGGGAGCGAGAGGGGGAGCGGGGGCGGGAGCGGGAGCGGGGGCGGGAGCGGGAGCGGGAGGCTCTCGAAGAGGGCTCGCTCGGGATTTTCGATTTTCGCCTCGTGCTCGGGCTCGTCAAGGACGCTGCGCGCCGCGCGCTGCGCGCGCGGCGACGTTCGGTCGCTGCGCTCCCTCACGTCGTCCTTGACGAGCCCTGCGCGCGAGGCGGCGGGGGG
>JAHBWD010000005.1 GCA_019637175.1 Labilithrix sp. | reverse complement strand
CCTTCGTCGCCGCGCTCCAGGTGCTCACGCCCGCGCAGCGCGCGGTGCTTCTCCTCCGAGACGTCGTGGGGCTCACGGCGGACGAGACGGCGACGGCGCTCGAGACCTCCGCTTCGGCGGCGAACAGCGCGCTCCACCGGGCTCGCGAGGCGCTCGAGACGCGGGTCGGACCACGATCGAGCTGGTCGCCCGACGCTGGAGCGCCCGTCGATCGCGCGCTGCTCGAGCGCTACCTTCGGGTGTGGGAGGCGAGCGACCTCGACGCGATCGTCGCGCTGCTCCATGAAGAGGTGATCCTCTCGATGCCGCCGCACCCGACGTGGCTCCGGGGGCGCGACGCCGTCGCGCGCTTCTTCGCGCACCGCGTGCGCCGCGCGCTCGACGCGCGGCTCTTCCGCACGCGGGCCCTCGAAGCGAGCGGCAGGCCGGCCGTCGCCTTCTACCGAAGGGGCGACGACGGCGCGGCGCGCTTCTTCGCGCTGCAGGTCCTCGAGGTCGAGGGCGGCGCCGTTCGGACGATCGATCACTTCATGGCCGCGAGCGCGCATCGCGCCTTCCTCGCGGCGGGGCTCCCGCAGACCGACGACCACCGCTAGACGCGACGCGGCGTGGTATGGTGTCGCTCTCCGGGTCGGATGCCGCAAGCGTCGTAGGGGCGGCCGGCGACGAGGGGGGAATCCTTTGAGCTCCGACCTTCTCTCACGCGCGTCCCACGAGCTCTCCGAGGCGCTGCTCGATCGCTCGACGCTCCTCGAGGCGATCGTCCGCGAGATCGCGCGGGCGACGAACGCGTCGTGCGCGATCCGTCTGCTCGCGCGAGACGGAGCGGGCCTCGAGGTCTCTTCTCACGCCGGCGGCGCGCAGCCGCCGCGCGATCTCCCGCGCACGCTCGTCGTGCCGCTCGTCGTTCGCGGAGAGAGCACCGGGAGCATGACGCTCACCCGACGAAGCGAGGAGCCCGCGTTCACGTCGAAAGACGAAGCGCTCGCGCGCGAGCTCGGCGAACGGGCGGCGCTCGCCATCGAGAACGCGCGCCTCGTCGAGCTCGCGCGGACCGGGCGCGCCGAGACCGCGCTCGCCGAGGCCAACGTCTTCCTCGACTCGGTGATCGAGAACCTCCCGAACATGGTGTTCGTGAAGGACGCTGAGCGCCTCTCGTTCGTGCGCATGAACCGCGCCGGCGAAGAGCTCCTCGGCCTCTCGCGCGACGCGCTGCTCGGCAAGACGGACTACGACTTCTTCCCTGCGGAGCAGGCGGCCTTCTTCCAGGGCAAGGATCGCCAGGTCCTCGAAGGCCGCGTCCTCGTGGAGATCCCCGAAGAGCGGATCGACACCGCGCACGGCCCGCGCCTGCTCGCGACGAAGAAGGTGCCGATCCTCGACGACGACGGCACGCCTCGCTACCTGCTCGGCATTTCGCACGACATCACGGATCGCAAGGCCGCCGAGGAGATGCGGGCACGGCTCGCGGCGATCGTCGACGACTCCGACGACGCGATCATCGGCATGACCATCGACGGAATCGTGACGAGCTGGAACCGGAGCGCGGGCCGCATCTTCGGCTACGCGGCCGACGAGATGGTCGGCCGCGCGAGCTCGGTGCTGCTCACCGGGCGTCACGCCGACGAGGCGCACATCGGCGCGTGCGTCGCCCGCGGCGAGCGCGTCGCGCCCTTCGAAACCGTGCGCAAGCGGCGCGACGGCGAGGAGATCGACGTGTTCGTCAGCGTCTCGCCCGTCCACGACGACACCGGAGAGCTCGTCGGCCTGTCGGAGATCGCGCGCGACATCACCGAGCTCAAGCGCACGCAGCGCGAGATCGCGAGCGCGAAGGCGGCGCTCGAGACCGCGAATCGCGAGCTCGAGTCGTTCAGCTACTCGGTCGCGCACGATCTGCGCGCGCCGCTCCGCAGCATCGACGGCTTCAGTCAGGCGCTGCTCGAAGACCACGGCGACAAGCTCGACGCCGGCGGCAAGAGGCACCTCGGCTACGTCCGCGAATCGGCGCAGCTCATGGCGCGGCTCATCGACGACATCCTCGCGCTCGCGCGCGTCGCGCGCGCCGAGGTGCAGCGCGAGTCCGTCGATCTCTCCGCGCTCGCGCGCACGGCGCACACGCGTCTCGTGCGCCACCAGCCCGATCGCCGCGTCGCCGTCGAGATCCGCGACGGGCTCGTCGCCGACGGCGACCCGCGCTTGCTCGCGCTCGTCATCGACAACCTCCTCGGCAACGCCTGGAAGTTCACGTCCAAGCGAGACGACGCGCGCATCGAGGTCGGGTCGTCGACCGTCGACCGAGCCTCGGTCTTCTTCGTGCGCGACAACGGCGCGGGCTTCGACATGAAGTACGTGAACAAGTTGTTCGGCGTCTTCCAGCGCCTCCACACGGGGCACGACTTCGAAGGCACCGGGGTCGGCCTCGCGACCGTGCAGCGCATCGTGCACCGTCACGGCGGGCGCGTCTGGGCCGAGGGCGCCGTGGGGAGCGGCGCGACCTTCCACTTCACGCTCGGCGAAAGGAGCGCTTCCGAATGAGCATCACGGCCGGCGATCGAGTCGTCCTCCTCGTCGAGGACAATCCGCGCGACGAAGAGCTGACCATCCGGGCGCTTGCGAAGAGCAACGTCAAGAACCCCGTGGTGGTCGCGCGCGACGGCGTCGAGGCGCTCGACTACCTCTTCGCGCGTGGGGCTCACGCGGAGCGCCCGGCGTCGGCCCTGCCGCAGGTGATCCTGCTCGACCTCAAGCTGCCGAAGATCGACGGCCTCGAGGTGCTCCGGATGATCCGCCTCGACGAGCGCACGAAGCGCATCCCGGTCGTGATCCTCACGTCGTCGGTCGAGGAGCAGGATCTCATCCGCGGCTACGATCTCGGCGCGAGCAGCTACGTCCGCAAGCCCGTCGACTTCATCCAGTTCGCCGAAGCGGTGAGACAGCTCGGCATGTACTGGCTGCTCTTGAACGAGGTCGCTCCGCCGCCGAGCGATCGTTGACGCTCGTCGCCGGCTAACCGAGCAGCTCTCGCATCTCGCAGACGACGCGGTGCACGAAGTCCGAAGCCGGCTCCGCGCGGGCGAGCGCCGCGGATTGGCCGGCCCACGCTTGCATCCGCTCGACGTCGCCGGCCGCCGTCGCTTCCGCGCGCATCGCCGACGTCAGCCCTCGTTGGACGGGATACGGCGCGGGCGCCGGCGCGTCGGGTGCGGCGAAGGCCCGCGCGTAGCGGTTCGCGAGGCTGCGGCCGGCGCGCCCGCTGAACGCTCGCGTCACGATCGTGCCCTCGGGAGGAGCCGAAGCGAGCGCGTCCGCCCACGCGCTACCGACGCTCGCCTCGGGGCAGCGGAGAAACGCGGTCCCGATCTGCACGGCGCTCGCGCCGAGGACCAGCGCGGCGGCCACACCACGGCCGTCGGCGATCCCGCCGGCGGCCACGACCGGAACGCGGACCGCGTCGACCACGGCCGGAACGAGCGAGGCCAGCCCGACGAGATCCCGCTCCGCCCGCGACGCGTCGAAGGCGCCTCGATGTCCACCGGCCTCCATGCCCTGCGCGATGATCACGTCGGCACCGGCGGCCTCGGCCGCGCGCGCCTCCGCGACCGTCGTCACCGTCGCGAACCACGCGATCCCCGCGGCTTGGAGCCGCGCGACGAAGGCAGGAGGAAAGAGCCCCATCACGGAAGAGGCCACGGTCGGCGCCGCGGCGAGGAGGGCTTCACACTGCTCGGCGAAGTCGACGGGGACCGCGTCTCCCGCTTCGGGCGCCACGCGCGGTCCGAAGCGCGCGAGGACATCGCGCACGCTTGCTTCGTGTACCGCATCGCGGCTCGGCGCAGGATCGGGGGTCCAAAGGTTGATCTGGAAGGGCCCGCCGCCGCCCGCTCGAAACTCCTCCGCCCACGCGCCGATCGCATCAGCGCGGAAGAGCAGCGCGCCGCAAGCGCCCGCGCCCCCGGCGCTCGTGACGGCCAGAGAGAGCGAGACCGGGCAGGCGCCCGCCATCGGGGCCAAGAGGATCGGCGCGCGCAGCCCGAACCGCTCGCAGAAGGTCGCCGCACGCGCAAGGGGAGCTCGGAGCTTTGCCACGAACCACCCATGCTGCCGTCTTCCGACCGCCACAAGTGAACACGCGTCGAGGTCGGGCGAGCTCGCGCGTGACGCGAGCGCACGGCTGCGCTCCACGGCGCACGCTCGCGATAACGCACCGCGCGCACTTCACGTGAATTTCCGCACGCTCAGCCGTGGATCGCGCGGCGCGCGCGAGGTCGCTCGACTGGCCCATGCATTGCCCGAGCGCGGCCCGGAGACCCATGACGAAATTCTTCATTGCCTCATCGTGCTTGGCGAGCCTGGTTGGGCTCGCTGCCCTCGCCGTCAGCGCATGTTCCAACGACGGCGCATCGGAGACCGGCGTCGCCGCCACCGAGCCCGCAGACGGAGGCGCGACCGCGCCGCCGAAGACTTCGGCGCCCGACGCCGGCGAGCACGACGACGCCGAGCCCAAGACCTGCATGGACGCGAAGCCGTTCGACGCCACGAAGGTCGCGTACCGTCCGCCCGCGGTGAAGGCGGGCTCGTGCACGACCGCCGACATCGCGACCTTCGACGACTACCTGCGCGACCACCCGCAAGCGAGCGTCGAAGAGCTGACGTCGGCGATGACGAAGCAGAGCAAGAGCTGCAGCGCGTGCATCTTCGGCAAGTCCGACGACGCGAGCTGGGCGGCGATCGTCAGCGACGGAACGAGCGCCAGCCTCAACGCGGGAGGCTGCGTCAGCGTCGTCAGCGGAGAGGACGACTGCGGCAGGGCCTATCAACAGTGGAACACGTGCATCAACCACGTGTGCGCGGCGTGCAGCGGCGACGAACGCACCCAGTGCAACAAAGACGCGCAGCAAGCCGCCGGCCCGTGCGGGACGGCGAGCAAGGCGCTCTTCGGTGCGTGCGGCACGAACGTCAACGACTACATCCAGGAGTGCTTCGGCGCCGGTATGGGGACGGTCGTCGCGAAGCTGTGCGGCCCCGCAGCGAAGGACGGCGGCAGCTGACGCGCTGAGCATCGCGCGACCCAGCCGAAGCCACGCACGAGCGCCGGCGCTGTAGCCAGCGCGGCTCGAGAGGAGCAGAGTGCGATCTCCGCCTCGTGGGAGGTGCCCGTGGTCTTGACGATCCCCGCCGTCACCTCCTGCGTCGTGACCGTGCTCGCGATGTTCGTCGGCGTCGCGACGATCGCCGTGTCGTCCGGGCCCGGGTGGCGCGCGCTCCGCTGGTTCGGCGTCGCGGCGCTCTGCGCGTCGGCCTACGGGGTGTGCGCGGTCACGAGCACGCTCGACCTCGCGCCCGAGGCGCGCGCGTTCTTCGGACGCCTCGGCGGCGCGTCGGCGAGCCTGCTCTCGGCGTCGTGGTTCATGTACTTTGCACGGACCCACGGGCGGGCGCTCGCGCGCTGGGAGCGGGCCGTCGTCGTGGCGATCGTCGTCGTCGCCGTCGCCTGGCTCGTTCCCGGCCTCTGCCGCACGTCGGAGGTCTTCGTGCGCACGGTGCCATGGCTCGGTGTGTCGTACGCGACGACGCGGCCGACCGTGTTCGGGCAGATGACGTACGCGTTCCTCCTCGTGTCGATTTGCATCCTCGACGCGCGCGTCTTCCTCGCGTGGCGGCGTGGCAAGAAGGGCGCGCTGGCCGACTTCCTCGGCGTCTCGGTGCAGATCGTCGCGGGCGTGAACGACGCGCTCGCGGCCTCGGGAAAGATCGACACGCCCTACGCCCTCGACGTCGGTCAGTTCGTCGTCGTGATCGCCGTGGGAACGACGCTCATCACGCGCTTCGTCTCCGACGCGCGCGCCCTCGATCGCTCGTCGACCGAGCTCCGCGCGGCCCAGACCGAGCTCGTGCGGCGCGAGCGGCTCGCAGCGCTCGGCGAGCTCTCGGCGATCGTCGCGCACGAGGTTCGCAACCCGGTGACGGTCATCTTCAGCGCGGTGTCGACGCTCCGCAAGCAGCCGCTCTCGTCGGAGGCGTCGACGCTGCTCGACATCGTGAACGAGGAGGCCGAGCGCCTGAAACGCATCGTCGGCGAGCTCCTCGAGTTCGCGCGACCGCGCGACCTCTCCGTCGACGCGATCGCGCCGGCGCAGCTCGTCGAAGGCGCGGTCGAGGCGGCGCTCGCCGGCTTCGGCGGCGGCGACCTCGTCGAGGTCCAGACCGACCGCGATCTGCCGGACTTCGCGGGCGACGAGCAGCTCCTCCGCCAGGCGCTCATCAACCTCATCACGAACGCGCTCCAGGCGGCGGGACGCACGGGCCGCGTTCGCGTTCGAGCGCTCGGCGAGGGGCAGCCGGCGTCGTGGATCGCGTTCGACGTGTGCGACGACGGCGCCGGGATCCCGAACGACGTCGCCGAGAAGATGTTCACGCCGTTCTTCACCACGCGCGCGAGCGGGACGGGGCTCGGCCTCGCGATCGTGAAGCGCATCGCGGAGGCGCACGGCGGCGAGATCACCTGGCGCCCGGGCGCGGCCCGCGGCGTCGCGTTCATGCTGCGCATCCCCGTGCGCCGCCGTGCGAAGCGCCGCCAGTTGGCACAATGAGCCGACGAGCGTGGTGAAGGCGTGACGGAAAGGGCGCAGACCGGACACTCCCCTCCGAAGGATGCGTCAACCTCATCTCGAGAGGCCGCTCGCGCTGGCGGTGCGCCGGCTGGGCCGGCTCTTCCGCAGGATGACCGAGAACCATCTCGAGGCACCCACCGCGCTCGCGCTACGCCATCTGGGGCGGCGCTACCAAGACTCAGGAGATCCAGAGCGGGCAGCCGATGCGTTCGCCCGGGCGCTCGCGATTCTTCGCAAGACGGACGACCGAGCCGCGACGCTCGCCGTTCTGGTCGAGCTTGCCCTGGTCGTACGCACGAGCGACGAGCAGCGAGCGCTCACCCTCCTGCTCGAAGCTCGTGAGACCGCGGCCGAGATCGGCGACTCGGGCTGGCTCGCGAAGGCCGTGGCTGACATCGCGGCCATCTATGTCGTCGATCCAGGCCTCTCGCACCCCAATCAGACGGTACCATGAGCGCTGATGCAGCGCAGCGTGGTCCCTTTCGAAGGAGGAGTCGTCGCGCCGGTGTCGGGAATGAAGACGCTCGATACACCCGAACCTTCCGAACCGTCGAGCTCGGCCGAAGTCTACGATCAGTATTTTGCGTTCGTCTGGCGGACGGCGCGGCGCCTGGGGGTGGCCCATGATGCTCTGGACGACATCGTACAGGAGACGTTTCTCGTCGTTCATCGACGGCTCGCCGAGCCGAGAACGGGCGCGCTCCGCCCGTGGATCTACGGAATCGTCCTCCATACCGTGCGCAATCACCGACGATCGGTGCGGCGCAAGCAGCCACACACCCTGCAGGCCCCCGGTCCTGACCCCGACGCGCTTCCAGACGGCGTGGACGGCCCCGAGCGCTCGGCGCAGAAGGCGGAAGCGGCCCAGGTGTTGCGCATCATCCTCGAAGAGCTCGACGACGAGAAGCGCGAGGTATTCGTCCTCGTCGAGCTCGAACAGCTCTCCGTCCCCGAGGTCGCCGAGGTGCTCGCCGTGAAGCTCAACACCGTGTACTCCCGCCTACGTCTGGCGCGCGCTCAGTTCGAGGGGGCCGTCAGTCGCCACGTCGCGCGCGATCCATGGGTGACGAAGTGAGCCCGCTCAGCCCCGAAGCTCGCGCGCTCATCGACGAGGCGGCCGACGCCGACATGCCGCGCTCCGCGGACAAGGAGCGCAACCGCGGCAGGCTCGCGGCGCAGATCGGCGTCGCGGTCGCCGGGGCAGCCAGCGCTGCGGCGGGGGGAACCGCGAAAGCGGCGGTCACGGGTGCAGGCGCCACCGGCCTCGCTTCGAAGACGGGAGGCGCGATCGTCGGCGGAGGTGGCGCGGCGCTCGCGGCAAAGATCGTCGCCGTCGTCGTCGCGTCCGGCGCGCTGACCGCAGGGGTCGTCGCGTGGCGGAGCCCCCATCTCGACACGATCCACGCGCCACACGCGCCCCCCGCAAGAGGAGCTCGCGAGGACGTCCCCGCGATGGGTTCCGCGAACGCCAAAGCCGACGTGCGGCCGCCTTCGCTCGCGGAAACCGCGGCGCCGCCCGGCGCCTCGGCGATCGTTCCTGCGGCGCCCCACAGTCTTCCTCGGGGCGTGGCCTCACATGCGGCAGGCCCGCCGGCACCCACGAGCCCACCACTCGTCGCGACGTCGACCGACGCACGCGCGAGCACGTCCTCGGCGGTCGGCGACGAGGAAGGAGAGGCGACGCTGCTCCGGCGCGCCCAGGCCGCCATCGATAGCGGCGACGGCGTGCGCGCGCTCGAGCTCCTCGACACCCACGCGAGGCGATACCCGAACGGCGTCCTCGCGGATCAACGAGAGGCTGACCGCGTTCTCGCGCTCTGCGCGCTCGGGCAGATGCCTGCCTCGCGGGAAGCCGCGGAGCGCTTCTTGGCTGCGCGGCCGCGGTCCTCGCATGCCGAGCGCGTGCGTCGGGCGTGTCGCGTGCCTTGAGCGTCAGCCGCGATCCGACGAGCGCGCCGAACGAGCCGGCGACGGGGTGAGCGCGGGCGTGACGGCGTGTCAGGCGCGCGGCTGCGCCTTCGCGGTCTTCTTGGGCGGCTTCGCCGCTTCCACCTTCGCAGCCCGATCGATGCGCGCCCAGGGCGTCACGAGGTAGATCTCGACCTCGAGCCCCGCCTTCGCGTCGCCCTTCGCGACGTAGGTGTTCGCGTACGTGGCCTCGATGATGCGCTTGAGCTCGTTCGCGAACCATCGGTGCTGCGCGAGCTCCACGGTCGCGTTCGGCGCAGGCCGGCGGCACTCCTCCGGCGGCTGCCGCGTCTTGATCGGGGCGTGCAGGGTCGCGCCCTTGGTGAAGTGCTTGTACGCGCCGCAATCGGCGTGCTCGACGATCACGACCTTGTCGATCTCGTGCAGCGCGATCGCGAGATCGACGTGGTTCCAGAACGTCTTGCCGAAGTGACGGATGTCGGCGACGCCCCGCTTCTCTTCGAAGCGCGCGCCCGCGCCCTTGTAGCTCGCCGTGAGGACGCCGAGCGACGAGCCCGCGACCGACACGTGGTCGTACTTGTTCTGCAAGCCGAGCTCGTGCATGAGCACCGCGGTCTCGTCGATGACGCGAAGGTCCATGCAACTGAGGAGGAGCGTCTTCGCCTTCTTGATGTCCCCCGCCTCCTTGGTACGCAGGATCGCGGTCGCCTGCGGTTCGCCCGTCTTCGTCGCCCCGTTGCCGTTGGTGCTCGCCATGCGCGGCATCCTATCCGCACCGGCCCTCGGTGAGCGGAAACCCTCGAATTTTCGGCTCGCGAGCGGGAATGGAAGAAAAGTGGGGGGTGCCGCCTCGACAAAACGCGATCCACGATGTAGGGAAACGTCCCCTGTCGAAGGGCCCAGCACCTCGTTCTTCCTCGCGGAGGCCAGGATTCCAGTGAAGAAGCTCCTCATCGCAGTGTTCGTCGGCGTCCCTCTGGTCGGTTGCACGGAGGAAATCATCATCAAGAAGGCCCCCGGGCAGGAGACCGGTGCCGAGGGCCAGCCCGCGGAGTCGACGGACCCGACGGATCCCGGCAGCGAGCCGACGACGCCCGGCAACAGCGATACGCCGGCGGGCCCGACGGCCTCGGCGGATCGGTGCCTCGACGGGCAGGACATGGACGCGGCCGACATCAACGTCACCACCTGTCCCGCCATCCCGGAGATCCCCGAGGGCGTGAAGGTCGGCAAGACGATGGTGGGCCTCGGCGCGTGGGAGCTCGGCACGACGGCCGACGGCGACACGTACGTCTACGGCTCGCTCTCCGCGCCCGGCAGCGGCCCGCGCATCCTCGAGTTCGACGGCGGCACCGTCGCCGTCAACAAAGAGAACCTCGAGTGCTGGTCGAAGGGCTACTACCGGCTCCGCAAGATCCTCCAGGATCCGCCGGCCGAGTGGGTCGCGCTGAAAGACGCGGGCTTCCAGTACCGCTTCTTCCAGTTCCAGACCGATCTTCGCAACGGCCCGACGGGGTTCAAGCAGATCTCGTCGTTCCAGGATCACCTCATCAAGTGGGTGACCGTGATCAACGCCAGCGGCGTCTGCCAGCAGCCGACGCTCTCGAAGTTCAAGGCGTACGCGAAGAGCGAGCTCACGCGACGCGGCCTCCCCGTTCCCGGCGGAAGCTGATCAGCGCAGCCCGACGATCTCGTCGTACAGGCTGCTGCGGGGCGTCCCGGAGGCGAGCTTCGCGCGCGCCTTCGGGATTTCCTCGTCGACGATCGCCTTGAACCTCTCGTAGGGCTGCGCGCCCGTGAGCTTGCGCCCGTTGATGAAGAACGTGGGCGTGCCCGTGGCGCCGAAGCCGTTCGCCAGCTTCGACTCGGCGTCGATCGTCGACTTGTGCTTCTTCGTGAGGATCGCCGTCGACACGCGGCCTTCGTCGAGGCCCATGCTGCGCGCGATCCCGAGCAGGTCCGAGCTCTCGAGCGCCGGCTGCGACGCGAAGAGCTTGTCGTGGGCGATGAAGTACGCGGCGTCGCCGCGCTGCGCGCGCGCCTCGAGCGCGAGCTGCGCGGCCGGCTCGGCGCGCGGGTGAAAGGCCAGCGGCTGCTGCTTGAAGACGAAGCGAACGTCGGCCGGATACTCGGTGCGGAGGCGATCCATCGACACTTCGGCGCGCTTGCAGAACGGGCACTGGTAGTCGCCGAACTCGATGACGGTGACGAGCGCGGTCGCAGGGCCGCGCACCGGGCTCGCGCCGACCGGAACGGGGAAGATCTTGTTCGCGTCCGCGTCGACCGCCGGCTCCGCGGGCGTGTCGCCGAGCGCAGGCGCGTTGAAGTTGACGCGCGAGCGCTCGACGTAGACGCGATCGCGGGGCGTGCCCGCCGCCACGAGCGAGCGCGCCTTCACGAGCTCGCCGTCGATCGCCCTCTCGAAGGCGCTGACGGGCTGCGCGCCCGCGAGCTTGATGCCGTTGATGAACGACGTCGGCGTGCCCCGCGCGCCGACGTCGTTGGCGAGGCGCGCGTCTTCGTCGACCTTCGGCCGCCAGCGATGCGACGCGAGCCCTCGCGAGAACGTCGCGACGTCGACGCCTTCGAGCTGCGCCCACGCCTCGTAGTTGGTCTGGGAGAGCGCCGATTGATTCGCGAAGCACTGATCGTGGAAACGCCAGAACGCGTCGCTGCCCTTGAGCTCGAAGACGCCCTGCGCCGCTTCGGCCGCCGGCTTCGCGTTCACGTGGAACGGGAGCGGCTGGTTCTTCCAGATGACGCGAACTTCGCTCCCGTAGCGGGCGCGCACGGTGTCGAGCGTCGGCCCGAGCCGCCCGCAGAACGGGCACTGGAAGTCGGAGAAGACGACGATCGTGACGAGGGCGTCGCGCTCGCCGCGCATCGGGTCGTCGCTCGTCACCGGGATCGGCGACGTCGCGTCGCTCCAGACCGTCTTCGTGGCGCTCGGCGCGAGCGCCTTCGCCTTCGTCTTCGCGCGCATGAAGAGCGCGACGCCGACGCCGCCCGCGAACATCATGAACAGGAAGACGGCGCCGACGACGAGCCCGATGATCAGGCCGGCGTTCGACTTCGGCGGCGCGTGCGGCATCGCGCCGGGCTGCGGCCACGGGGGCGGCGCTCCGCGCGGATGATTGTAGGGATCGTGCTGCAAGCCCGTCATCGTACGCTCGCCGTCCCCGGAGTTCACCCTCCGGACGTCACGGACACCCGACCACACGCAACGCGGGCTCCACGAAGAGCGGCGACGACGCGATCATGACCGTGACCGTCCAGGCGCGACGGGCCGGGCGCGGCCAGCGGGACGCGCCGAGTCGGCTCTCGAGGAGCACGAAGACGCCCTGCACGAGGAAGAACGCGAACATCATCGCCGCCATCGGCAGATCGAGCGCGACGCGAACGGGATACGCGTGCCCGCCCGCGCTGGCGACGAACCCGAGCAGCAGGCCCAGCATCGGATGGCCACGCCGCGCGAGCGGGCGAAAACAGTTCTCCCGCAGCCACGCGCTCACGGGGCGAGCCCATCGCGTTCCCCAGAGCTCGCCGACCGACAGTGACGCGACGGGCCAGACATGCAGCGGCGGAGCCACGAAGCCGAGCGCACGATACGCAGCGCCGATGAGCGCGTACCCGGCCTCGATGGTCGCGTACGCGAACACGAGCCCGCCGCCCCACCGCAGGAGGTGCTGCGGGGCGTGCGCGACGTGGAACCCGGCCGCGGCAAGAGCGGCCCAGAGCACCGCGCGTCCGAGCGCGCGCCCTTCGAGGTGCGCGCGCGCGCGGCGAAGCGTGCGACTGTCGACGAAGCTCGCGACGTGGAGGACGCGACGCCACGCGCTCCACGGCTCGTTCGTGCGCACGACGTCGATCACGCGCAGCAGTCCGATCCCCCCGACGAGGGCAGAGAGCCCGCGGAGCAGCGGGATCGACCCTGCGAGCCACGGAGCCCCCAAGAACGCTGCGGCGCCGAGCGCGAGCGCGACGGGCTTGGCGCGCCGCGCGAGGAGCGCCGCGACCCCTGCGAGCGCGCTCTGCAAGAGCAGCGCGCAGAGCGGGCTCGTCCACATCGGTTCGAGAACGTTATCGCGTGACCTTTGTGCTGTCCATTCGACGCTCCGTGGCGAGTCCCACGGCGACGCTTCGATCGCGCCACGCGTACGCGATCCAGAAAGCGACGAGCAAGAGGTAGTGGCGCGTCTCGTTCACGTAGCCGAAGGCCACGACCGTGCCGAGCACGACGAGCGACCACACGGCGGCGACGCGCGTCTCGATCCTCCGCGCGAGCCAGACGAACGCCGCGGTCGCGCCGAAGAACGCGAGGCTCAGATGTGCGCGCCCGGCGATCCAGTCGCGGACGAAGAGCTCGCGGAGGTTGTGCGCGACGTGCAGGTGGTTCTCGACGATCGGCGTGGGCGGCTCGAAGACCTGTCCCGGGAGGTTCGGTGGGCCGACGTAACGCGCCGCGCGCGTGATCGCGATCGCCGTCGCCATCGCGGCGGCGACGCCGCTCGCCGCGAGCCGTTGCTTGCGCTCGCCGGCGAGCACGTACCAGAGCGGCACGTAGAGGATGGTCTCGTGGTTGAACGCGCCGAGCACGAGGAGGGGCGCGAGGCGCGACAGGCCCCCTCCCCTCGCGACCCACGCGCCGAACGTCAGGAAGACGAGCTGATCGACGCCGTCCCACGGGTACTCGAGCTTGTACGCGAGCACGAAGCGCGCGAGGCCGAAGGCCACGACGCCGTGCGCCGCGCCGACGAGCGACACGCCGCGCCGGCGTAGGCAGAAGAAGAGCAGTACGTTGGCCGCGACGAGCGCGCCGGCCGCGAAGCGCTCGAGCGCGGCCTCGTTCGCGCCGCCGAACAGCGAGACGAGGAGCGGAGCGACGACGCGATGCGCCCAGCTCTTCGACACCGGCGTCCCCGCGAGCACGCCGCGCACGCTCTCGACGACGAAGCCGACGCTCGCCGCGTCCGCGTAGAGCAGACGCTCGATGATCTTCCACTCGGCGAGGGAGAGCCACGCGAGCAGGACCGGTGGGGCCGCCATGGCCACGATTCGCCGCACGCGCGGCGAGGATAGCATGCGGAAGCGGTCTCTTCCGGCCCCTGCGCTATGATCCGCGGCGATGGGAGCGGGTTCGGCGTGAGCAGGCGACCGCGTCTCTGGATCGACGTCGTTCGCTGGCTCGCCGCGCCGGCCTTCGCGATCCTCGTCTCGTTTCGGATCGATCTCCGCTCTCTCGGAGAGCGCCTCGCGCACCTCGACGCGCGCTTCGTCGCGCTGTTCCTCGTGCTGTCGGTGCCCTTCTACCTCTTGTGCGCATGGCGGTGGCACTTCACCGCCGCACGCCTCGGCGCGCCGCTGCCCTTCCGTCGCGCGTGGCTCGACTACTACCTCTCGACGTTGCTCAACCAGATCATGCCGGTCGGCGTCGCGGGAGACGTCGTGCGCGCGGCGCGCCATCGCCAGAGTCTCGCCGGCGACCGCGAGCGCGCGTCGTGGCGACCGCCCGCGAGCGCGGTGATCCTCGAGCGATTCTCCGGCGTCGTCGCGCTCGCGTTCTTCGTCGTCGCGAGCGGAGCGATCTGGTTCGCGCGCGAGGGGCGCGCGTCGCTCTTGCTCGGGGCCGCGACGCTGCCTGCCCTCGCGCTCCTCGTGATGCTCGGCTGGCGCTTGGCGCGGCGCTCGCCTCGGCTCGCGCGGATCGCGCTCGACGTTCGGGGAGCGCTGGTCGAGCGCGGCGCGTTGCGCTTTCAGCTCTCCGTCTCGATCGCCGCCGTCACGACGCTGCTCGCGATGTTCGCCTGCGCGGGCTACGCGGCGGGGATCGCGATGAGCCCCTCCGCGGTCGTGCAGGTCGTTCCGCTCGTGCTCGCCGTCACGACGTTCCCGTGGGCGTTCGCGGGCCTCGGACCGCGCGAGGCCGTCACCGCGGGGCTCTTCGCGCTCATGGGCCTCACCGCGGAAGGCGGCGTCGCCGTGTCGATCACGTTCGGCGCCTTGAGTCTCGTCGCGGCCGCGCCGGGCGCGATCGTGCTCCTGCTGCCGCGCCGCGAGCCTGCATGATGCGAACGGTCGCGTACGCCGCCTGGATGCTCGCCGCGATCGCGGTGGCGATCGTTCGGCGCGAGGCCGCGTGGTGCTGCGTCGCCGGGGCGATCGGCCTCTTCGCGCAGGCGGTGGAGGCGCGCGCATGGCGACGCGCGGCAGGCGGGCTCGCCTTCGCGAACCTGCTCACGCTCGCGCGGCTCGCGCTCGTCGCCGGCCTTCCGTGGCACCTCGGATGGCTGCCGCGCTGGGGCTTCGTCGCGCTCGTCGTGTCTCTCCTCGTCCTCGACGGAGTCGACGGCCGCGTGGCGCGCGCGCGCGGAGAGACCTCCGCGTTCGGCGCGTCGCTCGACATGGAGACCGACGCGCTGACGGTGATGGTGCTCACGCTCCTGCTCTTCACGCGCGACGCCTTCGGGCCGTGGGTGCTCGTCGCGGGCCTCTGGCGCTACGTGTTCGTCCTCGCGGCGACGCTCGCGCCCGCCCTCGGCGACGCGCCTCCCTCGCGCCTCTATCGTTCGATCTTCGGCGTCGTCATGATCGCGCTCGCGTGCGCGTTCGTGCCGTGGGCGCCAGTGGCGCTCACCGCGGCGGCGTTCGGCACCACGCTGGTGTCGTTCTCCTTCCTCCATTCCATCTGGCGCTCGCGCGCGTTGCGCCCGCGCTTCAGGGGAGGGGCTCGACCTTGAGGAACGCGCGCGTATGACGGTCGAAGGTCACGCGCACCTTCGAAGCGCCGCCGTTCTCGACCAGCGCCGCCGCGCCGATGTTCGGCTTCACGGCGCCTTCGCAGCGCGCGCCGACGACGAGAGGCACGGTCCAGAAGGCTCCGACGTTCTTCTCGAGCGCCGGCTGTAGATCACCGAGGCACCGCGTGCTCACGAGCACGGTCGCGTTCGAGCCCGCGGCCTCCGCCTCGGCCACCGCGGTCTTCATGAACGGCTCGGGATCGCCGTCCGACGGCAGACCGACGACCGCGACGCGCATGCCGCTCCGCTCGAACATCTGCCTCGACGCCGGCGGCGCTTCGGGCGTCACCGTCACGACGTCGTGCGGCCCGCTCGGCGCGCCGCCTCGGCCCGCCGCGAGCACGATCGTGAGCTCCACGCGCGGCTTGCGCGGCCCCTGCTCGCCGGGCGGCGGTTTCTTCGCGCAGGCCACCGAGGAGACACCGATGGCGAAGATGCACCCCACGATTGCGACGTTCCGCGCGTGCAAGTTCGACTACCTTACCACGGCGATGCGGGCCGTTCTCGTCGGGGTCGTGCTGGCGACGAGCACGGCGCTCTTGGGCGTGATCCTCGCCTTACCCTCGGTGTTCCTGTCGAACGGCGCGCGTGGCACGCTCTTCTACTCCTTCGAGCTCGGCGTCGGCTTGCTCGCGGTGGTCGCTTCGGCGCGCACCGGCGCGGCGCGCGTCGTGCGCCGGTTCGCCGTCGCGCTCTACGCGCTCCTCCTTCTTTTCCTCTTCTATCAGCACGGCTTCAAGTTCTTCTTCCGGCGCGAGCCGGCGCTCGTCGAAGACTGGCACTTCGCCATCAATCTCCTGCACTTCCTCTCCGAGATGAAGACGTGGCGGTGGCACGCGCTCATCTGGGGATCGCTCGCGGCCGCGATCGTCTTCGTGATCGCGATCGATCGACTGTTCGCCGCGCTCCAGCGGCGATCGCGGTCGGTCCCGGCCAGGCGCCTGGCGATCGCCGCCGCCGCGTGGGCGATCGTCGGCGTCGTGTCGATCCATCTCGACGGTCCGATCCGCGTCGCGAGCGCACACGTCGTCGACAACTACCGCGCGTCGATCGCCGCGCGCGTGCGGCTCGGCCCGCTTCGCGACGCAGGTCGCGACGGTCGCTACGACGCCTTCATGGATGTTCGCCTCGCGAAGCGCCCGAGCTTCTACTTCCTCGTGATCGAGGCCTACGGCCAGATCCTCGCCACGTGGGACATGACGACCTCCTACCGCGCGCTCATGGCCCGCGTCCAGGCGCGGCTCGGAGCGGCGGGCTACCACATGCGCACGGCGTACAGCTCCGCGCCGGTGCACGGAGGGCGCTCGTGGCTCAGCACCTCGACGATGCAGACCGGCATCCTCATCGACGAGCCCGAGAGCTACGCGGCGTTCGAAACGGCGTCGCATCGCATCCCGACGCTCGTCGGGTTCTTCCGCGCGCAGGGCTACGACACCGCCAGCCTCGAGCCGGGCACGAAGCTGCGCACCGGCCTCGGCCACGACGACGCTTACGCCCACAAGCTGCGCGTCGACGCCCCTCGCCTCGAGTACACGGGCCCGCAGTACGGCTTCGGCGGCATTCCGGATCGGTACAGCCTGGAGACGTTTCGAACGCGCTTCCTGCCGACGCTCGCCGAGCCGCGCTACGTCTTCTACATGGCCGTGTCGACGCACTTTCCCTGGGGCGCGGAGACCGTCCCTACCTTCGAAGGAGGCGACTGGCCGCCGCTCGACGGCGAAGGCGCCGTCGCGTCGGAGCTCCGGCTCTGGTACCTGCGCAGCGTCGAGTACGAGTGGCGCGTCCTCATCGAGCTCCTCGAGGCCGAGCGCTCGCCGGAGATCGTGATCGTCGTCGTGGGCGATCATCAGCCGAGGCTCGAGTCGAACCAACCCGGTGAAGCGACCTTCGAAACGCCCGTCCACGTGATCTCGCGCGACGATGCGTTCGTCGAGCGCTTCGCCGAGCGTGGCTTCACGAAAGGCCTCTACGCGGAGCCCGGGCGCGCGCCGCCCCTCGTGCACGAGGCGCTCTTCTCGCTCCTCGTGACCGAGCTCGCCGGGGCGTACGGCACGCCGGAGACGAAGGGTCTCGCGAAGTACTTTCCTGCGGGGATCAGCGTCGGCGGGCTCAATCCGTGAAGGCGGCGGCGAAGTCGCGCGCGGCGTCGGCCCACGTCCGCGGCGCAGCTCGTTGCGCGCGCGCCGCGCGCCGGCGACGATCGAGCTCGGACGGATCCTGCGCGAGGCGAACGCACGCGTCGGCGAGGGCCTCGTCGGATCCGACGAGCCTCCCGCCCGACGCTTCGTCGACGTGCGCGCGAGCGTTTCCGCGATCGAGCGCGACGATCGGCACGCCGAGCGCGCGCGCCTCGGCGAGCGCGAGACCGAACGACTCCATGCGCGACGACGAGATCAAGAAGTCGCTGGCGGCGATCGTCGCGAGCGTCTCGGCGTGCGTGCGCTCGCCGAGGAAGTCGACCCAAGGCGCGGCGGCTCGGCATGCGGACGCGTACACCGGATCGCGATCGAGCGCGCCGACGACCGCGAGCGGGAGGCGCCGAGTTCCGAGCGATCGCAAGAGCTCGAGCACGCCCTTGCCAGGCACGAGGTTCGCCACGACGACGGCGCGAGGTGCGCGCGCGGCCGCGTCGTGCGCGAGCTCGAGCCCCGGCGTGACCACCGCGACCGGTCGAGGCTCGGGCGCGAGCCGCGCGAACGCATCCGCCATGAAGGCGCTCGGCACGACGATCCCCTCGGCCGCAAGGAGCGCCGTACGCTCGACGTCGGAGAGACGCTCGCGCCCCTCGACGAGCGCGGGCAGGTAGTGAGCAAGCAGCCAGCACGGCGCGAACCGCGGGAGCTCGGCGAGGTACAGGCTGTCGACGAGGCAGAGCTCGTCGTCGCGCGCGACGTCGCGCGCTCCGTCGCGATCGATCACGCGCACGTCGACGCCGGCCGCGCAGAGCGCGGTGATGAGCCCCGCGTTGTAGAGGTTTCCGCCAGAGATCTTCGTCTTCGGATCGGGCACGACGAAGAGGCACGGTCGCCTCAACGCCCCACCTCGCAGTCGAACAGAACGTCGCGCCCGAGCGCGAGGTGGCGCCAGCGCAGCTTGACCGCTTGCGAGAGCGCCTGAACGTCGGGCAGCGTGAACGACGGTCGACCCGAGCCGAACACGGTCGGCGCGACCGTCACCTGCAAGCGCGCGAGCGCTCCTGCCTCGAGGAAGCGCGAGACGGTGAGCCCGCCGCCCTCGACGTAGATGCGGCGAAGCCCGCGCCTCCGGAGCTCGGCGACGATCGCCTGCACGGAGAGCCGCCCGTCGATCGCGTCGAGCGAGACCACCTCGGCGCGGCCGTGGCGCGCGCCGTTCCGAACCGCGCCGGTCGCAGAGAGCAAGAGCGTCGCGCCGCTGTCGTCTTGGAACACGCGATGCGCCTCGCCGAGGCGCCGCTCGGGATCGATCACCGCGCGCACGGGGCTCGGCCCTGCGCAGCGCCTCGTCGTGAGCAGCGGATCGTCGGCCTCGACCGTGCGACGGCCCACGACGACGACGTCGCACAGCGCGCGCAGCCTGTGGCAGTGCAGGAGATCTTCCTCGCCGGTGATGAACTGCGACTCACCGGACGCGACCGCGACGCGTCCGTCGAGGGTCTGCGCGAGATGCGCGATGGTGAGCGCGTCGCGATCCGCGCCCACGCAGAGCGGCATGTAGAGATCGAAAAGGAGCTCGAGCTCTCGTCCGATCGGCGCTCCTTCGTATCGAGACCAACCGCGCTCGGTCGACGGCCGCGCGACGATCCACGCGTCCGCGCCGTCTTCCTCGAGGCTCCCGTCGTCGCGAAGGCGAAGGGCGACGTCGCGGACGATCGGGTCTCCGCGCCCGGCGCGGCGCGCGAGAGCGAGCAGCAACGCCCAGGCGCTCTCCTCGTCGAGAGCGTCGCCCGCGGAGGCCGGCATGCGGAGTCTTAAGTACCACGTCGGTCTGGTCTGCGCCGCAACTCCCGCCGTTCGCGGGCGCGCGAGCCGCTAGAGTGGTTGCATGCGACAGGCGCTCTACGTCGCGGCGCTCGCGATCGCGCTCGGATGTGGGACGGCGAAGGAAGCGGCGCTCACCCCCCCGGGCCCTCTCACGCTGATGAGCGTCAACATCGCGAGCGGCGCCGGCGATCGCTTCCGCACCGCAGACCATCGCGTCGGGCAAGGCGCCTTCGTCGCGCGCTCGTCGGCGGAGGTGGTGGGCCTCCAAGAGGTCGACGTCGGCGTGGACCGATCCGGCGACGCCGACACCGCCGCGCGCGTCGCCGCCGCGGCCTCGCCCGGGTTCGCGACGTGTGCGTTCGCGGTCGTCGATCCGCCGCATCTCCGCGGCGACGGGACGCGCCTCGCGCGCTGCGAGGCGGGCGCGATCGTCTTCGGCGTCGGCTTTCGCGGCGACGATCCGTTCGCCGCCGACGATCGCGGCACGCCGAGCGGCATCATGGACGGCGACGACTCGTTGAATCCGACCGGGGTCGATCGCGGCGCCGATGCCTTGTACGGCAACGCGCTCATCGTCGCCGCGCCATGGGAGGTCGAAGCGACCTACACCGTCGCGCTCCCGATGGACGCCTCGGGCCCGCGCGCGCCCGACACGCTGCTCGACCGACTCGCGCGCGAGTCGCCTGACGTCGACGCGATCGCCGCCCTCGCCGCGCACAACGACGCCACGCGACGACGGCGGGGCATCGAGCCCCGCTCCGCGCTCGTCGCGCGCATCCGCAAGCCGGGTACGACGGCGCTCTCCGTCATCACGACGCACCTCGAGTCGGCGGGCCCGAGCGAGCTTCGAGGTGCGCAGCTCGACGCGCTGGTCGCGATCGCGCGCGTCGAGCAGCAGCGAAACGACCACCGCGTCGTCGTGCTCGGCGACTTCAACATGCCCTCTTCCGAAGCGCGCCCCGCGCTCGCCGCCGCCGGCTTCGTGCTCGCCGCTCCGACGGAGGCGGCCGCCGACATCGATCAGATCTGGGTCGACGCGACGCTCGTCATCGACGCCGCCACGCGCGCGCCGACGGACGGCGCCTCGGATCACGCGTACGCCCCGATCGCCACGGTGCGCTGACCGCGTCGTCAGGCCCGGAGCATCGCGAAGAGATCGGTCACGCCTGGATCGTGGCCGGCCTGCATGAGGAGCGTCGTCACCTGGCCGCGGTGGTGCGTCTGGTGGTTGAACAGATGCGCGACGGCGTGCCAGAGCGGGAGCTCGTTCATGACGCCGCGCCGAAGGAAGCGGAAGTCGCCGGCGAGCTCGCCGTCCGTCACCTTCGCCACGAACGCATCGATGTCGTCGTCCGTCTTCGCGCGCTCGCGGCGCAGGTCGTCGAAGTCGTCGTAGAGCTCTTGATCGAGCGTCCGGATCCCGCCCGGCCCCATCTCGCCGTCCTGCAACGCCGCCCCGGTGAAACGCCCGAGCCACACGCGGTCGGCGAGCAGGAGATGATTGAACGTGCGGTGGATCGACCCGAAGAAGGCGCCGCGATCTCTCTTGCGCTCTGCGTCGGTGAGCTTCGCCGCCACGGCGTAGAGCTTCTCGTTCATCCACCGGTTGTAGCGAGCCATCACACGAGCGTGTTCGGCGGTCATCGACATCGGCTCGAGCGTACTACGGCGCACGTGGCGCACCGCACGACTTCGTCAGCGCGTCACGGCGCCGGCGCCGCGCCTCGTGATGCGGCGGCGATCATCTCTTCGGTGAGCGTCCACAGCCGCTCTCGCGCCGCGCGGTCATGCGCGATCGGGTTCATCGGCCTCTCCACTCGCGCCTCGAAGTACTTGCCGGTGACGCCGGCGACCGATGGATCCGTCGCGAGGAACAGCGACGTGCGCGCGCCACGCTCCGGCGCGCCGAAGAGGAGCTTCGTGACCGTTCGCATCGTCGGGCCCATGTGCCGGGCCAGCTCCGAGTCGACGAGGCCCGGATGAAGCGCGTTCACGGTGACGCCCGTGCCGGCGAGGCGTTCGGCCAGCGAGACCGTGAAGAGCACGTTCGCCAGCTTGCTCGCC
This sequence comes from Labilithrix sp., assembly GCA_019637175.1. Lineage (GTDB taxonomy): Bacteria > Myxococcota_A > Polyangia > Polyangiales > Polyangiaceae > Labilithrix. Next base: position 200,767 of record JAHBWD010000005.1, on the reverse strand, counting down.
GCGTACGCCGACGTCCACGCGAACCGGCGCCTTTCGAACTGGAGATCTTCGAAGTCGAGCGTCGCGCGCTTCTGAAGGCTCGCCGAAACGACGACGATCCGCGCCGGAGCGGCCTCGACGAGCTGAGGGAGCAGCTCCTGCGTGAGCAAGAAGTGCCCGACGTGGTTCGTGCCGATCGCCAGCTCGAGGCCGTCGATGGTGGTCTCGCGCTTGGTGGGAAACACCCCGGCGTTGGCGACGAGGACGTGCAGGCCGCCGTACTGCTCGCGGAACGCCGCCGCGAAGGCGCGGATCGACGCCAACGACGCGAGGTCGAGCGGCATCACGCGCACGCGACCGGCCGCGCCGCTCGACCCGACGATGTCGGCGCGCGCCGCCTCCGCCCTCGCCTCGTCGCGGCACGCGAGGATCACGGTCGCGCCCTCTCGTGCCAGCCCGCGAGCGGTCTCCAGCCCGATGCCGGTGTTCCCACCGGTCACGATGCACGTCCGCGATCGCATGTCTTGGTCTCCCATCGTCAGGCTCCTCGTTCGTTCACGATGTGCAGCCTCCGGGGCCCGCGTTACGGCGTCCGCTCTTTTTCGTGCCGCCTTGTAACGCGAGCAGGCGAAGGTGCACGATGAGGGCGTGGAGCCATTGCCGGGCGCTCGAGCCGCGTGCGATTCGCTGACCGACGGCGCCCTCGCGCGCGAGATCGCCTCGGCGTCGCGATCCCGCGCGATCGACGCGGAGCGCGAGCTGTGCCGGCGCTTCGCGCGACCGATCCGCCTGTATGGCTACCGGCACCTCGGCGCCGAGGCCGCGGCCGCCGATCTGGTGCAAGAGGTGCTTCTCGCGGTGCTCACGGCGCTCCGCGAGGGGCGCGTGAGCGAGCCAGACCGGCTCGCGGCGTTCGTCGTAGGGACGTGTCGGTTCATCGCGCGCCGCTGGAGCCAGCGCGATCGACGCCGCGACGCGATGACCGAGGAGCTCGCCGCGCAGCTGCTCTCCGACGTCGCGCCCGAGCCAAGGCCGCTCGACCACGCTCGCCTCGAGGTCTGCATCGACGAGCTCGGCGCGCGAGAGCGAAAGGTCGTCTACATGGCCTTCCACGAAGACCGCTCGGCGCAGGAGATCGCCGACGCGCTCAGGCTCACCGCCGTCAACGTACGGGTCATCCGCCATCGCGCGCTCGGCCGCTTGCGAGCGTGCATCGAGCGATGCGACGGCGCCGGCGAGGGAGCTGCGTGATGAGCCGGTGCACGAGCGTGATCGGGGAGCAAGCGCTGTTCGACTACTGGGAAGGCGAGCTCGCCGGGGCCGACGAAGACGCGATCGAGGAGCATTGGTTCGTTTGCTCCGAATGCGCCCTCGCCGCCGAGCGGGCGCGCGCGCTGCTCGGCGCGCTCCGCACGCGAATCCCTCCCTTCGTCACGGCGGTCGCGCTCGAACGGCTCGCGCGCCGAGGGCTGCGCATGCGACAGACGGAGGTACGGGCGGGAGATCGCGTCGTGGTCTCGGTCGGGCCGGATGTGGACGTCCTCGTGCATCGCTTGCAGGTCGATACGCGCGGCCTCGAGCGCGTCGACTGCGAGGTCGAGAGCGCTGCCGGAGAGCCCATCATTCGCTTCGCAGACGCCGTTTTCGATCGCGAGCGCGGCGAGATCAACGTCGTTTGCCAGCGCCACTACATCGGGCTTTTCCCACCCGACGCTCGCTTCGTTCTCGTGTCGGTCGGCCCCGACGGCCAGCGCGAGATCGGCCGCTACGGCGTGCTGCACGCGCTGACGTGACACCTCACGGAGCACGTGCGCCGCCTGGACGCACGCCGTCTTCGTTCCTGCGCATGGCGCTGGACAACGCGTAACACATTCGTTACATATCATGCCGTGGACGCCGTCGCGCAGGCTGTCGCCGATCCGATCCGCCGCCGGATCCTCGTGATGCTTCACGAGGCGCCGCGCGTGGCCGGCGCGATCGCCGACGCGTTCAGCGTGAGCCGCCCCGCCGTCAGCCGGCACCTGCGCGTGCTCCGCGAGGCGGGCCTCGTCCGCGACACCGTGAGCGGCCGCGAGCGTGAGTACGCGCTCGAGCGCGACGCGCTCGCGCCGCTCGAAGCGTTCCTCGCGCGGCTCCGCGGGCCGAGCGTCTGGAGCCAGCGCCTCGACGCGCTCGAGACCGAAGTCCATCGCGTACGCCGGCGACGCCAGACGAGCGAGCAGGCTGCCGAAGGGAGCTCGAGAACCCGCAAGAAGGAGAGGAAGACAGGATGACCCCGAAGCCCACTGGCCGCCTCCGCGGCGACGACCTCGTTCTCAGCCGAACGTTCCGCGCCCCGATCGACGACGTGTGGACGAGCGTGACGAGCTCCGAGAGCACCGCCCGCTGGTTCGGTCCGTGGGAGCGCGTTCCCGGCGGCGACGAGAAGAAGATTCGCGTGCAGATGATCCACGAGGAAGGCAAGCCGTGGATGGACGGCGCGATCGAGCACTGCGAAGCGCCCCATCGCTTCACCATCCGCACCACGGACGCGCACGGTGACTGGCACCTCTCGATGCATCTCACGGAGAGCGCCGGCACGACGACCCTCGAGCTCATTCACCATCGCGTCAATCGGAAGGCCATGGGCGAGGTCGGCCCCGGCTGGGAGTACTACCTCGACGTGCTCGTGGCTGCGCGCGAAGGCGCGCCGCTGCCCAAGTTCGACGCGTACTACCCGGCGCAGAAGGACTACTTCAGCGCACTCGCGTGAGACGGCGCGATCGGATCTACCAAGCGCCGAGCTTCACGAGCACGCCGCGCCGCTTGACGATGTTCTTGTAGTCCCACTGCATCTTCTTCGCTTTGCGGAGCCACCGCGCGAGCTTCGTCACCTTGATCTCGTCGACGCTCGTGTAGTGCACGTGCGCCGCCTGGAACGTCCCTTCCGGGAGAAGATCCGGCTCGTCGAACGCGCGCCCGCTCCAGAAGAGGAGCTGCACGCCGGCCTTCCGCACGGCGTAACCGACGAGCGGATTGCCGTCGTCGAACCACACGGGGCTTCCGTGCCAGATCTTCTTCTCTGCGTTCGGAAGCCCTTTGTCGATCAGCTTCGCGAGCGCGGCGCAAGTCTTCTTCTCGTTGGCGGCCTGGGCGGCGTTGTAGGCGGCGATCGTGTTCGGCATGGCGCGCTGATCTTAGTCGAGACGGCGCCCCAGCCCCAGCGCGCTCACCGGCGCCGGCGCAGCGTGAACGAGAAGGTCGTCCCCTCGCCGAGCTTGCTCTCGGGCCAGATGGTCCCACCGTGACGATGGACGATGCGTTGCACGGTCGCGAGGCCGACGCCGGTCCCGGGGAAGTCGTCGGCCGCGTGCAAGCGCTGGAACGGCGTGAAGAGCTTGTCGGCGCTGCCCATGTCGAAGCCGGCGCCGTTGTCGCGAACGAAGTAGACGATCTCGCCGTCGACGTCGGACGAGCCGACGTCGATGCGCGCGTCGGCGCGGCGCGCGGTGAACTTGAACGCGTTGCCCAGGAGATTGTCGAACACGGCGCGGAGCAGAGACGGATCGCCATGCGCGGCCATGTCGTCTTGCACGTGGACGTCGACCTGACGCTCGGGGGCGTATGCGCGCTGCTCGGCGACGACGGCTCGCGCCAGCGCGGAGAGATCGACGGCTTCCTCGTGGAGAGCGCCGCGGCTCACCTTGGCGAGCGCCAACATGTCGTCGATCAAGTCGGCCATGCGCGTCGTGGCCGCGGTGATGCGGTCCACGTGACCGCGAGCCTGGTCGTCGAGCTTCCCCTCGAGATCCTCGACGAGCAGCCTGCTGAAGCCGTCGATGCTCCGGAGTGGTGCGCGCAGATCGTGCGACACCGAATAGCTGAACGCCTCGAGGTCTCGATTCGCGGCTTCGAGCTGCGCGGTACGCGTCCTCACCCGCGCTTCGAGCCCGGTCACGAGCTCGACGTTCTCCATCGCGATGCTCGTGCTGTCGGCGAGCGCCTGGAGAAGCATGATCTCCTCCTCGGTGGCGCGATGCGAAGTCGCCCAGTAGTTGCCGATCGCGCCGATCGGCGCCGTGCGCCGGATCGGCACCACCGCGAGGCTCTTCACGAACGTCGGTCGATACGCGTCGGCGGGGACCCTCGGATCGGCGTAGATGTCTTCGATGGCGACGTGCTGGCGCTGCAGCATCGCCCAGCCGCTGATGCACGTCTCCATCGGGAAGCGTCGCCCTTTCCAGAGCGGCGCGATGGCGTCCTCGTCCGCGTAGTAGCTCTTGTCGTCGTCACGCAGCACGAACGTCGCGCCGTCGGCCCCGGTCAGCTCGCGCGCGACCGTGCGAACGATCGCCATGACCGTCTGGAGATCGCGCGCGAGCGACAGCTCCTGCACCGCGCCGAGCAGGCGCTCCATGCCACGAACGAGGTTCGGCGACGGTTCATTCACGATCTCATGATAGGCGCACCTCGGCTCGATCAGAACATCGCTCTCGCCGGGCGCGCCCGAGTCTTCACAGCCCGATGACGGGCTTCCAGCACACGGCGGCGTTCGTCGACGAGGGCACCCCCGGCATCGCGCACGAGGTCTCGAAGTGGCTCATCATCCCGACCCGCTGGAAGCCCGCCGGGCACGAGCCGCACGAGGTGAACGTGCCGGTGTTCGGCGCGCAGATCGTCTCGTTCTCGACGGGCGTCTTCAGGCCTTCGTTGCCGGGACAGAGGCCCGTCGCGCGGTAGTCGGCCGCGTGGAAGCCGGCGGGGCAGAGGTTCGGTCCGACGCCGCAGACGCTGCGCCAGTCGTTCGGGATCGCCGGCGGGAGCTTGCTGCCGGGCAGCGTGCGGCCGCAAACGCGCGTCGACTGCGGCGACGACCCGAAGACGCTCTCGGCGTCGAGCGTGAAGCAGTAGTCGGTGCCGGCATCGAGCTTGTCGATCACCATGCTCGTCACGTTCGCGGGTCCCGGTTTGGGATCCCAACCCGGCATGTAGTGCACGCGGAAGGCGCGTTCGTCGGTGCTGTTGTCGTTCCACGCGATCTTCACGGCGCGCGACGTCGTCGACACGATGCGCGCGCCGGTCGGTCCGTTCGGAACCGGCGGCGGCGCGACGGCCCGCGAGAGTGAGACGCGCATGTCGGTGCCTCGCGCGCCGACGAGATCGGGCAGTCCGTCGCCGTCGACGTCCTCGAAGGTCCGCGCGGAGAACGTCTGCTCGAACGCGCTGTCGGGCGCGATCATGCGGAGCATCATGCGCGGAGGTCCGAAGCCGCTCGGCCCGCCGAGGGAGCGATAGAGGACGCCCTGGCGATCGCCGACGATGTCCATGTAGCCGTCGTTGTTCAGATCGAGCATCGCCCGAGGGCCGGCGTTGGAGAAACCGGCGTTGTGCGCGAAATAGGTGTGCAGACGCTTCGTGGGCTCGAAGCCGGCGCCGTCGTAGCGCGCGCCCCAGACGCCGTCTTCGCCGAAGCCGACGACGTCGAGCTTGCCGTCGCGGTCGTAGTCGACGACGAGGCGCTTGTGCAGCGTCGGGCGCCATCCGCTCGCGGCGCCGAAGTCGGCGAGCACGAACTGCGGCTGCGCGAAGCCGATGCCGATCGCGAACGACCACCACACGCCGTGGTCGCCGAAGCCGACGATGTCCGGCCGGCCGTCGCCGTTGAGGTCGACGAGCATGCGGTCGTGGATCGGGTTCGTCCAACCCTGATCCTCGCCGAAGTTCACGAGCGCGAGCCTCGCGGGGCCGAACGTGCCCGACGCGTTCTGCAGGGCGATGTAGACGCCCTCGCGTCCGAACCCGATGATGTCTTTGCGGCCGTCGCGGTCGAAGTCGACGAGGACGCGACGGTGGAGCGCGCTGCTCCATCCCTTCGCCGCGGTGAAGTCGGTGCTCACGAGCTGGGCGGGCAAGAACCCGGTCCCGGTCGACCGGGCGACGTACATGCCGTTGCGGTGGAACCCGACGATGTCGTCCTTCGCGTCGCCGTCGACGTCGACGAGCATCCGCTCGTCGAGCTCGGTCATCCATCCTTGTGTCGAGCCGAAGGCCGCGAGCGCGAGCCCGCCGTTGAACTTGGTGCCGTCGGAGATCCCGAGCCACGTCCCGTCGTACGCGAACTGCACGACGTCCTTCTTGCCGTCGTCGTTGACGTCGCCCATCAACATGAGGTCGGCGAACCCGCCGGCGGTGACCGTGTACGACGACGACCAGCGCGCGGGCATGGTGAACGACTGATCGAGCGCCTGCGTCGCTTGGAGCACCGGCAGGTCGCCGATCGGAGCGCGGACCGCGAGCCCCGACGAGATCGACTCGGTGTCTTCACCTCCGTCGATCGGCGCGGCGCACGCGACGAGGGCGCAGGCAGCGAGAGGAGCGAGGCGGAGCAAGGGGCGTGAGCGAAAGGCCATGCCCGCTCTCGAGAGCAGGGGCCGTGCCGGCGGCAAACTGCCGTAACTCCCGGCTCTTCGTGGTTCTTCGCGCGCGCGCGCGCAGCGGCTCGACGCGCGCGCGCAGAGGCGTCGACGAGGCTCGGGAGCTACTCGACGAGCTTCATCGGGACGTCTTTTCCGTCGACCGTCACCACGCACGCGCCGTTCAAGCGCTCGCCGCCCCACGTGATCGCGACGTCGATCTCGACCGGCGCGCCGTCGACGTCGGCCGTGGCGCTCAGCTTGCCGAGGCCGATCCACGACCAGCTACGACGCGCGATCTCGGCGCCGTCCCAATCGAGCGCGAATCCCTTGGTCAGCTCGTTGCGGTAGACCGCGACGGCGTGTCCATCGTGCTTGCCTTCCCAGCGCGTCTTCAGGAGTCCCATGAGAAAACCGTAGCCACGAACACCTTCGACCGCTCGCGCGATCTGGTGGCGCGACGTCCTTTCTTCTCCTTTCGTTAGGCGCAGCGCTCGAACGGCGTGAGCGGCGGTCGTGGTACCGCGGCTTTCACAGGTGCGACGCGCAGCTATTTCGAGAGCCCCTGCGTCGCCTCGCGCGCGAGTTGCTTGACGCGCTCGTGCTCGATGCCGAGCACCTTGATGACGAGATCTTCGAGGTCCCCCTCTTCCTCGTTCGTCTCGAGGTCGAACACCGCGACGGCATAGACCGCCTTGTACGCGAGCTCGCGCGCCGACGTGCGCGTGAGGTGCGCCGCCGCGGCGCGGACGCGTTCCTCGATCGGTCCGCCGCCCTCCAGCTTCTCGCTGTGCTCCTCGAGGAGCGCGCCGACGTTTGCGCCGGGCTGGAGATGCTTCACGAGCGCGCGGAAGGATTCGATCTCGTCGGGCGACGCGTCGCCGTTCGCGTTGGCCATCATGAACGCGAGCTCGATCACGGCGTCGATCTCCGCGTCGCGGAGCGGCCCCGCGTCTCCGTCGCCGTCCTGTGTGGCGGGCGCGAGGATCCGGGCAAAGTCGGGCGTGCGTCGTTCCATGAAGCGAACGATACCCGACATCGAGCTCCGGCACGTTGGCAAGAGTCAATGGCCGATTCGCTCCCTCGCGACGTTCGCGGTGCACGAGCTGTTCGGGCGTCACCCGGGATGGCTCGCATGCGGCGCGGCGTTGCGCCTCGTATGATCGACGGATGACCGACGTGAGCGAGGGCTTCGATTCTCTTCCGCCGCTCGTCTTGCCTCCGCATCCGAGCGTGTACCTGAGAGACGTCGCGAGCCTGAAGGCGTACCTCCGCGACCGCGGCGTCGAGCACACGCACTACCCGTATGGAGTGTCGCTCCCGGTCGACCTCGGCGAGATCGTCGACTTCACGGTCGACGTGCAGTGGCTGCTCGACTCCGTCCGCTTCATCGCGGTCACGGGTCTCGACGTCCCTCCGGCTCGGCTGCCCGAGCTCGCGCACGCGGTCGATCGCCTCGACATGCGCCGCGGATTCCCCCTGTGGCGCGTGCTCCCCACGCTCGCGGCGGTCTACACGGTGACCCGCAACCACGACGACACGATCTCGAGCCGCGTCTTCGAGTACGCCTTCGCGCTGCTCCGCGACGCGCTGGTGCGCGACCGGCCGGTGCTGAAGGAGCTGCTCGCGCGCTGATCCGCGATCGTGAATAGTCGGAGCGACTCGATCGGTCGTCTACGCGGGTGGTCGGAACAACGCTTCTCCCGCGACCGCGTTCGCGAAGGAAGCCGCGTCGCCCGCGTACACGAGGGGCGGCGACCAGCGTAGTCGTTCCCGCGCACCAGCAAGGCATCGGGCAGTGCTCGCGTCGCACGTGAAGACGTCGCAGTAGGCCGCGCCGACGGCAACGTGACAGTGATCGTAGAACGAAGCGCGCTCGCGCTCGGCGCCCTTGCTATCCGGCATCTTCGATGCAGCAACTTCCACCCAGCGCGAAGCGTACTCCTGACAGACATAGAACGAAGGCAACGACATCGAGTTCACCAGCACGTGGTCGACGAACACGTCGATGTACGACGGGGGCTGCTGGCTTCTCGCATGGAACTCGCGGGAAACCTCGTGCCGCCAGCCAATCGCTCGTACGCTTCTTCAGCGCCCACCCGAAGGCTCTGACGGAGCTTCGCGCGACGAACTTCCTCCTTCCGGGCGAGAGTGAGCCCGCGAGTCGCGGGGTCTTCGAATCGGTCGAAGTGAAACGTACGAATAATCCGCGCCATCTCGGCTTCTTGGGCCTTGCCACCATGGATTCGGGCCGCCTCGAAGACACTGCGCAGGGGACTCCCGCAATTCAGCGCTTCGGTGAGCTGATCGATCTTGAGTGCATGGAAAGTGCTCAACATGCTTGGTGAAAAGATTTCGACCGTCGTACGCGCATCGAATCCGAGCGCGCGTTGGAGAGAGACCTCGTCTTCGTCCTCGGCGACGTACTGCATGCCGTGCAACCAAACGATCTCCAGCGAGTCGATCCATTCGATCAGCGCGTCAGCCGTCCTTGTGTCTCTCCACCGCGCCCACTCCATGATGTGCATTGTCGTGAGGCAGAGGTTGGCGTCGCGCGCAATGCGCGTGACGGAGTCGCCCAGAGCGGCAAGTTCTGGCTGATCTCCTTCGTAGCGACACTCCGAACGCAGTCCGCGAAACGCGTAGGAGAGAGTGCTCGTGTCTAGGTAAAAGGTTCGCCGACCGGCACGCCGCTGGACGCTCGCCATCGCGACAATCTAGGACCGCGGCGCCGCCTCGCAAGGATTCGCGAGGTCGATGCAACGACGGGCGACGCAGCGCGCACAAACCATGTAGACTGATAAGTTCGGGTAATGCGTTCACGCGACGCATGCTTTGGAGGGGGGCCGATGCAGCAAACCGACGACACGATCGCGCACACGGTAACGACGATCGAAGGCCAACGAGCGGTCTGGCTCGGAGGGCCCGCCTGCCAGAGATTCGAGGTGGTCGGCGAGACGTACAACGCGACGCAAGTGGCCCGCGTCGTGTCGGCCGTTGGTGGCCGCACCGACACGGTGGTCGTCGCCTGGCTCGTCGCCGAGCCCAACAACCAGAGCGACCCTCATGCCGTGATGGTCTGGGTGTTCGGTGGAAGGGTTGGATACCTTTCTCGCGAACTCGCCGTTCCATGGAGCGGAATCCTCGCCCGCCTACGCGCCCGCCATGGCGCCGCCGTCGCGTGCCAAGCGATGGTCGACCCGCCGTCTGCAGCGAATCAGGGCGGCTTCGGAATCGCAGTGTGGCTACCGCCCTTGCCTGTTCAACCTCCCACCTCACCGCAGAATCCTTTCCTTCCCGGCGCTCCACCTAGCTCGACGGGCATGTCCGTTCCGACAACAGCGCGGCCGACCAAGCCGCGCCCCGATCCAGAGCCCGCGCCTGTGCCAGAACCGGCGCCGCTTTCATCGCAGAAGCTCGCGGAGCTGCGCGAGGAGTTGTCGAAGACGACCGCTGAGCTGAAACGCGCGAAGAAGGAGCTCGAGTCCGTCGAAGAGGCGGTCGAGATTCAATCCTTCGGGTTCTACAAGCCGAGATACGGGTTTGAGTCGTCAGCCCAGTACACGACACGTCTCGACGGGATTCGGCGCGACCAGCAGGCGCTCATCAAGTCTGGTGATGCCGCGCCATGCGACACGAAGTGGACCGTCGGCGGCAGCGTCGCCGAAGGAAAGAAGATGGTGAAGCAGCAGGCGAAGCTGATGCTACGTGCCTTCAACGGCGAGTGCGACGCGGCCATTGCGAAGGTCCGCTACGACAACGTGACAAAGCTCGAACAGCGCATGACGAAAGCCTACGACGACATCAATAAGCTCGGACAGGTCCAGCAGGTCTTCATCTCCCGGCGCTACTTCGACCTGAAGCTCGCCGAACTCCATCTTGTCCATGAGCACCGAGAGAAAGTGCAGGAAGAGAAGGAGGTGCAGAAGCGAATCCGCGATCAGATGCGCGAGGAACAGAAAGCGCAAGAAGAGATCGATCGCGCGAAAGCCGAGGCGGAGAATGACGAAGCAAGGTCGACGGCCGCGTTGGAGAAGGCGCGCGCCGAGCTGGCTACGTCCGTAGCGACGAGCAAGCAGCACGAACGACTCGAGGGGCTCGTCGATCGTCTCGAGACCGAGTTGAAGGACGCGCTGGACCGAAAGGCAAAGGCGATCGCGCGAGCGCAGCTCACGAGGTCAGGACACGTGTACGTGCTCTCGAACGTCGGTTCGTTCGGCGAGGGCATCTACAAGATCGGTCTCACGCGGCGTCTTGACCCGTACGAGCGCGTCGAGGAGCTGGGGGACGCCTCGGTGCCGTTCCCGTTCGACGTACATGCCATCATCTACGCGGAGGATGCGCCGACACTCGAGTCGAAGTTGCACAAGGCCTTCGCATCGCGCCGTGTGAACGTGGTGAACCATCGAAAGGAGTACTTCCGCGTCACGCTCACGGAGATCCAGCAGGCGGTGGAGGACTTCCACGGCCTGATCACGTTCGTAGTCACGCCCGAAGCGGAGGAGTACAACAAGACCCTCGCGGCGCTAGCCGAGCCTGGCGCGGCCCCAGGCGATCGCGCAGTCGCGCGCGCAACGCAGGAACGGTCCGTGAGAGCCGACTCATGATCCACAAGAAGCGCTTCACGCGAAGAACTGTGCCCTTACGCGGTTCGTCGCCAGTGTGCTTTCGCTGAACGGACGATCCAAGTCCCGAATCGCCGGTTGCTCGCCACCCAAGTCTCCTCAACGCGGCATTTCTTTCCACCTAGTGCGCCTTTGAGCCTTCGGGCGGAGCACGTTGCTGCTAGTCTCGCCCCGCCGACGGGCGTCATCGCCTTACGGCATGAGGGGAAATGGCACTCGGGCGCGGACTGAGAACCGCGCGCAAGAGTCAGCTAAGAAACACGCAGGGAGGGCGCCACTATGTCGAAGTTGCACGATGAACGACTGTGGGTGCGGGCACAGACAGTTTTCTCGGCGCTGACCTTCGTCACGGTTGCCGGACTCTTTGTCTGGGCTGCCGTGGCACGAAGCACCGATGCGCAGCTGCAAAGCGCGCGTTTCAACGAGGTGAAGTCAGGAGTCGCTGCGGTCGAGAAGGAGCTCGTACAGCAACGAACGTCCGTGTGGGTGTCGGCCAAGGAGGTCCTATACAACTGCTTGGCGAGCAACGACCAGGCGACGTGCACGGTGACGAACATGCGCGAAGATCCGATCACGACGTGTGTGCGCGGCGTGCTCACGAAGCGCGAGGCTTCGGGCGCATCGCTGTCGTCTCTTCCGATGTGCACGGGACGCCTCGCGCCGAGAGAGACGCGGACCGTCTCCGTACCGTGGTCCGGAGGATTCGCTCGCGACTTGTGCAGCAAGAAGACCTATTACGGCGAGACACTGGATTGGGAGCAGTGCCGATTCAATACCGAACCGGTCGAACCAACGATCGGCGCAACAACCGCCAGCCAGGAGCCGTAGAGCGTCTTCGCGGAGGACTCACGATACGCGCCTATATCGAATCCGTATCGAGGACGCTGCAACTCCGTCAGCTCGGCTCTGAACCGCGAAACGCGTATTCGTCGTCGGTAAGAACAGAGTCGGCGCGAGGAAGTATTTCGCAGTACCCCGGCATGGACGCAACGGTGTGCGAGCTACCGGTGTGAAGGCGCTCGTGGCGACTTGCTCCGTGATCGCGAGCAATCGGAGCTGATCTAGAGAGAGCCCTCGTGAGGAGGAGGAGGACCGGGAGAGGAGCCTCGTGCGCGGCCGGCGCGCCTCCTTTTTCCGCCGCCGAAGTGAGCCTATGCTCCGGCGCCATGGGCTTCGACGTCAGCTATCACCCGGTCGATCTCGACTTCATCAACGAACGGCTCGTGCCGTGCCTCGTCGGCAAGGCGGACCTGAAGCCGCTCCTCTCCGAGGCGATCGCGCTCGAGAAGCTCCGCTACCGCGCGAAGGCCTGGGCGCTCGGCGCCCTCGCGGCGGACCGAGGGGCCAAGAAGCCGCGGCTCCCGACGCTCGACGGGATGCTCCACGTGTGGGGGCGTCCGTTCTTCATCGAGGCGAAGGACCCGGCCGGCGTCTCCGACGCGATCGACGCGTACCTCGCGGCGAAGAGCAGCGGCGCGATCGACAGCCTCGCGAAGAAGACGCTCGCGGCGCTCGCGCCGAAGCTGAAGGCGAAGATCGAGCCCGACATGGGACAGGGGATCCCTCCGCGTGACGTGCTCCTGCCGGCCGTCACGCGCGATCTCGACGTGCTGCCCGAGGTCGTCGCCGCCTACGCCAAGGGCAAGAAGACGATGATGCTTCCGTCGGGAGATGAAGGAGCCCCCGAGGCCGTGCTCGCGTCGAGCTACCCGCTCCTCGCGCTCGCGTTCATGGCGCGCTTTCGCCCCGGCTGGATGGATCGCGGCCACGTGTGGCCGACGCTCCTCATGTCGAACGCCAAGCTCGATTGGGCGAAATGGTTCGAGCCTCCGAACGCGCTCTTCGGCGATCTCGCGAAGCAGCTCCCGAAGCTCGCGAAGTTGAAGCTCTCGCCGACCGTCGACCAGAACTACACCGTGGGGGGCTACGTCCGAAAGAGCCGCGTCGCGGGTCTGCGAAAGCTCCTCGAGAAGAGCGAGAAGGCGCTGCTCGCCAAGCCGAAGAAGGAAGGCTGGGACGACCACGCGCGGACGTCGCTTCGAAAGATCCACGAGGCGCTCGCCGACGCCGAGCGGCGCGGCATGGGGTTCTGCGAAGCCTCGGAGATCTACAGCGCGCCGATGGGAATGCTGAACTGAGCTGCTGAGCGACTGACGCTGGCAAGCGGGGCCGAGCCCCCGATCCGCCGCGTGGGTGCGTCGCGTGCTACCTTCCCGCGCATGCGTCGTTCGCTCGTGCTCTTCGCGCTCGTGCTCTCGTGCCGCTCGCCCCACGCCACCGACGCAGGAACGGCATCGCCGATTTCTTCGTCGGCGACCGACGCGGCGCGCCCCGTCGATCAAGACCTCGCCGAGGTGCCGCGCGATCCGCGCGAGGAGCCGCTCGCGAGCGCTGCGAGCGCGCTCCTCGGGCACGAGCACGTGCACGCGCGGCCCATCGACGACGGCGTTTCGAAGGAAGCCTTCAAGCGCTTCGTCGACGAGCTCGACACCGGCAAGCTGGTGCTGCTCGAGAGCGACGTGCAGAGGCTCGCGCGCTTCGAAACGGACATGGACGACCAGCTGCGCGCCGGCGACTTCGTTCTCGGGCGAAAAGCGGCCGCGCTGCTCGCGAGCCGACGCCGCGTCGTCGCCGACGTCGTCGCGCGCATCCTCGCCGCGCCGCTCGACTTCGGCGCGAACGACTCGATCGAGACGGATCCGAAGAAGCGTGCGTTCTGCAAGACCGAAGAGGAGCTCGCGGCGCGCTGGCGCGCCGTGCTGAAGCTCCAGGCGCTCGAACGCATGCAGGAGCTCGAAGACACCCTCGAAAAGCGGGCGCATCCGAAGCCCGACGCCAAGCCCGTGGATCCCGACGACGCGAAGCGCGACGCGGTCGCGGAGAAGGCGCTCGGCGAGATCCCTGCGACGTTCGAGGGTCGTCGCGACAAGGTGCAGAAGGAGCTCGCGACGCGATTCGCCGCCCAGTTCACGAGGCTCGGCTCCACCGACAAGCTCGAGCCGGCGCAGACGTTCATCAACGCCCTCAACGGCGCCTTCGATCCGCACACGACGTACCTGCCGCCGGCGCAGGAAGCGGATCTCGGCATCGCCCTCACCGGCCGCCTCGAGGGCATCGGCGCCACGCTGCGCGAGCAAGACCACTACATCCTCGTGAACGATCTGGTGCCCGGCGGCGCGGCTTGGCAGCAAGGCAAGCTCGAGGTCGGCGACCTCATCCAGTCCGTCGCGCAAGAGGGCAAGGAGCCCGTCGACGTCATGGACATGCCCATCACGCAGGTCGTGAGCATGATCCGCGGGCCGAAGGGCACGGTCGTCGTCCTCAAGGTGAAGAAGCCCGACGGACGGCTCGACACGATCTCGATCACGCGCGACGTCGTCCGCATCGAGGCGTCGTACGCGCGCGGCGCGATCTTGAAGACGAAGAGCGGAGAGATCGGCTACGTGCACCTCCCGAGCTTCTACGGAGAGCCGAGCAAGCCCGGCGAGCGCAACGCCACCGACGACGTGCGCTCGCTGCTGACGCAGCTCACGAAGAAGAACGTGACGTCGCTCGTCCTCGATCTCCGCGGCAACGGGGGCGGCCTCCTCACCCACGCGCGTGACATCGCCGGCCTCTTCGTGAAGGAGGGCCCCGTCGTTCAGACGAAGGACGGCAAGGGAAAGGTGGAGATCCTCCGCGACAAGGATCCGTCGGTCGCGTTCACCGGAAACGTCGTGGTCCTCGTCGATCGCTTCTGTGCTTCGGCGGCGGAGATCGTCGCGGGCGCGCTCCAAGACTACGAGCGCGCGGTGGTCGTCGGCACGAGCGCGACGCACGGCAAGGGAACCGTGCAGGCCGTCATCGATCTCGATCAGCAGACGGGGCGGCGCGGCGATCCGCTCGGTCTCTACAAGGTGACGGTGCAGGAGTACTTCCGCGTGAGCGGCGGCTCCACGCAGCTGAAGGGCGTCGTGCCCGACATCCTCCTGCCCGACCCGACGTCGTTCGTCGAATCCGGCGAGCGCACGCTTCCGCACGCGATCCCGTGGTCGACGATCGACGCCGTCTCGTTCGTGAAGGTGCCTCACGCGTGGAAGACGGCCGAGCTCGCGTCCGCGAGCGCCGCGCGCACGAGCGCGAACCCCGATCTCGCGACCGTCGCCAAGCTCGTGTCGATCATGGAAGCGCGCAAGAACGAGACCACGCGGTCGCTCGAGCGCGGTGCCTGGCAGACCCAATACAAGCGACTGAAGACCGACGTCGAGGCGCTCGATCCGAAGAAGCGCGACCAGAAGACCCTCATGGAGGTCGCGCCGCTTCGAACGCAGGAAGGGACGTCGCAGGATCCGCGCATCCAGCGGCAGCTCGACAAGTGGAAGGACGGCCTCGCGCGCGACCTCTGGGTCGACGAGACGACGCGCATCCTCGCGGACATGAAGAAGACGCCGAAGTAGCGCGCGACGCGAAGGGCGCCACCTCCGCCGCGATCGGATCAGAGCTCGCTGACGCGTCGCATGAGCGTGCCGCAGAGATCGGAGCCGGGGTCGCGCTCGCGCTCGATCTCGAGCGCCTTCTTGTAGATGCCCGTCGCCTTCTCGGGCTCGTCGAGACCGACGTACGCCATGCCGAGCATCTCGTAGTCGCCCGCTTCGCGCTGCGCGAGGACGAGCGCCTGCAGAACGGGCAGTGAAGCTTTGTAGGCGGCCTTCGCCTCCTCGCTCGGCGAAGGCGACCCCTTGCCGGAGAACATCAGACGGAGCGCGCGGCGCTGATCCTCGTGGGTGCACATCAAGAACGGCTGGCTCGCGAAGAGCGCCGCGTACTGCCGGTACGCTTCGTCGACGTGACCGTCCTTCGCGATCGACTGAATGTGCTTCAGCGTCGCGACGAGCGCCTCCATCGCGTCGACCTTGCTCGCGGGCGCGGCTTCTTGCGGCGGGTCGGCCTCCTTCACCTCGGCCACCTCGGCCACCTCGAGCACCTCGACGACCGGATCGCTCGGTGGCACAGGCGGCACAGGCGGCACAGGCGGCGCGGGCGGAGCAGCGACCGCCGCCATGCCGCCCGACTGCCGCCGCACGTAGGGCCGCTCGGAGGTCCTCACCTCCGAGCGAACCAGCGTGTCGGGCTGCGACGGTTGGCGCGCCTCGCCGTGCACGCCGAGCGCCTCGATGACCGACGCGAACAGGCGCTGATGCTCGGCGTCGAGGGGCTCGACGAGCTCTTGGATGCGCGCCTTCGGCATGAAGAGCTCCTCGCGACGACCGTCATCGAGGAGGCGGCGCAAGACGAGCTCCGTCTCCGACCGCGAACGCGAGGCGATCTCGCGGATCGTCGGCGCGACATTCTCCACGAAGCGCGCGGCGAGCTCGACGAGCTTCGGCTGCGACGTCGGGTCGTTGCCGTCGAACGGCACCTCGTCGAGCGTGGCCGCGATGAGCCGGCGCCGCGAGAGCTCGCGCGCGGCAGCGCGCAGCTTCGAGGCGAAGTCGATCATCGAGGCGGCGTCGGCCGTCTCGAGCTCGAAGGCTCCCACCGACGCGTCCTCGGGATCGCCGACCTTGGCCATCAGCACCTTCGCGTCGGACGTCACGACGACGTCGAAGCCCTCGCTCCCGCCGATCTCGGTGCGCAGCTCCGCGCGCAACGTCGCTCCGTCGTCGACGAGCGTCGTCACGACGTGGCGATCGAGGCGCTGCTTCTTGTGCTTCACGTCCTTCTTGATGAGGCCCGCGAGGTACGGGGCGACGACGGAGAGACCTTCGACGAGGCGACCGGCGCGGAGCGCCTCGCTCCACGCGCCGTCGTCGGGCACGTCGAGCTCCGTCGACCACGCGAGGCCGCTCCACTTTCCGCCGAGCACGGCGTTGTACTTTCGCTCGTCCTTCTTCTTCGCCGTCGCGACGATCTCGACGCGCGCGGTGACGACGCTGCCCGGCGGATCGCGCGAGAGGAGATACCTCTCGAGGATCGGGAAGTAGTCGGCGCGCGCGTCGACCGTCTCCGCCTCGAGCGCGCGCAGATCCGCGTCGAGCTTCTCGTCGATGGCGCCGTCGGTGACCGCGCGCCGCTCGAGCACGAGCACGGCGAGCGTCGTCGCGAGCGACGCCGAAGGCGAGCCCTCCGGCCCTGCCGTGGCTTGCGCCGCCTCGAGCACGGAGCGAACGAGCTGTTCGACGCGCTCCCGATCCGCGTTCGCCGCGCTCCTGAGACCTTCGCGCCGCGCGTCGGCCGTCACGATGACTTGATCTCGATCCGCGATGGCCGCGGCGACCTCGACCGCGTCGCGCAGCTCCTCCAACACATTCGTCGCGAACGGCGCCGGCGTGAGATCGCCGAACAAGAAATCCATGGGACCACCATAGTCCGGCCGCGCAACGAACGGTATCCCGAGTGAGGTCGACGCTCGAAGCGACGCAGCGCTCGCCGCGACCCGACGTTCGACTCGCGCCGAGGACTTCGCTAACCTTCGAAGAAGCCGGAGGTGGCGCAATGCTCATCGACGTTTCGGGAAGAGCCCGTCGTGCGCTCTCCGCGGCGGCCTTTGCCTTCGCGGCGCTCACGGCGAGCTGCGGCAGCGACACGCCGCCGGATGCGCCGCAGACGCAGAACGTCTTCGCGGGCGCGCGCACGACGGCTCCAACGACGGTCGCTGCCGGCGACGAGATCGTCGTCGCGTGCGTGCTCGTCGACGCGGAGGGAACCTCCGTTCAGCCCCCCAAAGACACCGAGCTGGCCGTCGTGTTCGCGCCGAGCGACTCCGTGCAGAGAGACGACGCCGGCAAGATCATCGCCGCGCGCGCCGGCCAAGTAAGTGCAAGATGCACGTTTCCGTCGCTCGGCGTCGGCGACGACGCAGGCGCGCAGATCGCGATCACCCCGGGGCCCGTCGCGTCGGTCGACACCGCGCTCAGCGCGACGTCGTTCGTCGCCGGTGGCGAGGTGACCGCGTGGTGCACCGCGCACGACGCGTTCGGCAACGTCGTCCCCGACGCGAAGCCGTCGCTCACGTCGGCCCCGACCGACGCCGGGAACGTCATCGCCGGCCTGAAGGGCACCTTCACGCACGCCGGCATCTACGATCTCGCCTGCGAGCTCCCCGGCGCGGCGACGCACGCCGTGCCGATCGAAGTCGTCGCCGGCAAGCCGGCGACGCTCGTCATCTCGCCGACCCCGCTGAAGGTCGTCTATCCGATCGGATCGGTCGTCACGGTCGAGACGCGCGTGGCCGACCAGTACAACAACCCCGTCGTCAACGCTCCGACGCACTACGGCAGCACGCCGAGCGCGAGCTCGACGCTGGGCTTGAACCACTTCCAGTACCGCGCCAACGGCTTCTACACGCTCTCCGCGACTGTCATGCCGCCCACGGTGACGGGAGCGCCGCTCGTGGCCCAGGTCGAGATCGAGGTCGACGGCAACGGCCCCACGATCGAGTGCAACAGCCCGGTCGACGGCGCGATGCTCAACGCAGCGCCCGGCTCGACCATCGCCTTCAGCGGGAGCGTCAACAGCCCGAACGGCGTCACGAGCGTGAAGGTCAACGGCGCGACCGCGAACCTCGCCGGCGACACGTTCTCGGCGCCGCTCACGACGCGCTTCGGCATCAACTTCGCGAACATCGTCGCCACCAGCCCGAACGGCGCGCAGACGACGCGCACGTGCTCGTTCCTCGTCGCCAATCAATGGGCGACCGAGACCGGGCTCTACGCCGACACCGTCGATCTGAAGCTCACGCAGACCGCGGTCGACGACGGCGGGCGCGCGGGCGCCGTCAGCTCGTTCGGCGACATCCTCTACAGGGTCGCGAACAGCGCGGGCCTGGCCAGCACGATCGACGCGGGGCTCAGGGCAGCGAACCCGCTGAAGCCACGGGCGTGCGACTCGCAGACGTGCACGTTCCTCGGCTGCATCTGCTGGTACAGCTCCGGCGTCGAATACCGATCGCTGAGCCTCCCGGGCCCGCAGGTCGTCGACGTGACCCTCGTGAACGGAGGGCTTCAGGCTCGCGTCCGCGTGCCGAACGTCGGCGTGAACATGCGCGTCTGGGGCGCCGTGGGGCCCATCCCGTACGACACGACGGGCTGGGCGACGTTCTCGTACCTCGACGTGACGATGATCATCGACACGTCGCTCTCGGGCGGCAAGCTGCGAGGCTCGGTGCGGCCCGGCTCGGTCGTCACGGGCGTCGGCAGCGTGAGCACGTCGTTCAACGGCGTCGACGGCTGGATCATCAACAACATCCTCGTGCCCCTCGCCCAAGGCACGCTTCAGAACACCGTGCGAACGCTGGTGACGAACTACATCACCAACAACTTCAACGCGGTGCTCGACGGCGTCCTCTCGGGGCTCGACATCTCGACGCTCGGGACGTCGTTCAACGTCCCGAAGCTCGACGGCGCAGGGACGATCCCGCTGTCGTTCGGCGTCGGGTTCTCGAGCGTGTCGACGACGACCTCGCGCATGCTCGTGGGCCTCTCGAGCAGGCTCACGGCGCCGGCGGGCCAGGCGCTGCCGTCGCTCGGCGTGCCCATTCCCACCGGAACGGTGCTCGACGATCTGCCCGTCAGCTCACCGAGCACCGCGGGCGTCGCGATCCACGTGGGCGTGTTCGACCAGGCGCTCCACGCGCTCTGGCGCGGCGGCATGTTCAACGCGACGCTCACCGGGGCCCAGCTCGGCAACGGGCTGCCCGCGGGCGCAGGGATCCGCGTGACCACGCTGCTGCCGCCCGTCGCGACGATGAGCGGCAACGCCGTCGAGCTCTCGCTCGGCGCGATGCAGCTCGCCGTCACCTACCCGGGCCTCTTCGGCGGGACCGACGCAGGCGGCAACGCGCTCCCGCCGCTCCGCGTGGCGCTCGGCGCGCGCGCGACGTCGACGCCATCGCTCGTCGCCAACGATCTCAAGTTCGGGAGCTTCGTCATCACCGAGATGCACTTCTCGACCGGCGACGTGTCGCTCGACGCGTCGACGAACGCCGTGCTCACGTCGATGCTCCAGACGCTCCTCCAGAAGGTCATCGATCAGTCGCTCAACGATGCGCTCCCGGCCTTGCCCATCCCGTCGTTCACGCTCCCGCCGAGCCTCACGACCTACGGCATCCCACCGGGGAGGCTCGGACTCGTGAACCCCGCGCTCGGATTCGGGCCACGGAGCTTCCGCCTCACCAGCCAGCTGGGGATCCAATGAAGAGGGCGCTCTTCGGCTCGTTCCTCGCCGTTCTTCTTCTCGTCGCCGGATGCGGCAGTGACGAGAGCGGATCCGCGGCGTCCGGCGTCGTCGTTCGTCTCGATCCGGAGCTCGCGTTCTATCCCGTCAAGAGCCGGGTCTCGCTGACCGCGACCGTCACCGACGCCGCGGGTACCGAGCTCCGCGACGCGAAGGTCACGTGGACGTCGGATCCGGCGAACGTCGCGACGCCGGTCGATGACGCCGGCGCGTTCACGCTGAACGAGATCGGGAGCGTCACCTTCACGGCGTGCGCGGTCGACGCCGCGACCGTGTGCGGGCGCGCGCGCATCAAGGTGTCGCCCGGCGCCCCTCCCCTCGTGTTGACGACGCCGCAGCCGGGCGCCGAGCTCGGCGGCGACGGCAAGTCGACGTTCACGGTCGCAGGAACGACGACGGGGCCGACGACCAAGGTCTTCGTCAACGGCGCTCCTGCGGCGGTCGCGCCCGACGGCACCTTCAAGACCGAGGTCGCCGCGACGTTCGGCGTGAATCACCTCGTCGTTTCGGCCGACAACGGCGAAGATCCCGAGGTACGGCGCGAGCTCGACGTGGCGTTCGGCGCCGCGTACGCGCCCGCCGTCGACGCGAAGGGCGCGCCCGCGTTCTCGTCGCCGGACGCGATCGTGCTCGATCTCGGTCAGCGCTTCTTCGACGACGGAACGGCGGTGCCGCTCGACGCGCCGCGCCCGGTCACGCTGCCCGACATGGCCGACGTCGTGACGCGCGTCGTCGCCGGGATGAACATCATGTCGATGCTCCCGAACCCGCTCATCGCGGAGAGCGGCGTCGATCTGACCGTGACCTCGGCGAAGGCGACCGACGTGCGCGTGGAGACGGAGCTCGCCGGCGACGGACTGGATCTGTTCGTGCGCGTCGGCAAGCTGTCGCTCGGCACGACGGGCTCGCTGGATCTCGCGGGCTCGACGGTCAGCTTGAACGGCGGGCTCGACGCGTCGCTCGCCGCCTACGCGCACGCGACGATCAAGAAGGCCTCGCCGGCGGCGCCGGTGGTCGTCACGGTGGGAACGTTCGAGGTGGCGCTCGAGACGGCGACGGGAAAGTTCACCGATCCGCAAGCCAACGCGATCTTCGCGTTGGCGGCGGGCTTTCTGCGGACGACCGTCGAGCAGATGTTGAAGAGCGCGCTCGCGGGCGCGCTGCAAGGATCGCTGCCGCAAGCGTTCGAGAGCGTGTTCGAGAGCCTCGACACCGCGCTCGCGAACAAGTCTTTCGACGTCGACGCCGCGCCGCTGCCGAAGGTGGCGCTCACGCTCGACGGACACCTCGACGCGATCGATCTCGTGGCGCTCGACTCGCTGCGCGCGAAGCTGGCGCTCGCGGTGAAGACGGATCGCGAGACCGCCGTGTTCCCTGCGTCGCGCGGCGTCGCGCTGGTCGACACGAGCGCCGCCGACGCGCACTTCGCGTCGCCGCGGGCGCAGCTCGGCGTACGCCTCGCGCTGCTCAACGGGCTGCTTCACAACCTGTGGAACTCGGGGCTGCTCGAGATCCCGAGGTCCGATTCGCTTCCCGTCAAGGTCTCGGGGCGCCTCCCGCCGATCGTGCGCCTGCCGCGCCAGGGCGAGACGGACGATCTCGTGGTGTCGCTCGGCGAGCTCGAGCTCGTCCCAGGCGGCGACGAGGCGCAGGGCCGCCTGGGCGTGCTGATGGAAGCGGGCCTCAGCGTCACGCTCGCCGACGACACGCTGCGCCTGAAGCTCGCCGACGTGCCCGAGGTGACCGTGTGGACGATCAAGGAGCCGCCGGCCGAGACGCTCTTCAAGCCGCAAGTCGTCCGAGATCTGCTCGCCAAAGACCTATGGCCGAAGCTCCGCGACGGCATCACGAGCGGCCTCGCGATCAAGCTGCCCCTCCCCTCGCTCGACGCGATCGCGAGCGTGGCGCCGAGCCTGACCGGGCTCGCGTTGAAGACGGGCCTCAATCGGAGGGTCGCGTACCGTAACGGCTTCCTCGTGCTCGACGCCAAGCTCGAGGGCGTGTTGCCCTGACGGCTCCGGGCCGCGCGCGGCCTCCCCTCGCGCTCGCGACGCACGCAGAGCACTCGTCTTTCCCGCAGGCGTCACAGCGCGCGCGCGACGCGTCGGCGCGCGCGCGCGACGACCGAACACCGGCTCGACGACGGTAACCCCTGGATCTTCGACGAAAGCGCGCCTCTCGTCGTGACGGGTGTTCGGCCCGTCGGTTGCAGGAGCGCGCGGACCACCATGCGTACGCGCCTCCTCCGCTCGCTCGTCTCCGTCGTTTCGTTGGCCACCCTCGCCGCCGCCGCCGGCTGCGGCGCGCCGATGGACGAGGACCCCGAGACGTCACCTCCTTCACCGCAACCCGAAGAGAACCTCGGCACGACGACGAGCGCGATCGCCAGCGTGATGGGCGGCGCCGACACCGCGATCGACGCGCCGTGGCGTCTCGAGCCCATCGGCTCCGACGCGAACGTGATGTCGAACGTCTACCCGCCGATCCCGATCGTCATCAGCCTGCACGACGCGAGCATGCAGCGAGACGCCGAAACCGCGAAGCCCTACGGCGAGTTCTGCGGCGTCACCGTCGACGAAGCCTGGAGCGACGGCAAGACGCGCAACGAGCCGTTCGATCGGAGCCTCTACCCGAAGGAGTGGAAGCTCATCACGTACTACGCGGCGAGCTCGCCGGCGATCCGCGAGATCGAGCGGAGCGACAAGTGGCCGGCCAGCTCCGACGTCGCGGCGAACCATCGCGTGTGCCGCCAGTGGGCCGGCGAGAACTGCGCGAACGTGCTGAACGCCGGCACGTCGGCCGAGTGGCACGCGACGCTCGCCTACGTGCCGCAACAGCTCGTGACGACGGGGTCCTACGCGAGCGGCTTCAGCCCCGTGCGCAGCGGTGACGACGTCGAGCTCTACGTCTCCGCCAGCTTCGCGAAGAGCGGCAAGACCTGCGCGAATTCGTCCGACCGAGTCGTCTTCGGCGATCGCGTGAAGGTCCACCTCGGCGACGCCCTGCCCCGCTTCGGCGACGGCTACGTCTACGGCGATCTCCACTATCACTCGCAGGGCACCGACAACGAAGGCGAATCGGCGTACGCGTACCGCCCCACGCTGCAGGCGATGCGCGCGATGGGCCTCGACTTCGTCTTCGCGACCGATCACGCGAGCGACTCGGGGCAGGTCACCGACATGGATCCGATCTTCATCGACACGGTGCCGGACATTCCGTACGTGCCCGGAGTCCTCGAGCGCTGGGCCGTCGACCTCGTCAACAAGAAGCTCTCCGGCTTCAACGTGCTCGCGAGCGTCGAGGCCGCGCGCGACATGAACCAGCAGCGCTTCAGCGCGCTGCGCGCGTGGCTCAACACGCCGAGCACCGGCGCGAACGCGCAGGTGATGCGCGCCTTCGCCGGAGGCACGCGACCCTCGCGCATCTTCCTCGGCGGCGAGGTCGACGTCGTGCCCGAGATCAGCGAAGCCGAGCGCACGAGCGGCAGCTTGATGTACGGCAATGGTCGCGCGTATCGCTGGGCCGAGTCGTGCACGAAGCTGCCCGCCGAGCTCCTCGCGCTCGGTCGTTACACGACCGCCGACACGTGCCCCGGCGGCGCGACGCTCGCGCTGACCGAGCGGGCGTCGGAGGGCGGTCGCTATCTGCTCAAGGATCTCCAGGGTCTCATCGAGCGCTTCTTCGCGCGGCAGCACCTCGTGTGGCTGCCCTCCGACGGCACGCGCAACGACATGTTCGTCGCGAGCCGCACCTCGAGCTACGGCGGCGCGACGCAACGCCTGAAGGACATCCTCAACCCCAACAACTTCCAGAACACGATGGCGGGCAAGGGCTACGCCTTCCTCGCGCATCCCGTCGACGCCGCGAGCGGGAGCGACTTCGGCCGCCTCGGCCCCGACATCGTGCCGTACTCGGACGTGCAGCTGAAGACCGCGTTCGATTCGCCGGTCATCCTCGGGCTCCAGCTCTGGAACGAAGACTCGCGACTCGAGTCGAGCCCCGAGAGTCCGGGCTTCCCCACGGTCGGCAACGCCGGCGAGCCGAAATACGGCAAGTGGCGTGGCAAGGCGCCGAAGAACGAGTACCGCGATCTCCACGACGGTCTCTTCGCGTGGGACAAGATGCTCCAGTGGGGGATCCGTCCTTCGCAGACGTCGAACCTCACGTGGCTCGCAGGGAAGCCGCGCCGCGTGTTCATGGCCGGCGGCTCCGACGCCCACGGCGATTGGAACTACCGTCGCGAGGGCCGTCTCACCGGCACGTCGAACATCGTCGACACGGCGCTCGGCAAGCCGCGCAACCTCGTCAACGTCGGCACGACGCGACCGGAGTCGATCCTCGCGCCGGACGGGAGCTCGATCGGCGCGCTCGGTCAAGGTCAGGTCACGAGCGCGCTCGCGAGCGGCGACTTCTCGGTCACGGACGGTCCGGCCATCCGCATCGCGATCGACAAGAACAACAACGGCGTCATCGACGACGGAGACGTCCCGATGGGCGGCATCACCGACTTCGGCAACGGCACCGTCAGCCTCATCGTCGAGTGGAAGTCGACCCCCGAGTTCCAGGCCGTCGATAGCCTCGACGTGTACGTCGGCGTCAGCCACGCCGCGAGCGATCGCACGCTCGTGTACGCGCCGCAGAACCACGGCATCCACAACTCGCAGACGAAGAGCGGCGCGCTCGATCCGAACCTCTACAAGGATCCGAGCAACGTCGTGCGTCGCATGCTCGCCGACGGCTACGCGGCGGACCCGACGGGTCTGCTCCGCATCGTCCCGACGAGCGCGGACTACGTGGTCGGCGGCTCGCCGTACTGGGGTCGCCGCCGCATCACGCTGAGCGCGTCGAGCTTCCCGGTCGGCGTCGCGAAGACGGTCGTCACGTACGGCCAAGAGGTCTGCAAAGGCAACGTCTGGTGCAACAAGCCCGGCTTCCTCGACCGGTGCGAGATCACGTGCAACACGCCCTCGACGACGAGCTACGTCTTCGAGGCGCCCGCGACGCCGGACCGCTGGTACTTCCGCGCGTTCGCGCGAACGAAGACGCTCTCGTCCGCCGTGTGCGACGGCACGTCGGCCGACGCGCTCGATCAGCAGCGCCGCGGCAAGTGCATCGAGCGCCTCGCGTTCAGCAACCCCGTGTGGGCGACGCCGACGAACCGCACCTGGGACGTCGCCATCCGCCCGATCGGCGGCGTGTTCACCGTCGCGCCGTGATCCGCCGCGAAGGCGCGCGCACAACTAATCACTATGGCCCCCGCACGGCCGCTCCAGCATATTCCGAAGGGAAATCGGAGGGGCTCGTGAAACGAAGGAGCATCGGCAGCACGATCGCGCTTCTGCTCGCGACATCGCTCGCGTGCAGCTCGACGAACACCCAAGGCGGCGCCGGCGCCGAAGGCGGCGCCGCCCAGGGGGCAGCGTCGGGGTACACGGCGTGCCACGACGCGTACTACGGCCGCCACAACGTGTCGTGCGACTCGGACACGGACTGCGAGCCCGGGTGGTCGTGCCTGCGCGGCTGCGCGTCGTGCGCGCGTCGATGCCGAGGCGCAGCGTGCTCGAGCGACGCCGACTGCTCGGTCCACGCGGCCTGCACCCCGAGCGCGAGCGATCCGTATCACGCCTCGTGCTTTCGGCTGAACTCGCTCGACGGCAAGCAGTGCGGCATCGCGCGCGGCGTCGCGACGCCGGGCGACTAGGCCGCGAGCGCGGCGTCAACGAACGACGACGCGCCCGGCGCGGATCCCCTCGGCCGACGTCGACGTGGCCCACGTGAACGTCTCGTCGTACGCAAGAGCGGGCGGCTCCTCGCCGGGCGCGAACGGAAAGCTCGCCTTCATCGTCTCGACGTCGATGAAGGCCAAACGCCCGGCGCGAAAGTAGAGGTAGCGAGAGCCCGCCCACGAGGTGCAGTCGCCCCCGAACGCGGCGCGATCGTCGGGGTGGACGACGAAGCGCTTCGTGGTCGTGCCCTCGGTGACGGAGATCTCCTCGTCGCCCTTGCACGAGACCGTGCGCTTGCCGTCGAGGGATCGCTTCGCGTCGGCGACGATGCCGGGCGGCGGGGCGGCGAGATCCGTACGCGCGCCCGTCTTCGGATCGACCAGGAACCAGACGAGCTTCTTCTCCTTCTCCCAGCTTCTCCCCTGTTGGACGATCGCGCGGAGCGTGGGTCCCTTCCCCGTCCAGCCGACGACGGCGACGGGCTCGCCGGGCACGGCGACGACGCCCCCGCCCGGCTCGAAGAACACGACCAGATCCCGCCCGTGGCCGGTCGCCATCGGCCGCCAGCCCCCCATCGCGATGAAGCTCCCGCCGGGGCTGAACGGCGCGATCGGCACCTCGCCCATTTCGCCCCAAGCGCCCGAGAGCGTCCGCTTGGTCTTCTTGGCGCGGTCGACGAGATGGAACGTGCGCGGATCTTCGCTCGAGCGCACGCCGGCATTCTTCGGGATCGACTCCTCGACGAGGCAAAGATGCTCGGTGCCGCATCGAACCACGCCGAGCTCGTTGTCGATCTGCACCAGATCCGTCACGTCGTTGGGGTCGTCGAGCGAGACCGATCGGACGCGCGTCGCGGTCTGCTCCTTGATCGAATAGAGGATGCGCTTTCCCTTGCCCTCGAACTCGATCATGCGCGCGCCCTCCGGCGCGACGCTCCGCCACGCGTCGACCTTGGGACCGACGAGTGAGAGCTGCGGATCGGTCTCCGGCGTGCGCGCCGGCGTTGGACCGTCGCGAAGATCGCCGGCGACGAACCGCACGAGAGCGTTCGCGTAGCCGGAGTCTTTCTCCGCGAGCTCGCCGACCTTGCCGGTGAGATCGAAATTGAAGAAGACCTCCGCTTCGATCCCAGGTCGCTGGAGAAAGAGCTTCGTCGCCGTCCAGGTCCCGGCCCCGGAGAAGCTCCCTTCGTGACGCCCGGTGCTCTTCGCGAGGATCGCGAGCGAGATGGGCTCGATGCGCAGCGGCTGCCGCACCCTCGCGGCGGGGACCTTCCCGTCGAAGGCGCGCGCGAAGAGCGTCACGAGCTTCGCGCCCGCGTCGGCATCGGCGACGGTCAGCATCGCCTTGCCGAACGAGAACGCGCCCGCATTCCCGCCCTCCGACCAACCGAAGCCGAAGCGCGTGCCGTCGTCGACGTGCGCGTCGAAGAACGTCCACGAGCCTCCGGCCTCGTGCCACGGCGCCGACGCGGACGGCTTCCGATCGCGGTGGACGGCGTCGATCCGAAAGGAGACGCGCCGCTGAGCGTCGGGATCGCCCCCGAAGCGCGCCTGGGCGATCGCGCCGCCCTCGCCCGTGACGGTGTCGACGTTCACCGGCGGCTCCTTCGACCGCTTGCATCCGCACGCGAGGACGGCGAACAAGAGCAACACCGAGCAGCGCATGCGCCCAGCATAGGCCGAAAAAGGAGCAGCCGACGCCGGCGCACCCGCGACCACGCTCTCGAATGCGGGTCGGGATCACGCTCGAGCGCGCGTCACTTCTTTCGCGGCGTCGGCGATCAACGCGCGCAGCCAGGCGTGCGCGGGATCGTTCCGGTAGCGGACGTGCCAGGCCATCTCTACGGGGAACGTGCCGAGATCGACGGGCGCTTGCACGACCTTCAGTCGGCGATCGCTCGCGAGACGCCGGCATAGGAGGCGCGGCAGCGTCGCGCAGTAGTCCGTCACGGCGATCATCTCCGGGACGGCCATGAAGTGGCTCACGGAGACCGCCACGTCGCGACGCAGGCGCTCGCGCGCGAGCGCTTGGAACAAGCCGACCCGCAGGCGGCCGGGCGGCAGCACGTTGACGTGCTTGAGCTGTTCGAAGTCCTTCTTCGAGATCTTTTTTCCGATGCGCGGATGGTCGGCGCGGACGACGCACGCGAAGCTCTCGTCCATCAGGTGCTGCACGACCAGGTTGTCGGGCGGCTCGTGGATGCGCCCGAGCACCATCGACGTTTGACCGGAGGTGACGCCGGTCTCCGCCAGATCGGCGCCGAACGGCGTGAGGCGCAGCTTGATGCCGGGCGCGCGCTCGCCCAAGCGAGCGACGATCGCGGGCATGAGGACGAGCTCGACGTAGCTGTTCGGCGCGATCGTGAAGAGTTGGCTCGCCGCGGCGGGATCGAACTCTTGCTGGCCCAGGATCACGGCGTCGAGGCTCGCGAGCGCCGCTGCGATCGACGGCGCGAGCTCTTCGGCCTTCGGCGTCGGGCGCATGCCGTAGCGCTCACGAATGAAGAGCGGGTCGCGCAGCATCGAGCGCAGGCGCGCGAGCGCGTTCGACAGCGCCGGCTGCGTGATCCCCAGCCGCTCGGCGGTGCGCGTGACGTTCCGTTCCTCCATCAGCGCGAGGAGGATCCGCAGCAAGTTCAGGTCGTACTGCACTCAGACATTCTGTCGCATGAATATCTGACATCACAACAATAGATTGGTTGAATGCCTATGGAGGCGCCATTCTCTCTCTTGTCGGCGCGGCCCGCACCGGCGACCACGACGAAAGCAAACCTTCAGACGAGAGGAACGACGATGGCGCTCGACGATCTCCTGCCCGGCAAGCTCGGCTTCGGAACCGCACCGCTCGGGAACATGTTCCGCGACATTCCGCACGCGGAGGCGCGCGCGACGGTGGACGCGGCGTGGAACGACGGCATCCGCTACTTCGACACCGCGCCCTTCTACGGCGCCGGCCTCGCGGAGCTGCGCCTCGGCGAAGCGCTCGCAGGAAAACCCCGCCGCGACTACGTCCTCAGCACGAAGGTCGGCCGGCTCGTCCTCGACGAGGTGGAGGATCCGAGCGCGCGCGATCTCGGCGAGAAGGGCGACGTCTTCAAGCACGGCCGCCGGAACAAGGTCGTGAACGACTACTCCGCCGACGCGACGCTGCGATCGATCGAAGACAGCCTGAAGCGCCTGAAGACGGACCACGTGGAGATCGTGTGGGTGCACGACATCGCGCAAGACTTCTACGGCGACGAGTGGCTCGGCGTCTTCGAGAGCGCGCGCAAGGGAGCGTTCAAGGTGCTCGACCGACTTCGAGACGAGGGCGTCATCCGTGCGTGGGGCCTCGGCGTCAACCGCGTCGAGCCGATCGAGCTCCTCCTCGCGCTCGAGGGCCCGAAGCCCGACGGCTTCTTGCTCGCCGGGCGCTACACGCTGCTCGATCACGACCGCGCGCTGCAACGCGTGATGCCGGACGCGGCCGCGCGCGGTCTCGGCGTCGTGATCGGCGGACCATACAGCTCGGGCGCGCTCGTCGGCGGTCCGAACTTCGAGTATGCGCCGGCGCGCCCCGAGCTCCTCGCGCGCGTCGCGCGGATCAAGACGATCGCCGATCGGTACGGCGTCAGCATGAAGGCCGCGGGGCTCCACTTCGCGCTCGCTCACCCCGCCGTCGCCGCCGTCATTCCCGGCGCGAGCAAGCCAGGCCGCATCCCCGAGGATCGCGCCGCGCTGAACGAGGTCGTGCCGGCCGACTTCTGGCGCGAGCTCCGCGAAGCCGGCCTCGTGAATCGCGCCGCGCCGCTTCCCATCGCGGATTGAGCCGAAGCTCGCGGCGTGACTGGAAAAAGTGACCACACATCGTCGCTCGCGACGTGTCGTCGAACGGACCTAACGTTCGCTCGAGGAGTCAGCCAGACCGTACGCATCTTCGCCGGACCGAACTGGCGTCAGGGCGCCGCTCCGTTCTTCGAGAAGACCCTCCAGCCCAGCGGCTTCGAAGGACGCATCTTGCAGACGCAAGCGGCGTGAACGCGTACGGTTCACCGATGAGCGCGTTCTCGACCGACGTCCGCATCCTCACGTGCCCGCACTGCGGCGCGCCGATCCAGCTCGCGCGCCAGGGCGGTCAGATCCCGTGCGGGTACTGCCGTGCGCCGCTCACGATCGCGGCGCGCGACGACGCGCCGCTCCAGCAAGGCGGATCGTCGCTCCTCTCGGAGCCCGAGCGCATCCAGGGGCTCTGGGCGCAGGCCGCGAGCTTCGGCGACAAGCAGCTGCCCCCGGAGATGCTCGCGGTGCTCGCGGGCGGCGCGCTGACCACCGATCGCGTCGGCGGCGCGCTCGGCGTCTGGCGCACCTACTGCCAGCGCGCGAGCGCGGGCGATTTCGCGGCCGGCGAGCTCGCCGTCCTCATGACCGGATCGATCTCGAGCTACTTCGCCGTCGTCGCGAAGGATCTGCAACGACAGCGCGCGCTCTTCGAGAGCACGCTGGATGCGCTCCGCGATCCGTCGCACAAGCAGGTGGTTCGTTGCAGCCTGGCGCGCTTCTCCATGAGAGCGGGCGACCTGCCCTCCGCCCAAGTGTGGTTCGGGGCCTGCGATCCGCGCTCGGCGGATCTCCAGGCCGACACCGCGTATCGCGTGACCTACGCTTCTCTCGCGACCGCGCACGGAGACTTCCGCAACGTGCTCGCGGCTCTCGGACCCGCGCCCGGCAGCATCCCCGTCGCCCTCCCGTCGAGGCTCCATGTCGGCGTGCTTCGCGCGAACGCCGTCGAGAGGAGCGGCGATCTCGCCACCGCCATCGCGCAGCTCGTCGCGGAGGCGCAGGCGCTCCCCGGCGGTCGCCAGGCGATCCCGGAGATCGCCGAGGCGAGCCCACATCTCCAACTCTGCCCTCAGAGCATTCCGCTCGCGCGGATGCAGTGGTGAGGGTCGCGTAGGATCGCGCCCCTCGTTCAGGGGCGCTCTCCGTGGCGCTGGGTGCGGGTCAGATGACCTTGACGTTCTCGGCTCTCGGGCCCTTCGGTCCTTGGCCTTCGTTGAACGAGACGCGCTGCC
Organism: Labilithrix sp.; assembly: GCA_019637175.1. Lineage (GTDB taxonomy): Bacteria > Myxococcota_A > Polyangia > Polyangiales > Polyangiaceae > Labilithrix. The sequence continues at coordinate 169,779 of JAHBWD010000005.1, read as the reverse complement.
CTTCCCTGAGGTCTTCGAAGCGAACGCCCTCGACCGCCGACATGTGGAAGAACAGGTCCTTGCCCGTGCCGGTTTCGATGAAACCGAATCCCTTGTCCGTCAGTCGCTTGATGGTTCCTTCAGCCATGTCGGTCCGCCTTTTCTCGGTTCGTTCGTGAACGAGCCCAAGTACCACATCAGCGAGAGATCGCCGGCAACTTCCGTCAGAATCGTCAGGTAGACGAACGAAACTGCTTCCGGACCTTCTTCAGGAAGGTCTTGGTGCACTGCCCGTGCGTGGCTTCGTGATCGATGATTTCGCGCGTGAGCCGCGCCTTCGTGTCGTCCGAGAGACCTGGGGCATCGCGGATCTCCTTGGCGAGGAGGTCGCCCGCGGGCGTGCCTGGCCAGACCTGCTTTGCGACAACCGGCGCGCGGTTCGACTGTTGGTGGTGGGCCGGCTTGGTCTTCGTGACGTCATGGAACCCCGTGTCCTCGCGCTTGCGGCCGCTTCCGTGGCAGCTCGGGCACTTGGCGACCTGGCCCCAGGCGTTCTCCAGACGGCCGTCACCGCCGCAGACGCCGCAGGGCTCCACCTCACGGGGCCCACCCGAACCGTGCCGTGAATCGTTCATGCGGAGAGCCTAGCGCGCTTCGCCGGCCGAGGAGCGGCAAGGCTCCGCATGGGGTGTGATTACATCCCCGCGTCAGCCGGCGCGACGCAGCTCGTGAGCTCGATCGCGTTCACGAAGCCGCCCTTTCCGTCGTTGACGGTCGGGCGCAGCGGATCGTGGCGGTCGTCGTCGACGAGCGGCCCCGAGCCTTCGTCGGGGTCCTCGTACACCTGGCCGAAGTGGAACCAGTACTCGATGTACGCGCCGACCGGAATGCACGCCGTGGCGCGCCACTGGCCGTTCGCGTACGTCAGCGGAACGCCGGCGCCTGCGAGCGGCCCGAAGCTACCGCGCAGGATCGCCGTCGTCTCGTCGTTCGACGCGTCGTCGAGGCTGAACGTGGTCTCGCAGCACGGAGGATTGGCGTCACCGGGGACGATGCCGCCGTCGAGGTCGTTCGACGGAACGAACGACGACGACGCGTCGGGCCGCGGAAGGGTGTCGGACTTCGCCGGCCCCTTGTACGCGGGCGCTGCCGCGTCGTCGTCGAGCAGATCCGCACCGGGCCGCACGTCGTCGCCGTCGTCGGAGCAACCGACGAAGAGACCGAGGGCCACCGCCATCGCCGCTACGCCGATGCGCTTCATCGCGGCCTCCCCATGAGCGGAGCGACCTCGTCACCGCTCAGGTACTGAAGGAGCAGCTCGAAGATGCCCTCGTTCTGCACCGCGAGCTCTCGCGGGACGGCCGCGAGGAGGGCCCCCTTCGCTTCCGGATATCGATCCTTCGCCTCGCCGAGGACGTGAACCAGCGACTGCCGCGTCAGCGCGAGCGGCTGCTTCTCGAGCTCGGCGATCGCCCTCGCGACGAGCGCGCGATCGACGACCTGCCGCGCGTCGAGGTGCTGGAGCCGGATCGTGTGCCAGAGATCGCGACGCACGTCGGGATCGGGCTCGGCGCGCAGCCAGTCGACCGAGAGCGCGAGCGTCGCGCTCGGCGGCATGCGACGGATCGAGATCGTCGCCGCGCGTCGAACGTCGGCGTCGGCGTGGCGCGTGTAGGGCACGACGACCGAGAGGAGCGACGCATCGCCGAGGTTGGCCACCGTGCCGAACGCGGGGCGGAGCGTCGTCGCCGAACGGCCGTTCGCGAGGATGTCCTTCACCGCGGCGTGCACCTCGGCCACGATCGCGGTGTCTTCGGCCTTCAGGCTCCCCATCATGCCCAGCGCGAGCGCGGCGTGCCGCGCGTAGAGGCGGACGGGGCGCGTCGCCCCGGTCGCGATGTCGTGCGTCGCCGCGTGGAGAGACTGCGCGAGCTCGATCCCGACGTCGTCGCGACCGACGAGGGCAAAGGCCGCGCGCGAACGATCGATCGGCTCCGCGCCGGTGTCGTTCTTGATCGCGAGGAGCGCGTCGTGCGCCTGGGAGGTCGGCGTCTTGCCGAGCGCGATGTACACCCCGGGCGCGCCGTCTCGAGGGAGCTTGCGCGCGCGGACCTGCGCGGCGACCTCGGTGGCGGCTTCGGGACGCGCCACGAAGTAGTTCTTCAGGTGCGGCCAGGCGTCCACGATGCCTTCGCCCGCTTCCATCCGCGCGCGGTAGCGATCCATCACGATGTCGAGGGGGAGCTTCTGGACCTCCGCGATCTCCTTCTGATCGCGGGCCGTGAGCGGGACGGCGCTCTTCGGCTTCGTCCGCCGGTGGAGAAAGTCTCGCCACACGTACCGCGACTCGGCGTGAGGAAAGGCTCCGAGATCGGCGGCCGGCACGCTCGTCGCGCGAACCGTGCCCGTGACCTCGGCGCCGCCGAGTCGGAGACGCTCACTCCCTTCGAGCGAGGCGAACCACGGACCGGCGCCCGCCTCGATCGTCATGGTGCTCGCGAGCGGCTTCCTCTCCTTGCGAGGCGCCGGCGGCGCGTCGTCGGCGAAGCCGCTGAAGTCCCAATCGTCGGACCAAACGCGCGAGTACGCGTCGATCGTGCGCTGAATGCGCGGTCGCGCGCCGCTCACGTCCGTGTAGGTCGCGCGAAACTCCCCGTAGTCGTTCGCGCCGTCACGCGTCTCGGTTCCCTTCGGCCAGCTCCACGCGAGGTTGTACGCCATGGCCTGCTGCGCCCGGGCCTCGCGCACGTTCGTCGGATCGAGCGCCGCGAAGCCGGTGATCTGGCAGCGCGCGTCGATCCGCAGGAGGAACGGCGCGCCGAGATCGCCTTGCTCGGCGGTCAACGTCGCGTCGACCTCGCGATAGTGCGCGAGCAGCACGTCGCCGCCGAGCGCCTCCAGGTCGAGGACGACGCGGACCGTTCGCGCGAGCGACGGCGGTTGATCGACCTTGCCGTTCGCCTCGTCGACCTTCATCGACATCGTGCCGACGATCGCGTAGCCGAGCGTCGCCCCTCGCGCGAACGTACAGCCCGGCGCGCGATCGATCGCCGACTCCGGCGCCGGAGGGGCGTCGACGAGGGCGGGCGGCGACGCCGGCGGAGCGCTCGCGGGAAGCGCCGGCTTCGGCTCCTGACGGAGCGCGACGATTCCCGCGAGACCCGCGAGGGACGCGGCGACGGCAAGGTTGCGCGGCTTCATCAGTAGGTCTCCCAGAAGGTGTCGTCTCTCCGATGGAGAGACTTCTCGATCATCTTCACGCCGTCGTACTGAGCGATGGTCCACGACGTCGAGAAGAAGAGGAAGTTGGCGATGAGCGCGACCTGACCGGTCATGAGCGAGAGGTTGAACGGCACGTCGACGAACGTGGAGCCGATCCTGCCGTAGCGGTAGCCCGCGCCGTCGTAGAGCGTCCAGGCGCGGTGACCGAACTGCGGCTGGATCGAGACGTCGACGAAGTTGAACGATCCTTCGAGGCAGATGCCGATCTCCGAGCTGGGCGTGCAGAAGCCGAGCGCCACGCCGGCGCCGGCGCCGACGGCGAGGCCCAGCGTCCACTCTTGGTACTCGGTCTTCGCCGCGCCGAGGAACTCGCAGATCGGCGGGAACGCCGAGGATTGCGGCTGCGACGTCATCGCCTTCGTCGTGCCCGTGAACGCGACGCCGGAGTCGATCGGCACCTGGGTCGTGAGGCCGTTCTCGGCGACGGTGATCTTGGTGTTCGCGGGATCGAGGACCGCGTTCCCCGCCGTGCCGGAGATCGATCCGAACTCCTTGTTCGAGCCGAGCCACGCGAACTTCGTCGTGCTCGCGTTCTTGCACGCCTGCGAGGACTGGTTGCGCGCGCAGGTGACGTCGCTGAACGAGTAGTTGAGCTGGCCGCCGGTCCAGTGATTCTGGCCCGCCTGCGCGGCGGCGTGGATCCCCGACCGATCGCCGTCGGTGATCATCTCCGCGAGGCGTCCGCCGCGTGATTCACACGCCTTTCGACCGTTCGCCTGCGTCGTCGGCGTCGCGAGCACCCCGAAGCACTTCGTCCGGTTGCCGTTGGTGCACGGGTACGGGGTCGCGGGCGTCCACTTCATGTTGAACTCGAGCGAGATGGACGCGGCCACCGCGAACGAGAGCGTCGCGAACCCGATGCCGAACACCGGCGTCTTGCCTTCGATGCCGACGCCGAGACCGATGCGCCCGCCGGCCCAGGCCTTCTTCACGGTCCCGGGCGGCGGCACCTCCTTCTTCACGCTCTCGATGAGGAGGTCCCAGCTCGGGTTGATCACGATTCGGATCGGCGAGCGCGTGCCGTCGTAGAGGTTGCCCTTCTTGTCGAACGTCAGCGTGTCGTCGTCGTCGTCGACGTCGATCACTTGGTAGCCGAGCACTTCGGCGTGCCCGGACGGGCCCGCCGTGACGGTCGTGGACGTCTCGACGCGCTTCGCGGTCGTGTCCGCGTTGAACGTGCTCCGCCCGGTGTCGCCGGAAGCGGCGTTCCCTTCGCGCGTCGTCGCCGAGCACGCGTGCGTCCCGCCGCCGTCGGAGCAGCTCTTCTCCTGCCCCGAGTCTTGGGTCGACGCGCTCTTCGAATCGCCGGACTTCGTCGACGACGTCGACGACGCGGTCGACGTCGACGTCTCGGGCGCGAGGACGCGCTTCGTGAAGTCGCGCGAGAAGACGAGCGCGTTCGTGTACCGGCGGCAGTTGTTGTTGAAGATGTTGAGCTCGTAGCCCGTCGGGCCGTCGCGAACGGTCGTCGTCGGGCTCGTGCGCGTGCTCGACCCGTCGGCGTCGATGCAGACCTTCATGTCGACGGAGTTGATCCCGCCCCATTTGCCGAAGATCGCGTCCCGCATCGCGTCGGGCCAATCCATCAACGCGGTGCGCAGCGCGCCGGTCGGGTTCGCCTCGTCGAGGCGGATCGAGCCGAGCGTGATCGCGCCGGCCTCGTCGTTGTACGGATAGACCTGCACGGTCGCGCGCAGGTTGCGTGCTCTCGTGTTCGGGACGCGCGTCTGCGCCGACGTCGGCGAGAACGGGTTGTCCGGCCAGTCGCCGGACATGAAGTAGGCGATCTCGATGTTGCTCTGCGGCCTGACCTTGTCGAAATAGTTGAGCCGCTGGTACGCCCCCTGCGGAACGCGCGCGAGGGTGAGCCCCACGTCGATCGACTGCGACGGCGAGAGCTGCCAGTTGCGGAACGCGGTCGTCGTGTTCGATCCGGGGCCGAGCGTTCGATCGGCGACGTCGGCGACGACGTCGACGAGCTCGCGCTGCTGGTAGAACGCGATCATGTCGACGTAGTTGCGGGCAGCGTCGTAGAAGAAGCCCGGCGGATTCGGGAGCGTCGGCGTGCGCCCGGCCGTGCGGACGAAGCCGTAGCTCCCTTCGGGATCGATCGAGAAGTGAAGCTTGTTCGTGATCTCGACGAAGCTGGCCCGGAAGTCTTGCTCGTTCGCGCCACGGCGCTTCGCGGCGTCGGCCCACGGGTTCGCGCGCGCGTCGAAGCAGGCGGTCGGAACGATCGCGGCGTCGGCGGTCACCTTCACGCGCTTCCGGTCGCCGGTCTCTTTGTAGAGCTCGACCGGCGAGAGGGTGCAGAGGAAGCCCTCGGCGACCTCGCCGGTCTTCGGATTCCGAAACTGCTTCGTGAACCACGGCACCATCCGCGGGCGAACACCGGCCGGTCCCTCGAGGTCGGTGTCGACGCGCAGCTTGTAGGGTCTGTTCGCCTTCAGCGCGACGATGTTGGTGCCCGCCTGGAGCGGCTCGGCGTTCGTGCGTGGGTCGATCATGCCCGCCGCGTAGATCGCGCCGCTCGTGATGAGCTGCTTCGAAGGATCGGGAACGCAGCTCATGGCCGCGTCGCGCTTCTGGTTCCAGGCGCACTGCGCCGGGATGCACGCGCGCGCCCCCGTCGGGTACTTCGCGGCGGGCGGCGGATTTTGGCCGTCGGCGCCGACGCACGAGAGCTTCAGCGCCTTGCCGTTCGCTTCGGCGGTCGCCGCGACGGTGTACTCCCGCGGAAAGTCCGCGCACGTGTAGGTCGCGACGAAGTCCTTCGCGCAGCCGTACTTCGGATCGCCGAGCTTGCGCGTATCGACGGTGTACGTGCACTCCTGCTTGTCGTTGCACGCGGCCGAGAGGTCGGAGAGCGGCTTCGAGAACGACGTCGGGTTGACGCCGCAGTTGCCGCCGTAGCTCGCCGACTTCAGGCGAATCGGGTAGTACGGATCGCACGAGAGGGTGATCGTCTTCCCGCCCGCCTCGGCGTTCACCTTGGCCGACGAGGCGACGGGGTTCTCGCCGCACGACCACGTCGCGTCGTAGTCCTTCGCGCAGCCGACCTTCGGATCGCCGAGGCCTTCGACCTTGTACTGGCAGAAGCGCGTGCCGTCGCACTTCGCCTTCAGCTGCGCGCTGTGCGTTCCCGCGGCGATACCGCAGTTCTTGCCGTAGGTCGCGGTCTGGACCGTGAGCTGCGGCCCGCACTTCAGGCTCACCGGCTTGCCGCCGGATTCGCCGTCGACGCGAATCGTGTACGGCACGCTGTCGACGCCGCACTTCCACGTGACGTCGAAGTTCTTCGCGCAGTTCTTCGCCGGGTCGTAGCTGAAGCCCGGCGTGAAGTTGCACACCGTCGAGCCGTTGCACTGCGCCTGGACCGCGCTCGTCGCGTTGGCGAGGAGGCCGGGGTTGCAGTTCAACCCATAAGACGCGACCTCGACCTGGATGCCGGAGCGCGCGGAGCCCTGGACGTTGTCGATCGACGAACCGCCGGTGGAGAAATCCCATCCGACCTGGCCGGAGCCGCACGAGAGCGTCTTGTCGATGCCGTTGAAGACGGGCTCGTCGTCGTTCGAGGGCGGCGGGCTCTCGCTCGCGCAAGCGCTGCTCAGGACGAGGACGGGCGCGACGACGACGACGAGCGCGCGGAGCGTGGTCTTCATGGAGCCGGGACCGGTCCTTCCTGTACGCAGTAGAGGCGCTTCGCTTCGCTGCAGGGTGCGAGGCGAGCGCTGAGCCATGGCTCTCCCGTCGCCGTGCTGAGCCCGGCGTACGAGGAGGTGTCGGGGGTCGCCGTCCAGTTCGCGCAAGCGCCCGTGCCGTCGCTCTCGGCGTTGCCTTGGGATCCCGTCCACACCTCGACGCTCCCGACGTTCGCGCCGGTCGCGCTCTGGGTGATGCCGGCGGCGTGGGCGGGCGAGAAGAACGTGCTCGCGTCGCTCGCGACGACGGTCGTGCCGTCGGGGAGGACGTAGCGTGCGGTGCCGCGACCGATGCGAGCCGCTGCGCTCGTCGTCTGGTCGGAGAGGAACGCCTTGAACGTGCCGCCGAGCGCAGCGCCCGCCGCCTGGCAGAGGGCGTCGGCGCCGGCGAGGCCGCCCATCGCGCCGGTCGTCGTCGCGGTCGAGACGAACACGAATCGATCGGGGCCGAGGCAGCGGCCGTTCTCGCAGATCGTGCCGTTCACGCAGTCGGTCGAAGCTTGGCAGAGCTTGCCGCGCGCGCATCGGGTCGCGCAGCTGCCGCCGCAGTCGACGTCCGTCTCGGTGCCGTTGGCGACGCCGTCGCTGCACGTCGGTGCGGGCGGGCCGTTCGGCTGGCTCACGACGAGAGGTCCTCCGGAGTCGAGGGGCTTCGCGTCGATCGTGATCTCGGCCGTATCGCCGCCGGCGACGACGACCGTACCGGCGTTGTCGCCGTGAGCGACGCTGATCGTGATCTCGCTGCCGGCGGTTCCGCTCGAGACGATCTTGATCGTGCCCGTGCTCGGGTCGACGTCCGTGGTCAGCTTGGTGCTGCCGCGCGGCACGACGACCTCGAGATCGAGGCTCGTACGGTCGGCGGCGAGCACCGAGCTCCGCAGGGTGAGCGCGGTGCCCGATCGGTTGTCGTAGATCGTCTGGCGACCGTCGGCGCTCACCGTGAGCGTGTCGCCCGGTCCGCCGACGGAGAGCTTCGAGGCGGAGACGGTGTACCCGGGCCCCGCTTGCATGACGTGTCCCTCGAGCGTGCCGTCACCCACGCGGAGATCGATCGTGCTCTTGCCGGGTGGCAGGAAGACGTCGAAGGCCGGTGAGCCGTTCCACGTGTCCAGCGCCGAGAACGACGGCGACACGTCGCCGCGGCCTGTCTCGACGAGGTTGCCGTCGGCGTCGAAGCCTCCCGCGTTGCCGCTGTCGTCGCGCGCCGTCCCCCCGATCGCGCCCTGGAACGTGGTGGTCGTCTGCGCCGCGTCCTTGCCGAACGGGAACGCCAGCTTCCCGAGCCGCGTCTTGATCGGTGCAAAATACAAGGGGTTCTGGTTCGTGGCGTCGCCGTAGTAGAGGGCGCTCTCCTCCTCCGGGTTCGTCGATGCGCGGTACTCCCAGCGGCCCTTGTCGAGGTCGATCGTCATCGTTCGATCCTCGTCGGGGAAGTTGTTGTCGTAGACGTGCACGATGTAGAGCCCAGGGCGGCTGCCGAGCGCGTAGCGGATCGGCGTGACGGCGTGCCCGCCGCTGATGCCGCGCTTCGTCTTGCGCACGAGCCCGATGCGGTACGCCTCCGTCGCACCGGGCTTGAGGACGCTTCCGAGGAGCCGGAGCGCGTCCTTCGCGCCGAGCTTCTGGATCTTCGCCGCGTCGTGCACGCCTTGCGTCGCGAACCAGTACGCGAGCTCCTCTTGGAGCGGCACGTTGCTCTCGAGCGAGAGATCGCGCGCCCTCGGGGCGCCGAACGCCTTGGGGTCGAGACCGCCGATGTAGAAGAGGGACGAGAGCACCGCGAAGCCTTCGCAGCGCCCGCCGTCCATCGCGGTGTTGAGCTTGTTCATCCAGAGGCGCGCCGCCGACGTGAGCTGGCAGTCGGGTGTCTTCGTCACGCAGACGTCGTCGCCGAACATTCGCGCGACGAGCGCCGGCGTCATCCGCGAGTCGGCGTACCCCTCGGCGAAGTTCTCGAACGCGAACGCGTGGACGCCCAGATCGAAGCCCGAATCGGCGCGATCTGGGATCGGCGCCTCGCCCGGGTCATCGTCGGAGCACGCAGCAACCAGGACCGTCGCGAGCGCGAGAGCGGCCAACGAGTACTTTGCGCGCATTTTCCTAGGATCATCCTCGGAGAGCCGCAGACGAAATTCAATCGAAAAAAAATCGCGCGCGGCGCCGCCTAGATCGAGGCGCTCTCGCGATCACCGTTTCACCGTTTTCGCCGTCACCGGCCGCTGGCTCACACGCCCGAAGCCGCGAGCGCGAAGCACGCGGGCTCAGTTGAGCGCGATCTTGCGGATGCGATTGACGTCGACGACGAACAGCTCGTTCGCGAACTTCGCGATGCTCCGCGCGTTGATGAACTTGGCGTTGCAGCCGTCGCCGTCGGCGTGGGCGGAGGTCGAGCCGACGAGCGTGGACACCTCACCCGCCGGGGTCACGACGCGGATCGTCGCGCCGTCGGCGACGTACATGAGGTGCGTCGTCGGGTCGATGGCGAAGCCGTGCGGTCCTTCGAACCGTGCCGCCGCGCCGGCTCCGTCGACGTGGCCGGCCGTCGCCGATCCGGCGATCGTGGCGACGTCGCCGTAGTTCGCGCCGGCGGTGACGGTCACCTTGCGAATGCGGTGATTTCCCTGGTCGACGACGTAGAGGTTCGTCTCGCCGTCGAACGCGAGGTCGAGGAGGTTTTCGTATCTCGCGCTGGCGGCGGCGCCGTCCACGAAGCCGCCGGTGAAGGTGCCGCTGAAGGTCGTCGCCTCGAATCCTCCGCTCGCGAGCCACCTCGCGACGCGCGTCGCGCCGACCACGTACATCTGGAGCGTCGTGGGCTGGACCGCGAAGGCCTTGAGCGAGCCCAGACCGAACGCGCTCGAGGCCGTTCCGTCGCTCGAGACCGAGTAGACCTGGTCGTGCCCGTAGTCGGAGATGTAGAGGGTGTTGAACGCGGCCGGAAAGCTCGCGTGCCGCGGCGCGATCCAGGCGCCGCTCACACCCGCGGTGGTCGAGTACGTGCTCGTCGTGCCGTCGAAGAGCACCTTCCTCACGAGGCCGTTGCCCGTGTCCGCGACGAAGAGCGTCCCCGTGCTGGGATCGACCGTGATGCCTTCGGGGCCCTTGAACGTGGCGACGTTCCCCGCGCCGTTCGCGTTGCCCTCCACGCTGCCCGCGAGGGTCGTGACCTGGATCTTGGTGCACGCCGGCGGCGACGTGTCGGCGCCCGCGTCGACAGGGCTGCCCGAGTCGTCCGTGACGGGGGGCCCGCCGCCGTCGACGCAGCCTGCTCCGGTGCAGGGCGCCGCGCCGTCCGCTTCGGGAGCCGGGGTGTCGCGAGGGCCCTCGCCGACGCAGCCCGCCGCAACCCCCGACGCCGCGACCATCATGGATCCAAGCAAGAAGATCGAGAGGCGCATCACGACGAAGCTTTGCACGTCGCCGCCCGCTCGCACACGCAAAACCGCGAGGAAGACGGCGCTCCCGCGCGTGGCGCCGACGCGTTCGCCGCGGACCTCGTGAGGGGTGTGCAAAAGGCATCGCGCGGGCGTCAGGTCTCTGGCAGCTCTCTAGCCGAGAGGCGTTCGATGTGAGAAACGAAGGGTCGGAACGGGCACGCGGCCTTGGGCCCACCTCTTGCAGACGCCGTGGCCGCGAACGAATGAACGCTTTGCTCCGCTGCTCCATCGTCGCTTCGGCCGGTCTCTTCTTGGCGCTTCAGGCGTCGTGCGCACGATCGGACTCGGCCGGGGAGGATCCCGGTCCGGCGCTCGAGAACGCGACGCCCGCGCCGCTCTCGGCGTGCGTCGATACGGCCTGCCCTCCTCCGTGGGCGAGCTGTCGAGGCGCGGGCCTCTGCGCGACCGACACGAGCCGTGACATCGACAACTGCGGCGCGTGCGGGAACGGGTGCCCCGTTCCGAGCGCGGCGCTCCACGCGACCTCCCTGTGCAGCGGAGGCAAGTGCGTCTACGCGTGCAAAGCGTTCTCCGCCGACTGCAACCTCCTCGCGTACGACGGCTGCGAGGTCGACACCGGAAGCGACCCCGCCAATTGCGGTGGATGCGGCCTCGCCTGCGAAGCCGGCGAGATCTGCTGGCGAGGCGCGTGCGGTTGCCCGGCCGGCTTCACGCGGTGCGGAACCGAATGCAAGAACACGAGCTCCGACAACGAGAGCTGCGGCGGGTGCAACGCGACGTGCGTCGCGCCTCCGTACGCCGACCCTGCGTGGACGTGCGGACCCGGCGTTCAGCCGGCGAACACCACGTGGGGGTGCGCGGGCGGCGGGTGCGCGCTCACGTGCGCCGAACACTTCAGCAACTGCAACGGAGACCTCTGCGCCGACGGATGCGAGGCCGACGAGCGGACGGATCCGCTGAACTGCGGCGGCTGCGGTCGTGCGTGTGAAGCCAACCAGGAGTGCGTCAACGGCCAGTGCCTCTGCCCTCCCGGCACCACGCGCTGCTTCAACAGTTGCGTCGACCTGAGCGTCGACCCGAGCAACTGCGGCGCGTGCGGGAACGGTTGCCCGGGCGCGGCCGATGGAAACGGAACGCCGACCTGCAACGGAGGCACGTGCGGCTACCTCTGTTACAAGGGGTTCGCCGACTGCAACGGGCGCGCGAGCGACGGCTGCGAGGTCGAGATCAACAAAGACCCGCGGAACTGCGGCGGCTGCGGCACGCAATGCGATCTCGCGCGCGGTCAGCCCTGCGTCGGCGGCAGGTGCCTGACGAAGCCGTGCACGCCCGAGGAGGCGCCCCGATGATCGCCCGCGCTCTCTTGGCGGCGTCGTGCGCCGCGTCGCTCCTCCATTGCGCGACGACGACGGCGCCGACGAGCAGCGATCTCGCGCCAGGCGACGCCGGGCCTGCGCCTTCCGCCGAGGCCGGCGCGTTCGAGATCGAAACGCCGCTCCCCGACGACCGCGTCGAGTGCGCCGAGGGGAACAAGCAGATCTACGTCCTTGGAACGGATCGCGCGCTCTACCGCTTCTACCCCGACAAGCTCTCCTTCGATCGCATCGGACAGGTCGCGTGCCCCACCCTCTCGGGCACGTTCTCGATGGCGATCGATCGGCGCGGCACCGCGTGGGTCGAGTACCTCGACGGGCGCCTCTTCGCGGTCGACACGACGACCGCCAAGTGCAAGCCCACGCCGTTCCAGCAAGGGCAGCACGGCTTCGAAAACTTCGGGATGGGCTACGCGAAGAACGGCGACGCCGACGGGGGCGAGACGCTCTACGTCTCGGGAGCCGGGCTCGCCTCGCTCGACACGAAGACGTTCGAGCTCACGTTCCTCGGCTCCCTCACGTACGGTCGCACGGAGCTCACGGGGCGCGGCACGGAGCTCTTCGCGTTCGGCGTCGAGTCGGGCGTCATCGCGGGCCTGAACAAGGCGAACGGCGCGACCGAGGTGACGTACCGCACGACCGCGGTCAACGAGCGCGCCGCGTTCGCGTTCGCGCAGTGGGGCGGCGACTTCTGGATCTTCACCGGCGACAAGCACTCGATCGTCACCCAGTACTCACCGGCGACCAACACGTCGAAGGTCGTCATCCAGAACGCCGGCATGCTCATCGTCGGCGCAGGCTCCTCGACGTGCGCGCCGACGACGACGACGCCGCGCTGAGCGTCGCGCGGTCAAATCACGTCGCGCGTCCATAGCCGGTCCACGGCGTCGAGCAGGCGGTCGAGCTTCAGAGGCTTCGGGATGACGACGACGCCGGTTGGTGCGCGTGTCGGGTTCGACGTCGAGATGATCACTGGAATGCGTGCGAGCACGGGGTCGGTTTGCATCGCTCGGTAGACGCGCCCGCCATCCATGACGGGAAGGACGAGGTCGAGGATGACGACGTCGGGCCGAGACTGGCCGTCGGCGAGCCGCTCGAGGGCCTCACGCCCATTCGACGCGGTCGCGGCTTCGTAGCCTTCTTCTTCGAAGGCCTCGCACAGCGATTCCCGGATGCTCTCGTCGTCATCGACGATGAGCACCTTCCTCGTTCGCTCGGCGTCCGCGCGCTTGAGTCTCACGGACCGCCTCGGGAGACGCACCGTGAAGACGGTAGCCGCGGCCTCGGTCGACTCCACGCTGACGTCCCCACCGTGAGCCATGGCGATCTGCTGCGCGATGAACAGGCCGAGACCGAGACCTCGCGAATTCGACGAGGTACGCCGGCGACCTCGAAAAGGATCGAAGATGGTCGGCAGAACGTCCGCAGGGATGACGCCCAGGTTGCGGACTCTCGTGAGAATCTCCGCGTCGCGACCTTCGACCTCGACCCTCACGGCGGCGCCAGGCGCCCCGTGATGAAGCGCGTTCGCGACGACGTTCGAGAAGAGCTGAAGCAGGCGGTCCGGATCGCCGGCTGTCGTTCCATCTCCCGAACACTCGACGACGATCTCTTTCTCCGGATGAGCGTCGCGGAGCTCTTCGAGCGTACGCTGGATCAAGTTGGCGACGTCGAGCCGCTTGCGAACACGGACGAACCCCAGACCGCCTCCGAGGCGCGCGCGCGTGAGATCGAGGAGCTGCTCGATCATGTCCGTCATGCGTTGGCCGGCGGACATCATGCGCCGCAGCGTACGAAGGTCCTTCGCATCCGAGATCTGCGGCTCGAGGAGCTGCGCGGCCGTCAGGATCGCACCGAGTGGATTCCGGAGATCGTGTCCGAGGATTCCGACGAACATCTCGTTCAGGCGAAGCGCGTTCGAGAGCTCGCGACGCTGGCCGTCGAGCTCGAAGAACACGTCGGCCTTGCTCTTCAGCATGTGCGGGTCGATGGGCTTGAAGAGAAAGTCGACGGCGCCCGTCTCGTAGCCCTTGAAGACGCGCTGCGGATCGCGTGCGCCGGCGGTCACGAAGATGATCGGGACGTGCTTCGTTCGCTCGGTGCCTCGCATCAGCTCGGCCAACTCGAAGCCATCCATGTCTGGCATCTGGACGTCGAGGAGCGCGAGGGCCACCTCGTGAACGAGCAGAAGCTCGAGCGCCTCCGATCCCGATCGCGCGGTCAGGATCTCGAGGCCGTCGCGCCGCAGGAGTGCCTCGAGCGCGATCAGGTTCTCCTCGGTGTCGTCGACGAGAAGGCATTTGGTTCGTTCCGGGTTCATCCAACCCCCTCCCCCTCGGGCGACGGCCCATCGTCGAGAGACGCCAGAAACGGCCCAATCTCCGCGAGAGACAGGACACGATCGACCGCTCCGAGTCGGAGAGCCGCCTCCGGCATCTCCGGCGACGATGCCGTCTCGGGCGCCTGAACGAACGTTCGACCGCCCACCGCCTTCACGCGAGCAAGACCGCGTGCGCCGTCCTCGTTTGCTCCAGAGAGGAGTACGCCGACGAGACCCGCGCCGTACGCGTCGGCCGCCGATTCGAACGCAACGTCGATCGACGGGCGCGAGAAGTGGACGAGCTCATCGACGGAGAGCGAGAAGGTTCGACTCCTCTCGAAGAGGAGATGGTAGTTCGGTGGCGCGACGTAGATCGCGCCGGAGGCAACGGGCTCCTTGTCGTTCGGCTCCTTGACCGGCAGAGCGCTCTTCCTGCCGAGGACGTCCGCGAGGAGGCTCGGTTTCGCCGGCGAGATGTGCAAGACGAGCACGACGGGCACGGAGAAGCGCGACGGCAGGGCAGGCAGCATGCCGTCCAGCGCCTCCAACGCTCCCGCGGAACCACCGATCACGATCGCCTCTGTCGTGCGCGCCATCCTTTCCTCACATCCGTTGGTAGATCCGGTCCTCGAGCGCGAACTCGGCGAACGCCGGCGCATGCACCGAGAAGCGGAGCGTCTCCTTGAGGCCGAGACCGAGAAACCCCTTGCGACGAATCGAGTCGCGCAGCACCCCGATCGCGCGATCTTGAAGCTCCCGTTCGAAGTAGATGAGGACGTTCCGACACGAGACGAGCTCCACCTCGGCGAAGGCGCTGTCCGTCGCGAGGCTGTGGTCCGAGAACAGGATCGATTTCTTGAGGGATCGGTCGAGCACCGCCGACGAGTACCTGGCCGTGTAGTAGTCCGACAGCGAGCTGCGCCCTCCGGCCGCGAGATAGTTTTCGCTGAAGCGCGCGAACCGTTCCAGGTCGTAGATGCCCTCCTCCGCTTTTCGAAGGCTCTCGGGATGGATGTCGGTCGCGTAGATGAGCGTCTTCGAGAGAAGCCCCTCTTCGGCGAGGACGATCGCCAGCGAATAGGCCTCCTCGCCGGTCGCGCATCCGGCCACCCAGATCTTGTGCGACGGATACGTTCGGAGGTACGGCACGACCTTCTCGCGTATCGACAGAAAGTAGGATGGGTCGCGAAACAGATCGCTCACCTGGACGGTGAGGAAGCGCAAGAGCTCCGCGAAGACCTTCGGCTCGTGCAGCACTCGGTCTTGAAGCTGCGAGAGCGTCGCGCAGCCGAAGTGTGTCAGCGCGGTCGTCAGACGACGCTTGAGCGACGCCTCCGAGTAGCTCCGAAAGTCGTAGTGATACTTCCGGAAAATGGCGTCGAGGAGGAGCCCCAGCTCGAGGTCCGTCTCGTCTCGCGGCGTCATTTGGGCATCCACACGCGGGCGAGCGACAGGAGCTTGTCGACGTCGAGAGGTTTGGCGATGTAGTCGTTCGCACCTGCCGCGAGGCAGTTCTCGCGATCGTCGGCCATGGCCTTTGCGGTCAGCGCGATGATGGGGAGCCGCGCGTGCTTGGCCTGCTTCCGAATCTCGCGGGTGGCCTGGAGTCCGTCCATCTCCGGCATCATGATGTCCATCAACACGAGGTCGACGCCGGGCTCCTTCTCGAGATGCGCGAGCGCCTCACGCCCGTTCCGGGCGACTTCGACCCTCGCCCCCTTCGGTTCGAGCACGCTCGTGAGCGCGAAGATGTTCCTGACGTCGTCCTCGACGACGAGAACCCGGCGGCCCTCGAAGACCGCGTCTCGGTGTCTCGCGTCACGCAGCATCCGCTGCCGGTCGGGCGGCAACTCCGCCTCCACCTGATGAAGAAAGAGCGTCACCTCGTCGAGCAGCCGCTCCGGTGAACGCGCGCCCTTGATGATGATCGACTGCGAAAACCGGCGGAGTTGCCGCTCTTCGTCGCTCGAGAGAGAGCGGCCCGTGTAGACGACGACGGGCGGAAAGGCGTACTGCTCCTTCTGCGACATGTCGTCGAGCAGCTCGAACCCCGTGCGATCCGGGAGGCTGAGATCGAGGACCATGCAGTCGAACGTCGATGCGCCGAGCTCTCGAAGCGCGTCTGCCGCGGTCCCGACGGCCACGATTTCGACGCCGTCGCCGGCGAGCAGCAGAGACGTGCTCGCGCGATGCGTCTCGTCGTCTTCGACGATCAGGATGCGACGAACCCGCTGGGTGAACTTCGACTCGAGACGCTTCAACGCTTCGACGAGCTGTTCGTGCGGGATCGGCTTCAGCGCGTACCCCGCCGCGCCCATCTCGAGCGCCGTCTGCGCGTAGTCCGAGACGGAAATCATGTGGACCGGAATGTGACGCGTGACGGGGTTGTGCTTGAGCGTGTCGAGGACCGAGAGGCCCGAGCGATCGGGGAGCCCTGCGTCGAGCACGATGGCGCTCGGACGGTAGCGCTCGGCCATTTTCAACCCCTCGTCCGCCGTCGTCGCCAAGAGCGCCTGAAACTCGAGCTGGTGCGCGAGCGACTGGAGCACACGAGCAAAGCCGAGGTCGTCTTCGATGACGAGAATCGAGCGTCCTCCTGGACTCCATTTCGAGCGGTCATCGTCGAGCGCCGGGCTCGTCGCGACGCCGCTCGTCGGCTCAGGACGAGCCTTCACGGGTCGCCCCATCGACGTCGCTTGGCGACGCGGCGCGTGGACGGCGTCCTTCGCGACGTAGCGCTCCGGCAAGACGAGGGTGAACGTACTGCCGCGTCCGGGCCCGCTGTCGACGGTGAGATCTCCGCCGAGAACGCGGGCGAGATCACGCGAGATCGACAGGCCCAAGCCCGTGCCGCCGTACTTTCTGCTCGTCGTTCCGTCGGCCTGCCGAAACGCCTCGAAGATGACCTCGTGTTGGTCGCTCGCGATGCCGATCCCCGTGTCCTTGACGTCGAAGACGACTTCGCTCGCGGCGCGTCGTATCGAGAGAAACACCCCTCCTCGCTCGGTGAACTTGAGCGCGTTCGAGAGGAGATTCCTCAGGATCTGCTGAAGGCGCGTCGGATCCGTCTCGATGACCGCCGGGAGGTCGTCATCC
This sequence comes from Labilithrix sp., assembly GCA_019637175.1. Lineage (GTDB taxonomy): Bacteria > Myxococcota_A > Polyangia > Polyangiales > Polyangiaceae > Labilithrix. Next base: position 152,630 of record JAHBWD010000005.1, on the reverse strand, counting down.
AACTGGGCGCCGATGTCGAGTCGCTTGTCTTGCGCGATGGGCTTGAAGCCATCCAGGAGCTCGTCGACGAGTCGAGCGAGCGGGATCGTCTCGGGCCTGACGTCGAGCTTGCCCGCCTCGATCTTCGACAGATCGAGGATGTCGTTGATGAGGGTCAGCAGGTCGTTGCCGGCGGAGTAGATGGTCTGCGCGAACTTCACCTGCTCGGGATTGAGATTGCCCTCGCGGTTGTCGAGGAGGAGCTTCGCCAGGATGAGCGAGCTGTTGAGCGGCGTCCGCAGCTCGTGGCTCATGTTCGCGAGGAACTCGGACTTGTACGTGCTCGCTCGCTGCAGGTCGGCCTGCGCTCTCGTGAGATCGTCGCGCTGCCGTTCGAGCGCCTGCGTCTGCTCTTCGAGCTGGGAGTTGATCTGCGTGAGCTCGGCTTGCTGGTTCTCCAGACGCATCTGCGACTCTTGGAGCGTCCGACTCTGCTGCTCGAGCTCTTCGTTCTGGACGCGCAGCTCCTCGTGTTGCGTTTGAAGCTCTTCGCCCTGACGCTGCGTCTCCTCGAGCAGCTCGCCTTGCCGCGTTCGGTACGTGATCGAGCGCACCGCGGAGGCGATGGAGCGGGACACGCGCGCGAAGAGCTCGAGATCGCCGTCGTCGATCCGGTTCAAGAAGCCGAGCTCCACGACGGCGTGCACCTTCCCGTCGACGCTCGCGGGTGCGACGACGAGGTCTCGAGGCGGGTGTCCGCCGAGCCCCGACCGAACGTCGATGTACTTCTCCGGAACCTCCTCGAGGTGCACGAGACGATCGTCGCGGGCCGCCTGGCCGACGACGCCTTCGCCCAGACGCACGACGTCCGGCCCGGCGGAGCTGGGGTCAATCGAGTGCGTCCCGAAGCGTCGATACGAAGCTTCACCGTCCGCGAGATAGATCGCGCCCACCTGGGCGTGGAGGTACTCGGTCAGAAACGAGAGGATGTTCTCGCCGAGCGCGGCTTGCGTCAGCTCGCCCTCCATGCGCGCGCCGAGACCGGTCTGGGCGGCCTTGAGCCAGTCCTCACGCCGCACCTCCAATCGACTCACGATGAACCTCCGGCCGAGGATCGCCGCCGACCAGATCGCGACGACGCCGAAACCTCGGTTGAGCGGCGCATAGTGTGCGGCGGCGGATTCCCGCCCGGACGACAGGAAATAGCCGGCGACGATGAACACCGAGCACGCTGCCGCGGTCACGAGGGGGGCGCTCGGCCGCCAAGCAAGGTTGCTGAGCGCGACCGGCGCGAAGTAGAGCGACCACAGGGCAATCCCGAGCGGCAGCGAGAGATCGGCGACGAAGATCGCGCATGCGGAGAGCGCGATGGCGATGAGGAGACCACGCGAGGTCCCGAGCGTGGCGTCGACGGTCATTCGATCTTCTCCCGCCAGCCTCGGAGTCTCTCGTCGTCACTCGTCGATTGCTCTCGTCGTCCGCGGGCGAACACCGCAGCCGATCCCGTGGGAGCGCAGCGCGGCAGCTCGATGATGAATCGCGTTCCCTGCGCTTCGCTCGACTCGACGCGGATGGCTCCGCCGTGCGCGACGATGATCTGTTGGGTGATGTAGAGGCCGAGACCGAGGCCGCTCGATCCTTCGCGCCTCTCGTGTTGCTCGCCCGCACGGAGCGGCTCGAAAATGACGGGGAGAAGAGCGGGCGGAATCGCGCCGCGATTGCAGAGCTCGAGGCGAACGACGTCCGCGTCCGAGCCATCGAGCTGAAGAAGCACGGGCGTCGCCGCCGTGCTGTGATGGCAAGCGTTGGCGGCGAGGTTGGAGAGCAGCTGGGCGAGGCGGTCGCGATCCCACGTGCCGACGACGTCGCCGAGCACCCCGAGCCTCAGCTCTCGTTGGCACGACGTCTCTAGCTCTTCGAGGATCGACCGTGCGACCTCTCCGAGATCGACCAGGCTGCGTTCGAGCGGAATGCCGCGGCCCAGACGGATCCGCGTGAAGTCGAGGAGCTGCGAGATCATCCGCTCCATGCGATCGGCGCTGACGACGATGCGACCGACGGGTTTGGCGATCTTTTCAGAGCCGGCACGCGTCTCGAGAAGACTCGCCGCGGTCATGATCGCGCTCAGCGGGTTTCTGAGGTCGTGGCCGAGAATGCCGACGAACATCTCGCTGAATCGAACGGCGCGCTCCATCTCTCGCAACCGGGCTTCACGTTCGTGGCGTATCGCTTCTTCGCCTCGCCTGCGGTCAGTGATGTCGCGAGCGATCTTCGCCGCGCCGATCACGCGGCCCCCGCCGTCGCGAAGGGGCGAGACGGTCAACGATATGTCGACGAGCTCTCCGTCCTTCCTTCGTCTCACGGTCTCGTAGTGATCGATCTTCTCGCCGCGCCTGATGCGTTCGATGATCCCCGGCTCTTCGTTCAAACGATCGTTGGGGATGAGGAGCGTCACCGACTTCCCGATCACGTCCTCGGCGGCGTATCCGAAGATCCGCTCGGCTCCCTTGTTCCAGCTCCGGATGATGCCTCGTAGGTCCTTGCTGATGATCGCGTCGTCAGACGACGTCACGATCGCCGCGAGGTGCGCGGCTTCCATCCGTGCGACGCTGGGCTCGACCTGCGAGACGATCCGCCGCGAGCCCGCTTGGCTGTCTTCGATCGTGCGACACACGAGCGCACGATCCGTGACGTCGATCGCGAGCGTCATCACGCCCTCGACGGCGCCCTCGTCGTTTCGCATCGGGAGATGAGTGAAGTCCCAGTACGAATCCTGGAGCGTGCCGGTGCCGTCCCGGTCGAGTCGAACGAGCCTCTCTCTCCTCTCGATGCGGTCGCCGGTCTCGACGACGCGCCGGAGGAGCTCGGGGAGCTCTCGATCGCGCGTCTCTGGAGCTGCGTCGACGAGCGTCGTTTCCCGGGGCTCTGGCCAGACGTCGGCAGCAGCGCGCCCGAGCGCCCGCGGATGCTCGTCTCCGAGCATCGGAGCCCACGCGTCGTTGTAGAGCATGGCAAGTCGAGGTCCCCAGTGGATCGCGATCGGAGAGCGCGACCCGAGGCAGATCCCGAGCGCGGACCGCAGGCTCGAAGGCCAGCTCTCCACGGCCCCGAACGACGTCTGCGGCCAGTCGAAGGCACGCATGCGCTCGCCCATTTCCCCGCCGCCGGCGAACGACGACGACGCGACGGCGCCGAGCCACGCCTCGCCCTTCGTCGACGAGGGCAGCGCCTGCCCCACGTCGCGTTTGCCGCCCGCAGATCGCTCGACGGCCTCGAGCACCTTCTCGAGCTCGACCGGCTTGTGAACGACGTCGGAGCCCGTGATGCCGCGGAGGTCACGCGTCCCCGTCATGATGACGACGGGGATCGCGGCGAGGCTCGGATCACGCAGCTGTTCCTCGCGGAACTGCCAACCGGTCATGCCGGGCATCATCAGGTCGAGCAGGATGACGTCTGGCTTCTTGCGGTCTGCCCGCAGGCGCTCGAGAGCCGCGCTGCCGCTCGCGAAGCAGATCGCGTCATACCCGTCGCTCTGGAGCAGCTCGCGGACGCTCTCTCGAAGAGCCTGGTCGTCGTCGACGATCATGATCGTCTTGCCCGTCGTCGCGCTCATCCGTTCCTCGGAAGGTCCATGGTGAAGGTGGCCCCACTTCCCTGTATCGCTCTCGACGCGGCTACCGCCGTTCATGGCGGCCTCGTGTGGGCTCTTCCTCTTCGAGGAGGCCGTCGATCGTCTTCGCCAACACGGGAAGACGAAGGGGCTTACGCAGCACGGCGGCGACTCCGTCGAGGCGCGCGGTCGACGCGCCGGTGACGACGACGACGGGGACGTCTGCGACGGCGGGATCGCCCATCTGTTGCTTCCGAAACGTCCACCCGTCGACCTTGGGCATCTTGAGATCGAGCACGACGAGACCGGGGCGCGGCGAGGCCGTCGTGAGGACGCGCAGCGCCTCTTCCCCGTCCGACGCGAGGAGAACGACGTAGCCTGCCTCCTCGAGGTAGTCGGCCACGCTCGCGCGGACGGCGGAGTCGTCGTCGACGACCAGCACGATCCGCTTCGGAGAGCCGTTGCCCCGGGGCCGACGGGCATCCTCCGCGGATCGCCGCACCTCGGCGAGGTTGCCGTCGCGGCGCGCCTGCATCCAAGCGTCGACCTCGGAGACCTTCAGCTTCCAGAGCTTTCCGATCTTCGTCGCGGGAAGCCCGCGGTGTTCGATCCAGCGGTAGACGGAGTCGCGTCGCACCCCGAGGTGTTTGGCGACGTCATCGATCGACGCCCAAGGTTCGGTCATCTCTGCACCCCCGGCGGAGGTAGTCGGCGGCTCCGCATCCTGCGGCCCAAGCACCTAGGACGCCGTAAGATGTCGCGCAATAGTAAATGAAAGTCGACAATACACGGCCGCGATCGTCGGCCGCACACGGGCCGCGGAAACCGCGCGGCTACCGGTCCGGCGCTTCTTCAGCTTCCCTCGCCGAGACTCGATCGGCGGACGGCTTCTGCGACGTCGCTCTCGTCGCTCATCGGGACGTTTCCGTCGGCGCCGGGCGCGATGCGGTAGTTGCCGGCGGCGCCTTGTTCGGCGACCGCGTCCTCGATCGCGCGGAAGGTGCGGTGCACGAGGAGATCGCGCTCTTGCGCCTGCTTGCGCGTGACGGATTGAAGCCAAGGGATCAGCGGGAGGATGCCGAAGCCGGCGGTGAAGATCGCGACGAGGACGATGATGATCGTCGTCGTCGCTCGCGTGAACGTCTCGACGCGGACGGACACGCGCGTATCTGCGCCCTGACGACCGAGCCGGACCGTGACCTGGCGACGCGCGCCGCCGTCGCCGGTCTCCACCACGAAGTAGCCGTCGCCGAGCTCTTGCGGCGCGGCGCCGGTCGCCGACTGGATGAGCCGCGGGACCATCGTGACCGCCCGGTCGTAGACGATCCCGAGGACGCGCTCTTCCTCGCGGATGCTCTGGTTGCTCGGCTGCTGGCTCATCGAGGGCACATCATGACGGCTTGCCTCCAGTGGGTCTCGACGGCGATTGAGCCCGCTGTTGGGGAGAGGCTACCTTTTCCGGTAGCCTCGGCGCGATGAAACGGGTGAGCGCGGCTCTCTCGGTGGCGGTGGCGGTCGCGCTCGCGGCACCCCGCGCAGGCGCGCAAGAGGAGCCCGAGCCGTTCGCGGTCGACTATGGGGCGCCGCGCGGCTGCCCCGACGCGGCGGCGTTCTTCGGCGAGGTCACGGCCCGAACGCCGCGCGCACGCAGCGCCGTCGGGGGCGAGAGCGCTCGCGTCTTGCGCGTGCGCGTCGAGAAGCGTGGACAGACCCATGCGGGCCGTCTCTGGATCGAAGAGGGCGCGGCGACCAGCTCCGCGCGCGACGTCTCCGGAGGATCGTGTGGCGAGGTCGTGGGCGCGCTCGGTCTCGTCGCCGCGCTCGCCGTCGATCCGGCCGCGTCGGTCGCGCCGAGACCGGCGCCGGAGGCCGCACCGACTCCCGCACCCACGACGGAGCCACCGCCCTCACCGTCGCCGCCCAACGAACCGAAGTCGCTCGACGCGAACGAACCCGCTCGCGACCGTTCCACCGATCCACCGGCGCGCACACCACAGAAGCACGAGCCTCCGCGCTGGAACGTCGGCGCAGCCGCCGAGGTCGCCGCGCTCGCCGACGCCGTCGTCGCCGTTCGCATCTTCGGCGAGCGCGATTTCGGAGGTCGCCTCCTCGCACCCTCGATCCGGATCGCCGCGTCGCGGACGCTTTCGGTCGACCGGTCCGCGTCGATCGGCGCCGCCACGCTCGCTTGGACGGCGGGCACGATCGATCTCTGTCCACTCCGCTTCGATCTCGCTTCGGCCGTCACCGCCCGTCCGTGTGCGGGCCTCACCGTCGGGATCCTCGTGGCGGACGGGTCCGGCATCCCGACCCCGAGGAGCGAGACGCGCGCATGGGTCTCGGCGAGCGCGCACGTCCGCCTCGCGTGGGCCCTCAGCGCCGTCCTCGCGCTCGAGATCGAGGGCGGCGCGCTCGCGCCCATGTTGCGGGAATCCTTCTTCTTCGACCCGAATGTCCTCGTCTACCGCGCGCCTGCGATCGCGGGCTTCGGCCGACTGGGCGCGGGCGTATCGTTTCGGTGATCAAAGCGCCGTCCTGCCTCCATCAAGCACGGATGACCCCTCTCGCGGCCGAGTCGTCGGGGCAGATGCCCGCGGCTTTGCCGACGGCTCGTGTCGTCACGCAGGTGTTCGAGGAGAACGTGGGCGAGCGGCTTCGTCAGATGGTCGAAGAGCACTTCGACTTCATTTGGCGATCGCTGCGGCGCTTTGGAATGACCGCCGACCGCGCGGACGACGCCGCGCAGCAGGTCTTCGTGGTGGCGTCACGCAAGCTGGCCGCGATCGAGGTCGGCAGCGAACGAAGCTTCCTCTTCGGCACCGCCATGCGCGTCGCCTCGGACATGCGCAAGGCCGCACACGTTCGCCGGGAGGTTCCCGCGGCGGACGTCGGCGTCAATCTCGAGGGAGGACCGCGCCCCGACGAGCTGCTCGAGCAGCGGCGCGCGCGGGATCTGCTGGATCGCGTGCTCGAGGAGATGGAGCTCGACGTGAGGACGGTCTTCGTCTTGTTCGAGATCGAAGAGATGACCACCGCGGAGATCGCGACGCTCCTCGGGATCGCGCACGGCACGGTCGCGTCGCGCTTGCGCCGCGGCCGAGAAGAGTTCGAGGCACGCATCAAGCGGCTCGGAGCCGCGAAGCCGCTCGAGAGAGGTGAGCCATGACCGATCCGAAGCGTCTGATCGACGAAGGCGGTCTCGGGGCATCGCTCCTCGCGTCGGCGCGTGCTGACGCGCCGCTCCCCGCGGCTCGCGCGCGTGCAGCGGCGCTCGCGCTGGCCGCGGGCGCGGCTGCCGTCACGACGACAGCCTCGGCCGGCGGCGCGACGGCAGGCGGTGGTGCAAGCGCGGCGGGTGCAGGGGCCGGAGCCGCGGGCGGCGCGGCGACGACGGCAGGGGCGATCGGGACGAAGGCGGCCGTCACGAGCCTATGGCTGAAGGTCGTCGCGGCGGGGGTCGTCGCGACGGCGGTGACCGGGGGCGCGGTGGTCGTCACGCGGCCGAGCGCGCCGCCCGCGGCGCCGACATCGGTGGCGAGTGCCGTCCCGACTACGGCCCAGGCTCCGAGCAGCGAAGCGAAGCGTTCCGACGAGACGAACACGCCCGCGGAGGTCTCTCCTTCGGTGCCCGAGCCCGTGGCCGTGCGCGTGCCAGCGACCGCAGCTCCGTCGAGACCCCCGACCATCGTTCCGCGCGCGACGGCGACGCCCTCGGCCGAGAGCACGCTCGCACGCGAGCTCGAGGCGCTCGACCATGCGCGAAGCGCGCTGATGCGCGGCGACGCCGACGCCGCGCTCGCGGACATCGAAGGGTACGAGCGGAGCTTCCCGCGGGGGTCGCTGCACAATGAGGCGCAGGTGCTGCGCGTGGAGGCCCTCCTCGCGCGCGGAGACTCGGCGCGCGGACGCGCCCTCGCGCGCCAGCTCCTCGCCCGTGATCCGAGCGGGCCGCACGCGAAGCGACTCCGTACGATCACGGGCGACGACTGATCGCGCTCTTTTCGTGATCCGACGAGCACCATGCCCCATCACACGACAGAGGCGTCGAACGATGACCAAGAGTGCTTGGCTTTCCCTTGGACTTGCGGGCTGCGTGGTCGTCGCCTGCGGCGGCAACGTCTCCCTGGGCGAGATCGGATCCAGTTTGAACGGGCCCGATGACACCGACGCCTCGAGCAACGAGACGTGTGGCTTCGCGGGCGTCGACTACCCGACGAGCTCCAGCGCCGGCCGAGTGGCCTTCGAGAAGTGAGCGCCGCGTCGTGCGGAGTGAGGGAGTGAGGTCCTCGAGCCACCTCACCGCATCGTAGAGATTGATGCGCGTGTCCCAACGCCGCCTGCGTGCGACTCGTCGAGAACGTGCAAGCTCGTCGAAGGTCGCTGAGCTGTCCGACGCCCGGTCTCGTCCAGCGCACCGCCCCATGTCCCCGGCGAAGAGGTCAGGCAGCCGCCGAACGGGCCTTCCGGCTCAGCATCACCTCTTCGCTTTCGCGAGCACCGCGACCGCATCGAGCTCCTCGAGCGCGCGCTTCGCTGCGCTCCAGTCAGGCGTGATCTCGAGGACACGTATCAAGTCGGCGCGTGCCTTCGGGACGTAACGCGGGTCATGGTCGACGATGGCCTTCTTGCGATACGCCGCGGCGCGACCCCAGTAAGCGTTCCTGGCCGCGGGCTCCAGGCGGATGGCCTCGTCGTAGTCACGGATCGCCTCATCGGGGCTGCCATGCCCCCAGAGTGTCGCGTTTCCCCGCTCGATCAACGCCATCGCGAGGTTGCCGCGTCCGTTGCCGTAGTCCATCAGCGAGAGCGCGGTGCGTGCTTCCTCGATGGCGCGCGCGACGTCTCCGACGTCTTCGAGAAGGAAGAAGGAGTAGTCGCCGTGTGCCCAAGCGCTCTTCGGCGAGAGCGCGAGCGCGCGCCGACGCGCCCCATCAGCGGCGTCGATGTCGCCGACCTCGCGATACGCATCGGCGAGAAGGAGATACGCGGCCCGCAGCCGCTTCCCGAGGGGCTGAGCACGAACGAGTCGGGTCACCGAGGTGATCGCCTTCTCGTATTGCGTGTCGTCGAGATCGAGCTGCGCTTCTCCCAGTATCGCCTCCGCATCTTCGGCGGCGATGGCGTAGGCCTGACGAACGGCCTCCCGTGCGGCCTCCGGTTGCTTCTCGGCGCGAGCAAGCCAGATCGCGAAGGTCCACCACTCGATGCCCTTCGGGCCGAGCGTCGCCGCGTGCTCGAGGTGCTTTCGAGCGAGCGCGGGCCCGCCGCGCTTGTCGTTGCGCCCGCGGTACAGCTCGAGACGCGCGTTCGCGATCCACGCGAGAGGCGAGCGGGGGTTCGCCGCAAGGGCTTCGTGAACCTTTTCCTCGGCTTCCGAGAACGGTACGGCGGGCGCCCCCCGGACCAAGCGCGTCGCCTCGTCATAGAGCGCGTGGTCACGATCCTTCGGTGGAGGGGCGACCGCGGGTTCGGGTGCGGGCTCGGGCACCTCGGTACCGAGCCCCCGCCGTGGAACGGGGAGCCGCATGACGCCGGGGCCGACAGCGACGAGGAGCGCGCGACCGTCCTTGGAGTGAAGAGGATGCGCGATCGACTCCGTGCGGTCATGGCGAGTGGAGACCAACTGGCCATTCACCGCGTTCACGACGTAGATGCTCCCGTCCCTTCCCGTCGTGAGGACATAGTTGCCGTCGGGGCTGAAGGTCACACCAAAGACGATGTCTTCGTGGGTCCACGAGAATGTCTGCGAGCGGTGCTTTCCGCCCGCCAAGTGAGCGAGCTGAGCTCGATGATCGCTGCTGACGCTCGCGATCGACTGGCCGTCCGGGGCGAACGCGATCGCGTGGATCACGGCTTCGTGCGGTGACCAGTCGGCGAGCACGCGCCCGTCGGCGACGGACCATATCTTGAGCGATCCGTCTTGCCCTCCCGAGGCCACCAGGCTGCCATCCGGAGTCAGCGCCAGCGCGTAGACCGGACTGCCGTGGGAGAGCGACCGCACGAGCTCTTGCGTCTTCAGATCATGGACTCGGACGATCCCGTCGCGCGACGACGCGACGATGTACTTGTCATCAGGCGTGATCTCGAGACGCAACACTCCGCGCAGCGGGAGCACGCCGACCTGCGAGCCCGTCTGGACGTCCCAGATGCGGATGGTGGTGCCGTCGCCCGTCACGAGGCGATTGCCTTCCCTGGTGAACGCGAGCCCGCGAACTTCTCCGCCGGGCTCGTGACCCGAGAGAGCGCGCTCGACCGTGCCGCGCTCGGCGTCCCAGATCTTCACGCTTCCGACGCTGCCCGTGGCGAGCTTCTTCCCGTCGCTCGAGCGCGCCATCGCGAAGATGGCGCTCGTGTGAGCGACGTCGAGGAAGCGCCCTTTCCGGAGCACCTTGAAAGCCGAGCCCGCCCGCGGCGGAAGGACCGCGGGAGGGTTCGCCGCGACGTTCGCGTGCTTGGTGATCGACTCGCGGCGCAGATCAGACACGACGAAGGCGGCGCCTCCGACCACGACGGCGCCGAGGATCGACAGAAGCGCGATGAGCCTCGCGCGGGACCCTCGAGGCTTCCTTCCCGTCAACGCGCCCCGTTGGCCCCGGAGCGCAGCGAGCGCTGCGAGCGCGGAAGGGAAACGATCCTCGGGAGCCGGCTCGAGCGCGCGATCGAGCCATGCCTTCAGGTGCTCCGAGCTCTGCACCTCCCCGCGAAAGCCGACCTTCAGCTTCTCTTGCGGAAACTCGGTCGGCGGACGGCCGCTGAGGAGATACAGCAGCGTCGCGCCGACGCCGTACACGTCGCTCTCGAACACGGCGTGCCCGCGGAACTGCTCCGGCGCCATGTAGCCGTACGTTCCGACGACGGTGCTGCCCCCCGTCATCGTGACCGTCGCGTCCCGCACTGCGCCGAAGTCGACGAGCCACAGCCGCCCGTCTTCCGATCGGATCACGTTCGCAGGCTTGATGTCGCGATGGATCACCGGCGGATGCAGCGCATGGAGATACGCGAGGACGTCGAGGAGGAAGCAACCGATCCGAGCGACCTCGGCCTCGTCGGGACGCCAGCCAGCCTCCGTCCAACCGCGTAGCGACTGGCCGGGCGCGAAGTCATGGGCGAGATAGGAGACTGGCCCTTGCTCGGACTCGACCACGAAGCTCTCGCGTAGGCGCGGGATCGACGGATGATTCAGGCCCGCGAGCACACGTGCCTCACGCTGAAAGAGCTCGACCGCCTTCCAATCGCGCGTCGCCGAGAGCGCAAGGCGCTTCAGCGCGATGCGTGAACCATCGCGCACGTCGATCGCCTCGAACGTCTCTCCACCCGCGCCGGTCCCGAGCGTGGTGCGGATCGTGTACTTGCCTTCGACCTCGCGCTGGGCGCTGGTCGCGTTCCCCCCCGACATGCCACCAGTGTATCAGCGGACTCACCGAAAGCGATGGATTCGCGTAACACGTCATTTTCGTCCCGCTCGTGGGGCGGGGGCGGGTCATTGCCCCTCGAGCCACTCCGTTTCGCTTCTCTCCCTGTCAAGTGAGACGCGGGAACTCGGGCGCGAAGCCGAGGTCTTCGCGAATGCGGCGGCCGTCGAGGAGCGCGTCGAACGCGCTCGCGCGTTCTGCGGCCGAGCCGTCGGGCGGCGGCGCGCCCACCGATGCGAAGAGCGTGAGCAAGTCGGGGGCTTCGTCATCGACGACGTTGTAGACGCGGTGCGCCGGCGAAGGTGCATCGAGGACGCGCCTCACGGCCTGTGCGACGTCGGCGTGGTGGCCGATCGACATGCGGAAGGTCGGCGCGAAGCCGCGCATGATCGGGATGATTTCCTCGATGTGCGGATCGCCGTCGCCATACACGAACGGCAGGCGAAGCACGTAGGCGTCGAGCCCTTCGAGCCCGAGGAGGAAGCGCTCGGCGGCGAGCTTGCTCACCGGGTAAGCGGCGGTTGGGTTGCATGGATCGTCCTCGCGAGCGAGGCGGCCGCCATTCGATCCGTAGACCAACCCCGTGCTCGTGAAGACGAAGCGCTTCACGGAGGCAGCGCGGGCGGCGTGCGCGAGATGCCGTGTGCCGAGATCGTTCACCGCGTGCGCTTGTTCGGGGGTCGCGCCGCGGAAGAACGCGGCGCAATGAACCAAGGCATCGACGCCGCGCACGGCGGCCGTGAGCGAGCCCTCGTCGAGCAAGTCGCCCGTGACGAGCTCGATACGATCTCCGCGCAGGTCCGCGGCGCGCGCCGGATCGCGCACGAGCGCGCGAACGTGGTCGCCGCGCGCGGCGAGTCGTTTGGTGAGTCGGTGTCCGACCTTTCCGGTCGCTCCGGTGACGAGCAGCTTCATGCTGCGAGACTAGGCATTCGCGCTCGCCGTGAATTGGAAGAAGCGGACACACGCCTTGCGCGGCGCTCCGATGCGCAACAGAATCTCGCGATGGCAAGTGTCGTGACGGCGCTGTTCGTCGACGAATGCGAGCACGACACGCCGCGCGTCGCGCTTCCGCGTCCGGAGGTCCATCTCGCGGTCCGCTTCGGGCCGGCCGCGCGAAACGGTCTCGACCTCCACGTGCTCGGCGGGCGGCAGAGAGCACATCGAAAGCTCATCCGTGCGGGTCAGCGGACCGTGATGGCGCGTCTTCGTCTGGGCGCACACGAGGCGGTGCTCGGTGTGCCTGCCGCCGTGCTCGCGGGGCGCATCGTCGAGCTCGAAGATCTCTGGGGCGCCGCCACGACGCGGCAGCTCGTCGACCGACTCGCGAAAGCGCGCGACGGGCTCGACGCTGCGAAGGTCCTCGAGAACGCCATCGATCAGCGCGTCACGATCGCGAGCGAACGCGAGGCCCGCGTCGAGCTCGCGCTCGACGCCGCCAACAGGCTGACGAGCGCCAACGTGAACACCGTCGCCGCCGATCTCGGCGTGAGCGATCGTCACCTGCGTCGCGCGTTCCGCGAGACCGTCGGCGTCAGCCCGAAGGTGTTCGCGAAGCTCGCGCGCTTCCGTCGCGCGCTACGCGCGGCGCGCGAAGATGCTCGGGCAACCTGGGCGAGCATCGCCGTCACCGCCGGCTACTACGACCAAGCCCATCTCATCGCCGAGTTCCGCGCGATCGCAGGCGTCACCCCGCGTGCGCTCCTCGGCGAGCTCCGCGCGGATCGCCGGCCGGGCGTGGATGCTCCCGAAGCCTGATCGAACGGCGGCCCCATGCAACACGTCACGCATCAGCGCTGCCAGACGCGCAAGTAGTCGAGAAAGAGCGAACGATCGACCGCGATGGCCTCGCGCAGGCGCGCTTCGGTGATCGGAATCTCTTCGGTGAACCCGTCGTCGGACGTGATCATGATCGGCTGGCCGTCTTCGATGACGTACGTCTTGAAGCATCGACCGCCGCCCACCTGCGCGCGCTTGCCTTCGCGCAGGGCCGCGATCACGCGATCGATCTCGGACTCGCGCGTCACGTTCGTGCTCGAGAGCTCCGAGCGGTAGCCGAACGTCGACCCGCACGTCCTGCAACGCAGCCGACCACGATGGGGGATCGCGCCGTGATGGTCGCCGAGATCCTCGCGCTGGAGCGTTTCGAACTGCGCGTCTGGAAAGGACGCCACATGGTGAGGTTCGGTCCCTTCCCAGCCGGCGCAGCCACACGATGCCGCCATGCGCTCGATCATCGCCGAGCGCTCGCTTCGCGCGCAACGGCTCGGGCGAGTGATTCGAGCGACGAGCTACGACGCCGGAGGCGTGCGCCACATCCCCGGCGGGTCCGGGTTCCAGAACCGTCCATCGTCCGATGGATAGAGCACGCCGCCGAACCCGGCCTTCTTCGCCTCGTCGGCGATCATGAACGCGTGTTCCCGCAGGGGAACCACGATCTTGACGTCATCGACGGGCGATCCGTCGGCGAGCGCCTTCTTCTCGAGCACCCTCTTGGCCTGGTTCCAGGCATGCGGCTCGACGGAGCCATCCGGGAGGACGAGCACCGCCTTGTAGCCGATCCGCCGCTTGGCGGAGTAGAGCGTCAGCGGCGGTCGGGGCTCCGTCTTGCCTCTGTCCTCGAGCTCATCGCCCTGCTCGTTGAAGCCGTGGTCGATCAACGTGGGCAGCTGAGCCGAGAACCACACCTCTCGCTCACTGGCTGCACGCTGCAGCTCGGCTTCGCTCGCGTTCTTGGCCCACTGGACCACGACGAGCTCGTCGTTCTCGATCCGGCGGGCGGGCGCTGGAGGAGTGGCCGAGGTCAGCGCGCGCGCCTCGTCGGGTTGTGCGTCCGCGTGCTTCGAACCGTGAAAACGCAGGTCGATCAGATCGACGACGGCGTGCATCGGGATCCCTGGATGCCTCCGCGGCGGCCGCGGTCGCGGATACGAGAACTTTCGACTGACGCGATAGGCGGGGAAGACATACGCGAGAAGGACTCCGGCGCTCTTGGCCAACGCTCCGCGCGCCCCTCGAGTCGCCTCGATGTACTGTTCGACGATCGTGTCCCGGTGTTTGCCGAGCAGCGCACGAGAGCACGAGAGCGTGAGATCGAGCGCGTCGTCGGAGGGCATGAACATGATCGTGAGATCGGGCCCTTCGACGGCGCTCCGCAACATCGTCCCCTCGTCGCGTCCCGTAGCGACCAGCGCCTTCGCGGCGCTGGTGTTCTTGAACGGCCGGTAGTCGTCCCTCTCCCATACGCCCGCCACGGTCAGATCGGCAAAGAGCGGCAGCTTGGCGAACGCGTCCACGACCGCTGCGAGATGCTCCTTCTGCTTGAACCAGGCAGACGACTTCGCCGTCTTCCTCGACGCCCGGTAGAACTGGAACTTCACCTTCAGCGTCATCTCGAGATCATCGTGGGCGGCCATCTCGCAACGACGGTACCACCGCGCGCAGGCGAACGGCCCTACCGCATCGCCGCCTCTCGCCGCTGCGTCACGAGCGAGACCGAGCTTCGTCGTGCGGGTATGAAGGTTGCGCCGAGGCTCGCATGGACCTCGTCGCGACAGCTCAGCGCGCGCGAGCAAGCACGAGCCTCATCGGGCTGAACGCCGCCAACTTCTTTCTCGCTGAGGTCATCGGCGTCGTCCTCCCGTTCTTGAACGACCTCCTGCGGGAGCAACACTGGCGCTACGACACGATCGGGGTCGCGACGTCGACCGTTGGGCTCGGCGTCTTCTTGTTCCAGACGCCCGCCGGCATGATCGTCGACCGGGTTCGCACGCGTCGCTCACTGCTCGCCGCGACGTCCGTCACGCTCGGGGTCTGCTTCGGGCTCATTCCGATCGCAGCGGCGCACCCCGCGATCATCTTCCCGATGCTGTTCGTCGCGGGCGTCAGCCAAGCGTTCTTCCAGCCGCTCCTCGGAGCGCTGGCCTTGGGGCTCGCCGGCCACGACGGCATGAACCGGATGATGGGTCAGAACCAGGCGTGGAATCACGCGGGGAACATCGCCGCCGCAGGCACGGCGATGCTGCTCGCCACGGTCTTCGGCATCGAGTCGATCTTCGTGGCGATCATGGCCGTGTCGCTCCTCGCCGCCGCCTCGACGAGGCTCATCCGACCCGAGGACGTGGCCCACGCGACCACCGAGGAGCCGGGGGCGTCTCGTGGTTCTCTCCTCCGCGACGGGCGCGCCAGGACTCTGCTCGCCTCGACGGCGCTCTTCCACCTGGCGAACGCCCCGGTGATGCCGATGGTGGCTCTCGACATCAAACGGCTCCATGGAACGGACGCCCAGGTCGCCGCGGTCGTTCTCATCGCGCAGACCGTGATGGTCCCGGTCGCATACCTCGCCGGAAGGCTCGGTGATCGATTCGGGCGAAAGCCGATCATGCTGTTCGGTTTCGCGGTCCTTCCCGTGCGGATCTTTCTCTACTCGCTCACCGACACGCCCTCGATCCTTCTTGCGCTTCAGTCCCTCGACGGAATCGGCGCCGGTCTCTACGGCGTGCTCGTCCCGTCGATGTGTGCCGACATCACGGCGGGCAAGGGCCGCTTCAACACGCTGCTCGGGATGATCGCGACGGCGCAGGCACTCGGCGCCGTGATGGGTCCCCTCGCTTCGGGCTTCGTCATCCAACACATGGGGTTCGACGCAGCGTTCCAGACGTACGCTGCCGTGGCGCTCGTCGGCGCTCTCCTCTTCTTCTGGAAGATGCCGGAGACGCGAACGAGCCTCTCCGCATCGATCGCGAGGACGTCAATCGGCGACGCGTAGCTCATCGTCCGAATCGCTTGACCGCCGTAGGCCGCTTGCGTCCTACTCTCCTCCGTGACGACGAAGCGCGTGCCGGGTGGAGTGGTGCACGAGCTCCCCAAAGACCTGCGGAGCACCCTCGTCGCGAGCCCCGCGGCGCTCGCCGCGTGGAACGACATCACCCCGCTCGCGCGCAACGAGTTCATCTGCTGGGTCGAAGACGCGAAGCAGGAGAAGACGCGAGAGCGCCGCATCCGTCGAACGCGCGAGGAGCTCGAGGAAGGCCAGCGCCGGCCGTGCTGCTGGCCCGGGTGCAGCCACCGCGAGCGCACGGGCAAGTAGAGCGCGCCGCGCGACGCAGCGTTCACGGAACGAGAGCGTCAGCGCAGAACGAGACTCAGCATCGTGGTCGGATCGTTGGTGGTCTGTCGGAGATCTGGACGAGACGGACGGTCTTACACGCCCGCCTCGAGGAGCGCCCGGGCGTGAGCGACGACGTCTTCGTTGCCGTTCCGAAGCGCCCACTCCGCCAGAACGGCGGGGAAGGCGCTCCAGCGCTCCGCGGCGTGGCGCGCGAGCGTCGACTCGACCGGCGCGCCGGCGCGCTCGATCCGCGCGAGGAGCTCTCCGAGCGCGCGCTCGCCGAAGGCCCCGTAGAACAGCGCGAGATCGACGGATGGATCGGTGACCTTGGCTTCGGTCCAGTCGAGGAGGCCGACGAGGGCGCCGTCCGCGCCGACGAGCATGTGTCCGGGATGGAGGTCGCCGTGGACGAGAGCGACGCGCGACAGCCAGAGCCGATCGTCCGCGAGCCACCGTTGCCAGCGGCACAAGAGGTGGTCTGGGGGCGCGAGCACCTCGCGCGTCGCTTCGATCGCTCGCGCGAGGTCGGCGCGCGCGTCGGCCACGGAAACGCGAGGGACGCCGGCCTCGACGAGGGCGGTGTCCGAGAGGGTCCACAGCGCGGTGAGCGCGGCGGCGACGGAGTCGAGGAAGGCGCCGGGGACCGCCTTCGGATCGATCACGTTCCAGCAGGGACCCTCGGCGCCGAACGTGACCGCAGGCGTCCCCGGGAGGAGTGGATACGCGATGACGTCGCGCGTGTGCACACGCCACGCGGGAACGGCGACGTCGAGGCGAGCTGCGACGAGGCGGAGCACTCGTGCCTCGACCTCGGCGGCGCGCGCGGCCGCGTCACGACGCGGCGCGCGGACGATCCACGCGCCCCCCGCCGCATCCTTCGCGCGCAAGACGACGAAGTCGAGGCCGCTCGTGTCGAGCACCTCGTCGACGGCGGTGAGTGGAAGTCCAGCGGCATGGGCGCGGGCGATGAGGTCGGCGGCAGACGGCGTCGTGGGATCGTCGTTCATGGCGTCTTCTCCGGGTTCGCGAGGCGAACGTAGGGGGAAGACCGGACGGGTCGGATCGTTCTCGAGGCGCGAGCCGACGCGCCCGGTCTTCCGATGGGCGGAAGCGGGGGCGGCGAAGGGCAGCCTTGCGGCCGCCGGCTCAGCGCAGGCGCGAGAACGCGATCACGGTTTCAAGCTGACTCATGAGGCGCTCGTGCGCAAGGTCGGCCGTCGATCCGTCAGAGGCGGCGCGCGACGTCGTCGAGCACGCGTTGGGCGTGGCGATCGCGGGCGAAGTGGCCAGGAGCCCAGCCCGCCAGGAAGCGGTAGAAGTCGGCGCACGCGAACGGATAGAGCGCGCGCCACTCCGCCTCGACCGCTCCGGCGTCGATCGCGCGCGCGTCGAGCTCGCGCCGTAGATGACGGAAGTACGCGTCGACGGCGCGCGCTTCGCCGGGCTCACCCGCGACGAGATACGCGACGTCCTTCATCCCGCAGCCGCCGCCGACGTACTGGAAGTCGACCGCCGCGACGCGACCGTCACGCGCGAAGCAGAAGTTCGCGAGCTTCGCGTCGCCGTGCACGAGCGTTCGATGGACACACGACGCGAGCTTCGCGTCGACTCGCGTCGCGATCGCGCGCACCGCTTCGTGTACGTTCTCGAGCTCCTCACGTCGCGTCGCGAGGTGCCAATACGTCCCGGTCGCCCAGAGGCCGCTCGGCGGCGTCGCGAAGAACGTGGCGTGGAAGGCGGCGAGCCACGCGAGGCATCGATCGAGCGTCTCGTCGTCGGCCGAGCCGCGGCGCTCTGGGTATCCGGCCCCGTCGAGATCTTCCAAGACGAAGACCCACGCGGCGTCGCGTCCTCGCGCCGCGTTCGTCGCGCGCGCGCCGAAGAGGCGAGGCACGCGACACGCCGCCGAGCAGCGCGGCGCGAAGCGCTCGTAGAAGACGCGCTCGACCTCGTACGACCTTCGCTTCCTCGCGTCGGACACGTCGTTCTTCGCGCGCGCGGGCGGCGTGACGCACTTGACGATGACGCTCTCGACGTCGCCCCCGACGATCTCGACGCGCACGATCTCCCCATACCCGCCCCAGAGCGACTGCACGCGGGCGCCACGCCGCGCCTTCCCTCCCCCGGCGACGCGTGAGACCCAGTCGAGATCCATCGAAGCGAGCGTAATCCGGAGAGCGCCCCCTGGGTGACTCCGATCCGTCGCCTCGCTGAATCTCGAAGGACTGCTGGGTACCCGACAATCGTCTCACCGCGGTGAGACTTCCATCACGCGAACGCAGCGGCCCGAGTCAGGCGAGCGGGACCACGTGAACTGGGACTGGAAACGAGACCCGCGCGAGCGCGTCGCCCAGGCGAGCATCGGTCGTCGCCAACGGCCGACCATGAAACGCGGCGGTCGCCGCGATGAGGAGATCCCCCTCGCTGAGCGTGAGACTCGGCTTCATGACGCGCGCTCGTGCCCAGAGCGACGCCGCGAGGTTCCATCCCGCACCGCCGCCCTCATCGAGCCCGAGGACGTACGCCGCGTCCAGGAAGCGCTCGACAGCGACACGTTTCCTGCGGCCCTTCCCCTGCAACGTCAGCGCCTCGACACCGCGACGAAGCTCGTACTGCGTGACGACCGACACGACGAGCCCAGCCGTCCGTACCGTCTCGTCGACGTACGCCACGAGCTTCGGGAAACGTTCGCCGGCCCGAGGATCGACGTACTTCGACGCGAGACTCGTATCGAGGAGGGTCATCGAAGGGTCTGCAGTCGGGCAGCGTCGAGAACTTGCACGTCCTCCTCCGAGAGGACCTCCCGCAATCGCTCCGCGTAGCGAATCGCGCGATCGCCCCTCTGCTCCTGCGTCTCGCTCGGGAAGGGCGTCAACCAGAGACCATGGCGCTGGAGCGACACCTGCGCTTTCTTGAGCTCGAGGAACGCAACGTCGAGAAGATCGCGCGCGCGATCGGCCCTCCCGGCGACCTTGGCCGCGTCGATCGCGGCGAGCAGAGCGATCTGGCCCGCGAAGAGCGGCTGGAAGTCCTTGTCGTCTGCAAGTCCGGCGATCTCGCCCTCGGGCGCCGAGAGGATGACGTCGGGTGGGACGGCGGTGACGACGAGGTCGTAGTAGGAGCGCAGGAGACCGAAGATCCACCTGAGCGTCTCCCGAGAGTCTTCGTCGGCGACGATGCGTTCGAGGATCTCGCCGTCGCGCTTCAGGTCCGCAGCGAGAGCAGCCCTCCACTGCTCGGGGTTGGTCGCGAACGCCTCCCGGAACGCGCGAGACAGTGACCAAACGGGGTTCCACGCGCGCCTCGCCGCAGAAGCGACGAGCTCGTCCGTCAAGGGCTCCTCCTGAAGTTGGAAGAGGACTTCCTGGATCGGACCTCTCGCCCAAATGACGCGAGCCCTCGCCTCGGCCGAAAGCCGCGCGAGGATGCTCTCCACGTCGAGGACGGTGAAGGCGCTCGAGCCTGCGGGTATCGAAGCTGCAGCAAGAGCCACGGCCGTTCTCCTTGAACGAAGGGTAGCACGAGGCGAAGCGCGAAACGGCGACACGCCTGCCAGCGCGACAACACACGCCATCTCCAGTCGTCCCAGAGCGACTGCACGCGGGCGCCCCGCCGCGCCTCCCTTTGGAGAACGCCGCGAAGACGCCCGTGTCAATCGGCGGGGACGCGCGAAGCGCCTTCGCCGGTCGCAGCGTCCTCGTCGCCTTCCGCAGGCGCCGGCGTCGCGTCATCCTCGGTGGGCGTAACCGTCTCTGGTACGCCAGGAGCCGGCTCGACCGACGGCGTCGGGGCCGCATCGACATTCACCGGCGACCTCCGCGGTGCCCGCCGACGCCGAGCGTGTCTCTCCTTCGCATCGATACACTCGCTCGTCGTCGTCAACCCGTAGATCATCGACGCACCGAAGAGCGTCGTCAGACCGACGCCGAGGCCGATGTCTGCGCCTCGACTGATGGGGACGTTCCAATAATCGGTGTCCGATGCCTTGATGGCGTACACGGTCCGAACGACCTGGAAGGCCGTCACGGCGGCGTCGACCACCGGCGCCGCTCGGCTGGTCGTGCACTCGACCGGCTTCGACGGGGGAAGCTTCTCTGCGTTGATGGGAGGGCCTTTGACAAAAAGGAAGGAGCATCCAGAGGAAAGCACTCCGCAGATCGCACAGATGCAGCAGGTGACAACGTTGGAACGCAGCATCGTTCTCCATGTCATGAGCTGACCCCCTCCTCGCGAGAAACACCAAACTACGATCCTACCATCCGACGCCCTCGGGCGATCCGCGAGCTCGAGGTGGAGCCGAGGACGCAGACGACGTACTTGACGACCGCGCGCTCGAGAGGAACGCTGATCGCCTTGGACGACCAACTGGTTCCGTGCTCGCGCGACGAGCTCATCAAGATGGTGGCGCGCGCCCATGGCAGCGCGCCGTATGCCGAGAGCGCGCTCGCGGGGCGGACGCTCGCGGCGAGCTCGAAGCTCCCCGCGAAGATCGCAGAGAACCTCGGGGCCGGCTTCGGGCAGTGGGATTTTTTCCCTTCCGCCGAGGAGATCGTCGATTTCGCGCTCGGCTACGTACCGCCGGCCGCGCCGGAAGACGGTTGGGCGCTCGCGCGGGCGTGGGCGGCGGACGACGCCGCCGGACGGCCGACACCGCTCGCGCTCGTCGGTCGAGAGATCCTCCAGCAAGAGCTCGGGCGTTTCGATCTTCCGGCGCTTCGCGCAGCCGTCGACGAGGTCGATCCCAAGCGCGCACGCGAGCTCCGCGTCGCGATCGGTCTCGAGGTCGCGCCGGAGGCGAAGGCCACGACGGCCGCGAAGCGCGCTTCGCCGCGCCCCAAGCGGGCTGCCGCCGCCGCGGCGCCGCCGCGCGAGATCCCCACGCGCATGCCGAAGCCGGAGTTCAAGCGTCCGCCGCCGCCCCCGCCCGCGGCGGCGCCGAAGCGGTTCTCCCATCCGAAGTTCGGAGAGGGCGCGCTCGTATCGCAAGACGGCGCCGGTGAAGACGCCAAGCTCACGATCAAGTTCGCGTCGGAGACGAAGACGCTGCTCGCGCGGTTCGTCACGGAGCTGCCGTGACCTCCTAGCACCATGAGCGACTTCGATCCGTCGCCTCGCATCGCCGAGGACCTGAAGCTCCCCGTTCGCGGCGTCCGCGCCGTCGCGCAGCTGCTCGCCGGCGGCGCCACAGTCCCGTTCATCGCGCGGTATCGCAAGGAGCAGACGGGAGGCCTCGACGAGGTCGCCATTCGCGCGGTCGAAGAGAAGCGAGAGTCGCTCCTCGAGCTCGAGGCGCGGCGGCAGACGATCCTCCGCGCGATCGAGGCCCAGGGCAAGCTCACGCCGGACCTTCGCCGCGATCTCGAAGCCTGCGCCTCGCGCGCGGCGCTCGAAGATCTCTACGCGCCCTACAAAGCGAAGCGCCGCACGCGCGCGTCGATGGCGCGCGAGCGCGGGCTCGAGCCGCTCGCGAAGCGCATCTTCGCGCAGCCTTCGCAAGGCGATCCGCGGACCGAAGCGCGCGCGTTCGTCTCGGCCGACAAAGACGTACCCGACGTCGACGCCGCCCTCGCGGGCGCGCGCGACATCGTCGCGGAGCTCGTCGCCGATCGCGCCGACGTCCGCGCGCTCGCGCGGGCGCGCTTCGATCGCGAAGGCCTCGTCGAGAGCGCGCGCGTCCCGGCGAAGACGAAGGCGCCGACGAAGTTCGAGGCCTACTACGACACTTCGGAGCGCTGCCGGACGATCCCCTCGCATCGCGTCCTCGCGATCCTGCGCGGGGAGGAAGAGGGCGTGCTCCGGGTGAAGGTTCGCGTCGACGAGGACGCCCTCGCCTTCGAGACCGCCAAGCTCGTCGGGTGGCGCCGAGGCTCGCCGTTC
Source organism: Labilithrix sp. (assembly GCA_019637175.1). Classification (GTDB taxonomy): domain Bacteria; phylum Myxococcota_A; class Polyangia; order Polyangiales; family Polyangiaceae; genus Labilithrix. The sequence continues at coordinate 130,642 of JAHBWD010000005.1, read as the reverse complement.
GCGACCGAGCTCGAGGAGGCGCTCGTCGACTCCTCGAAGCGCCTCTTGTGTCCGTCGATCGAGTCCGACGTGCGCGCCGATCTCAAGGAGCGCGCCGACGTCGAGGCCGTGAAGATCTTCGCCGAGAACCTCGCGAAGCTGCTCCTCGCGCCTCCGCTCGGTCGCCACGTGGTCATCGGCATCGATCCCGGGCAGCGCACGGGCTGCAAGTGCGTCGTCGTCGACGACACGGGCAAGCTCCTCATGCACACGGTGCTCCACCTCGTGCAGGGCGAAGCGCAGCTCACCGCCGCGAAGAAGGCGCTCGCCGCGCTCGTGACGAAGCACGCGCCGAAGGCCGTCGCCGTCGGCAACGGCACGCACGGCCGCGAGACGGCCGACTTCGCCCGCGCGGTCGTCGCCGAGATGAACGCCAAGGACGTCATCGTCGTCCTCGTGAGCGAGTCGGGCGCGAGCGTGTACTCGGCGAGCGACGTCGCGCGCGAAGAGATGCCCGACGTCGATCTGACGGTGCGCGGCGCCGCCTCGATCGCGCGCCGCCTCCAGGATCCGCTCGCCGAGCTCGTGAAGCTCGATCCGAAGGTGATCGGCGTCGGGCAATACCAGCACGACGTTCATCAGCCGCTGCTCCGGAGGAAGCTCGACGAGGTCGTCGAGTCGGCGGTCAGCTCGGTCGGCGTCGAGCTGAACACCGCGAGCGCGTCGCTCCTCTCTCGCGTCGCGGGCGTCGGCCCTTCGCTCGCGAAGAAGATCGTCGCCCACCGCGACGCGCGCGGCGGCTTCCGTTCACGACGCGAGCTGCTCGACGTGAGCAGCCTCGGCCCGAAGGCGTTCGAGCAGGCCGCCGGCTTCATGCGCATCCACGGAGCGAACAACCCCCTCGACGCGAGCGCGGTCCATCCCGAGCGCTATCGCCTCGTCGAGCGCATCGCGAGAGACGCGGGCGTCGAGGTGTCTGCGCTCGTCGGCGACGAAGCGCTCCTCACGCGCATCGTTTGGTCGCGCTACGCCGACGACGAGGTCGGCGCGCCGACGCTCGAAGACATCCGCCGCGAGCTCGCGCGACCGGGCCGCGATCCGCGCGCCTCGTTCGAGGCCCCGTCTTTTCGCGACGACGTGCGAACGATCGAAGACGTGAAGGAAGGCATGACGCTCGAGGGCGTCGTGACGAACGTGACGGCCTTCGGCGCCTTCGTCGACATCGGCGTTCACCAAGACGGGCTCGTGCACGTCTCGCAGCTCTCCGATCGCTTCGTGAAGGATCCCAACACCGTCGTGCGCGTCGGCGACCGCCTCGAGGTGCGCGTGCTCTCGGTCGATCTCGCGAGGAAGCGGATCTCGCTCTCGGCGAAGAGCGCTTCGGCGAAGTCCCCTGGGACCGCGTGAACGTGGACACGTGAGCGGTTCAATCGTCGACGCGACGTAACGACCGTGACAGCGTTGTCAGGCGAAGGAGCGTACGACGACGCGAAATCCGCGCGGAGACCCCGTCATCGGCCCTGGGCACGTCGAATGCTTGCGTGCGGTCATGGTCGTCCGCCGTCGTCTTCGTCTGCTTGCTCTCCCTTTCGTCGGGCTGTTTGCGCTGGTCATGAGCGGAGCGTGCAGCTCTTCCTCGAACGACTCTTCCGACGAGTGTTGCCCTCTGTCGGAGCCGCCCACGAGCTGCAACACGGTCTCGATGGGTGGGAGCCGCGCGAAGAACCCGTCTTGCGGAGCGTACCAAGACAACATTCCGCCCCTCGCGCGTACCACCGACGAAGATGGCTGCCCCGCCTACGTCATTGTCGGTCAGGGCGGCACGCCCGTTCCGTACGCGAACGACTGCCCCAAACGTGACGCGTCGAGCGACGCGACGTCCGACTGAGCGCTGCACGCGGTCACTGCTCGACGAGCACTCGACTCGGAAAGAGGAACGCGACCCCGAGCGTCCCGAAGAAGTCGACCGGACGCTCGGCGATCGTGGCGTAGGCACGTGCATCGAGCGTGATCGCGAACCACCTGTTCACGAAGAACCGTAGCCCGACGAAGGCGTCGAGGGCGGCGCGCGGCACGACCGGCACGCCGCGGTTCCGGCGCGCAAGGACGCCACCGCCGGCGCCGACGTGGAGGTCCACGCTCGGCCCTACGACCCGCCGACCGGAATCGGGGCTCAGCCGGTACGGATCCGTCGCCCACGGCACCCACGAGAGATTGGCTGCCGCGGTCCAACCTGGTGCGTCGTCGGTGCTGCCGTCGCCCCACCAGAGAAGCGTGCCGTCGAGCCCGAGCCCGAGCCGATCCGTCCAGTAGCGACGCAGCCCGAAGTGTGGACCTGCGCCGGCGGTCGGCGACACCGACCACGCGGTCTCGAGCTCGAAGCGTCGGCGACGGAGCTCGAGCCGAGGGTGTACCGGAACGACATCGATGAGGATGGCACGCTTCGCGATGGCCGCGATGTCGGCTTGCGTCGGACACGCCGACGGGTCGATTTCGCAGATGCCGCCTGCCTCGGAATCCGGCCGATCGGGCGCGCGCTCCGAGGCGACTTCCGTTTGCGGCTCCTCGGGAGCCGAAGGGTCCGCGATCCCCGTCGAGAGACACAGTCCCACCATCGCGAACGTGGGCCGAATCACTCGAGGTCCTGCGGGGGCGACGGGGGGATCAATCGATGTAGCGTGGCATACATCTCGGCTCAGGTGCCCGGATCCGTGCACGAAGTCTTGGAGCACGCTGACGATCGATCGCCTGGCGCCGTCGCACGCCGCTTCGACCTGCGCCCAGCCGGCGGTGTGCTCCGTCGCCCGAAGAACCTTGGCCGGCCGTCACGGGGCGATCTGAACGCTGATGCGAACGACTACGGCTCTGTCCCCGTCCGAGATTCTCGCCACGACGTGGTCCTCCGTGGGGCCCGTGCCGGTCGCGACGCGTTCTCGAGCCTCTGCCGTCGGTCTGTACACGAAGTTGCCGATCCACACGCCGTTCATCGCTTGGGGCGGGGGATCGAAAGTGAGTGCACCGTTCAGCGGCGGCGAAGCGAGATCGAATCGAAGGGGATCGCCATCCGAGTGACGGGCGTGGATCGCGCCCCTGACGACAGCCGACGCATCCGGCGTCCCGACGTCGATCTGCACGATCTCCGGCCCGGCAGCCGCGCGGATCGGAATGTCGACGGTCACGGTCGTCGCGTGCCCGTTGCCGTCATTGGCGGTGAACGTGACGGATTCGACGTCTGGGCCCTCGGTCGCGGCGGCTTCGGCGCGCGACGCAGCCGTCGGCGTGTAGAGGAGCGTCCCATCCGGGTTGGTCGCGACGTCGCCTTTCCCGTCGCTCGTGTAGGTCAGTCGGTCGCCGTCCGGATCCTCGAGGCCGAGGTCGACCTTCACGGCGCCGGTCGTCGCGTCCGGCTCACCGATCGCCGGAGCGTTGACGGCGACAGGCGCGCCGTTGATCCGTGTCGCGGGTGCGCAGCTCGCGAGGAGTGGACCCGAGAGCACGACGAGCGCACCGGCAGCGACTCGACGGAGGCGCGGCCCCCGGCGCCGAGACGCCGGGAGCGATCGAACGCGGCTCCGCCACGCGTGCACGAAGGCCCGCGCCCCTCTCTACTTCTTCGCCTCGGCGGCGAGCTTCTCGCGGTACTTCTTCGTCATCTCTTCTTGCTCTTGCCTCGGGACGATCGCGTACCGCGAGAACTCCATGGTGAAGGTGCCTTTGCCCTGCGTCGCAGAGCGGAGGTCCGTCGAGTAGCCGAACATTTCGTTGAGCGGCACCTCGGCGACGATGCTGACGGTATCGCCGGCGGTCGTTTCCAGGATCATGCCGCGTCGCTGATTGACCTGCCCGACGACGCTGCCCTGGAACTCGGTGGGCGCGTCGATCTCGACCTTCATGACGGGCTCGAGGATGGTCGGCCCCGCCTTGGCGTAGGCCTCGCGGAAGCCCATGATCGCCGCCGTCTTGAACGCCATTTCGGACGAGTCGACCGCGTGCGCCGCGCCGTCGTTGACCGCGACGCGGATGCCGACGACGGGGAATCCGATGAGCTGGCCCTTCTTCACGCTCTCCCGGAAGCCCTTGTCGCACGACGGGATGAACTCCTTCGGGATGGCGCCTCCGGTGATGTCGTCGACGAACTCGTAGGCTTCGATCGCGTCCGGCGGGAGCGGCTCCATGTAGCCCGCGATCTTCGCGTACTGGCCGGAGCCGCCGGTCTGCTTCTTGTGCGTGTAGGCGATCTCCGCGTGCTTCGTGATCGACTCGCGGTAGGCGACCTGCGGCTGGCCCGCGATGACCTCGCAGGAGTACTCGCGCTTCATTCGCTCCATGTAGATGTCGAGGTGGAGCTCGCCCATGCCGCTGATGATGGTCTGCTGCGACTCTTCATCCTGGTGGACGCGGAAGGTCGGATCTTCCTTCGTGAAGCGGTTCAGCGCCTTCGAGAAGTTCACTTCCGTCGAGCGATCCTTCGGCGCGACCGCGAGCGAGATGACGGCCGCCGGGACGTGCATCGACGTGAGGGTCACGTTGACCTTGCCGTCGGTGAACGTCTCGCCCGAGCTCGCCTCGACGCCGTAGAAGGCGACGATGTCGCCGGCCTCGGCGGTCGGGATCTCTTCGCGATCGTCCGAGTGCATGCGGAACATGCGGGGAACGCGCACCTTCCGCATCTCGTTGCTGGTGTTGAAGATGGTGTCGCCGGCCGAGACCGACCCCTGATAGACGCGGAAGTACGTGAGCTGCCCGTACTTGTCTTGCTGGAGCTTGAACGCGAGGCCGACGAACGGCTTCTTCGCGTCGGACTCGACCACGACCTTCTCCTCGCCCTTCGTCTGATCGTGAGCCTCGTTGACGACCTCCGTCGGGTTCGGGAGGTAGTGCACGACGCCGTCGAGCAAGAGCTGGACGCCCTTGTTCTTGATGGCGGATCCGCACATGACGGGCGTCATCTTGAGGGCCAACGTGGCGCGGCGGATCGCGGCGCGGATGTCCTCCACCGAGATCGGCTCCTCGTTGATGAACTTCTCCGCGAGCACGTCGTCGACGTCGGAGACGTCGGTGATGATCTTCTCGCGCGCCGCCTTCGCCGCGTCGGCGTACTCGGCGGGGACGTCCTCCTCGCGGATCTTCTCGCCGTCGTCGCCGTCGAAGTAGAACGCCTTGCCGACGATCGGGTCGATGATCCCCTTGAACTCGTGCTCGGCGCCCATCGGGAGCTGGATCGTCACCGAGTGATGCCCGAGCTTCTCCTTGAGCATCGCCGACACGCGCTCGTAGTTCGCGCCCGGGTTGTCCATCTTGTTGACGAACGCGATGCGCGGGACGCGGTAGCGCTTCATCTGCTTGTCGACGGTGATCGACTGGCTCTGAACGCCCTTGCCCGAGTCGAGCACGAGGATGGCGCCGTCGAGGACGCGGAGGGCGCGCTCGACCTCGATCGTGAAGTCGACGTGACCTGGCGTGTCGATGATGTTGATGTTGTGGGCCTGGAGCTGCGTCTGCGACCCGTTCCACACGCAGTAGGTCGCGGCGGACTGGATGGTGATGCCCTTCTCGCGCTCGAGGTCCATCGAGTCCATCTTGGCGCCGACGCCGTCTTTGCCGCGCACCTCGTGAATCTTGTGGATGCGGCCGGTATAGAACAGCACGCGCTCGGTGAGCGTCGTCTTGCCCGAGTCGATGTGAGCCGAGATGCCGATGTTGCGGATGCGGTCGAGGGGGATGCGAGCGGCCACGTGTTCTCTCTTTTTGCGAGTTTGCCAGGGGGGGCGCCTGCGAAGGCGGCGCGAATCTAGCGTCCGCGGCGCGAAGGTGCTCGAAAAAAAGACCGGCGCGAGGATGAAGCCCGAGCGGAGCCGCCTACCCGAGGATCAGGACGCCGCCTCGGCGGCGCCCGCGGCGAGGATCTCGACGTACGCGGCGGCGCGCGACTCGAACGAGGCTGGGAGTCGAGGCCTCTTCGCTGCCGCTCGTGGCGTGACGTCACCCGCGGGCGAGCGCTCTCAGCGTCTCGACGACGCGCCGACGGTGCTCGTCTTCGCGAAAGTCGAGGTGACCATCGACGACGTCCGACAGGTCGTCGACACCGAAGCCGTACTTGTCGAAGACCCTCTTCCAGAGAGCTGCAACGTCCGCATGCATCCCTTCTGCATGGACGAGCGAAGCAAGGTCCGCCATTTCGGCGGCGAGGGCGACGATATCCTCGCAGTCGACGCTCGACTGCACGTCTGGCCCGCGGTCTTCGAACGCCACCAGCTTCGTGGCGAGAAAGTACGGCGGCGTGACAGCGTTCACGCGTACGCCATCTCCGACGTCGTACTCCGCCGCTCGAGCTGCAGCGCGTGCGAACCACGCATTCACGCCGCCGACGTTCGCTCCATCAGGGGAAAGCACGTCGACGAGATACTCGGTGCCGCAGATGCGGTATCGGCATTGGAGCTCCTTTTCAGGACTGAGGCGGCCCTCCGCGCAGAGTCGAGCGAGCGTCTGCTCCTGGAGCACCCATGGCTGGCGGGTGGAGATGCAATCGACGTCTTTCGTCGCGCGGAGCGGCGCTCCATCCGGACGTGCAGTCGCGTACAGGCCCAGTGTGCACCCGCCCACGAAGACGAAGTGAGTAGCATCGGCGCCGAAGACCGAGAGCACTGCGCGAATGGCCGCGCGATGCGCCTCGCCCCTCAGAGCCACGAACGCAGCTCCTTCGCCGCCACTTGCCGATCCCGCGCACGCCCGATGCGGAGGGCATCGACAACCGCAAGAAGGCGATGCAGACGCTCGTCACGGGCCGCGGCCTTCGGCGCTAGCGGGTGCAGCGGGCTCACCGCGCGCCCGCGCATTGGACCATGCGCAAGGGGCATGACGAAGGGGTCGGCGTCACCAACGAAGTTCTGGGCGAGCACGTCCGCGCTATGTGCAGTCGGCAACCCCAGTTCGAAGTCACCGATCTTCGCCGGCGCAATCCATCGAACGCCGTTCTCGAGGAAGTCGCGGAGCGCGAGCTTGTTGATGCGCCGCGCTCCCCCCTCCGCTTTTACGAGGTCGAGCGCGGTCAACCGATTGAGCGAGTAAGCCACCGCGCTCTTCGACATCCCAAGCTCCTCGCCAAGCTGGCGCACCGAACCTGCGCGCTCGGGATCAACGACGAGCTTCATCGCAACGAGAACGTCAACCGGAGCAAGCGCCACTGCGTCCATGATTCTTGGACACATTGTGCATCCTTGATTACCCTCACGCAATCAAGATGTCCACAATTCATGGACGGAAAGCTCAGCACCTCGTCCAGGCCGAAACCCCGGCAACTCCGCAACTTACCGCGACTGTCGCACCGCCTTCTGTCCGGCCTACCTCCCACGGCGCAGCTTGCGCACGCGGCTTCCCTCTCCGGCTCTACTCGGGGGGCGTTCTCGACGCGCGCGTCGCGAGAGGAACTTCGCGACCGCCGCGTTCTCCTTCGTGCAGAGGATGAGGCCGACGGGTGGTGGCGCAGGTTCCGGGCGAACGTGAGCTCGTGAACGCCCCCCTCCCCGACCTCCGATGGGTCGACCTATTCCCGCGAGAGCTGGTCCGCGCGCTTGAGCAGCGTGGGGATCCGATGAGGGCCGTGCATGGAGGCGATACTCTCGAGGGCTTCGCGCAGGTCGCACCCTACAGCGCTCACGAAGAGCGGATCCTTGCTCTTCCCGCGAAGAAGCGAGAGCGCGTTCGCCGCGCCGCGAAAGGGACGCTTCGCCACGCCGATCAGAGCATGCGTGCTGCCAAGGGCGGCGTGCAGGTGCGCGCCGAATCCTGGGCGACCCGCATCGAGCCATACGTAGCCATCCACGACGACGGTGTCGATGCGGACGTCGAGGCCCCGTAGAAGGTCGACGACGTACGGTAGCTCTCTGCGGTAGTGAGTCTGCCCCGATCTCGTGGACAGGTTGATTACGCTGCTTTCTCCGTCTCTCGCTCTCTCATCGCTTCTTCAAATTTCATCTCGTAGTCCACCGGGCTGAGGTACCCGAGGGACGAGTGCCGACGCTGGCGGTTGTAGAACACCTCGATGAATTCGAAGATCGCCTCTCGGGCCTCTGCCCTGGTCGCGAAGCGACGCTGGTAGACGAGCTCCGTCTTCAAGGTGGCGAAGAAGCTCTCCGCGACGGCGTTGTCCCAGCAATTGCCTTTCCGGCTCATGCTGCAGACGACGCCAAGGTCGTCGAGCGCGGTCTGGTAGTCGTTGCTCGCGTACTGCGAGCCACGATCGGAGTGGTGCACGAGCCCCGCATTCGGCACGCGGCGGCCGACGGCGGCGGTGAGCGCCTGGAGGACGAGCGTGCGGTCGATGCGCTCGCTCATCGCGAACCCGACGACGCGACGCGAGAAGAGGTCGAGGATCGCCGCGAGGTACAGCCAGCCCTCGGACGTCCAGACGTATGTGATGTCAGTCACCCACGCGACGTTCGGCGCGTCGACCTCGAACTTGCGGTCGAGGACGTTCTCCGCGACCGGCATCGCGTGGTTCGAGTCCGTGGTCGCCTTGAACCGTCGCTTCCTACGGCTCTGCAGCCCGAGCTCGCCCATGAGCCGCGCGACGCGTTTGCGGCTCACGTTGAAGCCCCCGGCGCGGAGCTCACGGTGGATGCGCGGCGCGCCGTACGCCCCACGACCAAGCTCGTACGCCGCGGCCACGTGGACGCGCAGCTTCGCGTCTTCGAGCGAGCGCGCCGATGGCACGCGCTCCGTCCACGCGTAAAACCCGCTTCGCGAGACCTCGAGAACCTTGCACAGTACAGTTACCGAAAAGGAGGCCTTCTCCACCGCGACGAACGCAAACTTCACGTCGTCTCCTTGGCGAAGAAGGCCGTCGCTTTTCGCAGGATCTCTCGCTCCATCTGCAGCACGCGATTCTCGCGGCGAAGGCGAACGAGCTCCTCGCGCTCCGCCGTCGTCAGCTCGCCGTTCTTGCCCTTGCCCGCGTCGATCTCCGCCTGCGCGACCCATGCGCGCACCGATGTCTCCGTCAGATCAAGCTCGCGAGCGATCTGCCCCGCGCTCTTCCCGCTCGTCCGAACAAGCCGAACGACCTCCGCCCGATACTCCGGCGTGAACTTCCTCCGCTGCCTACGCGATCCCATGAACGACCTCCGTTCCGTAGCCCATCTCGGGCTACGTCAGGTGTCCAAAAAACCGGGGCAACTCCACTGACGCCGAAGAGCGGGGACGACCGCATCGTGCCGCTCATCCCGGAGCTGGAGGAGCGCTTGCGCGTCGCCGTGCGGTCGAAGCTACCGCGGGCGCGCATCGTGCTCGACGAGAATGGTGAGACGCCGCGACGGCAGAAGGTGCCTTCAAGCGGTTCCTGAAGACGTCGGGCCTCAAGGAGCGGTCGTTCCACTCGCTCCGGCACTACTTCATCACGGAGCTCGTGAGGCGCGGCGCCGGCCTCGAGGCGGTGCGTATGCTCGCCGGCCACTCGAAGCTGGAGATGACCCAGCGCTACGCCCATGCCACGGGCGACGACCTGAAGGCTGCGATGGGGAAGCTCGGGAAGTAGCCCGAGCCGGAGGAGCTGGGCAACTGGTGGGAAACGGATCCTCCGTCCCTCGCATTCGTGCCGTTTTTCTCGGACTAGGACGACAACTGGTCGGGGAGGCGGGATTTGAACCCGCGACGACAAGCACCCAAAGCTTGTGCACTACCGGGCTGTGCGACTCCCCGAAAAAACGAGGGTGTTCTAGCACGACTGATCTTCCGGCGCGAGGGCGGCTAGGCTCGCGAAAATGCGCAAGCTCTGCGGCAGCTTGATCGTCGCGGCGGGAGGAGCGCTCGTCGCTCGTCCACGGGGTCCGCGCGCGCCGATCGAGGTCGAGCGAGACGCATCGCCTCCGCCCGCAGCCGCATCCACGCCTCCACCCGCACCCGCCGTCATCGCGTAGCTCGGCGCGTGCACGCGCGTCGCGATCGCGACCCGAGAACGCACCAGCCAAACCGCGAACGCGAGCGCCGCGTTCGACGGCGACGCATGCACGATCGGAAACGCGGGCGCGTTCCCGTCGCACGCCGTGCGCGCGAGCTTCGCGAGCGACGACGACGCGATCCAGCTGTCATGCACGCACGTGCGCGGCGATCCAAGCCGCGCCTCGACGGCGTCGGCCGCGCGCAACACGTCGTGCTTGGAACCATCGGACACGGCGCGCGATGCGCCTGCGTCCAAGGACGATGCGGGGCCCTCCGCAAGGAGACCAGACAACTTCGCTGAGCTTGAGACGCCAGATCCCGCCGAAAAACACGCCGTTCTGGCCTATCGCACAAGGTGTGCTAGCTCACAGCCCGAATGTCGCGGCTGGGGGCCCTCTCCTTAACATGTGCGCTCGTCGCGGTCGGGTGCACGACCGAGACGCGCACGTTCGTCTCCGGATCGAGCGAGGCGCTGCCGCCGCCGGGGGACGTCACGTGCGGGCCCGGATCGATGTCGTCGCTCGACGGAAGCTCGTGTCGACCCGTCGGGACGACCGAGATCCCCGAAGGCTTCGAAGCCGCGCCCGAGGGGTGGGGCTTCCGCGCGATCCGTCCTTCGAAGGCGTGCGCAGGCGCCACGCGCGCCACGCTCGGCGACACGTCGTGCGTGCCGATCGACGACTGCGATGCGCCCTTCCCTCCTCCGGGCGCGACGAAGGTCGTTCGGCCCGGCGACGTCGAGTCGCTCGAGGAGGCGATCCAGTACGCCGCCGAGAACAGCGTGATCGCGATCGACCGCGGCACGTACGCGTACGCCGCGACCAAGGGAATGATCACGCGCCCCGGCGTCCGCGTCGTCGGCCGATGCGCGAAGGACACGATCATCAAGGGCACCGGATCGAACGCCGCGTTCGGCCTGCCCCGCGGAAAGCTCACGCTCGAAGGACTCACGCTGCGAGACTTCACCATCGCCGTCGTGGCCTCGGGCCCGACCGCCGACGTCGAGATCGAGCACGTCCTCTTCGAGGGAAACGGCCTCGCCGTCGATACGAGCGCCCGCGCCCACGCGTCGATCTTCCAGAGCGCCGTCGATCCGGGCGGGCGCCTCGCCGTCTCGCGCGATCCGATCCGCGGCGTCGTCGCCAAGGGTGGATCGAAGATCGACGTCGCCGAAGGCGACTTTCGCGATCTCGACCGCGCGTTCACCTCGATGGAGACGGGCAGCGAGGTCACCGTCAAGCGCTCGATCGCGGCGTCGCGCGCGATCACCGACAGCATCATGGTGCTCTCCGGGATCAACGGCGCGATGACCATCGAAGAGAGCGCCGTCGTCACCGAGCGGTGCGCGCTGCTCAACGTCGGGCAGTCGCGGAGATACAACAAGAACACGACCGACGACGCGAGCCTCGTCATCCGGCGCAGCGAGATCAATCACGCCGGGCCCTACGTCGAGGCGTCGATGATGGGCGTCCTCGGCGGCGCGAGGCTCGAGATCGAGGGCAGCACCCTCCGCCACACGGCGGCGCAAGGGATGACCGTGTTCGAAGAGCGCTCGAGCGCGACGCTCCGGAGCTCGGTCATCGCGCCCCACGCGACCGCGCGCAAGGGGATGCACGCGATCACCGCGCTGCTCGGCGCGCGCGTCACCCTCGAAGGGAGCGCCGTCGTCGCCCCGCAGGGCATCGGCATCGCCGCCGTCGAGCCGGGGACGATCCTCTCGCTCGACCAGTCGCTCGTCGCCGGCACGCTCGTCGGGCCCTCGGGAGGAGCGACGAGGGCGTTCGCCGTCGTCGTGATGAAGGACGCGATCGCCAAGCTCCACGACTCGGTGCTCGCCGACAACGAGCAGCAGGGGCTCGTCGTCGCGCACGCCGCGACCGTCGACGCCGAGCGCCTCGTCGTCGAGCGCACGCGCATGTCGCGCGACGGCGCCCTCGGCGACGGCATCCTGCTCATCGACGAGGGCCGCCTCGTGATGACCGGCTCGTCGATGAGGCGCAACGACAGCCACGCGCTCATCGTCATGCGCGCCGGCGGCTTCATCGAGTCGTCGCGCTTCGATCTGAACGGCGCAGGCATCAACGTCTGGGAGAGCCAGCTCAGGCGCGAGGGCAACGGCGAGAACCTCGGCGCGCGCGAGCTCCTCCTCCTCGGCAACACGTTCCACGCGACGGGCGCCGAGGTGACCGAAGGCGAGATCGACGTCGTCTTGCCCGCCGCCGCGATCGAGCCGCCCTGAGGGCTCCGTCGCCGGTTCAGTCGCCGGCCGAGCAGCTCGTCACGCGCTTCTGACCTGGCGGGCACTCGATGACGTCGCGCGAGCACGACGCGACCATCTTCTCCTCCGGCAGGCACGTGTTCGTGCCGCACGCGCAGGTGTCGCCGAGCAGGCAGCACGTCCTCCCCGTGCAGCTCGGGCCTTCCTGCACGCCGTCGGTGAGCATGCACGAGCACCCGTCGCGGCTCGGGCCGCACGTGATCACCTTGCACGAGCAGCGGAGACCTTGCGCCGGCCAGCCCTCGGGCGCGCAGCAGACGGTGCCGGGGAAGGTCGCCTCGGAGCAGAGCGTCTCGTTCGGCGTGCTCGACAACACGCAGTTGCACGTCCCGCCCTGCCCGAACGTCGGCACGGTGCACCGCGTGACGCTCTTCGTGAGACCGCCGGCGCACTCGGCCTTGCACTGCGACTCGGCGCAGCGCGCGAGCTTCGATCGCGACGGCTCCGCCGCCTCGCTCTCCGCGCCGAGCAGCGCGCACTCCTTCACGTCGCCCGTGGTGCATCGCTCGACGCGCTCGAGGGTCGACGTGCACGCTTCGTCGCGACAGCAGTCGTCGATGAACGCCTGACAGCGCTGCTTCAAGCACGAGCCGCAGCGCGAGTCTTCGCCCGCGAAGTGGCACGTCGAACCGTATTCGTCGGGCGTGACCACCAGCACGCAGCCGGCGAGCACGACGTGCGCGATCGCGGCGAGGCTCGCTCTCACGCGCGACGTCGTCTCCTCGCGATCCAGAGGAGGGCGCCGGCGTAGACGCGGAGGAGGCGGCTCATGGAGTAGCAGGAGACTCGATGGGCGGCGGCGCCGTCAACGGTTCGCCGACGGGCCGCGTGCGCGCGCGCGAAGCGCGGTCACCGCGCGGAGGTGGAACACGGCGATGGCGAGGAGAGACGCGAACGCGCGGATCGCGAGGTCGGCTCGTCGGCGAGATCGTCGCCGATGCGCGACATCGCGGATGTTACTTGGCGGCGCCGTTCTTGCGGATCTTCCCGATCGCTTCGGGGAGGCCCGCGGGGGTCGCGCGGAGCTTGATCCAGAGGTGATCGCGATCGGTCTCGATAGCGCGGATGCCGAGCACCGGCGAGAGGACGCCCAGGATGCGCTTGACCCGTGGATCGTTGGCGAGCTTCGGCACCTTCATGAGATCGATGACGATGCGATCGCCCTCGGCCTCGACGACCGCCGGCGGCTTCTTCGGCACGAACTTCACGAGGTTGCCCGGCTTCGAGAGATCGAGCGCGCCGGACTGGATGAGGGTCGCGACCGGCGACTCGCTCTCTCCGGCGAGCGAGAGCTTCACGTCGCGGAGGCGCACGCCGATGCGGAGCGACTCCTCGGAGATCGTGACCTCGTCGATCTTGATCGACGCCGCGGCGCGCACCGGCGTCCCCATCGCGTCGACGACGGCGCTGAAGCGGAGCGCGGGAGGCGTGCTCGTGATCTCGACGTCCTTCGGCGCCTTCTTGCCTTTGATGTTGCCCGCGAACCATCGCAAGGTGGCGAGCGGAACGCCGAAGGTGAGACCGGTGGCCTGCACCGCCTGCCTCACGACCTCGTCGGGGTTCTTTCTCACGTAGCCGACGGCAGCACTGAGCATCGCGCGGAGCATGAAGGGTTCGGCCAGGGTATCGGTGCCGCCCGGCGATCACAATCGATCCCGATGGCGCGGACCGTGCTCGACGCAGGCCATGCGTGCGTCAACGCTCTTTCTGACGAGCTGCGTCGTAGCCGCCGTGGGGGCCGCTTGCGGAGCGGCGGATCGCGCGGCGCCTGCGCCTTTGCGCGAGGATCCGCCGGCGGAGAGGCCGGCGCACGACGCCGGAGATGCACCGGCGACTCCGGCGGGCCTCGAGTGGCCGAACGCCGAGCACAGAGCCAACTCCGATCCCTGGATCGTGACCCACCACGACGACCTCACGAAGATGCGTCCGCGCGTCCTCGCCATCAACCTCGACAATGATCCGGCGACGCGATCGAAGTTCGAATCGAAGATCGCCGAGGTGATCGCGGGATTGAACGAAGGGTCGCGTCCGCACGGCTACGCCGACGCGAAGGCGGCGCCGTTCCTCGCGTACGAGGTGTTCAAGCACGTCGACATGGCCGACGACACGCCTCCGCCCGGGTGGACGCACAAGTACGCGTCGCGCGCGCCGGCGCGATGCACGCGCGACCCTTCCGCATGGTACTCGGCGGACTACTCGGCGCTCTTCTCTCCGGCGTACACGGCGGCCTACGACGTGGCCGATCCCGACGCGCCGTCGGAGAAGCTCGGGCTCTGCGCGCTGATCGACCGCGGGATGGTCCACGAGGTGTGGCTCTACATGAACGGCGACTCCGATCCGATGACGTGCCCCGACGGGTCGAAGGTCGACGTCGGCTACGCGGAGATCCTCGAGTCGAAGCCGATCTACGCCGGCGGCGAGGCGACGGGCGCGTTCGAGCATTGCGCGGGCAACGGATGCCTCGGCAGGATCGACGCGAAGGCCTTCGCCGCGTGCGGGCGCACGGTGCGCGTGCTCTACGTCAACTCGACGCGCGGCCCCGGCTGCGCGATCCACAGCGCGGGCCACGGCTACGAGTGGATGGTGCACAGCGAGGCCGTCGGCGCGGATCTGCGCGCGTGGTTCGATCCGTTCGGCAACTTCGATCTGAAGGAGCGCCTCGGTCTGCCCTTCGGCGACTGGTACGCGTGCGCGTCGGAAGACTGCGTCACGTTCACTGGCAAGAACTCGCTCACGTGGAAGCTGGGCGATCGGAGCGGCGCGATCGCCGCGTACGATCAAGGTTGCGGAAACGTGCATTTTGCACCCAACGCGCGCGCGCACTATGACGAGAACGACGTCGTGGTCGACGCGACGTGCGAGACGTACGGGATCGGCGGCGCGCCCCGGCCGTTCTCGCGCGCGAGCTACGCGCGCTACGAGGCGATGGCGCCCGACTGCGGCGGCGCGTGGCAAATCTACTGGCGACAGAGCTTCATCGGCCACGCCAGCGCGGCCAAGGATGCGCGCGGCCGGCCGATGAAGAACTGGTGGCCGTATCTGTTCTACTGACGGGAATCTCGGGTGGAGCAAAGGGGGATCGAACCCCTGACCTCCGCATTGCGAACGCGGCGCTCTCCCAGCTGAGCTATTGCCCCGAGAAGATTGGGCGGACTTTGCGCGTGGATCCCGTCAAAGTCAAGGGGATCAGATGTGGATGTCGTTGGGGCCGGGCTGCGCGGAGGGCGGCGGCGCGTTCGGCCGGCCGGCGCCGCCGTCGGCTCCGGGCAGTTGCGGCAGGTTTTCTGCCGGACCGCACGCGCCGCTCTCGGCGCCGATCTCGAGGACGCACTTGCCGCCGGGGCAGTCGGCGTCGGCCGAGCACGGACGGGCGCGCCCGGGGTGACGCCAGTCGTCGCGGCGCGCGCGCGGCTCACACGCGCTGACGATGAGGAGCGCTCCAGCGAGCGCGATGGCAGCCCTGGCGATCATTCGAGGGGCTTATCTGTACCCCGAGACCAGCGCTTGCGCCAAGAGCCCCCAGCCGTCGATGGCGACGAAGAGGAGGAGCTTGAACGGGAGGCTCACCTGCGTGGGGTTGAGCATCTGCATGCCCAGCGCGAGGAGGACGTTCGCGACGACGAGATCGATGACGAGAAAGGGCAGAAAGATCAGAAATCCGATGGCGAACGCCTCGGTGAGCTCGGTGACCACGAACGCGGGGACGAGCACGGTGAGATCGTTCGCCGCGACCTTCTCGCGCTCGGCCTCGGGTCGCGCGTTCTTCGCCACGAGGAGAAATCGCGCGCGCTCCTTCTCGCTCGCGTTCTTCTCCAGGAACTCGCGCATCGGCTCGCGTACGGCGTCGACGCCCTTCTCGACGAGCGCGCTCGTTTCTTCCTTCGGGTTCCGCGAATTCACGATCGGCGACGCGCGGTCGATGATGCGCTGACCGACGGGCGCCATCGCGATGAGCGACAGCGCCGTCGCGAGCGCCATGATCACCGTGTTCGACGGCACCGACTGCGCCCCGATCGCGCTCTTGACGATCTGAAGCACCGTCGAAATCTTCACGAAGGCGGTGACGCCCATGAAGAGAAACGGGACCAAGGAGACGATCGCCAGCGCCACCACCAGCGCGATCGGTCTGCCGAGGAAGTCGTCGACACCGGGCTTCATGACTTCTCGGACTTGTCGGACTTGTCGGACTTGAGCACGCGCGCGAGGACATCGGCGAACGGCGACGCGAGGGGCGCTCGCTCGAGCCCGGCCGGCAGATCGCCCGCGTTCACCTCGCCGAGCTTCGTGAATCCCGCCTCGGAGGCGCCGACGACGAGCACCTGCCCGCCCACCTGCACGAGGTAGATCGCGCGGCGCGCGTCGAGCGGGAGCTGCCCGACGAGCTCGATGGGTCCACGCGGCCGACCGATGCCGAGCTTGCGCGCGCCGTAGAGCACGACGAAGGCGAGCGCGCACACCGCCAGCAGCGTGACGAACGTCTCGACCAGATACCCCGCGTACGACCCCATCTCCGGCGCGCGGAAGATCGGCGACCCACCCCGAAACGTCAAGCCTCGCGAGGTGGCGAATCGTCGTGACCCAAGACCTCGGCGAGCAGGGCCTTCATCTCGGCCTGGAATTGATCGGTGGTCGGGAAGAGCCCCTGCGTCCGAGGCTGCGGCGCGACCGCGCCCGTTCGCAGCGCCTCGTCGCCCTCGCCGTCCTCGCCGTCCTCCTCTTCTGCGCTCCTCGCGGGCGGCGGCGGTCGAATGTGCTCGAACCGCTCCACGCGGCCCATGGCGTCGGCGTCGTACTCGTCGCGAACGGCGTTCGTCGCTTCGTCTGGCGTTTCGACGCCGATGAGATGCCTCGCGGTATCCCCCAGCACCTCCGCGACATACCTGGCGACATCCGCGGCGTGAGCGACGAACTCGCGCCCGTCCTCCATGGCTCCATCGAGCATGTCTCGCAGCTCATCACCGCGAAGAAACCGCTTCGCCGCGGCGAAAAATTGCTCGATCCCGTACTTCGTCATGATGACGTCGCGCTCCCGCGCGTTGTCGGGATCGACTCGACGCCACACGAGCCCTTTCTCTTCCATTCCCTTCACCATCTTCGACATCGTCTTGCGCGACACGCCGAGGAACTGCCAGAGCCTGCTCTGATTGGTCACGCCACCGAACATCCTCAGCACGTACATCACGTCGAACCGCGCCGGCGTCATGTCGAACTCGGCCGCGAGCGGCTTGAGCATCTCCACGGCCCGCAGATGCGCCCGCTTCATCGCGAAGGTCAATCCGTGCATTCTTCACCTCACCGCCCCCACCAGCACACCCCGTGCCTCCCCACCCCCCCGCGGAGGGGGGGAACAAAACCGTCTCCCTACGGACATCTACCGATCCCCCCTTCCCGGGGCGTGGGGGTGGCCATATGGCCGGGCCGGTTTGGGGGTGGCGCGGGGCCAGGAGCGTGCTGACGAGGCGCAGCTCTTCAGAGGGCGGCGATGAGACGATCGGATGCAGTGCGCTTCGTCGGCGAACGACCGGCCGATGGCGATGCGCCAAGGAGCACGAGCGTGGGCTCGGTCTGTTGACGCACCGCGAAAAGATTCGTAAACGGCTCCTGCCGTGGCGCTCATCGTCCAGAAGTTCGGTGGTACGTCCGTCGGATCGATCGACCGCATCCGCAACGTCGCGCGTCGCGCGATCGCCGCGCAGAAGCGGGGCGACGACATCGTCGTCATCGTGAGCGCGATGAGCGGAGAGACCAACCGGCTCCTCGGGCTCGCGCACGAGATGGTCAAGCTCCCCGACGCGCGCGAGATGGACGTCATCGCGTCGACCGGCGAGCAGGTGTCGGCCGCGCTCTGCGCGATGGCGATCCAAGCCGAAGGCGGCCAGGCGCGATCGCTGCTCGGCCACCAGGTGAAGATCTTGACCGACGGCGCCTTCACCAAGGCGCGCATCAAGACCATCGAAGGCTCGAAGATCTTCTCGACCGTCAAGAAGGGGCAGATCGCCGTCGTCGCCGGCTTCCAGGGCGTCGACGAGAACGGCGACATCACGACGCTGGGACGCGGCGGCTCCGACACGTCGGCCGTCGCCATCGCCGCCGCGATCGGCGCGAACGCGTGCGAGATCTACACCGACGTCGACGGCGTCTATACGACCGATCCCAACGTCTGCCCGTCGGCGAAGAAGATCCCGCGCATCTCCTACGAAGAGATGCTCGAGCTCGCGTCGCTCGGCGCGAAGGTGCTGCAGATCCGCAGCGTGGAGATTGCGATGAAGTACGGAGTGCCGGTGCACGTGCGCAGCTCTTTCTCCGACGCCGAGGGCACGTGGGTCACCGGCGAAGACAAGGCGCTCGAAGACGTCGTCGTCGCCGGCGTGGCCTACGACAAGAACGAAGCGCGCGTGCACGTCGTCGGCGTCGACGACAAGCCCGGCGTCGTCGCCGAGCTCTTCGGCTCGATGGCGGAGAAGAACATCTCCGTCGACATGATCATCCAGAACGTCTCGAAAGACGTGAAGGAGCACGCCGACGTCACCTTCACGCTCGGCAAGAGCGATCTCGCGCGCGCCAAGCCGTTCATCGAAGAGGTCGCGAAGCGACTCGGCAGCAAAGAGGTGCGCTACGACGAGGAGATCGTGAAGGTCTCCATCGTCGGTCTCGGCATGCGCTCGCACGCCGGCATCGCGGCGAAGATGTTCCGCATCATGGCGGCCGAGGGCATCAACATCCAGGCCATCTCGACGAGCGAGATCAAGATCAGCTGCCTCATCCACCAGAAGTACACCGAGCTCGCGGTGCGCGCGCTCCACGACGGCTTCGGCCTCTCGAAAGAGAAGTAGCCGATCAGAGAAGCACGGCGAGGCAGACGACGAGCGTCGGGATCGTTGCCGCGGCGCCGATGAAGACGAAGCGCCGGACGGGGATCACGACACCGGCGCGACGGAGCATCTCGAGCCAGAGGAGGCCCGCGAGCGAGCCCATCGGGAAGAGACGAGGCCCGAGGTCGCCGCCGATCAGCGCGGCGAGCACCGCGCGCGCGTCCGCGCTCCCGGCCAGCGCGAGCATGTTGAGGTTCGCCATCGGGTGGTTGTTGAGCACCGCAGAGCCCATCGCCGAGAGCATGCCGACGCGCGCGGGCGCCGCCCCGGCGTACGCGCGCGTGAGGTGATCGACCACGCCGACGTTGCGGAGGCCCACCGAGAGCACGAGGACGGCGACCAGGAAGAGGAGCACGTCGAAGTGCACCTCCTCGCGGACGACCGCCGAAGGCTTGTGGCCCGCACGCGCGCCGAGCACGACGAGGAGCGCGGCGCCGGCGGCGGCGACGATCCACACCGGGCCGCCAAACCACGACACGATCGGGTACGCGAGCACGACCGCCAAGAGCGCGACGAGGACGACGCGCTGCGAGCCGGTGAGCTTCGCCGGCGGCGCGCTCGTGACGACCTCCTTCGGGGCGCTCGCGAGCGCCTCGCGGAAGAGGAAGCGGATCACCGCGAACGTGACGAGACCTCCGGCGATCGCAGGGAGGATCATCCGCGCGGCGTACTCGTTGAAGCCGATGCCGGCGTACGACGCCACGACCATGTTCATCGGGTTCGACACGATGAGCGGCGCGACGCCCGCCGAGAGGAAGACGGCGAACGCGAGAGGAACGACGAGCGTGGGGTGTCGCTTCTTGGCGGCGGCGACCACGAGCGGCGTGACGAGCAGGATCGCCGAGTCGTTGTTGAGCACCGCGGCGGTGAGCGCGCCGAAGGCGAACACGAGGGTGAAGAGCTTCTTCGGCGAGCCCTCCGCGCGACGGAAGACGACGTCGGCGAGCCCGTCGAGGACGCCGACGCGGCGCGCGACGCCCGTCATCAACATGATCGCGACGATGCCGAGGAGCGGGCGCCACATCGTCTTGCCCGCCCACGCGAGATCGCCGAGGCGCACCGATCCGAACGCCGCGAGCACCGCCACGCCCGCGAGCGCGGCCATCGCCGGCGTGACGCGGAAGCGCGGGCCGATGCGGGGGCGGGCGACGACGAGACCGAGCGTCACCGCCACCGTGGAGTACGTCAGGACTTCCACGCGATCTTCAAGATGACATTCGAACGCGCGATGTCGATGTATGTCCGACGCGCCTGGATCTCAGAAGCCCCACATGTACTCGAGGCGCAAGAGGCCCGTGGTGTACGAGGGATAGGTGCTCATCTTCGTGAACAGGAAGTGCTGGTGCGCCGCGGCGCCGATCGCCCAGTGGCGGGAGAGCTGGTAGTCGAGGCCCACCGCGAGGGCGGCGCCGGGCAGGAAGAGCGAGCCGTCGAGCGTGCCGCCCGCGAGGCGATAGACGCCGGGGAGCACGCCGACGTACGGCACCCACCGCAAGACGTCGATCACGTAGCCGAGGCCGAGCGAGAGGTGATCGACCGTCGCGGGGCGCGTCTTCGGCGTCTCGGCCGTGTCTTGCTGTTGATCGAGCGCGACGATCGAGGAGTTGAACTCGGCCATCAGGTTGAACTGATCGCTGAGGCCGTAGGTGTAGTGGAGCGCGCCGCCCATGCCGACGCTCATCGTCGACTTGTCGTCGACCTTGAGGAGCGAGAGCGACGGCGCGAGGCCGATGTGGTGCTGGCGCTCGACGGCGTGCGCGCGCGCCGCGAAGAGCGAGAGCGCTGCGAAGGTCGAGGCTGCCGCGAGAGCGATGCGCATCACTTGATGGAGATGAGCTCGACGTCGAAGAGGAGCGTGGACTTCGGCGGGATCGTGCCGGGCACGCCGCGATCACCGTAGGCGAGATCGGCCGGGATCGTCAGCTTTCGCTTGCCGCCGACCTTCATGCCGACGAGACCGGCGTCCCACCCCTTGATGACGCGGCCGGCGCCGACTTCGAACTCGAAGGGCTTGCCGTGCTTCTTCGAGCTGTCGAACTCCTTGCCGTCGGTGAGCGTTCCGACGTAGTCGACGCGCACGGTGTCGCCGCTCTTCACCTCGCGGCCGGTGCCCACGACGACGTCTTTGACGACGAGGCCCGCGGGGTTGACGGGCGCCGCGGCGCGCGGAGGCAGCGGCACGACGGGCTGCACCGGCGGCGCGGGCGGCGTCGGCTCCTTCAGCGCGCGATCGACGAGCTTCTTGAACTTCGACATCGGCTGCGCGCCGCTCAGGAAGTAGCCGTTGATCACGAACGCGGGCGTGCCCGAGATCTTGGCGTCGCCCGCCGCCTTCTTGTCGGCCTCGATCGCCGGCAGGTGCACGTGCGCGTCGAGCGCCTTGTTGAACTTGCCGAGGTCGAGGCCAACGGTCGACGCGTGCGCCTCGAGCGCGGGCCGCTTCAGATCCTTCTGATCCTTGAAGAGCAGCTCGCGATACTTCTGGAAGCCCTCGTTGCCCTTCTGCGCGAAGGCCTCGCGCGCCGCCTCGGCCGCGAGCTCGGCGTCGACGTGGAACGCGAGCGGGAGGTTGCGCCACACGATCTTCACCTTCCCCGGGTACGCCTTGAGGACCTCATCGAGCGTTCCCTCGACGCGGGCGCAGAACGGGCACTGGAGGTCGGAGAAGTGCTGGATCGTGACCTTCGCGTTCGCCGCGCCGCGGAACGGCGCCAGCGCCGCCGACGCCACGACCTTCTTCTCCGGCTCGGGCGCCGCCTTGCCGTCCTTGATGATCGTCTCGTAGAGCGCGGTCGCGGCGGTGCCGCCGCGCACGAGCGCTTCGGCCTTGGAGATCTCGGCGTCGATGATCTCCTTGAACTTGTCGAACGGCTGCGCGCCCACGAGGCGCCGGCCGTTGATGAAGAAGTGCGGCGTGCCGCTCGCCTGAACGTCGTCGGCGAGGTTCATGTCGTCGTCGATCGGCTTGGCGAAGGCCTTCGCCTTCACCGCCGCCATCGCCTTGCCGACGTCGAGGCCGCCGGCGCGAGCGATGCCCTCGAGATCGGCGTCGTCGAGCTTCGGCTGCGCGTCGAAGATCTTGTCGTGGACGCTCCAGAAGCCGGCGTCGCCCTTCTGCGCGCGCGCGGCGCGCGCGAGGTGCGCCGCGGGGACCGCGCGCGGATGGAACGGGAGCGGCTGATCCTTCCACACGAGCCGCACCTTCGACCCGTACTCCTTCAGCACGCGCTCGAGCGTCGGCTCGACGCGCTTGCAGTAAGGGCACTGGAAGTCGGAAAACTCGACGATCGTGACGAGCGCGGTGTTCGGACCGCGCGCCGGCGAGGTGCCGACCGGCACCTTCCAGACGCTCGTGTCGGGCGGATCGTCGTCGTCGCGGTCTTCGTTCTTGACCGGCTTCTCCTTGAAGTTCACCGTCGCGAGGCGGCCGTAGATCCGATCGCGCGCGACGCCGCGCGACGCGAGGTCTTTGGCCTTCTCGAGCTCGCCGTCGATGATCTCCTTGAACCGCTCGAGGGGCTGCGCGCCGGAGAGCTCGACGCCGTTGATGAACGACGTCGGCGTGCCGTTGGCGCCGACGCTCTTGGCGATCTCGATGTCGCGCTCGACCTTCGCCGACCACTTCTTGCGCTCGAGACCCTCCTCGACGTCGCGCGAGTCGGCGCCGGCGGCGATCGCCCACGCGCGGATCGAGTCTTCGCTCATGAGCTGTTGGCGACGGAACGCCATGTCGTGGAAGCGCCAGAACGCGTCGTTGCCCTTCAGCTTGAAGACGGCGTGCCCGACCTCGGCGGCGAGCTTCGCCTTGTCGTGGAACGGGAGCGGCTGGTTCTTGAAGACGATGCGAACGTCGTCGCCGTACGCCTCCTGCACCAGATCGAGCGTGCCGACGAGGCGCGCGCAGAAGGGGCACTGGAAGTCGGAGAACACGACGACGGTGACGTACGCGTTGCGCGGCCCGCGCACCGGATCGTCGGCCGAGACGGGGATGGCCGCGTCGTCTTCGGGCGCCGCTTCGCCGGCCGCGATCGGCGCCGACGCCTTGCCCTCGCCGACGACGAGGCTGTCGGGCGCCTTCGCCGCAGGCTGCCCCGGAGGCGCTCCGCACGAGAAGAGGAACGCGAACAGAACGACGACGAAGCGTGACCACGCGCGCGGCATGACTTCTCCTAACGCAAAAGAGCCTCTGCGACGAGTGCCGCAGAGGCTCTTTCGGGTGTGCTCGGTGACGTTTTAGTTCGTCACTTGGCCTCGGCGAGCGCGCGGTCGATCAGCTTCTTGAACTTCGGGAACGGCTGCGCGCCGCTCACGTAGTAGCCGTTGATCACGAACGCGGGCGTGCCGCTGATGCCGATGTCGGTGCCGGCCTTGTCGTCGGCGTCGACCGCGGCCTTGTGCGCGTTGCTGTCGAGGGCGGCCTTGAACTTGTCCATGTCGAGGCCGATCTCCTTGGCGTACTCGTCGAGGTTCTCGCGCTTCAGCTTCTGCTGGTTCTCGAACATCTTCTTGTGCATCTTCCAGAAGCCGTCGGGGCCCTTCTGCTTGAGGGCCTCGCGCGCGGCCTGCGCCGCGAGCGGCGCGTCGGGGTGCATCGGGAGGGGCTTGTCGCGCCACACGATCTTCACCTTGTCGCCGTACGCCTTCTGGATCTCGTTGACCGTCGGCTCGACGCGCGAGCAGAACGGGCACTGGTAGTCGCTCCACTGCTGGATGACGACCTTCGCGTCCTTGCCGCCCTTCCACGGAGCGCCGGCCGCGGGAGCAGGAGCGTTCTTCTTCTCCGGCTCGGGCGCGCCCTTCGCGTCCTTCATCAGGTGGTCGTACCAATCCTTGGCCGCGACCTTGCCCTTCTGATCGTCGAACTTCTTGAGCTCTTCGTCGATGATCTTCTGGAACTTGTCGAACGGCTGCGCACCGACGAGGCGGCGACCGTTCACGAAGAAGTGCGGCGTGCCGCTCGCCTGAACGTCGTCGGCGAGCTCCATGTCCGCGTCGATCTGCTTCTTGTGCTTCTTCTCCTTGATCGCGGCCTTCACCTTGGCGGCGTCGAGACCGAGGTCGGCGCCGATCTTCTCGAGGTCGGCGTCTTCCAGCTTCGGCTGCGATTCGAAGAGCTTGTCGTGCGCGTCCCAGAAGCCCTTGTCGCCCTTGGCGGCGCGCGCCTCGAGCGCGAGCTCCGCGGCGGGCTCGGCGCGCGGGTGGAACGGGAGCGGCTCGTTCTTCCAGACGATGCGGACCTTGTCCGGGTACGTCTCCTTGATCTTCTTGATCGTGTCGCCCACGCGCTTGCAGTAGGGGCACTGGAACTCGGAGAACTCGATGATGGTGACGGGCGCGTCGGCCTTGCCCCACACGGGCGAGCCTCCGACCGGCACCTTCCACACGGTCTTCGTGTCTTCCTTCTCGCCCTCTTCGTCGTCGTCGCCCTTCTTCGCGGGCGCGTTCTTGAAGTTCTCCTTGGTCATCTCGACGTAGATCTTGTCCTTCGGCGTGCCCGACGCGATCTTCGCGTTGGCCTTGCCGAGCTCCTTGTCGATGACCTCCTTGAACTTGTCGAACGGCTGCGCGCCGGAGAGCTCGACGCCGTTGATGCGGAACGCGGGCGTTCCGTTGGCGCCGACCTTGTTGGCGATCGCCTGATCTTCGTCGACCTTCTTCGCGCCCTTCTTGGCGGCGAGCGCGGTCTTGAACTGGTTGGCGTCGACGCCGGCGGCGACGGCCCACTTCTCGTAGCTCTCGGGCGAGAGCTGCTGCTGGTTCTTGAACGCGGTGTCGTGGAATTTCCAGAACGCGTCGCTGCCCTTGAGCATGAAGACGACCTGCGCGGCCTCCGCGGCGGGCTTCGCCTTGTCGTGGAACGGCAGCGGCTGGTTCTTCCACACGATGCGGACCTTGTCGGGTCCGTAGGTCGACTTCACCTGATCGAGCGTCGGCTCGACGCGCGAGCAGAACGGGCACTGGAAGTCGGAGAACGTGACGACGGTGACCGGCGCGGCGCGGTTGCCCCAGACCGGATCCTGGCTCGTGACCGGGATGGGCGCGTCCGCGTCCGACCAGGCGCCGCCGCCACCGCTCGAGTCGGCGGTGATGCCGCCGGCGGTCTTCATGCGGTGGCTGTCGTAGCCCCACATGACGGCTCCGCCCGCGAGGAAGCAGAGGATGAATCCGATGATGGCGACTCCCGTGCTCATCCCTCCGCCTTCGGGAGGCGGGGGCCGCACGTCGGCCGCGTGGCTCTTGTGGTCCTTTTCCTTGGCCATGATGGCTCCTTCTCTTCGAGTCTTCGAACTTGAAATCGACACGACGAGCGGGCTCGACCCTTCCGGATCGCGCTCGCGTTCACGAGGCGTGATGAGCTGCGCTCACGCTCGCGGAGGTCGGTCGACCGTGCTGCGATGACCGGGACGCGCGAGCACGAAGCTCGCGGCCGGAACGGAGACGCGCGCGCCCTCGGCGCGAACGATCGCGAGGGCGGCGGCGGCGGTGGCCGCGTCTTGCGACGACGTCGCTTCGATCGGCGCCGGCGCGCGACCGCGCGTGGCGTGACGCCCGCGCGAAGAGATCGGCGCGGCGCAGTCGTCGTCGGCGACGGCGTCGAGCGACACCTCGAGATCTTGGATCTGCGGAGGAGGCGCGAACACGATCGCGCCCCGCGGATCGCAGAGCGGCGCGGCGTTCGGCGCCGTCGGGCTGACGCGTCGCTCTTCGCCCGTGAAGCTCGCGTTCGCGGCCATCGCAGGCGACGCCACGAGCCACACGACCGCCAGGGCCGTGAGCGTGAAGAGCGCGCGCAAGAGACGGTGCCGCATCGACGCGGCGTAGTCTGGATCTCCTTGGCCCGAAAACGCAAGCAGAGCCGTGCGTGCGCTCGAGCTAACTCATTGAAATCACGTCACGCGACGGCGGTGGAGGCGGGCGCCGATCGCCCCGGCCGTCCCGCCAAGCAGCGCGCCGGCGGCGACGTCGCCGGGGAAGTGAACCCCGAGCGCGCAGCGCGAGATCCCGACGCCGAGCGCGACCGAGAGGAGGGCGACGCCGATCGCGATCCGCGCGGCACGCGAGCCTTCGGCGCTCAGGAGAACGACGGCGACGAACGTCGCGAACGCGAAGCTGCCCGCCGCGTGCCCGCTCGGAAACGAAAAATCGGTGGGCGCTTCGAAGACGCGCGGGTGAACGTCGGGCACGACGAGATACGGACGCTTGCGCTTCACGATCGCCTTGAGCACGAACACGACGATCGCCGTGACCGCGAGCACGGCGGAGAGCGAGCCGCCGAAGCGGCGCGTGCGCGGTGACGCGAAGAGCGGCAGCACGAGGAGCGCACCCCAGCCGCTGCCGACGACGGTGAGCACGCACATGAGCGCGAGCCCGCCGCCTTCGGCGAGGTGCTGGTGGAGCCAGAGGAAGATGCGCCCGTCGAGATCGATCACGTCGTCAATCGCCCGGCAGGGAGCGTACAGTACGGCGCGATGTCGTCGCCTGTTTCGCCCCCCTCGCCCCCGCCCGCGCCGGAGCTCGCGAAGGTTCGCGACGAGCTCGCGGCCACCGATCGCTCGCTCGTGGATCTGCTCGGCACGCGCATGCGCCTCATCGGCGAGGTGGCGAAGGTGAAGGCCGAGAAAGGCCTGCCCTCGTTCGACCGCGAGCGCGAGGGCGCGCACCTCGACGATCTGCTCGCGCTCGCGCAAAAGGCCGGCGTCGCCGACGATCTCGTGCGCGACGTGTTCTCTCGCCTCTTCGCCGCTTCGCGCCTCGAGCAGCGGCGCTTCCTCCACGCGCGCGCCGAGCGCTTCTCGATCGGCGTCATCGGCGGAACGCAAGGCATGGGCGCGTTCCTCGCGCGCGTCTTCTCCGGCGGCGGCTACACCGTCGAGACGATGGGCCTCGGCGAAGGCCCGCCCGCCGCGGAGGTCGCCTCACGCCACGACGTCGTGATCGTCGCCGTCCCGATCGACGCGACCGTCGACGTGATCCGCGCGATCGCGCCGCGCGTGAAGAAGGGCGCGACGCTCATCGACGTGACGTCGATCAAGCGCGCGCCGCTCGAGGCGATGCTCGCGGCGGCGCCGGAAGGCGTCGACGTCGTCGGCACGCACCCGATGTTCGGGCCTCACGGCGCCGACTTCGATCGCCAGAAGGTCGTGTTGTGCCGCGGGCGCGGCGACGAGGCGTTCTCCCGCGTGAAGAAGCTCTTCGAGGCCTTCGGCGCCGAGACGATCGAAGCCACCGCCGAAGAGCACGACGCGCAGATGGCGCTGATCCAGGTGCTCGTCCACGAGAAGACGATGGTGCTCGGCTCCGTGCTCGAGCGCCTCAAGGCCGATCTCGGCCGGAGCCTCCAGTTCGCGAGCCCGATCTACCGCACCGAGCTCGCGATGATCGGCCGCATGTTCTCCCAGCGCGCCGAGCTCTACGCCGACATCCTCACGGCCAACGCCGACGCCGCGCGCCTCTCGCACGTCTTCGAGCAGGAGGCCGCGCACTTCGCGCGCGCGGTCGCGATGGGCGATCGCGACACGGTCGTCCGCCGCTTCCAGCAGGTCGCCGACTTCATGAAAGACTTCGCCGCCTGGGCCAAGAAGCAATCCGACGCGATCCTCGACGATCTCGTGCGCCACGGGTGAGGCAGGCGCTCGCACCTACGTGATCGCTCGGCGCGGCGGCTTGCCGTCGCTCGAGGCGTCGGTACCATCGCCGGATGGTCCGGCGCCGGCGCGATCGCTTCTTCCTCTTCTCTCTCGCGGTGGCCGGGTTCATCGCAGCGTGCGGCTCTGACGGCGGCGGCGGCACGCCCGACGCGGACGGCGGCGACGGATCGCTCGTCGACGGTGCGGTGGGCCCGGACGGCGAGCCCCTCGACGGGTTCGTCCCGGACGGCGGGCCGAGCGACGGCCCCGCTGACGGCAACGACGCGACCGATGCGATCGCCGACGTCGAGGTCGAGGCCGACGTCGACGCGAACGTGGACGTCGACGGCCCCGACGATCCGCCCGTCGCGTTCCCGACGACGACCCCTCTCCTCTTCGGCTACACGCTACAAGACGCGTTCCCCGGGACGTTCCTCTCCGGCGCGATGGACATGGAGTGGCCCGCCGGATCGAACCAGCCGTTCGTCTTGCAACGCGGCGGCCACATCGTGCGCCTGCTCGGCGGCGGCGCGCGCACGTTGAACCTGAACTTCGAAACGCAGGTCGCGATGTGCGGCGAGGGCGGCGCGCTCGGCATGGCGCTCCACCCGAAGTTCGCCGACGCGGCCGATCCGCGCCCGTACGTGTACGTCTGGTACACGTTCAGGGTCGGCGGCGGCTGCTCGCCGACGCGCCAGCGCCTGTCGCGATGGACGTGGAACGCTGGAACGAACCAGTTCACGTCCGAGCTCGTGATGATCGATCTCGCCGAGCAGTCGACGCAGCACAACGGCGCGCGCATCCGGTTCGGGCCCGACGGCTTCCTCTACTTCGGCAACGGCGACGATCTCCGCGAAGCGCAGACGACGCAGACGCTCACGGGAGGCCTCTTCAGCGGCGTCTTCCGCATCGACGTCGATCAGCAAGGCGGCGCCGTCAGCCACGCGCCGCCGCGCGTCCCGACCGGCGCGGTGACCGCGACCGGCTACTTCATCCCGAACGGCAACCCGTTCGTCGGCGTCGCGAACGCGAACGAGGAGTACTACGCGCTCGGGTTCCGCAACCCGTACGGCTTCAACTTCGACCGCGCGAACGGCAACCTCTGGCTCGGCGACGTGGGCGACTCCTTCCGCGAGGAGATCAGCCGCGTCGTCTCCGGCGGAAACTACGCGTGGCCGTTCTTCGAAGGAACGAAGCGGAGGCAGGCCGGCAACCCGACGATCGGCGTCACGCAAGTCCCGCGCTACGACTACACGCACTACTCGCTCGCCGACCTGACGGCGATCGTCGCCGGCTACCCGTACCGCGGCGCGGCGCTCCCCGAGATCACCGGAAAGCTCATTTACTCCGACTGGCCGACGGGCCGCGTCTGGGCGCTCGACACCGCGGCCGGCACGCGCACGTCGCTCCTCGAGAACAACACGGCGAACGCGCCCGTCGGCTTCGGCCAAGACGCCGCGGGCGAGGTGTACCTCATCGCGTGGAGCCGGATCCTCAAGATCGTCCGCGCGCCTGCGCCGCACGGCGTTCCTCTCAAGCTCTCGCAGACGAAGATCTTCCGGAACATGGCGACGCTGAAGACGCCGTCCGCGGTACATCCGTACGCGATCCGCTCGCCGCTCTGGTCGGACGGCGCCGAGAAGAAGCGCTTCGTGTACGTGCCGGACGGTGAGACGGCGACGATGAGCGCGAACGGCGACGTCACGCTCCCCGTCGGGTCGATGTTGATCAAACACTTCGACATGCCGGCGGCGTCGAACCCCGTCGGTCGCACGAGGAAGCTCGAGACGCGCGTCCTCGTCGCGGGCTCGGACACGACGTACGGCGTCACCTACCGCTGGAACGCCGCCGGGACGGACGCCGATCTCCTCATCGAGGGGACGGACGAGGCGATCGTCGACGCGGATCCCGCGGAGAACCTGACGTGGACCTACCCGAGCCAGGGCGACTGCTGGTCGTGCCACCGCGCGGAGAACCGCGTCCTCGCGTTCCGCGGCGAGCAGCTCAACTTCGACCTGCCCGACGGGTCGAACCAGCTCACCGCGCTCGCGGCGCTCAACGTCTTCGACGCCGCGAGCATCGCGACTTCGCCGGCGCCGCTCGCGTCGCCGGCGGACGTCACCGCGCCGATCGACGCGCGCGCGAGCGCCTACCTCGCGGCGAACTGCGCGTCGTGCCATCACCCGGGCGCGTCGTACCTCGGCGGCGGCGAGACGTGGAACGCGCGACCCGGCGTCGCCGCCGCGGCGCGCGGGCTCGTGAACCAGCCGCATCACAACTACCCGATGGCGACGGGGCTCGGGCTCACGAACGCGCCGCTCGTCTCGCCGGGGAACCCTGCGCAATCGATCCTGCTCCAGCGCATGAAGACGATCGATCGCGATCTCGGCATGCCGCCCATGGGTCGCACGCGCGTGGATCCGCTCGGCGCCGCGGTCATCGAAGCGTGGATCCTGTCCGGCCCTTGAGTGCAGAATACACGCTTTGGGCGTGCGCACCGTCGCCCACATCTTGATCTTTGCTGCGGCGTGCGATCGGAGTCGTTTCGCGGAGATCCGCGCCGCGCCTCTCTCCTTTAATTTAACAGGGGCCTTCGCGGAGACGAGCTCGGTCGTCGTGCTAGGGTCGTAGGCGATGGCCGCGACTCAGCCCATCCCGCGCGGAGAGCACGTGCCGACGGCGGATCACCGCGTCGTGCTCCATCGCGTTCCTTGGTCGCACTACGAGGCGGAGCTCGCGATTCGCGGGGAGACCTCGTCGCCTCGCATCGCGTACCTCGACGGAGAGATGGAGCTCATGAGCCCTTCGAAGGACCACGAGCGAATCAAGTCGTACATCGGCATGCTCGTCGAGGCGTTCGCCTTGGAGCGAGGCATCGATCTCTCGCCTTACGGTTCATGGACGCTCAAGAACGCGCCGAAGCGAGCCGGCGTCGAGCCTGACGAGTGCTACCTCATCGGGAGCGACCAGAGCCGCGCGACGCCCGATCTCGTGATCGAGGTCATCTGGACGAGCGGAGGCATCGACAAGCTCGAGGCGTACCGGCGCCTCGGCGTGCCTGAGGTGTGGTTCTGGAAGGACGACGCGCTCGCGATTCACGTCCTTCGCGGCGAGCAGTACGACCGCCGCGACGAGAGCGTCTGCCTGCCCGCGCTCGATCCACGGCTCCTCCTCTCCTTTCTCGATCGGCCGACGGCCATCCAGGCCGTCCGCGCGTACCGAGCTGCGCTGGCCGCGTCCACCTGATCGACCGCGGCCGGAGGCTCGGCTACGCTCGCGGGATGGCGCCGCCGAAGCCTTCGCGCATGTTCAAGGTCGTCGTGCTCGCCGGTGTCTCGCTCGCGGCGTGCGGCCAGGTCGAGACCATCGCCAACCCGCCGGCACCCGTCGAGCCGAGCGACGCCGGCGACGACGCGAGCGACGCAAGCGACGCGAGCGACGCGAGCGCAGACGTGACCGTCGCCGCCGACGCGCGCGACGAGATGCCCGCCATCAGGTGAGCCCTCCCTCGCGACGCATCCCGTGGGACGATCCCGCGGTCTCCGCCTTGACCCCGGAGCTTCGCGCGGGGCTCGCGACGTACTGGGAAGCGCGCGCGCGCTCGGAGCTGCGCGTCTCGGAGGCGTTTCGCCTCCTCGGTGAAGAGCTCGCGGTCGTGGGCGTCAGCGCCGTCGTGCGCGACATGATCGATCGCGCCGTCACCGACGAGGTGCGCCACGCCGAGCTCTGCCGCACGCTCGCGGCGACCTACGCGGGCCGCGCCGTGGCGCCGACGCGCGTGACGCCGGTCTCGCTCCCGCCTTTCGAAGGCGCGACCCCCGAGCTGCGCGCCGCGCTCCACGTGCTCGCGCTCTCGTGCGTCAACGAGACGATCGCGTCGTCGTGGCTCGCGCGCTGCCTCCAGATCAGCAGGGCGCCGCTCGCGCGCGCCGTCAACCGAGTGCACCTCCGCGAAGAGGTGGGGCACGCGCGCCTCGGCTGGGCGCACCTCGCGTCGCGCAACGTGACGATGCAGGTGCGCGACAAGCTCGGCAAGTGGCTCCGCCGGATCCTCACCGCCAACGTGCCGCTCTGGTTCACGCCCGACGCGTCGCTCCCGGAAGAGGGCGTGCCCCATCACGGCGTGCCCTCGCGATCGGAGACGCGACGCGTCGTGCTCGACGCAGTGCGCGACGTGGTGCTCCCCGGGGTCGCGGAGGTGGGCGTCGACCCTCGATCGGGTCACGCGTGGCTCGCCGATCAGGAGCGCTGACCGTCCGGGATCGTGTCCGGGCCCATCGCAACGCGTCGCGCTACCGTCGAGGCATGAATGACATCGCCGAAGCGCGCGCGATCCTCGCGCGCGCCGACATCGTGGACCTCGAGCGCATCGCCGCGTCGCTCGATCGATGGCCTCGCCGTCGCGAGCTCGAGGCCGCACGCATGGAGACGTGGGCGCGGCCGTCTGCGCGGCCTGCGCTCGAAGACGCGATCGCGAACGCGCTCGTCGACGCCGCGACGCCGGAGATCGCTCGCGCGACCGACGCGGTGAAGCGCGCGCTCCGCCGGCGAGAAGAAAGCCGACTCCATCGCGCCGTGAGCGGCGCCGCGCGACGCCTCGGCGTGCGCGTCCCGACCGTCGGCACGCTCGAGGGGCGCCTCGCGGCGCTCGCGCTCGCGGTGATCGATCGCGCGCTCCTCGCGATGAGCCCCGAAGACCAGCAGGCCCTCCTCTCGCAGGCCAGCGAGCGGCTCGATCCCGGCGCGACAGGGGGCGGCCTTCGATCGATCGCCAAGGCGAGCGCGCTCCCTGTCGTGCACCACGCGCTCGGATCGGCGGCGCTCGTGAAGGTCATGGAGGGAGTCCTCGCGCAGGCCGCCGCCGCCTTCTTCGGACGCGAGGCGGCGCGTCACGCGTTCCGCGCGGCGATCGCGCGCGCGCCGTGGGCCGCCGCGGCGCTCGGGCCCGCGGCGTGGGCGGGATCGAGCGCGTGGCTGCTCTACGAAGCGCAGGGCCCGGCGTATCGAAAGCTCGTCCCCGCGCTGCTCGCGCTCGGCCTCGTGGCGGCGCGCCGAACGTAGCTCAGCTTCCGCCGCACTCGCGCCAGGCGGCGTCGAAGCGCGCGTCGGTCGTCGTGCACGATCGCGACGCATCGGTGACGAGCCCGGGCCCGAGCTTGCGAAGCGTCGAGACGAGCACGTCGGTGCCTTCGCGACCGCCCATCGCCTTGGCGCGCGCGATCTCGGAGGCGGTCGCGCCGACGAGGTGCACGAGCAGGCAACGGCCGGCGGGCAGCTTCAGCTCGCATCCGTACTCGGGGCTCTTCGTCGCGATGATGTGCGTGAGCGACGTGCCGGGCGCGAGCTGCGCGATCGCGCTCGTCGGGATGCGGTCGCCCGGGACGATGAGGCGCGCCTCGGGATCGAAGAGCAGGTAGCGAACGAGCTCGATGAGGAGCGAGGGCGCCCAGTCGACCGACTCCGGCGTCGCGATCACGAGCTCGACGCCGAGGCCGGAGAAGCGCTCGTCGTCGTCGACGGCGTTGATCGCCTCTTCTTCATCCATCGGCTGCGCGAGGCCGTGCGTCACGTAGTGCCATCCGTTGCGCTCGCCGCGCGGGGGAAACGCGTACACGCCGCCGCCGGGCCAGTTCACCGAGAGCTGTGCGTCGTCGGGCGAGAGGATCTGCCCGGGCGGGTGCGTCTCGCCGAAGATGTGCTCGAAGGCGTCTTCGCGCGCCTTCATGTGCGCCGCGAACGTCCGCTCTTCGTCGGACTCGAGCTCGGCGTGGAGCTCGCTCACGTCGGGCAGCTTCGAGAAGTCGAGCAAGGTCACGACGCTCCTATTGGCCGAGGACGCCGAGGCGCTTGCCGATCGTCGTGAACGCGGCGATCGCGCGGTCGACCTGGGCCTCGGTGTGCTGGGCCGAGAGCTGCACGCGGATGCGCGCCTCGCCCTTGGGCACGACGGGGAACGAGAAGCCGATGACGTAGATGGCCTCGTCGAGGAGGCTCTTGGCCATCTCTTGCGCGAGACGCGCGTCGCCGAGCATCACGGGCACGATCGGCGTGATGCCCTCCTTGATCGCGAAGCCCGCCTTCGTCATGCCCTCGCGGAAACGCTTCGCGTTCGCCATCAGGCGATCGCGCAGCTCGGTCGTGCTCGAGAGCAGATCGATCACGCCCACCGACGCGCCGGCGATCGCGGGCGCGATCGAGTTCGAGAAGAGGTACGGCCGCGAGCGCTGGCGGAGGAGCTCGACGATCTCCTTCTTGCCCGTGGTGAAGCCGCCGGCGGCGCCGCCGAGCGCCTTGCCCAAGGTCGACGTCATGACGTCGACGCGCGCCTGCACGCCGAAGTGCTCCGGCGTGCCGCGCCCCGTCTTGCCGATGAAGCCGCTCGCGTGCGAGTCGTCGACCATCACCATCGCCTTGTACTTTTCGGCCAGGTCGCAGATGACGTCGAGCTTCGCGAGGTAGCCGTCCATCGAGAAGACGCCGTCGGTGGCGATCATCCGGAGGCGCTTGCCCTGCGTCTCCTTCAGCGCCGCCTCGAGCGCGGCCATGTCGCCGTTGGGGTAGCGCTTGCGCTCGGCCTTGCAGAGGCGGATGCCGTCGATGATCGACGCGTGGTTGAGCGCGTCGGAGATGATCGCGTCTTCCTCACCGAGGAGCGTTTCGAACAGGCCCCCGTTCGCGTCGAAGCACGACGAGTAGAGGATCGTGTCTTCGGTGCCGAAGAACGCGGAGATCTTGCGCTCGAGCTCCTTGTGGAGATCCTGCGTCCCGCAGATGAAGCGGACCGAGCTCATCCCGAAGCCGTGGGTGTCGATGGCGCGGTGCGCCGCGGCGATCACCTCGGGGTGCGAGGAGAGGCCGAGGTAGTTGTTCGCGCAGAAGTTGAGCACTTTTTGCTTCGACGCGCCGACGCCGATCTCCGCCGCCTGGGGCGTGACGATGACGCGCTCCTCTTTGTAGAGGCCGGCCTCGCGGATCTCTTTCAGGGTGCTTTCGTAGACTTCCTTGGCTGCGCCGAACATGAACCGCTTTCTATCAGCTTGCGGGCGTTCGCGCCGCCGCTTAGCGTGCGGCGCGCATGAGCAAACCCGTCGTCTTGGTCACGGGCGCGAACGGCGAGATCGGCCGAACGCTCCTCCAGCGCCTCCACGCAGAGGGGCGTTACCGCGTCGTCACCGTCGATCTCACGCCGCTCGCGGAGAAATACCGCAGCCTGTGCCTCGAGACGTACGCGGGCAACATCATGGACCGCTATCTGCTCGACCAGATCGCGGCCCACCACGACATCGAGGTCGTCTTCCACCTCGCCGCGCTCCTCTCGACGCGCGGCGAGCGCGATCCCGAGCTCGCGCACCAGGTGAACGTCGAGGGAACGCTCCACCTGCTCCGCATGGCGCAGAACCAGTCGGGGCGCCTCGGCCGGCCCGTGCGCTTCTTGTTTCCGAGCTCGATCGCCGTCTACGGCATGCCTTCGATTCAAGAGAAGGCCAAGGCCGGCCGCGTGCGCGAAGAAGACTGGAACGTCCCGATCACGATGTACGGCTGCAACAAGCTCTACTGCGAGCACCTCGGCCGTTACTTCACGCGCTACTTCCGCCAGCTCGGCGCGCTCGCCACCGCGGCGCGCCTCGACTTCCGATCGCTCCGCTTCCCCGGGCTCATCTCCGCGGAGACGGTGCCGACGGGCGGCACGAGCGACTTCGGCCCCGAGATGCTCCACGCCGCGGCGCGAAAGCAGCCGTACGAGTGCTTCGTCGGCCCCGAGGCGAAGATCCCGTTCATGGCGATGCCCGACGCGGTGAGCGCGCTCGTTCGACTGCTCGAGGCCGATCGCGCGAAGCTCACCGACACGGTCTACAACGTCTCCGCGTTCAGCGTGAGCGCGGCCGAGATCGCCGAGCGCGTGCGCGCGAGCTTCCCCGGCGCTCAAATCTCGTTCGCGCCGGACGCGGTGCGCTCGAAGATCGTCGACTCGTGGCCCGAAGACATGGACGACACGCGCGCCCGCAATGACTGGGGCTACGCGCCCGCGTTCGACTTCGAGCGCGCGTTCGACGAGTACCTCATCCCGACGATCCGCGAGCGCTACAACAGCGTGCCGCCTCCTTCGGCGGGCGCGCGCTGATCGTCACGGGCCCGCGAACATGACGTAGAGGACCGGGATCGCGATGCCGACGCCGACGAGGACGGCGCCGCGGCCGAGCAGGCCCTTCTTGCCCGCGATCATGAACATGCCGCTCGCGGCGAGGAGCAAGAGGCCCGCGGCGTAGGCGTCGGCCACGTACGTCCACGCCTTCTTGCCTCGGTTCAGGTGGAGCCAGTTCGCGACGCGGAGCAAGAAGCGCGGCTTCTGTCCTTCGTCGATCACGCGCCCGGTGGCCGTGTTCACGTGGAGCGTGCGCTTGTCGAAGAGGATCTCGAGCTCTTCGGGCGACGGGCGGTAGATCTCGCGGGGCGTCTCGTCGATCGAGAGGCGCCGGCGGATCGCGTCGGCGATCGCCTGATCCTCTCCGGTCAGCGCGCCGAGCTCGTGCGTCGCTTGATACGACTTGAAGCTCGCGTCGCCGTCGGACCAGTCGGTGATGTGGTTCACCGCGAGGCCCGACAGCGCGTAGATGAACGTGAGGCCCACCGCGACGTAGCCGACGTCGCGATGGATCGCGCGGAGCCACGGGCGCCACGGCGCTCTCTTCCCCCGTCGGGGATCAGGGAGCGCGTTCTTCGAGACGTCCGTCATGTCAGCCGTAGCGCTCTTCTTTCCATGGATCGGCGTGGTTGTGATAGCCGCGCGTCTCCCAGTAGCCCGGCCGATCGCTCGCGACGAAGCGCACGCCCGTGATCCACTTCGCGCTCTTCCAGAAATAGAGATCGGGGACGACGACGCGCACCGGCGCGCCGTGCGCGCGCGCGAGCGGAACGCCTTCGTACTTGTGCGCGACGATGACGTTCGGCGCGAGCGCCTCGCGCAGCGGGACGTTCGCGGTGTAGCCCGCCGCGGCCTCGAAGATCACGTGGCGCGCCGCCGGCTTGACCTTCGCGCGCGCGGCGAGATCGGCGAGCTTCACGCCCGTCCACTTCGTGTCGAGCGCGGTCCACTTCGTCACGCAGTGCACGTCGCAGACTCGATCGACCTGCGTCATCTTCAAGAGCTCCGCGAAGTCGATCGTGAAGGGCTGCTCGACCTCGCCGTGCACGCGGAGCCGAAAGCCGCCGGGGCTGGGATCGCCCTCGGTGCCGCCCATCGGACGGATGCGCTTGAGCAGGTACTGACCGGGCGGCAGCCTGGCGCGCCCGTCGGGGCGCTTGTCGGCGCGCGCCTTGCGCTCCTCGTCTTCGCTCGCGAGCACGTACGACCCGCCGCCGAGCGCCACGATCACGGTGCCGAACATGGCAGACCGGACGAACGCGCGTCGGCTCATCGAGGGTTCGAAACCATCCGACATGGGATTTCTCCTCCGAAGAGTACGCCCGAGACCGCGGACCGGTTACGCTGGGGCGGCCTCTGTCTCGTAAGGTAAGGTGATCATGGCGTCTTCTCCCGCCGAGGCGGCCCTGGCCGCCCGCGTCAAAGACCCGGGGTACACACCCGGGATCCGCGACCTCGGCGCTCTGCTCGACCTCCTCCGGGAGGAAGACGAGGATCTCGCGCGCGCGGCAGAGCGCGCCGTCCTCCGCATCGAGGCGCGGCACGCCGCGCGATCGATCCGCGAGACCGTCACGCGAGCGCGCGACGCGAAACGCCCCGCGCGCGGACGACTGGCGCGCCTCGTCGGCCGGCTCGCCGCGAGCGCGCCCGAAGAGGCCGCGGCCGAGGCGCGCGCGTGGCTCGCGAGCGCGCTCTCGGACGCGGATCCCAAGACGCGTCACACCGCCGCGCGCGCGCTCGCGAAGCTCCGCCCGCCTTCGGCCGAAGGGCGCGCGGTCGTCGAGCGCGCGCTCCTCGCGGCGTGGGACACGTCGTCGAGCGACGAAGATCGCCGATCGCTCGCCGACGCGCTCGGCCGGATCGGATCGAGCGCGGCGCGCGAGCGGCTCGCAGGGGCGCGCGAAGGATCGGTCGGGCAGCGCGCGACGCGCGCGACGCTGATGATCGATCGCGAGCGAGGGCGCGCGACGCCCGGCGCGATCGACGCCTCGCGCGCGTTCGGCGAGCCGATCGCGCTCCGGTTCCACACGCGCGCGGGCCTCGAGGCGATCGTCGCCGAAGAGATCGGCGACGCGTGGCGGCCGCGCGTCGCCGGCTCCGGGCTCGTCGACGCGCGCCTCGAAGGTCCGCTCTCGCGCGCGACCTCGGTCCGAACGGCGATCCACGTGGGATTTCCGCTCGATCCCGTGCCCGTCCGCGGGGAGACGGGCACGACGGACAACCTCGCCGAGGCCATCGTGCGCGCGATCACCGATCCGCGCGCGCTCGCCGTGATGCGCGCGTTCACGCGAACCGACGGCGCAAAAATCCGCTTCCGCCTCGCGTGGACGCGCAGCGGACATCGACGCGCGCTCGCGTGGCGGTGCGCCGAGCTCGTGAGCGAAGCGACGAGCGAGCTCGTCAACGATCCGACCGCGAGCACGTGGGAGATCGTCGTCGACGATCACGAAGACCGCGTCGCGATCGAGCTCGTGCCTCGAGGCATGCCGGACGAGCGCTTCGCCTACCGCAAAAGGACGGTGCCCGCGTCGTCGCACCCCGTGATCGCTGCGGCGCTCGCCCGGCTGGTGGCGCCCCGTGAAGACGACGTCGTCTGGGATCCGTTCGTGGGCGCGGGCGCCGAGCTCGTCGAGCGCGCGCGGCTCGGTCCTTACGCCGCGCTCGTCGGCAGCGACGTCGAGGCCTCCGCGATCGAGGCCGCGCGCGCCAACCTCGCCGACGCTGGGATCGCAGGCGCGACGCTCGAGCAGGGCGACGCGACGTCGTTTCGTCCCCAAGGCGTCACGACGATCATCACCAATCCTCCGATGGGCCGCCGCGTGCACCGCGGAACGCACGCCGAGCTGCTCGAGCGCTTCGTCGCCCACGCCGCGTCCGTCCTCGTTCCCGGCGGCGCGCTGGTCTGGGCGTGCCCCGACGCGCGCCAGGGCAGGCTCCACGCCAGGGCCGAGCGCGCCGGCCTGGTGCTCGAGCGCGCCTTCACCGTCGACATGGGGGGCTTCCCTGCCGAGCTCTCGGTCCATCGGAAACCGGCGCGCGGTCGAGCGCCCTTGTAACGTTCCCCGAGGTGCCCGAACATGGGAGCGAAAGATGACTCACTGCGCAAAGTGCGGAGCTGAGCTCATAGGCTCGCGGAAGTTCTGCGCGGCCTGCGGAACGCCCGCGGGCGATCCGCGATCTCCCGCGGCGTCGACCACGAGCGCGCCCGCCGCGGCAGGATCGGAGCCGGCCACGAGCGCGGCCTCGCCGGGGCCGCCGCCCGCCGCCTCAGGTCCGTCGTCGGCGTATGCGCCCGCGCCTCCGATCTCGGTCGTGAATCCGTTCGCGCAGACCGCGGGGCCCGGGGCGACGCGTCCCGAGATGCCCGAGATGAACAAGTCGAGCTACGGTCCGCCGCCGTCCGTGCCGCCCGAGCTCGCGAGCACCGCGCCCGGGGTCGGCGATCCCAAGGTGGGCCCTCAAGTCTCGCCGCTCGCCGTGAGCAACGTCGACTCGCGTCGCGGCGCGTTCGACGCCGCGGGAGGCGCCGCGATCGCGAGCGCCAACGATCCCGCCGGAGCGAAGCGCATCCCGGGCACGCAAGCCATGCCGAGCATCGCGCAGCCTTCGCTCGGCGCGCCGCCTCCGCCGGCGACGCAGGGCAAG
The DNA here is from genome assembly GCA_019637175.1 of Labilithrix sp. Classification (GTDB taxonomy): domain Bacteria; phylum Myxococcota_A; class Polyangia; order Polyangiales; family Polyangiaceae; genus Labilithrix. Next base: position 91,162 of record JAHBWD010000005.1, on the reverse strand, counting down.
ACGCAGCTCCTCCAAGCGTTCCCGCCCGGATCGATCCCGCGGCCGCCGAGCGCCGCAGGAGCGTCACCCGGATCGGCCTCGCCTTCGGGGGCGCCGCAGCCCGGATCGGTCCCCGGCATCCCGGTCGCCGCGCCGGTCGCGAGCGCGTCGGGATCTTCTCCCGCGCCGATGCCGGGGTCGATTCCGTCGCCGGGCGCGGCCTTCGCGCCTCCGGGCTCGCAGTATGGGCAGCCTTCGTACGCCGCCCCGCAGCCGCCGGCTCCGCAGCCTCCGCAGCAACCGCAAGGTTGGCAGCCGATGCCGCAAGCGTTCGGCGCGCCGCCGATGCAAACACCGAACCCGTACGCTGCGCCTTACCCGACGCCGGGGTTTCAACCTCCGATGCAGTCGCAGCAGCCTTACACGTTCGGCTACGCGCCCGGCTCGCGCGTCCAGGTCACGTGGTCGAACGGCCAGCGCTACCCCGGCACCGTGCAAGAAGTGCGCGGCTCTCAGGTCTGCGTCGTCTTCCCCGACGGCCAGCAGCACTGGGTCGAAATGCAGTACATCACCCCTGCCTGATCATGCACCCCGACGTCCTCAAGCAAGTCATGGAGGAGCTCATCCCCTTCAACCGCTACCTCGGCGTCAAGTGCGCCGAGGCGAAGAAGGGGTTCGCGCGCCTCGAGGTTCCGTTTCGCGACGAGCTCGTCGGCGATCCGCTCCGGCCCGCGCTCCACGGCGGCGTGCTCTCCGCGCTCGCCGACGCGGCCGGAGGCGCCGCCGTCTGGACCGACATCGAAGACGAGCGCGCGCGCGTCTCGACGATCGATCTGCGCATCGACTACCTGAGGCCCGCGCGCCTCGTCACGCTCATCGCCGAGGCGACGGTCGTTCGCCTCGGCAACCGCGTCGGCGTCGCCGACGTTCGCATGTTCAACGCCGACGCCGAGAGCGAGACGATCGCCACCGGCAAGGGCGTCTACAACATCACCATCAAGAAAGAGCCGATCGCGTAGCTCAGGCGCGCCGCTCGCGCGCCCCGTTCGCCTTCTTGTGGGCCTTCTTGCGCGGCGCGACCTTCGGCGCGGCCTTGGGCTTCGCGCCGCGCGCCTTGTCGCTCTTGGCGACGAGCGCCTCGGCGTTCTTCTTCGCGAGGTACTCGATGAGGTCGATCTTGGTGACGATGCCGACGACGGCGTCGCGCTCCATGACGATCGCCGCGCGCGCGTCGGCGAGCACGCCCTGGAGCAGCTCGAGCTTCGTGTCGGGCGTGACCGTCGCGTAATCGCTCTCGACGAGGTCGTGGATCGGCGAGCTCGCGCTCTTCTGGCCGCCGGAGACGAGGTGGCGCAGGAGATCGACCTCGCCGACGACGCCGCGGAGCTTGCCCTTCTCGACCACCGGGAGCTGGCTGATGCTGAGCTGCTTGAGCGTGGCGATGACGTCTTTGACCTTCGCCTGGGGCGTGGTCGTCACGATCTTGCGCTTGCCGCGCATGTGCAAGATGTCGGCGACGACGCCGATGCCCGGCTCTTCGTCGAGGAAGCCGTTCTCGCGCATCCAGTCGTCGTTGAAGATCTTCGAGACGTACTTCTGCCCCGCGTCGCACAAGAACACGAGGATCTTGAGCGGGCCCTTCTTTCCCTTGGCCCACTTGATCGCGCCGGCCACCGCCGCGCCGCCGGATCCGCCGACGAAGAGGCCCTCGAGGCGCGTCATGTCGCGCGTCATGAGGAAGCACTCCTTGTCGTCGACGCGGACGATGTCGTCGAGGATCTTGAGGTTCATCGTCGACGGGAAGAAGTCTTCGCCGATGCCCTCGACCTTGTAGGAGAACGGCTTGGTGATGCGGCCGGTCTTCACGAAGTCGTAGTAGAGCGAGCCGACGGGATCGACGCCGACGATCGTGAGCCCGGGCTTCTTCTCCTTGAGGTACTTGCCCGTGCCGCTGACGGTGCCGCCCGTGCCGAGGCCGGCGACGAAGACGTCGATGTCGCCGTGCGTCTGCTTCCAGATCTCCGGGCCCGTCCAGAGGTAGTGCGCCTCGGGGTTCGCCGGGTTGTGGTACTGGTTCGCGTAGAACGAGTTCGGCGTCTCGTCGGCGATGCGGCGCGACACCTTGTAGTAGCTGCGCGGATCGTCGGCGTCGACCGCGGTGGGGCACATGACGACGCGCGCGCCGAAGGCCCGGAGGTTCGAGACCTTCTCCTGGCTCATCTTGTCGGGCATCACGAAGACGCACTTGTAGCCGCGGATGGCGGCCAGGAGCGCGAGCGAGGCGCCCGTGTTCCCGCTGGTCGCCTCGACGATCGTGCCGCCCGGCTCGAGGCCGGCCTCTTCCGCGCGACGGAGGAGGTTCCACGCGAGCCGATCCTTGTGGCTGCCGCCGGGGTTCAGGTACTCGCACTTGACGTAAATCTCGACGCCGGGGGCGAGGCCCTGGGTCACGCGGTTCAGCCGAACGATGGGCGTGTTGCCCACGGCCTTGGTGATGTCCTCGAGCGCGCCGTGCATCATGGTAATCGGGGCATACGATGCGAAGCTTCCTCCGCGCAAGCAGTACCGCGCTCGGCGTCACGATCGCCGCGGCCTGCGCGAAGCCGGCGCCGAAGCCCGCTCCTCCGCGAGAGCCGCCGGCGCACATCCTGGTGGTCGCCCTCGAGCGGGTCGCCCTGCGAACGACGGCGTGGGTCGAGCTGCACGCGTGGCTGGCTGCCGCGGCGAAGTCGGACGCGACGCTCGACGAGGCCGCGCTCGACGACGCCGCGCGCCGCTACGCGCGCGCGCTCGACGACGACGACGACGACGCCGAGCTCCTCCGCACGATGCGCGCGTTGTCGGCGTGCGCCGACGAGCGGTGCGCGCGGAGCGCGGTCGCAGGCACCGCGTTCGAGCGCGCGTACGTGAGCGCGCTCCCCGTGTTCACCTCGAAGCGATGGCTCGAGCGCGCGGGCCTCTCGCGCGCGGGCGTGGAGGCCGCGCGCGCGGCGATGGGGCCGGAGATCGAGCCCCTGGTCACCGAGCTCTCCCGCGATCTGGCCCTCGAGTGGCCCTCGCCGCCGCCGGTGGTCGACGTCGTGAGCCTCTCGCCCGCCGCCGCGCGCTACGCGCTCGTTCGCCCCGCGCTCGGCGCGCGCTCGAGCTGCTTCGTGCGCCTCGAGAAGGAGCCCGATCGGGTGCAACATGCACGCATCACGGACTGCCTCCTCTTCTACGCCGCGTGGCCGCTCGCGCGGCAGAGCCGCCTGTACGACGCGATCGCGAAGAACATGAAGCCGCGCGACGCCGAACGCGCGTGGACGGCGCTGCTGGCGCACGCGGTCGCGGTGCGCGTGACGACGTGGGAGTCGAAGCACGAGTCGCCGACGCGCCGATCGGCGGTCGCCGTGGAGGGCCCGCTGCTCTCGTGGCTCGTCGAGCACTGGCCGGCGCGGATGAGCGGCGAGCCCGTCGAGGCGTTCGGCGCGCGCTACGCCGAGGCCTACCTCGCTCGCCGTTGATCGCGCGATTGAGGTTCGCGTAAAGGTCGAGCGTGGACGTCGAAGAGCTGCTCCGTCGCGCGCGCGCGCTCGTCGGGCTCGAGGTGAGCGAGGTCGCCGCGTCGATGGGCGTCGACGTCGGCGTCGCGACCGAAGGCGACGCGGTGCGCACGAAGGGAACGCCCGGCGCGATCCTCGAGCTCGCGCTCGGCGCCACCGGCGGCTCGACGAAGGTGCACGACTTCCCCGAGCTCGAGATCGAGCTCAAGACGATCCCGCTCGATCCGAGAGGCGTCGCGATCGAGTCGACGTACGTGTGCACGCTCTCGCTCGCCGACGCCGAGGAGCAAGAGTGGGAGAGCTCGTGGGTGCGGGCGAAGCTCTCGCGCGTGCTCTTCGTTCCGCTCGTCGGCGACGACGGCATACCGTGGCGATCGCGACGCGTCGGCGCGCCGGTCCTCTGGTCGCCGACCGAGGCGCAGGAGTCGATCCTGCGGGCCGACTTCGACGACGTCGTCGGCCTCATCGGCATCGGCCGGATCGAAGACGTCACCGCGCACAAGGGGCGCTGGCTCCAGGTGAGGCCCAAGGCGCGGCACGGCGGCGTCCGCACGCTCGCGTGGGGCGCCGAGGGTGAAGCCATCGCCACGGTGCCGCGCGGCTTCTATCTGCGCGCGCGCTTCACGAGCGCGATCCTGGTCGATCCGGCGGCGTGCCCCGATTGACGATCAGAGAACGGCGGCGCCGAACGTGTCGCACGAAGCGGGATCGCCCGACTCGAAGCCCTTCTTGAACCAGCGCGATCGCTGCGCGGCCGAGCCGTGCGTCCAGCTCTCGGGGTTGACGGCGCGGCCGGCCATGCGCTGCATGCGGTCGTCGCCGATCGCGCTCGCGGCGCCGAGCGCCTCGTCGATGTCGCCGGCTTCGAGGAGGCCGCGCTGCTCGGTCGCGTGCGCCCAGACGCCGGCGAAGCAGTCGGCCTGGAGCTCGAGCCGCACGTCGAGGCCGGTCGCGCCCTTCTGCTCGGATCGCTTCGCCGCGTGCACCGCCTCGCTCACGCCGAGGAGGTTCTGGACGTGGTGACCGATCTCGTGACCGATGACGTACGCCTGCGCGAAGTCGCCCTTCGCGCCGAAGCGGCGCTCGAGCTCGTCGTAGAACGAGAGGTCGATGTACACGCGCTCGTCGGCGGGGCAATAGAACGGACCGGTCGCCGCCTGGCCTTGGCCGCACGCCGTCGGCGTCGCGTCGGTGAACATGACGAGCTTCGCGTTGCGGTACGTCGCGCCGCGCGCGGCAAACTCCTTCTTCCATGTGTCTTGCACGTCGTCGAGGACGAACGCGACGAACTGCGCCTTCTTGTCGTCGCTCCTCACGCTGGAGGTCTGGACCTCGTCGCTCGCGCCGAAGAGGCCGCTCCACTTGCCGAGGCTGCTCAAGGCGACGAACGCGAGCAGGGCGAGCAGAACGATCACACCGCCGCGCGATCGGAGCAAGAAGGGCAGGAGCGCGACGATGCCGCCCATCCCGCCTCCGCCTCGTCCGCGGCGATCGATGACGTCCGGGCTCTCGTGACCTTCCTCCCATCGCATGAGCACGATCGCTGCAAGCGATCGGCCACGCGCGGACGAGGTCAGCGCGCGACGATCACGCCGACGAGGCGACCGCTCGCGTCGCCGTCGCGTCGATACGAATAGAAGCGCTTCGCGTCACAGCGGGTGCAGCCGCCGACGTCGTCGACGTCCGCGTCCGCGAGACCTCCGGCGGAGAGCTGCGCCCTCACGGCGCGGCGCAGATCGACCATCGCCTTGCCGCGCTCGTCGCGCGATCGGATCGCCTCTTCGGTGCTCGCGCGCGCGATCTGCGCGGCGACGTCGGCGCCGACTTCGAAGCAGCACGCGCCGATGCACGGGCCGATCGCGGCGACGACGCGCTGTTGGCGCCCGAGCGCGTCGAGCGCGACGCCGACGACGCCGGCGACGACGCCTCGCCACCCGGCGTGCGCCGCGGCGACGCGGCCGGTGCTCGGATCGGCGAGGAGGACGGGCACGCAGTCGGCGACGCGAACGGCGACGGCGGCGCCCGATCCAGGCTCGGCGACGAGCGCGTCGGCGTCGATCTCGAGGAAGGCCTTCGGATCGCCGGCGGCGACGACGAGAGCGCGACCGTGAACCTGACGCGTCTGGAAGAGGCGCTCGCGGGGGAAGCCGACGGCCTCCCCGAGGCGCCGCTGGTTCTCCTCGAGGCGCGACGGCTCGCGGAGGAGCGCGAAGTCGAGCGTCTCGTACGGAGGCTCGCTGACGCCGCCCGCGCGGGTCGAAAAGCCGTGGGCGAAGCCGGCCTTCTGGAGCGCCGACGAAAGCAGGATGGGGACGAGATCGGCCACGGGAAATTCGTGGTATCACCATACTCCCCCTCATGGCGCGGCAGCAGGATCCGTTCATCGGCCGTGACATCCTGAACGGCCAGTTCCAGATCCTGCAGAAGATCGGATCCGGCGGGATGGGGTCGGTCTACAAGGCGCTCCAGCCGGCGATGAACCGGATGGTGGCGGTCAAGATCCTCCACCCGAAGCTCGCGAGCCGAAAGGATCTCGTCTCCCGCTTCCGTCGCGAAGCGCGCGCGATGAGCCACCTGACCCACCCGAACACGGTGAAGGTCTATCTCTACGGTGAGCTCGACGACGGATCGCTCTACATCGTGATGGAGTACCTCGAGGGCAAGAACCTGAATCAGACGGTTCGCTCCGAGGGCCCGATGACGATCGAGCGCGGGCTGCCGATCCTGATCCAAGCCTGCAACGCGCTCGACGAGGCGCACCGCGCGGGGATCATCCACCGCGACCTCAAGCCGGAGAACATCTTCGTCACGCACCAGGGCGGGATGAAGGACTTCGCCAAGGTGCTCGACTTCGGGCTCGCGAAGGTGACCGAGCGCGAGATGCGCCCGGGCTCGATCATCCTGACGCAAGAGGGCATGGTCTTCGGCACGCCGGAGTTCATGAGCCCCGAGCAGGCGCAGGGCAAGAGCCTCACGCCCGGCAGCGACATCTACTCGCTCGCGGTGATCCTCTACGAGGTGCTCACCGGCAAGCTGCCGTTCGAGGCGAAGAACCCGATGGAGTTCATCCAGCTCCACGTGACGACCAAGCCGAAGCCGATCGACGAGCGCGTCCCCGGCAAGACGTTCCCGCCGATCTTGTGGAAGGTGCTCTCGAAGGCGCTCGAGAAGAAGTCGGAGGATCGCTACGGATCGGCGGCCGAGTTCGCGCACGCGCTCCAGGCGGTGCTCAACGGCGCGACCGAGGTTCCGCCGTACGGCAACGGCGCCGGCGCCCCTCAGGCCGGACAGGTCCTGCCGACGCCGTCGCCCGCCGCCGCCCCCTCGGCCGGCGCGTTGCCCGCGCCGGTGCGCTCGAGCCCGCTGCCTCGCGTCGCCGCGCCGCAGAAGCTCCCGATCGGGCTCCTCGCCGGCATCGCGCTCGCCTTCCTCGTGGTGGGCGCGATCCTCGCCGCGATCGTCCTCAAGCTCGTGATGCGGTGAGCGCGTGAGGCGCGCGATCGACGTCGCGTGCCTCGGCGTCTTCGCGTTCGCCTTCGCGTGCAGCGGGCGCGACGAGGCCGTCGCGACGCGCTCCTCGGCGCAGGCGATCGTCTCGGGCACGCCGGACGCGACGCGCCCCGACGTGCTCGTCCTCCTCGAAGACGCCTCGTCGTTCCGCTGCACCGCCACGCTCATCGCGCCGAACCTCGTCATCACGGCGCGCCACTGCGTCGGCAAGTCGACGGGCTCCACGGCGCTCTGCCGCGGCGACGCGACCGACGACGGCGCGCAGGCGCTCCCGGTGTACGCGGGCAACGTCGACGCGGCGCCGATGTTCGTCGCCGCGACGCCCTCGACGACGGCGCTCGCGCGCGCCAAGACGATCTACGACGACGGCGCGACGACGACGTGCGGCCACGACGTCGCGCTCATCGAGCTCGATCGAAAGATCGCCGGCATCGTCCCGGCGAAGCTCCGTCGCACGCCGCTCGCGCCCGGCGCGCTCCTCGTGGTGATGGGCTTCGGCTGGATCGATCGCAACCAGAGCGTCAACGCGACCGAGCGCATGAGGGGGAGCACGAACGTCCTCGCGCTCGGCCCCACGGTGCACTCGTTCAAGCCCTTCGGCGACGCGATGGCGACCTCGCAGCTCGTCGCCGTCGGCCCCGGCGAGATCGCGGTCTCCGGCGTGACGACGACGGGCGACAGCGGCGGCCCCGGCTTCGACGCCGCCGGCGATCTCGCCACGCTCGTCGCGCGCGGCTACGGCGACCCCTTCTACGGCCCCGGCACCTTCACGTCGGTCGCCGCGCACCTCGCGACCATCGACGACGCCCTCACGAAGAGCGGCAACCCTCCTACGTCGGTCGACGCCGGCGCGCCGGCGCAGGACGCCGGCGTCGACGCCGCGCGCCCCGAAGTCGACGCCGCTCCCGATCCCGTCGATAGCGGAGCGAGCGCCGCCGCACCGGACGAAGCCAGCGGCTGCGCGATCGCGCGCGCCTCTCGCAGCCCGCGCGGCGCCGTCAGCGTGCTCGCGCTCTCGATCCTCGCCGCCCTCGCCGCGCGCCGCGCCGCCCGCCCGCGGAGCGCGCCGGCCTCGCTGCCCGCCCGTGCGCGGCCCGCGTGACATCGACGGCCGACGCGACCGGAACCCGATCAGCGTCCGGCTCACGAGGGGCCTCGCCACGAATTCGACCTGCGTCAACCGGTTGACTCGCAGCCCGCCGCGCGAAAGCGACGCGATTTCGGAACGTCCCGCGACGCCGACGGCCCCGCGATGCCGGTCAACCCGTTGACTCGTTGCACGCGCCGCGAAGTTCTGCGAATCCGCTCATCCGCGCGCGGCGGTCACGCGGAGGTGCAGGTCAACCGGTTGACATCGGCCACGCGAGCCCCGCGCCGCTCGCTCGCCTCCGTCTCGCGAATCCGCGCTGCCGCGCGCGGAGGTCGTCCGGAGCTGCTCGGTCACCCCGTTGACATCGGCCACACGAGGACGGTGGCGATGGAGTTACGCACGGCTCCGCGGGTTCGGAGCAGAAAGAGCGCCTGTCAACCGGTTGACTTGGATGTTTTTTCCGGAGAGCCCCTCCGACTCGCCGCGATGCCGCGATGCCGCGATGCCGCGATGCCGCGATGCCGACGCGATGCCGGCGGCGCGACACGCCGCGGGCCGGCGCAAGCCTACCGCCGGGGTGGCGCGTCAGGGAGCAGGCTCGCGCTTCTTGCCGCCGCCCCAGTTGCTGTTCGAGTTGCACATGTCGTTCGAGTGCGCGAGGCGGTGGGCCTCGTCGGGGCCGAACGACTTCGCGAGATCGGCCTCGAAGGCCTTGTTCGCCGACGTGAGGATCAAGAACATCCTCGTCACGGGGTGGACCTTGTCGTTCGGGCCGGGCTCGGGGCGTAGGCCCGCGCGGATCTCGGCGGCTTGGGTGTGGGCCTCCTTCGCGGCCTCGCCGTCGATCGCCGACTGCACGTCGTAGACGATGTGCGGGCAGGAGCTCGCGCCGATCTTGTCGACGACCTCGGGGTTGCCGACCGCCTGGATGCAGAGCGGGCGCACCTGATCCCAGACGCGCTTGTACGAGCGCTCGTAGGCGTCACGGAGCGTGGTGGCGTCTTGAGGAGCGAGGCCGAGCTTGTCGAGCTTGTCGGGGCTGAAGGTCCAGTAGTCCTTCTGCAGGCAGGGCACGCGGTATTTGACCTGGCCCTTCTTCGCGAGCTCCGTCCAGTCGTCGGTGGAGAGATCGTACTCGCCCTTCGTCCGCGGCGCGGCGCCGTCGCTCTGCGCGGCGGCGAGCTTCTCTTCGCTCGTCTTGAGCTGCTTCTCGAGCTCCACCTTCTGCGTGACGATCGCCTCGAGGCGCTTGCGATACTCGCCGACCTGATCGACGAGGTTCGCGTTCGCTTGGGACATCTCGTCCTTGCTCGCGGCGCCCTCGGCGATCTTGGCGTCGAACGCCTTCTCGCCCGCGCCGACCGGCGCGCGATCGCCGACGCCCGCGCCGCCGACCTGCGCGCTCTCGCCCGCGCCGAGATCCATGCGCTCGCCGGCGTGCGACACGGCGACCTTGCCCTCGTACACCGCGACGAAGGCGAGCGCCGTCAACGTCCCGCCGATCACGCCCGATTTCACGTCTCGCTTGTTCATCTCGACACCTTCGCTGCCCTCTCCGCGGATCTTCACCGCGAAGCACGTTCCCTTGACCTCGACTTCGCCCGCGGGCGTGTGCACCCGGAAGCGCGCGCCCGGCTCGACGCGATAGAAGACGTCGCCGTGCGCCTGCACGACGTCGTCGCCGTTCCACTTCACCTCCGCGCCGGGCTCGAGCACCGCGCGCGCGCGCCCGCCGATCGAGACCTCCGTGCGCTCCTTGGCGATCGCTTCGCCCTGCGCATTCTCCGAAGGCGTCGCGGTCACCCGAAGGAGGACCGCCGCGGCGAGCGCGATCGCCACCGCGCTCCCTCGCCCCACCCAGCGGCGCGCGCGACCGCGATCGCGCGGCGCCCGCTCTTCCCGCGCCTCGGCGCGAACCTGCGCGAGCACGCGCTCGGCGAAGTCGCTCGGGGGAAGCTGCGGCTCCCACGCGTCGAGGCCGAGCGGCTCGTCGTCTCGCGGATCGGTCACGACGGCCTCCATTCGTTCTTCAGCGACTCGCGCATCTTCTCCCTCGCGCGAAAGAGCTTCGTCTTGGCGGTGTTCTCGGGCACCGAGAGGGCGCCGGCGATCTCGGCGATCGAGAGGCCGTGGAGCTCGGCGAGCACCAGCGCCGCGCGCTGATCGTCCGGGAGCCGCGCCGCCGCCTCGGCGATCGCGATCCCGAGCTGCCGGCGCTCGAGCGAGAGCTCCGGCGTCGACGTCGACGCGGCGCTCTCCCCTTCGTCGAGCTCGGTCTGATCGAGGCGCTTTCGCTTGCGCGCGTCGAGCGCGAGGCGCGTCGCGATCGTGAGCAGCCACGTCGACACCTTCGCCGTGCCCTCGGGATCGAAGTCGGGGAACGCGCGGTACGCGCGCACGAACGCCTCTTGCGCGAGATCTTCGACCTCCGAGCCGTGCCCCAACATGCGCGAGAGCAGCGCGAAGACCATCCGCTCGTAGCGCACGACGAAGGCCCGGAACGCCATCGGATCCTGCGCGCGACAACGCGCGATGACCGAAGCGTCGAGCGTCGCGGGCGCATGGCTCTCACGGCTCCGCGGGAACGCGACGGTCATCGTGGCAACGGCCATCATCGCCCAGTGTCACGACGGGGGCCGGGAAAGGTTCCGCTCGATCGTCCGCCTCGGGACGATTTAGAAAAAGCGGCGGGGCGGGCCGACGTCGGGGAGGCGGCCGGTGGCGAGAAATCGCTTGGAAAACATCTGGATACGCTCGACCTGGGCGTCGTCGACGAAGACCGTTCCGCCCGTCCTCACGTAGCTCATGAGGTTGTCGGGGACGTCGGTGTGGCCGATGCCGAAGAAGTGACCGAGCTCGTGGGTCAGCACCGTAGGGAACGCCTCGCCCGAGAGGATGATGAAGCGCTTGCCCGTCGGCTTGCTCGTCCAGGCGACGCCCTTGCGATAGCGGCCCGGCTCGTCGATGTCTTCGAGGCGCGCCACGACGAAGACGTCGATGACGTTCTTCTCGACGTGCGCCGCGAGCGCGTCGCGATCGGCGCGCACGTGGATCTCGGCGTGCTCTTCGGCGATCTCCTTGCGGAGCGTCCAACGGAAGTGGACGCCGAGCGGACCGAAGAACGCGTCGGCCTCGCGGATCTGCGTCGCGATCCAGTCGTCGTCGCGCGCGGGCGCGCCGTCTTTCTTCGCGACCGAGATCGCGATCGGGAAGACAGGCTCGTCTTCGGGCGTCGCGAGCGCCGCGCGAGGCGCCGACGCCGCGATCGACGCGACGACGACGTACGCGGCCCTCATGGAGCGGTCGCCCAGCATCGGTCGACAGCGTAGCCCATCGTCGCGATCACGGCGTCCAGCGCACGCCGAAGCCGCCCTGCGCCACGTCCTCGGTGCCGCGGTAGTAGCCGACGTCGTGCCCGAAGAGCGCTGTGCCGAAGATCTGGAACGTGCCCTTGCGGTCGGTCGCGAACGCCGCGCCGAAGTCGATCGTGAGGCGCCGCTCGAGGCGCGCGTACTCGCTCTTCGGGAGCCACGTCGCGAACGCCGACGCGAAGAGCACCGGCATCACCGAGCCGAGCGGGCCGAGCTCGGACATGACCGAGACCTCGGACGACAGCTCGAAGGCGCGCGAGCCGCGGCCGCCGCCGCCGGTCGCGCAGAAGATCGGCGACTGCGTGCACGTGAGGAAGTGAAACCGAGGCTGCACCGTCGCGAAGAGCGTCGTGCGCGCGCCGAGCGGCTGGCTCAGATCGACGTGCGCCGACATCGCGTTGATGTTGTGGAAGCCGCCGAGGTGCGTCTCGCTCCCGTGGTCGCTCTCGTGCTCGAGCGCGTAGCCGACGCGCAAGAGCGGCGATCGCTCGCGCTCGTCGAGCGCCCAGCCGTACGAGGCGTCGATCCAGAGCCGCCCGCGCCAGAGCTGGTTCGGAACGACGGCGGGTCGATAGTTGTGGAGCTCGATGAACGCGGGGAGCTTCAACGCGAAGCCCTCGTCGCGCGTGTCGCCGTAGATCGGAATGGGTACGCCGACCCTTCCGCGGAGCTGCGAGCGCCACGCGAGCGACGTCGTCGCGCTCTCCGGGCTCGACGACAAGACGCGCGGATCGAGCGCCCTCGGCGGATCGGCGTGCGCGACACGCACGCCGCAAGCGCCGAACAGGAGGCACGAGAACGAGAGCGCCCACCGCCGCATCAGCGTCACTTCAGCACGTCGCGCATCGCAGGGTGACGCTCGATCGCGCGAAGCGCCTTCGCGAGCAGCGTCTTGCCCGGCTCGAGCTTGTGCCACGGCGACGCGCCGCTCGGATGTGGAAGCGGCACGACGTCGAGATCGACGCCGTGCCACCGCGTGCGCATCACCTGCCCCACGACGGCGTCGAGCTTCTTGCGCGCGACCTTCTCCGCCAGGACCTCGACGATCGCGAGCTGACCCACCGCGATGACGAGCTCGGGCTCGAGGATCGCGATCTCGCGCGCGAGGAACGTGCGGCAGCGCGCGATCTCTTCGGCGTCGGGCTTCCGATCGCCTCCGCCGCTCGCCTTCCCCGGAAAGCAGCGCGCGACCGCGGCCATGTAGATCCGCTCGCGGAACGTCGCCTCGTCGATCCCCATCGCCTCTTCGAACCAGCGAAAGAGCGTCTTGCCCGCCGTCCAGGCGAAGGGTCGGCCGATGGCGCCTTCGTGCGGCCCAGGCGCCTGCCCGAGCAGGAAGACCTTCGAGAGCACCGGCGGCCCATGCACGACCGGCCCGATCATCTTCGGGCAGGCGCGACAAGCATCGAGCTCGGCGTGCAGCGCACGAAGGCGAACGACGGCGGACGCAGCCACGAGCGCTCTCTATCAGACCGTGATAGGCATCGAAAGGCCATGTACTTCCAGGAGCTCATCCTCGCGCTGCAAGACTTCTGGGTGAAGCGCGGCTGCCTCCTCGTGCAGCCGTACAACTCGGAGGTCGGCGCCGGCACGTACAACCCGGCGACGTTCCTCCGCGCGATCGGCCCCGAGCCGTGGAACGTCGCGTTCGTCGAGCCCTCGCGCCGTCCTTCCGACGGGCGCTACGGCGACAACCCCAACCGCATGCAGCAGTTTCACCAGTTCCAGGTGATCCTCAAGCCTTCGCCGATCGACATCCAGGATCAGTACCTCGAGTCGCTCCTCGCGATCGGCACCAAGCCCGAAGAGCACGACGTGCGCTTCCTCGAAGACGACTGGGAGTCGCCGACGCTCGGCGCGTGGGGCCTCGGCTGGCAGGTGTGGCTCGACGGCCTCGAGATCAGCCAGTTCACCTACTTCCAGCAGGTCGGCGGGCTCGATTGCCGTCCGGTCTCCGGCGAGCTCACCTACGGGCTCGAGCGCATCGCGATGTACTTGCAAGACGTCGACACGATCTACGAGGTCGCTTATGCGCCGGGCATCGCGTACGGCGAGATCGCCAAGCGCGCCGAGTGGGAGTGGAGCACGTACAACTTCGAGCAGGCCGACGTCGCGCACCACTTCGCGTCGTTCGATCACGACGAGAAGGAAGCCAAGCGCCTCCTCGCCATGGGCGGCGACGATCCGCTGAAGAAGCTCGTGCTCCCGGCGTACGACTTCGTCGTCAAAGCGGCGCATCAGTTCAACGTCCTCGACGCTCGCGGCGCGATCGGCGTCACCGAGCGCGCGCGCTTCGTCGGGCGCGTGCGCGGCCTCGCCAAGGGCGTCGCCGAGGCGTACCTCGCGCAGCGGCAAGCGCTCGGCTTTCCGTTGCTGAAGCAGCAAGGCGCGGCGATCGCGGCGCAGCCCTCCGCGAGCTGAGCGTACGCTCGGCCGATGGTCTACCGAGAGCCCGCCGAAGAGCTCGCGAGGCGCGCCGCGCAGGCCGCCGCGACGGGGCCGCTCGGACGCGTCGACGTGAACGGCCGACACGGGCCCGACGGCGCGAACGGTCACGCCGGCGCGAGCGGCGCGAGGAGCGGCGCCGACGGAAATCGCGGCGCGGACGCAGGCGGCGCGACGCCGGGCGAGCACGCCGGCGCGATCCGCGTCGTCCTCGAAGCCGATCCCGGCCGCGCGACGGTGGCCCGCGTGCACGGAGAGAGCGACGGCGCGAAGGGGCGCGAGCGCGTCGACTTCGAGGTCGACTTCGAACGGCCCGGTGAGATCCACCTCCTCGCGCGCGGGGGCAAGGGCGGCGCGGGCGGGCGCGGAGGCGACGGCGGCGACGGCGCGACGGGTCGATCCGGATCCGACGCGACCCGAAACTCGTCGGGCGGCAACGGCGGACCAGGCGGCGACGGCGGCGACGGCGGCAACGGAAGCAACGGCGCGGCCGGAGGAAACGGCGGCCACGTTCACGTCCGCGTTCGCGACGAAGAGACCCACCTCTTGATGATCGTCGCGCACGACGTGACGGGCGGACGAGGCGGACGCGCCGGGGCGAACGGACGCGGCGGAAGCGGCGGACGCGGAGGCAGCGGCGGCAGCTCGTACTCGTGGACCGAGAGCGAGACGTACACCGACTCGAACGGCCAATCGCAGACGCGAACGACCTCCCACTCGAACCCCGGCGGATCGTCGGGGCGCGCCGGGCGTGACGGAAGCGAAGGACGCGCGGTCCTCCAAAGCGGCGCCGACGCCCCCGACGGATCGTTCGCCATCGAGGTCGAAGGCGCGTCGGGCGCAGCGCATCGCTACCCCTCGCGCTACGAGCTCCGCGTCGTCGGCTTCTCGCATCGCAACGCCAACGACGACGGCGTCTACGAGCCCGAAGAAGAGGTCTTCGTGTCGCGCATCGAGGTCGAGAACGTGGGCGGCATGCCGACGCCGGCGCATCACGACGTGCGCGTGCTCATCGTCGACGACGGATGGATCGCGCCGCGAGCGGAGACGTTCCTCCGCGTTCCCCGATCACTCGCGCCCGGGCAGCGGCACACCTTCGCGCGCGAGGAGCTCCCGCTCGTGCTCCGCATGTTCCGCCCGCAGGAGGCGGGCGCACCGCTCGCCGCGCCGGAGACGATCCACCTGCTCTGCGATCTGCCGAGCGCGCGACGCCGCTTCGGCGCGTTCGAAGCCGTCCTTCCGCCCGACACGGGCCGCCTCGTCGTTCGATTCCCGATCGAGGTCTCGCCGCTGACGTCGCTCTTCTCGCTCGCGCCCGGTCAAGCCGCGCGCGTGCGCTGGTCGATCACCAACGTCGCCGACAAGGCGTTCGGCAGCGCGTCGGAGCTCGGGCGCGCCGTCGCCATCCACCTCGTACGTCAGGGCGGCGAGCTCTCGACCGAGCACGTCCACTTCTTCGACGCCTCGGGCGCGCGCGTGTCGCTGGAGGAGGGGCTGCGCTGCCCGATCCCGAAGCTCGCGCCGAAGGAGAGCGCGCGCTTCGAAGGAACGATCGCGATCGCGGAGAGCGCGCCGCCGTACGCGAGCGCGCGCCTCTTGCTCGCCGGCGAGCTCGGTCACATCGCCGATCCGAAGCGCATTCGGCCGGTGCAGTACCAGGAGCTCACCGTGCGCGTCGGGCGCCCCTTCGACGCGCGCGACGCCGATCTGCTCTTCGTCACCAACAACCGCACGACCGGCGAAGAGCTCGCCGCGTGGGAAGAGCTCGCGCGCACGACCGGGCTCTCGTCGGCGGTGTGGGACGCGGCGCTCGAAGGAGGCGTGAGCGTCCTCGCGAAGGTCGCCGCGGGCGCGCCGGCGTATCGCCTGGTGGTCGTGCTCGACAACGCGATGGATACCGCGAGCGGCGAGCGGCGCGCGAGCGCGCTCATCGACAAGGAGACGAGCCTCGGCCTCGCGCGCGCCGGCGTGCACCTGCTGTACGCGGGCGGCCTCCCCAAGCTCGACGACATGCTCTTGCCGACGCACGAAGGCGGCGCGCTCCAGGTGCTCGCGGCCGACGCGTCGCGCGACGATCTCTTGCGCGCGTGCGAAGCGGAGGCGATCGGCGGCGACGGCGTTCGGCTCGAAGTGCGCGCTTGGTACTGGTGGCTCTGGTCGAACGCGAAGGAAGAGCACCTCGACGCGCGCGCGGCGGCGATCGCCGACGCGCTCGAGAAGAAGTGGCCGGAGCGGCGCTACGTCGTCGTGCCCACCTTCGCCCCCGAAGAGCTCGCGCGCGTCGCGTGGATGCGAAAGATGCGGCTCGGGTCGATCGACGTGAGGCGCACGACCGATCCGGCGCGCGCGGCGATCTCCGGCGTCGACGCAGACGCCAAGTCGATGCACGACGCGTCGCTCGCGCGCGATCCGCGCACGGCGCGCGCGACGATCGCGGCGCTCCCCTTCGACGCGAAGCTCGCGCTCCTCGCGCGATCGAACGACGCGGTGCTCGCCGTCGTGGCCGATCTCGCGCGCGAGCAAGCGCTCGTGCGGGCCTTCGGCTGGCGCACGTCACGCGCCTCGCTCGCGCGCGCGACGCCGATGCTCGCGAGCTTCGTCGAGCGCGCCTTCTCGGAGACCGTCGACCTCGAGGGCGCCGAAGGCGAGCGCTTCGTGGACGCGATCGCGTGGCTCGAGCTCGTCGCGCGCGGTCACGCGCGGTGGTGGGAGTGGATCGGCCCGTTGTGGTGGTTCCGGCGAGGAACGACCTTCCGATCCTTCGTCCGCGACGCGATCGCGAAGGTCGTCGCGCGCGTGAGCGGATCCAAGGAGACGCGCGCGCGCATCCACGCGCGCTACCGCGAGCTGAAGAAGCGCTTCGAGGAGCAGCGACGCTCGGGCGGCGCGCAGTCGACGAGCGACTACGCGATCGAGACGATGACCGCGTCGATCGCGCGGCGGCCCTTCGACAGCGACGCGCTTCACCTCGCGCCGGGCGCGCGCGTGCTCGGCGCCGAGGCGGTCGAGGGCGTCCGAAAGCGAGATCGCAAGCGAGAGCGGCGCTCGGCCGAGGTCATGAGCGGCGCCGAGCAGGCTCGCGCCGATCTGCTTCGCGCGGAGAAGTGCGCCGAGCTCCTCACCCACGCAGGGAAGCTCCAGGTGCGGGTCGAGAGCATCGAGCGCGTCGAGAACGTCCGCGTCGAGTCGCGCGTCGCCGCGCCGGAGGCGACCGCAGACGATCTCGCCGATCTCCGCGAAGCGCACGCACACCTCGAGCGCTGACTCCTCAATTTTCGAAGCGCACGGAGACCCCCGCGCGGACCTCGGGCCTGTCGGCGGCCGACGGAAGGAGCGAGAGCAGCTCGGGCCGGTTGTAGCTCGCGTGAGCGTCGAGCGAGATGAACACGGGCGCGATCGCGAGCCCCGCGGTGAGGCCTCCGCCGATCCCCCACGCCGTGCCGCGCGGCGGCTCTCCGGGCGCCGCGGCCGACTCCGCGAAGAAGCGGCTGCGGAAGAAGGTGCCCTCCGCGTAGATCGACGCATACAAGACTCTCCGGAGCGTCTCTCCGCCGAAGACGTCGTACGTGTCGGCCTGGACGCGAAAGCGCCCGTGCCGGATCCGCGCGTCACGCGACTCCGCCGACAGCTCGAGCACGGGACCGACCGTGGTGTGCGCCAGGCTCGCGCCGCGGTGCACGCTCTCGTCGGACGTCGCGACGTCTTCGCGATCGATCTCGACCACGTCGTGCGCGAGCGAGCGGAGGCGAAGCAGGCCCACCGCCTGCCGCTCTTCGCGGATGTAAGTGGGCCCGAGGGAGAACGCGAACGGCAGTCGACCCGGACGAAGGTCGCGCGCCATCACGGAGAACAGCTCGGTGCGGCCCTCTTGGACGAGGGTCACGAGGTTGGTACGGAGCGCCGGGATCGTGGCGCCCACGAACGCGCCGCCGACCGGCGGCGTCTGTCGCTCCCGCGTCAGGCGCACGTCGCCCGTGCCGACCTGCTCGAACGCGGCGTCGGCGCCGACGTAGCCGAGGATCAGCTTGAACCATCGGTCGTGGCCGAACCTGCCGGCGACGAGCATCTGATGCGATCCGCTCCGCGCGTTGGTCGCGTCGTCGTCGCGCTCCGACGTCGAGAGGTTGAGCTGGTCGAGCGCGCCGACGACCGACACACGCGCGTGCAGCCCCGTGTCGGTGTGCGTGAAGCCCACCGTGGCGGCGCCGCGCATGCGCTCGAAGCTCGCCGAGCCGCTGCCGAGGTTCGTGCACACGTCGAACGGCCAGACGGTTTGATAGGCGAACGCCATCGCTCCGAAGACCTGGATCTCGCGGTTCTCCGATCCGAGCAGCCTCATCGCGTCGTTGAAGCGATGCCGCTCGTCGTCGAGCATCGCCTGGAATCGAGCGTCGTCACCGATGAGCCAGCGCGCGCGGCGCGCCTCCGAGGCGACGTTCGCGGCGCCCTGCGGAGGACATCGCGCCTCCGCGGCGCGAGCCAGAAAGAGCGCGACGATGAAGGTGAGGACGACGACGAGAGCTCTTGGCACGCTCGCAGACTGGGCGCCCGGCCGCGGCGCCCCGAACGGGACGGCCGAGCGCTTCGACAGAGAGCTCGAGTTGCAAGCGGCGAGCCGGCAAAGGCCGTAGAGATCTCTCGTGTTGGCGGCGAGGCGGTGCTGCGCTTCACGCCGCGCGTTGCGAATCGCTGCGTACGCGCCTCCGCGGTTGTCTATCGTTCTCGCATGTGCACGCTGGTCGTCGCCGCCGGGGTCGTGAAGGATCACCCCGTGGTCGTGGTCGCGAATCGCGACGAGAGGCTCGACCGCGCCGCTTCACCTCCGCTCGTGTGGGCGGAGGGATTTCTCGCGCCGCGAGACGAGGTCGCGGGCGGAACATGGCTCGGCGTCAACCCCGCCGGGGTGTTCGTCGGCATCACCAATCGATACCTGGGGCCGAACGACAAGACGCGCGAGTCGCGGGGCGCGATCGTGACGCGCGCGCTCGCGCTCGGATCGGCGCGCGCGATCCACGAGGCGATGTCGCGCGTGTCGCCGCTCCAGCACAACGGCTATCACCTCGTGTACGTCGACGCGCACGACGCGCTCGCGACGGTCTCCGACGGCGCGCACCTCGCGCAGCTCACGCTGGGAAGCGGGGTGCACGTGGTCACCGAGCGGAGCTTCGGCGCGGGCGACGATCGCGCGCGCGTCGCGCGCATCCAGCGCGCGTGGCCCGCGAGCGCCGACGTCGAGGCGCTCTCGCGACTCTTGACCGGCCACGACGACGCTGATCCCTTCGGCGCGACGTGCATCCACCTGCCGGGCGTTCCGTACGGAACGCGGAGCGGGACGGCGCTCGCCCTCGCGACCTCGCGCGAGGCGAGCCGAATGCTCTGGGCCGAAGGCCCGCCGTGCACGACCCCCTTCGTTCCCGTCGACGTCGCGGCGATCCTCAAAGGCGGCGAAACGAGGTAGAACCATGGACGTGCGAAACACGCTCGTCCTCGCGTTCCTGCTCGTCGGATGCGGTTCCTCTCCGGCGCCGGGCCCCGGCGGCTTTCCCCCTCGGCCCGAGGGGTGCGACGTGCACGTCTTCCCCGGTCCGCCCCCGATGCAGACCGACAACATCGGCGCGGTCAACGCCGTGTGCGGCGACGACGTGAGCGACGCCGACTGCGAGCGCACGCTCAAAGATCAAGCGTGCAAGCTCGGCGGCGACGTCGTGTGGGGCGTCGAGTCGGAGGCGAAGAGCGGCAAGAAGCACCTCTCCGGGCGCGCGGCGCACACGAAGGCTTCCGGGGGCGCGAAGTAGAAGCATGTCGAAGTCCGACGAGACGGCCGACGTCCTCTCCGTGCGCCAAGACGCACGCGAGCCGTGGCTCGTCATCAGCTCGGCCGCCGGCGTCCGCGCGATTCCCCTTCCCCGCCAGCCGCGCATCGTGATCGGGCGCATGCACACGTGCGACATCGTCATCGAAGACGAGTCCGTCTCGCGCGAGCACGCGGCGATCCACAGCGGCAACGGCCTCACGGTCGAAGATCTCGGCAGCCGCAACAAAACGAAGGTGATGGGCCGCGCGCTCTCTCGCGGCGAGACCTCGCCGCTCGCGGTCGGGTCGGTGGTCGAGATCGGCTACGCGACGATGTTCATCCAGGTGGGTCGTCCGCCCGGCGCGCGCGACAGCCAGCCCGGCCTGCCCGGCGCGCATCCGTTCGCGCAGGCGCCCGCGCCGGTGATCCTCGATCCGACGATGCAGCGGCTCTACGCGCTGCTCGACGTGATCGCGCCGAGCCCGCTCAACGTCGTCATCCTCGGCGAGACGGGCACGGGCAAGGAGGTTTTCGCCGAGGCGATCCACAACGGCTCGCGCCGCGCCGGCCGGCCGCTCTTGCGCATCAACTGCGCGGCGCTCTCGGGCTCGCTGCTCGAGAGCGAGCTGTTCGGTCACGAGAAGGGCGCGTTCACCGGCGCGCTCGGCGCGAAGGCGGGCCTCTTCGAAGCGGGCGACGGCGGCACCGTCTTCCTCGACGAGGTGGGCGAGCTCCCGCTCGACACGCAAGCCAAGCTGCTGCGCGTCATCGAGCGCGGCGAGGTCATCCGGCTCGGCAGCGTGCAGCCCAAACGCGTCGACGTTCGCTACGTCGCCGCGACCAACCGCGACCTCCAGCAGCAGATCGCGGAGAATCGCTTCCGCGCCGATCTGTTCTTCCGCCTCAACGGCTTCTCCGTAACGCTGCCGCCGCTCCGCAAGCGGCGCAAGGAGATCGTCCCGCTCGCGCGCTACTTCCTCGATCGCGCGGCGCAGGGTCGGCCCTACCTGCTCACGCGCGAGGCCGAGGGCGCGCTCGAGGGATATCCGTGGCCGGGCAACGTGCGCGAGCTGAAGAACGTGGTCGAGCGCGCGATCGTCCTCGCCGGGCCGCCGGCGCGGATCGATCCGTTTCATCTCCACCTCCCCGGCGACGCGCGGATGCCCGCCGACATGGTCGACTTCATGTCGCCGAACGACACGATCCCGCCGACGCCGTACGGAGGCGCGCCGATGCCGGGCGCGTATCCGCCGCCGATGGGCAGCGCGCCCCACCTTCCGTACGCGCATACGGGACCGCCCGCGCCACCTCACATGATGGGCCATCCGATGGGGCCGACGCCGGGCTTCGGGATCCCCGCGGTGCAGCCGGCGCACGGGGGCGCGCCCGATCTCCGCGCGCAGCGCGAGAGCTGGGAGCGCCAGCAGATCTTGGGCGCGCTCGAGCGCACGAGCGGCAATCAGAAGGAAGCGGCGAAGCTCCTCGGCATCTCGCGCCGAACGCTCATCAACAAGATCGAGGCGTACGGGATCGCGCGACCGAGAAAACGCTGAAGCTGCGCCAACAAACGCGGGAATGGACGCCGGCGTCGCACCGTTGTCCGATGCGGGGGAGCGGAGGAGAGACCATGCGAGATCGCCTCCCCCTCGTAGCCCTCCCTCTCCCCCTCTTTTTCTCGCTCGCGCTGGAGCGCGTCAGTCGAGGCACTTGAGGAGCGCCTCGGGCGAGGTCGCCTTCATCCCGCACGCGTGCTCGGCCGCCTGCACCGTCGACGCGCAGTTCTTGAACGCGTCTTCGGCGCGCGCGACGCCGCGCTCATGGCCCCGCTCCGTCTCGAGCTCCGCGGCGCCCGCGTCCGGGAGGCGCTGGGTGACCACCAGATCGGCGTAGCGATCGATGAGCTCGTCGCACTGTTTCTGCGAGACCTTCTGCTTGCACCCAGAGGCGCTCAGCACGAGCAGGAGACCGATGACGCGTCCGCGTCGGAATTTCATTTGAGGCACTTGTCGATCTGTTCCGCCGTCTCCGCCGACTGCACGCACGACATCATGCCGTCGGTGACCCGCTTGCCGACGCACTTCTCGATGTCGTCACGCATCGACGCGCGCATCTCTTCGCGCCGCTTTTCGATGACCGCCGAGTCGTTGACGCCCATCTTCCTGAGCTGGAGCTCGACGTTCCGGTCGACCACCATCTCGCAGTCTGCGCGCGTTGCCTTTCGACCACAGCCGGCCAAGAGCAGGAAGAGGAAGACGACGACGCGACGCATCGAAACCGGTCAGAACGGGTAGCACGACGCGCCTGCGCTTTGGCCCGAAAAAAGCGTGAGTGCTACACTCGCTTGGTGCCGGCCAAGCAGGCGGCGATGATCCCCGAAGACTGCCTTCGCAAAGCGATGGCCGCGCGCAGCGCGCGGTCGCGCGCGATGTACGCCCGCCGCGGCCTGGCGGCGCGCTCGACGCTCGACCGCACGACGCACGCCATGCTGCTCCGGCAGCTCTACCTTTCGCTCTACGAGGGGCGCCGGTTCGACCAAGCGCACACGATCGCGCTTCAAGCGCTCGAGCTCGACGTCCTGCCCGACGTGCTCAACCAAGACGCGGCGCGGGCCGCCCTGGCGAACGGCGATCTCGATGCGGCGCTGAAGCACCTCAGGGCCGCGGCGCGTCGCGGGCCGGCGTCGCGGCGGCCGTTTCACCTCTGGACGCTCGGGAGCACGCTATTTCTGGCCCAGCGCTACGCCGAGGCCACGGCCGCGCTCAATCGCGCCGCGCGCTGGGGAACCAAGGATCGACCGCTCTACCGCGCGCACCTCGCGCTTTCGAAGATCGCCGCGGGAGAGCGCGTGGGCGCGCTCCAGGAGACGATCAACGCGCTCGCCGAAGCGCCCTGCGGGCAGGGCTACGGCCGCTTCGTCCTCGGTCACCTCGCGTACGCGGCGGGCGAATGGGGGGCGGCGAAGCGCTACCTCGAGGCGTTCCTCAAGCGCACGAGCGCGTCGCGTCCCGCGCTGGGGATCGCGCTCGAAGGTGAGGTTCGCATGGCGCGCGCGACGCTCCAGAAGATGTCGGCCAACTGAGCCCCCGCGCTGCGCCTGCGTGCACCTGCCTTCGGATGGGCGGCCTTTGATCCATCGGCGCGGAGGTGCGACACGCCTCGCCGCGAAATCTCAGCCGGAATAACGCCGTTCGCAGGATGGTAGGAAGAGGTGCGACGTAGCGGCGGCGGACTGCGGAGCCCACTCGCAGAGCAGGTCTCGTGCTTGCTACGATGGCCTTTGCTGCTCCAGACGCCTCCAGGAGGAACCCGTGAATCGTCGTCAGCTGACGCAGATCCTTCTCCTCGCCGCCGTTCTCATGCTCGTGCCCGCGCTCGCTTGGGCCGGCGAGGGATCGGAAACAGGGAAGTTCGACCAGATCCTGAAGGACCACGGCCCGATCGTCGCCGTCCTCGCCTCTTTCGGCTTCGGCTTCGTCGCGAGCCTGACCCCGTGCGTGTACCCGATGGTGCCGATCACGGTCTCCATCTTCGGCGCGACCGAAGCAAAGTCACGCTGGCGCGGCGCCGCGCTCTCGGGAACGTTCGTGCTCGGCATCGCCGCGCTCTTCACGCCGATGGGCATCGTCTCGGCGCTCAGCGGCAAGCTGATGGGCTCGGCGCTCAGCAACACGTACGTCGTCATCGCGCTCGCGCTCCTCTTCACGGCGCTCGCGGCGTCGATGTTCGGCGCGTTCGAGCTCGCGCTTCCGTCGGGCCTGACCAACAAGCTGTCGACCGTCGGCGGCGTCGGCTTCAAGGGCGCGTTCGTCATGGGCCTTGTCATGGGCCTCATCGCCGCGCCGTGCACCGGCCCGTTCCTCACCGGCATGGTGACGGTCATCGCGACGTCGAAGAACGTCGCGCTCGGCACCGCGTCGCTCTTCTCGTTCGCGATGGGGTTGGGCGTCCTCTTCTTCGTCGCCGGCGCGTTCGCGGTGAACCTGCCCAAGGGCGGCGCCTGGATGATGGGCATCAAGTGGATCAGCGGCGTCGGCCTCGCGTACATGGCCTTCTCCTACATCCGCGATCGCTTCGAGCCGATCCGCAACCTCGTCGCGCACGGCAGCTACACGTTCGGCGTGATCGCGGGTGCGGTGCTCCTCGTCGGCGTCGTGCTCGGCGTGGTTCACATGATCGCCGAGCGGAGAAAATCGCCGATCGCGCATCTCTCGAAGCCGATGAAGCTGGCGTCGATCGTCCCTGCGGTCGTCGGCTGCGCGCTCTTCCTCACGTGGCTCAGCGTTCCCCACGGCGTCGACGCGAGCGCGCCGGAGATCACCTGGCTCACGAACGAAGAAGAGGGCCGCGCCAAGGCGCTCAGCGAGAAGAAGCCGGTGCTCATCGACTTCGGCGCGACGTGGTGCACGGCCTGCAAAGAGCTCGAGCACAACACCTTCCCCGATCCCAAGGTCCGCACCGAGGCGCAGCGCTTCATCGCCATCCGCGTCGACGCGTCGGACGACGACGCACCCGACACCAAGCGCCTCCAGGAGAAGTACAAGGTCGTCGGCCTGCCGACGGTCATCATGCTCGACAGCGCAGGCAAAGAAGTCTCGCGCTTCAACGAGTTCGTGCCCCCGGAGAAGTTCCTCGCGGCCCTCAAGAAGGTGCCGTCGGACGACACCGCCGTGAGCATGAAGTAGCCAGGCCGTGGCACAGCGGCGGCACGACAGTGCTGTCAGGCGGGCGGCGTCTCCGGAGATCCCCGGCGCGCCGCCCGCGCCGCTTTTGTCGATCCGTCGAGCCCTCGGCGCCGGGTCGCACGGGGATTGCCTTCCAACGCCTCGGAGATGGCTCTGCGCCGCATCGTTAGCTTGCTGACCCTGCCGGTGGTCCTCGCCGCGTGCCCTGCCGACGACGGGCCCAGCGAGGGTCGCCTGGTCGTCGGCGTGCAAGCCGAGGAGCTCGCCGCGCTCGTCGGATCGGTCCGCGTCGTCGCGCGGATCGACGACGCGGTCGCGACCGACGAGATCGTCGACGTCCAGAGCCCGGCGACCGGCGCGCGCGACGGGCTGCCGAAGGAGATCGCGCTCGAAGGGCGCCCGGGCGCGCGCGTGGAGGTGAGCGTCGACGCGTTCGGCGGCCCGGGCGGGCCGGGCGGACCGAGTGGACCGGGCGGCGGCGCGGCGGTCGTCTCCCGGCGCGCGATCACGCGCTTGGTCGCGTCGCAGGGCACGGAGGGCAAGAAGCTCCTTCGCCTCCAGCTCGAGAGCCGATGCGCGGGTCTCGGCGCGGTGGGCGCGAGCGGCGTTCCCGTTCCGGTGACGTGCGCGGCCGAGCAGACGTGCGTCTCGGGTCAGTGCGTCTCGCCCGAGATCGCCGAAGGCGAGCTCGAAGACTACGAGCCGGGATGGGCCGGCGCGCCGCCCGACTTCTGCCGGCCGAAGAACCGCGGCGCGCCGGAGCTGATCCTCGGCCAGGGACAGACCGACTACGCGCCGCTCGCCGACGGCGAGACGCTGCAGCTCGAGAAGGGCCCGCAAGGCGGCCATCACATCTGGATCGCGATCCGTATGAAGAACCTGCGGCAGTCTGGATCGCGCACCACGCTGACGGCGAAGCTGGTCGACGATCCGGCGTCGCCGATCCTGCCGGCGGGCTACGTCTTTTCGTTCGATCGCGACGAAGGGAGCTACTGCAAGCTGTACGGCCTGCGCTTCCAGCTCGACGGCGGCGCGGCCGATCTCACCCAGGACTACAAGCGATTCCTCGGCAAGCGGCTCGAGGTCACCGCCGAGGTGGTCGACACGACGGGCGGCCGCGCGGCGGCGACCAAGACGGTGCGGATCGCCGACGAGCGCCTGTGCGCCGACGGCACGACGACGAGCTGTTAGCGGGCTTCGCGCGCAACTCTACTTGCGCCGGAAGAAGTGCGTGCGCGACGTCACGGGTTGAAGACCTCCTCGGGCGCCGGCTTCGGCGCAGGAGGCTTCTCCGCCGGCTTCTCGGCAGGCGGCTTCTCCGCGGGCTTTTCGCCCGCCGGCTTCGGCTTCGGCCGCGGCGGCTCCTTCGGCGGCTCGGCCTTCGGCGCGGGCTTCTTCGGTTCTTCGGCCGGCGGCGCGGGCTTCTTCGGCTCCTCGGTCGCCGGCTTCGTGCCCGGCGGCGCCGGCGTCTTGAACCCGCCGCCCCCGCGCCCGCGCTTCGGCGTCTCCTTCATCTGGAGCGCGCTGCCGAGGTCGTCGAGGAACTCGTCGCCTTCCTTGATGCTCTTCGTCGCGTCGCGCGCGAGCGACTTCATCGCGTCGACCGCGGCGCCGAGCTCGTGACGGAGCTGACGCATGCTCTCGGTCTTCTTCTCGTCGGCCTTGTTCGCGCCGCGGTTCTCGAAGGCCTTGTCGGCGTCCTTCTTCAGCTCGCCGCCCTGCTTGGCCATCTCGTCGAGCTTCTCCATCAAGCCGCGGAGCTTGCGGGCGCGCTCTTGCTCGGCGCGAACGGACTCCTCCACCGCGCCGAAGAGCGCGCCGTCGTTCGTCGCGCCGCCCTGGGCGGTGACGTGCGGCCCCGTGAGCTCGAGCTTCGCCCCGCCGCCGCCGAGCTTCTTCGCGCGCTCGCGGGTGGCGCTGATGATCGTGTCGTCCGACGCGTCCGGGGTCAGCGCGAGCGCGTTGACGAGCGGACGGCGAACGCTCTTCTTGTCGTCAGGCCACGTCGACGCCGCGACCTGCTGCTGGTGAACGTTCTCGAAGTACGGATCGTACTTCTGATCGCCCGAGACGAAGCGCTGCCCCTGCGCGACCTTCGACTCCATGCACGCGACGAGGAGGACCGACGCGACGAGCCCGACGAGCGACCAGAGAAGACGCGTCATTTCCCGCTGCACGACACCGGCGTGGCATGAACTTCGGAGATCCGGCCCTTGGCGGCGAGGAACGCGACGACGCCCTTGCCGTCGGCCCCGATCGCGGCCTGAGGTTGGCCCGCGTTGATGCCCGCGGGCGAGATCGAGAGCGCCTCGCCCGAAGGCGCGCCCTCGGCGCTCATCGTGAGCGCACGAACTTGATGATTCGACACCGGCCCCTCGGTCCACGCGACGAGCCAGCGGCCGCCGCCGAGACCGGCGAGGCTCGGCGACATCGCCTGCGTTCCCAGACCGCCGTCGGGGAGCGCGAGCTCCTTCGGCGGCGCGGGCGCGCCGCCGGGCGCGAGCTTCGTCCAGCGCACCTGCCACGGATCGGGCGCGCCGCCGCGATCGGCCCAGGCGACGATCACGCTCTCGCCGCTGCTCGTGATGGCGGGCGAGCCCACTTGCGGCCCGAGACCGGCGATGCGCGCGAGCGATCCGTCGGGCGAGAGCACCGAGTCGCCCTTCGCGGTGCCGACGAAGACCGCGCCGCTGCGCCGGAACGCAAGCGCGATGCCCTTGCCTTGCGCGAGCGGCACCGCGCGGAGCGCTTCGACGGGACCTTCGCCCTCGAGGTTGAAGAGCTTCGCCCAGCTCCCGCTGCCGTGAGGCGCCCACACGATCGCGTTCTCGGCGACGCCGACGTCGAGCGGCGGGCTCGTCGCGACGACGCGCCGCCCGAGGAGCTTATCCATCTTGCGGTCGACGTCGGCGACGACCGCGAGCTTGCCCTGCATCATCACCGGACTGACGCGCCGGGCGTCGCCGCCGAGCGCGCGGCCGCGCACCGTCGACGTGATGTTGATCGTGGCGGGATCGACGCTCACCGCGACGCCGTCGCGCGGGTTGATCGCGAAGCCCAGCGCGATCGCGCCGGGCACCGGGGCCGCCTCGACGCCTCCCGGCAAGAACGCGCGCGGACCGACGACGTGCGCGTCGCCCGCGAGCTTGCAGTCGCCGAGCGCCGCGCTGGTGTCCGGCGGCGGAGGCTCCTCTTTCGGCGGCGCGCTCGTCACCGCGGGCGGAGCCGACGTCGTGGCCGCCGCTGCGGCGGTCGTCGACGGAGGATCGCTCGTGCCCGCCGATCCCGAAGGCGTCGACGACGGCGACGTCGCGATCTCGCTCGGCTTGCCGCGGATCGCGCTCACGACGAGCGCGAGCAGCGAGATGAAGACGGAGAGGACGAGGATCGCCAGCACGCCGATGAGCAGCTTGTTGCGCGGCTGGCGCCCTGCGCGGATCTCCTGCAAGTCTTCGAGGAGGAGCGTGAGCCCGGGGCGCCGCATCGGGGGGAGCGCCGCGTCGTCGAGCGAGTCGCGCTGGTCGCGGATGACCGGATCGGTCGGCGGAGGACCGCCGCCGGCGCCCACGTCGAAGGGCGACTTGACCGGACCGGGACTGCTCTCCGCGTCGAGGAGCATGGATCCGCTCAGCTCTTCGATCATCGGATCGGCTTTGTTCGCCGCGTTGGCCTTGGCGCTCGCGACCATCGCCGCCATCTCGGGCGGCGGCGGCAGGCCGATCGCCGTCGGCAGGTTCGAGGGGAGCTGCGGGCCCGAGCCCGGCGCGGCCGGCGCGATCGACGTCGCCTTGGTCGGCGCGGGGACGAACGCCGGAGGGGGCGGCGGCTCTTCTTCGGGCGCGGGTGGCGCGAACGAGCCCCCGGACTTGGCCTCGAACTCGTGCTGGACGGCGACCATCGCGAGGGGCGGCGGCGGGATGTTCGGCACGACGCCGTTGGCCGCGGCGACCGCGCCGCTCGCGAGCTCGGGCACCTCGTGCGCGGGCTGCCACGCCTTCCATCCGGAGCGCCAGACGGGGGTATTGGGCGCGATCGCTCCTTCGGCGAGCGCGGCGCGCAACTCGTCGAGTCGCACGCGGCGCTGCTGCCCGTCAGGAGCCGCCCACCGCCAGAGATCGTTGCTCATCGAGACGCAGGCCCATGATAGCGCGGGTCTCGCACCGCAGCGCAAATCCTGGGTCAGCCCTCGAGATCCCGGGAGGCGAGCACGAGCGAGACGACCCGCCGGGCGCCGCCGCCGCGAAGCGCAACGGCGCAGGCACTGAGCGTCGCTCCAGTGGTCCGTACGTCGTCCACCAGGAGCACGCGCCGGCCTGCGATGCGTTCGCCGGCGCAGCGGAACGCGCCCGCGACGTTCGCCGCCCGCGCCTCGCGACCGTGGGTCGCCTGCTTGGGCGTGTCGCGAACACGCTCGAGCGCCCCGACCTCGTGCTTCACGCGGAGCTGGCGGGCGACGGGCCCTGCGAGGAGCGCGGCCTGGTCGAAGCCGCGCGCGGCGAGGCGCACCGGGTGGAGAGGCACCGACACGACGACGTCGACGCCCTCGGTGATCTCCCGCGCGGCCACGGCCATCACCGCGCCGAAGCGAGGGAGCAGATCGGATCGCCCGAAGTACTTGAGCTGCATGATCGCCGTCGCGACCGCGCCTCCGTAGGCGAGCACCGCGTGCTCCCCCGCGAGCGCGCCTCCTGCCGTGAGGCGTCGCGCGGGACCGGCGCGCGAGACCGAGAGGGCGCACGATCCGCAGAAGACGACCCGCGCTCCGACGCGCTCGTCGCACGCGGCGCAACGCGTCGGAGAGACGAGCTCGCCGAGGAGATCGAGGCCGAGACGAACGAACGACACTTCACCCCGTCGGCCGCCCGGGCCTTCGGGTTGCGTCAAATCGTCAGTGCTCGACGTGCTCTTCCTTCGTCATGGCGAAGAGCACGTGATCTTCCCATTTGCCTGCAATCTGCAAGTATCGCTGCGCGTGGCCCTCGCGGCGGAACCCGAGCTTCTCCGCGACGCGGAGGCTGCGCTCGTTGCGCGGCATGATCGCCGCTTGCACGCGATGGAGGCGCGCGGGCCCGAAGGCGAACGCGAGGACGGCGCCGATCGCCTCCGTCACGAGGCCCTTGCCCTGATGGTCGGCCGCCATCCAGTACCCGAGGTAGGCGCCGCACATGGCGCCGCGCATGACGCCGTTCAGCGCGATCTTGGCGACGAAGCGGCTCGGCTCGTCGCGGAGCGCGCCCATGAAGACGAAGCCGCTGCCGTGCTTCCACTCGCGCCGCTGACGCAAGACGCTCTTCGACACCTCGGTGATCGACGTCGGGTCGTCGCCCGGCGGAGGCGCGGGGCTCCACGGCTTGAGGTGCTCGTGGTTCGCCCGCAAGACGCGCCGTATCTCGGCGACGTCGCTCGTTCGCGGCGGCCTCAGGACCATGCGCGGCGTGACGATGCGGGTCGTCAGGGGCGGGAGCACGGCGGTCCTATAGCAGCCCCACCGGATCGACGTCGATCGCGACGCGCACGGTGCGCGGGAGCTGCGCGGTCGCCGCGTGGATCGCGAGCGCCGCCTGCCGGAGCTGCTCGCGCGAGGCGCTCCGGAGCATCACGCGAAAACGGTAGCGGTTGCGCACGCGCGCGATCGGCGCCGGCGTGGGGCCGAGGACGGTGAGGACGGGCCCCTCGCCGAGGCCCCTCGCGACGGCCCGCGCGGCGCGCGCGAGGATCTGCGTGGCCTCTTGCGCCTCGCGCTCGTCGAGCGAATCGACGCGCGCGAGCGCCATGCGCGAGAACGGCGGGTACGACAGCTCGCGCCGATCGCGCAGCTCGCGCTCGAGGAACCCGCCGACGTCGTGATCGGCGGCGAAGCGGATCGCGTGGTGATCGGGATCGTACGTCTGGACGAGGACGCGCCCCGGCGCGTCGCCGCGCCCCGCGCGACCGGCGACTTGGACGAGGAGCTGGAACGCGCGCTCGCTCGCGCGAAAGTCGGGGATCGACAGCGCCGCGTCGGCGTTGATGACGCCGACGAGCGTCACGTGAGGCAGGTCGTGCCCCTTCGTGACCATCTGCGTGCCCACGAGGATGTCGACCTCGCGCGCGCGCACGCGGTCGAGCACCTTCTCGACGTCTTTACCGCTGGCGACGTCGCGATCGAGCCGCGCGATGCGCGCGTCGGGGAAGGCGCTCTTCAGCGTGTCTTCCAGCTTCTCGGTGCCGAGGCCCTCGAGCGCGATCCGATCGCAGCCGCACTTCTTGCATTGCGTCGGGAGCGGCGCTTCGTGATCGCACCAGTGGCAACGCATGCTGCCCCCGCGCTTCTTGTGCAGCGTGAGGGCGACGGTGCAGTGCGGGCACGACGCGAGCTCGCCGCAGCCCTCGCAGCGGATGCTGGGCGCGAAGCCGCGGCGGTTCAAGAAGAGGATCGCCTGTTCCTTCGCGCCGAGCGTCTGCTCGATCGCGCGGTGGAGGACGATGCTCAAGCGTCGATCGCCGGTCGGCCCCGCGCCGATGCGCCGGAGATCGACGATCTCGACCGAGGGCATCGACCGCGCGCGCGCGCGATCGGGCAGGCGCAGCTTCACCGCCTTTCCGGTGCGCGCGAGGTGCTCGGTTTCGAGCGACGGCGTCGCGCTCCCGAGGACGCACACCCCGCCGTGCATGTGCGCGCGCAGGATCGCCATGTCGCGCGCGTTGTAGCGGACGCCCTCTTCTTGCTTGAACGAGGGATCGTGCTCTTCGTCGACGATGACGAGGCCGAGATCGCGGATGGGCGCGAAGAGCGCGCTGCGCGCGCCGATGGCGACGTCGACCTCGCCGGCGCGCAGCCGCTTCCACATGTCGAAGCGCTCGCGCGGCGTGAGCGCGGAGTGAAGCACCGCGACGTCGTCGCCGAAGCGCGCGCGGAAGCGGCCGACGAGCTGCGGGGTGAGCGCGATCTCGGGCACGAGCATGATCGTCCCGCGCCGGAGGCGCTTCGCCTCGGCGATCGTGCGGAGGTAGACCTCCGTCTTGCCCGAGCCCGTCACGCCGTGGAGCAGGAACGTGGCGCCCTCGCGGCGCTCGAGCGCCTCGGCGAGCGCGGTCATCGCGGCCTTCTGCGGCTCCGTCGGCTCGAGCGCGACGTCGCGCTCCACCGGCGCGGCGAAGTAGGCGTCGCGCGGCGCCTCGCGATCTTCGATCGTGACGAGCCCGAGCTCGCGCAGGCGCTTCACGGTGGCGCGCGCGCCCCCGAATTGATCCTCGAGGCGAGAGAGCGGCAGCGCCCCGTGCGCGCGCACGTAGGCGAGCACGCGCGGGGCGCCGCCCTTGAGCGACGCCTCGACGACGTCGGTGGGCACGACCCACTGGATCTTGCGCGGCGCGATGCCCTTGGCCGACGAGAACAGCGTGAGATCTTCGACCGCGCGCGCCTCCTCGCGGTCGACCGGCGGCAGCGCGAGCTTGATGACCTCGCCGATCGGCGCGAGGTAGTAGCTCGAGAGCTTCGTCAGGAACGAGAGCAGATCGTCGGGCAGCGTGACGCCCTCGAGCACCGAGATCAGCGGCTTGGCCGCGCTCGGCGGCTCGCCGACGCGCACGCCGAGCACGACGCCGACGACGCGGCGCGCGCCGACGGTGCAGAGGACGCGCCGCCCGGCGACGACCTGCCCCTCGAGCGCGTCGGGGACGAGGTAGCTCAGCGGTCGCGGGAGCGGGATCGGCAGGGCGACGTCGGCCAGGCGCGCCTCCGCGGGGCGATCGCTCGGCGCTTCTCTGAAGGCTCCCGCCATCCTCCCAGGGTCAATGCACGAAGACGCGCGCGAGCGCAACGAGCGCAGCGACGATCGCGATCACGGCGAGGATCGGCCACGGATTGCGCTTGCGCGGAGGAGCCTCGAGCGCCTCCGGAACCGAGTCGCGCCCGCCGGGGCGCTTCGGCGACGGGTCGAGCGCCGCCTGCGACGACTGAGGAACATCCATCGCCGCGCCGGCGAGCGATCCCGGCTCGGCCGTCAGGCGTTCGGGCAAGAGCGGCAAGAGCGCGTCGCTCGTTTCGTTCGTCTCGAGCTCGCGCTTGAACGCGCGCATCGCGCCGTCGGACACCGGCATCTCGGCGGCGACCTTCGGCACGGCGGGCGCCGCGGGGATCGCCGGCTCGCTCCGCTCTTTCGTCGCGGCGCGAACGCGCTCCGACGATCGCGGCGGCGGGTTGCTCTTCGGCAGGCGCCGCTCGCTCGCGCGCCGCCGCTCGACGAGCTCGGTGCCGAAGCTCGTCGCGATCCACTCGCCGAGCTTGAGGCGGCTCGCCACGAGGCCCGCGTCGGCGAGGTACGCCTCGAGATCGCGGAGCATCGCGCCGGCCGACGCGTAGCGCTCCTCGCGATCGCGCGCGAGCGCGCGCGTGACGATCGCCTCGAGGCGGGCGTGGTTGGGGAGCCCCTTGTCGGGCACCGGACCGATCTCGGCGCGCTTGGCCTGCTCGATCAGCGGCGTCTCCGACTTCGACTTGTAGAGGCGCTTGCCGGCGAGCAGCTCCCACAAGATGATCCCGGCGGCGAAGACGTCGGCGCGCGCGTCGAGCGCTTCACCGCGCGCGTGCTCCGGGCTCATGTAGCCGGCCTTGCCCTTGAGCGCCTCGTTCGACTCGGCCTTCACGAGATCGTTCGCGTGCGCGATCCCGAAGTCGCAGAGCTTCACCTCGCCCTCGTAGGAGATGAGCACGTTCGAGGGCGACACGTCGCGGTGGACGATGCCGAGCGGCTCGCCGTCTTCGCCGGCGCGACGATGCGCGTAGTCGAGACCCTCGAGCACGTCGGCGACGATCCCGAGCGCATGCTCCGCGGGCAGCGGCACCTTGCGCTCGGTGCACTGACGAAGCAGCGAGTTGAGGTCGAACCCCTCGACGTACTCCATCGCGATGAACAAGTGCTCGTCGGCCTTGCCGAGATCGAACACCTGCACGATGCGGCGATGGCCGAGGCGCGCGGCGAGCTTCGCCTCGTGGATCAACATCTCCGCGAAGCGCGGATCGTTCGCGAACGCGGGGAGGATCTGCTTCACGACGCTGAGGCGCGTCGCGCCGAGCTCCGTCTCCGCGCGCGAGAGATAGATCTCGGCCATGCCGCCGCGACCGACGAGCTCGAAGAGCGTGTAGCGGCCGAACGTCCGCGGGAGATCCGTCGGCGCAGGCTCGGGCGGCGTGGAGGACACGGCGTGCATCGGCCGAATTTGGCTAGCAGATTTGGGGAACGACGCGAGCGAGGCCGTTGCCCGGCTAGCCAGGAGGATACCTGCACGCCCGGAGGCGCCAAGAAACCTGCGCGCTTCGTGGGCGGCAGGCGGCCGAGCCTCCTCCGCGCGAGGTCGTCGCCCCTCAGCTCTGGCCGGCGAGGGCTTCGAGGAGCTTTTCGACGTCGAGCTCGTCTTGTTTTCGCCCGACCGCGCGCTTGTTCGTCAGGAGATCCTCCGCGGAGAGGAGTCGAATCGCCACTCCACCGTACGTGCTACGAGCCGCCCGCGCGTAGGCTGGCTCGAACTCGACGGCTTCGATGCTCGTGAGGACGTCGATGCGATTCGGCGCGATCCCGATCTGGAAGATCGTCCCGGCGACGGCGAGGTCGTCCACGCTCAGATCGGACAGCGGCGCTCCGAAGCGAGCGAGCGCGCGATGCACGCGCGCGGCGTTCTCGTTGGACGGGCGCACCCACACGTCGAGGTCCTTCGTGTAGCGAGGCTCGGTGAAGAACATGACGGCGTGAGCGCCGACGACGATGAACTCAGCCCCCTCGTCGAACAACGCGGAGAACAGATCTCTGAAGTCGGGATTGACCGCCATCTTCACCCCGAAAAGAGCGCGCCTCGTCGACCATCTCCCACGCCGCGGCGAAGAGCGCCTCGGCGCCTTGCGCCTGCCAGAACCGACGATCGAAGGCGCCGTCGTCTTTCACCCCGCCGCGGAGGGTTCTCGTCACGAAGCGCCGTTCAGCAGGCATCGCGATAACTTAGCACACCGCGGCGCACTCTTCGTGACCGGCGCCGTGGTCGCAGCGACCCGCGGACGCGCTCCGCTCACTGCGCCGGCGGCGGGAAGGTCGGCAGCGTCGTCGGGATCGTCGTCGGGATGCCCGGCGGAGGCTTGAAGCCGCCGGCATCGAACGCCGGGAGCGCCGTCGGGATCGTGAACGCCGGCGTCGGCGTCGGGGCCGCGCCCCCGTCGGTCGCCGCGACGCCCGCGTCGGCCGCGACCGCCGGGCCGGCGTCGGCCTTGCCCGCGTCGGTCGCCGCGACGGGCTTCGCGCCCGCCGCGATCGGCTGAGCCGGCGTGGCGCCGAGCGGAGCGACGGCGGGATCGGGCGTCGCCGCGGGCCCCGGCGCCGCCGGCGTCGCGGCCGCGGTCGGGGTCTCGGTCGCGATCGGCGGGGCGGCGTCCGCGCCGTCTTTCTTCAACAGATCGCACGCGCCGAGAGAGAACGGCGCGAGCGCGAGCAGAACAGCGGCGGCGAGACGTTCGGAGCTCATCGGCGGCAAGCATACCCGCCGCTTCGGCTCGTGAGCCAGCGAACTGTCAGGCGGCCGCGGCCTGCGTCCGGCGGCTCCACGCGCGGCGCGCGGGGATGCCGTGGTTCTCGAGCCCGGGCACGATCACCTGCTCGACGGTGTCGAAGAAGAGGGTGCGCGCGTCGGGGCCGCTGCACAGGCCGAGCTCTACGCCCTCCGGCGGAGGCTGCGACGACTCGGGGAGGTGCGCGAGCTCGTGCTCTTCGAGGTGCGCGAACGCGACCTCGAGGTAATCGCCGAGGCGCTCCTTCGTCGCTTCGTCGAGCTTCGGCGCGAGGAGGCCGAGCGTGCGCCACCCGAAGCGCGAGTGACCGACCTCGTCGGCGTAGATCTTCGTGAGCAGATCGCGAAGATCGCCCGCGGGCATCTCGATGCGCTCGGCGCCGATGAGCGACACCGCGACGGTCTCGCTCAGGCAGCAGATGCTCAGCATGTTGCGGAGCGCTGCCTCGAGCGCGCTCTCCGCGTCTTCGTGCGCAGGATAGGGATCGCCTTCGGGGATCTCGGCGAGCGCTTCGCCGCCGAGCGCCTCGACGACCGCGCCGCAGAGCACGCCGTGACGGCGCTCTTCGTCGGCGAAGGCTCGAACCTCGGCGACGAGCTCCTCGGCGCAGCCTGCGGCCGCGAACTGCGCCGCGAGGCCTTCGAAGACGCGCGCCGACGAGTGCTCGTTGATCATGCGTCCGCGCCAGGTGCCGATCGCCGCGTCGCGGAGGTGCGGGAGGTGAGGGACGCTCGGCTTGAAGCGGCGCGCCGGAGCGCGCAGATCGAGCGTCGGCATCACGCCACCTCGAGCCACGCGGGCGGGACCGGCGGCGTCGGCCGCTTCGTCTTGCGCATCGCGGGCGGAACGGGCGGGCCCCACGGCGTGCACGCCATGTTCACTTCCTGGCTCGCCGTCGAGCGATCGACGTTCGCGCAGCAGTCCCAGCGGTGAGCGTCCATCATGCCCATGCTCTTCGTGAGGAGCTCGACGCAGCACGCCTGCACCTCGGTGGAGACGTCCTGCTTCACGCCGGGGTAGTCGCCCTCGGTCGGGAACGCCGCGTCGACGATCTGCTCG
This sequence comes from Labilithrix sp., assembly GCA_019637175.1. Classification (GTDB taxonomy): domain Bacteria; phylum Myxococcota_A; class Polyangia; order Polyangiales; family Polyangiaceae; genus Labilithrix. The sequence goes on along the minus strand of JAHBWD010000005.1, from coordinate 55,156 downwards.
CACGACTTGGGCGCGCCCGCTTCCTTGTGGCACCCCGCCGCGAGCTTTTGCGATCGGCTGCCGGGCTTCTTGTTCTTGCCGCCCGAGATCTCCGACTCGGACGTCCCCGGATCGTTCGTCGGATCCAGCAGGTCGTCGCCCTCGGCGGGCGAGCTGCATCCGGTGACGAACGCCACGGAGAAGGCCACTCGCATGGCCGCACGGAGAGCTGAAGAATGAACGTCGCTACGCATGGTCTACCTCCAAGGCGCTGGGCTCCCTCCGAGAGGGGCGCCCGACGTCGATGGGTGTAGCGCGACACGCTGTACGGACAATTCCGATGATCCGAACCAAATCGTATCGATGACCGATACAATCCTCAGCGGAGCGGAAACTCGCTCATCTGCGCCGCGATCTGCTCGTAGATCGATCGCCGCGGATCGTCGCTGCGGAAGATGAGACGGAACCAGTCGCTGAGGAGCGCGACGCTCGGGAGGATCTTCACGAGCCGGCGCGCGGCGAGATCCTTGCGCACGAGGTACTCGGGCAGGACTGCGACGCCCGCCTGCGCGAGCGCGCGCTGCCGGATCGCCTCGATCGTCCCCAAGCGGACCACGTGACCGAAGCGGAGATGGTCGCCGCCGCCCGGCGCGTCGCGGAAGTAGCGAAAGAGCGAGAGGCTCACGTCGGTGTCGAGCAGCGTGTGCGCGCCGGCGTGCGCGGCCTTCTCGAGCGGCTGCTTCTCGAGGAGCGCGGCGCTCCCTACGAAGACGTAGTCTTCGCGATGAAGCCTGAGCGAGTCGAGCTTCGGATCGACGAGGCGGCTCGACGAGACGCAGCACTCGATCTCCATCGAGCGCACGCGGAGCAGGATGTCGTTGCCCGATCCGAAATAGAGGTGGAGCCGGAGCCAGGGCTGCGTCTTCGTGAGCGCGTCGAGCTGCGGGAGGATCCAGCTCAGTCCGAGCTCGTGTCGCGTCCCGATCGTGACGTCCATCGGGGCGAGCGAGCGGCTCCCCGCCGATCCGGTGCGCACGCAGTCGGCCGCGGCGACGATGCACCGCTCGGCCGCGGGCAAGAGCGCGAGGCCCGACTCGGTCAGGCGAACGCTCCGTGTGGTCCGATGAAACAGGGGCGAGCCGAGCTGCTCTTCGAGCTGCTTGATGCGCTGGCCGAACGCCGCCGGCGTCAGGGCCACCGATCGCGCCGCCGCGCGGAAGTTGAGCAGCTTCGCGGCCGCAGTGAAGCACCGGAGCGAGTCGATGGAGGGGAGCATGGAGAGGCGTTCGCACCGAGGCTACACCGCCGAGCTTTCTTTCGGCGCTGCGCGTGGCAGAATTCGCCGCGATGGCGGACGACGAGCGCGAGCGGAGGCCCGATGCACCGCCGACGTCGCGTCTCGGCCGCCTCGCGCGCCTCGGGGCGCTCTCGACGCGCGCCATCCCGATCGCGGGCGAGGCGATGCGGCGCGCCGCGTTCGGCAAGCGTCGGACCGAAGAAGAGGAGCGCGAGGCGCAGAAGCGCGTCGTCGCGAACGCCAAGAAGACCGCCGAGGCGATGCTCAAGACGCTGGGCGAGATGAAGGGCCTCCCGCTCAAGCTCGGGCAGATGGCCTCGTACATCGACGGCCTCGCGCCTCCCGGCTACGAGGAGAAGTTCCAGGCGACGCTGAAGAAGCTCCAGGCGAAGGCGCCTCCCCTCTCCCGCGAGGCCGCGGAGAGGGTCGTCACGAAAGAGCTCGGGCCGCCGGGCGAGGTCTTCGCGGAGTGGGAAGACGATCCCTTCGCCGCCGCGAGCATCGGACAGGTGCACCGCGCGACGACGCAGGCGGGCGATCGCGTCGCGGTGAAGGTGCAGTACCCCGACATCGACAAGGCCATCGAGAACGATCTCAAGAGCCTCTCGCTGCTCGAGACGATGATCGCGCCGATCGGCCGCAAGTATCACACGAAGGAAGCGATCGACGAGATCAAGGCCATCTTCCTCGCCGAGCTCGACTACCGCCGCGAGGCCGACAACGCCGAGGTCTTCCGCAAGATCCACGCGGGCGACGACGACATCGTCATCCCGCGCGTGTTCCACTCGTACTCGACCAAGCGCGTGCTCACCTGCGAGCTCGTCGGCGGCGAGGATTACGCGACCTTCTGCGGCCGTGCGTCGCACGAAGAGCGGGTCGCGGCGAGCGCGACGATCTGGCGGTTCATGTTCCGCTCCCTCTTCCGGCACGGGTGGCTCTACGCCGATCCCCATCCGGGCAACTACCGCTTCCTCGGCGGCGGCCGCATCGCGTTCCTCGACTTCGGATGCGTCAAGGTGCTGCCGCCCCATCTGCTCGCGGGCACGAAGCGCTACGTGGTCGCCGCGATGGATGAGCAGTGGGAGGAGTTCGAGCGCGCCTGCGTCGACCACCTCGGCTACGACCCGAGCGACACCGAGGCTTACGCGCTCTTCATCGACTACACGAAGCTCCTGCTCGAGCCGCTCACGCGCGACGGCACGTTCAAGCACACGCACGAGGTCGCGCGCGAGGCGGTGGCGTTCCTCGTGCGGGGCACGAAGCGGGTCGCCAAGCCCAAGGAGGGCGAGCTCTTGCCGAACCTCCCCAAGCCGATCCACCCGCCGCAAGAGCACCTGTTCATGAACCGCTTGCAGTGGGGCCTCGCGAGCGTGATGGCGGGCATCGGCGGCGAGGGCAACTGGCGTAGTATCGCCGAGCCGTGGATTCGAGGCCCTCACGTCGCGATCGAATGAGCGCGCCTTCACTCGAGGCCGCGCTTCGAGCGCGAAGCCCGCGCGCCCACGCGCGAACCGCGCGCGACGAGCGCGAGAACCTGCTCATCCACGGCGACAACCTCGCCGCGCTCCGCTCGCTCTCGCCGCGGTTCGCCGGGAAGATCCGCTGCGCCTACCTCGATCCTCCGTACAACACCGGGCGCACCTTCGCCGAGTACAGCGACGCGCTGGCGGCCGACGACTGGGTCGCGATGATGCGCCCTCGCCTCGAGGCGATCGCTCCGCTGCTCGCCGACGACGGCGCGATCTTCGTCCAGATCGACGACACGCAGCTCGCGCACCTCGCGCTCACCATGGACGCGATCTTCGGCGCGAAGAACCGCATCAGCACGATCACCGTCGTGCGCAGCGCCACGACCGGGCACAAGGCGATCAACGCGGGCCCGGTTCACGTCTCCGACTTCATCCTCGCGTACGCGAGAGACAAGAAGCGATGGCGCTACCGCCCGCAGACGCGCGTGCGCGAGGGCCTCGATCCCGCGTACGCGACCTGGCTCGACGATCCCGACGCGCCGCCGGCGCGCTGGACCTTCCGGCCGCTCCGCGCGGCGATCGCGTCGATGCTCGGACACGACTCGTCGCGCGCCGCCGTGCGCGCGATGGGGAAGCTCGACTTCGAGCAGATGGTCGCCCTCCGCGCGCTCGAGAGCGCCCGGCACGTCGTCCGCTTCGCGCAGCCTCGCTACGAGGCGATCGCGCGCGCGGCGCAGCAGATCGTCGATCGCTCGCGCGAGCGGCCCGAGCGGGTCTTCGTCCACGAGCGCGAGGGGCGGCCGCCCTTCATCGTGAAGGGCGGTAACCGCATCCTCTTCCTCGCCGACAAGGTGCGCGTCGTCGGGCGCCGCGCCGCGATCGTCGAGCCGCTCACCAACGTGTGGACCGACATGCCGTTCCAGGGCATCGCGCGGGAGGGCGGCGTCGTGTTCACGCGCAACAAGAAGCCCGAGCGCCTCGTCGCGCGCGTCGTCGCGATGGCGAGCGATCCCGGCGACTGGGTGCTCGATCCGTTCCTCGGCAGCGGAACGACCGCGGCGGTCGCGCACAAGATGAGCCGCCGCTGGATCGGGATCGAGTCGGGCGATCACCTCGCGACGCTCGCCGAGCCTCGCCTCCGCCGCGTGATCGCGGGAGAAGACGCGACCGGCATCACGGGCGAGACTGGATTTCGCGGCGGCGGGAGCTTCCGCAAGGTGGTGATGTGATGCGCCGCCTCGCGCTCCTCTTCTTCTTCTCCCTGTCCGCGATCGCCGGCTGCCCGCGCAACGACGCCGCGGGGACGGCCTCGCAGCTCCCCGCGGCGCCCGACGCGAGCGACGCCGAGGCCTCGGCCTCCGCGGCCCCCGAAGGCGGCGTGCACGAAGAGCTCGCGATACCCCTTCCGTGGACCGAGGCGATCCGCGCCGATCGCTGGGCCGACGCGGAGGCCGCGATCGCGAAGCTCCCCGAAGGCGAGCAGAACAAGCCCGAGGTGCGCTTCGCGCGCGCGCGCGTCGCGCTCGCCCTCGGCAAACACGCCGAAGCGGTCGCGCGCCTCGGCAAGCTCGAAGAGGAGCTGCCGCTCCTCCGCAGCGTGATCGCGAAGACGTTCGCGCAAGCGGCGCTCGTCGCCGGCCCGTTCGATCGCGCCGCGGAGTGGTACGCCGGGCGCCCCACGATCGCCTCGTGGCTGACGGCGGCCGAAGCGTGGGACAAGTCCGGCGACACGACGCGCGCGCGCGCGCAGTGCGATCGCGTGCTCGGGCACGACAAGCGCTCGCGCGCCCAAGAAGAGAAGGCGCGCACGCTCCGCATGCGCATCGTGCGCACCAAAGACGGCGACGCCGCCGCCGCGAGCGACGCGCGCTGGCTCGCGACGCACGCGCTCGACGACGCGACGGCCTCGGCCGCGGCCGAGCTGCTCGAGAAGCTCGCCAAGCCCGCGCCGCTCTCGGCCGAAGATCTCGTCGCCCGCTCGCGCACGCTCGCCGACGCGGGGCGCGCCGACGAAGCGCTGCGCGTCGCCGAGCGCGCGGCCACGGCGAAGGGCAACGTCCCCGCCGTCGATCTCTGTCACGCGAAGGCCGAGGCCTACTACAAAGCGCGCACGCGCTACTTCGAAGCGGCGCTCGCCTACCGGCAGTGCGCCGCGCTCGGCGGTCCGCGCGCGGCCGAAGATCTCTTCCTCGCGGCGCGCGCGTTCTCACGCGCCGATCGCGACGGCGACGCGCTGCCGGCGTTCGCCGCGGTGATGCAGAAGCACCCGAAGACGACCTGGGCCGATCAGGCCGAGTTTCACGTCGCCCGAACGCACGCCCTCGCCAACCGCTGGAAAGAGGCCGCGCAGGCGTTCGACGACTACGCGAAGCACAACCCCGCGGGCCGAGAGAAGCGAGAGGCGGATCGCTATCGCGCCATCAGCCACCTCATGGCCCACGACGACAAGATCGCGCGGAAGCTCCTCGAAGAGCTCGCGGGCACCGGCGACGACGCGATCGCGCAGGCGCGCTGGACGAACCTCGCCGCGCTCGCCGCGCTCCGCGACGGCGACAAAACCCACGCGCTCGCGCGCTGGGCCGACGTCGCGCGGACGAGGCCGCTCTCGTGGCCGGCGCTCGTCGCGCGCGCCCGCCTCGCGGCGGCGGGCGCGGCTCCGCCGATCCCGATCGATCCGCCGGAGAGCGGAGAGGCGCCGCCTCCGCTCGCGCTCGAGCTGCCGGCTCCGGTCGATCTCCTCCACCGCATCGGGCTCGACGGCGAGGCCGAGGAGGCGCTGCGCGAGCGCGAGGCCGTCGTCGTCGCCGCCGCCCAAGGCCGCGGCACCGAGGCGCTCTGCCAAGCGTACGCCAAGCTCGATCGCGGAAAGCGGCGCTACCAGATCTCGCTCCAGATCCCCGGGCACCTCCTCGCCACCGCGCCGGGGCCGAAGAACCGATGGGCGTGGGACTGCGCCTACCCGCGCCCGCACAAGTCGCACATTCGAATGCACGAGACGTCGTCGAGTCTCCCGCTCGATCTGCTCTGGGCCGTCATGCGCCAGGAGAGCGCGTTCGACGTCGAGGTCGTCTCCCCTGCCCGCGCCGTCGGGCTCTTGCAGCTCATGCCCGAGACCGCGCGCGTCGTCGCGAACGGCGCCGGCCTGACCCACGAAGACGGCTGGCTCGTGCGGCCCGGCCACAACATCACGTTGGGTGCACTCTACATGAAAGAGCTGCTCGAGAAGCTCGGCGGCAACGTCGCGCTCGCGAGCGGCGCCTACAACGCCGGCCCCGACGCCATCACCCGCTGGCAGTCGAAGGCCAAGGGCGAGACGCTCGACGTGTTCGTCGAGACGATCCCCTTCCTCGAGACGCGCGGCTACGTCGTCCGCGTCATGGGGAACCTCGCTCGTTACGGCTACATGGATCGCGGCGAGGCCGGGCTGCCGTCGCTCGCGCTCGATCTCCGATAGCGCGAGCGGAGCCCGCGCGGGGCTTTCTGGTAGAGTGGCGCCGCCAACGTGCTCGGGCTCTTCTTCGCCGCCGTGTTCATCGCGCTGAACGGCTTCTTCGTGGCGGCGGAGTTCGCCCTCGTGAAGGTGAGCACGACGCTCGCGAACACGCAGAAGGCGCCGCGCGAAGATCCGCGGATCGAGCGCACGCGACAGGTCGTCTCGCGCATCGACCGCTACCTCTCGGTCACGCAGTTCGGCATCACGCTGGCGAGCCTCGGCCTCGGCTGGATCGGCGAGCCCGCGCTCGAGCGGATCCTCGACGACGCGATGCGCTCGCTGCTCGGCCGCGAGCCCGGCCGCGTCGTTCACGTGATCGTGATCGCCGTGGCGTTCACCATCCTGACGTTCAGCCACGTGCTCTTCGGCGAGCTCGTGCCCAAGCTCGTCGCCATCCAGCGATCGGAGAAGGTCGCGTACGGCACGTCGGGCCTCTTGCACGTCATCTACGTCGTCTTCCAGCCGCTCCTCTGGATCCTCGAGAAGGCCACCCGCGTGATCCTTCGCGCCGCGGGCCTCAGCGCCGACGCCGCGAGCGAGGGCACGCTCTCCGAAGACGAGCTCGTCGGCATCCTCGCCGCCAACGCCGCCCGCACCCCGGAGGGAAAGAGCCGCGCGGACCTGTTCGAGCGCGTCGGGCGGTTCGCGAATCGATCGGCGCGCCACGTGATGGTCCCGCGCGTCGACGTCTTCATGCTGCCCGTGAACACGACGGGAGAGGAGGCGATCCGACAGCTCCGCACGCACCACTTCTCGCGCGTGATCCTCACGAAGGAGAAGAGCGTCGACGAAGTCGCGGGGTACCTCTACGCGAAAGACTTCCTCCTCGATCCGGCGGCCGCCAACCTGCCGACGCTCGAGAGCGTGCGCCGCGAGCTGTTCTTCGTTCCCGAGACGCAGAGCCTCCTCGACGTCATGCGGGCGATGCAGCGCGCGCAGATCCCCATCGCGGTCGTCGTCGACGAATACGGCGGCACGAGCGGGATCGTGACGATGGAGGATCTGCTCGAAGAGATCGTCGGCGAGATCCGTGACGAGCTCGACGTCGAGGCCGCGCGCGTCGTCAAGGTCGCGAGCGAGGAGAGAGCGTGGGACGTCGACGCGCGCGCGACGATGGACGAGCTGCGCCCGCTCGGGATCGAGATCGAGGCGAAGGAAGCCGCCGAGGCGGTCGGCACGGTCGTGCTCGACCGGCTCGGCCGCATCCCTCGCGTGGGCGACAAGTGCGCGCTCGGGCCCGACACCGTCGCGGAGATCACGAGCGTGAGCCGCCGGCGGATCATGCGCGTACGCGTGCGCATCGCCAGGGCGGCCGAGTCGAATCCAGAGATCACGCAGTGAGGCTCGCGCGCATCCTCGGGGTCATCGTCACGGTGATCGCCGTCGTGACGGTGACCCGCCTTCGCCTCTCGACGGATCTCACCGAGCTCTTTCCTCGTTCGGCCGAGGCCGAGATGCTCGCGCGCGTCACGCACGTCTTCGGCGGAGGCGACGTCGCGCTCGTGCTCCTCCGCGGCGAAGGCGCGGAGGAGGTCGAGCGCGCGGCGCGCGACGCGGCGGCGGCGCTCCGCGCGCAAGGGTCGGTCGCGCAGGTCCTCGAAGAGGCTCCTTCGCCCCCGAGAGACGCTCCGGATCCGACGGCCGCGTGGCGGTGGGCAGGCCCCGCGGCGCGCGAGAAGCTCGCCGAAGCGCTCACCGAGCGAGGCATGCGGCAGAGGCTGCGCGATACACGCGCGCTCCTCCTCGCGCCCGGCGCGAGCGACGCCGCCGAGACGCTCGCGCGCGATCCGCTGCGGTTGACGATGATCCCTTTCGAGGGGCGCGTCGAGATCGCCGCCGGGGCGCGCGCGGGCGCGAGCGGAGCTTTCGTCGCGGACGACGGACGCGCGCGCCTGCTCGTCGTCGAGCCGCGCGGAAGGGCGTTCGACGCCAGCGCCGCGGCGCGCTTCACGGCCGAGGCAGAGCGCGCGCTCGACGAGACGCGACGCGCGAGGCCCTCGGTGTCGCTCGCGCTGACGGGCGGCCACGTCATCGCGAAGCAGACCGAAGCGCTGATGAAGCGAGATCTCCAGACGAGCGGCTTTCTCTCGGGCGCGCTCGCGTCGCTCGCCTTCGTCTTCACGTTCCGGAGGCCGCGCGCGCTGCTCGCGGTGCTCCCGCCGCTCGCCGCGGGCACGCTCTGGACGACCGCGCTCGCGGTGATCTTCTATCCGCGCCTCTCGGCGATCGCGATCGCGTTTGCGGCCGTCGTCGTCGGCGTCGGCGTCGACACGGGCGTGCACGTGTACGGAAAGCTCCTCTCCGCGCGACGCCGAGGCCTCTCGCCCGACGCGGCCGCGACGGTCGCGCGTCGCGAGACGTGGAAGCCCACGCTCGGCGCGGCGATCGCGGCCGCGGGCGCGTTCGCGTGCCTCGGCCTGAGCGACGTCGCCGGAATGCGGCAGCTCGGCGTCTTGTGCGCGCTCGGCGAGATCCTGACCGCGGTCGCGATTCTCCTCGTCGTGCCCGAGATCGGCGCGCGCCTCGAGCGCGGAGCTCCGCCTCCTGTCCTCCGCGTGCCGGCGATCGCGGCGCTCACCGCGACGCGGCCGCGCGCGCTCCTCGCGCTGGCGCTCGCCGTCGCGTCGATCGCGGGCGCGCTCGTCGTGGGGGCGCCCACGCTCGATCACGGCGTCGCCGCGCTCGACGGCGCCTCGCTCCCCGCGGTGAAGACCTACGACGAGATCTACGCGACGTTCGGCGGCACGAAGGGTCAGCTCGTGATCGTGTCAGCCGACGCCGACGCGTCGCGGGCGCGCGCGCGCGCCGACGCGGTCGCCGAGGTCGCCGAGACGCTCGTGGCCGCCGGAACGATCGAGGGCTTCGACGCGCTCGGGACCGTCGCGCCCTCCCTCGCGGCGCAGCGCGCGCGCCTCTCGATGCGCGACGCCCTCGATCTGCCGGCGAAGAAGGCGCTGCTCGCGCGCGTCCTCGCGGAAGAGGGCTTCGCGCCCGACGCGTTCACCCCCGCGCTCGAGGCGTTCGAGCACCCGACGCAGGCGATCGCGGACGCGAACCTCGACGATCCCGGCGTCGCGTGGATCGCGCGACGCCACCTCGGGAGCGACGCGCGAGGAACGCTCGCCGTCACGTTCGTGCGCATGACCAAGGATCCCGAGAAGACCGAGATCGCGCGCGCGACCCTGCGCGCCGCCGATCCCGAAGCGGTGCTCACGGGCTTCGCCGCGCTCGAAGCTTCGCTCAAAGACACGCTCTCGCGCGATCTGCCGCGCGTGCTCGTCGCGGCGGGCGCGATCGTGATCCTGGTGCTCGGTCTCTCCCTCCGCCGCGCGAGCGCGGTCGCGCTGGCGGCGCTCGTGCTCGTGGTCGAGATCGCGATCGTCCTCTTGCTCTCGCGGCTCTTCGGCGTCCGCTGGCACGTCTACGACGCGCTCGTCTTGCCGGTGCTGCTCGGCATCACGCTCGACGAGGCGCTCTTCCTCCTCGAGGCGGCCAAGCGCCGCGCGTCGATCGACGAAGCGCTCGCCGAGCAAGCGCCCCTCGCCGCCGCAACGGCGCTCACGACCGCCGCGGGCTTCGGCGCGCTCGCGGTCTGTCGCTTCGGCGGCCTCGTCGACGTCGGGAAGGTCGGGGCGATCGGCTCGGTGGCGGGGCTCCTTTGTGCGCTCGTCGTGATCCCGGCAGGCTTTCGCGTGTGGATGCCCAAGCCCCGCTTGCGAGAGCCCGGAGGGCCGCACTAGAACCTCGTGTGGTGACGGAGCCTTCAGCCACGAGCGAGCTGCGCGTCCCTGCCGAGCTCGACGCGCTCCCCGCGGTGCTCCCGCCGGAGGGCGTCCTCGTCACGCGCCTCGCGGAGATCGCGGCGCGATCGGTCTCCGAGCCGCGCCTCGACGTCGCCGGCGTGCGCGGCGCGGCCGACGCGCTCGTCATCGCGGCGGTCGCGCGCGCGCCGCTGGGCCCCGTCGTCGCGATCACGGAAGACGTCGATCGCGCGCGCGATCTCGCGCGCGACGTCCGCTTCCTCCTCGGCCGCGGCGCGGGCGGCGGCGAAGAGGTGCTCGTCCTCGCCAGCTCCGAGTCGTCGCCCTACGCCGACGTGAACCCCGATCGCCGCGCCGCGATGAGCCGCATGGCCACGCTCGCGCACCTCGCGAGCGGCCGTCCGTTCCGCGTGCTCGTCGTCGCCGCCACCGGCCTCGCGCGCAAGCTCGTGCCGCCCGACGTGGTGCGCGAGCACACCCATCGGATCGTCCATGAAGCCGAGCTCGACCGCGACGCGCTCGTGCGCGCGCTCACCGAGTCGGGTTACATCCGCGTGCCCGTCGTCGAAGACCCCGGCTCCTTCGCCGTCCGCGGCGCGCTGCTCGACGTATGGCCGCCGGGCGCCGACGAGCCCTCGCGCGTCGAGCTCTACGGCGATCTCGTGCTGTCGATCAAGCCGTTCGACGCGGCGGCGCAGACGACCCGCGGCGACGCGACGTCGAAGGAGATCTGGCTGCCGCCCGCGCGCGACGCGATCCTCGCGAAGCCCTTCGTCGAGCGCGCGCGCTCGCGCGTCCTTCAGCTCGCCGACATGATCGACTGGCCGACGACGAAGACGCGCATGCTCGTCGACGACGTCGCGACGGGCCGCGCGTTCTTCGGCGCCGACGCGTACCTGCCGGCGTACTACGAAGAGCTCGCGCCGCTCTTCGCCTACCTGCCCCGAGAGACGCGCGTCGTGCTCACGAGCCCGTCGACGCTCACGCGCACGATCGAAGAAGAGCTCGAGCGCGCGGCCGCCGACGCGGCGACCAAGAGCGACGATCCGCACTTTCTCCCGTCCACGTTCCTTCGCAGCGAGGAAGAGATCGCCGGCGATCTCGCGGCGCGACGCGTGACCGTCCTGCACGGCGCGGCGGTCGCGGGCGAGGCCGAGGGCCTCGCCGCCTACGAGGTCACGCGCGACGCCCTCCACGTCGCCGCCTCGGATCACGACGATCTGACGCGCGCGGTGAAGTCAGCGCGCGCCTCGAAGGGAAAGAGCGCGACGCTCGCGCCCGTCGCCCGGCGGATCGCGCACTTCCGCGACGGCGGCCTCAAGGTCTTCCTCACCGCGCGCGCGCAGACGCAGGCCGAGCGCCTCGCGGGGCTCCTGCGCCACCAGGGCATCACCTGCCAGATCCGCGGCGCCGCGTTCGACCCCTCTTGGCTCGCCGAGCGCGCGCGCACCGAGGCCGACGCCGAGATCATCGTGGGGCCGCTCGGCCGCGGGGTGATCCTCCCGGGCGAAGGCTATGTCATCGTCACCGAAGAGGAGATCTTCGGCGGCCGCGCCCATCGCGCGCGCGAGCGCAAGTCGCGGAGCGACAAGGCGCGTCCGTTCGTCGAGGACCTGCGCTCGCTCCACGTCGGCGACTACGTCGTCCACGCCGAGCACGGCATCGGCCGCTACATGGGCCTCGTGCACCGCGACGTCGGCGGCCTCACCGTCGATCTCTTGGTCGTCGAGTACGCCTCCGGCGACAAGCTGTACCTGCCCGTCTACCGCCTCAACCAGATCCAGAAGTACTCGGGAGGAGAAGCGGGCGAGCCCAAGGTCGACCGCCTCGGCGGCGCCACGTTCGCGAAGACGAAGGCGCGCGTCGAGAGGGCGGTTCGCCAGATGGCCGACGAGCTGCTCCGCCTCTACGCCGAGCGCCAGGCGCAGCCGGGCTTCGCCCTCGCGAGCGCCGACGACGAGTACCGCGCGTTCGAAGCGACGTTCCCGTTCGACGAGACCGAGGATCAAGCGCGCGCCATCGACGACGTGAACAAGGACCTCGAGACGCCGCGCCCGATGGATCGCCTCGTGTGCGGCGACGTCGGCTTCGGCAAGACCGAGATCGCGATCCGCGCCGCCTTCCGCGTGGCGATGAGCGGCAAGCAGGTGGCCGTCCTTTGCCCCACGACCGTCCTCGCGCAGCAGCACTTTCGCACCTTCGAATCGCGGATGCACGACTACCCGATCAGCATCCGCGCGCTCTCGCGCTTCCAGGGCAAGAAGGAGCAAGACGAGACGCTCGCCGCGGTCAAGGAGGGCAAGGTCGAGATCGTCATCGGGACGCACCGGCTGCTCTCCAAAGACATCCACTTCAAGAGCCTCGGCCTGCTCGTGGTCGACGAGGAGCAGCGCTTCGGCGTCACCCACAAGGAGCGCATCAAGCAGCTCCGCACACAGGTCGACGTCCTCACGCTCTCGGCGACGCCGATCCCGCGCACGCTCCAGATGGCCGTGAGCGGCCTGCGCGATCTCTCGCTCATCACGACGCCGCCGATGGACCGCCGCGCGGTGCGCACCTTCGTCACCGCGTTCGACGATCAGGTCTTGAAGGAGGCGATCGGCCGCGAGCTCTCGCGCGGCGGCCAGGTGTTCTACGTCTACAACCGGATCGAGGGGATCTACGAGAAGGCCCAGCGCGTGCAGCAGCTCTTCCCCGACGCGCGCGTCGCCGTGGCCCACGGGCAGATGGCGGGGCGAGGGGCCCCGCGTACACGCGGCGACGAGGCCGGCGAGACCGCGCTCGAGAAGACGATGCTCGACTTCGTCGAGGGCCGCTACGACGTTCTCGTCGCGACCGCGATCGTCGAGAGCGGCCTCGACATTCCTCGCGCCAACACGATCGTGATCGATCGCGCCGATCTCTTCGGCCTCGCGCAGCTCTATCAGCTCCGCGGCCGCGTCGGCCGCTCGAAGGAGCGCGCGTACTGCTACCTCATCGTACCTCCGCCGAACAAGATGACCGACGAAGCGCGCGCGCGCATCGAGGCCCTCGAGCGGCACACCGAGCTCGGGAGCGGCTTCAAGATCGCGAGCCTCGATCTCGAGCTGCGCGGCGCGGGCGATCTGCTCGGCGCCGAGCAATCGGGCAACGTCGCGAGCGTCGGCCTCGACATGTTCTGCTCGATGCTCGACGACGCGGTGCACGAGCTCCGCGGCGAGCCCGTCGTGCACGACGTCGATCCCGAGCTGTCGTTCGACGTGACGGCGCTGCTCCCCGACGACTACGTCTCCGACGTCGGCGTGCGCCTCTCGCTCTACAAGCGCCTCGCGAGCGCGATCGACGAGGCCCATGTAGGCGAAATCGCCGTGGAAATGGAAGATCGCTTCGGCGCGCCGCCGCCGGAGGCGCGCGGCCTCGTGCGCCTCATGACGCTCAAGTGCGAGCTCCGGAAGCTCCGCGTGCTCGGCTGCGAAGCGACCGCCAAGAGCGTCACGCTCCACCTGCGCGAAGACACGCCGCTCGATCCGCGCAAGGTGCTCGAGCTCGTGAAGCTGCCGCGCAGCCTCTACAAGCTCACGCCCGATCGACTCACGCGCCGCTTCGACGGCGCCGCCGACGGCCTCGCGAACTGCGAGACGATGCTGATCGAGCTCTCACGCTGCTGGCGCGACGCGTGAGCCTTCCTCCGTAGCCAAGCGAAGACAACGTGTCCGTCGCGAGCAGCGCCGTCGCCAATCTGGCGCGAATCGCTGCTCACGAGACGCCGGTTTCGCCGCGTGCGACGTGCGTGGCGTCTGGTACCTCGCTTGCAGCTCGAGCATGCGATGTATCGATCATCTCCCCATCAGGCGGGCGAGCGCGGCGACTTCTGGCAGGAGCTCCTCCATCGCTGGTTCGTGCAGTACAACCCGATGTACCTCGTGAGCGCGACGCTGGTGCTCGGCGGCATGATCGCCACCTCGCGCGGCCTCGCGCGCGAAGGCAGCCTCTACGGGCCGCTCGGCGTCGCGCTCATCGCGGAGCTGTACGCGTGCGCGCTCATCGGCGGCGCCGCGCTCCTCACGCGCATCGGCCAGCGGCGGCCGGCGGTGATGCTCGCCTTGATCACGGTGCTCTATCAGTCCGATCTCACGCTCCACACCGAGACGTGCGCGCTGCTCGGCCGCGTTGGGGTGATCGCCGCCGTCGCGTGGCTCGCGCTCTTCGTCGGAAAGCTCTACGCGCTCGCGTGGGCGCTCCGGATCCGACTCGCACGCCGCGCGATCGTCACCGCCGCGGCCGGCGCCGCGGGCCTCGCCGCGGGACCCTACGCGCTCGCGCTCCTCGACGCGCGTATGGCCGGCGGCGCGCTCGCGCTCTTCGTCGTCGCTCTCGGCTCGCTCGCCCCTCGCGGCGAAGACGGCGAGCAGACGAGCGCGACGAGCCTCGTCCCGCTCGACGACTGGGGACACGTCGTCCTCCGCCGCGCGGTGAAGGCGACGTGGGTCCTCTGGAGCGTCCTCCTCGCGCTGCACGTCCTCTTCTGGTCGACGCAGCATCGCATCCAGCTCGCCGCGGTCGTCCCCGCGCTCGCGCTCCTCGCGCTCCGCCGCGTGCGCACCGAGTCACGCGTGTGGCTCGCGATCGCCTCGGCGATGATCGTCGTCGGCGTCGTCGCTCCCTCCGCGGTGTCGATGTGCGCGCTGCTCGCGTCGATCGCGCTCGCGCAGCGCGCGCTCTCGCCCGTCTCGCTCGCGACGCGGCGGCGCATGCTCTCGGGCGCGGCCTTCGCCGCGTACCTCGCGGTGTGGACCTTCGGGTGGAAGGGCGGCGCGCTGCCCGCGCACGTCGTCGCGCTCGACGTGTCGCTCGCCGCCGCCGTCTTGCTCATGGCGTGGCGCCTGCGCGCGCGCGTCGCGATCGTGCCGCTCGCGGCGACCTCGGTGCACGGCGTCGTCGCGTCGGGGCTCGTCCCTCCGCCGCGCACGCTGCTCGAGTGGGGCGCGACGTCGGTCGCCCTCGGCTTCCTCCTGCTCGCGGGCGCGCTCGCGACGAGCTATCGCCTGCGGCACGTGACCCCTCGCGCGCGCGAGTGATCGATGCCGGAGCGCCGCTGATCCGCTACCTTCGTCACGCGATGGCCCGCGTTCTCATGCCCTTGCCCGATCGCGACTTCGATCCCACCGAGAGCGCGGTCCCGTGGAAGGTGTTGACCCGCGCGGGCCACGAGGTCGTCTTCGCGACCGAAGGCGGCGCGGTCGCCGCGTGCGACCCGCTCTTGATCGACGGCGTGATCTTCGGACAGCTCGGCGCGAAGGAAGAGCCGAAGCGGCTCTACGCCGAGCTCGCGGCGTCGCGAGCCTTCCTCGCGCCGATCACGTGGGAGGCGATCGAGGCTGGCGACTACGACGCGCTCTTGCTGCCCGGAGGTCACGCGCAGGGCATGAAGCCGTACCTCGAGAGCGATCGGCTCCAGCAGAAGGTCGCCCTGTTCGCCCGCACGGGTCGACCGATGGCGGCGATCTGTCACGGCGTGCTGGTCGCCGCGCGGGCGCGAGACCCGGAGACGGGCAAGAGCGTCCTCTACGGACGCAAGACGACCTGCCTACCGGCATACATGGAGCGGACGGCCTACGCGCTCACCGCCTGGAAGCTCGGTCGTTATTACCGCACCTACGACGCCTACGTCGAAGACGAGGTCAAGGCGGCGCTCGAGGATCCTTCGCACTTCGTCCGCGGTCCGATCACGCTCACCACTCACGGCACCGACGACAAAGACGACGGCGCGTTCGTCGTGGAAGACGGCGCCTTCGTCTCCGCGCGATGGCCGGGCGACGCCTACCTCTTCGCCAAGAAGCTCCTCGCGCGGCTGTGACGCGCTAAGGCGTTCCGCCGAGCGCGCGGCACTGCGCGGCGAGGGCGGGCCCGCCCGGGCTCCCTCGCTCGAGCGCGCGCTTCGCCGATTGGCAGACGCGATCGCGCTCGGCGTTGTTGTTCGGCGGTTGAGGCGTCGGCGGTTGCGGCGTCGGCGGTTGCGGCGTCGGCGGTTGAGGCGTGGGGGTCGGCGGCGCCGTCGTCGGCTGCGGCGTCGGGGTCGGCGGCGCCGTCGTCGGCTGCGGCGTCGGGGTCGTCGTCGGTTGCGTCGTGGCCGGGGGCTTCGCCGTGCTCGGCTGCACGGGCTGCGGCGGCGGCGGCGTGAGCGGAGGCGTGTTGCCGAGCGGGGTGACGGGCGGCGTCGCCGTGTCGGGAGGAGGCGCCGCCGTCGTGGGCGTCGACGTCAACGTCGCCGGAGGCGCGCCGCCTCCGAAATCGGGCGGCGGCACGTCGGGCGTCGATCGACCACTGTTGAACGCACCCGCGCCCCACGCGATCGCGACGATGCTGAGCACCGCGACGCCGCCGGCGACGCCGAGGATCAATCCCTTGTTTCCGCCCCCGCTGCGATCGTTCGAGGGCGCGCGATGCATCGGCGGCTGCCCGTACGACGGCTGCGCGCCGTAGGGCGCGGCCGCTTGCGCGACCGGGGGCCCGGGAGGCGCGTTCGCCGTGCCCGGCGGAGGCGCATACGCCGGCGGCGGATCGGCGGGGCCGCCGAACGCGCCCGGAGGGAACGCCATCGGCTCGCCCAGCATCGTCTTGCCCTTCGCAGGCTCGTCGGCCGCAGCCGCGACGGGAGCGACGACCGCAGCCGCGGGAACACCGGGCACCGATCCGGGCGCTGGCGATCCGAGCGGCGGCGCGCCGAAATCACGCGGAGCCGCGGTCGGCGGCGGAGCGCCCGGCATGTCGGCCGTCGCCGCGCGCGGCGGCGAATCGGTTCGCGTCGGCTGCTTCTGCGCGATCTCTCCCGCGCTCGCGGCGGCGACGCCGGCGAAGCGCTGATGGAACTCGGTGATCGACGCGAAGCGCTGATCGCGGCTCTTCGAGAGCGCGCGCATGATCGCGCCGCGCATCGACTCGGGCAGCGCCGCGCCGTTGGGCGTCGCCTCGATCGCCTTCGGCGCCGCCGTCATGTGGAGCGTCGCCCACTCCCACGCCGTCTTCGCGTCGAACGGGAGCTGACCGGTCAACATCTCGTAGGCCATCACGGCGAGCGAGTAGATGTCGCTCCGCGCGTCGAGCGCCTCGCCGGTGAACTGCTCCGGGCTCATGTAGGGCGGCGTTCCGAGCACCATGCCCTGCTGCGTGAGCTTCGCCTCGTTCTTGTCGGTCTCGCTGCTTCGCTTCGCGATGCCGAAGTCGAGCACCTTGACGAAGTCTTTCTGCCCCGCGCGATCCGTGATGATGATGTTGTCGGGCTTGAGATCGCGGTGGATGATCCCTTGCGCGTGCGCCTCGGCGAGCGATCCGCAGATCTGCGAGAGGATCTTCTCGACGCGGGGCGCGGCGATCGGGCCTTCCTTCTCGAGCAGATCGGCGATGCTCCGGCCCTGCACGAGCTCCATCACGATGAAGAGCAGACCGTCGTCGCTCGTGCCGAAATCGTAGACCTGCACCGTGTTGGGGTGCTCGAGGCCGGCGAGGGTGCCGACCTCGCGCTGGAAGCGCGTGCGGATCTTCTCGTCGCGCGACAGGTGCGAGTGGAGCGTCTTGATCGCGACGTTGCGCGTCTTCGTGCCGAGCGCCTGCTCGCCGACGTAGACGGCGCCCATGCCGCCTTCGCCGAGCAGCTTGACGATCTTGTACTTGCCTTGGAGCGTGCGCCCGATGAGCGGATCGGGGGCGGCCTCGCGCGGCATGGGCGCTCCGCAGCCCGGACAGAACGGCGGGTGCCCTTCGACGGGCTTGTGGCACGAGTGGCAGTTCAAGGCGCCCGATAGCCTATCAGAGAGTGCCGCCCGCGGCCTTGCACTGCGCGGTGAGGCCGGGGCCCGCAGGGCTCCCCTTGGCGACCGCGGAACGTGCTCTCGCGCAGATGGCCGCCGCGTCGGCCTTCGGCGTAGGCGTGGGCGTCGGGACGGGCTTGGGCGGCGTCTTGGGCGGCACGGCGCCGGTTTTGTTGGGCGTGAGCGCGACGGTCACGCCGCCCTCGAGCGGCTCGGTGATCGGCTCCGTGTCGGTGACCGGCGGCGTCTCGACGTGGTTCGACGACTCGAGCGCGACGGTGGCGCTCGCGGTCGCGCTGCCGAGATCGAGATCGGTCGTGACCGGCTTCGGCTTGCCGCGCATCGCATACGCGGCGATCCCGCCGCCGATGAGGAGGACGGCGAGCGCGCCGAGGCCGATGATGAGGCCCATCCCGCCCTTCTTCTCGGGGCCGGCGTGCGACGGCCCTTGCGGGACCGAGACGGCCGGAGGTGACGCGAGCGGAGCCGCGCCATGAGAAGGCGGAGCCACCGCGCCCGGCGGCGGGACCATCGGCTGCGCCATCTCCGTCTTCGGTCGAAGCGACGCGGGCATCCCCTCGGCGATCGTGCCGGCGGCGACGGCCGGCGCGGCTCCGCCGGTGGCGAACGCCTCGAAGAACTCTTTGACCGAGGCGAAGCGCTCCTCCTTGTTCTTCGCGAGCGCGCGGTTGATCGCGGCGCGCATCTTCTCGGGCACGTTGGGCCCGAGCTGCTGCGTCTCGATCGGTCGAGGCGGCTCGGTCATGTGCTTCGAAGCCCACTCCCACGCGGTGTTCGCTTCGAACGGGTACTTGCCGGTGAGCATCTCGTACGCCATCACGCCGAGCGCGTAGATGTCGGAGCGCAGATCGACCGGCTGACCGGTGAACTGCTCCGGGCTCATGTAGGGCGGCGTTCCGAGCACCATGCCCTGCTGGGTGAGCTTCGCTTCGTTGGGATCGTGCTCGCTCGAGCGCTTGGCGATGCCGAAGTCGAGGACCTCGACCCAGTCTTTCTGCCCCGCCTTGTCGCAGAGGACGATGTTGTCCGGCTTGAGATCGCGATGGACGATCCCGTGCCCGTGCGCTTCTTCGAGCGACCCGCAGACTTGCTTGAAGATGTGCTCGACGCGCGCGGGATCCATCGCGCCGTCTTTCTCGAGGATGTCGGCGACGCTGCGCCCCTGCACGAACTCCATCACGAGATAGAGCGTGCCGTCTTCCATCGTCCCGAAGTCGTAGACCTGGATCGTGTTCGGGTGCTCGAGGGCGGCGACCGTCCCGGCTTCGCGATCGAAGCGTGCCTTGATGCTCGGATCGTGCGACAGGTGCTTGTGGAGGGTCTTCAGCGCGACCTTGCGAGCGGTCGACCCGAGCTGCTGCTCGGCGAGGTAGACGCACCCCATGCCGCCTTCGCCGAGCTGCTTGACGATCTTGTACTTCGCCGCGACCGTTTGGCCGACGAGGGGATCGGGCGCCTGGTCCATACCCTGAGTCATCGCCTGAAGATTCGCACAAACCGTGGCGGCTTGCCGAGGATCCTCCACCTCGGAGGGCGGGCTCGTCGTCATGCAAAGAGCTTCTACGGACGGCGCTGCGCGAGGGTCTGCGCCCTTGCTCTACGCGGCGTTTAGCGCGCTCCGGCGTCCCGCGGCGCATCTCCGGGCGCGACGGGCCCCTCGGTCGGAGGCCACGGCAGCTGCCACCGGATGTCGCGGGCGCGATCCCAGAGCTCGAGCTTGGTTCCGCGCTTGGTCGTGGGAAAGAGGACGCCGATGCGCGTCGTGAGCTTGGGCTCGAAGCGCGGCGGCGTCTTCAGGCCGGCGTCGGGCGGCTCGGGCACGCCGAGCATCGGAAAGTCGAAACGGACGCGCTCGATGAGCGTGGGGCCTTCGTAGAGCTCGAGCGCGAAGCGACCCATCGCTCGCGGGGTGGGATGCGGTCGGCCCATGTCGACCTTGTGGACCTCGAGCAGATAGACGTCGCCTCGATCCCACTTGAGATCGAACACCCACTGCACGCGCTCGCTCATCGGCGGCGGATCGGGCGGGATGCGCGAGATGGGGGAGGCCGCGTCGGCGGCCGGAGCCGCGTCACGGACCTGCTGGGCCGCCGCGTCGCGATCGGGCGCGAGGACGACGAACGCACACGCGGCGAGGGCCGCCGAGAACGTCCCGAGGGACGCGGTCACTTTGGCGATGGCTCGAGCTCGCACGACACCGCGATATCCCACGCTTCGGGCCTTCCGCCAAGCTCCGTCCACACGCGGCCGAGCTCCGTGGGGATCGGGGCCGAGGCCGTGAGCCCGGCCGCGCTCACGCGCGCCGCGTGCAGGGCGATGCGCGAGAGCGTGACGACCCGGCCGCTCTCGAGCGTCACGCGCGAAGGTCCGCCGTAGTCGGCGTCGCCGAGCAAGGGCAGCCCCGCGCGGCTCGCGTGGACGCGGATCTGGTGGGTCCGCCCGGTGATCGGCGAGACCGCGAGGAGCGCGAAGTCGCCGGCGAACGCGACGGGCGACCAGAGCGTGCGGGAAGGTTTGTCGGCGACGGGGGCGTCCCACGGATCAGGCGCGACCTCTCGCCCTCCCGTCGCCGCGATCGCGACGTAGCGCCGGTGGTAAGCGCCGCGCGCGCGCGCCTCGCGCAGGCGGGCCTCGGCCTCGGGCGTGACGGCGAAGAGGACGACGCCGCTGACCTCGCGATCGAGCCGCGAGGTCACGACGAGCTCGTCGGCGCTCCGCCCGATCTCGGCCGCGACCTGCGCGACGAGCGAGTGCACGCTGCCGGCGTGATCGGGCACCGTCGGGATCCCTGCTTCTTTCACGCAGGCGACGATCCCGTCGCGCTCGAAGAGGACGCGACCGCGTCGTGCCGCGGCGCCGGGCGCGCCGATCCTCACCTCGTCGCCGACCTTCACAGGCGCGGAGGCGCTCGCGACGCGCTTCTTGCCGACGAAGACCCTGCCCTCGGCGATCGCGGCCTGGGGATCGTCGCCCGCCTTCTTCACGATCTCGCCGACGCGCGTCCCGTCGCCCTCGCGGACGACCCAGCGCTTCTCCCGCGGGGGCCTCACGCCGCCGGCAGGCGCTCCACGACGCCACGATCGCCGTCGAGCCGCAAGCGATCCCCCGTCTTGATCGCGCGCGTCACGCCGGCGACGTTGACGACGCTGGGCACGCCGAGCTCGCGCGCGACGACCGCCGCGTGGCTGAGCGGGCCGCCGAGCTCGGTGACGACGCCCGCCGCGATGCAGAAGAGCGGCGTCCAGCCGACGTCGGTGGTGTGCACGACGAGGATCTCCCCCGGCTCGAGCTCGCTCATCTCGCCGGCGGAGAGGAGCACGCGCGCGCGGCCCTCGACGACGCCCGAGCTCGCGCCCATGCCTCGGAGGACGTCGCCGCCCGCCGGCGGGAGCTGCACCGAAGGCGGCGCGCCGATGAACGTCGCCGGCGGATCCGGGCGCGCTTGATCACGCATGTATTCTGCACGTCTCGCGCGAACGAGCGGCGCGAGATCGGTGCGCGAGGCGCGCAGCGCGTTCACGACCTCGTCGGCGGTGAGGAAGAACACGGTGTGGATCGCCGCGAGCGGGGAGCCCGATTGCCGGAGGCTCGCCCAGTCGCGCGCGAGATCGGGCACGAGGCGGAGGAGCCTGCGATCGGCGTCGAGCGCGACCTCGCGCAGCATCCCGAGCACGCGCGTCACCCACGTGCGCATCTGCTCGCGGCGCCGCGCCGCCTTCTGCGCGCGCGCCACGAGGTGGCGCACGAGCGTCTGCTCGGCGAGCTTGAGCCGCGGGACGAGCCGCGACATCTCGGCGTCGGCCTCGGACTTGGCGCGCGCGAGCTGAGACTCGACGTCGTCGATGCGGCTCCGCTTCGGCGGTTCGTCGGCGTCTTCGGCGAGCGTCATCCGCAGGCCGACGCGGATCATCGCGAGGACCGGACGCGGGTCCTCCTTCCATCGCGGCGTCGACAGCTCGGCCTCGCGCACCGCGCGATCGCCGTACAGCTCGAGGAAGCTCACGATCGCGCGCTTCGTCGGCCCCTCGGGGATCGCGGAGACCGTCGCGCTGTCGGAGGCGAGGATCTCGCGCGCCTCGGGATCGCGCCGCGCGAGGTTCACGATCCGCATGACGCCGATCGCGGGCCGCGCGCTCTCGAGATCGCGGATGCCGCGCGTCAGATCGTGCGCGAGCCGCTCGGCGCCGAGCGGCTCGACGCGCGAGAGGACGCCCTTGAGGATGATGTGCGTCCCGAGCGCGCTCGAGGCGCACGTGAGCATGACGTCGCCCGTGCGCTCGAGCAGCGCCTGCACGTCGCGGAGCTTCCGGGCGACGCCTTCGTCGGGCAGGATCGCGAGATCGAGCGCGTTGTGGAGGCGGAACGCGCGCTCGCCCTCCTGCTCGAAGCGCGCGACGTGCTCGTCGAGGCGGAGCTGCTCGCGGAGGAGGCGCGTCGCGGTGAGCGGGAGCCGCATGTAGAAGCGGCCGTGCGAGACGTCGCCGACCTGGCTCGCGAGCTCTTCGCCGCCCGAGCCGCCGCCCAGCTCGACGAGCGTCCGCGGATCGAGCCAGGGCACCTGCGCGGCGATGCGCATGAACTCGCTGAGGTTCAGGTAGAAGCGCCCGTGCACGTTGCCGACGAGGCGCGCGTGCTTGGGCACGCTGCAGCCGAGCGTGCCGAACGCCTTGCGGAAGCCCGACTCGCTGTAATCGCCGGCGATCGACCAGGTGAAGGGCGTCGCCACGCCGGGCAGCGCCTCGCCGACGTTGGCGCTGCTCCAGACGGTGGTGGCCTCGCCGCCTTCGGGGAAGCCGAGGCCGGTGACGTGGCGCGCCTGCACGATCCACACGCGATCGGCCTCGCAGGCGAACTCGACGTCCCACGGGACGTCTTCGATCCGCTCGAGGCGCTTGGCGACGTCGGCGAGCTCGGCGACGAGCGCGGGAGAGAGCGCGGGATCGTCGGGCCGCTCGACGGCGCGCTCTTCGAGCCCCGCGTCGCCGACGACGGTCGCGCGGAGCTTGCGCGCGATCGTCTGCTCGATCGTGCGACCGTCTTCGCCGATGCGGAGCATGTCGGGCGTCGTCACGCCGTCGACGACCGGCGATCCGAGGCCGACGCCGGCGTTGACGACGCGCTCGCGCGCGACGCGCCCCGCGGTGCGAGTGAACATGACACCGGCGGCGACGGCGCCGACCATCGGCTGGATCACGACGCCCATCCCGACGTCGCGCACGCCGTGCCGCGCGAGGTACGCGAGCGAGCGCCCGGAGGCGATCGACGCCCACACGCGGCGCACCGCGTCGCCGAGCGCCTCGGGGCCGCGGACGCCGAGCACCGTCTCGGCGAGGCCGGCCATCGACTGCATCGCGCCGTCTTCGGTGGTCGCGCTGGAGCGGACGGCGAATCCCCAAGCCGCGTGCGGCCCGACCTGCTCCCAGAGCGCCGCGAGCTCGCGCTCGAGGCCGGCGGGCAAGGGCGCCTTCAAGATCTCCTCGCGCGCTTCGGCGGCGCGCGCGTAGACGCTGCGCCCGCTCGCGGCGCGAAGGAGCGATCGCGGCTCGCACGCCGGCGGAATGTCGCGGAGCACCGTCGCGAACGCCTTCTGAGGGAGCACCCACGTGTCGGGCACGCGGAAGCCGTTGCGGCGAAGCCACGCGAGCCTCGCGGCCTTGCCGCCGACGTTCTTGCGGTCGGCGAGCGCCTCGTCCTTCGCGAGGGCGTCGAGCGTCAAGAGCCAGGGTGCCTGCTGCGCCTTGCTCGACGTCCCCTTCGCTCCGACCACCTCCGCCATCGCGTCGCGATGGTAGCCCGAGTCTCTCGATCGCGTGGTCGGAACGTGCGAAGCTCCATGGTCATGATCACCGCCGAGCGACGTCGTCACGTCCGCGTGAAGCCGACCCCCGAGCTCCCTGCGCGTGTCGTGCTGGGCGACGGCCCGGTGCGCGAGTCCCTCGACGTCGTCGACGTCAGCCTGGGCGGCTTCGCGCTCAGCTCGCCGGCGCTGCGGAGCACGCAAGCGGGCGCGCGCCTCGCGTTGACGCTCGCGCTCGGCACCGGGCGCGAGCACGCGATCGACGTCGTCGCGCGATGGGCGAAGGCGGAGGTCGTCGGCGTCGAGCTCGTCGAGCCGGCGCAAGAGGTCACCGAGTCGCTCCGCCGCTACGTCGCCGAGCTGCTCGAGCGCGGCGGCGCCTCCTGATTTTATGAAACGATTTCGAGACCTAAGCGCGCGCCAACAGGCGGTCGTGCCAGAGGAGCATCTCGATCGCCCCGGGCCCGCGGTTGAACGGGTAGTCGTGCGGCCCCGGGACGTTCGCGTAGTCGTGGTCGATCCCCGCCGCCTTCCACGCGCGTGACGTCTTGGTGATGGCGTCGCGGAAGTAATCGTCCTTGCTGGTGAGGAGCCGGAGCTTGAGCGCCGCGTTCTTCGCGCGCGCGCCCTTCGTGAGCTCGGTGAGCTCGGTGACCTGATCGTCGCCGATCGCCGCCTGGAGCGTGCCTACGGCGCCGAACGCGTCGGGGTTGCCGAGCCCGACGCGGAGCGCGACCGCGCCGCCGAGCGACACGCCGTCGATCCCGGTCGCGGCCGGCGACGCGAGCACCGGCAGCTCTGCGCGCACGCGCGGCAAGACGCGCTTCACGAGGTACTCGCCGTACTCGCGGAGCGGCGCGGCCTTGCGCAGCTCGAGATCCGGCACGTACGGACACACGACGACGAGCCCCTTGAACGGACGCGCCGCGAGCTCCTTGTTGGTGTCTTCCAGGCGCTTCGGATCCGCGAAGCCTTCGAGATCGGCGGTCGTGATCGGCGGCGCGCACACGCGCTCGATCGCGCGGAGCAGCGCGTAGTCGCGCGGCCAGCCCATCGCGCCCTCGACCGGACCCTTCACCGCTTCGCCGCGGCCGTGGAGCGCGATCAAGACCGGCACCTTCTCCCCCGGCTCGAGCCACGCGGGCACGATCACCACCGCGCGACCGCCGTCGTCGAACGTCCAGGTCTCGGTGCCGACCTGACCTCGCGGCAGCGGCCCAGCCTCCGGCGCGGGCATCTCCGGCAGCTTCGTCGGCGCGGGCGGCGCAGGCGGCGGATCGGCGACGCGCTCGCGACGCGAGCAGCCGAGGCCGAGCGCAGCGGAGCCTCCCGCGAGGAGGGAGGCGAGGAACGAGCGCCGCGCGATCATCAGTCTTCGGGAGGCGTGGGCATCTTTCCCGTCGCGCTGCGGACGAGATCGGCGAGGCCCGGATCGGTCCTCAGCTGATCGCGCAGGACGGTCTTGATGTCGGCGAGCTCTTCGGCGGACAGCCCCTCGAGGCCCGCGGTCGCCTCGTCGACCTTGAGATCGACGTAACCGTGAACGTCGATCTCCCCGGCGCGAAGCCGCGCGAGCGGCGTCGACGCCGACGCCGCGTCGACGGGAGCCGCTTCGGCGGCTCGCTTGGAGGGATCGACCTCGAAGGGTCGCTCGGGCGCGGTCGCGCGCGAAGCGCCTTGCGTCCCTTGCACGTCGGGAGCAGGCGGAGGAGCCCCTCCCTTTCCGATGCGGTCGATGCCCATGGCCACCTCCAAGTCTAGCGGATGTTTCCGATCGCCGTCTTCACCGTGTCGTGCTCCGCCTTGAGCACGTTCGAGAGTGCGGTAAACGATCGATTCTGCGCGTTCACCGCCTCCTGGATCTGGAGGTAGTAGAGGTTCATCTCCTGGCTCTGCTGGAGGGAAGACTCGATCGCCGGCGCCTCGGAGCCGGTGGCCGCGCCCGTCGGCGAGAGCCCGGCGCCGAGCGGACCGGCGCCGGGAGCGTTCGCGAGCGCGCCGGGCCCTTCGGGCAAGCGCCCGCCGCCGGCCACGTTGGGCCCTCCGAGCGGAACGCCGAGCGCCGGCCCCGGTCCCGCGCCGCCGCGGATCGCGACCGCCATGAGCGGAGAGCCGGGCAAGACGCGCATCGCGGTCTCGGCGGTCCTCACGAGCGAGCTCGCGAGCACCTTCTTGAAGACGCCGCGTGGAGGCGCGGGCGTCACGCGAGGCGCCGTCTCGGCGACGGCGATGTCGGGTCGGGCGGAGATGGTCGGGCTGTCCATGGTTCCCCTCGTCGGCCGCGCGCGACGAAAGGTTGCGTCTTTTTTTCACGGACGCGTCAGCGGCAGCGCAGGCGGCAGTCCATGACGGCGTCGAAGCGGCAATACATCGAGGAAATGCCGGGCAAGAGCCCCTCCGGCCCGGCGCACGCGAAGCGGCAGCCGTTGCCCGCGAGCTCGGCGTTGACCGCGTAGCCGTCGGTCGTGCAGCGGCCGTCGCCGCACTGGGCGCTCTCGGTGCGACAACCGGCGACGGCGTAGTCGTCGGGGCACGTCCACTCGCGCTTGGTGGCGGCGTAGTCGGGCTTGCGATGAACGCCGGTGTCGATGTGCTCGTGGCGGCGGAACGTCCCCTTGCCCGTGCGGACGCGCGCGGTGACGCGCACGCTCTGCGTCCTCGGCGTCACCGGAACGTCGGCCACCGCGGGCACGAACTGGAGGATCTCTTCGCGCGTCTGGATCTCGCAGCCGAGCGCCTGGCCGTTCGGCGACCACGCGAAGGGCACGTCGGCGCTCCCGAGCGCGGGCACCGCGAAGGTGCGCTCGCCGATCGTCGCGCGAAGGTCGATCGCCGCGCGGTTGACGACGTGCAGCAGGCGCGTCTCTTCGCGACCGTACGGAACGTCGCCGAGCTCGACGATCTCGGGCGAGACCTCGGGCGCGGGAAAGGCGAACTTGCAGACGTCGGAGAGCGGATAGAGCGCGTACGCGATGGGCACGGGGTTCTTGACGCGAAACGCGAGCGGCTTGGCCGCCGCCGAGCTCGGCGTCATCGCCCCGAGGTCGAGGCCGTCGACCTCGAGCCCGCCGATCACGGTCTGCGTGATGCGCGTGTCGCCCGCGGCGAGGCGCGCCTTGAAGAACTCGAGCGCGCGCCCGCGGACCTCGCCGGAGCGCACGCGCATCTCGTAGGAGAGGACGCCGCCCACCTTCACCGCGCCGACGAAGTGCGTGGCGCGACCGCAGGTGCACGCGTCGCCGGAGAACGCGACGTCGTCGGACGCGCCGAAGAACTGCGGATCGAGATCGCGCACGAAGGCGATCGCCACGAGGCTCAGCTTCTTCTCCGAGGCCTCGGCGCCCGCGCCGACCCACGGCAGCAGATCGGCGTCGGCGGAGACGATGTGTTGATCGATCGCGAGCCCCACGTAGGTGAAGTCGACGGTCGACGCGTCGACGCGCGCCGGCGCCGTCGGAGCAGCCGGCGTCGCGCCGCCGTGCGCGCGCTCTTGCGCGCACCGCGTCGGCAAGACGCTGTAGGCGCCCTCGTTCGAGTGCTGCACGCCGCGCCCGGGCGCGAACGAGCCCGCGGCGTCGAGCAGGTATTCGTGGCGCACGTTGCCGAACGCCGTCGCTGCGTGGATGAGGCCGCGCGCGCGACCGCACTCGCTCGCGTCGAGACCGGAGCAGGCGGTGACGGGCTCCGCCGAGCGGACGTCGGGCAGGCGGCCGGGGCACGCGACGACGAGCATCGCCGTCGCCGCGGTCGCGAGCGAGAGGCGAACGATCGCGCCCCCGCCTACGGCGTCCATGCGATGCGCGCGCGGCGCGCGCGCTTGTCGGCGAGCGCTGGTCCGTCGTCGTTGAAGAAGAGCGCGCCGCCTTCGACCACCAGCGCGACGTCGAGCGAAGGAGGCCCGTCGAGCATGAGCAGGGGGAACGCGCGCGGCGCGGCGGCGCCGAGGTCGACGCCGTCGAGCGCGATCGCGTCGAGCGAGCTCCGCGTGACGATCGCGCGCACGCCCTTGTCGTACGGCTCGAGCGCGACCGACGTCGCCGCGCCTTCGCCGCCGAGCGGCAGCTTGAACGGCCGCGCGGTCGGCTTGCCCTTGGGATCGAGCGTGACCCACATCGCGCCGTAGCCGCTCGCGTCGGGCGAGTGCGATCCCATCGGCGCCTCTTCGATCCAAGCGACGTGCACCGCGCCGTCGCCCGACGCGGCGAGCTGCGGCGTGCGCGAGTGCGCGGCGGTCGCGAGCAGGCGCTGCTCGTCGACGGCGCGCTTGGCGTCCTTGGTGCGCACGGCGGAGACGAACACGTCGGCCATGCCGTCGCGCGGGCTCTCGCGCGGATCGGCCCACGCGAGCCACACGAGGTCGCCGCGCACGAGCGCGACGAGATCGCTCGCGTCGCCCGGCGCGTTCGTGATGCGCTCGCCGGCGTTGCGCGAGAGATCGGCGCCGAGCTTCGTCGCGTAGACCTCGCCGTTGCCGTCGCGCGAGTCGACCCAAGCGACGATCCATCCGCCGCCGGCCCACGCGATCGCCACGTCGCTCGCGTCGCCCTTGACCGTCGTGAGCTGAACCTCGTTCGTCTTGCGGCCCCGCTTGTCGATCTTCGTCACGTGCACTTCGGGATCGCCGTTGTCGCGCGCGACCCAGGCGACGGCGCCGCCGTCTTCGGGCTTCTCGCCGGGCGCGATGGCGACGCCGCCGACGGCGAGCGCGCGCGTCGTGAGGATCGCCGGAGGCGACGCGACGCCCGCGCCGTCGACGACGCGCGTGGAGAGGACGAGGTTCGCGCCGCGCGCCTCGTCGGCGCCGCCCGAACGAGGCTTCGCGCCGGGCGCGTCGGCCTTGGCCGCGAGCGTGGCCAAGACGGTCACGTCGCCGATGCGCGTCGCCGCGAGATCGACGATGTTCTCTCCGCTCACGACCGCGGTCAGATCGGCGACGCGCGGACCTTCGCGCTTGATGTCGCTCGGGTCGGGAGGCGGCTTGAGGTTCACGCGCGGCCGTACCTCCGCCGCGCGAATGCGCGCCGGCGCCACGCCCGACGCCGCGAGCGCGATGCAGTCTTCGCGCTCGCAGCTCATCCCCCACGCCATCGACGCCGGATCCGTCCCGAACGTGAAGGGCTCGCGCTGGACGAGCATCATGCTCTCGTTCGCCCGGAACAGCGTCGGGAGCACGGGCGCGTTCGGGCATTGCGGCGACCCCGCCTCGCAGTCGCGCGCCGCAGCGAGGATGGCGAAGCCCGAGGGCGTCGCGGCGAGCTCCGGCGGCGCCCGCCCGAAGACCTCGAGCGACGAGCGCGCCTCGAGCGCGTGGGTCGGGCTCACGCGTGCAACATGCACATATCGCGTCTCGCCCTGGCGGCGCGCCGGCGACTCCCACATCACCGCCGCCGTGCCGGAGCTGGCCGCGAGGCCGAGGAGCGCGGCGCCTCCGCGACTGACGACGACGTGGCGCGGCGGAACGACGACGCCGTCGTCGCCGAGCGACGCCACCGCGACCGAAGGCTCCTCGCCGGTCCGATCCGTCCACGCGAAGACCGATCGCGCGTTCGTGCCGGCGACGCGCACGACCTCGACGTCTCCGCTCACGATCGGCTTCGCCGCGATGACGACGGGGAGCGCGGTCGGATGCCCGTCGGCGTCGAGGCGATGGAACGAGAGCGTGCCCGCTTGCGTCTGGTGCGGCTTGCTGGCGCGCGCCGAGGCCTCCGGCGGAGCCGCGGCCGAAGGCGCGAGCTTCGCCGGAGCCGAAGACGCGGCGGCGATCGTGGAGACGCCGACGCCGCCCGGCACCTCGAGGGCGTGCCACCCGGCGACGCCGCGCGCGACCCGCGTGGCGGCGCCGCGGACCTTGCCGTCGACGTCGAGCGCGGCGGCGACGACGTTCGCGTCGCCGCCTCGCGTCTCTTCGGCCCACAGGCAGACGGCGCCGTGATCGGTAGGGACGATGTCGACCCACACGATGTCGTCGGTCGTCCTCGCGAGCTCGATCGGCTTGCTGCGCGGCGCGCCGTCCTCGCCCACCACGACCGACCAGAGCGCCTCGCCGCGATCGGTGAGGACGGTCCATGCGATCGCGAAGCCGGGCGAGGATCCGCGGACGTTGCGCACGACGAGCATCGTCGTGTCGATGCCGACCTTCGCGATCGTCTTCGCAGCGCCGCGCGGATCGCCGACGCCGGAGAGAGGAATCGTGACGACGCGACGCGACGTCGCCTCGGCGCCGCTGACCCAGGCGACGACGGCGGCCTTGCCGTCGGCGCTCCGCGCCATGAAGGGCCCGAGCGTGCGCTCGCCGACCGATCCGAGCATGTGCCCGATGAGCGCCTGTGAGGTCGGCGGCAGCGGCCTTCGCGCGGTCGACGAAGAGTCGCCGTGGGTGATGCCCGGCACCGCCGCGTCCTTGCCGCTGCCGCCGCACGCGAGGACCGCCGAGAGTGCCCCGATCGACGCGCGCAAGACGAAGCGCGCGAGCGCGCTCACTGCTCTATCTCCTCGTAGATCTTCGTCACGGAGATCACGCCCGAGTGGCTTCGTGGGAACGGAGCGCCCGCGAGCGCCTTCTGGATGCACTCCGAGAGCGTCGGGTCGGGCTTCGCCTTCTTCAGCGTCGCGCCGAGCAGGCGGCCTTCTTGATCGATGCCCAACGAGACTTCGACACGCTGGCGGGGCAGGTTCTTCCGCTGCCGGTAGTCTTCGACGCATTTCTGCACCTCGCTCGACTTCGCGTCGACCGCGGCGCCGATGAGCTGCGTCGCCTCGAGGGCGGAGCCGGCGAACGGCTTCTCGGGCGGGGCGGCGTCGACCGGCCCCGAGGCGGCGCCGCCGTCGCCGGCGGCCTCCGGGCCCGACGACGGCGCGACGACGGTCGCGCCGCCGCCGCACGCGGCAACGAGGCAGATGACGAGCGCAGCGCGACCCCACATGAGGGCCGGAAGGCTACCACGATGCGCCTCAGGACGCGCGGAGCAGCCGACCGATGTGCCGGCGCTCCCAGTCGAGCGCTCGGTCGTATTGGCGGAAGAGGCGCTCGCGTTCGAGAAACTCCGGCGGATGGAGGACCCGCCGCGCGACCTGACCTCGCGCGGTCGCCAGGTTCGAGGCCCGCACCGTCCCGCGGGCCGACGGGATCATGTGGTGGAGCATCTCGTGGTAGACGACGTACGCCACGAAGTACCGCGGGACCCACGGCCGATCGAGCACGGGGTGGAGGCGGATGAGGCGCTCGAGGTTCGAGTAGCTTCCGAGCTTGATCGCCTTGCGCGGCACGCCTCGAGGGCGCGACTGCTTCTTTCCCCACGTGACGAGCGCGTGGCAGCCGCCGTCGAAGTACTTCGCGTTGAGGTCGTTGAAGATCGCGAGCAGATCATGACGCGCGCCCTTGGCGTTGAGCGGGATCGCCCGCGGCCGGCGACGCGCCAGGCGCGCGCCGTTGGCCTCGATGAAGTTGCCGACGAGCTGGCTCGCGCGCTTGTCGCCTCGCACGACGTAGCGCACGAGCGCGTTCACCACACGCAGCGGCGCGTCGAGGAACATGTGGTGGATGCGCGCGTGGAGCACCCCGTGCTTCATCGCGTGCGAGATGATCGAGTGGCGGTTGTCGGTGATCGACAGGACGACCGGCCGCCCCGGCATCGCGGCTTTCAGCTTTCGTTCGAGCGCCTGGCGCGCGCCCTCGTGGACGAAGAGCTGCGGGGCGGCGCTCGGAAAGACGAGCGCCAGCTGGGCGCTCACCCGGTCGGGGATGCGGATGGCGGCCGCCGAGACCGCAGGGCGAGCGAGCGCCGCGTTCCCGCGGGACCAACGCGGGGCGAGCCAAGCTTCGACGAACGACCCGGTGCGCGTGCTCATTGGAAGTCCGGTCTCTCAGTCGGGGTAAGGGAGGGGGTACCCCTTGTCAAGGAACGGGCTTTTCTCGAGCTTTATTCCGTAGATAAGCGCGAGGGCAAGTGCCCCCAACCCAATGTAGGGACGTGTCGTTTCGACAAAAAAAATGACCCTATGCGGAACGCCTTGACCCGGGGCGAGCCGCCTCTCGCGGGGCGAAAGCGGGCTGGCAAAATGGCCCTCGAGCCTGGTCAGCTCCGCTGCCAGGCGAGGCTCTTCGGGTCGAGCACGAAGCGCTCGCTCGCCGCAAAGCCGAGGCCCTCGATCCCGGCGCCTTCGGGGGTGAGCTTCACCCCGACGACCATCGCCTTGAGCATCCCCTCGGGGGGCGTTCGACCGATCAAGCGCGCGACCAGCATCGAGAGATCGGGCTCGTGACCGACGATCATCACCCGCTTGCGCCCCGCGCCAACGAGCTCGACGAGCAGCGAGAGCACGTCGCCCCCCGGCGCGATCTCCCTACGGATCTCGACGGGCTCTGCGATCCCCGTCTGGGCGGCGACGATCTCGGCGGTCTGGAGCGCGCGGACGAGCGGGCTCGAGATGACGACGGCCGGGGCCTCGCCTTCCTTTTCGAGCGCCTTCGCGACGCTGCGAACGCGATCCCGCCCGGATGCGGTCAGCGCGCGATCCGCGTCGCGCCCCGTCGGTGAGTCGTCTTCGGCCGGCCCGTGACGCATCACGTACAGCTTCATCGGCGGCGATCATACGCGATATCCTGCGCCTTCGATGCACGACGACGTCCAAGGCGCCGAGCGACCCATCGCGCCTGGTGACGTCATCGCCGGCAAGTACCGCGTCGAGAACGTCCTCGGCTTCGGGGGTATGGGGCGGGTGCTCGGCGCGCGTCATCTCACGCTCGACGAGCGCGTCGCGATCAAGGTGCTCCTGCCCGAAGCGCTGAACGACGCCGACGCTATCGCGCGCTTCCTCCGCGAAGCGCGCGCCTCGGTGCGCATCAAGGGCGAGCACGTCGCCCGCGTGCTCGACGTCGGATCGCTCGACGACGGCACGCCCTACATCGCGATGGAGTACCTCGAGGGCGCCGATCTCGGCGCGTTCGTGAGCCGCGGCGAGCTCTTCCCGGTGCACACGGCGATCGACTACGTGCTGCAAGCGTGCGAGGCGCTCGCCGAGGCGCACGCGCTCGGGATCATCCACCGCGACGTCAAGCCGTCGAACCTGTTCCTGACGAAGGGCGTCGACGGGACGCCGTGCATCAAGGTGCTCGACTTCGGCATCTCGAAGGCGACGAGCGCGATCGACGCGACGCGCCCGGACTTCGGCCTCACCGAAACGCACGCGGTGCTCGGATCGCCGCAGTACATGGCCCCCGAGCAGATGCGCTCTTCGCGCCGCGTCGACGCACGAACGGACATCTGGGCGCTCGGCACGATCCTCCACGAGCTGCTCACGGGCCACGCGCCCTTCGAGGCGCAGGCGGCGCCCGAGCTGTTCGCGATGATCCTCCAGGATCCGGCGCCGCGGCTGCGCGCGCGGCGCCCCGACGTGCCCGAGCCGCTCGACGCGATCGTCCTCCGGTGCCTCGAGAAGGATCCGGCGGCGCGGCCCTCGAGCGTCGCCGAGCTCGCGCGCTTGCTCGCGCCGTTCGGCAGCGCGCTGTCGGCGGGCGCGGCCGAGCGCGTCGCGCGCGTCGGGCTCAACGTGATGCAAGGCAGCGGCGGTCACGTCCCCCAGCCCCCGTCGGCCTCGGCGGCGCTCGCGGTGGCGAAGACCACGCACCAGAGCGGCGTCGACCGTCCGAACGCCACGTCGCGGCGCACCGTCGCGATCGCCGCCGCGGGCGCGGCGCTCGCGATCGGCGCGACCGCGGCGGTCGTCGCGCTGCGCTCGCCGCCCGCCGAGCTGCACCTGAGGAGCGCGACCGCGCCGGGGAGCACGTCTGCGCCCGCGGATCTTCCGCCGACGCTCGATCTGCCGCCGCCGCCCGTCACGGGCAGCCCCGAAGAGAGCGCGCCGGCGCCTTCGGCTTCGACGGCGGCGCGCACGGCCGCAGACGCGCGACCGCGCACGCCGAGCGGACGCGCGTCGGCCTCCGCGACCGCCGCGGCGAGCGCGCCTCCGGCGCCCCCTCCCGCGCCCCCTCCGGCGACCACGACGGCGCCCGCAAGCACCGCTTCGTCGCGTTATGATTGACCGCCCATGCGGCGGTCGGCGATCAGGGTCTTCGCGGGTCTGGTGGTGATGTTCGCGACCGGCGTCGCGCGCGCCGACGAAGCGAGCCCCACCGCCGAGTCGCTCTTCCAAGAAGCGCGCAACCTCGTCGACGCGGGCCGCTACGCCGAGGCGTGCCCCAAGCTCGAACAAAGCCAGAAGCTCGATCCCGCCGTCGGGACGCAGTTCAACCTCGCCGACTGCTACGAGCACATCGGGCGCACGGCGACCGCGCACGCCCTCTTCGCCGAAGTCGCGCGGATCGCGCGCGCCGCCGGAAAGTTCGAGCGCGAAAAGAGCGCGAAGGAGCGCGCCGCGGCGCTCGAGCCTCGCCTCGCGCGCGTCGACGTGCGCGTCGACGCGCCGGCGCCCGGCCTCGAGGTCGAGATCGACGGCGCGGCTTTCGACCTGAAGAGCGCAGGCGCGGTGCCCATCGATCCGGGCGCGCACAAGGTGCGCGCGCGCGCGCCGAATCGTGTCGCTTGGGAGAGCGACCTCGACGCGGTCGAAGGACGGACGACGCTCCTCGTCGTGCCGGCGCTCGTCGATCCGACGCCGAAGGTCGCTCCCGCCGAAGCGCCCTCGGGCCTCTCGACGCAGCGGTCGATCGCCCTCGCGGCGTTCGGCGTCGGCGTCGCCGGGGTCATCGTCGGCGCGATCGGCGGCGCCATCGCGCTCTCGAAGAACGCGGCGGCCGAAGAGGCGTGCCCGAAGGACATCTACCAGTTCCGATGCCCGACGGAAGAAGGCGCCTCGGCGTGGACCTCGGCGACGTCGGCGGGCACGGTGTCGACCGTCGGCTTCATCGTCGGCGGCGTCGCGCTCGCCGGCGCCGGCGTCTTGTGGATCACGGCGCCCTCGCGCAAGACGCGCGTCGGCACCTCGCTCACCGGCGTCATCGTCGAAGGGACGTTCTGACATGAACCGCCGCGCGCTCTTCTTCGCGGTCTCCGCGTTCGCGTGGCTCGGATGCAACGCGCTCCTCGGCAACGAGAGCGCCGTGTTCGCGCCCGACGCCGGCGACGGCGCGACGATCGCGGACGACGGCGGCGCCGACGCGTCCAACCGCGACGCCGACGTCGACGGAGGCGATGGAGGCGACGGCGCGACCCCGTGCGTCGATCTCGCGTCGAACCCGCGCCACTGCGGCGCGTGCAACCACGACTGCTTCAGCGGCGCGTGCGTGTCGGGGAGCTGCCAGCCGTACGCGATCGCGATCGAGACGGGAACGCCCATCGCGCTCACCATCGACGCGACGCACGCGTACTGGACCAACGACGCGACCGGCGACGTCAAGCGCGCGCCCCTCGGCGGCGGCGCGGCGGAGGTCATCTACGACGGCGCGGACGACACGCCCCTCGGCGGGGGCATCGTGCGCTTCGGCGCCCATGTCTACTTCACGATCGCCTTGCCCGCGGCGAGCGGCGGCGGCGTCTTCCGCTGCCCCGCCACCGGGTGCGGCGGAGCGGCTCCCCAGGCGGTCGTCGCGCCGCTCGAGAGCCCCGCCTTCATCGGCCTCGCCGGCGCCGACACCCTGCTCGTCACCGAGTTCGTCTTCGACGGGAGAGTGGGGCGCTGCACCCTGCCGTGCGCGTCGGGCGCGCTCGACGTCATCGCGCCCGCCGAAGGATTTCCGAAGCTCGTCACGGTCGACGGCGACGCGTACTACTGGTCGTCGCTCCTGCCCGGCCCCGGCGCCGTCCGATGGCGAGAGAACGCCACGAGCAGCCCGACGACGCTCATCCCCGGGCTCACGGTCGAGCAGGTCGCCGTCGTCGGCGACGAGGTGCTCTTCGCCCAGCGGGGCTCCGGCGTGAAGGCCGCGCCGCGCGACGGCGGCGCGATCCGACGCATCTACGAGCCCTTCACGCAGACCGAGCGCTTCGCCCTCGACGACGGCGGGATCTACTTCAACGAGTCGCTCGACGTCGGGCGCATCGTGCGATGCCCGCTCTTCGGCTGCGCCGACGCGGGCACGAGCGTCGCGATCAACCAGATCCGTCCGTACACGATCGTCGTCGACGACAAACGCGTGTTCTGGATCAACCAGGGCAAGGACAACGCCGGCGGCGGCGTTCACGCGATCGCGAAGTGAAGGCGATCAGTTCGCCGGCTTCGACGGGCGCTTGTCGTTGCGCTCGTCGGCGACGCCGTTCTTCGGCGCGGCCGCGGGGATGCGCACGACCGGCTTTCCGTCGGGCGCCACTTCGGCCTTCGCGCCCTTGGCGGCTGCGGGCTCCTTGGCCTCTTCCGCCGGAGCCGCAGCGCCGTTGCGCTTGATGTTGTGCTTCGCGAGGATCATGCCTTCGAGCTTATCCATCAGCTCGGGGCGCGCCTCGAGGTAGGCCTTCGCGTTCTCGCGGCCCTGACCGATGCGCTCGCTGCCGAACGAGAACCAGGCGCCGCTCTTCTCGACGATGCCGAGATCGGTCGCGAGATCGATGAGATCGCCCGAGCGGCTGATGCCGTGACCGTAGAGGATGTCGAACTCGACCTCGCGGAACGGCGGGGCCATCTTGTTCTTCACCACCTTGACGCGCGTGCGGTTGCCGATCGACACCGGATCCTTCTTGTCGCTCGACGCCGCTTCCTTGATCTGGCCGATGCGGCGGATGTCGAGGCGCTGCGACGCGTAGAACTTGAGCGCGTTGCCGCCCGTCGTCGTTTCCGGCGAGCCGAACATGACGCCGATCTTCATGCGGATCTGGTTGATGAAGACGAGCAAGCAGTTCGATCGCGCGACGGTGCCCGTGAGCTTGCGGAGCGCCTGGCTCATGAGGCGCGCCTGGAGGCCGACGTGGCTGTCGCCCATGTCGCCCTCGATCTCGGCCTTCGGCACGAGCGCCGCGACCGAGTCGACGACCACGATGTCGACCGCGTTCGAGCGGACGAGCATGTCGGCGATCTCGAGCGCCTGCTCGCCGTAGTCGGGCTGCGAGACGAGCATCTCGTCCGTTTTCACGCCGAGCTTGCGCGCGTACGCCGGATCGAGCGCGTGCTCCGCGTCGATGAACGCGGCGACGCCGCCCGCCTTCTGGACCTGCGCGATCGCGTGGAGCGTCAGCGTGGTTTTGCCGCTCGACTCCGGACCGTAGATCTCGATGATGCGGCCCTTCGGGTAGCCGCCGATGCCGAGCGCGATGTCGAGGCCGATGGATCCCGTCGAGACGACCTCGATGCCGTCGGCGAGCGACGCGCCTTCCTTGAGGCGCATGATCGCGCCCTTGCCGTATTCCTTCTCGATGCTGGCGAGGGCGAGGTCGATGGCTTTCTGGCGGTTCTTGTCGTCCATGGGCGGCTCCGTTGCGACGGGGCTACTTCCGCATCGCTCACGGAGATATACTGGTTTTATGTTCAGGTAGCAAGAAGTCGTGTTCAGTATCGCGCCGCGGGCTGAGAATTCGCGAATTTCAGCCCCTCGCGGACGTACGCGACGACGTCGGCCGGAGCGCCGCCCGACGAATCGAGGATCTCCATCGTGCGGGTGTCGATCAGCATGTCCCACGGCATGACCGTCCCGTCGACGCCCATGCTCGCGAGGCGACGCGCGCGGACGTCGATGCCCACGGTGAAGTTCGTCTTGTGGCGCTCGATCCAGTCGTCGACCTCCTCGAGCGCCGGCCCCTTGAGGACCGCAGGCCCGGCGACGATGACCTCGAGGAAGACGGCGCCCTCGGCGCCGAGCTCGTCCTTCACCTTGACCGTCGCCGTCACCTCCGCCGAGCAGTAGGCGCACCACGTGGCGGCGACTTGAAGGTGCAGCACCTTGTGCCGCTTCTGATCGGGATCGTAGTAGTCGGCGAGCGAGACGGTCTTCAGCCCGCCGGCGCGATCGCCGTCGATGTACGCCTGGAAGGTGAAGTTCGGAATGCGATCGCCCGGGCGACGGCCTGCGCGCTCGTTTCGCCCGAGGTGATCGGTCGGATACGGGACGCCGTCGGGGTTCTCGTCGCGGCCCGGCACATCCGGATCGACGAAGTCGGGCGGCGAGCTCGAGCAGGCGACGACGACGAACGCGACGGCGGCCGCGCAGGAGAGACGCGACATGTCCCTCATTTTTGCACCGGTCGCGCCGCGGCAGCAAGGCGCCGGCAGCTCGACGAAGCCTCGACGCTCACGCGCGCTTCTTCTTCGTCGACTTCGGGAGGTGCTTCGCGAGCACCTTCTTCTGCGGGCTGCCGCGTTCGATGGCGGCCTCCAGCGCCGGCCCCATCGGCGCCCCGATCGCCGTGACGACGCGCTCGAAGAGCGCGTTCACGTACGGCCCCCCGCCGCTCGCTTCGAGGCGTTCGATCGCCGCGGTCGCGCTCTCCGCAGAAGGAAAGTGCTCGATGAGGTGAAGGTCGGCGAGCGCGATCTTCGCCGCGCGCTCCTTCGGTAGGTCCTCGAGAACGACGCGGAGGGGATAGGTCGCGTCGAGGTAGCGCGCGAGCGCGGAGAGAAGCGCGTCGTGACCCGGGTCGAGCGCGGAGCCGGCATTCTTCGCGGCGCGGGCGAGCACGCCGAGCGCGAGGGTCTGCTCGAACCAATGAGGCACGATCATCCCCGGGCTCCTCGTCAGCTGCGGCAGCCATTGTTCCAGCCAGCCCGCGCGTGCCGCGAGCCGCTCCTGCGCGACGCGAACGCCGTCTTCACCGAGCGACGCCGCGAAGGCGTTGACGAAGCGGATGTGGCGCTGATTGTGAGCGCCACGCGCCGACGGCGATCCGGGCTGCGCCCCCGCGGGCGGCGGCGCCCACGCGCCGGAGAGATGGCCGCTCGCGAGCGGCAACATGAGCGCGCGCAAGAGCGCCACCTTCGACTCGGAGGAAAGCGTCGCGAGCGCCGACACGACCTCCTCGTTCGGACGGAGGCCGTGGACGGCGTCGCTGACGAGGCACCACGCGGGGTGCGCGTTGCCTTCGAGCTGCACGGGTACGTCGAGCGGACCGAGCGGGGCATGACCGAGGAATCGCGCGAGATCGCCCGGATCCTTCGCGGGATCGTCTCGACAGGCGCGCGGCTGCGAGCTCGGCAGCCCGACGCTTCCGAGCATCGAGTCGCTCGCGTCGTAGCCCTCGTGGATCAACTCGAGCGCGGCGCGCGTCGTCTCGTCGAGCTCGAAGAGGCGACGCGCGGGGAGCGGTCGTCGCACTTTGAAGTCGATCGCCTCGCTGACGAGCGCCCAGAGCTCCTTCTGATCGGCGGCGGCACCACCTCGAATCGCCGCGCGCATGGCCTCGATGCGTTCGAGGGCTCCGCTCTTCTTCTTCGTGGTCTGCTGCGCCGGCTTCTTCGCGTCTTCGTCCTTGTCGGCTTCGAACGACACCTTCTCGCGAATGCCGAGCGCCGCATGCTGGCGAGCCCAGGCGGCGGCGAGCGCCGCGCGCAGCTCGCCGTCGCCGCGTGCGTCGAAGTGGTGCTGGGCGACGTCGGCGACGATCTCCTTCTTCTTCAGATCCACGAGGGCACCCGAGCCGAAGGGCCACAGCACGAAGAGGTAGGCCTTCTTCTCGCTCTCCGAATCGATCACGTCGACGAGCTCGAGGCTGTCCTCGCCTTCCTCTTCTTCTGCGGTCGACAGCTCGGCCTCGATCGACACGAGCGTCTTCTTCTCCGCCGCGGTGAGCGCGTCCCAGCGCTTCCTGCGTCGGTAGTTGGCCAGCGCGAGCTCGTTCTTCGGCATCGCCGCAAGCGTACATTTCTTGCTCGCATCTGGGGTAGGATGCGCTCGTGGTCGAGGGACGCGGCGCGAGTGAGCTGCCGCCCTGTTGTCGCGCCTGCGAGCTCTACGAGGCCGAAGCAGGGCAGTGCCTCCTGCTCGTGCATCCGACGCCGGAGAACCGCCGCCACCTCCTCACGATGCCGTGCCGCGTCGAGGCGCTGCTCGAGCGCCGCTTTCGCTCTCACGGGCCCGACGTCGCGCGCGACGCCCTCGTGAGCTGGCTCGATCCGGAGTGGGATCCCGAAGCCCTCCGGGCCTCGTACGGCAGCGCGCCGCTCGACGCGCGTCTCTGGCTCACGTCGTGGCCGTACCTCTATCTCGGGCGTAACGCCGTACGCCGAAGGTATCGCGACATGCGCGAGCAGCCCTGGTCGGAGCCGCCCGACGCTCCCGACGCGGCCGACGACGATCCGACGATCCCGGGACGCGTCGTGACGGCGCTCGATCGCCTCAGGACGATCGACCCGATCGGATACACGATGATCGTCGAGCTGATGCGCGGCGAGTTCGAGCCCGCCGCCTGGCGCGCGTCGCTCGGGGTGAGCGACGCGACGGTCACCGACCGGAAATACCTGTCGATTTGGCGCTACTCGGTGCTCTTCTTCGACGTCCTGCTCCAGCTCGATCCGCGCCAGCGAACGGCGGTGGAGGCGCGGCGCTTCACCCGGGGCGACCCCTCGGACGGGCAGGCGCTCCTCGTCGTCCGGACGGCCCTCCGGAAGCCCGCCATGACGCTCGCCGAGGCTCGTGACCTCTACCGCGCCGGCGCGGCGGCGACCCTCGAGGTGCTTGCGCGGAGCGACGCTCTGGGGGAGGAATCCATGGATCGGTTCGACGGCGCGTTCCGGCGCGTCCTGCGGATCGCGGAGCCTTCGAGATGAACGAGGACGTCCAGCTGGAGCAGTGGCTCGCGTCCCATCGAGGGGTCGTCAGCGGCGATCCGACCGCGCACGCCGACGTCGAGACGCTCACGCGGCACGCGACCGGGCAGCTCTCCGCGGCCCGCGCCCGCGCCGTGACCGAGCACCTCATGGTGTGCGAAGACGGGCGCTGCGTCGCCTTCGTGCGCGCGAGCGCCGAGGACGTGGAAGCCGCGGCGGGGCTGCTGTATCCTCCCGAGGAGAGCGTGGGAATGCGCGCGCGGACCTTCCAGTGTCGCGAGGCTCTTTGGCAGACCTTCGAAGCCATGGCGCGCGAAGGCGATGCCTCGATCGACGACCTGCTCGCCGACGCGATGCAGGCCTACGCGCGCCACCGCGCGCACTCGTCCCACCAGGGGATGGCCCCGGCCCACGACTACCAGTCGGGACACGACGCGCCTGATCTGGCCGCCACCCAGGCGCGCGACGCGCTCGAGCGGATGGCCCCGACGCAGGAAGCGCCGTCGATGCGCAGCGCACCAGCGGCTCCGGCCTCGCGGATGCAGCCTCCGCCGCCTCCGCCGCCGCCGATGTCGGGGCGGCCGCCGCTCCAGCGGCCGTTCACGGCGCCGCTCGGTCATGCGCTGCCGGCGCCGCCGGCGCGCGCGGCGCCGGGCGCGCCGCCGAGCATGCCCCGGCCGAGCGCGAGCATGCCGCCGCCGCCGCCTTCACGCGCGGGCGTGCCTCCGGCGCCTCGTTCGTTCCCGCCTCCCCTGCCGTCTTCGTCGCCGATGCACGCGGCGGCGGCTTCGTCTGGCCCCTACCCGACGCCCGCCGTCAACCTCACGCTGTCGTACCAGGGCCGGACGTACGAGGTGAACAAGGAGCGCTTCCTGCTCGGCCGCTCGAAGTCGCAGGCGGATCTCTTGCTCGACGATTCGAACGTCTCCCGCCAGCACGCGATGATCGAGCGCGTCGGCGACGAGTGGTTCGTGGCCGATCTCGGCTCCACCAACGGCGTCTTCGTGCAAGGGCAGCGCGTGTCGCGACGACAGCTCGTCGACGGCGACGCCATCGAGATCACGACCCACCAGATCCTCGTCTCGCTCCGCTGACGGGAACAATCCTCGAGCGCGCTCCGTTGCCCGATGACGGAGGCTCGATGGGCAGTCCCTACCGTCACGACCCGCTCCGCGAGCGGCGAGCGACCATCACGCGCGCGCTCGCCGAGCTCGAGGCGCAGCTCGCCGAGCTCGCCGCCGAGCGGGCCCGCCTCCGCGTCGCGCTCGACGCGATCGAGCAGCGCCTCGGCGCGTCGCGAGGCTTGCTCGACGACATCCGCGTCGCGAGCCCATGCGGCGTCGACTGGTCGACGATGACGGGCGACGACCGCGTGCGAATGTGTGCAACATGCAACAAGAACGTCTACGACCTCTCGGCGATGACCGAGGCCGAGGCGCTCGAGCTGCTCGATCGTGGGGGCGACACCTGCGTCCGCTTCTACCGGCGCGCCGACGGACGGGTGCTCACCGCCGACTGTCCGGTCGGCGCCCACACCAAGCGCAAGCGCCGCCTCAAGATCGTCGCGGCCGCTTCGGCTCCCCTCCTCGCTTCGACCCTCGCCGCAGCGTGGGCCGGGACGGCCAATCGAGACGCGCGCCCGCACCCGACCGCGGCCGAGATCGACCACGCGTTCATGAACCAGGGCTACTTCACGCAGGGCTACCTCGTGAAGGACGCCGACGCGGGAGACCGCGACGAGTAGAAAAAATCGCCCACGTCCAAAACGCGCGCGTCGCCGGCGCCTGGTCTCGACGGAAAAGCCCCGCCGATGAACGCCATGAGCATCCGCCGCGACTCCCGTTCGCCCGCCTCGCCAGGCGTGAGCGACGACCGCAAGCCCCACACCTTCCTGTGCCGCGACGACCTCTATCGCGCGTTCGAGGCCCGCGCGCGCGACCTCGAGTGCTCGGTCGACTGGCTGCTCGCCGAGGCGATGAAGCGCCTGCTCGCCGACGCTTCGCTGAAGCCTCCCGCGCCTCGACCGAACGCGGCGCCGCCTTCGCTCCCGCGCCCGCCGCTCGCGCTGCCGCTCCCTCCTCCACCGCCTCCGCCTCGCCCGAGGCGGCCCACCGGGAGCTTCGTCGGACAGCGCCCCGACGCGATCGCGCTTCGCGTCGGCGAGGCGCGCGCGATCGTCGATCGCGACCGCTTCGTCCTCGGTCGAGGGGCGCGCGACGCCCACTTCACCCTCCGCGATCCCGGCGTCTCGCGGCAGCACGCCATCGTCGAGCGGGCCGAGCGCGGCTACGTGATCGTCGACATGGCCTCGACCAACGGCGTCCGCGTCAACGGCGTCCGGATCACGCGCGCGCCGATCCAAGCCGGCGACGTCGTCGAGATCGGGCCCTTCGCGATCCTCGTCGAGCGCGCGTGAGCACGTGTGATAATCCCGGCGCATGCGTGCCGTGCGTGCGTCCATCGTCGTGCTCGGGTTCGCCTCCATGGCCGCGCTCTTCGTCGCGTGCGACGACAAGAAGCCCGGCGGGCCGGGGCCCTCCGCGAGCGCGCCGGCGAGCCCCGCGAGCGTCGCCGCGGTGCTCGGCCTCGACGCCGGCGCGCTCGCCGAGAGCGTCGATCCACCTCCGCCCGCGGGCGATCTGAAGACGGAGCTCGACCGCTTCGTCAACGTCGACGCCTGCGTTCGCGATCGCGCGAACCTCGATCCGCTCGTCGGCGACGCCCTCCGCGCGATCGGCTACGACACGTTCCTGCGAGACGCCTGCCGCTTGCTCGAGGCCGCCAAAGACAAGAAGCGCGAGACCTGCGACCGCATCGACTCGAGCGCGCTCCGCGTGCGCTGCCAGGCGTGGGTCGCGATGGTGGCGCAGACGCCCGAGGCGTGTCCGCTCGTCTTCGAGGGCGTGGCGACGCGCGGGCGCGCGATGACGTGCGTCGCCGTGGCGGGCAAGGATCCGCGCTTGTGCGCCGGAGAAGCGCGCACGGGCGCGCGCGCGACGTGCGAGGCGCTCGCCCACCGCGACGAGAGCAAGTGCAACGTGCTCCTGCCCGCCGAGCAGGCTTCGTGCAAGCGCGAGGTCGTGCGGTGGCGATCCTTGCTCAGCCCTCCGCTCGACGGGCTGCCGAAGCTCCCGGAAGCGCGCGGCAAGCTCGTGGTGAAAGGCGAAGCGGGCACGCCCGATCCGCCCACGTCGGAGGCGGATCTCGCGACCGAGGTCGCGCGCGGCGCCGTCGTCGTGACCTCGCGCGATCGCGCGCGCGTCGAGATCGGGATGATCGGCGAGAGCGAGACCACGCGGATCGCGCCTTCGCCGAATCGCCGGCCGCGCCTCGGCATCGCCGTCCTGCTCGAGCCTTCACCCTCCGACAAGGAGCCGCCCAAGCCGCTGCTCGAGCGCCTCGAGCTCGAGATCCCGGGCGAGGCGACGCTCGTGCACCCCGCCTCGCGCTGCGACTGCCGCGTCACGACCGCGCGCGTCGACAAAACGCGCGGCGGCGAGGTCGCGATCGCGCTCCACGGCAAGATCGGATCGGGATCGCGGAGCTACGAGATCGACGTCGATCTCCGGACGTTCGTGCGCGACGTCGTCGCCGAGCAGGCCGGCTCACGCGTGCTGCCGCCGGTTCACCCGGCGCTGCCGGCTAGACCCCGATGAAGAGGCGGTGCGCGAAGTTGCGCTCGAGCCGCGCGCGGAGGACCTTGTCGGCCGCGAGCTCGATGTCGTACTCGATGCGCTTGAACTCGAAGCGCTTCTTCTCGCTGTCGAACACGGTGAAGCTGGCGCGGTTGTCGAAGTCGCGCGGCTGACCGACGGAGCCGACCGAGACGATGTACTTCTTGTCGGGCGCGAGCTCGAAGTCGACCGCGGGCATCTCCTCGACGCTCCCCTTGGTGAGCGCGAAGACCTTGCAGAGGTGAGAGTGCCCGATGAGGGTGATGTGCCCGAGCTTGTCCCAGAGCGGGAGGCACTCGCGCGCCTGCTCGGGCGCGAAGATGTACTCGAACTCTTCGAGGCGCACGGGCGAGCCGTGACAGAGCAGCACGTCGGAGTCTTCGAGCTTGTGCTGGTAGGGCAGCGCCTTCAGCCACGACATGTTCTCGGGCGAGATCATCGCGGCGTGCACGTCGAGCGCGTGACGCGCGGCCTCGTAGTAGTACGAGTAATCCATGCGCCCGGAGACGGCGGCGTCGTGGTTGCCGAGGATCGTCACCTTGGCGAGGTCGCGGACGAGGTCGGCGCACTCGTTCGGTGAGCCCCCGTACCCGACGGTGTCGCCGAGACAGTAGTAAACGTCGATGTTCTCCTTCCGATACGCCTCGAGCACCGCCGAGAGGGCCTCGAGGTTCGCATGGATGTCGCTGAAGACACCGATCCGCATGGAACCCTTAGGCTAGGCGGCATCGACGCCAGACGGAAGGGGTATTAAAGGAGAGACCGGCGATGGGTTCCTCTTCCTCCTCCTCCTCCTCAGGTAATGGCAACACGGGCGGCTCGGGCGGCTCGAACGGGGCCGGCAACGCGAACGGAGCGGGATTCCATCATGACCCGGGAGAAAGCACGTCTCCTACGCCGCCGCCGCCGGCCGCACCGCCGGCCGTCGCCGAGC
This sequence comes from Labilithrix sp., assembly GCA_019637175.1. Taxonomy (GTDB): domain Bacteria; phylum Myxococcota_A; class Polyangia; order Polyangiales; family Polyangiaceae; genus Labilithrix. The sequence goes on along the minus strand of JAHBWD010000005.1, from coordinate 10,300 downwards.
TCTGTGCGGCGGCCATGCGGTTCGTGGCGAGCAAATACAAGGTCGCCCTCGACGGCACCCCCGACACCCTGAGCCTCCTCGACCAGTACGTCCGCGAGGCGCGCGAGGCGTACAAGGAGCGACCCGAGAGCATCGACCTCGTGGCGCCCGCCGTGGGCGCCTACCTCGGGGAGGTGATGCGGCAGGAGCTCGACGCCGAGTGGTTCGCGGAGGGCGCGCACGACGCCTGGCGCCTCTACTTCCACAACGTGTTCCTCGCCTTCAATCCGATCGGGATGGCGCGCGAAGCGATCGCGATGGAGGCGGCCGAGGGGTTTCACGCGCACCTCGTCCTCGATCCTGCGCTGCGCGAGATGATCGAAGAGCGCCTCGCGGCGATGCCCGACGTCGACGAGGAGGAGTACTACCTCCCCACGACGCGCTACGACGTCGTGACGGTCGTCGTCGAGACGCTCCGCGCCCACGCCGAGGCGGCAGGCACCGGCGACGTGAAGTTCACGCGCGACGACTACGAGTAGCCTTCTCGAACCGCGATGTCGTCAGAGGACGACGAGCTGCGCGGAAGGGTCGAGGCGCCGGAGACCGTCCGGATCGCTCGTGACGATGCGCTGTCGCCTCAGCGGGCGCCCGCGTCGGCGCCGCCGAGCTGCGTGAGGCCGGGGACCGACTGGGTGACCGGCGGCTCGAACGCTTCGCCGAGGAACGTGCGCCACTGCACGATGTAGCGACCGCGCGGGAGACCCGCGACGACCTCGCGCGTCGCGGGCGCGGCCCACGCGACCGGGATGCCGTCGACGTGGAGCACGCGGAGCTCCTCGGTCGCGTTCGCGACGACGAGGCCTTCCTCGTTGGCGTACGGTCCGGCGGGGATGTCGACCGGGCCGGTGCGGAACGCCGCGAGCTCGGCGGGCGAGAGCGCGCGGTGAACGCCGGCGACCTCGAAGGGCGAGGCCGCGAACGCCGCGCCCGAGGGCGGCACGAGCAGCGGCGTCGCCGGCATGTCGGTCTTCTTGAGCACGCCGGTGAGCTCGAACGCGATCGATCCTCGCGACGGCCAGCGGAGCTCGGCGCGCACGGGCAGCTCGCCGTCGCCGCAGACGGCGCTGGTGGGCGGCGCGTTCATCAGATCGAGGAGCATGCGGCAGAGGAGGATGCCGCCTTCTCCGAGCTCCTGGAGGCGGCCGATCTCGAACGTGGCCTTCGCGGCGCGCGTGACGACCTCGACCTTGCGCGTGCGAATCCCGATGCGCTTGCCGCCTTCTTCCTTGGCGACGACCTCGGCGGCCGTGATGGGCGCGACGTCGAAGCGGCGCTCGCCGAGCAGCGCGCGCAGGGCGCCGGGAGCGAGCGGTCGATACGTCGCGCCGCCGGGCCACACGACGACGTGACCCAGACGATCGGAGCGCGCGCGAAGCTCGGTCTCCGCGGGGAGCACCCATCCGTTGCCGAGGAGCGCGACGCGCATGCGCGACGGTCCGAGATCGATCGCGAGGCGCAGCTCGGTCTTCTTCCGCGCCGCGTCGATGCCGGCGCCGTTGACCTCGGGCGCGCGAGGCGGCCCCGCGACGTCCGCGGCGCGGAGCGCGGCCGACAGCGTGTAGCCGACGCCTTCACGCGAGAGCGTGTCGGGGCCGAGCGCGACGTCACCGCGGAGCGGAACGGGAGGTGGCCCGCCTTCGGGCGCCGTCGGCGTCGCGCTGTTCGTCGTCGTGGGAGCGTTGGCGAGCGGCGCGGGCATCGCGCTCGCTTGCGGGCTCGCGGACGCGACCGTCGGCTCCGAGCTCGACGCCGGCGCAGGCTTGCACGACGCGAGCGCCAAGCACACGATCACGCCGGCGCGCCCGAACGCGAACAAGACTCACCTCATCCGGAAGTCGCGGACGATCTGCACGCGATCGTCGAGCGGAGGCGCGCCGGGGAGGTGCTGGGTGTCGACGAAGACGACGTCGGCCTCGGGGCTCATCTCGAGGAAGGCGTTGCAGTTGCCGGGCTCGTTGTCGAACGCGGCGACGACGCGGCCGACGCGCCGGAGCAGCGGGCCTTCCTTTCGCTTGAACTCTTCGTCGGGGATCGCCGCGTCGGGCTTGCACACGAGCTCGGTGCCGACGACGCCGATCGGGAAGCCGAGATCGCGAAGGCTCTGGAACGAACCGAGGCCCATGAGGGGCAGATCGCGGCCGGTGAAGTACACGAGCACCGCGCCCGCCTCGTAGCAGGCGCGCGCGAAGTCGACCGCTCCGGCGAGCGCGACATCGTGCCTCAGGTAGTGATCGGAGAAGAAGCGCTCGCGCCAGAACGACTCGGCGCGCGAGACGAGCTCGGGGTGCTCGAGCCCGAGGAGGCGGAGCGAGTCGCCGAGCAGGTACGCGAGCGACTCGGCCTTCGCGGCGAAGAGCGTCTCCGCGGACGAGTGAGCCTCGGCGCGCAGCTCCTGCGCGAGCTCTTGCAGGATCACGAGCGTACGCGGCCGGTTATCCATGAGCGTGCCGTCGAGGTCGAACACGACCACGGAGCTCGGCTCGCCGGGCGCGCTCTTGCACCGCGCGACGATGCGCGTCATGAGCGCGTGCTGCTCGGCCGCGGGGAGGGACTTGAACGCAGAGCTTCGAGGTGACGACAAAGCGGTCGACCAGCTAGCACAGCGGAGCGCCTCTTGCACCTCGAAGCGCTCTCCGCGAGGCGCATGCTAGCCTGTGAGCACATGGCCTCTCGCGCACCGACGGTCTTCACGGAGATCGAGTACCTCGCGCTCGAGGCGGCGAGCGACCAGAAGCACGAGTTCGTCGACGGCGCCATCGTCGCGATGGCGGGAGCCTCCCCCGCGCACAACGCCCTCGCCGCCAACGTGACCGTCGCGCTCGGCCTCCTCGCGCGCGGCAAAGGCTGCGTGACCCTCACGAGCGACCAGCGCATCCACGTCCCGGCGACCGGCCTCTACACGTACGCCGACGTGCTCGTCGCGTGCGGGGAGCGTCGATACAAGGGCGGAGCGCCGCCTTCGCTCCTCAACCCGACCGTGATCGTCGAGGTCACCTCGAGCTCGACCGAAGACTACGATCGCGGGAAGAAGTTCCTCTCCTATCAGAGCATCGCCGAGCTCTGCGACTACGTGCTCGTGTCGCATCACGAGCGACGCATCGATCACTACCGTCGAGGCGATCGCGGCGAGTGGATCGTCACGACGCACACCGCAGACGACGCGCGCGTGTCTTTGTCGGGCCTCGACGGCAGCTTCGCCGTGAGCGAGATCTACGACGGCGTCGATCTCGCGGAAGGCGCCGAGCGCCAGGCCTAGGTCGCGGGCGTCCTGGGGATGGTGAACGTCACGGTCGTGCCCTTGCCGACGGTGCTGTCGATCGCGAAGTCGCCCCCGAGCGTCCCGATGATGCGCCGCACCTGAGCGACGCCGAGACCCGTGCCGTCGGGGCTGGTCGTGAAGAAGGGCGTCCCGAGCTTGACGACGACCTCCGGCGGCATCCCCTCGCCCTCGTCGCGCACGACGAAGCGCACCGCGGAGTCGAGCGCCGTCGCTTGGAGGAACACCTTCCCCCCGCCGCCCTTGCGCCCGATCGCCTGCTGCGCGTTGCGGACGAGGTTGATCATGACCTGGAGCACCTGCGACGTCGTCGCGTGGACGCTCGGCAGCTCCTTCGGCACGTCGTTGATCACCGTGCACTCGGCGAGCACGGCGCCTTCGCGGCACATCTGCACGGCGAGGCGCACGAGGGGAACCGGATCGACGTCGGCCGGCTGGAACGACGTCACCCGCGTTTTCTGGAACTCGCGGAGCTGATCGAGCACGTCGGCCATGAGCTTCGCCGTTTGCGAGAGCTCGTCGGTGATGTCGGGCAGGTCGGCGGCGAAGCGCACGAGTCGATCGCGCGCGTCGGCGTCGAGCTCCTTCGACGCCGCGAGCTGCTTGATGAGCGGCGCAGCCTCGGCGTGACGCGCGAGCTGACCGGTGTTCATCGTGATGAGCGCGATGGGTTGCATGAGGTCGTGCACCACCGCCGCCGTCACCTGCCCGAGCGTGAGCACGCGCTCCGTCTCGACGAGGCGAAGCTGGATCGCGCTGTTCGATCGGCCGAGCTCGAAGACCTCGAGCGCCCAGCGCAGGATCTCGTCGAGCTCGGCGCGGTTCCACGGCTTGACGATGTAGCGCACGACGAGCCCCTCGTTCACCGCCTTCAGGATCGGCTCGACGTCGCTGTACGCGGTGACGACCATCCTGACGGTGTCGGGCGAGAGCTCCTTGAAGCGCATGAGCAGCTCGTCGCCCGACATGCCGGGCATGCGCTGATCGGTGACGAGCAGCGCGACGGGCTCTCTCGTGAGGACCTCGAGCGCGGCCTGGCCCGAGCCCACGGCGATGACGCGGTACTTCTTGCCGAACGCGTGCTCGAAGACGACGCGGTTCGTGTGCTCGTCGTCGACGTAGAGAACGAGGGGCGCCTTTCCGTCCATGGTCAGTTCGTTCCCACCGTCGCGGAGAGCGGTCGAGGCGAAGATTCGAGCGCCGGAGCTTCGAGCGGCATTTCGATGCAGAAGACGGTAGCCCCAGCGCCCCCCCGGATGTCCAGCGTACCGCCATGTCGACCGACGATCTCGCGCGCCGTCGCCAGGCCCAGGCCGGTCCCGCTGCCCGGCGGCTTGGTCGTGAAGAACGGCTCGAAGAGCCGCTCGCGAACCTCAGGCGTGATCCCGGGGCCGCTGTCGCGGAACTCGATGAGGAGGTTCTTGGTGTCGGGAACGGTCGAGGTGCTGATCTCGACCCAGCCGCCTCGGCCGGCCGCATACGCGGCGTTGTCGATGAGGTTCGCGAAGACCTGGGTCAAGAGCGGCTCGGCGCACTGGACGGTGCCCTTGAAGTCGAGCTTCGTGCGCAGCTCGACGCCGGCGAGCGAGGGCTGCACGGTGGCGAGCACGCGCGCGAGGAGGGCCTCGATCGTCACCGGCCTCCGGTCGAGCTGCGCGTTGCGCCGGAAGCCGAGGAGCTGACGCGAGAGCAGCGCGATCTGCTCGCTGCACTGGTCGATCACGTCGAGGAGCTGCGTGACGGCGCTCCCGGGCGTCGCGACCTCGGGCGGAATGATCTCGCGGAGCGGGCCGATCGCGTTGACGATGCCGTTGGCCGGATTGCGCATCTCGTGAGCGAGGCCCGCCGAGAGCGTGCCTAGGGCGGCGAGCTTCTCCGTCTCCACGAGGCGCATGGCCATCGCTCGGAGCGCGAGCTGCGAGCGCACGCGCGCGAGGAGCTCGGCCGGTTCGAACGGCTTGATGACGTAGTCGACGGCGCCCGCCTCGAAGCCTGCGAGCCGATCGCGCGTCTCGCCGAACGCGGTGAGGACGAGCACCGGCGCGACGCGGTTGCCGGCGAGCGATCGGAAGCGCTTGGTGAGCTCGAGGCCGTCCATGGTGGGCATCGAGATGTCGGTGACGAGCAGATCCGGACGATGGATCTCGGCGAGGCGCAGCGCCTCCGCGCCGTCGGGCGCGGCGATCACGCGATACCGCGTCGCGAGGAGGGACGCGATGCGCTGGCGGAGCGTGGGGTCGTCTTCCGCGAGGAGGACGATGCCTTCAGGCGTTCGCTGGGGCTCGTAGATCTCACGACCGTCTGCGCCGACCGTCAGGCCGAAGTCTTGAGGAGCGAGGCGCGGTCCGTCGGTCGTCGAAGGCGTCTCGTCGGAGAGCGGGAGGGTGATGATGAACGATGTGCCTTTGCCGTCCGGACCCGGCTTGGCCTCGATGGTGCCGCCCTGCGCTTCGCTGAGCTCCTTCACGAGCGAGAGTCCGATGCCGCTGCCGGAGATGCCGTTGCTGACCGACGCGTTGCCACGCTCGAAGCGGCCGAACAACCGCCCGCGAAGCTCGGGATCGATGCCGATGCCGTTGTCGCGCACCTCGAGGCGCACGTGCGAGCTCGTCGACTTCAGGCTCACCGCGATGCGTCCGCCGCTCGGAGTGAACTTCATCGCGTTCGAGAGCAGGTTGGAGAGCATGCGATCGATCGCGCTCGGGTCCGCGTTGACGCACGCCCGCTCGATCTCGCTCGTGAGCTGGAAGTCGCGCGCGCGCGCGGCCGGCCCCCACGTCTCGACGATCTTCTCGACGAGATCGCCGAGGTCGCAGGGAACGAGCTGCAGCTCGAGCTCGCTCTCCTTGCCTTCGGCGAGGAGGAGGAGCTCGTCGACCATCCGCAGGAGACGGCGCGCGCCGCGCTCGATCGTCGCCAGGTCGCTCTCCGCAGACGCGCCGCTCTGCGCCTGCGTCCGCGCGGCGCCCACGGCGAGCAGGATCAGCGAGAGCGGCGTCCGAATCTCGTGGTTGATGTTCGCGAAGATGCGATCGCGGACCGTCTTCGCTTCTTCGAGGTGCCGCACGGTCTCGGCGAGCTTGTCGCGCGCGTGAGAGAGCTCCGCGGTGCGCTCGATGACGCGACGCTCGAGGCTCTCTTGATAGCCCTCGAGTGCCTCGTAGCTGAGCGCGTTGTCGAGTGCCATCGTGACGGTAGGAACGATGAACGCCAGGAGCTCTTCGTGCTCCGAGCGATTGTCATCCTCGCGCAGAACGACACGCAGCTCGCCGATGCGGCGGCTCGCGCGACCTTGGAGCACGCGGGTGAGGGCCGCTTCGCCGGGCGCGCCGCGAGCCGCGGAGCGGACCGTCCTCGCACCATCGACCTCGCTCGCGAGATCGAGTTGCACTCCGGCGAACCCAGCCTGATCGACGAGCGCGCCGGTAATCGCCTCGATGGTGCGATCAAGATCCACGTCTCCGTGGATGAGCTGGCTCACCGTGTGCGCGGTGCGGAGCTGTGTCGCCTGCCGGTCTAGCAGGGTGCGCGCCTCTTCGAGCTGTTCGTACCGATCTTGAAGCGTCTCGTGCGCTTCTTTCAGCTCGCCCGCGGCCGCGCGCAGGGTAAGCGGCCACATGAGCGCGCGGCGCAGGCGCCGGAGGAGGGCGCCACCCTGCGGAACCACGATTCGATAGCGCGCCCCCCGCACGCCTTCCATGAGCTCGACGCTCGCCTCAGTGGCGCCGGTGAGGCGTGGCATCTCGATGAGATTTCCCTTGGTGACGACGAAGAACTCTCGGCATGGCGCGTAGCCGTCGGGGATCTCGAGCCGGATCTCGATCGTCGTGCTCGTCAGCTCCTCGAGCGACGGCGAGATGCACGTAAACATCTGCGCGCCGACGCCTTTTCCTGGCGTCGTGAGCCATCGGTAGAAGTCCATCGGCGAGAACAGAAGGCGCGCAATGACGGATGCGAAGCGCAGCATGGGCGAGCGAAAATACGAGCGCCCGATCTCGACGAGCTCTTCGTCCGTGAAGATCTTGCTGAGGTTCGCCATCATCGCGACGAAGTCGCCCCAATCGATCCGCGCGTTCTTGTCGAGAAGCGTGGACAGCGTGACCGGGGTTCCCTCGAGCAGCGCCTCCGCCGACTGGCCCTTCCCTTTCAGCGGTCGAAAGAAGATCTCGAAGACTCGGCTGGAGACTTCCTTCATTCAGCGCCCCCACCGCAGAACGAGCGAGCCGTACGTTACGCCGGTGCCCCCGCCATGCAAGAGGACGACGTCGTCACTTCGAAGCAGCCCTTCGCGCTCGCCCAGCGAAAGCCCCAGGGGAATGCTCACGGAGAACACGTAGGCCGTCGAGGAAAACGACTCGATCGACCTTGCCGAGGTGAGGCCAAAGTGCTCCTGCATCACCTGTCGGAACCACGGTGTTCCGGTATGCACGACGAAGAAGTCGACGTCGGAAGGGCTCATACGAGCTTCGCGGAGCGCCGCGTCGCTCACTTCCTTGCCGCGATCCGCAGCCAGAAGGAACACGTCACGCGCGCCCATCGGGTCAGCCGAGTGGAGAATCACGCGCCCCTCATCGTACCATCGACCGCCACGCACACTCGCCACGAGCGTCCGACTCGCACGCCCGTCGGTACATTGGCGGGCCCCGAGTATGCCGCGCCCTTCTGCAACTGGCCCGACAACGACTGCCGAGGCCGCATCGCCGAAGAGTGGCGAGAGTGGATCGCTCGGATCGAGCAAGCGCGTCACGCTGCACGACTGGACGAGCAAGGCGTTTCGCGCGCGGCCGCCAGCAATCATCTGCTCGGCGATCATGAATTGCATCACGAACGACGCCGCAGCTCCCTCCGTCACCATCGTAAAGCAATCAGTTGGCAGACCGAGTCGATGATGCAGCTCGCAGGCCGTATTCGTGAGGAGCTGCTCGGGGACCGTGGTGTGGCACAGCAAGAGGTCGATGCTGCTCCGATCGACACCTGCGCGCGACAGTGCCTCTTCGGCCGCGAGCTGCTCCATGTCGCACGCGACCGCTCCCTCCGCCATCACGCGACGCTCGACGGCACCTTGAAACGGGTCATCGCGCGTTTGCGCCATGGCCGCCAGCACGCGCGCCATCCCCTCGGTTCGAGGGGATGGCGGCGCGGGCGTCCGGGCGCGCTGCTCCTGCCAAGCGGCGACGACTGCCGGCGGCCACCAGCCGTTCGTACGCAGGTGCTCTGGGAGGTGGACCCCGATCCCCAGAATGCCGACGTTTGAGCGCTGCATGAAGGGTCTGCAGTCAGTTCAACGTCGGCTTCTTGGTGGCGGCAGTGATGCTATCGAAACGCGCGTTCTTCGGCATGCGCACGCTCCGATCGATGCGGATGTCGAGCACCAAGGGGCGGCCGATGTCGAGACCCGAGAGGTCGACCTCGGCGATCTCGTCGTTGTGCTCGATCGTCACGGCGTCGGCGCCGACGCTGCGAGCCATGAGGGTCACGCTCATGGGCCCCGCGGGATACTGCGGCGTACGCCCGTAGGTCGCCTCATGCCCCATCTCGACCATACCGTAGCGCTCGTCGTTCAACACGGCGACGATGAGCGGGATACGGTCACGCGCCGCGACGGCGAGATCGCCGAGGTTCATGGCGAAGCAGCCGTCGCCGCAAATCGCGACCGCCGGTCGGCGACGATCGCCGAGACGTGCCCCGAGCGCGCCGGCGATGCTCGAGCCCATCGATCCCAGACCGGTCATGATGATGAAGCTCTGGGGATCGTTCGCCTCCACATAGTGGATCGCGAAGAGCAGATGCTCGCCGATGTCTGCGGTGTACACCGTCTCCGCAGGCATCCTGCGCTGCAGCTCCCAGAGCGCGCGCATCGGCGAGATCCGCCCTTCGGATCCGTGCGCGGCAACGCTCGGATCGGTGAAGCGGTGAACGCCAAACGTCTTCGGGCCGCGCGGTCGACGCGGAACGCTTCTCGCGAGGGCCGCGACGAGCTCTCCGGCATCCCCCACCAGGCCCATCGTCACTGGATAGTTCCGCCCGATCTGCGAGGCGTCGGCGTCGATCTGGATGAAGTGCCTCGAGGGAACGATGAGCTTGCTCCATGCATTGGTGGCGATGTCGCCGAGGCTCGACCCGATGGTCAAGAGCGCGTCGACACCGCGCTCGAGGTACCGCGTCGCCGACGGATGGCCTCCATAGCCGAAGACGCCGAGACTCAGCGGATGACTCTCTGGGAAGATGCCCTTCGCCTTCGGTGTCGTCATCACCGGGCACTGAAGGTGCTCGGCGAGCTCGCGCACGCGCTCCGGCGTCGAGCCCCAGCGGCAGCCCGAGCCGACGAAGATGAGGGGCCGCTTCGCCGAGGACATCGCCTCGGCGGCATCAGTCACCGCAGCGCGCATGAGAGGCGCATCGTGGCGATGAGCGACGCCGACATCGCTCACAAAACGTGCTGCGTGGATCGGCTTGCTCATGACGTCGAGCGGGATCGTGAGGACGACCGGGCCGCGGCACCCCGACAAGGCGGTCGCAATCGCGCGATGGAGCATCGAGGGCGCGACGTCGGGGAACGGGATCTGCGCGACCATCTTCGCGATCGGACGACACGTCGTGACGATGTCGAGATGGTGGGAGCTGCCTTCCTGCAGGGCGCGCCTGCCGAAGACACTACGCGGCACCTCTCCTACGATTACGAGTACGGGCATCCCATCGCAGAAGGCCGACGCGAGGCCCGTCATCGCGTTGAGGATGCCGGGACCAGAGGTCAGGAAGACGACCCCGAGCTTGCCGGTCGTCCGCGCGTACGACGCCGCGGCGAACATGGCACCGCTCTCGTGCCGCGTCGTGATGACACGGCACTCAGGGCGGTCGAGCAAGGCGTCGTTCATCGGACCGATGGCGCCTCCGGGCAATCCGAAGACAGTGTCGACACCGGCGTCGATCAAGACGTCGATGAGAACATCTGCGGTCCGCCGGCCGGCGTCGCGCGCAACCGCG
>JAHBWD010000049.1 GCA_019637175.1 Labilithrix sp. | reverse complement strand
ATCTTCGGCGTCGAGCGCGATCTGCGCGCCGAGGTCGCGGTGCTCAACGGGTTCTCGGCGCACGCCGATCAAAAGGACCTCGTCGCCTACGCCAAGGCGCTCGAGGCGCGCGGGCCGCTCGGCCGCGTCGCGCTCGTGCACGGCGAGCCGGACGCGCAGGAGTCGCTCAAGGCGAAGCTCCGCGAGCACGGCATCGACGACGTCCACGCGCCGCGACCCATGACGTCGCTCGAGGTCTGACGTGAGCTCGGCTCGCCTCGCCGTCTGTGGTCTCGCGGCGCTCGGCGCCGCCGTCGCGTTCGCGTGCACCGAGCGCCTGCCGATCTCGCTCGAGCCCGAAGACGCAGGGCCGCCTCCGCCGGCGTGGGGGCTCGACGCGCGCCCGATCGCGCCGACGTGCGCGGCGCGCGCGAAGGGCCCGTCGCGCGCGCGCGTCTCGTTCGAGCCGGTGTCGCCGGTGAAGTTCGATCGGCCCGTCGCGATCGAGACGCGGGGCAGCCGCATGTACGTCCTCGAGCAGGGCGGGCTCATCCGCGTGCTCGGGGCCGACACGTCGGTCGCGCCCACGGTGGCCGATCTCACGAAGCGCGCCGGCGGCCTGCGCTCGGGCGGCGAAGCGGGGCTGCTCGGGATCGCGTTTCACCCCGACTTCGCGCAGAACAAGCTCGTCTATCTCTATTTCACGGCCGACAAAGTGCCGGCGGTGCCGGGGATCGCGTTCGAGGCGATCATCGCGCGCTACGAGAGCCCCGACGGCGGGCTCACGCTGAACCTCGCGACGGAGAAGCGCATCCTCACGATCGACGATCCGTTCGGCAACCACAACGGCGGGACGATCCAGTTCGGCAACGACGGCTATCTCTATTTCGGCCTCGGCGACGCGGGCGGCGGCGGCGATCCGCTGAAGGCGGGGCAGGATCCGAACCAGCTCTTCGGCAAGATGATCCGCCTCGACGTCGACGGCGGCGATCCCTACGCGATCCCGCCGAACAATCCGTTCGCCGCCGGAGGCGGGCGGCCCGAGATCTACGCGCTCGGGTTCCGCAACCCGTATCGATGGTCGTTCGATCGGCCGACCGGCGATCTCTGGGTGGGCGACGTGGGCCAGGGCACGCGCGAGGAGATCGACAAGGTGATCCTCGGCGGCAACTACGGGTGGAGCATCCGCGAGGGCAAGACGTGCTTCGAAGCGCCGACGTGCGACGCGACGGGGCTCATCGATCCCGTCGTCGATCACGAGCGGACGCCGGCGAACCTCGAGGCGATCTCGATCTGCGGAGGCGTCGTCTATCGCGGCTCGAAGATCCCGGAGATCAGCGGAAAGTACGTGTACGGCGACACGGGGACGGGTCGCTTCTGGGCGATCCCGACCGACGAAGCGGCGCCGACGCCGCTCCGCCTCGAGCAGGATCTCCCGAAGACGTCGCCGGTAGGCTTCGCGCTCGATCCGAACGGAGAGGTCGTGTTCGCCAACTACGAAGGAACGATCCTGCGGATCGCTCCGCCGAAGCCGCCGCAAGAGATGCCCGACAAGCTGAGCGAGACCGGCTGCATGGATCCGGCGGACGCGACGAAGCCGATCGCGGGCTTGTTTCCGTACGACGTGAACGTCCCGCAGTGGGCCGACGGCGCGCTCGCCGAGCGCTACCTGTCGATCCCCGGCGACGCGAAGATCGGCGTCTTGCCCGATGGGCGGCTCGAATTGCCAGCCGGCTCGGTGGCGATGAAGCTCGTTCGCGCGGAGGGCCGCCCCGTCGAGACGCAGCTCCTCTTGCGGCGGCCCGACGGCGCGTGGGAAGCGTATGCATACGCATGGGATGACGACGGCCGGGACGCGACGCTCGTCGGCGGGAGCAAGGACGTCAAGCTCCGCTCGGGGCGCGATCATCACATCGTCGATCGCGCCGGCTGCGCGTCGTGCCACAACGCGGCCGCCGGCGTGACGCTGGGCGTCGAGGCCGCGCAGATCGACCGCGACTTCGCGTATCCCGCGCGCACGGGCAATCCTCTCGCGACGCTCGAGCACGTCGGCATGCTCTCTTCGCCGGTGGCGCGGGAATCGTATCGCGCGCTGCCGCGTCTCGAGGGCTACGACACCCTCGATCGGCGCGCGCGCGCGTACCTGCACGGCAACTGCGCTTCGTGCCATCGAGGGAGCGAGCCTCCGGCGCTGGATCTGCGCTTCTCGACACGGCTCGACGCGACGCGCGCGTGCGACACGCCGCGGCTCGTGCTCGGAAAGCCCGAGGCGAGCTCGATCGTCGAGACGATGCGCGCCAGCGGGCCTGGGCGGATGCCGCCGATCGCGACGACGGTCGTGCACGAGGCGGCGGCTACGACGGTGGCGGACTGGATTCGGTCGCTCTCGCGGTGCGAGTAGCACGTCGATTCCGAGCGTCTCCATGTCGCGGACGTCATGGCCCGCCGCCTCCGTAGGGATGCAGCTCACCGAGAAGCACGAGAAAATGAGTGTGGCACGCGTTGTGCGAATGCGACCCCATGACTCGAGGGTCCCTCGCGCGCGTCATCGGTTGTGTGGTCGCTGCCGTCAGCCAGGGGTGCGGCGACGGCCTCTCCACGGAGCCTCCGACCCCGGGCCGGCTCGAGCCGAGCGGCGCGCGCTCCGACGGGACCCACAGCAAGTATGAATCGGGCCTCGGCGAGCCGAAGTGCGTCGATGAATACTGGGTCTACGAGGTCTCTCGGGACTACGGGTGCCTCCTCGCAACGCAGTGGGCCGAGCGCGGGTACAGGCTGCCGTGCGGACAGCTTTGTGGAAGCGGGGCGGAGACATGCGTCGTGAAGGAGGGACCGGAGCGGGCGAGCCAGCACATCTCCCGCGGGGACGCGTGCACGACGTTCGCGAGCACCGCCTTTCTCTACTGCGAGAAATCGCTCGTCCGCGGCTGCATGGTCGAAGGGCGGCGCCCCAGCGGCCTCTGCGCACGCGCCGACGATCCGTTCGCGTCGGTCGGCGCCTGGTTCGCAGAGTGCGCGCACCTCGAGTCGGCGGCGGTCGTGGCATTCGAACGGCTCACGATCGAGGCGACCGCGCTCGGCGCGCCCGAAGATCTGCTCGAGCGCCTGCGCCGCGCGCAAGACGACGAGCGACGGCACAGCATCGCGGCCGGCGAGCTCGCCCGACGCTTCGACGCAGCGGTCCCCGACGTGGCCGTCGAGCACACGACCGAGCGAGAGGTCTTCCAGATCGCGCTCGAGAACGGCGTCGAGGGGGTCATTCGTGAGACGTACGGCGCAGCGGCTGCGCTGTATCGGTCCATGCATGCGCGCGACGCGCGCGTCGCGGAGGTCCTTCGCGAAATCGCGTCGGACGAATGTGAACATGCGTCCCTGAGCTGGGACGTCGCTCGATGGCTCGATACCCAACTGAACGCGGCCGAGCGCGCGGAGGTCTCGCGCTCGATGCACCAGGCGATCGCCGATCTTCGCCGCGAGCTCGCCGTCGAGCCGCCGCCGGAGCTCCGCCGTATCGCGGGTGTTCCGAGCGCGCGCGCCGCGCTCGCCATGCTGGCGCAGCTCGAGGAGCGCGTGTGGTCTCTCGATCTGCGGGTGCCGGCAACCTGAGATCGTCTCGCGGTCCATTAACAAGAGGAGAGAGCTCGCCGCACGAATGTGCGCGAAAGGACTGCGATCGCACGCCGCCGGCGAAGTCAAGATGTGGGCGGCGGTAGGTCGACCAACAACATGCATAATGCACATGTCGGCGCGCTACGCGAACTGCGCCGGCGCCCGCCACCCGCCGAACACGCGCTCGAGCTCCATCGCCACCGCGATCGTCAAATGGTCCGCGCGCTGCACGGCAGCGACCTGCACGCCGATCGGCAGCCCGCGCCGATCGAGACCGAGCGGCACCTGCGTCGACGGCATCTCCATGACGTTGAAGATCGCGGTGTACGCGAACTGGAACGGCGCCAAGAGCGGCGTGTTGTGCCGCGGCGCGATCCGAGGAAACGACGGGTAGAGCATCACGCCGCGATCGCCGAGCACGTTCGCGAGCTCCGCCCGAAGCTCGCGACCCATCGCCGTCAGCGCGCGCGCGCGCGCCGGCCATCGATCCGGCAGCTCCTCGAAGACGGAGAGCAAGAGCCCCGGCAGCGTGTAGCGCGATCGCCCGAGCGGAAAGCGCGCGATCTCGCGCCAGGGATCGAACCGCCCGCCCGCGGCCATGAGCTCGCGGAAGCTGCTCTTCCCTCGCCTGCCCTCGTTCAGCATCGCCGACCAGATCTCGAACGACCGCGCGAGGCCGCGGATCTCCCGGCGCTCGACGCGCGCGCCGCGATCGGCGAGCGCGCGCGCGGCGGCGCGCTGCGCCTCGAGCAGCGCGGGCTCGACCCTCCCCGGACCGCGTTCGACCGAGAACACCGTGAGCGAACGCAGGTCGACGCTCGCGGGATCGCGGAGATCGCACGCGGTGCAGTTTTCTTCGACGCCGTCGGGGCCGGCGACGACGCGGAGCATCGGCATCAAGTCTTCGGCGCGTCGCGTGAGCGGGCCGCACGTGACGAAGCGCTGCACGTCGTGGAGCGCGGGCGGATGGTTGCCGGTGCTCGGCACGATCCCGCCCGTCGCCTTGTGGCCGAAGACGCCGTTGAAGAACGCCGGCATGCGGATCGAGCCGCCGACGTCCGAGCCCAGGCCGATCGGCGACGCCCCCGCGCCTACGATCGCGCCCTCGCCGCCGGAGCTGCCGCCCGCCGTTCGCCGCGGATCGTACGCGTTGCTCGTTCGGCCCCAGACCTTGTTCGTGCTCTCGAACCACATGCACAGCTCGGAGACGTTCGTGACGCCGAGCGGGATCGCGCCCGCGCCGCGCATGCGCTCGACGACCGTCGCGTCCTTCGACGCCAAGACGTCGCGCCGCGCCCAGAGGCCCGACGTGTTCGGCATCCCTTCGAAGGCGAACGCCTCCTTGATCGTGCAAGGAACGCCGTGAAAAACGGGCAGGTCGTCGGCGTGCACCGACGCCGTCTTCTCGTCGGCCGCGCGCGCCTCCCGGAGCGCGTCGTCGAAGCGGTCGCGCACGACCGCGTTCACCGCGGGGTTGACCTTCCGCACGCGCTCCACGTGGACGCGGACGACCTCGGCCGAGGTCACGCGGCGCTCCCGGATGGCCCGCGCCAGCGCGATCGCCGAGGACGCAAGGATCTCGCGAGATTGCATCGACTCACTGCTAGCATAGGCACGTGGCGGACACGCCGAACAAGAACACCGACCCCCACGCGCGGACCGAGAGCGCGCCCCTCCTCAGCGTGCCGCAGGGTGCCCGAGCCACGTCGGTCGAGGAAGGGCCGGCCGTCTTCGCCGGACGCTACGAGGTGCTCGGCTTGCTCGGATCGGGCGGCATGGGCACGGTGTATCGCGCGCGCGATCGCGAGCTCGAAGAGATGGTCGCGCTCAAGGTGCTGCGCAAGGAGCTCGCGTCGTCGCCCGGCGCGCTCGAGCGATTCCGCCGCGAGGTGAAGCTCGCGCGGAGAGTCACGCACAAGAACGTCGCCCGGACGTTCGACATCGGCGAGCACGAAGGCGATCGCTTCCTCACGATGGAGCTCATCGAGGGAGAGATGCTCGGCTCGCACCTCGCGCGCAAAGGGCGCCTGCCGCTCGCCGAGGTCGTCGCCGTCGCGCTCGACGTCTGCGCGGGGCTCTCGGCCGCGCACGCCGCCGGCGTGCTCCACCGCGATCTCAAGCCCGAGAACGTGATCATCGCGCGCGACGGACGCGCGGTCATCACCGACTTCGGGATCGCCCGCGCCGCGTCGGAGGCCGAGCTCGGCAAGACGGTGGGCGGGATCGTGGGAACGCCCGCGTACATGGCGCCGGAGCAGGTCGAGGGCTCGCGCGATCTCGACGCGCGCACGGATCTCTACGCCCTCGGCGTGATGCTCTTCGAGCTCCTCTCCGGCGCCGCCGCGTGGACGGGCGAGAGCGCGATCTCGATCGCGGCCGCGCGCATCCTCCGGCCGCCGCCCGACGTTCGCACGCACCTGCCGAGCGCGCCCCCGACCGTCGCCGAGGTGATCCTCAAGCTCATGGCGCGCCAGCCCGCCGATCGCTTCGCGAGCGCCGAAGAAGCCGCGGCCGCGATCGGCGCGCTCACGAGCCACGCGATCGCGACGTCGACGCAGAGCTTGTCGATCGCCGCGCCGAACAGCCTGCAGCTCGGGCGAAAAGCGCTCGCCGTGCTCCCGGTGGTGAACCTGAGCGCGAGCGACGACCTCTACCTCGCGCAGACGGTCACCGAGGATCTGGTCGATCTTTTGAGCGTCGTCCCCGAGCTCCGCGTCCGGCCGCGCGGCGAGACGGCGCGCTTCGACGGCAGCACGCGCGACGTTCGCGAGATCGGTCGTTCGCTCGGCGTCGACGTCGTGGTCGACGGATCGATGCGTCGCGTGGGCGACGTCGTCCGCATCTCGGTGCGCCTCGTGACGGTGGAAGACGGCTTTCAGCTCTGGGCGCGACGCTTCGATCGCGCGCCCGCGCAGGTCCTCACGGTGGCCGACGAAGCCGCGGACGCCATCGCTCGCGCGCTCACCGCGCAGGCCGCGGAGCACGCGCGCCCCTCGGTCGAAGATCCGGTGGCGCAAGAGCTCTACCTGCGCGGGCGCTTCCTCCTGCGGCGCGGGTGGTTCGAGATCTCGCGCGACGGCGTCGCGATGCTCCGCGAGGCGCACGCGCGCGTGCCACACGACACGCGCATCGCGGGGATGTACGCGCTCGCGATGGCGCGCGTCGTCGCGGCCGATCCCAGCCCCGACGTCGTTTCGCAAGAGGCGCGCCAGCTCGCCGCGCGAACGCTCGAGATCGATCCGCAGCAGCCCGAAGCGCTCGTGGCGCTCGGCATGACGCACGTCAACGAGGCCGACTACGGCCCCGCCGCCAAGCTCCTTCACCGCGCGCTCCAGATCGCGCCGAGCTCCGTCGAGGCGCTCGACGTCGTGGGGCGCCTGCTCTGCGAGTCGAACCGCGTCGAACGCGGCTTCACGATTCTCCGTCGCGCGCTCGCCGTCGATCCCGGGATCGTCCAGTCGAAACACGAGCTCGCGCGCGCGACGGCGCTCGGCGGCGACTATCGTACCGCGCTCGAGCTCCTCGGCGATCCGCCCGAAAACATCCGCGAGTTCGTGCCCTACGCCGTGCTGCTCGGTCGCTTCGCGCTCTGGGATCCGAACAACGGCATCGCCGACGTGCTCGGGCGTGAGCTTCAGCGCCGCCAGCAGCCGACGTTCGCGCAGGTCAGCACGGGCACGCTCTACCGCGTCGCGCGCACGCGAAAGATGACGCCCGAAGACAAGGTCATCTTCGAGAAGAGTCTGCCGGTCGACATGAAGTTCACCTCGAAGCGCCTCGCCTTCAACGCTCAGGTGCGCACCGAGGTGAAGCTCGCGGTCGGCGACGTCGACGGCGCGCTCGCCGACCTCCGCTTGGCCGACCAGAGCGGCCTCATCGACGCGCGCTGGCTCGAGCACCTTCCCCTGCTCGAGGGCCTGCGCGATCGG
This sequence comes from Labilithrix sp., assembly GCA_019637175.1. Taxonomy (GTDB): domain Bacteria; phylum Myxococcota_A; class Polyangia; order Polyangiales; family Polyangiaceae; genus Labilithrix. The sequence continues at coordinate 57,318 of JAHBWD010000049.1, read as the reverse complement.
CCCGAGATCGGCGTCGCCGTCGCGAACACCAAGGCGCGGGCGAAGCAGTTCATCGACGTCTTCGATCCGGCGCCGCGCTGATCAGCGCCGGTGCTTCTCGTAGAGCGCGTCGCGCCAGTCGAGGAGATCCTCGTACTCGCTCGCGAGCGCTTCTTGCGTCCAGACGTGACGCGTCGCCGGCCCGATGCGCGAACGCGCGTGCGGGCGGAGCGCGTGGAGCGAAGCGCCGATCGCCACGTCGGCGAAGCTGAACGCGCCGCCGGCGAGGTACTTGCGATCCGCGAGCGCGCTCCGCACCTTCTCGAGCGCAGGACGCAGGTCGGCGGCGACCTGCGCGTCGACGTCGCGCGCGACGCGATACTTGGCCGCGAGAAACCACGCGGCGGAGACCGTCATCGGCGTGAAGAGCCCGCGGAGCGCGCTCGGAATGAACGGAGGAAGCGCCTCGCGCTGCGCGGCTCGGTTCGTGCGAAGGCCCTCGAAGACCTTCGCGCGACCGACGCCGATGATCCGATCCGAGAGCTCGACCCACGCGCCGATCTCGTCGTTGCCCTCGGGGAAGAGCTTCGCGCCGGAGCCGTTCGCGTCCGCGTGCCGTGCGATCTCGAGCGAGCCCATCACCGTGGCGGCTTCGTCGACCAGCAGCGGGACCGAGACCTTGCTCTTGCCCGCCTTGAGCCGAAGGCCGATTTCACCGAGCACGGGCAGGTGCTCGGCGTAGCGGTAGGCGATTTCGTGATGGTCGAGCGCCCAGCGCGCCTTCTCGGTCCAGGGAGACTGTTCGAGGCCATGGAGCGTACGCATCGCAGAGGCGAGTATACTCGCCCGGGTGAAGGATCTCGTCCTCGACGCCGCGCGCAGCCGCGTTCGCCTCCAAACTTTCGCCGAGGGGCTCTTCGCGCGCCTCGCGCACGATCTCGAGCTCTCTTGCGGCGAGCTCTCCGGCACCGGTCGCGGCGAGGGCGCGACGGCCGGATCGGCCGACATCGACGCGCCGCTCCGCGCCGTCACCGTGACCGGCGTCCTCCGCAAAGACGGCTCGATCGACGCGGGCGGCCTCTCGCCGAGCGATCGGAACGACTGCCTCGCGAAGATGCGCAGCGACGTGTTCCACGATCGGGGCGACGGCGTCGTCCGCGTCGAGGCGCGCGTCGAAGCCGGCGCGGCGCGCGTGCGCGTCGTGCCGCCGAACGGCAAGGCCGTCGAGGTCACGACCCGGCCCGACGTGCGCGCCGAAGGCGACGCGATCCGCGCGAGCGGCAAGCTCGAGATCTCGCTCTCGGCGATCGGTTCGGACGTCGTGAAGGGACCGATGGGCGCCTTCCGCGTGAAGGACGTGGTGACCGTCGTCTACGACGTCGTCTTCGTGCCGAAAGGTTGAATCAGCCGGCGTAGCCCTCTTCGCCGTGCTGCGAGGTGTCGAGGCCCTCGCGCTCGTCGCTCGTCGAGACGCGGAGGCCGACGGTCTTGTCGATCGCCTTGAGGAGCAGCCAGGTGATCGCGACCGCGTACACGGCGCTCACCACGCACGCGAGGATCTGCACGCCGAGCTGCCTCGGGTTGCCCGCGAGGAGGCCCGCCTCGCCGACCGGATCGGCGACGCCGGGGAACGTGCGCTTCTCCGAGAAGACGCCGGTGAGGATCGCGCCGGTGAGGCCGCCGACGCCGTGCACGCCGAAGGCGTCGAGCGAGTCGTCGTAGCCATACTTGTATTTTGCAAGCACAGCGCCGTAGCAGACGATCGCGGCGACGAAGCCGATGATCAGCGAGGCGATCGGCGAGACGAACCCCGCGGCGGGCGTGATCGCGACGAGGCCCGCGACGAGGCCGGACGCGACGCCGAGCGCGGTGGGCTTGCCGCGATGCTTCCACTCGACCACGAGCCACCCGAGCGCGCCGCCCGTCGCGCCGAGGTGCGTCGTCACGAAGGCGAGCGCCGCGAGCCAGCCGCTCGTGAGCGCGCTGCCCGCGTTGAACCCGAACCAGCCGAACCAGAGGAGGCCCGCGCCGGTGAGCGTCATCGTGAGGTTGTGAGGGAGCGGGCGCTCGTGGGGATACTTGAGGCGCTTGCCCACCATCAGGGCGCACACGAGCGCGGAGGCGCCCGCCGTGAGGTGCACCACGGTGCCGCCGGCGAAGTCGAGCGCGCCGAGCTTCGCGAGCCAGCCCTCTTCGGCCCACACCCAGTGAGCCACAGGGATGTAGACGAAGGTGCACCAGCCGATCACGAACACGATGTACGCCGAGAACTTCATGCGCTCGGCGAACGCGCCCGAGATGAGCGCGGGCGTGATGATCGCGAACATCATCTGGAAGGCGCAGAACGCGAACGTCGGGACCGAGCCGTGCACCGCGCCCTCGAGCCCGCGAAGGCCGACGTGGGAGAACGAGCCGATCAGACCGCCGTGCGAGGGGCCGAACGCGAGCGAGTAGCCGAAGACGACCCACAAGACCGTGACGAGCGGCATCGCGGAGAGCGAGTGCATGAGGGTCGAGAGGACGTTCTTCTTCCGGACCATCCCTCCGTAGAAGAGCGCGAGCGCGGGTGTCATCAGCATGACGAGCGCGGCGCTGACGAGGAGCCACGCGGTGTCGCCGGCGTTCACCATCCGTTCATGGGATGGAACGGCCGCCTGTGTTTCAAGCCTGTTTCGGCGCGGACGAATCCGCGCGCTCTTCGCCGTCGTCGGCCCCGAGCTCGTAACCGACGCCGCGGATCGTGCGAAGCCGCGCCGCGATCGCCGGCAGCTTGCGGCGCAAGCGCTTGAGCGTCGTGTCGACGACGCGGCTCGAGGGCGCATCGTCGGGCCAGAGCTCGGCGACGAGCGTACCGCGCGTGATCACACGTCCGCGGCCGTCGACGAGGCGCATCAGCAGATCGAACTCGCGTCGCGTGAGCGACACGCGCGCGCCCTCGACCGTCACACGGCGGGAGAGCCGCTCGATCGTCAGGCTCCCGACGCGAATGCTCTCGGCCGGAGCCTTCGCGCGCGCCCGCCGGAGCAGGGCCCGGACGCGCAAGAGCAGCTCGCGCGTGCTGAACGGCGTCACCACGTAGTCGTCGGCCCCGGCCTCGAACGCGGCGACGCGATCGCTCTCGGCCCCCGACGACCCGACCACCAAGAGGAGGGCGGCCGCGTTCGTGCGCTCGCGACGTAGGGAAAGCACCGCTTCCGCCGCGGTCATCCCGGAGAGCATCGCGCCGAGGATGATCAAGTCGGGGACGGAGCTCTTGGCGATCAGCATGCCCGTCGTCACGGCCGCGGCGAGCTCCACTTCGTGACCTTCCGCCCCGAGGGCCGTTGCGAGAGCGACACGAAGCTGGGCATCGCCGTCAATCACCAGCACACGGCCCATCCCTACGATTGAGCCGCCGTTCGCGACGTCGCGTCGAAACATCTCCGCAACAGAACGGACTCGCCGTTTGCCTCACGTGCGTTACCGGAACGTTTCCTGAATCGTCACCGACTCGCCACACTGCTCCCGTAAAAACCAGTCGTGTCGCTTCACGACTGGGGCCGAGGAGAAGATCGAGACGCGGGACGCGCCAAGCGGCTCGCTGGGTCGTACGTCGCGGCGCTGGTCGTGATGGCGACGATGCTCGCCGTCGGCGTCGTCTTCGGCGGCCAGATCAAGAAGCAGGTGTTCGAAGAGGAGGTGGACGTGAAGTTCGTCCCCCCGGAGCCGGTCAAGGCGACGCCTCCTCCCCCGCCGCCGCCTCCCCCGCCGCCTCCCGCGCCGAAGGTCGGCGTGCAGCAGCCCGCCCAAGGCAGCAAGCGCGACGCGCCTCCCTCCGAGCTTCCCAGCGGTCCGCCCGAAGAGGGCGATCCCAACAACGCGAAGGCCGAAGGGCCCGTCGGCGATCCGAACGGCGTGGCCGGAGGCACGGGCACCGGTCCGGTCGCGCCGAAGCCGGTCGAGACCGCGCCTCCCGCGCCCCCTCCTCCGCCCGAGCCGCCGCTTCAAGTGGCGGAGGTGTCGACGCCTCCGGTTCCCGTCGTCAAGGCGATGCCCGCGTACCCGGACGACGCGCGCAAGCAAGGCATCGAGGCGCTCGTCGTCGTGAAGTTCGTCGTCTCCGAGTCCGGGCTCGTCGAGGAGCTGAAGATCGTCAAGGGACATCCCCTCTTCGACGAGGTCGTTCTCGCCGCCGTCAAGGCGTGGCGCTTCGAGCCCGCGACGCTCGACGGCCGCGCGGTGCGCATGGTGCGCATGGTCAAGATCCCGTTTCGTCTCAAGCACACCTGAGTCAACCTCGAAGGAGCATCCTCATGTCGTTCAGTCCTCTCCACATCTGGGCCAGCATGGGGCCGCTGAGCAAGGTCATCGCCTCGCTCCTGCTCCTGATGGCGACCATGTGCCTCGCGGTCGTGGTGGAAAGGCACATCGCGCTCTTCCGCGCGAAGGGCGTCACCAAGAAGTTCCTCCGCGCGGTCGTCCCGCTCCTCGAGGGCGTGCAGTACGCGAAGGCGGCGGATCTCGCGGGCTCCCACCAGGCGTCGCCCTTCGCGCGCCTCGTCGGCCCGATCCTCGCGAAGCTCTCCTCGCACGACGAGAAGAACGTCTCCGCCGTCGAGATCGCCCGCCGCGAGGCCGAGCGACAGAAGGAGCAGGTCGGTGAAGAGCTCCGCCGCGGCATGGGCGTGCTCGCGTCCGTCGGATCCGTGGCGCCGTTCGTCGGCCTCCTCGGCACCGTCGTCGGCATCATCACGGCGTTCCAGGGGATCGCGACGACCGGCTCCGGCGGCCTCGGCGCCGTCTCCGCCGGCATCGCGGAGGCGCTCGTCGAGACCGCGCTCGGCCTCATGGTCGCGATCCCCGCGGTTCTCTTCTTCAACCAGCTGAACAACAAGATCAACGCCGTCGAGACCGAGCTCGCGCGCCGCACCGGCGAGCTGCTCGACGAGGTGGAGAACACCCATGGCGATCGCGATTCGGGCCGCTTCGAAAAGGCAGCATAGCGCGCCGGACATCAACGTCACGCCTCTGGTCGACGTCGTCTTGGTGCTCCTCATCATCTTCATGGTCATCGCGCCCGCGCTCGAGCACGGGGAGCGCGTCGAGCTCCCCGCGATCCTCCAGCCGGACAAGAACCAGAAGAGCAAGCTCGATCCCATCACGGTGACCGTCGCGCAGAGCGGGACGATCTACCTCGAGAAGACGCCGATGCCTGCCGACGCTCTGCCCGCGCACCTCGCGAGCATCCACGCGCACGAGCCCGATCGTCGCGTCGTCCTCAAGGGCGACGGCTCGGTCGGCTACCAGAAGGTGCGCGACGTGTTCGCGATCGTGCAGAACGCGGGCTTCTCGGGCGTGTCGCTCCAGGTGAGCCAGCGCGGGGGCTCGAACGACGAGCAGCCCGACAACGAAGAGAAGCCGGCGGAGAACTGACATGGGTATGGCCATCGGAGCCGGGGCGCGCGGGAAGAAGAACCGCGCCGTGCCGCAGATGAACGTGACGCCGCTCGTCGACGTCGTGCTCGTCCTCCTCATCATCTTCATGGTCGTGACGCCGCTGCTCGCCAAGCAGTTCTGGCTCCAGCTCCCCAAGCAGGAGGCCAAGACCGCCGAGCCGCCGAGCGAGAACAAGAGCGTCGTCTTGACCGTGAAGACGGACGGCGCGCTCGCGATCAACGGCACCGGGCTCGAGAAGGCCGAGCTCAAGGACAAGATCTCGCGCGTCATGGCCGCGCGGTCCGACAAGGTCGTCTACTTCGACGCCGCCGACGACGCGCCGTACGCGATCACGGTGGAGGCCATGGATCTCGCGCGCCAGGGAGGCGCCAAGACGATCGCGATCTTGACCCACAAGGTCGTCAAGTAAGCAACGAGCGGAACGAAGCAGCTTCGTCTTCTTGGAGAGCGCACTTCGATGCGTGCAAGGTATTCGTCCATCCTCAGTCAGGTCGTACTCGGCCTCCTCGTGTGCGCACCGCGCGTCGCGCGCGCGCAAGACCCGCCGGAAGAGGCTCCCGTCGTCGAGAGCGACACCGTCGTCGAGGCGCCCGTCGAGGAGACGCCCGATCCGACGCGGCCTCCGCCCCGCGGCAAGGGCGCGGTGTGGGGCGTCGTGAGGAGCCGGAGAGACAACGAGTCGCTGCTCGAGGCGCTCGTGACCGTCATCGGCCGCAAGGACTACGGGGCCACCGACGTCGAAGGCCGCTACCGCATCGAGCTCCCTCCCGGGACGTATCAGCTCCGCGTGCAATACGAGCTTCATCGCCCGGCGCGCGTGAAGAACGTCCGGATCGTCGCGGGCAGGCTCACGAAGATCGACGTCTCGCTCGAGGGCGACGAGACGGCGGTCGAAGAGGTGACCGCCGTCGAGGCGGAGGTCGAGCGCGCGAGCGCGGCGACGCAGCTCTTTCTCCGCAAGAACGCGGCGCAGGCGTCGGACTCGATCGGCGCGGCCGACATCGCGAAGACGCCCGACCGCAACGCGGCCGACGCGGTCAAGCGCGTGACCGGCACCACCGTCGTCGACGGGCGCTACATCTTCATCCGCGGCCTCGGCGATCGGTACACGAACTCGCTCTTGAACGGCTCGCCGCTGCCGAGCCCGGAGCCGGATCGCCAGGCCGTCCCGCTCGACATGTTCCCGTCGCTCGTGCTCAGCGATCTCACGGTTTCGAAGACGTTCACGCCGGACATGCCCGGCGACTTCGCCGGCGGCTCGCTCAACATCCACACGCGCGACATGCCGAACAAGTTCCTGTTCCAGGCCTCCGTCGGCCTGGGCGCGAACAGCGAGTCGACGTTCCAGAAGCGGCTCTCGTACGCCGGCGGCGGCCTCGACTGGCTCGGCATCGACGACGGGACGCGCAGGCTCCCCGCCGAGGTGCCGCCGGAGCGCGTGACCCGCCTCTTGCCCGACGGCACCCTGAACCCGCGGATCACCGACGTCGGGCGCGCGATCAACGGACCGATGGAGACGACGCGCACGACGAACCTGCCCAACGGCAACATGAGCGCGGTCATCGGCGACTCGTTCAAGCTCGGCGGCGGGCGCGTGCTCGGCTACATGGGCGGCTTCACGTACACGCGTCGCTTCCAGAACCGGAACGACGAGATCATCCGGACGTACGGCCTCGGTCCCGCGAACACCGGGCAGCTCGTTCGCTTCAACGACTACCGGGCCCAGACCGGCACCGACACCGTGACATGGAGCGGCCTCGGCACCGTCAGCTACGCGTTCGACAACGATCACAAAGTCGCGCTCACGGGCCTCTACAGCCGCAACGGCGAGAAGGAGGGGCGCATCATCACCGGCACGAACGACGAACAGCAGACGGAGATCTTCGACGAGCGCCTACGCTTCGTGAACCGCGCGCTCGCCTACGGGCAGCTCCGCGGCGATCACCGCTTTCGCGGCTTGAACAACATGGAGATCGCGTGGACGGCGCTCTACGCGCGCGCGACGCTGAACGATCCCGATCTGCGCGAGACGGTGTACGTCGACGATCCGGTGCTCGGGCGTTCGTTCCGCGAGAGCACCCAGAGCGGGCAGCACTTCTACGCCGCGCAGGGCGAGACGACGCGCTCGGGCAGCCTCGACTGGACGCAGCCGCTCAACAAGGGCGAGAACGCGACGAAGCTGAAGCTCGGCGCGATGGTGACGCTGCGCGGGCGAAGCTTCAACTCGCGCCGCTTCCGGTTCCTCCGCAACCCGCAGGCCGACAACGCGCTGTTCCGCCGGCCGCCGGGCGAGCTGTTCACCGACGACAACGTCGGCCCGGTCCTCGAGCTCGAAGAGTGGACGAGCCCGACCGACGCCTACGCCGCGCAGTACAACGTCTACGCGCCCTACATGATGACCGACGTCGCGCTGAGCTCGAAGCTCCGCGTCGTCGTCGGGCAGCGCATCGAGGTGGCGCGGCAGAGCCTCGACTCGTTCGATCCCTTCGGCGCCGACGCGCAGCGCGTCTCCTCGAGCCTCGCGAAGACCGACATGCTGCCGTCGGGGAACATCATCTACAAGCTGACGTCGGAGCAAAACCTCCGCTTCTCGGCGACGGCGACGGTCGCGCGCCCCCAGCTCCGCGAGCTCGCGCCCTTCATCTTCAGCGACTTCTTCGGCGCGCGCGAGATCCTGGGAAATCCGAACCTCGATCGCACGCGCATCGCGAACTTCGACGCGCGCTGGGAGATGTTCCCGCGCGTGGGCGAGGTGCTCGCCGTGAGCGTCTTCCACAAGCGCTTCGACAAGCCCATCGAGACGACGATCATCCCGACGAGCCGCGGCGTCGTCTCGTACCAGAACGCGCAGGGCGCGGTGAACACCGGCGTCGAGCTCGAGGCACGCAAGAGCCTCGACTTCTTGAGCAGCCGCCTCAAGGAGCTCTCGATCCTCACCAACGTCACGGTCGTCTACTCGCACGTCGAGCTCGATCCCGAGGCCGGCGGCATCCAGACGTCGAAGTCTCGTCCGCTCGCGGGGCAGTCGCCGTACGTCCTCAACCTCGCGCTCGACTGGAACCACGAGAAGTCCAATACGCGCGCGCGCATCCTCTACAACGTGAGCGGCGCGCGCATCTCGCAGGTCGGGCAGAACGGCATCCCCGACGTGTACGAGCAGCCGCGCAACCTCGTCGACCTGAGCGTCGCGCAGGGGCTCGGCGAGCACTTCGACCTCAAGGCCACGATCGAGAACGTGCTCAACGCGCCGGTGCGCTTCACACAGGGTCAAGACGGCGACTTCATCACCAACCGCTATCTCGTCGGAAGCACGTTCTGGCTCATGGCGACGTATCGCAACTGATCGCGCCGGCACCCATTCGTAACGAACAAGCCCTCGAAACGTTCGTCGATCGCCTCTCGGCGGACACACCGCTCGGGCAAATAGAGGACCGCGTGTGGCGCCCGCGGCGCCGCGCAACAAAGGAGCTTTCGCATGTCGAGACGTAGCGGTCTGGTGCTTCTCACTTGGATCCTCGGCGCGGCCGCCGTGGGCGTCGTTGCCTGCAGCGACGACGGTAACCTCGGCGGATCGTCCGGCGGCCAGCCGGGCGGCTCGAGCGGGCAGTCGAGCGGCCAGTCGAGCGGGCAGTCGAGCGGCCAGTCGAGCGGGAACCCGACGAGCCCCAAGCAAGTCGAAGAGCTCTCGGGCGACATCACGGCCTCGCGCACGCTGCCGAACGCGAAAGACTACCTCCTCAAGGGGCTCGTGAGCGTGAAGTCCGGCGTGACCCTCACGATCGAGAAGGGCACGACCCTCAAGGGTGAGGCCGCGTCGAAGGCCATCCTGCTCGTCGAGCCGGGCGCGAAGATCATCGCCGAGGGCACGGCCGACGAGCCCATCGTCTTCACCAGCCAAGCGGCGCCCGGCGCGCGTCGCGCCGGCGACTGGGGCGGCGTCATCGTGCTCGGCAGGGCGCCGATCAACATCCCCGGCGGCAAAGGCAACGTCGAGGGCATCCTCAAGACGGGCAACGGGCCCGGCACCGAGTACGGCGGCACCGATGCCCAGGACGACAGCGGCATCCTCCGCTACATCCGCATCGAGTACGCGGGCGTCATCCTCAGCCCCGACAACGAGGTCAACGGCCTCACGCTCGCCGGCGTCGGCCGCGGCACGAAGGTCGATCACATCCAGGTTCGCAAGGCGCTCGACGACTGCTTCGAATTCTTCGGCGGCACGGTCGACGCGCATCACCTCGTCTGCCAGCACAACCAGGACGACGGTTTCGACTTCGACAACGGCTATCAGGGCCGCCTCCAATTCCTCGTCCTCCAGCAGGATCCGACGCACCCCGGCGAAGACAACGGCTTCGAGAGCGACAACGACGCCAACGGATCGGCGAACGAGCCGTTCACCGCGCCGCAGGTGTACAACGCCACGCTCTGCGGGAAGAACGCCGACGTCGACAGCGCGCAGTACGGCCTTCTTCTCCGGCGGAACAGCCGCGGCACGTACGCGAACCTCGTCATCAGCGGCTTCGAGGCGAGCCTCGACATCCGCGACGGCGCCACGAGCGCCGCGCTCCTCAACCCCGTCTCCGGCCAGCCGCCGATCAAGCTCACGAGCTCACTCTTCTGGGGCACCATGGGCCCGGGCGTGATCGACAACATCGCCTACCCCGAAGATCAGGCGACCGCGCCGAACAAAGACAACGACAACGGCTTCGACGAGATCGCCTGGTTCAAGCTCGCGGGCAACTCGAACTTCTTCGACAAGAACCCGGGCATCAACTGCTTCGATCCGAAGGCGCCCGTCTTCGGACCCGCGGCCTCGCTCACCGAGGGCGCGGCGACGCCGCCGAACGACGGCTTCTTCGACGCCACCGCGACGTACCTGGGCGCGTTCAAGGACGCCAACGACAAGTGGGCGACGACCGGCAGCTGGGTCGTCTGGGACGCGAACTGATCCGCAGCCGAGACATTCATCGATCCAAACCGCGGGGTCCGTGTCGTGCGAACGACGCGGGCCCCGCAGGTGCTTTGTGACGGCGGAGCTGCACGGGCGTTTTCGCACGAGCGCCTCCGTCTCTCCGCGCGCTCGTCACATGACGCATGCATAGTGCAATCATGGCCGACTGGAGGAAGGCCGCGCTGGCCGCGGCCCTCGTGGTGAGCTGTGCTTCGAAGAGCCAGGAGCCGGCGCGCCCCGCCCCTCCGGCGAGGTCGCTCGAGTCGGCGCACGCTCGGCCCACGCCGAGCGTGCGCCCGGGTCCGATCGTGCTGGTCGTGCTCGACGGGGTTCGGTGGCAGGAGATCTTCGTCGGCAGTGAGCGCGACGGGCGCACGCCGGCCGATCTCGCGCCGAACCTCCAGCGGTTGGCGACCGAGCGCGGCGCCGCGATCGGCGCGCCCGGCCGCGGCACGATCGCGGCCACGGGCCCGAACTTCGTCTCGCTGCCGGGCTACACGGAGATCTTCTCCGGCAGCGCGCCGCTCCGCTGCGCCGACAACCACTGCCCGGCGACGGAGACGCCGACGTTGCTCGACGACGCGCGCGCCGCGGGCGCGAAGGTCGGCGCGTTCTCCTCGTGGGAGACGATGCGTCGCGCCATCTCGGCATCGCCCGACGAGATCGTCGCGTCGTGTGGGAGAAGCGGCGATCCGCGCATCGACCCTTCGCCCGGAACGGACGACTATCGCCCCGATCGCCTCACCGCCGACGCGGCGCTCGCGTGGTTCGAGGCCGAGCGCCCCGATGTCTTCTTCCTCGGTCTCGGCGACACCGACGAGTACGCGCACCACCTCGACTACGAGGGCTACCTCGCCGCGCTCGGCCGCGCCGACGCGATCGTCGGACGGCTCGTCGCCCTCGTCGATCGCATGGGAGAGCGCGGCGAGCGCACGAGCATCCTCGTCACCGCCGACCACGGACGCGCGAGAGACTTCGGCAGCCACGGCGGGCACGCGCCCGAGTCTGCGCGCGTGTGGCTCATCGCGAGTGGCGGCGCGATCCGCGCGCGCGGACAAGTGCGCTCGTCCGCGCCGCGATATCTCGCCGACGTCGCGCCGACGCTGCGCGTGGCGGCGGGTCTCGCGCCGCCAGACCGCGAAGTCACGGGCACGATCCTCGACGAGCTGCTCTGATTCGCTCGCTCACGCCGCAAGCGTGAGCTCCGCGCTCGGCGCTTCGACGCTCTCGAGGATCCCGCTCCGCACGTCGTAGAAGCGCACGCGAGACTCGCCCTTCGGCGCGTCGACGACCGCGGAGGCGCCGAAGACGCGCACGCGGCCGCCGCCCAGCGCGAGGTCGACGTCATGGTGCAGGTGACCGTGCAGGACGTGCACCTCCCGATGCCGCGTGAGCACGTCCGTGAGGCGCTCGGCCCCGCGGAGCCCGTGGAGCCATTGCCACGCGAACGTCGAGTGGACGAACGGCGAGTGGTGCAACACGACGACCACGGGGCGGCCCGCCAGATCGGTGAGACGTCGATCGAGCGCCTCGATGTCGAGATCCGATAGCTCGCCCGCGGCCCGCAAGACGTTCTGGTGACACGAGACGTCGAGAGGAACGAACGTGACGCCGTCGCGCTCGACGATCTTCACGCCGCGCTCGGCCGAGCCCTCGCGGAACGCCGCGAGCGGACCGTCGAGCGCGCGCGACCACGCGTCGCCTCCGGTGTAAGCGTCGTGATTACCCGGCACGAGGGTGATCCGGCGCGGATCGATGCGCGCGTCGTGGAGCGCCTCGGCGAAGGTCTCGAGCTGCGCCGCCGTGCCGAGCTCGGTGAGATCGCCGGAGATCACGACGTGGTCGGCCTCGCGCGCGCGCCCGAGCCCGGTCGCGAGCTTGCGCAAGCGCTCGGCGGGATCGAGGGCCCGGCCGAAGCTCACGAAGCGCGTGCCGATGTCGATCGCAGAAGGCCGTGGCGCGAGGACGTGAACGTCCGAAAGATGCGCGATGCGCATGGTGCACCTCCGCTTTCGAGCACGCTACCGGGCACCGGCAACGTGCACTTTGCAAGCGTGCAACACTCACGCAACGTCGCGCGGCAAGCGAAGCGCGAGCATCTTCCCGGAGAAGCCGTCGACGACGCCGAGCATGCTCAGCGTCATGATGCGGTTCGTGAGCGCGACCTTGGCCATGAGCGGCATCGCGACGTCGCGGAGCGCTCCGAGCAAGGGCAGATCGCCCTGGAAGAGCGGCGTCAGCCAGCGCGTCGCGAGCTGATAGAACGCCAGGTGATCGGCGCGCGCGCGCGTGTAGCGCTCGAGCGAGCGGGCGAGATCGTGCTCCTCGGCGGCGAGCTCGTCGGCGAGGACCATCGCGTCCCACAGCGCGAGGTTGCATCCCTGCCCGAGCTGCGGGCTCGTCGCGTGCGCGGCGTCACCGAGGTACACGACGTTCCGCGTCGTCCACCGATGCATGACGACGTCGTGGTACATCGCGAAGAGCACCTGATCGATGCTCTCGATCTGATCGAGCACCGGCGCCGCTTCGGGCTCGAGCGCGCGGAGCTCGTCCTTCCACGCCGTCAGCCCGCGCGCGCGCCAGGCGTCGATCCGGTCGCAGCGCAGGCTCCAGAAGAGGCTCACGAGGCGCGAGCCCTTGCGCGGCCCGGGGCCGTGCCCCGTGGGGAGGAGGCCGAGGAACCGCTGGTTGCCGTCGACCACCTGGTGGAGCATCGAGGCCTTGGCGTGATCGGGCGCGCGCGTCTCGTTCGCCACGACCCACAGCGCCCCCCAGGGATAGGGCTCGATCCGCTTGCTCGTGCTCGTGTCATCGCGGAGCTGCGACCGCGCGCCGTCGGCGACGACGACGAGCTCGTGGGGGCCGTGCCGATCGCGCGCGGCGTCGACGAACCAGCTCCAGCGGCCTCGACGTCCATCCGCGCGGGCCAGATCGACGATCTCGGCGCCGGTGCGCAGCGTGATCTTCTCCTTCGCCAGCGCGGCGTGCAGCGCCTCGAAGAGCACGCCTCGATGAAGGCCGACGCCGAAGAGCTCTTCGCCCACGGTCGCGTAGGAGAGATCGACGAGCGGTTTGCGCGAGGTCGTCTCGCAGAGGAGCCGATCGATCCGCGCGCCGCGCGAGACGACGTACGGATAGAGCCCCAGGCGGCAGAGGACGTGGAGACCCGTCGGCTGGATCGTGATGCCCGCGCCGACGGGCCCTGGCTGGGGCACGCGCTCGTAGATCGTGACCGCGTGGCCCGCGCGCGCGAGGAAGATCGCGGCCGCGGCGCCCGCGGTGCCGGCTCCGATGATCCCGACGTCGAGCGGACGCACCGAGAGCCGCTACTCGTCGTCCTCGAGGATCTCTTCCTCTTCGGCGGGCGCGGGCTCGCCGATGGCCCGGCAGACGATCGGCACGGCCGGATCGCCGTCGACGACCGCCGCGGTGTAGATCGCCACGGTCCCGCCGGGCTCGCCGTCGCCGCGCGCCGCCGGGCACGCGAACGCGATGTCGACGCCGCCCGAGGCGGTCGCGTCGACGGCGACGTTGTGGATCGACTCTTCGTAGCGACAGGGAACGCCGGCGCCGAGCGCCTGGCTGTAGTCGCACAGGCGGAGGATCTGCGCCGGGCCCGATCCCTGGAGCTCGCAGTGGAGCCGCTGCACGCTGCCGACCTGGCACGTGAAACGCTCCTTGGTCGCGGTGAACCCGCAGTTGCGGAGCGGCCCGATCGCGCCGCGCGCGCACGCGCCGGTGATCATCCCTTCGCCCGGCGAAGGGAGCACGACCTCGTAGGCGTGGACGTTGTTCTTCGCGTGATCGGGCGTGAGCGAGCACTTGGGCTTGAAGACCGTCGCGCCGGAGGCGGTGCGGAACGCCGTCTCTTCGAGCTCGGGCCGCCCCTGCGGATCGAGCACGGGCTCGCCCTCGCAGAGCAAGCCCTCGGGGTTGGCGGTGACCGACAGCTCGGTGCGCGCCGGCTTGATGCTCGTGTCGATGTCGGTGACGTCGACCCACTGGCACGGCGTGCCCGCGCGCTGCTCGTCGGCCCAGCCGACCTCGACGCCCTGGTCGTCGCATGCGCCGTAGGGATTGTGGAGCGGCGAGAGCTCGTGGTTCGCGGTGCGGGCGGTGCTCTGGATGCACGAGGCGCGCTTCGACGTCTTCGCGTCTGGGGCGACGGTGTACGCGCCGTAGTGGCGGAAGTCGTACTGCGCGCGGCACGACGAGTACTCGACGACGTTGTGCGTCGCGTTCGAGGTCTGCGCGCCCGAGCCGTAGTAGTCGACGGCGCCGATCGCGAGCGCCTTGTCGCCCACGTTCTCGACCGCGGTGGAGAACTGGACGAGGCGACGCCAGCCCGTGCCGGTGACGCACTTCTCTTCGACCTCACACGCGTTCGGCGCGACGTAGCGGTAGATGACGCGAGCGCGCTCGCTCTTCACGACGCGGAGATCCGCGCCCTTGGTGTCCGAGCTGATCTCCGAGACGCGAACGCGCTCGGCGACGACGGGGTCCCACCCGCGACGCGTGAAGCGCATGACGGTGTCGACGGCGCCGACCTCGTCGACGATCGCCTGGCGGCAGGATCGACCGGGGCGCTCGGTGGCGTGACACTGGCCGAAGCGCGACAGCGTCGCTTCGTCTTTGCAGTCTTGATCGTAGAAGCGATCGACCTCTTCGCCGTCGACCGATCCCGGCGGCAGATCGGCCTCGTTCATGCACGCGTAGCGCGTGCGCTGGAAGAGGAGCGCGGGATCGATCGGGAACATGAACGACTCGTCCCACGCGCCGCCTTCGGCGGCGAGGCGCGGCTCGGAGATCCCGGGAGACGCGACGTCGGTGAGGAGCGTGCCTTCGAAGCGATACGACACGACGATGGTGTCGTGCGCGCCCTCGGCGATCCGGCGCGGCTCGCCCTGGAGGCGGATGGTGCGCTGGCTCGCGGGCGGGAGCGGCAAGGCGCCCTTGTGGCTCCCGTTGTCGTAGTGCTTTCCGCGGAACACGAGGCGGTGCGTCGCGAGCTCGACCTGCCGTGCGGCGCGCTCGGTCCAGAACGACTCCGGCTCGCTCATGATCTGCTCGACGACGCGATCGCGCACCGACAGCGGGATCTCGTCGAGCAGGACGCCGACCCGGCTGTCCATCGCGATGTCGACGAGCGCGCCCGTATCGGGCAGACGCGCGCCCGCGAGCTCTCTCGCGAGAGGATACTGACCTGCCGGATCGCTGCTGCACGCCGCGACCATGAGAAGAAGAGCGACCCCGGTAAGCCCCCGCGCGTATTTCATTGCTTCAAGCGTCGTACGGAGGCGTCGGTCGCGTCCAGAAGAGAGCGCACCGAGGCCGCCGGTTGCCGGGACAACCGCCTACACGTCGGCACACCTCGTCACGCGCGTGAGTCGCCGCGCCGCGGTCAGCGGCGCTTCCGCGAGACGGCTCCCGTCGGCATGGCGGGAGCCCCGCGCTCGAGCCAGTAGACGTGGGTCGCGTCGATGCGAACGCTGACCGGGTTCAGCAGTCCGTCCGCGATGCGCGTCGGGCCGCCGGCGCACGCAGGCCGCGCGCAGCGCATGACCGCGCCGACGGGCGTCGTGTTCGTTCGCGGATCGGCCGCGCCGACGACGCTCCAGTAAACCGCGGTGGCATCGGCCGCGATGTCGCTGACATAAGGCTGGTTGCCCGCGAGGATCGTCCCCGCGCTGCTGCACCCGGCGACCTCGCAGCCGACGATCGACGCGGCGTTCGCCGCGGCGCCGCCGGTCGAGGTGAAGGCGACCGCGGAGTCGACCGCGAGGTGCTTGACCGGCGGCGGCAAGATCCGCGTCGCGGCGCCGCCCGCGGGCGCGACGACGAAGACGCCGCCGATCGGGTTCGCCTGACTCGCGTTGTCGTCGAGCCACACGACGTGCGTCGCTCCCGAGTAGAACGCCTGGAGCTGATCGCCGATGCCGTACTTCAAGTTCTCGCCGCTCGTCGGCCCCGAAGGCAAGGCCGTGCGGATCAAGCCGTCGAGGCCGTGATGGGTGAAGATCCCTCCGACGCCGCTCACGAGGACCATCGCGCGACGGTTGCCGTTGAACGGAACGACCGCCGTGCCGCCCGTGAACTTGCAGCCCGCGATGTCACAGCTCGAGACGCCGCAGTCGGCGTTCGCGGCCGGGAGACAGTCGGCGTAGTAGAAGCGCCCGCCTTCGACCGCGATCTGACGGGGCGAGAGCGTGCCCGTCGGCATCGACGCCAGGGAGCCGTTGATGTCGACGAGGATCGCCTTCGACGCCATGCAGTCGGCCGTGCGGCAGCCGCTGATGCTCTCGCTCTCGTGCCAGACGAGCCTCGGCCCGGCGACCTCGAGGCCGAAGGGCTGCTTGAGCGCGCTGACGAGGCGCTCCACCTTGCAGTCGCCGTTCTCGCACGCCGCGCCGGCGCAGCTCCGATCGCACACGCCGCAGTGCGCGGTGGTGACGAGCAGATCCGTCTCGCAGCCGTTGGCGGGGTTGCGATCGCAGTCGCCGGTGTTGGCCGGGCACACGAGCGCGCCGTCGGGCTGCGCCGTCGCGTCGTCGCTCGGCCCGGCGTCACCGCCGCCGCCTTCGGAGCCCCCGGTGTCGGGAACATCGGCCGCGACGACGGTGAAGTCGGGAAGAATGCACGCCGCCGCCGACGACGCGGCGACCACGATCGAGACCAAGCCGGCGAAGACGCGAGCCCTGCGACGCACCATGCCCCGCAGCTTAGCTCGATCCGCGCCCTTCGGCGGTGTTGTCACCCGTTTGGGTGGAGCGCTACTTCCCCTTCGGGGCGAGGCGGCTGATCTGCGTGCTCGTCACGAACCACGCCTCGTCCTTGCCGATGCGACCGACGGCAGAGGCCGCCTTGGGCGCGCTCGCGCGCGACTCTTTCGCGAACGCCTTGCCGTCGTAGCGGTACACGTTCGAATACGTGCCGATGATCACTTCGTCCTTCGCGAGCGCGGCGAGCGTGCGCGGCTCGTCGGAGCTTCCGCCCGGCCACGCCACCTCCGACCACGCCTTGCCGTCGTAGTGCATGACGGCGTCCTTGCCGATGGCCCACACGTCGTCGGCCGCGCTCCCGGACACGGCGTGCACGGGCGTCGTGTCGACGGTCTCGTAGGCGCCGTTCGACAGGTGGCCGATGCCGCCGCTGCGCGCGAGCCACACGTCGCCATCGCTCGCGGCCCAGATGCCGACCACGCCGCCCTGGCCTTGCTTGACCGAGACCTGCTTCGACGTCACGCCGTCGTAGGCGTAGAGCGGACCGGATCCGAAGTTCTCCTGGGTGCCGACGTAGATCTTCGAGCCGACCGCCGCCATCGCGTAGCCGCTCGTGACCGACCAGCCCGCCTTCTTCGTGAACGCGCTGCCGGCCAGCTCGAAGAGCTCGGCGGAGTAAGAGAAGCCGAAGTACGTCTTGCCGGCGAGCGAGGCGACGCCGAAGCTCGGTCGCCCCGTCGGCGTCGACAGATCGACCGAAGACCACTTCGATCCGTCGTAGTGATACGCGCTCCACGGATCGTTCTGCCCCGCGCCCGACTCCTTGGCGACGACCCACACGTCGTTCTTCGACGATCCGCCGATCGACGCGATCGAGAGGTTCGCCCCGGGGAGCGAGACGCTCGAGTAGTCGAACGTCACCTTCTCCGGCGGCGCCGGCGGCGGCGGCGTGGTGCTCGCCGGAGGCGTCGTGCTCGAGGGCGGCGGTTCGCCCGTCGGATCGTCGGAGATGTCGACCTGCCTGACCTCGGCGCTGCACGCGAAGAGCGAAGGGACGACGAGAGCGGCGAGGACGGCGAAGGCGCGCGAACGAAGCATGGGGGAGACTCCTGGACGGAAGAAGAAGAACCCGCGCGAGAGGATCTCGCCTGGGCACAGCTCACGAGTGCTCGCCGCCCTGCGCGCGTATGAAAAAAAATGCGCCGCGCGCGGTCGAAAAATCGTGCGCCCGCGAGGGAAGATCTTCGATCGTCCGATTTCCGCGTCGCGTCCGCGACTTACGGCGTGGCGAAGGCGTCTGCGAGGCGGTCGTACGAGCGCTTCCGCTCCTCGTGATCGTGGACGTAGGTGACGACCATGAGCTCGTCGGCCTCGGCCTCGTCGAGGAGGCGGCGCAGCGTCTCCTTCACTCTCGCCGGCGTCCCCACGACGCTCCGCGCGCGAGACGCCCGGCGGAACACGTCTTCTTCGGCGTCGAACGCGTAGGCACGCGCCTCTTCGACGCTCGGCATCGGCATGTCGCGGAGCCCCTGCCCGAAGCGCACCATCGCGAGATCGGCGCAGCGCGCGAGATCCTCGGCGTCCGCCTCGGTCGCGGCGCAGATCGCCGCCACGGCCAGGATCGATCGCGCCGCGCGGGGCCCCGACGAGGGTCGAAACGCCGCGCGATAGGATCGCATCGCTTCGCTCACGCCGTCGGGAACGATGTGATGCGCGTACGCGAAGCCGAGCCCGAGGCGCGCGGCGAGATCGGCGCCTTCACGGCCCGAGCCGAGATAGAAGAGCGGCGGAGGCGGCACGCCGAACGGCACCGCCTTGATCGGACCGAAGCGCGCCGCGGGATCGGTCTCACGCGCGAGGTACGTCATCAGCTCGTCGAGCTGCGCGGGGAACCCCTCGACGGCGAGCAGCTCGCGCGACTGGCGGAGCGCGAGCGCCGTCTTCGGATCGGTCCCGGCGGCGCGCCCGACGCCGAGATCGATCCGATCGGGGTAGAGCGCCGAGAGCACGCGGAACGTCTCGGCGATCTTGAGCGGGCTGTGGTTCGGCAGCATGATCCCGCCCGAGCCCACGCGAATGCGCGAGGTCTCTGCCGCCACGGCGGCGATCATGATCTCGGGCGTCGAGCTCGCGAGCGCTCCGGCGTTGTGATGCTCGGCGAGCCAGTATCGATGGAAGCCGAGCGCCTCGACGTGCTTCGCCAGATCGATCGTGTTCCGGAGCGCCTGCGAGGCCGTCGCTCCGGAAGGGATCGGGCTCAGATCGAGGACGGAGATCTGCAAGTCAGATGCGCTCGAAGAGACCGGCGGCGCCCATGCCTCCGCCGATGCACATCGAGACGACGCCGAACTTTCCGCCGCGGCGCTGGAGCTCGTAGAGCAGCGTCGCGGTGAGCTTCGCGCCGGTGCACCCGAGCGGGTGCCCGAGCGCGATCGCGCCGCCGTTGACGTTGATCTTGTCGTCGGGGATGCCGAGCTCGCGCTGGCAGTACACCGACTGGCACGCGAAGGCCTCGTTGATCTCGAACAGATCGATGTCGCTGACCTTCTTGCCCGTCTTCGCGAGGAGCTTCTGGATCGCGGGCAGAGGGCCGATGCCCATGACGGCGGGATCGACGCCGACGGTCACGTACGCGCGGAGGTAGCCGAGGCCCTTCAGGCCGAGCGCCTTCGCCTTCTCACCGCTCATGACGAGCGCCGCGGCGGCGCCGTCGGAGAGCGGCGAGCTGTTGCCCGCGGTGACCGATCCGACCTGAGCGAACGCGGGCTTGAGCGACGCGAGCCCTTCGGCGGTCGTGTCGGGGCGCGGCAGCTCGTCGACCTTGAACTCGAAGGTCTTCTTCTCGTTCCCGCTGTAGCGGATGGCGGTGACGGGGACGATCTCCTTCTCGAAGACCTTCTTCTCGATCGCGTTCGAGGCCTTCTTCTGGCTCGCGAGCGCGAACGCGTCTTGCTGCTCGCGCGTCACGTTGTAGCGCTTGGCGACGTTCTCGGCGGTGATGCCCATCGGCGTGTACACCGACGCGAGCTTCTCCATCGCCTCGGGCGAGACGCTGAGCTTGTTGCCGGTCATCGGCACCATGCTCATCGACTCGAGACCGCCGGCGACGACGACGTCGTTCGATCCGATCGCGATCTGCCCCGCGGCCGTGGCGATCGCCTGGAGGCCGCTCGAGCAGAAGCGATTGATGGTCTGCGCGCTCGTCTCGATCGGCAGACCGCCGAGGATCCCGGCGACGCGCGCGATGTTGAGGCCCTGCTCGCCCTCGGGCATCGCGCAGCCGAGGACGAGATCCTCGACGTCGCTCGGCTTCAGCTGAGGCACGCGCGCGAGGAGGCCGCGAATGACGTCGCCGGCCAACTCGTCCGGACGCTTCTGCGCGAGCGATCCCTTGATCGCACGCCCGACCGCGCTTCGAACCGCTTCGACGATGACGATGTCCTTCATGACTAGTTCCTCAACGGCTTGTTGTTCATGAGCATGTACTGCATGCGCTCCTGGCTCTTCGGCTCGCCGCAGAGGCTGACGAACGCCTCGCGCTCGAGCTCGAGCATCTCGTCTTCGGTGACCTCGCGCGAGGCGCCGCCGACGCCGCCGCAGAGGACGACCGCGAGCTTGCGCGCGATCTTCGCGTCGTGCTCCGAGGCGTAGCCCCCGGCGACGAGCGTGTCGACCATCATGCCGAGCGTGGCGATGCCGCTCTCGCCCGGCAGGCGGTAGGCCTTCGGGATCGCCGGGTGGTAGCCGCTCTGGGCCATGCCGATCGCTCGCGCCTTCGCCTCGGCGAGGACGCGCGCGCGATCGAACGAGACGCCGTCGGTGCGGCGGAAGTAGCCGAGGGCCTTTCCTTCCTCGGCCGAGGTCGCGATCTTCGCGAGGGCGATGTTCTTGAACGTCTGCGTCACGCTCTCGTAGACGTTCGACGTCGTCCCTTCGGGGATGCTCTCCATCGCACGCCAGAGCATGTTCATCGTGCCCGCGCCGCCCGGGATCAGACCGACGCCGACCTCGACCAGACCGGAGTACGTCTCGGCCGCGGCCTGCACCGCGTCGGCGCCCATGCAGAGCTCGAGGCCGCCGCCGATGGTCATGCCGTAGGGCGCGATGACCACGGGCACGCGCGCGTACTTGAGGCGCTGCGTCGCGTACTGGTAGCCCTTCACCATCTCGCGGATCTGATCCCACTGGCCCTGGCTGCCCGCCATGACGACGAGCAGCAGGTTCGCGCCGACGCAGAAGTGATCGCCCTCGTTGGCGACCACGATCGCGCGAAAGTCGGTCTCCGCCTTGTCGGCCGCCTGACCGAGCATCGCGATGACGTCGGGATCGATGCTGTTGGCCTTCGTCTTGAACGTGAGGCCGAGCACGCCGTCGCCGAGATCCCACGCCTCGGCGCCGTCGTTCTTGAGGACGGGCTTGTCGCCCTTGCGAAGGACTGTGAGCGTCGCGTACCGCGGATCTTGCTTCTGGGCGACGTATTCGCCTTTGAGCAGATCGAAGACCTTGCCGTCCTTGTAGAAGGCGGTGGCGCCGCTCGCCTTCATCTTCTTGATCGAATCCGGGAGCGCGTGGCCCGCCTTCTCGATCGCGTCGGTCGTCTCGGCGAAGCCGAGCGCGTCCCACACCTCGAAGGGCCCGAGCTCCCAGTTGTAGCCCCACTTCATCGCGTCATCGACCGCGACCACGGAGTCGGCGATCTCTCCGATGCGGCGCGCCGAGTACGAGAGGCTGCGGTAGAGCACCTTGCGCGCGAAGTCGCCCGCCTTGCCCTGATCGGCGACGAGCTTCTTCACGCGCTCGCGCGGATCTTCGACCTTCGAGAGCGCCTTGGTCGCGCCCTTGATCGCGTCGTCGCCGCCCTTCGGGCGGTACTCGAGCGTCTTCGGATCGAGCGTGAGGATCGACTTGTCGGGCGCGCGCTTGAAGAAGCCGCCCTTGGTTTTGTCGCCGAGGAGCTTCTTCTCGACCATCTTGCGGATGTAGTCGGGCACCTTGAAGACGTCGCGGTCTTCGTCGCTCGTGAGCGACGCGTAGCAGTTGTCGGCGACGTGCGCGAAGGTGTCGAGGCCGACGAGATCGGCGGTGCGGAAGCTCGCGCTCTTCGGGTGCGCCATCGGCGCGCCGGTGATGTTGTCGACGTCCTCGGGCGAGAGCCCGTCGGCGAGCATCTGGTGGATCGTCGCCATCATCGCGTGCGCGCCGATGCGGTTTCCGACGAAGTTCGGCGTGTCCTTGCCGAACACGACGCCCTTGCCGAGCACGTCTTCGGCGAAGCGCACGCAGTGGGCGAGCACGTCTTTGTCGGTCTCGGGGCCGGCGACGATCTCGAGGAGCTTCATGTAGCGAACGGGGTTGAAGAAGTGCAGCACGACGAAGTGCTTCTTGAAGTTCGCCGAGCTCGCCTTCGTCATCTCGGCGATGCGCAGACCCGAGGTGTTCGACGCGATGACGCAGTGCTCGGGCACGATCTTCTCGAGCTTGGCGAAGAGCGCCTGCTTCGCCTCCATCTTTTCGATGATCGCCTCGATGACGAGGTCGCAGTCCTCGAGCTTCTCGAGATCGTCTTCGACGTTGCCCGTCTTCACGAGGCGCGCGGCGTCTTTGTGGAAGAACGCGGCCGGGCGCGCCTTGAGCGCCTTCTCGAGGCCGCCGGTCGCCCAGCCGTCGCGCTTCGCTTTGTCTTTCTTCTCGGCGTCCGAGAGGTTGGGCGGGACGATGTCGAGGAGCAAGACCTCGAGGCCTGCGTTGGCGAAGTGAGCAGCGATGCCGCTGCCCATGACTCCTGCTCCGATGACTGCGGTTCGGCGGATCGGCTTCTTCATGGGGGCGCGGATCAGACCGCAGAAGACGCCGAATGTCGACACCTCAAGAGCCGTGCGGCTCGTTTGCGCGCCGCAACGGCCGGGCTCGTCGCGGCATCGAAGCGCGCACCATGTCGTCGGGATTTTCGCCTCGCTCGCTCGGATCGGCCGGACCTTCCGACGTCGGGCCCCTCGGCCTCGGATCGAGCTTCGGCCTCCCTGGCCGAGAGGTCGAGCGAGCGTTCGAGCGCGGGGTGAATTTCTTCCTGTGGGGATCGCTCCGCCGGAGCGACTTCGGCGTCGGCCTCCGAAACCTGGCGCGCGATCGACGCGAGGAGATGGTCGTGGCGATCCAGTCGTACACGCGCTTCGCGTCGCTCATGGAATGGTCGGTCGACCGCGCGCTCCGGTTCATGCGCACCGACTACGTCGACGTGCTGTGCCTCGCGTGGTGGAACGGCCCGCCGCCGCGCCGGATCGTCGACGCCGCGCTCACGCTGCGCGACAAGGGCAAGATCCGGAGCGTGATGGTGTCGTGCCATCACCGCCCGGCGTTCGAAGGGTTCATCCGCGATCCCGCGTTCGACTCGCTCATGCTCCGCTACAACGCCGCGCACCCCGGCGCGGAGCGCGAGATCTTCCCGCTCCTCGACGCGGCGCCGCCGGGCCGGCGGCCGGGCACCGTCGCGTTCACCGCGACGCGCTGGGGCACGCTCCTCGATCCGCGCTTCACGCCCGAGGGCGAGGCGACGCCTCGCGCGTCGGACTGCTATCGCTTCGCGCTGTCGAGCCCGCACGTCGACGTGTGTCTCGCCGGACCGAAAGACGCCGCCGAGCTCGACGAGGCGCTCCTCGCGCTCGAGCGCGGCCCGATGAGCGCCGCGGAGCTCGCGTGGATGCGACGCGTGGGCGCGCACGTGCGCTCGGCGACCGCGACGCGTCGCCGCTTCTCGCCGATCGACCTGCTCGACCGGCTGGTCACGCTCTCGCCGTGCGCGAAGCAGCTCTCGACCGGAGCGTCCTGACGAGGCGCGCACGCGGCGCATCGCGACGAAGAAAACATCTGCCCCGCGGCGGCGGCGCCCACGAGCTACGCGATCGCGCGCGGCGTGCGACCTCGAACGACCGGCGACGTCGCGATCTCCGCTGTGGAGCTCGGTCTCGCGGCAGCGAGGAGAGGGTCGTGGATCGCGCGATGCACCGCGGCACGTCGAGGAGGTGACGAATGATCACTCTCGAACGAGCAGCGACGATCGGGCTCGGAGCCGTCTTCCTCGTCGCAGGCTGCGCGAGCTCGACCGAGCCCGACGAGACCAACGAGTCGGCGGACACGAGCGCGGTCTCGACGGAGCTGAGCCACGAAGGGCACGACACCGGCATCCCGTCGACCGAGGATCCACCCGGTCCCGGCGGACCCGGCGGACCCGGCGGACCCGGCGGCGGCCCGGGCGGACCCGGCGGCGGCGGCGGCTGGTCGGGCGGCGGCTTCCACGGCCATCACGGCGGCAGCGGCGGCTTCCAAGGCGGCAGCTGGGGCTGGCGCTGGGAGGGCGGCCGTCGCATGTGGGGTTGGCGCTACCCGTGGCGCGGCGGCTGGGGCTGGCGCGGGTGCGACCCGCGCTTCGACTGGCGCTGCCGCGGCTACAGCTGGTTCTGAGCGCTCGTCCGCGAGCGCGTCCACAGGGGCGAAGAGCGTGAGAAGCGAAGCTTCACACGCTCTGAGCGACGCCGATCACTCGAAGCCGCGAGGCTCGAGCGCGCGGAGGTAGGTGACGAGCCCGTCTTGCTCTTGCTGCGTGACGTTCCACGCGTGAGGCGTCTCGGGCTCGCTCTTGATCACGATCGTCGACGACGTGCCTCCGGGGCCCGGCTTCACGCCCGTCGTGACGATGATGCCCACCTCCATGTCGCTCGCGGTCGCGAGCGACGCGGGCGAGTGATCGATCGCCTCGCCGTTGACGTGACACGAGGTGCACGGACGGTCCGCGCCCGTCCCCGCGGCGGTGTAGCGCGCCTCGCCCGCGGCCCATCGACCGGCCGCGTAGTCGGTGATCGTGAGCGTCGCGGTCGCGGTGCGCCCCTTCGACTTCGCCGTCAGCGTGATCGCGCCGGCCTTCTTCGCCGTGATGAGGAAGTACTTGCCGTTGTCGGTGACGCCGTCGACGACCGGGTTCTTGAGCTTCGTCGGCGCGATCGTCACCGCCGCGGCGTCGCTCGCGGTGACGGTCAGATCGGCGTCGGAGTCGTAGACCGCGATCGGCACCTTGAACGTGCGTGTGCCGTCGAAGCCGGTATGGATGGCGTCCGGGCGGAAGAGCAGCGTGCCCAAGCCCGACTCGGGCGAAGGCGTCGAGTCGTAGGTGCTCCCGTCGCGCGTGAGCCCCGCGTCTTCGTCGTCGACGCCGCCGGGCCGCAAGGGCGTCTCGCTCGACGAGCACGCGATCATCGCGCTGACGGCGAGCGCGCAGCCGCCGCTGAACCAGCCAAGCTTCTTCATACCGCTCCTCCAAGAAGGCAGATCAAGGCAGACGGAACAACACCGAGCAACCGACGTGCCGAGCGAGCGACCGCCGGATTCGACGGAGAACGCGCTTGCCTACGTCGTCGCCTGGATCGAGACCTCACCACTTCGGCGAGACGGGCGTGCGCCGATCTGCGCTCGGTCCGCCCGTGCCGCACTGGCTCTTCCCCTCGTTGCCCCAACAGCGAACATCGCGATTGGCGCGATCGACGACGATCGCGAAGTTGACGCCTCCACCGGAAGCGACCGCGACCGCGCCGGACGCGATCGCGGTCGTCGCCGCGTAGTTCTGCGACGTCGACGCGTTTCCGTCGCCGAGCTGCCCGCCCGTGTTCGTGCCCCAGCACTTCACGGCGCCGCCCGCGATCGCGCACGACGACTCGTCGTACGTCGTCACCGCCGTCACCGCGGTCAAGGTCGTCGAGCAGTCCTGCTTCGTGCAGACCGCGGTCGGCGTGGTGCCGTCGGTCGCGTCGGTGCCGTTGCCGAGGCGTCCTATGCCGTTGGCGCCCCAGCACTTCGCCGTCCCGCCGGAAGCGGCGCAAGAGAGTCGGTTCCCGAGCGTGAGGTGTGTCGCGGTGAGGCCGGGAACGTCGGTCGGGAACAGACGCCCGGTCGGCGCGGGCTGGCCGAGCTCACCGCCGTCGTTTCCGCCCCAACACGAGACCTGACCGCCCGTGAAGATCGCGCACGTGTGCTTGTCGCCCCCGGCGACGAACGTCGCGCCCGTCGAGGGCATGCACGGGAGCCCGGTCGATCCCCGCCGGCAGACCGTCACGGGCGTCGGAGCGTTCCCGCCCAAGGCGCCGTCACCCAGCTGGCCGGCGCCGTTGCTGCCCCAGCACTTGAGGGTGCCCCCCGCGACGATCGCGCAGAAGTGACCCGCCGAGCTGCCTGCGAGGAACGTCGCTCCCGTGACGCCGAGCACCGCGCTGGGCACGTGATGCGGCAAGGTCGAGGCGTCGACCGTGCCGTTTCCGAGCTGCCCCGCGAGGTTTTCTCCCCAGCACCTCACCGTTCCGTCGGCGAGGAGCGCGCACGCCGTGGCGAAGGTCGACGCGATCATCTGCACGTTCGAGAGCGACCCCACCGGCGTCGGCGCGTTGTACACGTCCGTCGCGGGCGTCCCGCTCGGCGCCTGGCCGACCTGTCCGACCGAGTTGTCGCCCCAGCACCGCACGCGCTTGTCGGTGAGGAGCGCGCACGTGAAGTAGTAGCCGCCGGTGACCTGCTGGACGCCGAGGCAGCCTTCTTCGAAGCAACCGAGCGAGCACGTCTGCGTCTCCGCGGCGAGGCACGCGCCGGCCTTGCACTTCTGCGGGAGCGTCGCCGTGCCGCCGGCGCACGAGCCGGTGCCGCACTCCACCTCGGGATACGCGCACGCCTTCGCCTGCGTGCCGTCGCAGCTCCCTGCGCAAGGCCCGGCGGCCTCGCCGTCGCACGCGCCGTGCACGGGCTTGCCCGACACCGGCGAGCAGATCCCTTCCTTGCCCGGGACGTTGCAGGCCTCGCAGACGCCGTCGCACGCGGCGTCGCAGCAGAAGCCGTCGACGCAAGACCCGCGCTCGCACGGGTTGCCAGGACCGCAGGCCTTCGCCGTGATCGATCCTCCGTCAGGACCGGTCGCCGGCGGATCGGAGTCGACCCGCGAGCCGACGCAGGCCGCCAACGCGATGACGAGCGAAGCAACGGAGAGACGGCGCATCCGCCTACTCTATCACCTCACGCCTCGGGCGCCTCCGGCGCGCGCTCTCCGAAGACGCCCTCCCAACGCGCGATGACGCACGCCGCGAGGCCGTTGCCCGTCAGGTTGAGCGCCGAGCGCGCCATATCCATGATCTCGTCGACCGCGAGGATCA
This sequence comes from Labilithrix sp., assembly GCA_019637175.1. Taxonomy (GTDB): domain Bacteria; phylum Myxococcota_A; class Polyangia; order Polyangiales; family Polyangiaceae; genus Labilithrix. The sequence continues at coordinate 30,052 of JAHBWD010000049.1, read as the reverse complement.
TCGCGACGCCCGCTTCGCCCGGGAGGCCGAAGCCCTGCGTCGTGCCCGCGATGATCACGAGCGTCGCGCGCGGAACGCCGGCGACGCCCTTCGACGTGAGCATGAAGGTGAGCATCATCGCGATCTGCGTCGACAGCGGCATGTGGATGCCGGCCGCTTGCGCGATGGTGAGCGACGCGAGCACGAGATACAGCGTCGAGCCGTCGAGGTTGAACGAGTAGCCCGTCGGGATGACGAAGCTCGCGACGCGGCGAGGCACGCCGAGCTTCTCCATCTGCTCGAGCAGCTTCGGCAGCGCGGCCTCGCTCGACGCGGTCGAGAACGCGGTGAGCGCCGGCTCGCGGATGTGGCGGAAGAACGCGATCACCGGGATGCGGAAGAGGAGCATCACCGGGATGAACACGAGCACGAGGAGCAGCCCGAGCGCGAGGTAGAGGCTCGCGACGAGCACGGAGTAGTGCTTGAGCAGATCGAAGACGGCCGGCCAGCCTTTCATGTCGCCGTGCCCGGCGGCCATGTGGCTCACGTTGTAGGCCATCGCGCCGAAGACGCCGATCGGCGTCAGCGACATGACCATCGCCGTGTACTTGAACATCACCTGGGCGACGCCGTCGAAGAAGCGCAAGACGGGCGCGCCCCGCTCGCCGACGCGCGTGAGCGCGACGCCGAAGAGCGTCGCGAAGATCACGACAGGCAGGATGTCGCCCTCGGCCGCGTGCTTGATCAAGTTCGACGGGAACGCGTGGAGCGCGATCTCCCAGCCGCTCTTCGGCGCGGCGAGCGCGGTGTGGGCGTCGGCCTTGAGCGGCAGGCCCTTGCCGGGCTCGAGCCAGTTCGCGATGACGAGGCCGACGACGAGGGCGATGGTCGTCACGACTTCGAAGTAGAGGAGCGACTTGACGCCCATCCGCCCGACGGCCTTGAGATCGCCCGTCTGCGCGATGCCGGTGATGATCGTCGCGACGAGGAGCGGGACGATGATCCCCTTGATGAGCGCGAGGAACGCCTTCGAGCAGAACTGGAAGAAGGCGAACGCGGTCGGGTGCTGATCCTGGGGCAAGAAGCCGCCGAAGACGACGCCGAGGACGAGCCCGAGGAAGATGAGGAAGGTACCCGAGCGCCAGAAGGGCTTCGGGCGAGGCGCGGTCTCAGCCGCCATCGTGGGCGTGACCGGCGTGCTCGCCGGCAGCCTTCGGCACGACCGGCCCGCCGCTTCCGTACGCGGCGGCGCGATCGGTCGACTTGGGGATCGGCGCGAACGCGTCCGGATCGCGACCGTCGCGGATCGCCGCGTCGCGGCGCTGCTTCTCCGCGAGCGTCTTGATCGCGTCGAGGCAGCGATCGGCGGCGCGCTTCTGCGTCGTCACCATCCCCATCTTCGGACGCAGATCGGAGAAGTCGATCGGCGCGCCGAAGTAGACGTCGACCGGGTGCTGCTCGGGCGAGAAGAGGTTCATCTTCCACTCGCCGGGGATGCTCTGCCCCATGCCGAGCACGAAGACGGGGACGACCTTCGCGCGCTCGGCGCCGAGCGCGATGCGGCCGATGCCCGGCTGCGCGGGGAGGAACGTGTACGGATCGTCGTTCTTGTTGCGCGTGCCCTCGGGGTGGATGCCGAGGAGCGTGCCGATGTCGGTGCGGTTCAGCTCCTCGACGCAGCGCTCGACCGAGTAGAGGTTGAAGGGCTTCTTCTCCTTCTCGCGCATCACCGGCGGGAACATGCGCATGCCGCTCATCGCCCAGTTGACCGCCGGGCCGAGCGGGTGGTCGTAGAAGAAGTTCGAGCGGACGGGGAAGAAGATCCGCTTCGAGAGCCGCGTGCGCCAGTAGCAGATGGCGGTGATGGTGAAGAAGTCGAAGAAGCTGCGATGGTTCGCCGCGAGGAGGATCGAGTCCTTCTTGCCGAACGGCGCGAGGTTCTCGAGGCCGCGCACGTTGAAGCGCCGCGAGCCGCAGCTCGAGATGAGGATGCCCATCACGACGCTGTTCCACGCGGAGGAGACCGGCGAGAGGGTCTTCGCGGAGAGCGCGTCGGCCAGCTTGAAGGACGCGCGCTCGAAGGGGCTCAGGACTTCCAGTTGCTCGCGGGTGGGACGCACGGGGCCGTCATAGCTGACGGGGTGGGCATGTGCCAGCGCCGGCACACCCTGGCGGCGGTGTCTTGGTCGAGCTGCCCACGATCCAGCTTTTTACCGTTGAACATCAACTAGATAGACGCATGGCCTGGACCTTGCTCAACCGCCAGCAGCCATGCGAATCCACACCGCCTTCGTTCTCCTCGCTGCAATGGGCTCCACCGCCGGCCTCGTCGGCTGCGGCAACAACGCGGAAGTGAAGGACGCGACCGGGACGACCCGCGCGAGCCTCCACCGCGCCAAGGGCTGCGGCGATCTGCTCGTCGACCTCAAGGCCGACGCCACGTTCAAGTTGAACAAGGGCATCGATCGGCAGATCGAGCAGATCCAGAAGTGCATCCTCCGCAACAAGGACGAGAGCTGCGCGTACTACGGCGGCTACTACGGCGGCCCGGTGTCGGCGGGCGGCGCGCAGGAAGACGGCCGCAACTCGGCGCCCACGGCGCCGCCCTCGCCGGCCCCGAGCGGCGGCTTCGACGGCTCCGGCTCCGGCGGCGGCGCGCCGAAGGCGAGCTCGCACTCCGAGACCAACACGCAGGTCAAGGGCGTCGACGAGGCCGACATCGTCAAGACCGACGGGTCGAACCTCTACGTGATCCACGGCAACTCGTTCAAGATCGTCAAGGCCTGGCCGGCCAACGATCTCCACGAGCTCTCCTCGTTCGAGATCGAAGGCCAGCCGAGCGAGATGTTCGTCGACGGCGGCAAGGTCGTCGTCTACTCGCAGGTCAACGGCGCGAGCCTCTACACGGCCGCCGGCGTCACGCCGAAAGAGACGTACACCGACTACGGCTACGGCTACGGCGGCGGCGGCGCGGCGCCGTCGCGCGGCGACGTCGACATGCCCATGCCCATGGGCCCCGGCGGAGGATCGAGCGGCCCCTACATCCCGCTCACCAAGATCACCGTGCTCACGCACGACGGCGTCAGCGCGCAGCTCGCGCGCGAGATCTACTTCGAGGGCAGCTACCTCGACTCGCGCCGCGTCGGCAACCACGTGCGCACGGTCTTCTCCGGCCACGCGCACGGCCCGAAGCTGAAGTACGGCATCCACGAGCTCTATCCGCAGCCGACCAACGGCACGACGACCGAGGCCTCGCCCGACGGCGCGCCGCGCAAGGACGCGCCCGACAGCCCGACGACGCCGACGACGAACCCGTACCCGAAGACGGGCACGGAGATGATCGCGGCGCTCGAGCAGCTCCGCGCGGCCAACAAGGCGGCGATCGACGCGAGCGTCCTCAACGACTGGATCCCGAACACGTTCGTGAAGGAAGGCGCGACCGTCCGCGCGCAGAGCGTGGCGTGCGAAGACTTCTACGTCCCGACGGTCGGCTCGACCGAGAGCGGCCTCACCGAGGTCGCGTCGATCGATCTCGCCAACCCCGCCGCGCTCCCGAAGGAGACCGCGATCCTCGGGCGCGCGGAGACGGTCTACGGCAGCGCCGACACGCTCTACCTCGCCGCGGCCGGCTGGGTCGAGCCTCCGTTCAGCTGGGCCGACGACTCCACCGTCGGAAGCGACGGCAGCGTCGGCATGGGCGGCGGATCGGTCCCGCCCTCGCCGCCCCAGACCGAGCCGGCGCCCGCGCCCGCGCCCGGCGGCGTCGGCACGAAGAGCCTCCGCCCGCAGACGACGACGGCCGGATCGACGGTCACCGCGTGGGCGATGAACAAGACCCACGTGCACAAGTTCGAGTTCGCGACCGATCCGCAGTTCCCGAACTACACCGCGTCGGGCACCGTCGTCGGCAACGTCAAGGATCAGTTCTCCCTCGACGACAAAGACGGCTTCCTCCGCATCGCGACGACCGAGCAGCGCATGTACGTCGACGCGAGCGGCAAGTGGGTCCAGCCGACGTTCCCCGGCTCGTCTGGCCCCAGCGATCGCCCGCAGCAGATCAACCACGTGTTCGTGATGGGCGTGAACGGCCCGTGGCTCGACACCGTCGGCGACGTCGGCGAGCTCGCGCCGAACGAGCAGATCTACAGCGTGCGCTTCGTCGGCACGCGCGGCTACGTCGTCACGTTCCGCCGCGTCGATCCGCTCTTCGTCATCGACCTCGCGCAGCCGAACGCGCCGACGAAGCTCGCCGAGCTCAAGATCCCGGGCTTCAGCGAGTACATGCACCCGCTCGGGCCGTTCCACATCCTCACGATCGGACGCGACGCCGACGACACCGGCCGCAGCCAGGGCCTCCAGCTCCAGATCTTCGACGTGTCCGACGGCACGAACCCGATCCTCGCGCACAAGTTCACGTACAACGGCTCGGAGTACGGCCACAGCGAGGCGGAGCAGAACCACAAGGCGTTCACCTACTTCGAGGATCGCCAGACGCTCGCGTTCCCCTACTACGCGTACACGCCGTCGTCGGGAACGGGCGGCGGGATGCGCAGCTCGCTCGAGCTCTTCAAGGTCGACACGGGCGCGGGCTTCTCGAAGCTCGGGAGCATCGACCACACGCCGCTCTTCAGCGCGAACCCCGCGGGCTACTGCGGCGGCTACTACGGGCCCGAGGTGCGCCGCGGCGTCTTCCTCGACAACTTCGTGTACGCGATCTCGTACGGCGGCATCGTCGTGAAGGACACCGCGAACCTCGCCGCCACCGGCTCGTCGCTCGCGCTGAGCAGCCCGCTCGTCAACCCGGGCTACGGCCCGTCGTGCGGGTTCTGATCGACACGAGCAGACACGGATAGGAAAGAGAGCCGCGAGGCGCTGGAGATCCTGATCTCGGCGCCCTGCGGCTCTTTCTCCATGTGCGGTCACGGCATCGGGTGCGCCGCGAAGAAGTCGAGCAGCCTCTCGCTCGTCGCGAGATCCGTCGACGTCTTGCCGCCGACCGGGAGCGCCTGCCCGCCGGGCCACTGGTGGCCGCCGCCCTCGACGGTGCAGAGCTCGACGCGCGCGCCCGCCGAGCAGCCGCTCCACGCTTCGCACTTCGTGTCGCCCTTGGCGAAGATCGGCGTCGCGTTTTCGGCGCACGCGAAGCTCTTGCGGAAGTGGGTCACCGAGTCGGTCACGCTCCGGAAGTTGATCCCGGCGAGCGCGCCGAGCCCGCCCGCGGCGGGCCCGCCCTGATAGGGCACGGTCGTGTCGGCCGTGCCGTGGACGTGGAGGATGGGAACGGCGCGCGCGGGCTTGCACGTCTCCGGCGGCGTGCCGAGGACGCCGGAGACCGACGCGACCGCGGCGAAGACGTCCGCCGCCTCGCACACGAAGCGATACGACATGAACCCGCCGTTGGAGAAGCCTGCGCTATACACGCGTTTGGGATCGACGCAGTAATCGGCGGAGAGCGCCTTCACGATCGCGCGCGCCAGCCCGAGATCGTCGGTCTCGTCCGACCACGCGGGGCGCCCGCAGCAGTCGCCGCCGTTGAAGCCCTTCGAGGCGAGCCCGGTGCCCTCCGCGTAGGCCACGATGAAGCCGCGCGCGTCCGACGCGGCGTCGAAGCCCGTCTGGCCGCGCATCTGCGTGACGTTGCTGCCGTAGCCGTGGAACGCGAGGACGAGCGCCGTGCCCTTCGCCGGATCGTATCCCTTGGGGACGTGGACGTAGGCCGTGCGCTTCTGTCCCTCGATCGTGAGCGAGAGCTCTCGCTCACCGATCGCGCCGGCGCGCGCAGGATCGCAGCGATGGGCCGACGGCTCCGCGGATCCGGGCGGCGCGGCCGGGCCGCCTGGTTGCGCGCCCGCAGGTGTGTCGGGCGCCGGCGCTTGCGACGAAGGAGCGGCGCCTTCCCCCTCCGCCGCGTCGCTCGCGGCTCCGCACGCCACCACCGTCATCAGACCCAAACCGAACCACCGAGACGTCGACATCACGGGGGCGTCGAGCAAGAGGCAGGCCGCGCGCCGCTACGGTCGTCAGCGCATGAAAACCATTTCGTTTCTATGGTGAGCCGATGTGCGCACCGCGCGAGCTTCGGCGCCTGGGGTGATACGCGCGATCCAGCCTCAGGGGTACGTCGCGAGGATCACGCGCGCCTTGCGGTTCGCCGCGTCGAGGACGAACGCGTGGGTCTCGCTCCACGGCTTGTCGGCCGGCGCCGCGACCTCTTCGGCCCGCGGGAGCCGCGAGCCGTCGTCGCGATCCGCGTTCGTGATCTCGATCTCGTGGCTGACGGTGAGCGAGCCCCAGTGACGGCCGAAGCGCACCCAGGCGAACGTCTTGATCGCCGCGAGGTCGACGCGACAATTGCAGGCCGCGACCTCGTCGGCGGCGCGCGCGACGAACGCGGCGCGGTGCGCGTCGCCGCTCCAGCGCGGCGCCTCGAGGAGCGGCGCGCCCACGCCGGGACACGCAGGGTTCAGCCGCGCGAGCTCGCGCGCCGCCGCTTGCTCTCTCGCGTACGGCACCTCGCGAGGATCGGAGGCGATCGCGACGATGCGCGGAGACGGCGGCGGCGCAGGCACTCCGCTCTTCACCGCGAAGACGAAGTACGCGCTCGTGAAGCCCGCGCGCGTCGCCCGATCGACCAGCGTGGTGACCTCGGACCAGCGCGCCTCCGCCGCGACGAACAGCACGACCGGCTGATGGAACATGAAAGCGTCCGGACGCCCGAAGCCGAACGTCGGCGTCAGCGCGCTCGCCCCCGCGCGCTTCATCAGACGATCGACCGCGTCGCGATCGTCGATCGACGCGGACGAATCGCCGAAGCGGACCGTCGAGCCGCCGAGCGACACGAACGCGATCGCCGGCAGCGGCGAGGGCGCCTCGCGTAGCTGCACGAGAGCGACGCGGGGCAGCGGACGATCGACGTAACGCTCCGTCGACGGCTCCGGCCCCACGGACTCGGGTCGGACCTCACCTTCCTGCGCGAGGACGTGGAGCCAGAGCCGGAGCTCGCCGACCCTCGCGGCGCAGAGCTCCTCGTCGGCCGCGCGCTCCGCGACCCGGACGTTGGCCGCGCCGACCACCGCGAGCGCGAGGCCGACGACGAGCCCGGCGAGGGTGAGAACGCGCGCACCTCTCGACATCTCGGCTTCGACCCCCGGCGGGCGCAGGAGTTCCCGCCCGCTGCTCTGGGATGCATGTGGGACGCAGGAGTGGGCGCTGGGGGCGGTCCTCGATCCGAACGACTGCGGCGCTCTACTGCGTCGAAGCGCCGTGAGCCGTCAACGCGCGGCGTGGAGCGCGGGGCGGACGGCCTCGAGGAAGAAGGCCGACGCGCCGTCGCGACGACGGAGCCTCGCCGTCGTCTGCTCGTAGAGCGCGAGCGTCTGCGCGTGATCGAAGGGAACGAGCGCGCGCTCGAGCGTCGCGCTCGTCGCGACGCTCATCCACCAGCGCGTCTCTCGATGGAGGATCTTGTTGCGCGTCGAGCGCGCGACGATCGTCCAGTACTCGGCGGCGAAGCCGGGGCCGCCTTCGGGCTTCTTCGCATAGCCGGCGACGAGCGCCTCGAGCGCGGTGACCTCGCCGAGCACCATGCGATGCTCCGCGAGCTCGAGGAGCGTGACCGCGTGCGCGAGGTGACGCTCGAGCAGATCGCGAGCCGCCGTGCCGTCGGGCGGCGCGAGCTCCAGCGCGAGCGCCATCACGCGGGGATCGGTCGCGTCGTCCGGGTCGAGCACGATCGTCTGGCCGCCCTGCTTCACGCGGACGAGGCCGAGATCCTTGAGCCGATGGATCGCTTCGCGCACGAGCACGCGCGAGATGTCGAAGCGCGTCGCGAGGTCGCGCTCCGGCGGCAGCGGCTGCCCGGACGCGAGCTGCCCGCGCAAGATCGCGCCGGCGAGCTGCACGAAGACGTGATCGGCCGCGCGCGTCCGCGTCGCGGTGCCCGCGGCACCCGCGGTGCCCGTCGGCTCCCAGGGCGTCGCGACCGCGGTGGCTCCTTCGCCGTCTCTCTTCGAGACCATGAGGGCTACGGGCGTTCGGGCAAGAGACAACCCGGATTCAGAATGCCGCTCGGGTCGAGCCGGCTCTTCGCCGCGGAGAGCGCCTCTTCGAAGAGCGGCGATCGCTCTTTCTCCCACCACGCGCGATGGAGCCGCCCGACGGCGTGGTGATGCGTGACCGTCCCGCCGTTCGCGATGAGCGCGTCGGTCGCGGCGGTCTTGATCTTCGTCCACTGCTCGATCTCGGCGCCCGCCTTGCCCGGAGCGACGAACGTGTAATAGGGCGCCGGCCCGTCGGGATACACGTGCGTGAATCGGCACGTGATCATCCCGCCGCCGCACGCTTCCTTCATCGCCGCCGTGACCGCCTTCGTGACCGCGTCGTGGAGCGCGGGGAAGCGATCCCACGTGCACGCCGTCTCGAACGTGTCGCACACGACGCCGAGCGACACGAGCGCGCTCTGGAGGTAAGGCGCTTCGAGGAACGCGCTCTTCCACGCCGACGCGTCGTCGGAGTCGTGGATCGGCGGAGGGCGTCCGGTCGAGGGCGGGGGCTGCGGGATCGTCGACGCGCGCGGCGGCGCCGAGTACACGACGTCGGTCGTGTACTTCGGCTCCTCGCCGTCGCCGCCGAGATCGTTCGCGATCGAGAGCGCGCGCTCCATCCACGGCTCGACCGGGTGATCGGCCGATTCGAACGCCAGGAGCAAGACCGTCGTGCCGTCTCTCGCCACCTGGTGGAGCATCGCCTCGCCGGGATCGAGCAGGCGGCAGTTCGAGGGATGAAGGCCCGACTGCGCGAGGAGGCGCGCGGCCGTGACCCCGTCCTCGAAACGTGCAAAATGCACGCTTCCCGAGGCCCGCCATCGCGGCCGCGGCTGCACCCGAATCCAGGCCTCGGTGACGATGCCGAACGCGCCCTCCGATCCGAGCACGAAGCGCTCCGGGCTCGGGCCCGCGCCCGAGGCGGGCAGGCGGCGCGTCTCGAACACGCCCGCGGGCGTCACCATGCGCACCGACTCCACGAAGTCGTCGATGTGCGTGTAGAGCGTCGCGTAGTGCCCGCCGGCGCGGGTCGCGATCCAACCGCCGAGCGTCGAGTGCTCGAAGCTCTGCGGATAATGACGGAGCGAGAGGCCGTGCGCGTTGAGCTGATCGGCGATCAGGGGCCCGGTCGCGCCGGCCTGGATGCGCGCGGCTCTCGACAGCGCGTCGACCTCCAGCACCTTGTCCATGCGCGACAAATCGACGCAGGCCGTTCCCCGGAAGCGGCCGCGGGCGACGAGCTCGGTGCCGGAGACGACGCTCGTTCCGCCGCCGTAGGGTACGAGCGCGATCGACTCCGCCTCGCAGAACCGGAAGAGCGCCGTGAGGTGCTGCTCTTCGGTCGGATGGAACACCCAGTCGGGGGCGGCGGCGAAGTCGCCAGCGAAGCCGCGGACGAGATCGCGATAGCCCCGACCGTAGGTGTGGAGCGCGCGCTCGTATTTGTCGGTGCTGCCGAGGTTTCGGAGCTCGACCGGCGGCGTGTAGCGCGGCTCGGCGAGCTTCACCGCCTCGAGCGACGGCGGCGGGCGGAGCGCCGGCTCGGCGCCGAAGACCGCGCCGAGGCGCGCGGCGATCGCCTTGCGCGCGTCGTCTCGAGGAAACTTGTCCTCGTATCCCCACCCCCAATAGCTTCGCGACCGAGCCATCCCACGCCAGGCTATCACGGCGCGGGGAGGGCGGCGGTTTCTAGAAGGAAACCTTGGGCGCCGCGGTCGACTCCGGGGCAGCCGAGAAGTAGACGCGGGGCTTGAACGGCTGGCCGGTCGCCTTGTTGATCACGGAGCCGCGGATCTTGCCGAGCTCGGCGTTGAAGTCTTTCACCGCGTCGTTGTACTGCTGGCGCGCGCGGAGGACGCGGTTCTCCGTTCCCTCGAGCTGCTTCATCAGATCGCCGAACTGCGCGCTCGCCTGGAGCTTCGGATAGTTCTCGTTCGACACGAGGAGACGCGAGATCGCGCCGGAGCTGAGCCTCGCCTGGGCCTCCTCGAACGCCTTCATCTTGGCCGGATCGGTGAAGTCGTCGCCCGTCAGCTTGATGCCGGTCGCGGACGCGCGCGCCTCGGTGATCTGGTTCAGCGTCGCCTGCTCGTAGCTCGCCGAGGCCTTCACCGTGGAGACGAGGTTCGGGACGAGATCGGCGCGGCGCTGGAGATCGGCCTCGAGATCGGACCACTTCTGCAGGCAGACTTGATCCTTCTCGATGAGCTCGTCGTACTTTTGACACCCGGGAAGCGCGAGGATTCCAGCGAGGACCAGGATCACGAGCTCGACCATGCGGAGCACGCCCGAGGGCTCTAGTTGAGGACGCGTCATGTCGCACGAGACCCTAAGGAGGATGAGCCGCCGACGCAAGGGTTCGCAGGGCGTTCGGCGCGCGCTAGATGGATTCTGCAACACGAAAGCGACTCCATGACGACGCCGCTCCTCAACATCGACGGAGGCGAGCTCCCGAATGAGCCCGCGGAGCTCTATGCGCTCGCCGACGTCGTCCACGTCGCCTGCGGCGGGCACGCGGGCGACGCCGCGTCGATGGATCGCGTCGCCGACGCCTGTGCTCGTCTGGGCACGCGGCTCGGCGCGCATCCTTCGTACGAAGATCGCGAGGGCTTCGGCCGGCGGCCCAAGGAGATCGCGCCGGAGGCGCTCGCCGCGTCGGTCGAGAAGCAGTGCGCGCAGCTCCGCGACGTCGCCGCGAAGCGAGGGGTGGCCGTGGTGTCGGCCAAGCCGCACGGCGCGCTCTATCACGCGGCCCACGCGAGCGAAGCGACCGCGCGCGCGTGCGTCGAAGGGATCGTGCGCGCGCTCGGGGAGGTGACGATCGTGGGGCCCGCGGGCGGCTGCCTCGAGGAGGCCGCGCGGCGCGCTGGGGCGCCCTACATGCGTGAGGCGTTCGCCGATCGCGGCGTGCGGCTCGACGGGAGCCTCGTCCCGCGAGGCGAGCCCGGGGCGCTCATCGAAGAGCCGGCGCTCGCCGCCGATCGCGCGCGGGCGCTCGCCGCGCGCGGCGACGTCGACACCCTGTGCATGCACGGCGACACGCCGGGCGCGCTCTCGATCGCGCGCGCGGTACGCGGCGCGCTCGGACCGAAGGCGTGACGGTCGTGGAGATCGAGCGCTTCGGCGATCGCGCGCTCCGCTTCGCGATCGCGGCGGATCTCGATCGTCGGGAGGCGCTCCGCGCGCTGCGCGCGGCCGAAGGCGTCGAGGACGTCGTGCTCACCGAGGAGATCGGCGCCGTCGTCGTGGCCGAAGGTACGGCGCTCGAGGGCGCGCGCGAGGCCGTGACGCGCGCCCTGGGATCGGTCGGGCGCGCGAGCGCACCGGCGAGAGCGCGGCATCGGATCGAGGTCGTCTACGACGGCGACGATCTCGCCGAGATCGCGGCGCGCCTGGCGATCGACACGGAAGAGGTCGTCGCGATGCACGCGGCGCCGGAGTACGAGGTGGTGATGCTCGGGTTCATGCCCGGCTTCGCGTATCTGCGCGGTCTCGATCCGCGGCTCGTCCTGCCGCGACGATCGCCCCGGCCGCGCGTGCCCGCGGGGAGCGTCGCGATCGGTGCACACTACACGGGGGTCTATCCGTTCGCCTCGCCGGGGGGGTGGCACTTGCTCGGGCGGGCGCCCGCGTTCGCTCCGCTCACCGCGAGCGGCGCGACGCTCGCGCTCGGCGATCGGGTGCAGTTCTCGCCCGTCGCGGAGAGCGCCGCGCGCGCTCGCGAGAGCGACGTGGCGAAGTCGAAGGTGAAGGCGCCGCGCGGGGCGCACCTCGAGATCGTGAAGGCGCACGGACCGGCGCTGCTCGTCGACGGCGGGCGACCGGGGCACATGCACGAGGGGATCCCTCGCGGCGGACCGCTCGTGCCGGAGGCGCTCGCGCGGGCGAACGCGGCGCTGGGCAACCCGAGAGGCGCTTGCGCGATCGAGATCTACGGCGCGATCGAGATCGCGGCGCGCGGGCGCGTGGCCGTGAGTGACGATCGCGGCGGCGCGACGACGCTCGGGGACGGCGAGACGATCCGCGTGGCGACGGAGGGCAAGACGCGCGTGCGCTACGTCGCGGTGGCGGGAGGGATCGACGTGCCGGAAGTCCTCGGGGGGCGAGGGACGATGCTCGCCATCGGGATCGGAGGGTACGAAGGGCGAGTGCTTCGAAGAGGGGATCGCGTGAGCGGGAGTGAGAGCGGGGGCGGGAGCGCGAGCGGGGGCGGGAGCGGGAGCGGGAGCGGGAGCGGGAGTGAGAGCGTGATCGAGATCGAGGTCGTCGAAGGTGACTGGAGCGGGGGGACGTTCACGGTCGGCGCGGCGTCGGATCGAATGGGCACGAGGCTCGAGGGGGGAACGCCGGTGGTAAGCGCGGCGGGGGCGTCGACGCCGATGGTGCTCGGCGCGATCGAGCTGACGCCGTCGGGGCTCATCGTGCTCGGACCCGATCACCCGACGACGGGCGGCTACCCGGTGATCGCGGTCGTGCGATCGGGATCGATCGGGCGCCTCTTCTCTCTGCCGATCGGCGCACGGGCGGAGCTGGTCGCGACCTGAAACCGCGGAGAATGGGGTGAGGAGTCATCGTAGGCAAGCGTCGCACATTGTCGTTGTGACGTAGCGAAGCGGTGAAAGCTTGCCGGCCGCGCCGGGGGAACGTAATTCGTTGGCCGCGATGAACAGCCGAGCTTCCGCCCTCACGTGCGCGCTCGTCATGGCCGCGCTCGGTTGCAACACCGGGCCTTCGGCCGACGCGACGACTGCCGCCGCGCCGACGACGGGCAACACCGTTCGCCCGACGGTCTCGTGGCCTGCCGCTTCGACCATCGACGTCGGCGCGCTCGCCGCGGTGGGCAGCGGCAGCAGCGAGAGAGAAGCACGCGCGCTCGTCGCGCGATCGCCCGTGCCCGTGCTCGCGCCGAAGGATCTGCGCCTCACCTCGCCGACGCTCGTCGTCGAGGGCGAGTACTTCGCGCTCACCGGGCGCGCCGACGGCGTGACCATCACGCTCCAGGGAACGCGCGCGGCGCACCGCTACGAAGGCGTCGAGCCCGCGGTCGGCAACCGGAACCTGCGCGGCACGAAGGGCTTCGTCTCGATCAACGAGGGGATCCGCACCGCGTCGTGGATCGAGAACGGCGCCGCGTACACGGTCGACGTCGAATGCGAGAACGTGCGCGACGCTCGGTGCGAGGGCGAAGACTTCCTCCTCTCGATCGTCGCGCAGCTCGTGTTCGTCGGAGGGTCGGGCCGATGAAGCGCGCGCTCTTCGTCGTCTCCGCGCTCGCGACGATCGCCGCGCCGAGCTTCGCGATCGCTGCGCCGTTCAGCTACGAGCCCGCCGGAACGCTGGTCAGCGGATCGGGCACGGGTCGCGCCGACGCCAAGGTCTACGCTCCCGACATGCGCTTCCCGATGGAGACCGGACCTGCGTTCGCGAACTCGCAGGTGTGGGGCCGCGGCGGATTGAACGGGCCGGGCGGCGGCCAGTGCGACGCGGAGAACTTCTCGTATCCGTGGCACGACAACTACTGCGAGTCGCGCAGCTGGCAGATGCCCCTCTGCCCGTCGGGCACCGGCCACCAGGGCCAAGACATCCGCGCGGCCGACTGCAAGAAAGACGTCCACTGGGTCGTCGCCGCCGTCGACGGGACGATCACGAACGTCGGCAGCTACTCGGTCTACCTCACGGCGGCGGACGGCACCCGCTACGACTACCTCCACATGTCGAACGTGCAGGTGACGCCGGGGCAGAAGGTCGTCCGCGAGCAGCGGATCGGCAAGGTTTCGAACCAGTTCGGCGGCGAGGTGACGACGGTGCACTTGCACTTCAACGTCCGCCAGAACGTCGCGGGCCTCGGCGCCGTCTACGTGCCGACGTACATGTCGCTCGTCAGCTCGTACGAAGATCTCCTGGGCCTCAAGCCGAAGGACGCCGGCGCGCCCGACGTCACGCCGGTCGCGCCCCCGAAGGAGGTCCAGCAGACGCCGATCGAGGTGGAGGAAGAGCCGCCGCCGCCGCCCGCGCCCGTCGTCGAGGCGGAGAGCGGCTGCACCTCGACGCGCGGCGCGACCGCGAGCGCGAGCACGTACGCGCTCGTCGCGCTCGGCGCGCTCGTCGTCGCCGCGCGCCGTCGCAGCGCGCGCCGCGACGCGCGGTGATACCCTCGGCCGGGTGAGCTCGAGGAGGTTCGGCCCGCTCGAACGTCCCGTGCCGATCGTCGGCCTCGGGACGTGGCAGATGGAACGTGACGATCGCGAGTCCGCGATCCTCTCGATCCGCCGAGCCATCGATCGGGGGATGACGCACATCGACACCGCGGAGATCTACGCCCGCGGCGCCGTCGAGGAGCTCGTCGGCGAGGCGATCGCGGGCTATCGGGGCGAGGTCTTCCTCGCGTCGAAGGTCCACCCCGATCACGCGACGTTCGCGGGGACGCTCCTCGCCTGCGAGAAGAGCCTTCGCCGCCTGCGGACCGACCGCATCGATCTCTATCTTCTCCACTGGCGAGGCACGCAGCCGCTCGAAGAGACCTTCCGCGCGTTCGAGGCGCTCGAGAAGGAGGGGAAGATCCGCGCGTGGGGCGTTTCGAACTTCGACGTCGCCGACCTCGAGCGCGCGATCGAGATCGCAGGTGAGGGTGTCATCGCGTGCAATCAGGTGCTCTACAACCTCCAGGAGCGAGACGCCGAGCACCTGCTCCAGCCCGTGTGCGAGAGGCACGGAATCGCGCTCGTCGCCTACAGCCCGCTCGGCTCGGGGCACTTCCCGAGCACCGGCAGCTGGCGCGGCGACGTGCTCGCGGGCATCGCCGAAGCGCACGACGCGACGCCGCGGGCCGTCGCCCTCGCCTTCCTCGCGCGGCGGCCGTCGGCGTTCGTCATCCCCAAGGCCGCGCGGCTCGATCACGTCGAGCAGCTCGCGAAGGCGGCCGACATCGTCCTCTCGCCGAACGAGATCGAGACGATCGCGGCCGCGTTTCCGCTCGGTCCGCCGAAGTCGAAGATGCCCTACGTCTGAAGCGCGCGAGCGAAGGCGTCGACGAGCGGATCGCTCCGATCGAGGGCGCGCACGGCCTCGTCGAGCGTCCCGGAGCGACGCACGAACGTGCGCGCGAAGGCGCGCTCGAGGCTCGCGATCGACGCGGCGGCGACGCCGCGTCGCTGGAGACCGACCACGTTGAGCGCGCGCACGCGCGCGCGATCTCCTTGCACGATGACGAACGGAGGGACGTCTCGCTCGCACATCGCGCCGGCGGCGACGAACGCGCTCTGGCCGACGCGGCAGCGCTGGGCGACGCCCGCGGCGCCGCCGAAGGTGACCCAGTCTTCGACGATCACGTGACCGGCGAGCTGCACCGCGTTCGCGACGGTGCAGTGCGAGCCCACCGTCACGTCGTGGGCGACGTGCGCCGCCGCCATGAAGAGGTTGTCCGATCCGATCGTCGTCGGCGTCTCTCCGTTGGATACGTTGACCGTGACGTGCTCGCGGATGACGTTGCGGTGTCCGATGACGAGCGCAGGCTCGCCGCGCTCGAGGCTCTGCACGCTGCCAGGCCGCCGCGGCTTGTTGACCTGGGGATCGCCGCCGACGACCGCGAAGGGATGGGCGACGTTGCCCTCGCCGATCACCGTGTGGCCGGAGACGACGACGTGCGCGAGGAGCCTCGTTCCCGCGCCGACGCGGACGCCGGGGCCGACGACGCAGTACGGCCCGATCTCGACGTCGGAGGCGAGCTCGGCGCGGGGATCGACGACCGCGGTCGGGTGGATGCGCGGCACGTCACCCTCCTCGATCGACGACGCTCGCGAGCAGCTCGCCCTGCGCGCACAACGTCCCGTCGACGCTCGCCTCCCCCTTGAGCTTCCACACGTTCGTTCGATGGTGGACGACCGTGACCTCGAGATCGAGGCGATCGCCCGGCACCACGGGCCTGCGGAACTTCGCTTTGTCGATCCCGAGGAAGTAGAGCAGGCTCGTCGTCTCGTCGAACGGCTCGCTCGCGTACGCGAGGATGCCGCCGATCTGCGCGAGCGCCTCGATGACGAGCACGCCCGGCATGATGGGGTTCTTCGGGAAGTGCCCGCCGAACCACGGCTCGTTCATGCTCACCGACTTGTGACCCTTGATGGACTGGTGGGGAACGACCTCGGTCACCCGATCGACCATCACGAACGGCCAGCGGTGCGGAAGGATCTGCAGGATCCGATCGATGTCGAGCTCCGTGCGGATCGGCTTCGGCTGCCTCATTCGCCGCCTTGATCCGGAGGAGGGTCGTTGCGCCGGATGATCGCCTCGGGGCGCACGCCGGTCGGGAGCGGCGCCGCAGGCGGCACCGTGCTCACGGGCGAAGGCATCGACGAGACGTAGCCCGCGCCGCGCAGGTGTCCGCTCGAGGGCGGCGCGCTGCTGTTGGCGTGGCTCGACGCGAGGCGATAGAGCTCGGCGAGGCCGCGCAGCCAGCGCTGCCGCTCGACCGCGGGGTAGCCCGCGACCGTCGATCCGGGCGCGACGTCGCCGATGACGCCGCTCTTGGCCGCGACGCGCGCGCCGTCGCCGATCGTGAGGTGATCGGCGACGCCGACCTGACCGCCCATCATCACGTCGCGGCCGACGACGACCGAGCCTGCGAGGCCGCACTGCGCGGCGATGACGGTGTTCTCTCCGATCTCGCAGTTGTGCGCGACGTGGACCTGCGCGTCGAGCTTCGCGCCACGACGGATGATCGTCGGGCCCAGCGTACCGGCGGCGATCGTGGAGAGCGCGCCGATGTGCACGTCGTCTTCGATGATCACGCCGCCGAGGTGGGGGATCGGGCGGCTCTTGCCGCCGGGGCCGAGCGCGAAGCCGAAGCCGGCGTCGCCGATGATCGCCCCCGGACCGATGGTGACGCGCGCGCCGATGCGCACGCGAGGCATGAGCACGACGCCGCGCCCGATGCGGCAGTCTTCGCCGATCGTCGGATCGTCGGACGGCGCGTCGGCGGCGTCGAGCAGCTCGGCGAGCGCCCACGCGGCGTGGGGATGGAACCAGCCGGGCAGCGCCGCGACGTCTTCGCGCGACGCGAGCGCGTCGTCGATCAAGAGCAGCGCGCCGCGGCTCAGCGCAGCGAGCGCCTCGCCGACGTAGCGCGAAGCGAAGAGCGGCGCGAGCTCCCCCGCCCCGGCCGTCTTGACCGACGCGAGCCGGCGCGCGACCTCCTGCTCGAGCGGGCGCGCCGACGGCCGGACGGACGCGCGCTTGTCGGCCGGCGGCCCGCCGTTCTTGATCGCGCCGCCGTGACGCGCGACGAAGTCCTGGAGCGCGCGCGGCGCGATGGGGATTCCGGCCACTTACTTCTTGGGCGCAGCAGGCGGGTTGGGCGCGGCGGCCCCACCGCCGGCGCTGTTGTACATCTGGATCGCCTTGTCGGTCAGATCGAGGTCCGTGCGAACGTAAGCGACCGTCGCCTTGTCGAGGACGAGATCGATGTTCTCGCTCGTCGCGATGCGCTTGATGATCGCCATGACCTTCTCGAACACCGGATCGGTGAGCTCCTTCTGCTTCTTCTCGAGCTCTTTGTTGTATTCGATGAAGACGGCCTGAAGCTCCATCATCTGCTTCTGCCACTCGTCGATGCGCTTCTGCAGCGCGTCCTTCGGCAGCACCTTCGCCTGCTTGTCGATGTCTTCGCGCTGCTTCTGCAGATCGTTCTGCTTCTTGTTGAGCTCCTGCTGGCGGCTGTCGAACAGCTTCTTCAGCGTCGCCTGCGCGCGCAGCCCGTCTTCGGTGCTCGCCACCGCGCGCTGCACGTCGACGACCCCGACCTTGGTGGTCTGCTGGGCGTGCGCCACGCCGGGAGCGAAAAGGAAGAAGCCGACGGCGGCCGCGAAGGAGAGGAACGCCGTGACGATGCGATGACTGCGATTCATGGAGACGCGACGTACCGAATGCGGCGCGGGGGGTCAAGGTGCCGACCGCCGCCAGGCGACCCCTCCCGGCCCGCTCCGGTCGAGCCGGCGCACGCCGAACCGTCGCCCCTCGCAACGTCCTGAGCCGAGAACGCGGGTTTACACCCGTCCCGGCAATGCCGTCGTACGGTTCACACACTCGCGGCGAACCAGGGGCCTTTTCTTTCGAGAAAAGGGGGGCCACCATCCGTGGACCGCGTGGCACGCGACGTGGATACTGTGAGCCCGCAGCCGTTGCCCGGAGGACCTCGAACATGATGTCTGGCTTCCCTATGCTCGACCGCCTGGGCGCTCTCCTCTTGAAGAGGGCGACCGTGATGGGCGTGGTCGCCGCGGCCTCCGCCGTGGCCTGGAGCGGATGTGGGACGGGCGACGAAACCAGGTATTACTGCGACAACGCCGGTTGCTACGAATGCGACGCCTACGGCTGCTCGACCGTAGCGCCCCCGGCGAAGACGGCGTGCACCGGCGCGAGCAGCTGTCCTCCGGGATCGGTGTGCACCGAGAGCGGCTGCACCACGACGTGCTCCGATGCGGTGCCGTGTCCGAAGGGCGAGGTCTGCACCGGCGGCCTCTGCTCGGCGCCCGGCACGAGCCCGGGCCCCCAGAAGGAGTGCACGACGAAGGCCGACTGCGGCGACGGCAAGGCGTGCATCGGCGGCACGTGCGAGGCGTGCGGCGGGAGCGCGGGCCCCTGCCCGTGCTCGGCGCCGAGCGACTGCTCCGCGGGCCTCGAGTGCGTCGCCGGGAGCTGCACCGCGCCGGCGAACGCGTGCACGTACTCGAGCGAGTGCGGCGACGGGAAGATCTGCGCCGACGGCCGGTGCCTCGCGAGCTGCGAGGCGACGCCGTGCGCGCCTGGCTTCACGTGCGAGAGGGGCGCCTGCCAACCCAGCCCGACCGGGAGCTGCACCAACGACACCCAGTGCACGCAAGACGCTCCGCAGTGCGTCGCCGGGAGCTGCGTGAAGGCCTGCACCGGCGATCCCGAGTGCGGCGAGGGCACGTTCTGCGATCAGGGCGCGTGCGTGATCGACACGCGGCCGAAGCCGAACTGCACGAGCGACGCGCAGTGTGGCGGAAGCGGAGCACCCCGCAAGTGCGTGGGCGGGTTCTGCAAGTACACGTGCACGACCGATCCGTACTGCCGCACCATCGACAATCGAATCGGCTTCTGCGCCAAGGATCTCGTCTGCCGCAGCGAGGCGGAGGCGAAGGCCCAGTGCCTCGCGTCCACCGAGTGCGAGGGCGACAAGCTCTGCATCGACAACCGCTGCAAGTGATCGGCTGATCACGCCTTCGGCGGCGGCAGGCTCGAGCAAGGCTCGACGCCGTCGCTCGGCTCGACCTCGACCTGCACCGTCGCGTACTCGAGCGCGAAGCGCTCGCGCAGATCTTCGCTGAGCTTCGTCGCGAGGCCCGCGTGAACCTGGTCGGCGACGACGTGGACCGAGACGGCGTCGTGCCCCGTCCCGAGCGCCCAGACGTGGAGCGCGTGCACGCTCCGCACCCCCGGATGAGAGAGCACCGCCTTGCGCACGCGCGCGACCGGCAGCCGGGCCGGCGCGGCCTCGAGGAGGACGAACGCCGCGTCGCGGATCAAGCGGAGCGCGCCGATGACGAGGATCGTCACGACGAGGAAGCTCGCCAGCGGATCGACGATCGGCGGCGCGCCGAAGCGAATGGCGAGGCCGGCGACGAACGCCGAGAGCGATCCCATCGCGTCGCCGAGGAGGTGCAGCCACGCGCCTCGCAGGTTGAGGTGATGCGCGTGCGCCGGCGGCTCGTGCCCTTCGTCTTCGAAGTCGTGATCGTGTGCGTGATCGTGGTGCGCGTGGCCGTGATGGGCGTGCGCGTGCTTCTTCGCGCCCTGCTCGCCGTTCTTCTTCTCGGCGGGCCCG
This sequence comes from Labilithrix sp., assembly GCA_019637175.1. Classification (GTDB taxonomy): domain Bacteria; phylum Myxococcota_A; class Polyangia; order Polyangiales; family Polyangiaceae; genus Labilithrix. Next base: position 10,192 of record JAHBWD010000049.1, on the reverse strand, counting down.
TGATCGTGCCCCGCGTGCATCGCGCCGTGCAGCACCCACGCGCTGAGGCCGTTGACCGCCAGCGCCGCCGTCGCCACCGCGAGCATGATCCCCGACTTGGGCGTCGTCGGATGCGCGAGGTGCTCGACCGAGTCGCGCACCAGCTCCACGACCACGCCGATGACGAGCGCGCCGTTGACGAGCGCCGCGAGCGGCTCCGCGCGGCGGAGCCCGAAGGTGAATCGCGGGCTCGGATGGCGCGTCGCCACGCGCATCGCCCCCAAGCTCACGCCGAGCGCGAGGACGTCCATCAAGAGGTGATACGCGTCGGCCTCGAGGACGTCGCTCTGCGCCGCCTTCGCGCCGAGCAGCTCGACGACGAAGAACGCGGCGATGATCAGGAGCACGATGAAGAGACGTCGAGCCTGGCGCGTCTCCGTTTCCGTCGCGACCGATGCGGCCATCAGAGGAGCACGAAGTCTTCGGCGACGGAGGTGGTGGAGCCTGCGAGCACGCTGGTCGTCTCCTCGTCGCGCTCGACGGCCGCGAGGTAGAGGCCCGCGAGGATCGCCGGATGATCGCGGACGAGGTCGATGAAGTCTTCGCGCGGCAGGTGCAGCGTGACCGACGGATGCACGGCGACGACGTCGGCGTTGGCCTTGCGCCGGAGCACGAGCGCCACCTCGCCGACCGTCTCGCCGACGCCGAGGGTCGCGATGACGAACGGCTCGCCGCCGTCTTCGTGGCCCACGACCGCGACCTCGCCCGACGCGAGGAGGTGGAGACCGCTCGTGTCTTTGCCTTCTTCGATGAGCTTGTCGCCCTTCTCGAAGACGCGCGTTTCGAATCGCTCGACGAGCGCAGGCCTCTCCGACGGATCGACCGAGAGGAGCATCTTCGAGGTGCGCACGAGGTTGGCGACCATGCGACGCCGGCAGTGCGCCGCGAGCTCGATGCCGACGTCGGGCCGCTTCTCGGCGACGAGCTCGAGCGCGTCGCGCCGGGCGACGAGGAGGATCGACGGACGGCACGCGACGACGCTCGCGGCGCGAGGCGCGCGCGAGAGGAGCGCCATCTCTCCGAAGAGCGCGCCGTTGGCGAGGCGCGCGAGCGTGAGGACCTTGCCCTCCTCGCTCGTGCGCCGAACCTCGAGCTCGCCGCGCGCGACGATGTACGCCTCGGCGCCTTCTTCGCCCTCGGAGATGACCGCGTTGCCCGCGGGGACGGTGAACATCTCGAAGCAACCAATGAGCGCGCGCAGCCCTTCCTTCTCGAGCGCGCTGAAGAGCGGCAGAGGCGACACCAGAGGAGGCTCGGAGTCGGCCAGCGACTCGTACTCGGTCGAGGCTTCGTGGATGATCTCGGTCGCCTTCGAGAGCAGCGCGGGGCCGGTGAGGAACGAGCTCAGGGGCTGGAAGCTCGCGTCGGTCGGCAGCGGCGGAGGCGGAGGCGTGGCGTCGTCGGCGAGGCGCGGCGAGCCTGAGCAGAACGCCGCGGCGATCTCGTCGAGCAGCGGCGAGACGTCGACCCCGAGCGCGCGGAGATCGCCGACGGCCGCGACCGCGAGCGGGAGATTGCCGGTGTCGATCGCGCGCTTGACGCCGAGCGTGAAGCCCTCGATGGCAGCCTCGGTTCGACCGGAGTCGGCGAGCAGGCGGCACGTGAGGATGAGCGCGCTCGGCATCGACGAGTCTTGCTGGACCGTCGCCGCGCTCCAGCGGAGCGCGGCCTCGCGTTCGCCGGCGAGCAGGAGGGCGAGCGCGCGATCGAGCGGCGAGTCGACCGTCTGGGCTCCGGGTAATTCCGGCGGGGCCATCCGCATGAGATGGCGGAGATACTACTCGTCCTCGGCGCGCTTGTCCGCTCTCGTCGCGGACGGCTCTTTGGCCTCGCCGGGCGTGACGTGCGCGCGGCGGGGCTCGCTGAGCGAGCTCATCGCGTTCGCGGTGGCGGTCACGAGAGGGACCACTTTCGGGTAATCCATCCGCGTCGGACCGATGATGCCGACCGCGCCTCCGGTTCGGCCCTGGTTCGTGTACGCCGCGCCGACGATCGAGAGCTGCCCGCCGGCGAGATCTCCCGCCTCGCGGCCGACGACCACGGACGTTCCCTTCGCGGCGAGCGTCGCGTCGAGGAGGCGCACGATGCTCTGCGCTTCGTCGAGCGCGGAGACGACGCCGGCGAGGCCCTCGGGGTGCTCGGAGAACTCGCGGAGGCCGAGCAGCTTGGCGCGCCCCTCGATCACGATGTCGGCGCCTTGGTCGGCCGCGTCGGCGAGCGCGGCCTCGCCGAGCTCGAAGGCGCGCTTGCGGACCGCGTCGTGTTGGACCTTGTCGCTCTGGAGTCGCCTCTCGAAGAGCTCGCGCAGCTCGCCGAGGGAGCGACCCTCGATGACGTCGTCGAGCAGGTTGTGCACCTTCTGGAGCTCTTGCTCTTCGACGTCGGCGCGGAGAAAGCGGTTTTGCACCGAGCCGTTCGCCATCACGAGGACGGCGAGCACTTCGCCGGGGAGCGTGCGGATGAAGCGCAGGTGCTTGAGCGTCATCGTCTCGGCGCGCGGCGAGACGACCACGGCCGCGGTGCCGGCGAGCTCGGAGAGCAGGCGCCCCGTCTCGCGGAGGAAGTTCGGGCCGGGCTCGATCTCGGCGAAGCGCTGGAGGAGCCGGCGGTTCTCGTCTTCGGTGAGCTGGCGGACGTCCATCATCGCGTCGATGAAGAGGCGGAAGGCCTTGTCGGTCGGGACGCGGCCCGCGCTCGTGTGCGGTTGATGGAGGTAGCCGAGCTCTTCCAGATCCGAGAGGACGTTGCGGATCGAGGCCGCGGAGAGGGCGATGCCCTTCTTCGAGAGCGTGCGCGAGCCTACGGGCTCACCGGTCTCGACGAACTCGGTGATGCACGCGTAGAGGATCTGTCTGGCGCGCGGCGACAGGTCCGACATCGGTCGTGATCATACCAGGTCGGCCGCAGGTTTTCCCTCGGGGGTGGCGGGGCTAAGCTCCGCGGGCATGGTTCGCGGGCTCCTTGCGGTGGCGGCGGTGATCGTCGTCGTGGGGTGCGCGGGGGCGGGAGCGCGAGCGAGGGCGGGAGCGGAAGCGGGAGCGGGAGCGCGAGAGGGAGCGGGAGAGGGCGCGCGAGAGGGCGCGGGAGAGGAAGCGGGGACGGCGGAGGAGGGCGAAGAAGGAGAGCACGAGGGGGCGGCGGAGGAGATCGAAGAGGAGGCGGAGCCGGCGCCGGACGCGGGGGTGAAGGGAGCGCCGATCGCGTCGCGGTATGCGGCGATGGACCGAGCGTCGTGCGAGGCGGAGCTCGCGAAGCGGCGGATCGTCTTCGAGCGCGTGGAGGAGGCGCGGGGCGTGGTCGCGCCGCTCAGGCTGAGGGGCACGCTCGGCGGCGTCGAGATCCGCTCGATGCTGCCCGCGGCGCAGCGACGAACGTCGGTCTACGAGATCTACGACTGCCGCCTCGTGCTCGCGCTCGACGACTTCGCGCGCATCCTGAACAAGTACGAGATCGTGGAGGTCGTGCACTTCTCGGTCTATCGCCCTCCGCCGGCGCGGGCGGTGGCGAACGGGCCGGGGCGGCGTCACGGGGGCGCGCTCGCGATCGACATCGGTCTCTTCAAGACGCGCGACGGCAAGACGATCAGCGTGGAGAAGGACTTCCACGGACGCATCGGCGGCAAGCCCTGCGCGGGGACGCGGCCCAAGGCCGAGCCGGCGGCCACGCTGCGCAAGATCGTGTGCGAGGCGGCCGAAGCGCAGCTCTTCAACGTGATGCTGACGCCCGACTACAACCGGCAGCACAAGAACCACTTCCACTTCGAAGTGGCCGCCAAGTCGCGCTGGGTCTTCTTGCGGTGATCCGGAGATCAGTCTCGACCCACGCCGACCGACGCGAGCCACGAGGCGATGCCGTGGCGTGACTTGGCGTCGAGGCGCGTGTGCCAGTTGGTGACCGGGAGGCCGACCGTATCTTCGGCCTCGGGGCGAAGCGTGTAATTTGCATTGATTCCCGCGACGAGGAGCTCGCCGCCGGCGCGGCGGTAGAGCGGGCCGCCGGAGTCGCCCGGGCAGAGACCCGCGGAGCCGCCCTTGCCGAACGCCGGTCCGGGCGTCATCGCGTAGCTGCCGGTGACGCGCGGAAGCGCGTCCGCGCCGACCGGGCTCCCTTCGTGGATCGCGCGGCGCGCGTCGACGACGCGCGTGTCGGCGTAGGCGAGCGAGCGCGGTACCGAAGAGCGGCCGTGCGCGTCGGGCGCGAGCACGCCCTCGGTGCAGCCGAAGCCGAGCACGACGACGGCGTCGCCCGGCGCGAGCGGCGCCGGATCGATCGCGGCCTCCGGGACGCCGTCGAGATCGCGCGTGAGCTCGATGACCGCGACGTCGGCCGCGTCCATGAGCGCGGTCGCCGACGACGAAGCGCAGTACGTCTCCTCGCACGCGCGCATCCACGACGGATGCACGTGGACGGCCGCGACCTCGTGCTCGACGAAGCTCTTGCCGTCGCGCGCGAGCGCGAGCTTCGCGCCCGCCGGATACACGATCGAGACGGTGGCGGGATCGACGACGCAGTGAGCCGCGGTGAGCACGCGCTTCGGCGCGACCTTGGCCGCCGTGCAGCCGTCCTTCAGGTAGAGCGTCGCGGGGAAGTCGGCGACCGTCGCAGGCTTGCCCCCGATGAGCGCGTCTTCGCCGGCGGTGGCTTCTTCTTCGATCTCCTCCGCCGCGGGCGCAGCGCACCCGGCGGCGAAGGCCGCGAAGACGAGGACGGCGCCGAGCGAGAGCTTCATTCGTTCGCTTCGTTGTCGTCGTGCGCCGCGTGATCTTCGGCCGTGCCGGCGATCTCGCTCTCGGGCACGTCTTCGAGCGCGCTCGACGCAGCGCCCGGCGGACGCGGGAGCTGGGTGAACGATCCGGCCTGGAGCTCGCGGCGCTTGTCCTTGTTCTCCTCGACGAACTTCACGAGGTCCTTGTACGTCCCGCACTTGACCTCGGGCTGACCGCAGACGCGCTTGGCGAAGGCCTGCATCGCCTCCCAGTAGGCGCCGCCGTTCCACTTCGAGAAGTGGTGACCGATGTGCAGCGGCGCGCGGTTGCCGAAGTAGTTGGCCTGGAAGTAGGCCATGTACGTGTCGATCATCTGCTTCTTGTACGTCTCCTTGTTCGCGGCGTTCGGCTCACCGCGCGAGTCGGCGACGTAGAAGTTGTAGTCCATCGAGAGCGTCGCCTTGTTCGACCCGACGATGCGGAGCCGCGCGAGCGGGAAGTTCCAGACGCCGTTGTTCTTCTCGGGCCAGTAGTTGGCCGCGTCGGACTTGCTCGTGTCGTAGGCGTAGCTCTTGTTCGGCAGCGTCCGGAAGAGGCCCGGGCTGTGACCGAGCTGGGGAGCGCGGAAGCCGACGACGTCGCGCGCGCCGAAGCCGAGGCGAGGAGCGCGGACGCCGACGCCCTCGAACATGATCTTGTCGAACTGATCGAACTCGCTGTTCCAGTCCGACTCGCTCCAGCTGCTGCCGTCGAAGTGGCCGTTGGCGTGCGACGCGATCTCGTGCCCCGCGGCCGCCGCGAGCCTCACCTCTTCGTAGCGCTCCGCGATCTCGGCGGCGGTGCCGCCCCAGCCGATCGCCGACTTGCCGGCGCCGTTGCGCGGGCCGACGTAGCCGGCCTTCGCGGCGTTGGGGATGAAGTAGACGCCGCTGATGAAGTACGTGAACTTGAGGTTGTTCGACGCGGCGAACGCGCGCGACTCGCGCCAGAACGGCAGGTTGTAGGAGCCGTCGAACGCGAGGATCACGAACTGCGGGGGCCGCGCGATGGTGGCGGCTTGGTTCGATCCCGCCGAGGCGTCGTCGTCTTCCGAAGGGGCGCCGCTGCACCCGGCGATGGCGGTGGCGGCGAGAGCAAGCGTCGTGGCGGCGAAGAGGCGGCGGAGCGTCATGCCTCGGGAAAGAGCACCATGTGTGCCAATGTGGTTGCGATGTATTTTCAGGTGTTTGCGCCATGATCTGGATTGAAAAAATCCGGCGCTCACCGAAACGGCGATCCACCGCCCGTGCTTTGATCGCGGGCCGCTTTGTGGTTGGATGCGCCGCTTTTCCCGCGGGGAGGGGCCACCGGAGACCATGGCGACGACCACTGAAAGCAAACCCCCGAACGGCCCGCCCAGCGGCAAGCAGCTCTTCGGTCACCCGATCGGTCTCTTCGTCCTGTTCTTCACGGAGATGTGGGAACGCTTCTCGTACTACGGGATGCGAGGGCTCCTGAAGCTGTACATGGTGAACTTCCTGTTCATCACGATCCGGCAGCAGTACCAGGGCAAGGCCTACGAGGCCGCCGGCGATCCCAACAGCGTCCTCGGCTGGACGACGATCAAGAAGCTGTTGCCGACCGTCGACCAGGCCAAGCTCGCCGAGTGCATCACCGAGAAGACCGCCGCGCTCGTGAAGGGCGACGAGGTCAAGAAGCTCGCGCCGATGGCCGAGGAGATCGCGCAGTCGGTGGCCTCGCAGACGTGCGCGGTCGCGCCGAACGCATCCGTGCTCTACGGCTGGTACACCGGCCTCGTCTACCTCACGCCGGTGCTCGGCGGCCTCATCGCCGACAAGTACCTCGGGCAGAAGCGATCGGTCTTCGTCGGCGGCACGCTCATGGCGCTCGGCCAGTTCGTGCTCTTCGGATCGGAGGCGGCGTTCTTCATCGGCCTGATGCTCCTCATCATCGGCAACGGCTTCTTCAAGCCGAACATCTCGACGCAGGTCGGCAACCTCTATCCGCCCGGCGACCCGCGGCGCGACGGCGCGTTCACGATCTTCTACATGGGGATCAACCTCGGCGCGTTCATCTGCAACTTCATCTGCGGCTCGCTCGCGGCGGCGTACGGCTGGCGTTACGGCTTCATGGCCGCGGGCATCGGCATGTGCATCGGCATGGTGGTGCAGCTCGTCGGGCAGAAAACGCTCGCGCCCGACACGCGCCAGCAGCAGAAGGCCGAAGGCGGCAAGGCGGCCGCCGCGGAGAAGAGCGGCTCGCTCACGAAGAGCGAGTGGAAGCGCGTCTACGCGCTCATCATCCTGTGCGCGCTCAACATCGTGTTCTGGGCCGTCTACGAGCAGCAGGGCAACACGATGCAGACGTGGGCCGACGAGAAGACGATCTGGCCCTCGTGGGCCTCGTCGACGTGGTTCCAGTCGGTCAACCCCGCGTTCATCTTCCTCCTCGCGCCGCTCTTCGATCGGCTCTGGACGTGGCAGAACAAGCGCGGCAAGGAGCCGTCGAGCGTCGCGAAGATGGCGATCGGCTGCTTCGTGGTCGGCGGATCCTTCATCGTCATGGTCATCGGCGCGAAGCTGATCGGCAGCGGCAAGGGCACGGTCTTCTGGCCGATCTTCTGCACGCTCCTCCTCACCGTCGGCGAGCTCTATCTCTCGCCCATCGGCCTCTCGCTCGTCACGAAGGTCTCTCCCGTGCGCATCGTCTCGCTGATGATGGGCATGTGGTTCCTCTCGTCGTTCTTCGGCAACATCCTCTCGGGCTACATCGGCCAGCTCTACACGACGATGTCCGGCGAGATCTTCTTCCTCCTCCTCATGGCGCTCGGCATCGCCGCCGGCGTCGCGATCTGGGCGTTCAACAAGCCGCTCAAGAGCGCGATGGCCCCCGAGCCCGCGGCCACGCCGCCGGCGGAGGAAGCCGCGGCGGCGCAGTAGGTAGATCGCCGGCGATCCATCTTCGCCGGCGGCGCGCTCGTCTCTTCGGGGGTTTGCGCGCGCGTGACCTTGGCGCGCCGCGTGCTTCTGCCTGGGCGCGTAGGGAGGCCCGTGCGCCCGATTCGAGCGTCTGCCGCCGTCGTTTGTCTCGTCGCCGCGAGCGCGTGCGCCGGCGCTCGCGACGACGCCGCCGCGGAGCAGGCCTCGTCGGCGCAGGCCGAGGCGGCGCCCGACGTGCTCGCGACGATCGAGCGCGATCCCGCGTCCGGCGTGACGATCGCGCTCACCGGCGCGTCTCGCTATGCGCTCTTCGGCGCGCGCGTGGGCGAGCTCGAGGGCGGCCGCCGCTACGCGCTGTCGCTCGCGCCGAGCGCCGAGCCCGCCCCCGAAGGCGCCGACGAGGCGCGCGCGCTCGTCGACTTCCGCAAGGTGCGGCGCCTCATCGGCACGCTCGCCGACGACGTCGCCGATCCCGACGCGATGCAGCTCACGAGCCTCCACGCGCGAAGCCACGCGCTCTTCGGCGACACGGTCGGGAGGTACAAGGAGATCCGCGCAGCGCTGCCCGCCCACGACTACTCGCGAACGCTCTTCTCCGTCGAGGCCGTCGCCGAGCGCGCGCCGGGCACGCGCCTCGCGTGGCTGGCGTACGAGCCGGTGCCGCACTTCGCGTGCACGCAGAGAGGCGCGCCCGAGGTGCACCTCGATCTCGTCGACGTGAAGCCCGACGAGAGCATGCTCGACGGCTTCGTCAAGATGGCGCTCGGCCACGAGGCTCGCTACGAAGCGCACGCCGAGTGCAACCGCGACGCGAGCGGCTACGCGTGCACGCTCGACGACATCGGCTCGCCGTGGGGCACCGCGCGCTTCGATCCGGCGTCGGGCACGGACGGTCGCTTCGATCTCGCGATCACGCGCGCCGACGCGGCGCGCACGGTCGTGACGTTCGCGTGCACCACGGTGACGCGCGAGGCGCTCGCGCCGTTCAGCGAAGACTGACGAGCAGCGCTTCCATGTCGCCCGGGAGCGGCGACTCCCAGCGGAGCTCTTCGCCCGTCGCCGGATGCGCGAAGCCGAGCTCGGCGGCGTGGAGCATGAGCCGCGGCGCGGGCACCACCGTCCCTCGGTAGCCGCGGACGTAGACGCGATCGCCCACGACCGGGTGGCCGGCCTCCGCGAGGTGGATCCGGATCTGATGCGTACGGCCGGTCTCGAGGCGGCACGCGACGAGCGTGCACGGACCGACGCCCGGACCGCGGAGGCGCTCGACGACCTCGAGGTGCGTGATCGCGAGCTGCCCCTTCTCGCTCCCCACGGGCTTCTTTCGCCCCGCGCGACGCTCGATCGATCCGCGGAGGCCGTCGCCGCGGTCGTCGACGAAGTGACTGCGGATCGTCCCCGCCTTCGCGTCGCCGTGCACGATCGCGAGGTACCGGCGATGGATCGTGTGCTGGCGGAAGGCCTGCATGAGGATCTTCTTCGCCGCCCACGTGCGCGTGAAGACGATGAGCCCCGAGGTCTCCTTGTCGAGTCGATGGACGACGCCGAGCGAAGGCGCGACGCCGCTCGTGCGCTCGCGCCGCGCGAGCGCCGCGCGGACGCGCTCGTCGAGCGTGGCCTCTTCTCCCGGCTGCGCGCGCCGCGCGATGGAGGCGCCCATGCCGCCGGGATCGAAGGGCACCGTCCCGATGCCGGAGGGCTTCTCCACGACCACGAAATGGGGGTCGACGTCGACGAGGGCGCCTTCGGGCAGCTCCATCGCCGCCGCCTTCGGCCGGCGGGCGCCCATGTCGAGGGTCACCTCCGCCCCGGCGCGAACGCGCTTCACGGGCTCGAGCGCCGTTCGGCCGTCGACCGAGACTTTTCCTCGGCGAATCAGCTCGCGCGCCCGCCCCCAAGAGAGCTCGAAGGCCGCGCGGACCACGGCGTCGAGGGCCGATCCGCCGAGATCCGGAGGCACCCGGAAAGGGGCGGGCGGTTTTTGTTGCGCTGGCGAGGAGATGGCCGTCTTCTGTCGCACGCGCGGGTAGCTTGACACGGGTTGCCCCACCTCCGCACAATCGGATGCAAATCGGAGAGATCCAGTGGCCAAGACCCTGCTCGCTGTCGACGACAGCGTCACGATGCGAAAGGTCCTCGAGATCACCTTCAGTGGTGAGGACTTCCGCGTCATCACCGCGGAGAGCTCGCAGAGCGCCATGGGCAAGCTCGGCGAAAATCCGGGCGTGTTCGTGGTGGACACCGTCATCGGCAGCGACGACGGCTACGCGCTCGCGAAAGAGATTCGCCGGCGCAGCCCGGGGGCGCCGATCATCATGCTCGCGAGCCGCTATGCTCCTTATGATCAAGCGCGCGGGCGCGACGCGGGCGCCGACGACTGGGCCGACAAGCCCTTCGACACGCAGCAGCTGATCGACAAAGTTCGAAAGGTCATCCTCGCGAAGGAAGCGGGCGGCCCGGCGCAGGCGGCCGCGCCTCCGCAAGCGAGCCACGCGCCCGCGCCGCCCG
>JAHBWD010000048.1 GCA_019637175.1 Labilithrix sp. | reverse complement strand
AGTCGGGCCGCTCTCCACGGCGGCGCTCGCGATCGGCCGGCGCCGTGGCGTGGCAAGATGAAGACGTATGACGGGCGCGGACGAGTCGCTGCTGGAGGAGCTCTCCCCCGAGGAGCGCGCGTGGATCGTCGCGGACGAGCAGCGCTGGCGTCGCGCTCGTCGGATCGCGAGCCGTCATCCGGGCGTAGACCCGGGTGGCGTCTACCGCGTCCTCCGCAACCTCGAGAAGACGCCCTCCGAGCGCCTGCGCGCCTCCCTCGACCATGGGCGACTCTTCGGCCTTCACGGAACGTGAGCGCGCGCTGCGCGACGCGCTCGAGCGGCGCGGCGTTCGCTTCATGCTCGTCGAACTCAGCGCCGGATCTCGGGGTCGTTTGGCGCGAGGCCGCCTCAGATCGGCGGCGAGAAGATCGGCGATCGCCTCGACGTGGTGACGCACATGGACGGACTGGGCACGTTCGCCGACGAGTACGAGCGCGCGATCCCGGTCGAGGTCGACGGCATCGTGCTGCGCGTGCTTCCGCTCGAACGCATCATCGCCAGCAAACGTGCGTCGAAGCGAAGCAAGGATCTCGCGGCGCTCCCCGCGCTCGAGGAGGCGCTCGCCGTCCTGCAGAGCAACGACGCAGAAGACGATTGACGTTCGCGCGGGCGCTCAGCGCGCGGGATCGCTCGGCGGGAGATCGGCGCCGAAGAGGGTGACGCCGTACGCGCTCGAGCCCCGCATCTCGTCGAAGGCGGGGCGCATGGTCGTGTTGGTGCCCCAGAGCGTCGCGTGGAACGGATCATGGCTCTCGATCCAGTGGGGCCCTGCCGTGCAGGCTCGTTCGCCGTGGGGGGTCGGGCGGCCGTCGTGATCGCGGAGAGGGACGCGCACGTATTCGAACTGCTCGTCGACCGTCTGCCATCCGGTGAGGGTACCCGCGCAGTCGAGGGTCACGTCGCTCGCGCCGCGCCTGCGCACGACGACGAGGTGATGCTCAGGCCAGAGCCCCTCCGTGACGACGAGGAACGGGTAACGCTTGGCCCAGCGCGACGTCGTGAGGACGCCGATCGAGACGCTCCCTCCGCGCGACTCGTCGGTGAACTTCCGACCGTTGCGCTGGAGCATGTAATGACCGCCGGTCATGTGCGCGCTCAAGTAGAAGCGGTGGGCGTCGTCTTGGCTCCGGACCACGAAGGGGGAGCCGGACTCGAAGATCGCGAGCTCGCCTCGGCCGATCATCTCGGGCGCTCCCTCCGGGCGCGCGGGCTCGTAGGAGAGGCGCGTGCCGTCTGCGCCTCCGAGGATCCGCCAGGGAGGGCTCTCGACGAGGCCCTGCCAACGATCGGCGTGACGCACGGCCACGTACTCGGAGCCCCAGACCGTCTCGGGCATCGACGCCTGCTGGCCCCCGCCGCCGTCGAGCTCGTGGCCGAAGGGGTAGTCCCACGGGATGATGTTTGGTTGCGTGATGCTGACGACGCCGATGGGCTTGTCGGCGGTGACCGCGTGACCGACGAAGGCGTCCTTGGTCACGCGAGAAAACACTTGCCCTCGATCGAGCGTCACGGTTCCCGTTCCGCCTTCGAGCTCCGGGAAAGTGACGTGAGTATCGTCCTCCGACGCGGCGATGATCGTTCGCCCCGGCGTGAGCGTGTACCAGAAGGGCTCGCCGTCAGGGCGGATGTAGCTCGGGTTGTCGAGTTTGTCAGGGCGACCGGGCTTGAAGAGCCCCGTCTCGAGCGTTGTCGACTGCCAGAGGTGGACCGGGTAGGCGAAGTAGCCGCTCGGCGCGTTGCCAAGAGCGAGGTGATGGTCGTTGCGGGTGCCCCCATCGAGGACGAGGACAGGGATGTCGGACATGAGCTCGACCGATTGCGTTCGTCTCCCGACCAACGCCGTCGGCTCCGAGCCAAAGCGATCGTCGATGAACGCTGGCGTTGGGCAGGGCGCCGGAGAGGGAGGGGTTGCGACCTGCATGAACACAGTGGACACGATGGCGACGCGTCCTGGCGGAACGGAGCCGTCGGCACTCTCGACATAGCGAGGCGCTTCGCCATCGAGCTCGACGAGCCGAGTGAACGGAGTGGCGTCAGCCTCGCGCGTGCCATGACGGACGCGAAGGCGTGCGGGCTCGTCACCTGGGTTCACGACGACGAGCGGAAGGCAACCGCTCGCCCCACTCCCAGTGCTCTCCAGTTGGAGGTAGGCCCACGTACCTACGACCTGGACGAAGTGGCAACCAGCGAGCAGCTTCTTGCTCGCTGCGTCGTCGCATCGTGAGGCACCAGCGCCGGCCTCCGGCAGCGCCTCCTGCGGCGGAGCGTCGCGCTTTTCTTCTTCGAAGAACTGTCGCTCGCTGCCGCAGCTCACGACGACACCGAGCGCAACGCATCGGATCATCGTCTCGGCCGCCCGCCCCATGGGCGACATCTACCACGCATCTTCGTGCGCGCACGCGACTAGCGTTGTTTTTTTGCGCACTTGCATAGCGTGAAGCGAGCGCGGGATGCGCCAGCGTGGGCTGGCTTCCTCGCGAAGGGAGGGACGATAATGAAGCGTCAAGCAATCCTCGTCGCGGCTCTTACTCTGGGTGCGTTTGCGACGGTCACGAGCGACGCGAAGGCGGATCCGGTTGGCAACCCCGGCGAGTTCGAGTTCATCGTGCCGTGGGGGCAAGACTCGCTCTTCCGCTTCGCGAGCAACCACGCCATCGAGCTCGGTGGGAATGGTTCCGGAGCGAGCGCGTACTTCGCCGCGGAGCTCGAGGGCGACGGCGAAGCGTCGAGCATCACGTCGTCGTTCTACTCGTCATCGTTCGTCATCGCGTCCCTGACGGTTGCTGCGACGCTTCAGTTCCGCCCAGCGTCGACGGGATCCGTCGACGTCTCCGGACCCGCGCTCGGTTTCTCTATCAGGGCGCGCATCCGGTTCGACATCACCGGCGGCGGCAGTGGAAACTGCAACACGGCGGAGTTCGATCTTCCGCTCCGTGAGTCGACCGAGAGCGGCGTCTGCCCGACGAGCGGGTACGACGAGACGACCGGCTGGTACTGCTTGGAGAACTCGTTCTCGTTCACCGTCCCTCAATTGGCGGCGTCCGCGTGCAGCAACAACGGCAACGCGATCAACAACCACTTCGACCTCGGGATCACCGGCGGCTCGTTCAACATCTGGAACGGCGAGGTCTCGCCGATCATCACGCAGTAGCGCATGAAGCCCACGACCGTCGCCGCGCTCGGCTTCGCGGCCGGCGCGGCGTTGTCGAGCGGGCTTTGGTCGCTCTCGCCGCGCTCGGCGACGGCCGGCGCGAAGGACGCGAAGAGCGAGGTCGCCGCAGCGTCGAACGACGACGCGCTCGTTCGCGCCAACGAGAACCTGACCGCATCGCTTCACGAGTGCGACCGGCGGCTCGCCGCGCTCGGCGAACAGCCCGTGACCGCGCGCGCCGTGCCGAGCGCCGAGAGCGAACCCGACGATCGTGACGCCGCTCGCGCTCACGGACGTCGTCCGGCCATGACGAGCGCGGATTGGATGCGTATGGCGGACGCTGGCGTCGTGCGCGCGCGCATTCCGTGTCTCCGCGACAAGCCCTGGGTGCCGAACCCGCAGGTCGCCGCACGCCTTCAACTCGCGCCCGAACGGATCGAGACCGTGACCGCCGCGTATGCTGCCTCGAATCGACGCATGACCGAGCAGATCACTCCACTCTGCGCCGCTGTCGTCGGCGACACGGCCAGCGCCATCGGGCCCGTGGCGTGCATCGCCGTGATCCAGGCGCACGCGCGCCGGTCGAATGCCCGCGCGGCGCACGAAGCGCTCGCCAACGTGGCGCTCGTCCAGGCCGGAAAGCGAGAGCCCGCGAAGTCGGACGCAGCGCTCGCGCCGCTCGAGCGCCTCGCGACCGTGTTGGCCAACGAGTCGAAGACCTTCGCTGACGAGCTGGCCGACAAGCTCGGCGTCGAAGAGGGCCGCCGCATCGCGAACGCACCGGAGCTGTGCGCCGACTGGCACGTCCTTCACGCGTCGGAGACGCGAGATGCGCCGCGGACGCGCACGGAGTGATGGCGCGAAGGCGCCGGTGTCGCACGGCTCGTGCGATTACGATCGTCTGCGCTACGCTCCGCGTATGGCACATGTCGCGCCGCATCGCCTGAGCTTCGACGACTATCTCCGCATCGAGGAAGACAGTGGTACGAAGCACGAGTTCGTCGACGGACAGGTCTTTGCCATGTCGGGCGGGACGCCGGAGCACGCGGGTATCGCCGCGAACATCACGGCGCTCCTCGCCGCAGCGTTGCGAGGCCAGCCGTGTCGCGTTTTCAGCTCCGACCTGCGAGTTCGCGTTCGCGAGACGGGGCTCGGCACCTATCCCGATGTGACCGTCATCTGCGGCAAAGTCGACGTCGATCCCGACGACCCCAAGGGGCACACGGCCGTGAACCCATGCCTTCTGGTCGAGGTGTTGAGCCCGTCGACGGAGGACTACGACCGCGGTGAGAAGCTCGGCAACTACAAGCGCATCCCCTCGCTCGAGGAGATCATCCTCGTCGCGCACGACCGACGGGAGGTCGAGATCGTACGTCGCGAGGGCGACGGAAGCTGGTCGCGTCACATCGCGCGAGACGGCGATTCGGTGAAGCTGGTCTCCCTTGGACGCGAGGGATGCGAGCTGCCGGTCGCAGAGATATACCGCGATCCTCTGGCTCCGTAGGCGCGCCGCGCTATGCTTCATGGCGATGCATCGCGCCGTGGCGGGGGCCGTCGCCGCATTCGCCGTCTTCGTCGGAGGGTGTCGTTCCGACATCCTCAAAGAAGATGCGCTCGTGAAGCCAGGCTACGGCGCGCCGGTGGCGCACGTGAAGATGGTCGACGGCTTCGACTGTCGTGACAGGGCCAGCGTCGTCACGCTGCCGAAGCACTGCGCCTGGCCCGTTTCTGCGGCGCACGCACCGATCTTGTCAGTCGACGTGCAGCTCGTCTCTCGGATCGACGCGGCAGGCAAGGTCGACGCCGTGCGCATCCTCAGCGCGCCCGCAGGCAACGAGTTCGACGCGGCGGCGATCGCGTGCGCGAAGCGCGCGGAGTATCGCGCTGCCGTCGACGCCTCGGGCGTGGGCGTCGCGAGCGAGACGTGTCCCGTCACGCTGCGCCTCGCGCGCTACCCGACGGATCTCGAGCCCCACGATCGAGAGCGGACGTGCCCGCCCACGCTGACCACGTTGACCCTGAGCGGCTACGGAGCGGCCGCGCACGATCAGTTCAACATACGCTGTCCCTGAGGGGGAACACCGTCACAAGCTCTCCGCGAGGAACGACGCGACGCGCTCGTTGACGTACGCGCGCGTCGCGGGCGTTCGGTAGCCGTGGCGCTCGCTCGGCAGCACGAGGAGCTCGAACCTCTTGTCGGCGGCGACGAGCGCGTCGACGAGCTGCGCGGTGTGCTGATAGTGGACGTTCTCGTCCATCTGCGCGTGGACGATGAAGAGCTTGCCCGTGAGGCCCGCGGCCTTCTTCGAGAGATCGGAGGCGGCGTAGCCCTCCGGGTTCTTCTCCGGTGTGTCCATGTAACGCTCGGTGTACGCGGTGTCGTAGAGACGCCAGTCGGTCACCGGCGAGCCGGCGACGCCGGCCTTGAAGACGCCGCCGCCCTCGAGCATCGCGAGACCGGCGACGAACCCGCCGTAGCTGTGGCCGTAGATGCCGATGCGCGAGGCGTCGACGAACGGCAGGCTCGAGAGCCACTTCGCGCCCGCGATCTGATCTTCGAGCTCGAGCTTGCCGAGGCGCCGATGCACGAGGTGGCTGAACGCGGCGCCCTGGCCGCCGCTGCCTCGGTTGTCGAGCTGGAAGACGACGAAGCCGCGATCGGCGAGGTGCTGCCACAAGAGGCGAGGGGCCCAGTGATCGAGCACGAGCTGCGCGCCGGGCCCGCCGTACACCATCACCACGACCGGGTGCCTGCCCGTGATGACGCGCGGCGTGAGCAGCGCGCCTTGGAGCATCTCTCCGTTCGGGCCGGGGAGCTGCACGGGCTGCGGCGCCCGCAGATCGAGCGCCTCGTCGTCGGGGCGCGCGGGAAGATCGGCGACGTGCGCGTCGCGCTCGTCCATCACCGCGACGCGCGGCGATCGGTTCGCGGCGGAGTGAACGTCGATCCACGTCTTGCCCGCGCGATCGAAGACCGCCGCGTGGACGCCGCGCTCCTTCGTGAGCTTGGTCGGCTCGCCGCCGGCGAGCGGCACGGCGTAGAGGTGGCGCTCGAGCGGGCTCTCCTTCGTGCCGCTCACGACGACGCGGCCTCGATCTTCGTCGACCGCGGCGATCGACTCGACGTCCCAAGGACCGAGCGTGAGCGTTCGGATCACGCGCCCGTCCTTCGCGCTCCGGAGCTCGAGGTGGTGGTTTCCCGTCGCCTGCGACGTGAAGAGGATCGCGTCGCTCTTGGCGAGGTGACGCATCGGCGAGAACGAGATCCACGCGCTCGACGTCTCGCTCGCGAGCTCGGTCGCCCCGCCCGTCGCGGGATCGACGCGCATGAGCACGAGGCGCTTCTGATCGCGCGAGAGCGTCTGGAAGAAGAGCGACTTTCCGTCTTCGCTCCAGCGAAAACGCCCGAGGTAGCGCTCGCCCTCGCCGGGGAGGCGAAGCCACGTCGTTCGCTTGGTCGCGAGATCGACGATGCCCGCGCGCACGATCGGGTTCTTCGTGCCCGATCGCGGGTAGCGCTGCATCATCAGATCCGGCGCGCCGTTGCGGAAGCCGAGCACCGGCACCGTGCCGACGGGACGCTCGTCGACCTCGAGGTACAGGATCCGATCGCACCTCGGCGACCACGCGTAGCCGCTCGGCTCGCCGAGCTCTTCTTGCGCGTTGAAGTCGGAGAGGCCGCGCGTCACCCCCTCGATCGCGGTGGCGGGCCGCGTCGAGAAGATCTCCTTCCCCGTCGCGACGTCGACCGCGAAGAGCTCTCCCTTGCGGACGAACGCGACGCGCTCGCCGGTGTCGCACGCTTTCGGATCGACGGCGTCGTTCGTCGTGACGAGGGCGCGGACGCCGCGCGCGTCGCGCACGTACACCTTGCCCCTGTGAGGGATGATCATGACGGGCGCGTTCTTCGCCCACTCGTAGGCGGTGATCCCTTGGTTGCGATCGCGCTGCCGCTCGCGACGGAGCTCTTCTTCGGCGGAGAAGGTCGCGGGCTCTTCGCCGACGAGGTCTTTGACGCGCACGAGCACGTCGCTCTTGCCCGTCGCTCGGTCGAACGCGAAGAGCGACATCGTCTCGTCGCCCGACTCGCTCGCGAGGTACGTCACGAGCTTGCCGTCGGGCGCGTGGGCGAGCCGCCGAGGGACGTTCCACCCGGGCTCGGGATACTTCGCGATGCGCGCGAAGGTGATCTTGCTCGCCGTCGCGGGCGCGATCGTCACGCGCGGCGGCGGGGGCGGCGGAATCGTGAAGAGCGGCGGCAGGGCCGGGGGCGCCTGCACCGGTGGAGACGAGCAGGCCGCGGCGAGGAAGCAAGCCGCGACGACCTTCGAGCACGCGCGCATCATCACTGCCGCGATAGCCTCATCTGGGCGACGAATCCAGTGGTCGCTCGCGACGGGGGTCGCGAGCGACGGCGAGGCGTGCTGTCCTTCGAGCGATGAGGCGCGTCGGACCCAGGCGAGACGCGACGGCCGCGCTCGCGCTCGTCGCGCTCGCGAGCTGCACGCGCGAGGCGCGCCGTGAAGACCGCGTCGTGGCCAAGATCACCGAGGGGATCAGCGTGACGTCCGGCGTGAGCGGCACGGTGACGACGCTCGCGGCGTATCCAACCTCCGTCGCGCACCGAGGCGTCAACGCCGTGGACATCGCGGCGCCCGGCGGCGCTCCGGTCTGGCATCAGCTCGACTACGTTCCAGGCGACGTGGCCGGCGGCTGGATCCGCGCGTACGCGAGCCGCGAGGCTGGGTCGTGCGCGCAGTGGCTGCCGGGCTCGCCGTACGACAACGGCGCGAAGCTCGTCGTCGTCACGTACTTCTACGGCAAGGGCGGCGTCTACCGCGGATGGCACAAGTCGGCGTATCAGCACGTCGTGCCCGCGCGCGCCGACGTCTGGGTGAAGTGGAACCACGCGAGCGCGCCGGTCCACGCGTGGCCGTCCGCCGACGTCGCGCTCGGCAACGGATCGAAGAGCGGCCTCTACCTCGGGACGGTCTTTCACGTCGCGGGGCCGATCACCAACGGTCCGAGCGGCGCGATCTGTACGACCGGCTCGCACCTGCACCAAGAGGGCGACGGATCGCGCGCGCCGACGCTGCTCGCCGGCAAGGCGACGACCGCGCGCTACGACGACGTTCATCGGTTCGCGATCGCCGGCGGCCTCCCGCCGATCGGCGCGCCGCCGGTCGACGCGCGATGATGCCGTTCTTCTCCCTCGACGACGACGTCGCCGCGGTGATCGCGGTCGGCACGCGTCCGACGGGCATCATCGCGATGGGCTTGATGCCCACCGGCGTGATCGCGATCGGAGCGTGCGCCGTCGGCGTCGTCGCGGTCGGCGTCGGGGCCGCGGCGGGCGGCCTGACGATCGCGTGTGGCGCGACGTGCAGCGTCTTCTCGCTCGGCGTCGGCGGCTACGCGTCATTCCTCCCGTCGATGGTGGTCGGCGGCGGGATCTCGGTGATCGACGACGACGACGGGAGCGACTCGACCTCCGTCAGCGAGACATACGATCACGACGCACCCGAGCTGCCGAAGGCGACGGAGCTCGCGCTCCTCGAGAGCGGTGTGAAGAGCGAGGGATGGGTCGCGGCCCGTGGCGTCGGAGGCGCGCTCCGTCGCGACGACGAGCCTCTCGACGTGACGCTCAGCGAGAGCGCGGCCGAGGCCCTCCGCGACGTCGACGGCCCCGTGCGCGCGTTCATGGTCGCGAGCCGCGTGCCCGACGGCGGCGCGCGCGGCTATCGAGAGGACGCGGGAGGGAAGGTCGCGCTCACGTGCACCGAGATCGTCGTCGTGCCCGCGCGCAAGCTGAAGACGGTCCGCCGGGGTTGGAGCGCGTGGCGCATGCTCAAGGCGCTGCTGTTCGTCGGGGCCGTCGCCGTCATGTCGCTCTATGCGCGCGGTCGCTGGCTCGACGCGACGCTGCCGCGCCTCGTCGAGGCGCGCTGGCCGGCCACGGTTCACGAGACCTCGATCGACGGCGTGACCGAGTGCGTGCTCACCGCGAAGCTACGAAGCGACGGCCAAGCGCGCTTCATCACTCGCCCCGCGATCAAGTGCAGACGCTTCGAGCTCGCCGCCGACGATCTCGTGTGCGCCGTCGGCGAGCGCGCGAACGACGACGGAACGTTCTCCCACACCCTCGCGTGCGCGCGCGGCGAGGTCCCTCCCGACGACGACTCCGAGGGTCAGCCGCGCATCGACATCGACACGCGCCAGCGCCGGATCGTCATTCAGCGCACCCACGGCAACGCGTGTTTCCTGGTTCACCTCGAGGTCGCGGAGTGGAGCGAGACACGCTCGAAGACGAGGCTCGTCGATCCTCGCTGATCATCGGGGCGGCGACGTGTCGATCGGCTTCGGTGGCACGCGCACATTCGAAGGCGATCGCTTCACGGCGGCCATGCGAGGGATCTGCGCGGGGCAGCGCTCGCCTCCGCCGACGCCGGTCGCCTTCTTCGGATCGTCGCCCGCGCACACGGTGATCGGCTCTTGGCACTTGGCGCGCTTGCTGTCGACGTCTGGCTGCGCGTCGACGCACGCCTCGAAGTCGCGGGCAAGCACGTCGCTGCATGGGGCCGCCCGCGCGTAGCACTTGTCAACGCACGCGTCGTCCTTGCACGCATCACTGCAGTTGACGACCTCGACGCAGTTGAGGGGATGTCCTTCGTCCTTCGGCTCGGTCCCGAGCCCGATGTCCGCGAAGACCGACGCGGTGTCGATCCGCCCGCCGCACGCGGCAGCGGAGAGCGCGAGCATGAAAACCCCTCGAAATTTCGTGACCATCGCGACCGACGAATCGCAACGGTCGTGCCCGCGCGCCATGCGCCGGACATGACCTCGGAGGTCATGGCCTCTGCGACCCGATGGCTCCAGGCTCAGGTCATGAAGAAGATGCTCCCCGCCCTGGTCCTCGTTCCGTTCACGGTCTTCAGCGCGATGGTCATCGCGAAGGAGGGATACTTCGGGTTCATCACCCTCGCGCTCCGCGAGCCCTGGGGCATGCAAGTGCTGCTCGATCTCTGCATCGCGCTCTCCCTCGTGGCGACGTGGATCCATCGCGACGCGCGCGAGCGCGGGATCGTCGCTTGG
Source organism: Labilithrix sp. (assembly GCA_019637175.1). Taxonomy (GTDB): domain Bacteria; phylum Myxococcota_A; class Polyangia; order Polyangiales; family Polyangiaceae; genus Labilithrix. Next base: position 57,643 of record JAHBWD010000048.1, on the reverse strand, counting down.
CCCTGGCTCCTCTCGCTCCCCTTCGTCGGCTCGATCGGGGCGCTCGGCTACCTCGTCTGGCGAACGTGGCGCGCACCCCGCCCGCTCGCCACGCTGGCCGCTCCTCGCTGATCGCGGGTATCTTCTCGAGCAGTGAAGCGCGCCTTTGGCATCGTCGTCGTCGCTCTCCTGGCTGTCGCGGCGTGCTCGTCGTCCGAGCCCGATCCGCCGGAGGAGGAGATCTTCGCGCTCTACGGTCCGCGCGAGAGCACGCGCCTCTCGCCGTATCCGTCGAACCGCTACACGCGGCCCGATCCGACGAGCAAGACAGGGCTCCGCGTCGATCTGCGACGTGAGACGACCGCCGATCTCGTCGTCCCGAGCTTCCCGAGCACGATCGAGGCGCTCGACCGCCTCGACGGATTCTCCACCGTCGGCCCGATCATCGTGGGCTTCAGCAAGGAGATCGTCCCCGAAGGAAGCGAGCAGGCGATGGCGCTCGTCGACGTCGACGACGCGTCGCCCACGCGCGGCAAGGCGATACCGCTCGTCACGATCTACTACTCGACGACCGACTCCGACGCGGAGATCGAGGACTACACCTTGCTCGCGCATCCGGTCGAGCCGCTGCGGCAGCGGACGCGCTACGCCTTCGTCGTCGGCGACGGGATCAAGACGAAGAGCGGCGTGAAGATCCGCCCCACCGCGGAGACGCGCGCGCTCCTCTCCGAGGAGGCGACGCCCTACGCCGAGAGCGTGCGCAGCGCGCTGCCGATCGTCGCGCAGGCGACGGGCATCCAGAAGGACGCGATCACGCTCGCCAGCGTCTTCACGACCGAGAGCGTTCGCGACGTCGTCGAGGCCATGGGCGCCGAGCGGCGCGCCGCGCCCACGCCGCGCCTCGCGCAGCCGTTCGCCTTGAAGGAGCGCGCGCCCGATCCCGACAAGCGCGCCCGCTTTCTCGCGCGCTTCGAAGCGCCCGAGTTTCGCCGTCCGAAGCCGAACGGCACGTTCGACGTCGTCGACGACAGGCCCGTGGCGCAGGGAACGGCGAGCCTCGAGGTCGATCTCGTCTTCGCCGACGCGACGCAGTCGGGCCCGCGGCCGATCGTCATCTTCGGCCACGGTCTCGGCGGCGACAAAGACGGAACGTGGGGCACCGCGCAGCGCCTCGCCGAGCTCGGCGTCGCGGTCATCGGCATCGACGCGCCGGAGCACGGCTCGCGGAGCGATCCTCCCACGGTCGACGGCAAGAGCGATCTCATCCAGTCGGTCACCGGCTTCTTCGCCGCGAACCCCGACACGAAGACCTTCGACATGGAGAAGGTCCGCGACAACTTCCGGCAGATGGGATCCGATCAGCTCGAGCTCGTGCGCTTCATCCAGTCGCTGGGCACGCTCGATCTGTTGCCCGTGGGCGCGCCCGACGGCGTGCCCGATCTGGATCCGAGCCAGATCCTCTACCTCGGTCACTCCTTCGGCTCGGTGCTCGGGCCGCTCGTCTCCGCGCTCGCGCCGGAGATCCGCGCGGCGTGCTGGAACGTCGGCGGCGACGGGCTCCTCACGTTGATCCGCGACAGCGGTCTGTTCGGCTTGATCGTCGACTCGTTCCGGCCGCCGGGCACGCCGCAGGCCGACGTCGCGAAGTTCTTCGCGATCACGCAAGCGATCGTCGATCCCGGCGATCCGGCGAACTACGCGCGCTTCTCGACTCTCGAGCCGATGCCCGGCGTCGCCAACTGGCGCGCGAAGGACATCCTCGTCCAGGAGGTCAAGGACGACAACATCGTCCCCAACACGTCGACCGAGATCCTCGCGCGCGCGCTCGGGCTCGCGCAGGTCGGCCCCGTCACCCACGACGTCCCGGGCATGACGCGCATCCCGGCGCCGGCGACCGCGAACCTCCCGAGCGGAGCGACCGGCGGCCTCTGGCAGTTCTCCACGGCGGGCGGCACCGTCGCGACGCACGGCGAGCTCATCTTCTCGCCGGAAGGGCGCAAGCAGTACGTCGAGTTCTTCCGTACGGCGCTCGCCGGTCGCGCGGTGATCATCGATCCGTTCACGCCCTGATTTCGCCCATTTGCGCGCGTGTCGCTACGATGGAGCGCACGGCCTCCGATGAGCTCCGCGTCCCCGCCGCCGCCTCCTTCGTACCTCCTCGAGGGTCGTTACCTCGCGGAGGCGCGGATCGCGCGCGGCGAGACCGCGGACGTCTTCTCCGGGACCGACACGTGGTCGGGCGAGCAGATCGCGATCCGCGTCCTCCGCGCCGATCGCAAGGATCGCGAGGCGCAGTTCCGCCGGATGTCCGAGCGCCTCTTCGGGGCCGCGTCCGCGCGCCTCTTGCGCGCGATCCACATCGGCGAAGATCGCGACGGCCTCCCGTTCCTCGTGACCGAGCGCCTCGCCGGTCGCGACGTCGCGAGCCTCGGCCGCGTGCGCTGGGAGGTCGCGTGCGAGATCACGCGGCAGGCGGCGGCGGTGCTCGCGGAGATGCACCTCTCGGGCCTCCACCATGGATCGCTCCGCGCGACGTCGCTCTTCGTCGCCGCCTCTTCGGCCGGAGGCTCGCGGGTGAAGCTGCTCGATCTCGGCGTCGGCGATCGGAGCGCGACGGCCGCGAAAGACGTCATCGCGCTCGCGGGCATCCTCCATCGCCTGCTCGTGGGGAGGCCGCCCTTGCCGGCGAAGATCCGCGGCGCGCAGCTCAAGCTCAACATCGCCGGCATGCCGCCGGGCGTCGAAGAGGCGCTCGGGCGCTGGCTCGCGCTCGATCCGGCAGGCGAGTCGATCACCGCGGGCGACGTCGCCGCCGAGCTCAAGTCGATCGTCGACGCCGGGAGCGACGCCGCGCAGGCCGTGTCGATGCCTCCGGGCGTCGACACGGGCGTGCGCATGCTCCCCAAGTCGAGCATCATCTTCTTCGACGAAGAAGACGAAAGCTGAAGGCGGCTGTAGACTCGCTCCCGTGAACACTCGCGTCGGCGTCGCGCTGTCGGGGCTCGTCATCGTTTGTGCGTGCGGATCTTCGGGCAGCGAGCCCGGCGAGAAGCCGCGCCAGTGCCTCTCGGCGCCGGCCTCGGTCGATCTCACGCAGCCGGAGATCTCGTTCAACACGACGGTCGTCCCGATCGTGCAGCGCACGTGCTCGCTGCCGGCGTGCCACGCCGACGAGAAGCTCTCGCTCGGGATCTACCTGCCGAAGGACCCGGCGAAGATCCATCAAGCGATGTTGGCGCCTGCGACGAGCAGCCTGAAGCTCGACTTCGTCAAGGCGGGCGCGCCGGAGGAGAGCTTCTTGATGCACAAGCTCGACGGCACGCACTGCGCGCTCGACAAAGACTGCGCGAAGGGCGCCTGCGGTCAGGAGATGCCGCCGGGCGAGCTGCTCTCGGTGGCCGATCGCGACAACGTTCGCCGCTGGATCGCGCAAGGCGCGAAGAACAACTGACGCATCACTTCGCGTCGACGAGCGCGTAGAGCGCCTCGGCCGCGGACGCCGGAACGCGCAGCGGCGTCACGCCGAAGCCGGCGGCCACGGTCTCCTGATCGAACAAGAACCGCCTCAGCACGTCGCGCGGATACTCGTCGAGCCCGAGCGCGAAGCCTCCGTGCGCCTTGCCGTCGATCGCGCGCACGTGGTGCGCGTGCGCGCCGGCGCCGCGGAGGGCGTGACACTTCAAGCATCCGTCGGCGCCGAGGAGCGTCGCTCGCAGCTCGGGCGAGAGGCGGCGCGCGATCGCGACGGGATCCTCCGCTTGGAAGCGGAAGCTTGCCGGCGTGAGCGAGAAGGTCGCGAGCGTCGTGTCGGCGAGCTCCGGCGGCGCGCCGCGAGGAAAGAAGAGGAAGGGCCCGAGCGGACGGATCATCGTCGGCATCGGTCCTTCGTCGGGCTTCCACGAGGTCGCGCGCTTCAGGCGGTACGAGGTGAAGAGGCGATGCAGGTTTCGCTCGTCGTCGATCCCGATCACGATGACGGGCTCGTCTCGCTCGATCTCCGCGCGCGTGAGATAGAGCTGCTCGCCGCGGATGTTCGTCACGACGAGGTGATCGCCGCGCCCGACATCGCGCGAGCGAAGGTAGGCCGCGAGCGGCAGCGCCTTGTACTCCTGGAGCGGCCACGGATTGAGCTCGCTCATCGCGTCGCCGAAGATCTGCGTCAGCGCTACGTGGAACGCGCCGTCGACGGGGCGCGTGACGACGAGGCGCTCGTCCGACCAGAACGCGTCGTGATCGAGCGGAGGCCTCTTCGACGACCAGCGTTGCTTGACGCCCCACGGTCCCTCGAGCGGCTGCGGCGTCGGTCCGTGCGCGACGAACGCGGCGATCAGCGCGGTCGCGTCGGCGTCCTTCGGCGCGACGTGGGCTTCGACGTGAGGCGCGTTCTTCTCCTCGAGCGCGCGCGCGAGCCCGCGCGCCGTTCGCGCCTGGAGCGGATCGCCGTCGGCGGGAGAGAGGAGGAGCACCGCGGGCGGCGCCGCGCGCATCGATCCGAGATCGTCGGCGAGCGCGTCGTAGGTCCCGCCGACGGCGACGAACGCGTCGACGCGGACGCCCGGCGGCCGGAAGAGCGCGAGCTTCGCCGCGGCGCGCGCGGCCGGTCCTTCGCTCACGATCGCGACGCGGCCCGCGCGTGATCCCACGATCGACGCGAGATCCGCATGCTCCGCAGAGGGGTCGAGCCGCACGACGGTCGCGCCGCTCCTTGCGAGCGCGTCGGCGATCGACGACGGGCCGCCGTCGCCTACGACGATCGCGAGGGCCGCTTGGTCGCGAGCGACCCTCGGCGTCGCGCACGCGGCGAGCGCGGCGAACGCGGCGAGCGCGGCGAACGCGGCGAGCGCCGCGAAGCATGCCCTCCAGCGGATCGAGCTTTGCGTCATGGGTCGCACCGCGCCAGGGAAAATAGCGTCCATCGTGCCCAAGCGAGACATGCATGACATGCACGAGAGGCGAGCCGGCCGCTTTCCTTTCGTTCGCGGCCCCCGCGGAAATGTTACATTCGCTTGAATGGGCAAGCGCGTGTTCGCCATCGGCGACGTCCATGGATGTGCGGACGAGCTGCGCGCGCTCATCCAGAAGCTCCCTCTGACACGCGACTCGCTGGTCGTCTTCCTCGGCGACTACATCGACCGAGGTCCCGACTCGCGCGGCGTCGTCGACACCGTCCTCGAGCTCCACGAGTACTGCGAGGTCGTGTGCCTGCTCGGCAACCACGAGCTGATGCTCCGCGAGTTCCTCGACGGCTCCGACTCGAAGCGCGTCGCCCGCTTCATCTACAACGGCGGCAGCGCGACGCTCGCGTCGTACGCCGACCACGACGGCGTCTTCAACATGTCGCCGGAGCACCGCGAGTTCTACGAGAAGCTCGCCTACCACCACGTCGAGGGCGAGCACCTCTTCGTCCACGCCGGGCTGCCGACGAGCCCTGAGGAGATCGACGTCGCGATCCACGGCGAGGAGATGGTCTGGATGCGCCGTCGGCCCGGCATGCCCGAGCCGAACTACTCGAAGATCATCGTCCACGGCCACAGCGCCATCTACGACGTCGACATCCAGCCGCGCCGTATCAACGTCGACACCGCGTGCGTGTACGGGCGAAGCCTCACCGCGATCGATCTCGCGACGCACGAGATCTGGGGCGTCGAGCGATCGACGGCGCCGCAGCCCGTCTACCTGCGCGACGTGAAGGACTCGCGGCGCCACGCGCTCCGCTTCACGGGCGCCGTGCCGGTGATCGTGATGCACGAAGGCAAGCGCCTCCGGTTCGAGACGATCAACTACTCCGAGATCGGCCTCTTGATGGTGCCGGTCGACCCGAAGGACGTGAGGGTCAAGGCGGGCACGACGATCTCGGGGACGATCGGCCTCGTCGAGACGGCGACGCCCTTCCGCGGCGTCGTCTTGCGCGTCGACGCCGGGCAGCGCATCGCCGTGAAGATCTCGGTCGAGCAACCCGGCGTCGCCGGGTGATCAGCGCTTGAAGAGCTTCTTGAAGAAGCCGACGGCGCCGCCTTCGTCCGCCCGCTGTTTGTCGGGCGACGGCGCGGTCGCCTTCTCCTGACGCATCTTGTGGAGGCGAACCTCGCGCGCCGCGTCGACGTTGCTCGGATCGAGCTCCGCGGCGCGCGCGAAGTCGGCGATCGCGCCGGGCGCGTCGATCCGCTTCTTGAGCTGCGCGCGGTAGAAGTACGCGCGCGCCGAGCGATCGTTCTTCGCGATCGCGCGATCGAGATCGCCGACGAGCTCGCGGATGCGCGCGGGCGCGCTGTCGGGCTTCGCCTGCACCCACGCGAGGAGCGCCTGCGCGTCGACGTTCTCGGGCGCGAGCTTCACCGCGCGCCGGACGTGCTGCTCGGCCTGCGCGAGATCGTTCTTCTTGAGGAACGTCTCCGCCTTCTTGAGCTCGACGCCGGCCTCGGCCGCAGAGACGTCTCCCGCCGTCGCGGCGGTCTTCTGCTTGCCGAGATCGTCGACGTACTTCGCGCGTCGCGCCGGATCGCCGAGCGTCGCGCGCGCGAGCTCGAGGCGGGCGAAGACCTTGCCGTAGAGCGGCCGCAGATCGTCGAGGCCGGCGGGGACGCGGTCGGGGTGCCACGTCTTGACCGCCTCGATGAAGGCGCGGCGCACCTCGTCGGCGCCCGCCGCGCGCGCGACACCCAGCGCCTCGAAGTGATCGGCCGCGAGGAGCTTCTCGCCGCGCTCGCGCAGATCCTTGCCGTCGCCCTGCATGCCCTTCACGCAGCGTATCAGCGTTCGCGCGCGCCGAGCGCGTTCGCGAGGGCCGCATACGCCGCGGCGGCGCTGACGAAGCGCTCGCTCGCGCGCTGCGCGACGCTCTGGGCGAACCACTCGTTGAAGCCCGCGGGGATGTAGTCGGCGACGCCGAGCTCGAGCGCGCGCATCGACGCGATCGGCACCGCCTGAGCGATCTCTCGCATCACCCCTGCGTGATCGTCCGGCCGCGTCGCGGCGCGCCAGAAGACGCGCCCCGTGAGCATGTAGAACGCAATCAATCCGAGCGCCCAGACGTCGGTGGCCTGCGTCACGTCTTCGCCCCGCGTCTGCTCCGGCGCCATCCAGCTCGGCGTTCCCAGCGGCTCGCCGAGCTGCGTGAGGCTCTCGGCGATGATGCTGGCGACGCCGAAGTCGAGCACCTTCACGGTCATCTCGGCGCCGACGCGGTGCGCGCTGCCGAGGAACACGTTCGCCGGCTTGAGGTCGCGATGCACGATCCCGAGCTTGTGCGCCGCGCCGAGGGCATGGCAGAGCTGCTCGAAGACGACGCGCACCGTTTCCTTGGGGAGCGGCCCGCGCTCCTCGACGTAGTGGCCGAGGTGCTGGCCCTCGAGCAGCTCCATCGCGATCCACGGAACTTGGAGCTTCGCGTCGACGCCCGAGGCGATCACCTGCGTCACGTGCTCGCTCCGGATCTTCGCGGCCATCTGCGCCTCGCGCTCGAAGCGCTTGAAGAGCGTCTCGTCGGCGACGTACTCGCTTCGCAAGATCTTGAGCGCGCGCGGGTGCGCGGTGCTGAGCTGCTCCGCGACGTAGAGCGCGCCCATCGAGCCGCGCCCGAGCGGACGCAGGATCATGTAGTCGCCGCCGACGACCGTGCCGAATGGGACCTCGGGCAATCCCCGCATCCAGCTCGTGAGGATACCTCTAGGCGGCGGCGGAGAGCACGTTCATGTGGGCGGCCAGGCCCGCCGCGAGGCGACCGGCCTCTTTCGCCGGCGGAAGGCCGAGCGCGGAGACGAGATCGGGCGCCGTCGGGAGGCTGGCCGCGATCGCGAGCTCGTCGAGCGCGTCGCGCATCGCGCGCTCGACGCGCGCGCGCTCCTCGGCCGAGAGGCGCTCGAGGATCCAGGCGTGGACGTCCCACGCGAGCGCGGCGTGCGCGGTCTCGTCGCGGTAGACCGACTTCATCACCCGACGCACGTCGATCCGTCGCGCGTGATCGGCCTGCCACCCGGCGACGAGCGCGCCGTACGTCTCGCGGACGCAGCCCTCGATCGCGTTCTCGAGCGCGATGTCGACGAGCGCGCGGACGCCGCCGTGCTGCACCGGCGCGGCCGAAAGCGTCGCTCCTTCGCGGCGCGCGAGCGTCGCGAGGACGCGCGCGTGACGGACCTCGTCGGCCTCGGCTTCCGCCGCGCGCGCGACGAGATCGGCCGGCGCGCCGTGGTGAACGAGCTCGCGCTGCAAGATCCGAAAGGCGTCGATCGAGACGCGCTCGAGATCGGCGGCGTGCGCGAGCCAGCCCGCGATCGTCGGCACGAGCGGCGGATCGACGTAGCCCTCCGGGCGTCGGCCCTCGACGCACGTGTAACACTCGACCGAAGGACCCGGGAGATCGGCGAGCTTGTACTCGCTGCAACCCCAGTACTTGTTCGGCGCCGGGCTCGGACCGCACAAGCGGTCGCACTGCTCTTGCGTCGGGTTCGTGAGATCGATGTCCTTCGGAATGCCGCAGACCTGATGCCAGACGTCGCTGCACGAGCCCGTGCCGACGAACACCGGCGCGCACGCACCTCCGTCGGTGGCCGCGTCGGTGGTCGTCCCCGCGTCCGTCGACGGCGGGGGCTGCGGGGGCGGCGGTTTGCCCGGCGAGCTCCCGCTGGTGGTCGCGGGCGACGTTCCCGCCGGGTCGCCGGGCACGTCGGCGGTGGCGCCGCCGCAAGCGACGATCGCGGTCGAAGCAAGGATGTGAGCGAGAACGGAAGCGACGCGCTGCATGGTGATCGGCCCCAAGCAACCTCTGCGCCACGGGTTCGCCGCCGTGATCACGCGGAATTCATCCCGGCGGGGCGTGCCAGGCCGTGCCAACCGCGACGCGGCACCGTCGTTTCTTTGGGTGACCTGCGGAGTCGATGTGATCCAGCTAGTTGATACGCATGTCCGCATCGCGCAGCCCGCTCGCGTCGACGACGCCGCCTCCGCTCAGCCTCACCTCGGTCCGCGCGCTCGCCACCAAGCCCGGCGCTCACGTCCCGCCCGAGCTGCTCGCCGCGATGCACGTCCGCTTCGTCGCGCAAGGCAGCCAGGATCTCGCGGACGAGCTCGTGCTCCTCTTCGATCTCGAGACGGGTCGCTCGCGCGCGATGCCGACGATCCCCGTCGAGTAGCGCGAGCCGAACGGACTCGCCATGAGCGTGAGCGTGCTCAGCGGATCGCGTCGGCCTTGTACGCCGCGAGGTTCTCGACGGTCGGTCCGCGCAAGACGTACTGCGAGCGCTTCGTGATGCCGAGGCCCCCGTGGGTCATCGCCGCGGTGAGCTGAGGATGCTCGAACGGCTTGCCCTGCGTGATGGGCTCGCTCGGAGGGCAGACCGAGCGAAGCACCGCGACGCCCGTGAGATCCGCGGCGATTCGATCGATGCTCGCGATGACGATCTTGGGCTGCGCGAGGCCGCCGCCGCGGCCCGCCGTGCGGTCGTGAGGCGTGGGGCCGCCGGTGATGAGCGCGCGCCAGCCGTCGATGAGGTTCATCGTTGGGGTGATGGCCTTGCTGATCTGCGCGATCTGACGACCGAGCTTGGCGTCGACGGCCTCGTGGACGAAGAGATTTCCTCGCCGCTTGCGATCGGCCGCGTGGATGATCCCGATCGCGTTCTTGAGCGTCATCGTGAACCCGGTGATGAAGTGCGTCTTCATGTTCGCCAGGTTGATGATGTGCTTCGCCGTCGCGACCATCGTGGGGATGCGGATCGCCCCGACCCAGTCGGGCATCGAATCGGCGGGGAGCGTGACCCACTCGACGTCGTCGTCGAAGACCACCGCGCGCGTGCCGAGGCGCTGCGCGGCGGCGGCGATTCCGTTGCGCCGGAAGTTGCCGGCGGTGTCGTTGTCGCCCCAGAAGGATCGATCGCCGATGCGGATGTCGGTGACGCCCTTGTCGCGGAGGAGCCCGCCGAGGTGCTCGAGCAGCTCGGGCGACGTCGAGTAGGGCGCGGGATCGCCCGAGTTGGTGTTGACCTTGAGGTAGACCGAGTCGCCGCGCGCGATCGACGCGAGCCCGCGGGTCTCGGCGAGCGCGGCGTCGATCGCCTTGCCGACGCTCGTCGCGTCGTAGCCGATGCCGACCGCGCGGCGCGCGCGCAGCTCGTCTTCGCTCGCCTCGGTGTTCTCGTCGTCGGCGTCGGAGGGCGCGGCGCACCCGCCGATGCCGAGCGCCGCGGCGAAGCCGAGCGCGCCCGCGAGGAGCTTTCGGCGGGACATCTCGTGGGCTTCGAACTCTTCGGCGAGGTGACGGTCCTCGAGCACGCGCATCTCTTAGGTATGACATGTAGGTGAAGATGTGCAAGCGCCCGTATGCCGGCGAAAACCAGATACAAGAAGAGGCCCATGACCATCCTCGTCCTCAACGCCGGCTCCTCCACGCTCAAGGCGCGCCTGCTCGATCCCGGCACGGGCAAGGCGCTTTTCGAAACGAAGGTCGAGCGCATCGGCGAAGGCGACCGCACGCACGTCTCCGCGGTCGCGCACGTGCTCGAGGAGGTCAAGGGGCAGAGCATCGAGGCGGTCGCGCATCGCGTCGTCCATGGCGGCGCCGATCTCACGAGCGCGATCCTCGTCGACGACGCGGTCGAGCGCGCGGTCGAGGCGTGCGTTCCGCTCGCGCCGCTCCACAACCCGGCGAACCTCGCGGGCATCCGCGCGGCGCGCAAGGCGCTGCCGAGCGTGCCTCACGTCGCCGTCTTCGACACGGCGTTCCACGCGCGCATGCCGCGGCGCGCGCACACCTACGCGATCGATCCCGAGGTCGCCGGGCGCCACGGCATCCGCCGCTTCGGCTTCCACGGCACGTCGCACGCGTACGTCGCGGAGCTCGCGGCTTCGTCGCTCGGGCGTCCGCTCAAGGAGCTACGCCTCGTGACGCTGCACCTCGGCAACGGGGCGAGCGCGTGCGCCGTCGAGCTCGGACACTCGACCGAGACGAGCATGGGCATGACGCCGCTCGAGGGCCTCGTCATGGGCACGCGATCCGGCGACATCGACGCCGGCGCGATCCTCGCGCTCCTCGGCGCCGGGTGGGATCACGCGCGCCTCGAGAAGATGCTCAACCGAGAGAGCGGCCTCGCCGGCCTCTCGGGCGCCGGCAACGATCTGCGCGACATCGAGCGGCGCGCGGCCGAGGGCGACGATCGCTGCCGGCTCGCGATCACGGTGTTCTCGCACCGCGTCCGCAAGTACGTCGGCGCGTACGCGGCCTCGATGGGCGGCCTCGACGCCGTCGTCCTCACCGGCGGTATCGGAGAGAACAGCGTGACGATGCGCCAGCGCATCCTCCAGCGCTTCGAGTTCCTCGGGCTCGTCCTCGACGAGGATCGCAACGCGTCGGCGAAGGTCACCCACGACGCGCCCACGGCGCGCCTCACGGCGGATCACTCGCGCATCGCGGCGCTCGCGGTGAAGACCGACGAGGAGCTCTCGATCGCGCGCCAGGCGGCGCAGGTCTTGAGAGACCGCGCGCGCGAGGCGCCCGCGCAGCCGATCCCGATCGCCGTCAGCGCGCGCCACCTCCACCTCACGGCGGAGACGTTCGCCGAGCTCTTCGGCAAGGACGCGACGCCGACGCGGCGCAAGGACATCTCCCAGCCCGGTCAGTACGCGTGCGAGGAGCAGGTGAACCTGATCGGTCCGCGCGGCCGCATCGACGGCGTTCGCCTCCTCGGTCCGCTCCGACCCAGAAACCAGGTCGAGGTCTCGCGCACCGACGAGTTCAAGCTCGGCGTCGACGCGCCGATCCGCGACTCGGGCAAGACCGACGGCTCGGCGCCCATCGTGATCGAAGGGCCGAAGGGCAAGGTGTCGCTCACCGAAGGCCTCATCTGCGCGAAGCGTCACATCCACATGTCGCCCGACGACGCGAAGCGATACGGCGTCGCCGACGGCGACGAGGTCGAGGTCGAGGTGAGCGGCGGCCCGCGCTCGCTCGTCTTCGGCGACGTGCTCATTCGCGTGAGCCCGAAGTTCGTCCTCGAGATGCACATCGACACCGACGAGGCGAACGCCGCCGAGATCAATCCGGGCGCGCAGGGCGAGCTCGTGTACGCCGACGTGGAGGGCGCGCACGGCGCCCTCCGCGTTCGCCGCGTTCACAAGCCGAGCTGAGAACTCACTTCTTCTTCGCGGGCGCCGCGGCGGGGGTCGCGGCCTTCTTCGCGGCGGCCGGCTTCGGCTCCTCGACCTTCGACGATCCGGTGACGGTGAGCTTGCCGCTCATCATCTCGCAGTCGAGCTTCGCGAACTCCTCGTCCATCGTGAGGACGGAGCCGGGCGCGGTCGTGCCCGCGTAGTAGAAGATCTTCGTCTCGCTCGTCGCGCAGTTGGCAAACTGCTTCTCGCTCGGGCACGCGCTCGTCTCCCACTTGCCGTCGGTCGCTTCGCAGCCGCCCTTGTTGAGGCCGAGCGTGTCCTTGCTCATGTCGTACTCGGTGCACTTGCCGACGTTGGTGAGCTTGTTGCACGCGCCGAGGGACTTGGCCGCCGCCCCCGTCGTGGTCGTCGTCGTCGCGGCGCCGCCGCCTCCGCCGCTCGCTGCTTCGTCCTTCTTGCCGCAGGCCACGAGGGCGAACGCGATCGCACCGAGAACAGCCGTCTTCTTCATCATCGTAGTCATCGTGAAGCTCCAGGGTTGGGGGTGGGCGCCGCCTTCTCGGAGAAGTCGCGTCCACCACCGTCGAGTACGGCGCCACGCGGTCGGATCTTGCGTCAAAGAGCCGTCAAAGCGCGATCAAAGGTCGCCGTACGGTTCGACCGGCGCCCTCTCCGGCGCCGGTCAGCGGATCGCGATCGGCGTCGCGAGGCTCTCGACGCCGCGCCGATCGATGACGCTGATCGCGTAGTCGCCCGGCGTGTCGACGGTGATCGACGCGCCGCCGCTCTTCATTGGCGTGAGCCGTACGAACGTCCACGCGTCCTTGTCTCGCCGGTGGAGGGCGAACGCGCGCGCGCGGATCGACGGCGCGGAGACCTTCAGCGTCCAACCTTCGGCGTCGACGGCCGGCGGAGCGAGCGTCTCGCTCTTGGCGGTCGCGAGCGGAGGCGTCGCCACGGGGGTCTTCCAGAACGTCTTCGCGAGCTCGGTGCGCAGGCCGAGATCGTCGTTGGCGATCGCCTTCGCCGTGAAGAAGACGTTGCCTCGCGCTCCCTTCGGACGCTCGTCGCGCGAGAGCTTCACCTGGAGCGACATCTCCGAGAGCGGCCAGTCGGGCTCGCCGAGCTTGGTGACGTCGTGCCCCACGATCACCGATCGGCCGTCCTTCGCGAGCCCCGCCCACCACGTCACGAGCTTGCCGAACGCCTGGTTCGTCCGCGTCGTCGGCCAGTAGAGCTGCGGCGCGACGTAGTCGACCCAGCCCTGCTCCATCCACTTCTTGGGATCGCAGTAGAGCTCGGCGTACGCGTCGAGGCCGGTGATGCCCGCGGGGATGCCCGGTCGATAGATCCCGAAGGGGCTGATGCCGAAGCGGACGTCGGGGCGCTCTTTGGCGACCAGCTCCCCGATCTCGCGCACGAGCGTGTCGACGTTCGATCGCCGCCAGTCGGGGCGCACGAGCGCGCCGCCGCCCGACGCGTAGGCGTCGAACGTGACGTCGTCGGGGAACGGCGTGGCCGCGACGGGGTAGGGATAGAAGTAGTCGTCGAAGTGGATGCCGTCGACGTCGTAGCGCGTGACGATGTCGCGAACGACGTCGCGGATGTGCGCCCTCACTTCGGGCGCGCCTGGATCCATCCACGCCTGCGCGCCGTAGGGGTAGGCGCGATCGGGCAGCATCTTCGTGACGTGCGACGGCGCGACCGCGATGGTCCTGCTCACGAGGCCGCGATAGGGGTTGATCCACGCGTGGAGCTCGATCCCGCGCGCGTGCGCTTCTTCGACGGCGAACGCGAGCGGATCCCACCCCGGGCTCTGGCCTTGCGTGCCGGTGAGAAAGCGGCTCCACGGCTCGAGGCTCGACGCATAGAGCGCGTCGGACTCGGGGCGCACCTGGAGGAACACGGCGTTCATGTTCGCCGCGGCGAGCCCGTCGAAGAGCGCGACGAGCTCCGCCTGCGAAGCTTCCTTCGTCAGCCCCGTCTTGCTCGGCCAGGTGCCGTTGTAGACGCTCGAGATCCACGCGCCTCGGATCTCGCGGTCGTGACCGACGGCGACGGCCTCGTTGCCGGGCGCGGGCCCCGGATCGGGCGCGGGCGATCGCGGCTCCGCCGGGATGCGCGGCTCGACGTCGTCGGTCGGATGCTCGGCGCCCGTCTCGGCGGCGCAGGCCATCGAGATCGATGCGAGCACGACGAAGCGGGCGATGCCGTGGAGGGCGCGGCGCACGGCGGCACTCTAGCTCAAGGGGAATGAATTGACGTCACCGCTTGCTGGCAGACTGGGAGGTCGCTTCGTTGGACATCCACCTCGCGAGCGTCCCGGAGCGACAGATCCTCGCGCTTCGACGCGGCGCGGCGCCACGCACCCTCGAGGCGAGCCGCGTCGTGAAGATCGCGTACGCGATCGGCGACTACACGTACGTCCAGCCCCTCGCCTGGTTCGTCCGCTTCGCGCTCGCGCGGGGGCTCCCGATCGATCCCGCCCCGCGCGCGTGGGGAATGCCCGCCGCGCACGATCCCGACAACGTGCGCGCGCTCGCCGAGAACCTCGTCGTGGCCTACGAGAGGGCGGTGAACGAGGGCCCCATCACGATCGAGAGCGGGCCCGACGACGCGTGGAGCCGCGCCGAGATCAAGCGGATCATCGGGCTCTTTCGATTCGCGGCGAAGCGCGGCGACGCGGTCGTGGTGACGCGCTGGGAGACGTTCGGCGCGCCGCCGGAGATCGAGAGCGCGCGCCCGCGCGCCGCGTGGGAGATCGCGATCGGCGGCGCGGTCGCGCTGGGGCTCGGCCTGTGCTGGTGGCGACTTCGGCGACTCCGTAGCATGCGTGCATGAGCAAGCGCGCGTGCGCGATCGCGCTGGCCGTGGCGGCGTGCTCTCGTCACGCTCCTCAGCAACGCGGCGCCGACATCCGCGACGCCGCGCCCGACGTCGGTGCGCTCGACGCCGGCGCCGACGCGGGGGACGAATCGCGGGCGCCTCTCGGCGGCGTTCCCTGGCAGATCGATCTGCTCGACGGGAAGGTCAAGCTCGGCGTCGTGTCGGTTCCGCTCGGCGCGACCGAGCCTCGTCCGATCATGATCGCGCTCCACGGCGGGAGCGATCGCCCGGAGTGGGCCTGCGGCGCGTGGCGCGGGATCACCGGCGCCCATCCGTTCATCGTCTGTCCGCGCGGCGTCGGCGGCAACGAGGCCGCGCTCGCGTGGTCTTCTCCCGCCGACACCGCGCAGCGCGTCGCGCGCGCGATCGCGGCGACGCGCGCGATGTTCGAGGGGTGGATCCGCGAGGCGCCCGTCGTGCTCGCCGGCTTCTCGATGGGCGCGACCCAGGCGGCAGCGCTCGCGCAGCGCGATCCGAAGGCCTACCGCCGCGTCGCGCTCGCGGAGTCGGCGTACGCGCCCGAGCCGGTCATGACGTTCGCGCGCACGTGGGCCGCGGGCGGAGGCGAGCGCGCGATCTTCCTCTGCACGACGCTCGGCTGCGAGGCGCCGTATCGGAGCGCGGCGCGCAACGTCGCGCGCCATCACGTGCCCGCGCGCCTCAACATCGCGGGCACGAACGCGCACGGCATGTGGGATGTCGTCGTGCAGTCCATGCAGCGCGACTGGCCGTGGTTCGTCGAAGGGGCCGCGGGCTGGGAGACGTACGCTCCAAGCGCCGCGGCCGACGCCGGCACCCTCCCGGGCCGGACGGAGGCGTTCTCGGATTGACGCTTCAGAGCTCGTACTGCGCCGCCATCACGCGCCTCGCGGCCGTGTCGCGGCCGATGACGAGCAGCTTGCCGCTCGCCGTGATCCGAATCTGATCGGGCTCCTCGTTGCGCCCGAAGTCGGTCTGGACCCAGCCCATCGCGCCGAACGTCGGATCGGGCTGGCCCGTGGTCGTGATGCGCGCGACGACGAAGTCGCGCGTCCCCGACGACGTGGCGTAGCCGGCCACGAGGAGCTTGCCGTCGGGCTGGAAGAGAGCCGTCTTCCACTTGGCCTGCGGGAGATCGCGCACGCTCCCGTCGAGGCCGTACGCGGCGTCGACGGTGCCGTTCACGTTCAACCGCACGATGCCTCCGCCCACCGCGGACTCGTTGCCGAGGAGGATGATCTTGCCGTCGGACTGGACCGCGAGCGCGCGCGCTTCGTTGGCCTGCGGGCCCATCTCGACGATCACGCGTCCGTTGGCGCCGAAGCTCGCGTCACGCACGCCGTTCGCGCCGAGGCGGAAGATCGCCATGCGCGAGCGCGGCGGCGTCGCATTCGGCGTGAGCGATCCGGCGACGAGGACGGAGCCGTCCGCCGCGGCGAACGTCGCGAGCGGAGCGCCCGTGAAGCCGGGGAAGTCGAGGCCCACGATGCCGTCGCCGTCGAAGGTCTTGTCGAGCGCGCCGGCGGCCGTGTAGCGCGACACCGCCCAGAGGTGCGTGGTGCTCACGAGCGAGTCGTCGAGCGTCCCGGCCGCGACGATCCTCCCGTTGGGGTGCGTCGCGAGCGCCGTCACCCCGCTGTCGTACGGGATGTACGTCATGAGCTTTCCGTCGCCGTCGAACGCGTTGTCGAGGATGCCGCTCGCGTGATAACGCGCGACGCAGAACATCTGGCGGACGCCGTTCGAGCACTCTCCGCCGACGAGCATCTTGCCGTCGCCCTGGAAGATCGCGGCGCGCGCGAGGTCTTGGTTTCCGCCGATGTCGGTCGTGATCCGCCCGCCCGCGCCGAACGACGCGTCGGCGACGCCCGTAGACATGTACCGATCGAGGACGAAGTTGCCGTTGCTGCTCGCGGCGACGAGGCGCGCGTCCGGCGTCACGGCGACGAACGACGCGCCGACGGGCGTCGCGAAGAGGAGCTTGCCGCCCGCGCCGAACGACGCGTCGAGCCCGCCGCCGACGTTGCCCGGGGTCGGAGGGATGTCGCCGGGCGGATCCGTCGGGATCGGTTCCGGTCCTTCTTCGGGGCTGGCGGGCGCGGGCGCAGGGGCGGGGGCCGGCGCGGGATCGGGCTTCCCCGATCGGCTCGGCGCCTCGGGATCGGGCGCCGTGAACAGATCGTCGGGCGGACCGTTGTCCGTGCACGCGATCGCCATCGTCGCGATCGCGACCGCCAACACCGCGTGAGTCGAGCACCCCGTCTTGCGAAATCGATTCATGACGTTCACCTCTCCGTCGTTCTCTTCAGCACCGCCGATGCCACGCTCGTCGGTCGAGAGGGGCGCGTGTAACGCCCAGATATTTCACGAAAATTACGGCGACCGTGGATCCGCGCCGGACCGACCTGTCGACGCCGGTCGACACCGGTCATTCGGGGGCGATCGAGAGGCTCGTGAGCCCCGAGCCCGTGTATCGGAACGTGATCGTCCCGGTCGCGTCGCCGTCGAAGTACGCGCTGCAGTATCCCGTGCCGCGCTCCCACGCGTCCGGGATCGACGGAGCCGCGCACGTCGCCGTCTTCGTGAAGCCGTTCTTGCCGACGAGCGTGAAGCTCCCTTTCCACGACGCGGGCGTGTTCCAGCGCTTCGTGTACGCGACGCGCACCGAGGCGCTGTTCACGTCGCGGAAGGAGAGCTCGGCGGGCGCGACCGGCGTCGGCGCGTCGGTGGCGTCGCCGCCGCTCGCCTCACCGCAGCGAGAGTCTTTCGCGAGCGCCTCCTGCGAGGAGGTCGAGGTCTCCGCGACCTCCGTGGAGCACGCCGCAGCGAGCGCGACCAGACCAGCGATGCCGAGCGAGCGATGAATGAATGACATGATCGTGACCTCCGAAGAAGCGCGCGAACGACGCGCGTGTCTTCGTGTGGTGCACGTGTGGGGCCAGCGCGCACGGGCGCCGATCTCCGCGAGACTTCGCCGCGCGCGCCGCCGGAGCGGATCGCGTGTGGACGCGACGCGACACCGATCAGAACGAGAAGCGGAGCTCTCCGCGCATCATCGACGCCGCCGCGTCGCGCCGGCTCGGCGCGGTGAACCAGAGCACCGCGCCGCCCGCGAGCCCGATCGCTCCGACGATGAACGCGACGGTCGAGACGTTGCCGAACGCGCGAGCGTCGTCGGCGACGTCGACGCCCTCCTGCGGGCAGTCGAGGGGCGCGGGGCCGCCGCAGATCCGATCCGCTTCGTCGCGCGCGGACGCCGATCGGAGCCCGAACACCGTGCCCACGACGACGCCGACGAGGCCGACGCCGCCGGCGGCGACGCCGAGCGCGCGCTGGGTCGATCCGTCCGACTCGTCTTCGGTAGGCGCGGCGATCGGCGCGACGGCGAGATCGGGCACCTCGACGTCGACCGTCGTGCCTGCGCGCGTGGCCTCGACGCTCTTCTCCCACGCGCGACGCCCCGGCGCGCTCGCGACGATCGCGTGCGCGCCGGGATCGACGGGAGCCGCGACGCCCCACGCGGCGGGATCGAGCGCCTTGCCGTCGCGCGTGATCTCGAGCTTCGCGATCTGCTTCACGCCCGGAGAAACGACGACGCGGAGGCGAACGAGCTTCGGCTCGAGCGCCGCGATGTGCTCGGCCGCGACCTGCTCTCGATCTCTTCGCTGCGCCGCGCGCGCCGCGCTGAGCGCCTGATTGAAGTGCTCCCACGCGGTCGCGGTCTTTCCCTGCTGCTCGCGGCAGGCCGCGAGATGAAGGAGCGTGCCGCCCGCGGGCTCGAGCCTCTGGCTGCGTTCGAACCGATCGCACGCGGAATCGATCCGGCCGGCGCTCATGAGGCGCTTTCCTTCATCGAAGAGCGCTTGCGCCTCGGAGTCGGCGCGCGCGCGCCCGGCGCTCGCGACGAGGGCGAGCGCCGCGAGGGCGACGACGCGAGCGAAGCGCGACCGGATCATTGGCGATCGTCCGGCAAGGGCGTGGGTCCCGAAGGCACGCTCGACGCTCCGGCGGGTCGCGCGGTCGACGCGCGGATCGTCTTCGCTCGCCCGGGCCCGTTCGCGCGGGCCGCAGGGTCGGCGCTCGGAGCGATCGCCGGCAGCGGCGCGGCCGAGGCCTCCGCCGTGGTCGGCTCGGCGGCCGTGTCTCCCGCGGGCCCGGGCACGACGGAGACGACGATCGCGGAGGTCGCCGCCGGCTCGGGATCGCGCGGCGACGAGCGCGCGCGCACGTAGCGCGTGACCGCGATCGCGACGAAGAGGAGCCCGAGGGCGACGGCCGCGAGCGCGCGCAGCTGCCGCGGCGCGCGAGGCGCTTCGTCGGGGCGGGCCGGCGGTCGGGGCGCGACGTCGCGACGCAACGTCACGGCCTCTTCCAGAGCCGGGGCGACCTCCGGAGCCGGGGCGACGCGCGCGCGCCGGAGCGGGAGCGTCGTCACGATGTCGGCGTGCGTGTCGGCGGTGCCGAGGTCGCCCGCCGCCCAAGGCGCGAGCGCCGCCACGAGGGAGCCGACGTCGGCGAAGCGCTTCTCCCGATCCTTCTCGAGGCACGTGAGCACGACGGCTTCGAGCCCGGCCGGCACCTCCGGCCGGAGATCGCGCAGGCGGGTCGGCGGCTTCGACTGCACGCGGCTCACGATCTGCGCGATCGTCCCGGTCCCGAACGGGGGCTCGCCGGTGAGCAGCTCGAACAATGTCGCGCCGAGGCCCCAGATGTCGGCGCGCTCGTCGACACCGCGACCGTCGACCATCTGCTCGGGCGCCATGTAGAGCGGCGATCCGAGCATCGCCGACGACTGCGTCAGCGACACCTCCGCCGGATCGAGCGAGCGGGCGATCCCGAAGTCGAGCACCTTGACCCGGCGCCCGACGGACGATCCCTCGACGCTGAACAAGTTCGCCGACTTGATGTCGCGGTGGACGATCCCGATCGCGTGCGCGCGGCCGATGACGTCACACGTTTGCAGGATGCAATCGACCGCGTCGAGGATCCCGAGCGGCCCGCGCTCGACGATCTCGCGTCGAAGATCGCGGCCCTCGAGGTACTCCATGACCATGTAGAGATCGCCGTCTTCGAGCTGGTCGACTGCGTAGATCCGTGCGACCCCGTCGCCGCGGATCTTCGACGCCGAGCGCGCCTCGCGAAAGAAGCGCTCGGCGGTGACGCGATCGCCGTTGTGCTTGAGCAGCTTCACGGCGACGGTCTCGTCGAGCTCGATGTTGCGCGCCGCGAAGACGAGGCCGAAGCCGCCTTCCCCGAGAACGCGCTCGACCCGGTATTTCCCGGCGAACACCTCTCCCTCGCGCACCGTCGCGGGCATTGGAAACGATCTTCCTCCTGCATTGGATCGCGGTCAAGCCGAGTGGATCCGCTACGATGCCGACCATGGGCCGGCGTCTCTCGCGCGCAGTCGTCACGCTGTGCATGTGCGCCACGTGCGCGGCGACCGCCGGCGCGTTCGTCGCGTGCAACGCGATCCTCGACAACGAAGCGCGCACCCTGCGCCCTCCGGCGGGCGACGGCGACGCGCCGCCCGGCGACGACGTCGTCGCGCCGGTCGACGGCGCGTGCGATCCGGCGAAGACGTCGAGCGATCCGCGCAACTGCGGCTCTTGCGGTCACGACTGCGAGAAGGGCGGCTGCCAGGCCGGCGTGTGTCAGCCGTACGTGTTCGCGAGCGCGGCCGGCGTCGATCGCGTCGTCGTGAGCGGCGGCCTCGTGTTCTTCGTGCCGACGACGGGAGCGCCGCCTCGCTGGTGCGACGTGCGAGGGTGCGACGTCGCCGGAGGCGACATCGGGACGGTGGGGGCGAACGATCTCGCGGTCGAGGGCAACAAGGTCTTCGTCGCCACCGGCGGCGACGTCAGCGCGTACGACGTGCGCGCGTCGAGCGGCGAGGTCTGGGCGGCCGTGCAGAAGATCAAGACGATCACCGCCGACGCCGCGAACGTCTACTTCGCGACGTCGTTCGGCGACGTCTTCACGTGCGCGCGCGCCGACAAGTGCGCGGGCGGCGCGGCGCGCGTCGCGTTCTTCGACGGCGCCGCCACGTCGATCGCGGTCGACGACGCGCGGCTCTACTGGACGACGAGCGACGCAGGCGGCGTCCACGAGGTCGCGAAGTCGGCGCGCGACGCCGGGCCGTCGACGTCGGGCCTCGACGGCGTCGCGCGCAGCGTCGTCGTCTCGGGCGGCGTCCTCTACTACGCGATCGGCGGCGGCTTCTACAACGGTCGGATCACCCGCGCGCCGGGCGGCCTCGCGGGCAACCTCGACACGCCGATCCGCGACGCGATCGAGCCGCAAGGCATCGCCGTCGAGGACGACGGCGGCGTCATCTACTACGCCGAGCAGAAGAGCGCAGGATCGATCCGGCGCTGCGCGGGCAGGTGCTCCGCCGAAGGCGGGGCGCCGACGCGGATCGCCGAAGCACAGCAAGCGCGCACGGTGGCGACGACGCCCTCCGCGATCTTCTGGGGCAACGCTTCGCTCGGCGTGATGAAGCTCGTGAAGTAACGTGCCTCAGAGCCCGTGCTTGCGGATGAGCCGGTGCACGTACGTGCGATCGAGCCCCGCCTCGCGCGCGACCGCGGAGACGTTGCGCCCGTGCACCGACATGAGCGTCGCGAGGTATTCGCGCTCGAGGTGCTCGAGCCACGCGTCGCGCACCACCTTGAACGGCTTCGTTACGTCGAGCGCAGGCGCACCGCCCGGCGAGGCGGGCGCGGGCGCGTTCGGCAGCCGGAGCGCGTCGGGATCGGCGTGGTCGGGATCCACGGTGCCGAGCGCGATCGCGCGGTCGACGAAGCTCTTGAGCTCTCGCACGTTGCCGGCCCACGCGCGCTGCTCGGCGTGCTCGAGCAGCGCCTGACGCGAGAGCGACGGCGGCAGCTCGGGGGCGAATCGATCGACGAGCACCTCGAGATCGCCCTCGCGCTCGCGCAGCGCAGGCACCGCGAGGACCGCGACCGCGAGCCGGAAGTAGAGATCCTCACGGAACGCGCCGGCGTTGACGAGCTTCCGCAGATCGCGGTGCGTCGCGGAGACGAAGCGAACGTTCGCGCGGCGGACCTTCGTGTCGCCGACGCGCTTGTAGGTCTTCGTCTCGAGCAGGCGGAGGAGCTTCGGCTGCATGCCGAGCGGCAGCTCGCCGATCTCGTCGAGGAAGATCGTGCCGCCCTCGCTGCGCTCGACCATCCCTTCGTGCGTGGCGTCGGCGCCGGTGAACGCGCCGCGCCGATGGCCGAAGAGCTCCGACTCGAGGAGGTGCTCCGGCATCGACGCGCAGTCGACGACGCCGAGCGGGAACCCGGCGCGCGCCGACGCTTCGTGCAGCGCGCGCGCGACGAGCTCCTTGCCCGTGCCCGTCTCGCCGACGATCAGCACCGACAGATCGGTCTGCGCGAGCTGGGCGATCGACGCGAAGAGCTTTCGCATCGCGAGGCTCCTGCCGACCATCTCGCCGAACTGCGAGGCTCCCCACACGCGCTCGTCGGTGACCTCTTCACCGTAGCGGATCGAGAGCGTGGTGCCGCCGACGCGGAACGTGCCACCTTCGGGAACGAGCGCGCCCGACACGCGCAGGCCGTCGACGACGACGCCGTTCTTGCTCCCGAGATCGCGGATCCAAAGCCCGTCGGGCGTCGGATCGAGCTCGCAGTGGATGCGCGAGACGGCGCGGTCGGAGACGCAGACGTGCGTGTCGCGCGCCGATCCGAGGATCCATCGCGCCTCGACCAGCACCTCGTGCTCGCCGTAGGCGTCCGACCAGCGCACCCATGGACGGCGCAGCCGCTCTCGGCGGACGAGCGCGACCGGCACCTCGCGGTTTTCGGTGGTATGGCCGAACGATCGTTCGTCGCTCATCGTGGATCGCCAGGGAGAAGGAGAGCGCAGGGCTCGGCCTGCGATCAAGCGCAGATCACTCACGGACGGTGCTCCTCGGTGGTGGGCGTCGTGTCGCGTCACGTCGCGTCACGTCACCTCACGCACGCGAGCACGCGCCGCGCCAACGCGAGCTACGATGGATCGCCGAGCGATGAGAGGAGGGGAGCGGCCGCGCTGGATCGCGTGTGGACGCGGGGCGACACCGCTCCTCTCGCGTCGTCGCGCGTCGTCAGCGGCACTGACCGGACACGCATCGCGTCACGCCGGGGCAGTGCGCGTCGCGGCGGCAGCCGGCGACGCAGCGGCCCTCGGTGCAGATGCGCCCGGAGCCGTTCGAACCGGGGTTGCACGCGCCGTCGCTGCCGCACGCCGGCCCCGTCGACGATCCACCCGAAGAGCTCGAAGAGCTCGAAGAGCTCGAAGAGCTGCCCGACGAAGCGCCCTCCGACGGGCTCGGGCGATCGAGCGCGTCGACGTGGAGCGTGCCGTTGATCGTCGCGTCGAACGACGCCGCGCGGTTGGCGACGCACACGTCGATGCGCGTTCGCCCTCGGCCGCGGAACGCGCCGCCGGTGTCGACGACGCGAAAGTCGATCTTGCGACCGTACTTGGCCTCGAGCTCACGGATGCGAAGATGCTGCCCGTAGGGGAACGCCGTCGAGTCCATCGCGACCGACACGTACTCCGCTTGCCCCGCGAGGTACTGCTGGAGCGTGCGCAGGCGCGCGCCGCGTCGATCGACGAAGCCGCCTTCGAGGGTCGAGCTCGAGGGATAGTACGCGGTGCCTCGCGCGACGAACGACGCGGTGACGAGCTCTTCGTTCGCGCTCGCGACGTCCTCTTCCTCGGCCGACGCCGTGCAAGCGGTGATCGAGACGAAGAGCGAGACGAGCGCGAGACGGGCGAGGCACAGCTTCATGCCTCGTGCACATTCACCGCGCGTGCCGAGCGCAGCGGCGGATTCTTCCCGTGACGGTGCGGATCCTACCGCCGAGGCGCGCGAGATCTCGCGGCCGCTCGCGAGCGCTCGCGAGCCCACGCGCGGCTCGGGGATTCGTCGCGCGAGCATGATCGGTCGGATCACCCCTCTCTCGGTTTGACCGATCGCGATCCGCGGCCTACGTTGCGTTCGCTCCTCGCGGCGGCTCGGAGCGAGGGAGGTGTCTCCGATGAAACGATGGCTCGCTCACGTCGTCGCGTCGACCGCGCTCGCGTGCACGATCGCGTGCAGCGGCGCAGAGGCGCCGCCGGAAACGAGCCCTGCGCCCGCGGCGACGACGCCGGATCCGGTCGGCGAGGCGCAGCCTCCCGCGCCGGCGCCGACGGACGGCACACCGAACCCTCCGGCGCCCGCCGCGTCGTGCACCGGCAAGGGCGCGCTGAAGGGCGATCTCGAGTGGTCGCTCGCCTCTGGCGGCCGCATGCGCGGGGTGAAGGTGCACCTGCCTCCGGGCTACGATCCGACGAAGCCCACGCCCGTCGTCCTCGACTTCCACGGCCTGTCGATGAACGCCGCGGGGCAAGATCTGCTCTCGCGCATGAACGCGAAGGCCGACAAGGCGGGCTTCGTGTCGGTGCACGCCGAGGGCATCGGCCTGCAGCAGAGCTGGAACGCCGGCGTGTGCTGCGGCGAAGCCGCGTCGTCGAAGATCGACGACGTCGCCCACGTCACGAAGATCCTCGACGAGCTCGAGGCGAAGCTCTGCGTCGACACCAAGCGCGTCTTCTCCACCGGCATGTCGAACGGCGGCGCGCTCTCGCATCGCCTCGCGTGCGAGCTCTCGACGCGCATCGCCGCGATCGCGCCGGTCGCGCACGTCATCACGATCCCGCAGGCGGGCTGCACGCCGTCGCGTCCGGTCTCCGTCTTCAGCTTCAACGGCACGTCCGACGCGCTCGTGCCCTATGGCGGCAACGGCGCCGGCTACCCCAGCGTGGCCGACACGATGAGCGGCTGGGCGACGCGCAACGGATGCTCGGCGACGCCGCGCGAGACGATGAAGAAGGGCGACGTCACGTGCGTGACCTTCGACGGCTGCAAGGCGGGCACCGAGGTCTCGCTCTGTACGGTGCAAGGCGGCGGGCACACGTGGCCGGGCGGATCACCCGTTCCGTTGCTCGGAAAGACGACGAACGAGATCGTCGCGACCGACGCGATGTGGGACTTCTTCTCGAAGCACCCGTTGCCGTGACGATCTACCAGGCGTAGCCGAGCGAGAGTCCGCCGTAGATGCGCTGCTCGCCGAGCGACGAAGGACATCCGCCGGGCAGCGTCGAGGTGCACCGATCGCTCGTGTTGTTGAGCACGAGACTCGGGCCGCCGTAGACCCTGAGCGCGACGCCGCCGTTTCCGAGGCGAAACTCGACGTTCGGCTCGAGGTGTCCCCAGAAGGCCATCGTCCACTGGCGCGTCGTGCGAAACGCGATCTCGCACCCGGCGCCGGCGCACTGATCCGACGTCGACATCACGTACTCGTACGGCCCGAGCGAGAGCGGGAAGCCGAGGCCGACGGCGACCCATCGGTTGAGCGGGAAGCGAAGGCGCGGCATGAACGCGCCTGTCGGACCGCTCGAGGAGAAGCCGCCGCCGGCGCCGAAGACGGTGTAGCGCGTCGGCGCCCACTCGAAGGAGAGGCCGCCGTAGCCGAGGGGGCCGCCGGTCGATCCGCCCTGCGCGTGCACGGCGAAGGGGCGCGACGACCACGGATCGCCGCCGCGGGTCATCGTGTCGGCGGCGCGATCCGACGGCGGCTCGAGCTGAGGCACGAGGCGCGGCGTCGGCAGATCCGCGCGCGCCGTCGTCGCCGTCGCGCCGATCGCGATCGTCGCGATCGTGGCGAGCCCGAAGAAGCTCCAGCGGCGCATTGGCTCCTCTTAGGTTGCACGCGGCCTGCCTGCATTCAAGCGCTCGCGTGGTAAAGACCCGATCGTGAGGTACGAAGGTCGGATTTTCAGGCCGCCGTCCGAGGCCGACTCGCTCATCGTCCAGGCGACGATCGGGTGCTCGTGGAACCACTGCACCTACTGCGACATGTACCGCGACAAGACGTTCCGCGTGCGCGCGCTCGGCGAGACGCTCGCCGATCTCGACGCCGCGGCAGAAGCGGTGGGCGACGACGTGGAGAAGCTCTTCGTCGCCGACGGCGACGCGCTCGTCCTCGACCTCGATCACTGGCTCGCGATCCTCGCGCGCGCGAAGCAGAGCTTCCCGAACCTGCGACGCGTCTCCTGCTACGCGATGGCGCGCAACATCCTCGGCAAGACCGACGAGGAGCTCCGCGCGCTCCGCGCGGCCGGGCTCTCGCTCCTCTACATCGGACCCGAGTCGGGCGACGACCCCACGCTCAAGCGGATCGCCAAGGGTGACGACGCGGCGGCGCACGTCGAGGCTGCGCGTCGTGCGCGCGCCGCGGGCATGCAGCTCAGCGTCATCGCGCTGCTCGGCATCGCGATGGATCGGAGCGACGAGCACGCGCGCGCGACGGCGGATCTCGTGACGAAGATGGATCCCGCGTTCTTCTCCGCGCTCACGGTGACGGTCGTCCCCGACACGCCGCTCGATCGGCTGGCGAAGAAGGGGCGCTTCGAGGTGCCGCCGGTGCCCGCGCTCCTCGCCGAGCTCCGCACGATGGTCGCGGAGGCGCGGCCGACGAGCGCGATCTTCCGGACGAACCACGCGTCGAACTACCTGCCGCTCGGCGGAACGCTCCCGCGCGATCGCGATCGCATCGTCGCCGCGATCGACGCGGCCCTCGACGGGCGCGTTCCGCTCCGCCGCGAGTGGCAGCGAGGTTTGTAGCGCGATCTACTTCGCGCGCGAGAAGAGCTGGGCGATGACGCTGCCCGCGCCCTTCTTGGCGGTGACCTCGATCTTGTACTGGATCGCGATCGGCGCGACCGGACACGTCGGCGTCTTGCCGCGGCCGATGTACGCCGGGTTCTTCTCCTTCGAGGAGTGGAGGGCCTCGGCGTTGAACGGCATCATGTTGAGCCTGATCTCGACGTCCGAGATCTGCTGGGGCGGTGACATGGCGATGATCGTGTAACAGCGCCCCGGGAGCAGCGTCACGATCGTCTCGGCGTGCTCGGTCTCCTTCAACGTCGCGCGGATCGGCTGGCCGTCGGGCTTCATGCCCGGCGCGTCCTTGTCGGCGAGGGCCATCAGCGCCACGTCGAGCGCGGCCTCGGCGGCCGTGGCGGCCGTCTCGGGGCCCGCGTCGGACGTCGCGATCGGCGCGCTCGCGTCGACGGGAGGCGGCGGCGTCACCGGCACGTAGGTCACGCCGGCGTCGGGCGCGTGATAGGGAACGTTCGGATCTTTCGAACAGCCGGCGGGGAGCGCCGCGGCGGCGGCGACGATCAGGGGGGTGATCGCGAGACGCATGAGCGCACCTTAATACGAGTGCGCGGGTGTGCGCGGATCTTGCGAGCGGAAAAGTGTCCCCCGCTTCCCACGAGG
Organism: Labilithrix sp.; assembly: GCA_019637175.1. Lineage (GTDB taxonomy): Bacteria > Myxococcota_A > Polyangia > Polyangiales > Polyangiaceae > Labilithrix. Next base: position 30,354 of record JAHBWD010000048.1, on the reverse strand, counting down.
TGCTGCCCGATGCGATCGTCTCTCACCCGCGCCTGCGTCGTCCTTGGTTTTTCGCTCGTTCTCGCGACGACAGCCGCGTGTGGAGGCAGCCAGATGACGCCGGAGACAGCCGCTTCGCTCGCGGGCGAAGGAGGCGGCATCGCCGAGATCGGCAAGCCGGCACCGGATCTGTCGATCCAGAGCCTCAACGGCAAAGGGACGATCTCGAACGAGTCGCTCAGGGGCAAGATCGCGATCGTCGACTTCTGGGCCACGTGGTGCGGGCCTTGTAAGGAGTCGTTCCCCAAGCTCGAGGAGCTCGCGAAGCAGCACGCAGGCAACGTCCAGATCGTCGGCATCTCCGTCGACGACAGCAAGGACGGCGTGCTCGACTGGGCGCGCGCGCAAGGCGCGACCTTCCCCATCGGGTGGGACGACGGTCACGTGATCGCGAAGAAGTGGAAGGTCGCGAAGATGCCGACCACGTACATCCTCGACGCGACCGGCACGGTCCGTTTCGTCCACGAGAAGTACCAGGGGGACGAAGGCGACCTCATCGCGCGTGAGCTCGCGTTCCTCTCGAGCGAGCCGCCGCCGGCGGAGGCGAGCGCGGTCGCGTCGAACGACACGTCGGGATCGCCGGCGAGCGCCGACGCGCCGGAGCCCTCGTCGGATTCTTCGTCGGAGTCGGCGGCGCCGCCCGCGAAGCCGAAGAAGGGCGCCGCGAAGCCGGCGAAGCCGGCCAAGGCGGCCAAGCCGTCGGGCGCGAAGAAGGTCGCGCAGAAGAAGAAGAAGCGCTGACGGCTCGGCGTGCGGCATCGGAGCTGCAACTCGCGGGGCGATGCCCAAGACGAGCAAGGCCCACCCCGCACCCGTAAGTACTCGCGTCGTCGAGCGATTTCAGTCAGGCGTCCGCCTCTGCGGCCCGCCGTCCTCGCGCCGCGGATGGCTCTCGGATGAGCTCGAAGTGCAAGATCCGGCACTCGCCCGCGTGCTGGTGCTCGTCGATGTGCACCTCGCGAGCGAGTCGCAGTTCTTCTGCGGTCTCGCGGGCAACGTCTTCGACGCCGAGGGCGGCCTCTTCTTGTCGACCTATCGGTCCTTCGAGGTCGGCACGTCGGTCGATCTCGAGATCTCGCTGCCCGAGGTGGGCGCGACGGTCCGCGCGCGCGGCCAGGTGCGCTGGGTCCGCGAGCACTCGATGCACGAGCCGCGCGGCATCGGCATCGCCCTCGACGACCTGACGCTCGACGATCGCCGGTGCATTCGCGAGTTCTGCGAGCAGCGACCCGCGCTCTACTACGACGATCTCGGCTGAAGCGATCGGAATAGAATGGGTCGCCTCGACGCTCAACAAGCTCTCCGAGAGCGAGGAGGCCCGCCGTGGAACCAAGCATCGCCGTCCACAGAACGCCGAACGAGCGAGCGCCGAAGAGCCCTCCGCGCGCGCGGGAGCTGCCCGTCGTCGGCAGCTCGCTCGATTTGCTCCGCGATCCGCTTCGCTTCCTCGAACGGGTGTCGCGCGAGCACGGCGACGCGGTCGAGTTCAACCTCCCGGGCCAGCGCATCTTCCTCTTCAACCACCCCGACGCGATCGAGCAGGTGCTCGTCACCGAGCGCGATCGCCTCGTCAAAGACAAGCTGACGCGCGAGCTCTCCGTGATGCTCGGCAACGGGCTGCTCGTCAGCGAAGGCGCCTTCTGGCGCAAGCAGCGCCGCCTCGCGCAGCCGGGCTTTCACCGCGAGCGCGTCGCCGCCTACGGCGACGTGATGGTGCGCTACGCCGAACGCGCCGTCGCCGACTGGACGCGCGGAGAGACGCGCGACGTCCACAAAGACATGATGCGCCTCACGCTCGACATCGTCGCCAAGACGCTCTTCGGCGTCGAGATCGCGTCGGTCGCGCGGAAGATCGAGCGCTCGCTCGAAGTCTTGATGGATCGCTTCGCCGGCATCGGCTCGCTCATCCCCATCGGCCTGCCGCTGCCGAGCAACCGGCGCGCCCGAAGGGCGATCGCCGAGCTCGACGAGGTCGTCTACGGGATCATCCGCGAGCGTCGCCAGGGCGGCGATCAGGGTGATCTGATCTCGATGCTCATCGCCGCGACCTCGGACGAAGACGGATCGATGACCGACACGCAGCTCCGCGACGAGGCGATGACGCTGCTCCTCGCGGGCCACGAGACGACGGCGCTGACGCTCGGCTACGCGCTGCACCTCCTCGCGCGGCATCCGAAGGCCGCGGGCGCGCTCGCCGCCGAGATCGACGAGGTGCTCGGCGATCGGCCCGCGACCGCCGCCGACATGCCGCGGCTTCGCTACGCCGAGGGCGTCGTGCGCGAGTCGATGCGCCTGTATCCGCCGGCGTGGGCGCTCGGTCGCGAGACGCTCGAGCCGTGCACCATCGGCGGGTATCACGTTCCGAAGGGCACCCAGCTCTGGGTCGCGCAGTGGGTCGTGCACCGCGACGCGCGCTGGTTCGCCGAGCCCGAGGCGTTCCGCCCCGAACGCTGGGAGAACGACTTCGCCAAGTCGCTCCCGCGTCACGCGTACTTCCCCTTCGGCGGAGGTCCGCGCATCTGCATCGGCAACGCCTTCGCGATGATGGAGGCCGTGCTGATCCTCGTGACGATCGCGCGGCGCTTTCGCTTCCAGCCGACCACCCACGCGCCGATCGCGCTGGCGCCCTCCGTCACGCTCCGGCCGAAGAACGGGATCCCGCTCGTCTGCCGATGATGCATGATGGGCGCCGATGCGATGGCGCAGGCTCGCGGCGGCGATCCTCTTTCTCGGCCCTGCGGCGTGCGGTCGGAGCTGCGGGTGCGTCGAGGGCGAGAAGAGCTACGAGACGCTCGACGGCAAGGTGAAGGTCGAGCTCGTGCGCAAAGTGCGCTGGACGGGCGGCCGCATCCCCGGGCCGATGACCGCCTTCTACCTTCGGATCCACACGACGCCGATCGTCGAGCATCGGATCTCGTGCGACCGCGTCGACATGGCGGAAGACGACACGGGCAAGCTCGTGGCTTGGCGCTGCAAGAGCGCGAACATTGGCGCGCGAGAGGCGACGTGGAGCGTGCTCCGCCTCCGCGGCGACGCTCGGTACATCGTCGACTGCGACGCGCCCGTCGGTGACGCGAACGCGCCCGACTTCGCGCGGCTCGATCCGCTGTCACGCGCCGCCGGTCGCATCGTGAGGTGCATCGATCCCGCCTACGGCGCGCGAGAAGAAGGCAAGGCCAGGTGGAGCGAGCTCGCGCGCGCGATCGACGAAGACCATGGACCCGACGCGCTCGCGGCGTTCTTCGTCGAAGCGGCGGAGCTCCCGCACGTCGGACCGCACGAAGATCCATGGCGTATCACGCTTGCCGGTCAGTCGAGCACCGTGGCGGAGAAGGTCTCTCGCTCGCTCTGTCCTTCGCTCTCGCGCGGCGACGCGAGCGCGCCGGTCTACGTACGCGCCGCCGAGCGCTGTCCGCTCGACGCTCCCGGCGTCGGCGCGGGCGCTGTCGCGCAGCTCCGCGCCGCGCTGCAACGTCACGTTCGAGGCGCGGAGCCCTCCGTCGCGCCGAACGGAGGCGCGCCGCAGGCGGATGCGCTCTTGGAGTCGAACGCGCGCGCCCTCTTCTCGTCGGCGGCGATCGGTGTCACGCGCGCACCCGCGGAGGCCGGCGCGGCGGCGTGCGCGTCGGCCCAAGCGCTCTCGAACGCGAGCGAGGCGGCGCGCGACGCCCTCGGTCGGCCCGGCGCGCGCAGCGTGGCGGCGAGCGTGCTCGCCGCCACGAAGACGAAGTGCGACGCCGCGAAGGGATGGCTCGACCCGCCGCCGTGCTCGGCGTCGCTCGACTGCGACGGTGGGCTCTGCTCCGCGTCCGATCTCGACGTCGACCTCGACGCGTGGACGCGAGGCGCCACCGCAGAGCTCGACGGCGGCGCACGCGAGACGTCGATCGTTCCACCGAGCGGCGAGCGAGCGCTCCTCGCGTTCGCGTATGCGCAGGGCGCGCTCGATCGCGAGATCGTGGTGCGCAACGCGCGCAGGCGCTACGCGTGGCCCGACGACCAGCTCGTTCGTTGCGACGACGAAGCCGCGGCCAACGGGACGCCGTGCACGTGCACGGCGAGCCTCACACCGTGGGTCTACTGCGCGGTCGACGCCGGAACGACGCGCACGTCGCACGAGACGTGCGCGTTTCACTTCGACGACGCGAACCGGCGCATCGACGACGTGCGTCGCAAGTGTGAAGCGCCGGGCGCGCGCTGCAGCGGTCGCGGTTCGTGCTGTGACGGTCTCGACTGTCGGCTGCCCGCCGAAGGCGGCGGCCTCTACTGCCAACCGAAGCGCGCGCGCGACGGGGCCGCCGCGCAGGAGTGAACGCTCAGGTGCAGGCCGAGCTCGTCAAGCCGACGAGCTCGCGGACGTCGGCGCAGTCGAGGCCCGTCTGCGCGTGGAGAATGCGCGCGGCCGAGTGGAGCATCTGGTCTCTTCGCTCGGGAGGGGCCTCGAACGCGGCGCGGAGGCTGTCGCGCGCCGCGACCGGGACCATCTCGCTGTGCATGAGGAGCGGTGCCATCGAGAAGCTCATGTTTCCTTTTCCTCGAGACATGAGATGAGGGCCGGCCTGCCTTCGTTGCGCGGTCGTCGATTTGTCACCGCTTTCTCTCGGAAGGCGCGGTAGAGGTCGGACCCATGGAGCCCTCCAAAGCGAACGCGAGCACCCCGGCGCTGCCCTTCGCCGATCCCACGGCGCTCGGGCTCTTCGGCCTGTCGATCGGCTGCGCCTCGCTCTTGCCGGTGGCGTTCGGCGTCACGAGCGCGCTCACCGCCGACGCGCTGCGGACGACCGCGTGGTTCTGCCTGCTCTTCGGCGGCGGCTGCCAGTTCCTCGCCGGGCTCATGAGCTTCGCCAACAAGAACGGCCTCGGAGGAACGCTGCTCACGACGTTCTCGTTCAACTGGGTCATGAACTACTGGGCGCTCTCGCAGATGGCCGAGGGCCGCGCGCCGTCGGCGACCGTGGTGCTCGCGGTCGATCTCTGCTTCGGCCTCATCTTCCTCGTGATGACCCTCGCGTTCGCCTACTTCGCGAAGGCGCTCGTTTTGTTCCTCGTCGAGATCGATCTCCTGTACGCGTTCCGCATCGCCGCTCACCTCCTGCACACCAAGGAGCTCGCGCTGCCGATCGCCCTGACGACGACGGCGTTGATGGCGACGGCGCTCTACATCGCCTTCTCCCTCGTCCTGGCCAACGCGACGGGCCGCGCGATCCTCCCGCTCGGAGGCCCGGTCTTCGCGCCCAAGACGTGAAATCGAGGCCTTTAGCCCGCAATTCGGCCTTGCAGAACGCCGGATCTGCGTCACGCTAGGGGCCCGCATGGATCGCGATCCGGCCGAGCAAGGAAAGCCCCGCCAGCGCTCCGAGGTCGTCCTTCGACCTGCGCTCACCGATCCGCGCCTCCTCGCGCCCGTCTGGCAGGTCTGGATCGAAGGCGGCGAGCCCGTCGGGCCGGTGTCGGCCGATCAAATCGCGCGCGGTCTGCGCGCGGGGAAGGTCCCGAGCGACGCGCGCATCAAGCGCGACGCCGACACGTTCTGGTCCGATCTGCTCGATCAAGAAGAGATCGTCTCGGCGCTCAAGGCGGTGAGCGCCGAGAGCGAACCGCCGCCGCCGCCTTCGGTGCTCGCGAGCCTCGCGACGCCGCAGTACCTCGTGTGGGTCGACGGCAGCGATCCCGTCGGGCCGGTCTCGGCCGATCAGATCGCGCGCGGCATCCGCGCGGGCAAGGTCCCGCCCGACGCGAGCATCCAGCGCGTCGGCGAGCTGTTCGCCACCGGCGTCCTCGAGGAGCCCGAGGTGATCACCGCGCTCAAGCAGCTCTGAGCTGCTAAACTGACGACGTGTCGCGTCGTCTCGCGCTCGCCGTCGGCGTCCCGTTCGTCGCTTCGTCGGCGATGTTCGCGGCGTGCACGACGGGCGACCCGGCGCTCATCGCGCCCGCGCCCGTCGTCGTGCCCGTGCCCGACGCCGGCGCGCCCGACGCCGACGCGAGCCGCCCGGTGCTGCCCGCGCCGACGTGCACGATGAACGACATCCCCGTCGGGACGGGCGCGAAGTTCTGCGATCTGCCCGGCGGCGACACGCCCGATCTCGAAGTTCCCCCCGAGTTCTGCGTGCGCGAGTTCACGACCACGCCGGTCGGCGAAGCGCGCGTGCTCCGCTTCGCGCCCAACGGCGATCTCTTCGTCGCCGCGCCGTCGATGATGACGCCCGGGGGCGCGGTCGACGGACCGGGCGCGATCGTCATCCTCCCCGACGACGACAAAGACGGCCGCGCCGACAGCGTCATCACCTACGCCGGGCCCTCGCCGCGCAACCTCGCCACCTCGTGCGACGGCCTCGAGGCCGACCCGGGGAACCTCGCGTGCGTGCACGGCCTGCTCTTCTCCAACGGATACTTGTATTTTACACGTAGCGACGAGGTCCGCCGCTTCCCGTACAAGACGGGCGATCGCGCGGCGCCCGCGGCGCCGAGCGAGCTCGTGGCGAACCTCCGCGGCGCCGGCATCCCCGACGTGCGCTGGACGCACACCCTCGAGGCCCTCCACGACGGAACGATCTACGTCTCGCGCGGCCGCGGCGACAGCTCCGGCTGCACGCCGGAGGAGATGACGCGCGGGGCCGTCTTCGCGCTGCACATGGAGATGAACCTCCCGCTGCCCGTCCCGCTCGATCTCGTGGCCGACGGGTTCCGCAACCCGATGTACCTGCGCTGCTCGCCGAGCAGCTGCAACGAGTGCTTCGCGAGCGAGCTCACCGGCGACAACTGGGGCGGCGTCGGCGGCCGCGAGAAGGTCGCGCTCCTCGTGAAAAACGCCGAGAGCTGGGGCTTTCCGTGCTGCGTCGCGCGCGACGTCCCCGCGCCGGGCTTCGCCTCGCAGAACTGCAGCGGCGTCGGCGACGAGCTCGCCGCCATTCCGCTCCACGACACGCCGTTCGGCCTCGACTTCGATCGCGGCGCCTTCCCCGAGCCGTATCGGCACGGGCTCTTCGTCGCGCTCCACGGCGTCATCACGAGCTTCGGCGGCAGCGGCGTCGTGTGGCTCAAGACCGATCCCGTCTCGCTCCGTCCGGTCGGGCCGGCGCAGATCTTCGTGCACGGCTTCGGCAAGCCGACGGGGCGCGCGACCGACGCGGTGTTCGCGCCCGACGGCCGCCTCTTCGTCGCCGACGACACGACGGGCAAGATCTACTGGGTCGCGCCGCGCACGCTCGCCGCGCCGCAGTGATCGTTACGGCGCGCAGACGGCGGGGAGCGGCGTCGAGCACGCCTCTTGTCCGGTCGGCCCGAGGCTGCCTCCGCAGATCGCGCACGAGCGCCCGCTCTTCCACGTCTGCGTGAAGCTCTCGCCGTCGACGATCATGCCGCGGATCGCGACCGTCTCGCCTTCGCGCTTGATGCGGATGAAGCGGACACGATCCTTGAATCCCTGATGCGACCACTCGAAGGAGACGTTGCCCTCGAGCGGCTGGAGGACGATGCCTTCGGCGTCGGCCTGCCACCGGCCGCAGCCGCCGCCGCCGAAGTCGCAGCCCTCGATGCTCCAGAGGAACGTTCCGTCGGGCTTGATCTCGAGGTTCGTCGCGTCGACCTGCTCGCGATGCCAGATGCCGAACGTCGTCGAGACCGACTCGGACGGCGCCGCCTGCGCGGATCCCGAGATCGACTCCGAAGGAGCCGATGCGCCTTCGGACGTCGTGCCGCCGCAGGCGCCGAGGACGAAGAGGAGAGAGAAGGGAAGAGCGAGGAACGTGGTGCGCATGGCTCGCCCCGCCGAAGCATCTCGCGTGCCGGTCCGGAGGGCGCCATTTCCGCGGACTTGTGAGCTCTCGCGGCGTGCCACCGTGTGCCAATCGATCAGCGCGATGCGGCGTCGTCCCAGCGCAAGCTCGTGAACACCACCGACGACACGACGGTGAGCACGCCGAGGATCAGAAACGCCTGGTGCACGCCGTGGATCATCGCCGACGGAACCGAGTGGAGCCGCTCCGGGACGAACAGCGCGGCGACGAGCGACGCGATCGCGACGCCGAAGCTCATCGAGAGCTGCTGCCCGGTCCCGGCGATCGTGCTCGCGCCGCTCATCTGATCGCTCCTGACGTCGGCGTACACGAGGGTGTTCATGCTCGTGTACTGCGTCGACGTGAAGAAGCCGAGGACGAACGCTTGCACGACGATGCGCCAGATCGGCGTCGTGGCGCCGACGGTCGCGAACAGCATGATGAGGACGCCGAGGATGACGGTGTTGGAGACGAGCACCCGCCGATAGCCGTAGCGCGCGAGGATCGACGGGAGGAGCGCCTTGAGGCCGATCGCCGCCATCGCCTGGGGCATCACGAGCAGGCCCGACTCGATGGGCGAGAAGCCGAGGCCCACTTGATAGAGCAGGGGGAAGAGGAACGGAATGCCGCCGAGCCCGAGACGCGTGAAGAAGCTCCCGCAGACCGCCGCGCGGAACGTCCGGATACGAAACATGCCGAGCGCGAGCAGCGGGTGAGGGGTGCGCACCGCGCGAAGGCCGTAGGCCGCGAGCAGAGCGAACGAGAGGAGCAGCGCGCCGAGCAGGAGCGGACCGCTCAACGTGTGCTCGCCGAAGACCTCGAGCACGTACGACAGGAGCGCGATGCCCGAGCCGAACAGAACGAGGCCGACGGTGTCGAGCGGCGGTGTATGCGCCTCTCGGTAGTCGGGCAGATGGCGCCACACCGCGTAGAGCCCGAGCAGCCCGACGGGGACGTTGACGAAGAACACGACGCTCCAGTGCAGGTAGACGACGATGAGCCCGCCGAGCACCGGCCCGAGCATGGGCCCGACGAGGCTCGGGATCGCGACGAAGGCCATGGCGCCGACGAGCTCGGACTTCGGGAACGTCCGCGCCATCGTCATGCGCCCGACGGGCACCATCATCGCGCCACCGGCGCCCTGGATGACGCGGCAGGCGACGAGCATCGCGATGTTCGTCGCGAGGCCGCAGAGCACCGACCCGAGCGTGAAGAGCGCGATCGCCGAGGCGAAGACCGCTCGCGTGCCGAAGCGATCGGCCGTCCAGCCGCTGATCGGAATGAAGACCGCGAGGCTCAACGTGTAGCTCGCGAGCACCGACTTGGTGCCGAGCGGCGTCACGTGCATCGCCTGCGCGATCGCCGGCACGGCCGTGTTCAAGATGGTCGTGTCGAGCGACTGCATGAAGAACGCGACCGCGACGAGCCAGGGCAAGAGGCGCTTGATGGGCTCGCTCGGCGGCGGGGTCACGCGGCGATCATCGCAACCGTCGTGCCGAGGCCTTCTTCTTGGGCGCAGCCTTCTTCTTGGGTGCAGCCTTCTTCTTGGGTGCAACGCCGTCGAGCTGCGCGACGAGCTTCTTCGGCGCCTGCGCGCGGTAGCTCTCGTCGATCCACTCCTTGAAGAGCGCGACAGGAGGCAGCTTGCCGTCGGGAAACTTCGCCGAGACCCAGCCGCTCTTGCCGAGCCCGTACGGCGTCGGCGACGCGAATGGCAGCATGAGCGCGGCCGAGCTCGAGTGCGGGAGCTTGCACGAGATGCCGAAGGGCTCACCCTCGATGCTGAGGTAGACGAAAGTCTTGTCGTTGACCGCGACGTCGAGGTGGCCCGGCCACGGGCTCTTGGTGTGCGCACCCGGGTAGCCGAGACCAAACTCGCGGAGCTCCTTCACGATCGCGTCGGTGGGCAGCTTCTTGCGCGCCATGGCGCCGAGCATACACGAAGCCCGACCGGCCTCGCGTGGCGCCTCCCTTGCTTCGAATGTTTCGACGCGAAGAAACCAAGAGGCGAAAAAGAGAGGAGAACGGTCATGCTCTGTTCCGAGCTCATGAAGCGAGACGTCGAGCGCTGTCGCGACTCATCCTCGGTGGCCGAGGCCGCGCTGTCGATGCGCGACCACAACGTCGGGTTCCTGCCGGTCTCGACCGAAGACGAAGCCGCGATTGGGACGATCACCGATCGCGACATCGCGCTCAGGCTCGTCGCCGAGGGGCGCGATCCGGCGAGCACGCGGGTCGGCGAGATCATGACGCGCGAGATCATCTCGTGCAGCCCCAACGACGACCTCGCCGTCGCCGAAGAGCGCATGAGCCGCCACCGGCGCTCGCGCATCCTCTGCACCGACAAGAGCAAGCGGATCGCCGGCGTCATCAGCCTCTCGGCGATCGCGAAGCGCCTTCCACGTGGACCGGCGGGCACGATCGCGGCGGCCGTCGCCGCGCGTGAGTCCGCGGCGGGAGAGAAGCTGCCGCGCATGCGCGCCCGCAGCGCGCACTGCCGCGAGATCATGAAGACCGACGTCGAGCCTTGCCGCGCGAACGACAGCGCGAAGCACATCGCCGAGATCATGCGGCGTCGCAACGTCGGCTTCGTCCCCGTATGCGACGAGTCGGGCGCCGTCGTCGGTGCGGTCACCGACCGGGATCTCGTGCTGCGCGTCGTCGCCGCCGCGCGCGATCCGGAGAAGACGAGCGCGGCCGACATCATGACTCACGAGGTCGTCTCCTGCTCGCCCGACGATCCGCTGAGCGTGGTCGAAGACCTGATGGCGAAGCACAAGAAGTCGCGCATCGTGTGCGTCGACGAGAGCCGGCGGCCCGTCGGCGTCGTGAGCTTGGCCGACATCGCCCGCGTGGAGCGCTTCCGTCGCGTCGCGCGTGTGCTCCGCGACGTCGCGTCGCGTCCGCCCCGCGCGGCATGAGCGCCTGATGGGCCTGTCGGTCGATCTGCGGGAGATGGCGACGCGCGCGCTCGAGCGCGCGCGCCGTCCCATGCCGATCGACGTCGCGTTCGTGCGGATCGAGCCGCCCAAGCGCGGGCGCCGCGTCGTGGGCGTCGAGCCCCCGGAGGCCACGCTCACGGCCGACGCGTTCGACTCGCTCTCGGTCGATCCCGCGCTCCCGTGGCCCGAGGCGCTCCACGACTCGATCCAGGATCGTCTCGACGCGCGCGACCGAGAGCAGCACCTGAGGTCGTTTGCAGGGCAGCCGGCGCGCGTCGGCGACTTCGACATCGTGCCGGTCATCCGCTTCGACGGCGAGACGTTCGACGCGCAGGCCTCGCTCCGCAAGCCGATCGTCGAGGACGGCTACGTGCGATGCCGGAGCTTGCTCGAAGGTGTCGCCTGGACGCTCTTGCTCGACGCGACGCGCGCGCTCGGCGGCGGCGCGGCCGGCGCAGGCGGCGCGCCGAGCTACGAGCCGATCAGCCGCGATCCGGAAGACGTGCTCCGCACCGCCGGGCGCTTGATGATGGTCACCGCCGGCCACGCCGCCGGCCATCCGCAAGGGCTCATCGGGCTCTTCGACGAGGTCAACGAGATCGCGTCGTTGAGGTACGAAGGACGTGAGCCGTCCGGGAGCGTGGTCGTGGCGCGCCTCCACCATCCTTCCATCACGCGCGAGCTCGTGTTCAAACACCCGGTGCCCCTCGAGCAGGCGGCGTGGGCGCGCAAGGTGCTCGAGCTCTCGTCAGGCAGCTCGCGCCTGCTCACCGATTCGTTCCGCATCCACGGCCTCGGCGGCGTCTCGCCCGACTACGACACCGCGCGCGAAGACTTGTTCGTGATCGAGCTCGCGGGCCATCAGCGATGGGAGCTCGTGCACGCGGGGTCGACGCTCATGCGCGTCGTGTTCGGCATTCCGACGCTGCCGGAAGAGCCGCTCGACGTCGCGGAGTTTCGTGACGCGCTGCGCGCGGAGTTCGGCGACCAGCCCGAGAGCGCGGTCGCGGCGATCTGGGCGGTCGTCCGGCGCGCGCTCGGCCAAAAGACGGGCGCGCTCGTCGTCGTCGCGGAGAACGCGGAGGCCGAGGGCATGCGGCTCTCGAACCAAGGCGCGCCGATCGTGCCGACCGCGGTGGGCGATGACACGGTCGATCGCGTCACCGCGATCGACGGCGCGGTGCTGCTCGACACGAAGGGGTTGTGTCACGCGGTCGGCGTGATCCTCGACGGCCGCGCGCGCGCGCAGGTCGGGAGCCCGGCGCGCGGCGCGCGCTACAACTCCGCGGCGCGCTACGTCGACGCGGCCGAGAAACCCGCGCTCGCCGTCGTCGTCTCGGAAGACGGAACGGTCGACGTCGTGCGCCGCGGCGCCGCGAAGCGCCGCGCGGCCTGATCCGGAGCGCGCGGCGCTAGGCGCGGCGCACGACACGCCCCGCGCGCGCGCCGGTGTGCTCGCCCGCTTCGACCGTGACGGCGCCGTTCACCACGACGGTCTCGATGCCGATCGGGAACGCGTGGGGCGCTTCGAACGTCGCGGTGTCGCGCACGGCGGCGGGATCGAAGACGACGAGATCGGCGAACATGCCTTCGCGCACGACGCCGCGATCGGAGATCGCGAGCTGCGAGGCGGGGAGGCTCGTCATCTTGCGGATCGCCTCCGGCAGCGCGAGCACGCGCTCGTCGCGCACGTAGCGGCCGAGCACGCGCGGGAACGTCCCGTACGCGCGCGGATGCACGAGGCCGTGCTGCGCGGGGCTCGTGGCCTCGGCGTCGCTCGCGATGCTCACCCAGGGAAAGCGCATCGCCGTGCGCACGTCGTCTTCGCTCATCGAGTGATAGATCGCGAAGACGTTCGCGCGGTTGTCGATCACGATCGAGAAGTACGTGTCCCACGGATCCTCGTTCTTCGATCGCGCGATCTCGCTCACGCGCCTGCCCATCATGCTCGCGTCGCCTCCCGGCGGAACGCTCGCGATCTGGATGGCGTCGAAGTCGACGCGGCCGAGCATCGCGTCGCGCGTCTCCATCTCACGGCGGATGCGCGCGCGCGTCTCCGGCGCGCGGAGGCGCTCGACGAGCGCCTCGGGGCCGCCCTCTTGCGCCCAGTCGGGGATCGGCGCGCAGATCCCCGTGCCCGCGGCGGCGTAGGGATACTGGCACGCCGAGATCGCGATCCCTCGCGAACGCGCGCCCTCGACGAGCGCGCCGAGCTCGCGCATGCGCCCCCAGTTGGGGCGCCCGGCGATCTTCAGGTGGTAGACGAGCACGGGGAGGCGCGCGCGCTCCCCGATCTCGATCGCCTCGCCGACGGCGGTGAATACGCGCCCGCTCTCACCGCGAACGTGCGACGCGTAGAGACCGCCGTGACGCGCGGCGATCTCCGCGAGCGCGACGAGCTCGTCGGTGCTCGCGTGCGACGCCGGCGGATACACGAGCGCGGTCGCGAGACCGAACGTCCCTTGCTTCATCCCCGCGTCGAGGATCGCGCGCATGCGCTCGATCTCGTCTGCGGTCGCCGGGCGATCGGCCAGGCCGACGACCTCGGCGCGGAGCAGATCGATCGACGCGAACGCGCCGACATTCACCGAGGTGCCTTGGCGCTCGAGGCGCGCGAACCAGCCGTCGAAGCCGCTCCAGTCGAGCTCGAGGCCGAGCGCGCCGAGCCACTCGGGCCATCGCGAATCCTGCGCGAGGATCTTCGGCGTGAGCTGACCGGGAGAGCCGCCTTCGCCGACGATCTCGGTCGTGATGCCCTGGCGCACGTGGCTCTGCGCGTCGCCGTCGGCGAGCAGCGTGAGCACCGATTGGCTCTGGACGTCGATGAACCCGGGCGCGACGACGCGATCGCGCGCGTCGACGATCCTCTTCGCGCGCCCGAGATCGCCGATCGCGACGATGCGATCGCCCGCGACGCCGACGTCGACGCGTCGCGAAGGTGCGCCCGTCCCGTCGAGCAGCTCGCCGCCGCGAATGACGAGATCGAGCTCGGTCACCGCGCCGCGACGAAGTGCATCCAAGCCGCGACGGCGCCGCCCGCGAAGAGCAGCAACGCGAGCAGCATCGCGAGCACGACCGTCGCCGTCCGCGGCCCGCGCTCCGGGGCTCCGACCGGCGCGTGCACGGTCCACCTCGGCGCCGGCCACGAAGGCGCGGGCTGCTGCACGAGGCGGCTCACGTCGACCGTCGCCGGCGGGGCGCTCGGAGGAGCGTCGTCGAGGCTGGTGACGATCATCTCCGCGACCAGCGACGACATGGAGTCGACCTTCCGGGTCGGCAGGTGCGCGCCGTCGTCGAGGGCTCCGTCATCCCAGCTGGAGTTCATCTGGCGTGGCACTTTACACGAGAAGGGTGCGCGCATGTCCAGGCTTCGCGGTACAAAAGAGCGTGGCCGACCGGTCGTGGGAGTACCTCTTGCCGACGGGGGAGAGGCTCGAGGTGCGCCTCGAGCTCGAGACGCTGACGGAGTCGGTCTATCTCGGTCCGCGCCTCGTCTCGCGCTCTCCCCAGGGTGGTAAGGCCGACGGCCACGTGGTGCCGCTGCACGGCGAGGGGCCTTTTCGAGGAGGGAGCGCGGCCCGCGTCGCGTTCGTCCACGAGCCCCCGTCGTGCGAGGTGTCGATCGACGGTCGCATCCTCGAGCCCTCGCTCATTCCACCGGTCGCGCAGCCACCAGACCGGCCTCCGGACGCGGAGATCGTCGTCGTTCGTGAAGCGCCGCGGCGCGGCCGGCTCTTTGCCGGGATCATCCTCGTGGTCCTCGGCGTGCCCGCGATCGTCTTCTTCGTCTTGCAGGCCGCCGAGAAGGCGCGCGTGAGCCCGCCTCTCGACGTCGTGGAGACGACGCCCAACGGAGCGCTCGAGATCCGCTTCTCTTCCGCGCTCGACGTCAGCGTCGTCGAGGCGCCCACCCCGGGGCCGGGCCCACGGCTCGTCGCCGCCGATCGGCGCGATCGCGTCAACGTCGTCACGATCGATCGTCGCGGGCGCGACCAGCGCGTCGTGATGGTGGTCGATCCGCGCCCGACCACGACCGATCTGGGGCAGCTTCACGATCTCCTCGCGACCGTCGAGCCCCACGCGTGGCCGCCGGCGGACGGCAAGATCCTCTCGCGCGAGCGGCGCGCCGGCCTCTGTCGCGCGGCCGACGCGCAGAGCACCGAGCTTCGTGTCGACGTGCGCGGAACGAAGATGCGCGTGTGGTCGTGCTCGTTCTTGGCGGCGGGGAAGGGCTATCGCTTCGCCACCTACATCCGGGAGGCGGACGCGTCGGACGAGCGCATTCTCCGGGAGATCGTCGACGCCGCGCTGCCGCTCTGAGATCGCGATATGCTCGCGGCATGTCGAAGGTCAGCCCGGGCCAGATCGTTCGGATCGACGTCGAGCTCCGCGTGAGCGGCGGCGATCTCATCGAGTCGTCGAAGAAGAGCGGGCCCGTCGAGTACAAACAAGGCGGCGGTCAGATGATCGAGGGCCTCGAGAAGCGCCTCGAGGGCCTGGGCGTCGGCGAGGAGAAGAGCGGTGTCATCCCCGCGGCCGAGGCGTTCGGCACCGAGGAGTCGCAGCCCACGATGACGATCCCGCGGGGCGAATTTCCCAAAGACGCGAAGATCGACGAGGGGGCGCGCTTCGAGGCGAAGGGCCCGCAGGGCACGCCCGTCACCCTCCAGGTGCTGAGCGTCGACGACGAGAAGATCACCGCGCGCGTCGTTCACCCGCTCGCGGGCAAGGACATCGAGTTTTCCGCGAAGGTGCTCTCGGTGCGACCTCCGCCGCCGCCGGTGCCGAAGTCGACGGTCGAGGAGATCGAGCTCGAAGAGCTCGCGGACTCGAAGCGCGATCCCTGAAGATCGCGTCGACTCAAGGCCTCATCGCGTCCGTCCCGGCGTCGCTTCGCGCGCGGTCGAGGAGCTCGACGACGTCGTCGTCGGTCGTCGGCCGGAAGTCGTCGTACCAGATGCCCACGGCGATGAGCGAAGGCTGCGGCGCGAGGCACACGACCTCGTCGGCGATGAGCGCGAGATCGTCGAGGCTGTCGGTCGCGCCGACGGGGACGGCGAGGACGATCCGGCCGGCGCCGCGCATGCGCAGCGTCTGGAGCGCGGCGCGCGCGGTGCCGCCGGTGGCGATCCCGTCGTCGACGAGGATGACGACCCGCCCCCGCACGTCGGGCGGCGGAGCTCCGCGGCGGAAGCGGCGAACGCGCTCGTCGACCTCGGCGCGCTTCTGCACGGCCAGCCTCGCGACCTCTTCTTCGTCCATCCCGATCAGATCCACCGTCTCGCGGTCGACGTAGACGGCGCCGTCTTCGGCGACCGCGCCGATCCCGAGCTCCGGCTGGAAGGGCGCGCCGATCTTGCGCACCACGCAGACGTCGAGCGGAGCGCCGAGCTCACGAGCGACCTCGAACGCCACCGGCACGCCTCCTCGGGGCAACGCGAGCACGATCGGCGCGGCGGCGCGATAGCGAAGCAGGCGATGCGCGAGCTCACGCCCGGCTTCGCTCCGATCGCGGAAGAGCCGGCGAGGGAACATGCTTCGAGCACGATTCAAGTTTGATGCCCGTCGCCGTGGCGTACGCGTTGCAACGAGTAAAGCCATGATCGTCGTCATCGGCGGCAGCGGCTTCGTCGGTCGAGCGCTCGTTCCCGCGCTGCTCGCCGAGGGCGAGCGCGTGCGCGTGGGGTCGCGACGTCCACCGCCGCGGCTCGAACGCGGTGTCACGTGGATCTCCTGCGACGTGCGCCTTCCTGCCACGTTGCCGGCGGCGCTCGAGGGCGCGTCGTGCGCGTACTACCTGGTGCACAGCATCGGCCAGCGCGACTACCCCGGCGCCGAACGACGGGCGGCGCTCGCGTTCGCGAAGAGCGCCGCCGCGAGCGGCCTCGAGCGGATCGTCTACCTCGGCGGCGTGGCGCCGAGAGGAGCTCCGTCGGAGCACCTCGGGAGCCGCCTCGAGGTAGGCGAGATCCTCCGCGCCGGCGAGGTCCCCACGATCGAGCTTCGGGCGTCGATGATCGTGGGCGCGGGCAGCGCGTCGTGGAGGATCGTGCGCGATCTTTCGCGGCGCTTGCCGTTCATGGTGCTGCCGCGGTGGCTGGAGTCGAAGAGCCGTCCGCTCGCGCTCGACGACGCCGTGCGGGCGCTCGTCGCTGCGCGTCGCGTCCCGCTCGCGAAGAGCACGTGGTTCGACATCCCCGGCCCCGACACGCTCACCGCCCGCGAGATCCTCGAGCACGTCGCCGCGCTCGATCGCCGCCGGGTTCCTTCTGTCGGCGTTCCCCTGCTCACGCCGCGGCTCTCTTCGCTGTGGCTCGCGCTGGTGACGAGCGCCGACTACGGCGTCTCGAAGGAGCTCGTGCTCGGCTTGACGAGCGATCTGCTCCCGCGCGACGAGCGCTTCTGGGAGCTCGCGGGGGGCCCTCCGCGGATCTCCTTCGACGACGCCGCGCGCGCCGCGCTCGCCGCGGAGCGTGACGCGCCTGGCCTCGGCCAGCGCGTCGCGCGCCTCGAAGAGTCGCTCGTGCGCAGGCTCAGCCCTCGCTTGACGATCACGCCTGCGCGAGGATCGCCGCGCCGAGCGTGACGAGCACGGCGCCGGCGACGCCGAGGCGCTTGGGTCGCTCGCCGAGCGCGAACGACAACACCTGGGCGAAGAGGATCGACGTGTTGCGCAGCGTGAGCACGCTGCCGGCGCCGGCGTCCTTCATGGCCGAGAGGAAGACGAGGAAGCCGAGCGTGCCGAGGAGGCCGGCGGCGACGGTGCGCTTGGGCTGGGCGACGACCGCGGCGATCATCTGCGCGCGCCGGTGCAGCATGGGCACGAGGCTCAACGTCGCGCCGATGCAAAGCGAGATCGCGTTGACCGCCGCCGGCGCGCCTCCGCTCGAGAGCGCGAGCTTGTAGCAGAGGTGGTATCCGCCGATGAAGAGCGCGCAGCCCGCGGCCAAGAGCATCCCTGCGCGCACCTTCTCGCGATCGCTCTCGCCCTCGGCAGGGCGTCGCTCACCGGCCGCCCCGGTCGCGGTGAGCCCGCCGATCACGAGGAGCGTTCCGGCGACGTGGCCGAGGCTCACGCGCTCGTCGAGGACGAAGACCGACACCGGCCACACGACGACGAGCGCGCCGCCGCGCGCGATGGTGTAGACGCTCCCGAGCGGCGCCCGCGCGAGCGCGCGCGCGAGCAGGACGAAGTAGCCCGACTCGAGGACGCCGCTCAGGATCGTCCACCGCATCGCGATCGGCGGCGGCATCGGCGTGCCCATCGCGAGCGCGATCACGGCGCCGCTCGCGCCGCCGATGAGCATCATGGCGCCGATCGCGTTCTCCGGATCCTTGCTCGACTTGACGATCGCGTTCCAGCTCGCGTGCGCAAACGCGGACGAGAGTACGAGGAGCGCGACCGTGAGCGACACGACGAAGGAGTCGTATCACCACTCACGACGCGCGCGTCGGCTCAGCGGTTGCTGGTGAACGAGTCGTTCATCTTCTCGAGCGCCTGATCGATCGTGAACGAAGCCGCCTTCTGTCGAGGCGGAAACTCCTTGAACGTCGTCAAGAAGCGCGACACGAGCGCTTGCGCGGCCATGATCGTATACGACTTCGACAAGTACCAATCCCAGTAGGTGTTCGAGGTGGTGTCGGCGCGCTCGAACGGATCGGTGCGGAGGTTGAAGAGCTTCGGGACGCGGAGCGTCGTGAAGGGCTCGGCCCAAACTTGCAGCGTGCCGGGGCAGCGCTGCTCCATGAACGTCACCTTCCAGTTCTTGTAACGGAGCGCGACGAGATCGCCGTCGTCGCTGAAGTAGATGAAGCCCTCGCGCGGGCTCTTCTTCTCCTTGCCGGTCAGGTACGGCAAGAGGTTGAAGCCGTCGATGTGCACCTTGAAGTGCTTGTCGCCTGCTTTGTGCCCTGCGCGCAGCTTCTCCACGATGTGCGGCTCGCCGGCCGCGGCGAGGAACGTCGGCAGCCAGTCGTGGTGCTGCACGATCTCGTTCGACACCTCGCCCGCGGGGATCTTCCCCGGCCAGCGCACGAGGAGAGGAACGCGGAAGGCGCCCTCCCAGTTGGTGTCCTTCTCGCTGCGGAACGGCGTCATCGCGCCGTCGGGCCACGTGTTCATGTGCGGCCCGTTGTCGGTCGAGTACATCACGATCGTGTCGTCGGCGATGCCGAGCGTGTCGAGGAGATCGAGCAGCTCGCCGACGTTCTCGTCGTGGTCGATCATCGTGTCGTGGTAGGTCGACTGCCCCGGCCCGGCTTGCCCCACGCTCTCGGGCTTGGTGTGGGTGCGCAGGTGCATGTGGGTCGTGTTGACCCAGCAGAAGAAGGGCTTCTTCGCCTTGTGCTGCCGCTCGATGAAGTCTTTCGCGCTGGCGACGAAGTCGTCGTCGCACGTCTCCATGCGCTTGCGCGTGAGCGGACCCGTGTCTTCGATCTTCTGCCTGCCGATCTTGCCCCACCGCGGCTCTTGGGTCTTGTCGTCCACGTCGGTGGCCCAGCAGCGCAAGACGCCGCGCGGCCCGAAGCGCTCCTTGAAGCGTGGGTCTTTCGGGTAGTCGGGGTCTTCGGGATCCTCCTCCGCGTTGAGGTGGTAGAGGTTGCCGTAGAACTCGTCGAAGCCGTGCAACGTCGGGAGGTACTCGTTGCGATCGCCGAGGTGGTTCTTGCCGAACTGTCCGGTCGCGTAGCCGAGCGGCTTGAGCAGCTCGGCGATGGTCGGGTCTTCGGCCTGGAGCCCCACCTGCGCGCCGGGCATGCCGACCTTGCTGAGGCCGCTGCGGAAGACGCTCTGCCCGGTGATGAACGCCGCGCGGCCGGCGGTGCAGCTCTGCTCGCCGTAGGCGTCGGTGAAGCGCATGCCTTCTTTCGCGAGGCGATCGATGTTGGGCGTGCGGTAGCCCATCATGCCGCTGCTGTAGCAGCTCAAGTTCCAGATCCCGATGTCGTCGCCCCAGATCACGAGAATGTTGGGCTTCTTCTGGCCGGCGTTGCCGTTGCCGTGTGAGCGATGCGAGGCCATCCGCGTCCCTCCTGAGGGTGAACGCGGCACGGAGGTGCAACCGATGTACCCGCGCGCCGAGCACCGCAGTGCGGGGCACGTCGCCTGCACGGCTTCGAAGGAGCGCTGCCGCAGGAGGACCGCATGGCCGTCAAGGAGCACCCACTCGACGCACCGACCGCGCCGCCTTCGGCCGGCATGGCGTGGATCCCCGGAGGCGTCTTCACGATGGGCTCCGACGATCACTACCCCGAGGAGCGGCCCGCGCATCGCGTCCGCGTCGACGGCTTCTGGATGGACGTCACCGCCGTGACGAACGCCGAGTTCGCGCGCTTCGTCGCCGCCACCGGCTACGTCACGCTCGCCGAGCGCCTCCCGAACGCCGCCGACTATCCGGGCGCGATCCCCGAGATGCTGCTCACGCCCGGATCGGTCGTCTTCCAGAGGCCGCGCGGCCCGGTCGACGTGTCCAATCACTACAACTGGTGGACGTGGGTGAAGCGCGCGAGCTGGCGACGCCCCGAAGGGAAGGGGAGCTCGATCAAGGGCCGCATGGACCACCCCGTCGTGCACGTGGCGTACGAAGACGCCGTCGCCTACGCCGACTGGGCGAACAAGTCCCTCCCCACCGAGGCCGAGTGGGAGCGCGCCGCGCGCGGCGATCTCGACGGCGCCGAGTTCGCGTGGGGCGACGAGCTGACGCCCGGCGGCGCGTACCTCGCGAACTTCTGGCAAGGCGAGTTCCCCTTCGAGAACCTCCGCCTCGATCGCTTCGAGCGGACCGCGCCCGTGCGATCGTTCCCCGCGAACGCGTTCGGCCTCTACGAGATGATCGGCAACGTCTGGGAGTGGACCACCGACTGGTACGAGGGTCGCCACCTGGTGCTCGCCGACGCGCGCGACTGCTGCGCGATCCGCAACCCGCGCGGAGGCGATCGCGACAAGAGCTTTCACCCGGGCGATGCCGGGCGCATCCCGCGCAAGGTGATGAAGGGCGGCTCGTTCTTGTGCGCGCCCAACTACTGCCGTCGCTATCGCCCCGCCGCGCGCATGGCGCAGCCGATCGACACGTCGACGTGCCACCTCGGCTTCCGCTGCGTGACTCGCGCGGCTTAGACGCCGTGTTTCTTCAGCAGGCGATAGAGGTACGTGCGCTCGAGGCCTGCTTCGCGCGAGGCGGTGGAGCTCGAGCGGTTCGTGCGCTTCATGAGGCGACGGAGGTACTCGCGCTCGCCGAGCTCGATCCAGCGCTCGCGGAACTCCTTGAAGCCGGTTTCGAACCACGGCTCGAGCTGCGGAGGCAGGCGAGGAGGCTCGGCGGTCGTGCCCGCGAGCGCGGCGGCCTGATCGGTGTCGACGATCGGGACCTCCATCGTCGCGAACTCGGCCTCGATCGTCGGGACGGCCTGGTCGAAGGGCTCGGCGGGCTCGGGGAACTCGCGCGACTCGCCGTCGGTCGCGCGCAGCCGCTCGGCGTAGAGCTCGAGCTCGCGCAGGTTGCCGATCCAGGGGACGCGCGCGAGATCGGCGAGCAGATCGGGCGTCGCGAGCGACGCCTTGTCGCCCAAGAACTTCTCGAGCAAGAGCGGCAGGTCGGGCAGCCGCTCTTGGAGCGACGGCACGTTGATCGTCGCGCCGGCGAGCCGGAAGTAGAGGCCCTCGCGGAACGCGCCTTGGTTGACGACGACGCGGAGATCGCGCGTCGAGGTCGCCACGACGCGGAACACCTTGGCGTCGAGCGGAGGAATGAGCTCGCGCTGGAGCGCGATCGGGAGCTCCGCGGGCTCGTCGAGCACGAGCGTGCCGCCCTCGGCGCCGCGCAGCGCCTGCTCGAGGATCTCGGCGGCCTCGACCGGCCCCGGCAGCGCGCTGCAGTCGATGACCACGAAGGGCGCGCCGGCACGGGGCGAGGCTTCGTGCATCGCGCGCGCGAGCGCGTCCTTGCCCGTCCCCGTCTGGCCGACGAAGAGCACCGAGGCGTCGCCCTTGGCGAGCTCGGCGATCATCGCGAAGATCTCGCGCATCGCCGTCGTCTGGCCGACGAGCTTGCCGAAGCGCGCCTCGGGCCAGAGACCTTCGGGCGGCGCGGGCGTGTCGTAGGCGACCGCGATCTCCGTCGTGCCGACGCGGATCTGCGCGCCCGGCGGCACGCGCGCCTCCGTGATCTTCACGCCCGCGACGAACGTGCCGTTGCGGCTCCCGAGATCTCTGACCCAGAGGCCGTCTTCGCGCGGCGCGATCTCCGCGTGGAGGCGCGAGACGGCGCGATCCATCAGCACGAGCTCGCACCACGGCGCCGAGCCGATCGTGCGAACGTCCTTCAGCTCCAGAAAGTGCGAACCCGCTCCGTCCGTCCATGTCAGACGAGGGCGACTGCGCGGGGCCCCGATCTCCGAGGCGCCCGCGGCGAGCTCGCGCGCGTCGGTCACTTCACGCCGGCGTCCTTGGGCGGCACGAGGAAGAGCACGCTGCGCTTGTCGAGCGGGAGGTTGCCCTGCACTCCGATGACGTCCACGAAGGCGTTGAAGAACTGCGGATCGAGCTCGGGCGGAACGATCGTGTTCATCGCGGGGATGATCTCGAAGCAGACAGGCGTTCCGGCCTTCACGGAGAGGAACGTATCCTTGATCCCGTCGCCGTCGGAGTCTTTTGCGGGGGCCGCCGGGCAGCCCTGAGCCGGATTGCCCTCATCCATCGCGCGGAGCGCCTTGATGAACTTGGTCGCGTCCACTCCCTTGGGATTTTTCGGGTCGTTGGACGCCGAGGCCTTGACGTCGAACACGGTGCCGACCGCGATCGCCTGGATGGCCTGGACGATGCCCGTGCTCACGCCGTTGCCGCCGGAGGAGAGGAAGTTGAGCCGGCAGGTGCCGCCCGGGCCGGTCGGCGTGCGCGCGGCGCCGCTGAGGCCGGTGCAGCACATGCCCGCGGCGCAGCTCGGACCGAACGCGGTCGGGGGCACGTTGCTCGCCGTCGCGTCGGAGAGCGCGTCGGCCTGCGCCTCGGGCGCGCCGTTCGAGACCTGCACGAACTTCGCCTTCGTCGTGTTGAACGCGGTGGTGAGCGTCGCCACCGACTGGTTGCCCGACGGCGTGTGCCACGGCGCGTCGGTGATGTTGACGACGACCGGCACCGATCCGGGGCGGAACTCGGCCGCGCCGAAGAGGCCCGGGGTCGACGGCGTGTGCGCCGCGATCGGCGGGTTGGCCTGGCCGGTCAGCGTGTAGTGCATCGCCGCGACCGCCGCCTCCGGCGTGTCGCCGCCTCCGAACGCGGTCATCGCGTTGACCGCGCTCTGCGCGAGCGAGAGCGTCGTCGTCACGCGCTGGCGCACGAGCGCCACCCAAGCGTCCCCGAAGTCGCGGTAGTCGACGACCGCGAGGCCGACGTTGGGGATCGCCGCCTGGAGCTGCGTCATGAGCGTGCCCTGGATGGCGGTCTTCAGGTTGTTGATGGAGGTGCCCATCGAGCCCGTCGTGTCCATGACGAACGCGACGTCGGCCTGCTTGATGTTCGTGCTGAACTTCAGCACGTCGTTGTTCGGCGACGGCGCCTCGTTGTGGGGCACGATGAAGAAGAAGTCGCGCTGCGCTCCGGTCTTGCGGAGCTGCACGACGGTGAGCGTCCCGAGGCCCTGGCCGTTCGGGGTCTTCGCTTCGACGGTGGTGCTCTTGCCGAGGACGCCCTCGGGCAGCGACGCGATCGAGGTGAACGTCGCGCCGTTGAACGATCCGAGCGACGGATCCTTGAGCTTGAAGGTGGCGTCGCCCGTGAGATCCTTGCCGTTCTGCGTGACCTTGTAGGCGACCGAGCCGGCCGTCGTCGGCGTCGTCGCGCTGTCGATGATCACCGTGGTGTTCTTCGGATCGAGCACGATGTTGAGCGCGGGATCGCCGCCGAACTGGCCGCTGTTGAGATCGTCTTCGCCGCCTGCCGGGTTGCCTTCGCCGTCGCCGTCGAAGCCATTCCGTCCGCTGCCGCCGCAGCCGACGGCGATGACGAGAGCGAGACCACCGAACGAAATGAGCTGCTGGGCGCTGCGCATCTTGCGACCCTCCGGGGGGCGACTGTCGCGCTCGATGCGCGATCTCAGCCGTGACGGAACTATGAACAATCGGTGTACCCGGGGCGCATTTCAATTGGGTATCAACTGGAAAGCGGTCGCCCTATGGCAGACATCGGGAATGATGTGGGATTACCGTCCCTCCAGCGCCTGCGATCCTTCGATCCATCTTTAAAAGCGGGCGATTGTGCTAAAAACCGGCCGCCATGACGTCCCCTTCTGCCCCGCCCGCCGATCCGACGGCGGCGATCGATCGAGCGCTCGCGGAGCTCCGCGAGGCGTTCCTGCCGCGGTTTCGCGCGGCCACCACCGAGCAGGCGCTCCGCGACGAGAACGCGAAGATCCTGGGCAAGAAGGGCGAGCTCACGGCGATCCTGAAGCTGCTCGGGCAAGCGCCGCCGGCGGGGCGCAAGGCGATCGGCGAGAAGGTCAACGCGCTCAAGCAGGAGGTCGAGTCGGGCTTCGAAGGGTGCCTCCGCGATCTGCGCGGCAAGGAGCGTGAGGCCGAGCTCTCCGCGCCGCCGTTCGATCTGACGCTGCCCGGCCGCGTGCCCTCGGGCGTGGGCCACAAGCATCCGATCTCGATCGTGCGCGAAGAGGTCGTCGCGGTGTTCCGCCAGCTCGGCTTCGCGGTGCACGACGGCCCCGACGTCGAGCACGAGGCGAACAACTTCACGCTCCTCGGCTTCCCTCCGGATCATCCCGCGACCGACATGCAGGACAGCTTCTGGACGGAGTCGGGGCACATCCTGCGCACGCACACGAGCAACATCCAGATCCGCGCGATGAAGGGGCAGAAGCCGCCGATGGCCTTCATCGCGCCCGGCACGGTGTACCGGCGCGATGACGACGCGACGCACTCGCCGATGTTCCACCAGATCGAAGCGTTCCTCGTCGATCGGCGCGTCACGCTCGCGCACCTCAAGGGCGTGCTCGCCGAGTTCGCCGAGCGCCTCTACGGGCCGGGCACGCCCGTGCGCCTCCGCCCGAGCTACTTCCCGTTCGTCGAGCCGGGCGCCGAGGTCGACATCGGGTGCGTGTTCTGCCGCCAGAGCGACGGTACGCGCGCCGGCTGCAACCTCTGCAAGCACACCGGCTTCATCGAGATCCTCGGCTGCGGGATGATCCATCCCGTCGTCCTCGAGAACTGCGGCATCGATCCGGAGGAGTGGTCGGGCTTCGCGCTCGGGATGGGCCTCGAGCGCATCGCGATGCTCCGCTACGGGATCCCGAACATCCGGCTCATGTTCGACAACGATCCGCGCTTCCTCTCCCAATTCTGAATCCGAAGGATCCGAAGGCATGAAGGCCTCCTATCGTTGGCTCAAAGAGCTCGTCCCCCAGCTCGAGGCGCCTCCCGCCGATCTCGCCGCGCGGCTCACCGGCGCGGGGCTCGAGGTCGAAGGGCTCGTCGCGTACGGCGCCGCGACCGACGCGTGCGTGGTGTCGCGCGTCGTGAGCACGCGGCCGCACCCGACCAAGAGCGGGCTCAGGCTCGTGACCATCGATCGCGGAGGCGCGCAGCAAGAGGTCGTGTGCGGCGCGCCCAACGTGCCCGAGCCCGGCGGCTTCGTCGTGCTCGCTCCGCTCGGCACGCACCTGCCCGCCAAGAACCTCACGATCGGCAAGCGCGCGATCGGCGGCGTCGAGAGCGAAGGCATGCTCTGCAGCGAAGACGAGCTCGGCCTCGGCGACGATCACGACGGCATCATCGTGCTCGCGAGCGGCGCCGGCGTGGAGCCCGGCAAGAAGCTCTCCGACGTCGTGCCCTCGATGCGCGACACCGTGCTCGAGATCGGCCTCACGCCGAACCGGCCCGACGGGCTCGGGCACGTGGGCCTCGCGCGCGAGATCGCCGCGCTCTACGGCTTTCCCTTCCGCGCGCCGGCGATCGCGGCGGGCGCCGCGGCCTCGAGCGCGAGCACGCGCGATCTCGTGAAGATCACCGTGGAAGACGCGGAGCGGTGCCCGCACTACGGCGCGGCGGCGGTCGTCGACATCGCGATCGGACCGTCGCCGCTCGCGATGAAGTACCGGCTCCAAGCGCTCGGCGTGCGATCGATCTCGAACGTCGTCGACGTCACCAACCTGGTGATGCTCGCGTGGGGCCACCCGATGCACGCGTTCGACATGGATCGCGTGCGCGGCGGCGCGATCATCGTCCGGCGCGCGAAGGAGGGCGAGAAGCTCACGACCCTCGACGGCGTGGAGCGAACGCTCGTCGCCGACGATCTCCTCATCTGCGACGGCGCGGGGCCGGTCGCGCTCGCCGGGATCATGGGCGGCGCCTCGAGCGAGATCCAGCCCGACACCAAGCGCGTGCTCTTCGAGTGCGCGTGGTTCGAGCCGCGCGGCGTCCGCCGCACCGCGCGCCGTCACGGGATGCACACCGAGTCGAGCCACCGCTTCGAGCGCGGCGTCGATCCGGGCGACGTCGCAGAGGTGCTCGAGCACGCCGTCTCGCTCACGATGGAAACGGCCGGCGGCACGCGAACGAAGGATCGCGTTCACGTGCAAGGTGCAACCATCTCCGGCGAGCCCGCGCCCGCCCCGCGCAGGGCGCTCCGGCTCCGCGCGTCGCGGATCGGCGATCTGCTCGGCGTCGAGGTGCCGTTCGCCGAGGCGCTCGCGATCCTCGAGCGCCTGGGCTGCGAGGTGAAGGCGAGAGACGCGACCTCCGCCGAGATCGTGGTGCCCACGCATCGGCCCGATCTCGGGCGCGAGGTCGATCTCGTCGAGGAGATCATCCGCGTCCGCGGCATGGACGCGGTGCCGGCCTCGCTCCCGGCGATCCGCGCGTCGCGCGACGTCGGCGGCTACGAAGAGCTCGCGCGGCGCGCGCGCGCGGCCGCGGTGACGGTGGGGCTCGCCGAGGCGATCACCTACGCGTTCACGTCCGCGCGCTCGCTCGAGGCGCTCTCCGCGCCCAAGCCGTCGGTCGTCTTGAAGAACCCGCTCGGCGAGCACCAGGCGGTGATGCGCACGTCGCTCCTGCCGGGCCTCCTCGAAGCGGTCGCGAACGCGCGCCGTCACGGCGAGCGCGACGTGCGCGAGTTCACGATCGGGCCCGTCTTCCTCCCCACGAAGGGCGACGGCCTGCCCGACGAGCAGCTCCGCCTCGGCGTCGTGCTCGCGGGCGACCGCCCCGGTTGGCTCGAGAAGCCGAAGCCCTTCGACGTCTGGGACGCCAAAGGCTACGCGGCGGCGCTCCTCGAGCGACTCGGCGGCGTGCCCGCGACGATCGAGCCCGCGACGCGCGAAGAGGCGCCCAAGCACCTTCATCCGCGCGGCGCCGCGTTCGTGAGCGCCGCCGGCAAGCGCATCGGATCGTTCGGTCCTCTTCATCCAGACGCCGTCGACGCCCTCGGCCTCGAAGGTGACGTCCTCGTGATCGAGATCGATCTCGAGCCGTTCGCGTCGGGCCCCGCGCTCCCCAAGTACGCGGCCATCCCCCGCTTCCCCGCGAGCACGCGTGACGCGGCCTTCGTGGTCAAAGACGGCACGCCCGCGGGCGAGGTCGAGCGCGCCGTGCGGACGGCGGCAGGGCCGCTCGCGACCCGAGTCGAGCTGTTCGATCGGTTCATCGGCGGTCCCGTCCCCGCGGGGCACTCGAACCTCGCCTTCCACGTCGTCTATCGCGCCGCCGATCGCACCCTGACCGACGCCGAGGTCGACGCCGCGCATGCCAACGTGGTGAAAGAAGTGGGCGAGCGCTTCGGGGCGACGCTGAGGTAGTATCGACCGGTGACCGCCGCGCCGTCGCCGCAAGCGGATCTCGTGGGAGCGATCCTCTCCCGCAAGTACCCGCTCAAGCGCCTCATCGGGACCGGCGGGATGGGCGCGGTGTACGAGTCGCAGAGCCCGGACGACAACCGGCCGTGCGCCGTGAAGATCCTGGGGGTCGACTACCTCTCCGACGCCGACATCAAGAATCGGTTCGTCGAAGAAGGGATCACCTGCCAGCGCCTGATCCATCCCAACATCGTCCGCGTCTTCGACGTGCAGACGGCCGAAGACGGAACGCCGTACATCGTCATGGAGCTGCTCGACGGCGTCCCGCTCAGCGCGTACACGCGCTCGGGCGGCCGCGTGCCGCTCCAGCAGGCCGGCATCATCCTGCAAGGGATCCTCGCGGGGCTCGGCGCCGCGCACGCGCAGGGCATCGTGCACCGCGACCTCAAGCCGGAGAACGTCTTCCTCGCGCGCGAGCCGGGCGGCGCCTTCTCCGCGAAGATCCTCGACTTCGGCATCGCGAAGGTGATGGACGCGGCGGGCGGCATGGGGAGCAAGACGCGCACGGGCGTCTTGCTCGGTACGCCCGCGTACATGAGCCCGGAGCAGATCAAGAACGCGAAGGACGTCGACGCGCGCGCTGATCTCTGGAGCGCGGGCGTCATGCTGTACGAGATGCTGACCGGCCGCGTGGCCTTCCCCGCGCCGACCGAGTACGCGCGCCTCGCGGCGGTGCTCAACACGACGCCGGCGCCGCTCGAGTCGGTCGATCCCGCGCTCTCGCGCCTCTCGGCGTTCGTGCAGCTCGCGATGCAGAAGGATCGCGCGCAGCGCTTCCAGACCGCGCTCGAGATGGCGCGCGCGCTCTCCGCGGCGCTCGGCGCCGACGGAGCGACGACGGGGCAGGGCACGCCGCTCAGCCGCTTGCCCGAGGTCCCGAGCGTCTTCGTGCCGGTGGCCGCGCCCGTGGCGAGCAGCGGTCCGAACGCACCGGTGCCCACGGCGGCGGTGCCGAGCTTTCCGTCGCAACCGCCGGCCGAGCCGAACGTCGGCCCCGGCGGAACGCTCGCGAGCCCCGCGGGCCGCTCGGTGACGGAGCCGCCGCCGCAGGTGCAGATCGCCTTCGGCGGCGCGGCGCACGGCACGCTGCCGTCGGAGAACCTCCCGATGCTGAGCGCCCACGGCGGCGCCCGCCGCGGCGTCGCGCCCTGGCTCGTGTTCGTGCTCGTCCTCGGCGCGCTGGTGGCCGGATTCCTGCTCGGGTACGCCTTCGCGACCTCGCGCGTGCACTGAAATTTCCGGAGCCGCATGGGCCATTTGCGAGGGCGCGGTCTTCCGCTAGCCTCGCGGCCTACCCATGACGACCGACACGGCGAGCCTCACGCGCTACCTCGACATGTTCCCTTCGTGGCTCCGCACGCTCGGCGAAGACGCGGGCGCGCTCGGTCCGCTCGTCTCGGCCGACGGCAACGACGAGGTGAAGCGATACGTCGCCTCGGGCCTCAACTACATCTTCAAGTCGCTCGATCTCATCCCCGACGGCATCGACGATCTCGGCTTCTGCGACGACGCCTTCGTCATCCGCGTCGCCGCCGCGCTCGCGTGCGAGGCCGATCCTGCGGCGAAGGACGGCGTGCTCGGCCGCCTCGCGGAAGACGCCAAGGCGGTCGAAGACTTCCTCGGCGACGACTACGCGCGCCTCGTGACCTACGTGAAGGGCCTTCGCAAGGGCGCCGCCCGCGGCCGCACGGTCGAAGACATCATGACCGACGCCTCCGCGCGCAGCGCGTTCCAGCACGAAGTCTCGGCGTGGGCAGGCGAGTATCAGGTGCCGAGCTTCACGCGCGACGTGAAGACGCTGATCAAGCTGAAGGCCTTCCTCAGCGCGAAGCTCGCGTAGCTATCGCCGGAGCGGCTGGAGCGGCGCGATCGGAAACGGCGTGCGCGGCGTGCGATCTTCGATCCGCACCGCGTGGATCAGGACCTCCGTCGAGCTCGAAGACGACGTCTCGAGCACGAGCTCGAAGATGCCCGAGTCGAACGCGCCGGGCGGCACTTCGAACGTGTACGCGCGGACGTCGGCTCCGACGCGCAAGCCTTCGCGCGGCTCGTACATCACGTCGCCGAGCGCCGCTCCGCGACCGACGCGCAGCGCGACGGGCGCGCGCGCGTCCGGCGCGCTCGCCGTCACCGTGACGTGCGTCGCGAACGGCCAACCCGCGCGGAAGACGACCGTCGCGCGGGACGGATGCGCCTCGTCCGAGCGGAGCCGCGCGGCGCCGTCGTTTCCTTCCGCGAAGCCGCGCGTGATCCGCCGGACGTCCGGATCCTCCATCGAGAGAACGTCGTTCGCGAAGATCAGCGTGCGGTAGTCTCGCTGGTAGCGCTCGAACAGCACCTCTCGGTATCGCCCGACAGGCAGCCGGTATCGCGCGGCGAACGCGAGCTCGGCCGGAAGGACCGCGAGATCGCCGACGTACCGATCGAGCGGCCGAAAGAGGACGCCGAGCCCGAGCCCGCGGAGGTAGAGCTCCTCTTGCCGATACGCGCGGTCGCCTCGCAGGGTCGTCGCCGTCGGGATGTTCGCGACGAGGGTGAGCAGCACGACGGCGGTCGCCACCCACCGCGACGGGCGAACGCGGAGCCGCGCGAGGATACGATCGGTCCCGCGGGCTCCGGCGACCGCGAGGATCGGCGTCAGCGGGAGGAGCCGGCGCGCGCCCACGCTCCACGAAGCCTCCCAGTCGATCGGCGTCGACGAAACGAAGATCTCCGCGGCCGCGGCGACGACGAACGCGA
>JAHBWD010000047.1 GCA_019637175.1 Labilithrix sp. | reverse complement strand
AAGGTGCTCGCGTGGTTCGGGCGTCATGTCGGCTAGGCGCCTCGCGCTCTTCGCGTTCGCGATCGCGATCGCGAGCTGCGGTCAGAAGATGAAGGGCTCGCTCCGCGCGACGCTCGACGGCACGCCGGTCGAGATCAAGAGCGCGTTCGTCGTGCCGCACGGAGGCAGGAGCTTCCGCGTGAGCTTCTCGAGCGACAAACGCGACTGCGATTGGGCCCGGCGGAGCGGCACCGGCACGATCAACGGCGGCGAGGTCCTCGGCTCGTTCGACGTCGCGCCGGTCGTCGGCGCAGACGGCGCCGCCAAGTGGACGATCGTCGGCGCCGGGTGGGTGGCCGACAGCAAGCGCTCGCCGATCAAGCCGGGCAACGTCGGCTCGGTGAGCTGGCCCGCGGAGGTGAAGGCGGCCGAGGGATGCGCCAAGCGCATCAAGGTCGACAGCCACGAAGGCGACGTCGTGCTCGTCGGCGACTTCGAGGCCACGTGCTGCGACGAAGCCGCCGGCGCCGTCGTCACGACGGGGCCGATGACGCTCCGCCTCGGCGCGGAGACGTTCCCGCTCGCGCAGGCGAGCGCGAAGAAGGATCGCGACGGCTGGGCGCTCCGCATCTCGCGCACGCTCGAGCCGTGCACCGACGAGGTCACGCACGAGGACGTCTTCGTGAACCTGAACGTCGATCCCGAGCTCACGAAGGCGCTCTCGGCGAACGTCGTCGGCATGGTGGTGCCGACGTTCGGCTATCGCGCAGACGTCGAGGTGATGCCCGCCGTGTCGCGCGTCGGGGCGCCGGGCAAAGATCAGATCAAGATCGACGGCAAGGTGCGCCTCCGGCCCTTCATGTCATTCGAAGGGCAGACGCTCGAAGGCGAGCTCCACGGTCAGGTGCCGATCGTCTACTGCCCGCCGAAGTGAGCGTACGGCTGAACGCGCGGCGCCATCGACGGCATCGCGGGATGCTCGCCGGTCGCGCGACGCGGAGGCGGCTCCGGGAGGATCGACGTCCGCGCGTTCGGATCGAGGCCGAGTTGGGCCATCCGCTCGCGCACGACTTCCACCGAGTCGCCGGGCGAAACGAGGCGATACTCCGAGAGCGGGCGCACGCCCTGGATCGGCACCGAGCGCGCGGCGGCGTCGGCCGCGGCGGAAGACGCCGCCGCCGACATCGCCGGCACGGAGCCCGATCGCGACATCGGAGCCATCGAGGGCGGCGCGCTCTGCTGCGTCACCGACGCCGGCGACGCCCACGCGCGGCCGCTGCTCATCACGGCCGACTCCTTCGTGAGCGCATGACGCTCCCCCGAGATGCTCGAGCCGATCTCGTTCGCGCCCGCTTCGACGCGGCCGAGCAGCAAGCGGAGCGCGTTCTCGATCGCGCCCGCGCGCGCGACGCACGCGGTCATGCGCGGACGCTGAGCGACCAGAAGGCTCAGGATGCGGAAGTCGAGCAACGGCGACGTGCGTCCGCTCAAGACCACGTCGGCGATCTGGGCGATCTCTTCGTCGTCGAGCTGCTGCTCGGTGAGCGCGGCGAGCGCGCTGCGCGACACCTTGACGTCGGGATCGGTGAGGAGCGACGTGAGGTGCGCGCGCGCGTCGGCCGGCGTCATCTTGCGGAGCGCGAGCGCGGCCGCGGCGCGAACGCCCACGTCGGCGTCGGCGACGAAGCGCGCGATCGCGACGACGTCTTGCGGGAGGCCCGCGTTGCCGAGCGCCGTGAGGAGCGAGCTCTTCTCCGGCGCAGACTGCGCGCTCGAGAGATCACGACGAAGGACGTCGGAGGCGCGCACGGCCGCGTCGGGATCGCCCGAAGTGAGCGCGTGACCGGCGGCGGCGCCGAGCGCGTACGCGCACGACGCGCGCACGTCGTTGGGCTCGCCGCGGCTCTCGGCGTAGACGCTCATGAGGAAGCGAAGCGTCGGGCCGTCGGGCGTCGTGACGAAGCCGAGGCGCTGGACGTAGGTCGCGAAGAGGCGGTTGTTCCTGCGCGCGACTTGGAGAGCCAAGAGGCGGCGCATCACCACCTGCGCCTCGAAGGTGCCCGCGCCTGCGAGCAGATCGAGGACGAGCATCCGCAGCTCGTTCGAGCACGCGGGCTCCTCGAAGAGCAGGGCGAGGGACTCGGACTCCTTCGGGTTGAGCCGGAGGAGGACGAACGCGGCCGACTTCCACACCTCGGAAGGCTTCACGCCTGGCGCGAGGGAGCGGAGGGTCTGGGCGACGGAAGCTTGCTGGGCGTTTTGAGGAAGAGGAGGCGGGATGGATGAGCGCATTTGGCGTTTTGCAGGCGCACGACGCGCTACGACCCGTTCACCAGTAAGGCGTGAAGGTAAGGGGGCCAGTCACCCGATGGGGTGACATCCGCCGGACACACGCCCTGTGGGCAAGGCGGGGGAAACGGTCTCCAGGCCCTCGTCTTCGTTGTCGTTTTGGGGGCCCTCGCGGCGGTTGCCGCACCCTCGCTCGTGGGGTAACTAGGCCTCCCCCATGGCGCATTCCCAGAAGAACGGCAGCTCCGCGCCTGCATCGCCCATCCCCACCCTCGACGTTCGCACGCAGTTCGAAGGGGCGCGGCTCCTCATCCTCGGGGGCACCGGGTTCCTCGGCAAGATCTTCTGGGTCCTCATGCTGGCCCGCTACCCGAGCGTCGGGCGCATCTATCTGCTCGTTCGCAAGAGCAAGACGCTCACGAGCGAGCAGCGCTTCTGGAAGGAGATCGCGACGAGCGAGGCGCTCGAGCCGCTGAGGAAGCAGCACGGCGACGGCTACGAGCAGTTCCTCCGCGACCGGATCGTCCCGGTCGACGGAGACGTCGGGCTGCCGAACTGCGGCATCGACGCCGGGCTCCTCGGGCAGATCAAGGGAACGATCGACGCCGTCATCAACGTCGCGGGCGTCGTCGACTTCAACCCGCCGCTCGACGAGGCGCTCGACACGAACGCGTTCGGCGCGCAAAACCTCGTCGCGCTCTGCAAGGCGCTCGGCGACGCGCCGCTCATGCACACGTCGACGTGCTACGTCGTCGGCAACCGCGACGGCCTCATCCTCGAAGAGATGCCGGGCGAGCGCTACCCCTTCCCTCGCGCCGACGAGCTCGGGCGCGATCTCTGGGATCCGGCGCGCGAGATCGCCGACTGCCTCGATCTCATCGCGCAGGCGAAGAGCCGCTGCGAAGACGCGTTCCGCCAGAGCGACTTCAACGAGCGCGCGACCAAGAACCTGATCCGCCGCGGCGAGCCGACCGCGGGCGCGCCGCTCGACGAGGAGCTCAAGTCCGTCAAGCGCAAGTACGTGAGCGATCGCCTCGTCGAGGCAGGGCTCGAGCGCGCGACGCACTGGGGCTGGCCGAACATCTACACGTACACGAAGAGCATCGGCGAGCAGATCATCGCGCGCGCGGGGATCCCGTTCACGATCGCGCGGCCCGCGTGCTGCGAGAGCACCATCGAGTTCCCCTTCCCCGGATGGAACGAAGGCATCGGCACCTCGGCGCCGATCATCTTCCTCGCGATGAAGGGGCATCATCAGCTCATCGGCCGCGACGCGATCCTCGACTTCATCCCCGCCGACGTCGTGTGCGGCGGCATGCTCGTCACGCTCGCCGAGCTGCTCGAGGGGACGGCGAAGCCCGTCTATCAATACGGCGCGAGCGACGTGAACCCGGGCACGAGCGAGCGCTTCGGCGAGCTCATCGGCCTCTACAAGCGCAAGTACTACCAGCGCACCGGCAAGGGGAACCCGTTCGTCAACTTCCTCCAGCAGCACTTCGAGCCGGCGATCGTCGAGATGGATCGCTTCGAGGCCGTGGGCCCCGGCGCGATGGCGCGCGGCGCGCGCGTGATGGCCAAGATGCTGAAGAAGGCGCCCGGGCCGGCGGCGAAGATCGCGCGCCCGGTGGCGAAGACGCTCGAGAGCGCGGCGCGGCAGGAAGACAAGATCGATCACATCCTGCGCCTCTTCGCGCCGTTCACCTGGGATCAGAAGGGCCCGTTCTCGTGCGCGAACACGCACGCGGCCTACGCGCGCCTCTCGCCCGAAGATCGCGCGGCGCTGCCCTGGTACCCGGAGAAGATCGACTGGGCCGACTACTGGATGAACCAGCACATGCCGGCGATGGAGAAGCGCGTCATCCCCTGGATGGAAGAGCGCTTCAAGAAGGAGCTCGCGCCGCTCAAGGCGCACGCGACGCTCGCTTCGCTCGTCGATCAGATGGCCGAGCGCCACGAGCACGCGCTCGCGTTCGGGCGCCTCGAAGACGACGGCATCGCGCGCATCACCTTCCTCGACGCGCAGGCGCGCGCGAACGCCACGGCCGCGCGCCTCGCGGCGATGGGCGTGAAGAAGGGCGATCGCGTCGTCCTCTCGGCGCACAACCACCCCGACTGGCCGATCGCGTTCTTCGGGATCGTGCGCGCGGGCGCGACCGCCGTTCCTGTCGATCCCGCGCTCGAGCCCGCGTCGTTCGCGAACGTCGTGCGCGAGAGCGAAGCGAAGATCATCCTCTGGGACGCGAAGGTCGAAGAGGCGTGCGCGAAGGAAGCGCGCGCCGTGCGCGAGCTCCAGACGCGCCACCTCGACGCGATGACCTCGGCCTCGGCGGCCGGAGGCGATCCGCCGCTCGCGCGGCCGAAGGTCGACGTCTTCGAAGACGACGTCGCGAGCCTGATTTACACGAGCGGCACGACGGGCAAGCCGAAGGGCGTCATGCTCACGCACGCGAACTTCACCTCGCTCGTCGCCGCGCTCGCGCCGCTCTTCCCGCTCACGAGCGGCGACCGCGTCTTGAGCGTCTTGCCGCTGCACCACACCTTCGAGTTCACCTGCGGCATGGTGCTGCCGTTCTCGCGCGGCGCGCGCGTCGTCTACCTCGACGAGCTGAAGGGCGATCGCGTCTCGGCGGCGCTGAAAGAAGCGCGCGTGACCGCGATGGTCGGCGTGCCCGCCGTGTGGCAGCTCCTCGAGCGGCGCATCCTCTCGCAGGTCTCGGCCAAGGGGCCGCTCGTCGAGAAGGCCTTCGAGCTCGGCGCCGAGCTCAATCGCATGCTCGGCAAGACCACGGGGATCGATCTCGGCCGCGTCCTCTTCGGGCCGGTGCACGAGGGCCTCGGCGGCAACATCCGCTACCTCATCTCCGGCGGCGCAGCGCTCCCGAAAGACACCGCGAAGCTCTTCGCCGGCCTCGGCTTCAAGCTCACCGAGGGCTACGGCCTCACGGAGGCGGCGCCGGTCTTGACGGTCGCGAAGCCGGGCTCTCCCGCCGGTCAGGTCGGCAAGGCCATCCCGGGCGTCACGATCAAGATCGACGCGCCCGACGAGCACGGTGTCGGCGAGGTGCTCGCGCGCGGTCCGAACGTCATGGCGGGCTACACCGATCCCGAGGCGACGCGCGAGGTGAAGGACGGCGAAGGCTGGCTCCACACCGGCGATCTCGGCAAGCTCGATCGCAACGGGCGCCTCGTGCTCGTCGGCCGCGTGAAAGACGTCATCGTGACGTCGACGGGCGAGAACGTGTACCCCGACGACATCGAGCGCCTGCTCGGCAAGGTCGCGCACGTCGAGGAGCTCGCGATCGTCGGCGTGACGGGGCGGAGCGGCGGCGAGCGCGTCGGCTGCATCGCCGTGCCCGAGGCCGACGACGGGATCGACCGCGCGTCGAGGCTCGATCGATCGATCAAGTCGCTCCGCGACGCGGTCTCGAAGCTGCCTTACGGCAAGCAGCCGACGATCATGCACCTGTACGACGCTCCCTTGCCTCGCACGGCGACGCGCAAGGTGAAGCGAAACGAAGCGCGAAAGCTCCTCGAGCGCGTGATCCTCGCGACCACGCGCCCCGAAGAGGGCGACGCGCCCACGAGCCCGGTGCGCCTCGCGATCGCCGCGGTGAAGGGCAAGAAGGTCACCGAGATCCACGGCGATCTCACGATGGGCGACGAGCTCGGCTTCGACTCGCTCGGCCTCACCGAGCTGCTCGTCGCGCTCGAGACGAAGTACGGCGCCGTCGATCCGAAGGCGCTCCAGGGCTGCCGCACCGTGGCCGACGTCGAGAACCTCGTCGGCACCGAGCGCGCGAGCCTCCGCCCGCAGGCGATCGCGGCGTCGCGCTACAAGATCGAGGGCCGGAGCGCGGCGAAGAAGGACGACAAGACGCTGGTGCTGCCCGAGCCCGTGCAGGAGCAGGGCAAGAAGCTCATCGGCAAGGTCCAAGACTTCTTCTACGGCAGCATGATGCGCTCGACCATCAGCGGTCAGGCGTTCATCCCGCACAACCGCAACACGATCGTCGCCGCCAACCACGGCAGCCACCTCGACATGGGCTTCGCGCGCCACGCGCTCGGCACGTACGGCGAAGACATCATCACGCTCGCGGCGCAAGACTACTTCTTCGAGAAGGGCACGCTCCAACGGACGTTCTTCGAGAACCTCACGAACCTCAAGGCGATCGACCGCAAGAGCGGGCTTCGCGCGAGCGAGCGCCAGGCCGGAGAGATCCTCCAGCAGGGCAAGACGATGCTCATCTTCCCCGAGGGCACGCGCTCGACCGACGGCGAGGTCCACGAGTTCAAGCCGCTCCTCGGCCACCTCGCGCTCCACTACGCCGTCGACATCCTCCCGCTCTATCTCGGGGGCACGCGCGACGCGATGCCGAAGGGCGGCAAGATCCCCACGAAGCGCGACCTGTTCGCCCGCATCGGCCCGCCGATCACCGTGCGCGACATGAAGCGCCTCACGAAGGGCCTCACGCCGGCCGACGCGGCGCGCGAGGTCGCGAAGCTCGCGCACCGCGCCGTCTGCGCGCTCAAGGCCGGCGAGGTCATCGACGCCGCGCGCCTGGAGTCGCTCGAGGAGAACGCGGCGCCGAAGGAGCACCCGCTCGTCACGCTCTTCGCGGAGCTCGCGTCGAAGTTCGACGCGGCGCGCGTCGAGTCACCGGTGTCGTTCTATTTCACGCTCGGCGACGACGCGAACGCGAAGTGGACCGTGCGCGTCTCCAAGGAGAAGTGCGAGGTCAAGCCGGGCAAGCCCGAAGGCGGCACGGCCGACTGCGTGCTCAAGACGAGCCCCGACATCTTCACCAAGATCGTGCGCGAGGCTTACACGCCCGGTCCGGCGGAGTTCATGTCGGGCGCGATCAAGTCGAACGACGTCGGGCTGCTCATGACCTTCCAGAAGGTCTTCGCGCTCGCCGACTGACGCGATCGTCATATCTCGACGATCGGTGCGCTGGGATCGACACGCCGCATGTCGCTCGGCTCGCTCGTCACGATCGTACGCCCGCGCGCCCTCGCCAGCAGGACGACGTGGACGTCCACCACGTCGCGGTGCTTCGTCATCGCAGATAGCGTCCCCGCGGCGAGCGCGTCCACCGGAGTGAAGGGGAGGATCTCGAGCACGGATTGCTTGAGGAGGCTCGCGAGCCGCGCCTGACGGCCTGCCCCCCGCCATGCTTGCGCCACGACCGGCGCGGTGACGGACAGAGCGGCGCCTTCGTCGCGAATCGCTTCGAGCAGCGCGAGCATGCGGCGATCGCCGCGGTCGACGGCGATGAGCGCGCCGGTATCGAGCATGAAGCCACTCACGCGGACTTGCGCCTTGCTGCGCGCCGAACGGCGGCCTTCGCCCAAGCGCGCTCCTCGGCCGTCGCGGGTCCCACCTCGCGTCGCCATTCGGCGAGGAGCTCGTCGAACGACTCGAGCGTTGCGAACGCGGCCAACGCGCTCTCGATGTACCCCGAGGCCGAAGGGGCTCGCCCTTCCGCTACCGCGCGTTCGATCGCGGCGACTCGACTCGACGAGAGCACGATCGTCTTCTTCACGAGGCCGCGAGGTCGCGGCCCTCGCCTCGCGGGTCGCTTTGCGGGTGTCGACATCGTACGTAATTAATACCTCCATCACCCGGAGGCGCAAGTCGACGGCGCTCACGTCGCGACGGACGGCCCGCGATCAAGGCGCCGGGTCGGGGCAGCGGAACGCGGTGCCGCTGACCGTCGCGGTCGTCGTCGTGCCGCTGCCGCCGCCGAGCGTCGGCGTGTCGTGCTGGACGTAGTTCGCGCCGACCTCGGCCGCTTCGTTCCGCAGATCGTTCATCGCGTACTCGATGAGATCGTCGTTCGCGATGTACTCGCCGCCGAACGTGCCGCCGCCGTGACCGACGAGGTGCTTGATCTCCTGGCACCCGGCGGGTGGAGCGTTGCGCGAGAGCGTCACGCGCGCGCCTTCCGGCGTCAGATCCGGCGTGCTGCACGCGGCGACGAGCGCGACGACGGGAGCGAGAGCGAAGAGAGAGAGGAGGCGACGACGAAACCCCATGCGTCGTTCGACCGATCGCGACGCCATACATTCAAGTAATTTCGCCATGTTGCGCTTTGCGACGCGGGCGCGACCGGCGGATGTCACCCGTCCGGGTGACGCCGGCCGAGGCGGCGCAGCGGGAACGCGATGACCGCGAAGAGGAGCGCGAGGCGCGAGAACGGGCTCCTCGCGCGCGCCGTCTTCACGACCGAGCCGTTCCCGCTCGCGCCGTTGCTCGCGCCCGCGCCCTTGGCGCAATCGCACGAGTCCGCCCCCGAGCTCTTCGTGTCGCACGAGTCTCCACCCGAGCCGCTGCTCGAGCTGCACGCGTCGTCGGAGCCCGAGCTACTGTCGCACGAGTCGCCCGACGAGCTGCTCGATCCGCAGGAGTCGTCGCTGCTCGAGCTGCTCGAGCCGCAGGAGTCGTCGCTGCTCGAAGTGCTCGATCCGCACGAGTCGTCGCTCCGCGAGCCGCGGCTCGAGTCGCACGAATCGGAGTCGGTGTCGGGCGTGTCCCAGCCGCTCGACTCCGTGCTCGACTCGCTCGACTCGGAGCTCGACGACGAGCTCGACGCGCCGCCTCCTTGGGCGTCGATCGTCGAGCCGCCGCAGCCTTCGTCGTCGGAGACGACCTCTCGTTGGCTCCAGTCGTCGGCGACGAAGACGACGGTCGTGCCGTCGCACGACTCGGTCGTGCGGTAGTAGCCGCCCGATCCCGCGGATCCGCCCGACGGGCCGGCCAGCGGCGGCCGCGGAGGCGGAGGAGGATCGGCCTTCGGGCACCCATCGTGGCGGCCCGGCATGATCAGCGGCGAAGAGAGCTCGCGCGATCCCCGGATCGGCAGATCGGCGCCGAAGCGACCGGCGGGGACGATTCCGGAGAAGCGCGTGACGACCGCGTTGCGCGGCGCGATCCCCGCGAGCGCGAGCGCGAGATCGTCGACGCCCGCGCCGCACGTCAGCGCGGCCGGATCGATCGCGGCGGACACGGGCGCGCACGTCGCGCCGCCCGGGACGTTCGCGAGGCTCCCCGGCGCGCACGCGCGCCCGACCGCGCCCTGCGCTCTCCACGCGCCGAACGCCGCGCTCTCGCAGCTCGGGACGGACTGCCCGCGCGCGAGGCCGAAGTAGCCGCGATAGAGGGCCGCGATCGGCTCGGCGCCCGGGATCGGTTGATCGCCGAAGACGGTGTCGCCGGTCGCCGACTCGCGAAGCCACGTCCTACCCGCGCCGGTGCCGAGCAACGCCGCGCGCTCGTCGGCGTAGTTGCTCCCTCGCGTGTTCCACACGATCCTCTCGGGATCGAGGTCCTGCACGCCGGGGAGCGACGCGGCGCCTTCGCCGATGACGAACGCGGTGATGCGCGACGCCGTCGAGAGGCCTCCGGTCAGGGCCAGCGGCACGAGGCCTTCGACGCCCGCGGGCGATCCTCCGTCGTCGGTGACGCGGACGGTGGGCGACGACACGCGCGCGCCGCCGGGGGCGTCGAGCTCGAGCGCGACGAAGGCCCAGCCGCTCTCGTACGCATCGGCGATGCGCTGATCCATCGCCGCGGTCATGCGGTAGCCGCTCGCGCGCGCGCGCGCCTCGGCCGCCGTGGCGAGCACGGTGACGCTCACCGGGTAGTGTGTGGTCGAGTCGACGCCCCACGTCGGCACGCGCTCGACGTCGCCGCGGAGACGACACGATGGAGGCGGCACCACGGGCAAGACCCTCGGCGCAGTCGCGTCGTCGAGCGAGGTGAGCCACGCGTCGCTCGCGTAGTCGACCGCCGCTCCTGGCCGCGCAGGAACGAGCCACAAAAAGCCTCCGACGCCGGACGCGGTGATCCTCGACCAGCGTGTCGAGGTCGAGGCGGCGGTCTTCGTGACCGCGATCCGAACGTCGAGCGTCGGATCGGGGGCCGTCGCAGGCGCGAGGACGCCCGTCGCCCGAGCGGCAGGCACGACGCTCACGGAGGCGGCGACGAGAGCGAACGTGGTGAAGCGGGCCGCGAGACTCAAGCCACCATCACACGCGCAAGCCTCATACCGGCGGCGCACGCGCTTTTTGCGGCCGATTTGCGGCCCCCACCCGCGCGCATTCATGTTGCCGGCGCGAACGGCGGATTACACCGCCGGCATTGTTCTGGCTCGCGGAGATCAGTACCCTCCGTCTTCCCCATGGGACCGGTCGAAGCCCTCGAAGCTGCGCTCGCGCAGCACCTCGGAACGATCCAGCACAGCGCGTTCAACGCGCCGCCGGGCGGTGGTCCGGAGTGGGATGGCCTGCTCCGTCACTACGGGATCACGCCGATCGATCCTCAGGAGCGATCGATGATCGTCTCGTGCATGCGCCTGTCGCGCGGCGCGGTGCCCGCCGAGTTTCGCATGGTGATCCAAGGCCTCTCGACGTGGGCGCAGCGTGAGCTCGCGCAGCTCCAAGCGAGCGGCGCGGCGAGCAGCCCGGCGTTCGGACCGCTCCAGCATCGGATCGCGAGCCTCGTCGACGCCGAGACCGCGGGCTACGAGCGCGCGCTCGGCATCCCTCCGCCGCCTCCCGCGCCGATCGTGGCTGCAGCCGCGCCGGCGGGGCCGAGCCTCGGCTCGATCTTCGCGAACGCGAACGCGACGGCGAAGGAGGTGCCGTGGGCCGGCGTGACCTACAAGTCGGTCGCGAACCTCAACTGCGTGCACTGCGGCGGACCGCAGGAGCAGCCTTCGGACTTCATGTGCAAGTACTGCCGGCGCCCCATCGCCGGCTCGATCAAGCCGACCGCCTGAACGCGCCTCGGAGAGGAAACAGAAACGATGAACCCCGCGCAGCAGCAGATCGTGGCCCAGTGGAACCAGTACCTCCAGCAGATGGGAGGTCACGTGCAAGGCCTCATGGGCCAGGCCGGTCCCGGCTGCGAGCAGCTCATCGGGCAGAACCCGACCGATCCGATCCCGCTCAACAACGCGCTCGGCGCGATCGAGCACCAGGTCAAAGATCTCCGCAGCAAGCTGGGCGACGCGTTCTCCGAGCACTACGATCGGATCTGCGACGCGGGCGAGGGTGAGCCCGGGCACTGTCACATGAAGCGCGCGATGCGCGGCTTCGAGCGGTGGATGGACGAGACGTGGATGCGCTTCGACGCGCACATCCACGTGCAGCAATACCGCGCGATGTGGCCTCACGTGCAGGCCGCGATGCAGAAACCGACGGCGTGCAACCGTTGCGGCGGCCCGCTCCAGCGGCAGACGCCGCACAAGAGCGAGTCGATCAACTGTCCCGCGTGCCGGACGGTGAACCAGGTGATGCCGGAGTCGGTCGTCGCTCAGTATTACGGCGGGATGCCGCACTACTACGCGCAGCAGACCGTGATCGACAAGTTCATGGTCCTCCAGAAGTTCAAGGACGACTGGGAAGACTACCGCGACGCCGAGTACGCCGCCGATCGCGAGCGCCCGGACATGCCGATGGATCGGCTGAAGCACCGCGAGCAGCTCGAGCGCGATTACTGGACGGCGTACGCCGAGACGCGCGTGCAGAACGAGGGCGGCACGCCCGACGACGTTCGCACGCTCGTCGACGCGCGGATGAAGCAGTCGTTCTACGACGAGATGAACCTCAACGACGTGTGGCGGCAGGCGCACGGCATGCAGGGCGTCGCGCAGCAAGCGACGGTGCCGGCGCACCTCCAGAACGTCGACGAGTGGGGTCCGCTCAATCCCCATCAGAACCCGAACGCGCTCGAAGACAACTACGTCCACGAGCAGCTCCTGAACGAGGCGCTCCGCGAGCCCGATCGACACGCGCAGCTCATCACTACGCTCGGCTATCGCGACGCGACCCACCGCGCGATGGTGCACGCCACGTTCCGGCGTCACTACGACGACTACCTGACGGGGCCGGAGGGCCAGCAGCTCGTGACCCGCGCGGCGATGCGCGCGATGAACGAGCGCATGAAGTACATGACCGCGGCGGGCGCCGCCGGCGGCTTGCTCGATCCGATCGAGGGGGTCTCGATCGCGGTCTACGGCAACCTCCAAGTGAAGCAGGCGAGCGTGAGCGGCGACGCGTGGACGAGCCTGCTCGCGCAGCACCAGATGGACCAACCGAAGTGGGAGCGCGTCGCGAAGGGCTGGCTCGATCGCATGACGCGCGACACGACGGGCGTCGTCGCGACCGAGTACGCCAAGGCGTTCGCCGGTCAGGGCCAGTACGGCTCGATGGGCGCGGCCGCGGCCGACAACATGGCGTCAGGGCAGATGGGCCTTCAAGGACCGCAGGTCGGGGGCGGCGGCGGCGAGCCGATGTCGTTCGAGAAGTACTGCGAGATCGGCGGCGCGATGCAGGCGTGGTCGAAGCAGGGCAAGGACGTGAGCGCCGGCCTGCACAAGTACTTCCAGATGACGGCGATGGATTTCTCCAACGTCAGCATGTACTGGTCGCAAAAGATGATGGCCGATCTCTC
Organism: Labilithrix sp.; assembly: GCA_019637175.1. Taxonomy (GTDB): domain Bacteria; phylum Myxococcota_A; class Polyangia; order Polyangiales; family Polyangiaceae; genus Labilithrix. The sequence continues at coordinate 55,310 of JAHBWD010000047.1, read as the reverse complement.
GATGTTCGACCGTCAGAACCAGCTGCAAGAGCACTACGAGCAGAAGTACGCGCAGCTTCCGTAGTCGTCACCGCGCGGCGACGCCGGTGCTCTGAACCTTCATCATCTTCGGGCCCGCGGGGGCGGCGGGCGCCTGACGGCGAGGCTTCATCAACGCGCTGGTGGCGCGCGGCGGAGGCTTGTCGGCGACGGCGCCGGTGACCGGCGGCGGCGGCACGTGGATCGGCGCGGCAGCCACCGGCGGCGGCTCGGCGGGTCGCGGCGGCGGTGGCGCGACGTTCGTGGTCGGCGCGCGGGCCGCCGTCTTCTTCGGCTCGGCGCTCGCGCTGCTCTTCACGGTGATGGTCGCGACCGCGACGACGAGGAGCGCAAAGACGCCGCCGGCGATGAAGACCTTGGCGGGGAGCCGCGTCAGCTTCTTCGGGAGCGAGGCGCTCTCTTCTTCGAGATCGGGTGCAGGCGGCGCGACGCTGAAGAGATCCGGAGGCGTCAGGTCGCGGACCGGTGAAGCCGTGGGGCGCTGGCAAATCGCGTCGAGATCGATCACCCCTGAGTCTCGCGTGGTCACGCGAGCCTTCCTTGCAAAGGCCCGTCCAGCGCGTCGCGACCGTTCGGAGCGGAAACGCGCGCTCCTCCGGTAGCAAACGGCGCCTCTCGGAAGAAATGTGCACGCCCGCTGGCCCGGATGCGTGAGCCGCGCAGCGGCGGCGAGGGCGCGTGGTCTACGCGCGATCCCCACGTGGGATCACCACGATCTTCTGCGTCGAAGTGGGACGATGAAGGCGGTCGCCTGTGCACCGTTTCGGGGTTTCAACATCGCCTCCGCCACCGGCGACGCAATCGATTTCGCGCGTTTTGCGACCGCGTGCAGTGTGCACGCGCCGAGGTTTCAATTTCGCGCGCCGGACGCCGCGCGTTGCGCACGCCGCGGCCCGAGGCTTGCTGAAGGTCTCGTCACACTCCAACTGGACAGCGTGATCGCGCAGGGGTCGTGCCCTCGACCGCGATCCGCGAGGCCACGCGGGGACGAATGAAACGCCACCCGCCTTCGACGAGGGCAAGGAGGACGACCGTCATGTACGCCGAGATCGCCAGCAAGACCGCCGACGCCGTCGCCGCCGCGCGCGCCACGGGCGACTGGGACCCGCGACCGATCTTCCGCGATCCGATGGCGATCCGTTTGACGAGCGCGAGTTGGCGTAGGCTCCTCTCGTTCGCGCCGCTCCGCGCGCTGGTGACGGGGTTCTACGAGTGGGCGCTCGGCGGGCTCCTCGGTCTCGTGCAAGCGCGCAGCCGATACACCGAGGAGCGCCTCGCGGCGTCGGGGGTGCGGCAGTACGTGCTCCTCGGCGCGGGGCTCGACTCCTTCGCGCTTCGCAGCGAGGACCTCGAGAGCCGCGTTCGCGTGTTCGAGCTCGATCACCCGGCGACGCAGGCCGTGAAGCGCGAGCGAATCTCGCGCGCGGGCTTCGATCTGCCGCGCCACCTCTCCTTCGTTCCGATCGACTTCGAGAGAGAGACGATCGAGCAGGCGCTCGCGCGCGGCGGCTTCGATCCGACGGAGCCCGCGCTCTTCGCGTGGCTCGGGGTAATCCCCTACCTCACCGAAGACGCGATCGAGAAGGTCTGGCGTAGCGTCGCCTGGGTCGCCGCGCCCGGGAGCGAGATCGTCTTCGATTACATCGTCCGCGACGCGTTCGTACCGGGCTCTCCTCTCTATACCGAGGGCGAGCGTCAGCGAACGTTCGCCGCGCGCCGAGGCGAGCCGCTCATCACCGGGCTCGATCCGGCGACGCTCCGGAACCGCCTCGCGGCGAACGGGCTCACGCTCGTCGAAGATCTCTCGCCCGAAGAGACCGAGCGGCGCTTCCGCCCCGAGGGCGGGCGGCCGTGCAGCAAGAACTTCCGCATCGCCCGCGCCCGCGTCGGCAAGGCCGGCATCGGCGCCATCTCTCGAAGGGAGGAATGAACATGCACTCTACATTCGAACGATTCAAGTCGGTCGTGGCCCGGCGCCTGGAGATGGACGCCGAGACGCTCTACGGCGGCTCGCTGAAGCTCTCCGAGATCGTCACGCGCTCGCCGGTGGCGACGAACTCGATCGACCTCATGGAAGCGGTCGCGGGCGCGATGGCCGAGCTCGATCTCGACGACAAGCTCGATCTGCCGGCGATGACCCTCGACAACACGATGGACGATCTGATGGGCGAGGTCGAAGCCCAGCTCTCGGCGTGACCGCCCCACCGCGAGGAGACGACGATGCGCATCATGATGGATCTCGTCCGGGCGATCCGCGACGACAAGCTCACGCTGACCAACATTCTCCGCGCGCAGCAGGAGTACCACGAGCAGAGGCGCTGGAGCGTGTTCGACGTCTTGAAGACGCGCCGCCCGCATCGGATCGATCCGCGCGACCGCGCCGCGCTCTGGCACGCCGCGCGCGCCGAGCTCACGACGCAGCCGGCGGGCATCCGCCTCGCCGTCGACGGCGTCAAGCTGGCCAACGAGATTCGGAGCGCGAACCCCGTCGGCGCCATCGTGCTCCACGCGGCGGCCGCCTGGTCGGCCCGCTACTGGCTCGAGGAAGAGGCGCACCACGAGGTCGCGTACGGGATGCTCCTCGAGATGCTCGGCGATGCTCCGATCCCCGAAGACGAGGTCGTCGAGCACCGCGGCTTCTTCCCCGAAGACAACTACGCGCGCGTGTGCGTCCTCCAAGCGTGCGTCGAGACCGAGGCCGCGGTGACGTACGGCGAGATGGCGAAGAAGGCGCACGATCCGCTCGTCCGCGACGTGTTCCTCGCGATCATGCGCGACGAGGTGCAGCACAGGCAGTACTTCGCCTCCTTCGCGCAGGCGCTCGTCGACGCCGAGGTCTACCCCGCGAAGGACGTGCTCGCGATGGCGTTCACCTGGCTCCGCCCCAACGGCGAGACGCACGGTTCGAAGCGCGAGAAGCAGTCGGAGCGCGAAGGGTTCGTCAACTGGTGGGAGCGCGTTCGTACCGGCGACGACGACGATCTCGCGCTGCACGACGAGCAGATCCGATCGGCACAACTCCAGGCGAAGAAGGAGCGGAGCATCCTCAAGGTCGTCGCCGAGGCGACCGGGCAGCGCTACGCGACGGTGCACGAGCTCCAGCGCGGCTACTTCCGCAGCCTCGTCGCCGGGCGACGCGCCGAGAGCGGCGTCAGCATGATCGTGCCGCGCGGCGAAGCCGACGCCGACGTCGATCTCGCCTCGATCGCGGCCGCCGGATGATCGTCGGGAGCGACTTGCAGTCGCTGGCGGAGCTGAAGCGGCGACCGGGCCTCTTCGGCAACCGCGCGGTGTTCACCGCGCGCGAGCGAGCCCACTGCGAGGGCCGTCGCGATCCCTGGGCGTCGCTCGGCGGGATCTTGTGCGCGAAGGAGGCCTTCATCAAGGCGCTGTCGGCGTTCGAAGACCTTCCGCCGCTCACGTTCCTCGATCTCGAGATCCGGCACGCGGAGAACGGGCGGCCCCTCCTTCACCCCGGCGAGCGCCTCGGGCGGTGGCTCTCGCGGCGGAGGCTCGCCGTCGACGTGTCGATCAGCCACTCGGGGGAGTACGCGACGGCGACCGTGCTCATCGGAAAGAAGCGAGCCACGAGAGGAGCGTGAGATGAGAGGCAGAGTCAGCGAGCACAAGACGGTCATCCAGGCGCGCGACGGACACCCGCTCGCGGCGAGCGTGTTCGCCGTCGAAGACGAAGAGCCCGAGCGCGTCGTGATCATCGCGGCGGCGACGGCGGTGCGCCGAGGCTTCTACGAGCCCTACGCGAGGTACGTCGCGGCGAACGGCTGCGCGGCGATCACGTTCGACTACCGAGGCATCGGCGGATCGCTCACGAAGCCGATCGCCGAGGCGAACGCGACGATCCGCGACTGGGGCGAGAAAGACTACCCCGCGATCATCGACTGGGCGGCCGCGCGCTTCCCCGGCCGCAAGATCTCGATCGTCGGGCACAGCGTCGGCGGCCAGCTCGTCGGCGTGCTCGACAACGTCGACCGCATCGACTCGGTGTGCACGGTCGCCGCGCAGAACGGCTACTTCCGTCTCTATCCATGGCGCCAGGCGATCGCGTACGGCCTCTTGTGGCACGTGATGCCGCTCGTCGCGCGCGTCTTGTCGTACTTCCCGGCGAAGCGCCTGAAGCTCGGCGAGGATCTTCCGAAGGGCGTCGCCCTCGAGTGGGCGCGCTTCTGCCGCAACCCGCTGTACATGATCGCGCCCGACGGCGCGCCGCTACAGAAGGGCTTCGAAGCCTACGAAGGTCGCGTGCTCGCCTACAGCATCGACGACGATCTGCGCGCGCCGCGCGCTTGCGTGCGCGTCCTGCACGACCGCTTCGCCAAGGCGAAGGTCGAAGGTCGACACGTGGCGCCCCGCGAGCTCGGCGCGAAGAGCATCGGGCACGTGGGCTTCTTCTTCGGCAAGTTCAAGCACTCGCTCTGGAGAGAGAGCCTCGAGTGGCTGCGAACGGCGACCACGGCGACCCCCTAGATATTGCGCAAAGAGGACAGGATGTTCACCTTCAACGACGTCATCGCGCGCCTCGATCGCGACGAAGCCGGCATCACGTTCCTGTCGGCGACCTCGAGCGTGCCCGCGTTCGTCTCGTATCGCGCGCTCGGATCGATGGTGCGAGGCAACGTGGAGCACCTGACGTCGCTCGGCATCCGCCGTCGCGATCGCGTGGCCGTCGCCCTCGAGACGGATCTCGAGCACGTCGTGATCGTCCTCGCGCTGATGGCGATGGGCGCGATCCCCGTCTCGCTCAAGCCGCGTCGCGGCTCGATCGAAGAGCACGCGCGCTACGTCGACGCGCTCGTTCGCCGGTTCGACGTGCGCTGGGCGCACTGGCCGCTGCCCGCGTGCGCCGGCTTGCGCTCTTTCGGCTGGAGCGACGGCGCGCGGAGCGACGACGCGAGCGTGATCGCCGAGGTCGAGCCGGAGGACGTCGCGTTCGTGCAGTTCTCGAGCGGCTCGCTCGGCGATCCCAAGGCCGTGCCCATCCGGCACGAGAGCCTGCTCGCGAACGTGCGCGCGATCCTCGAGCTCGACGATCGCACGCCGGGATCGATCGGCTACGACTTCCTGCCGTTGAGCCACGACATGGGGCTCGTGGGCGGGCTGCTCAGCAACCTCGTCCTCCAGAACCCGCTCTATCTCTCGCCGGTCCAAGACTTCCTCAAGCGGCCGGCGCGCTTCTTCACGCACGTTCCGCGCTTCCGGAAGGTGATCTGCCCGATGCCCGACTTCGCGCTGCGATACCTCGCGCGATACCTCGAGGCGAAGGGGCAGGCGCTCGATCCGCACCTCCTCTCGTGCCTCGACACGGTGTACTGCGGCGCCGAGCCGATCCGCTACTCGACGATCGCGTCGCTCCTCAAGCTCGCGCCGCGCGTCGGCTTCGATCCGACGTCGCTCGTCTTCTGCTACGGCATGGCCGAGGCCACGCTCCTCGTCACCGCGCACGCGTTCGCGTCGCTCGACGCGAGCTTCACGCGCGGCCCGAGCGGGCTCATGACGGCGAACGTCGGCGCGCCCGTCGACGGCGTCGAGCTCCGCGCCTCCGCCGCGGGCAACCTCTTCGTGCGCGGCCCGTGCGTCTTCCGCGGATATCTCGACGGGCCCGCCCTCGAAGGCGGCTGGCACGACACCGGCGACGTCGGCTTCGAGCGCGACGGCGAGATCTTCATCAGCGGCCGCTCGAAAGACATGGTCATCGTCAACGGCGAGAACCTCTTCCCGAGTGACATCGAAGAGATCGTCGCGCGCGTCGACGGCGTCAACGAGAGCCTCGTGATGTCGGACGACGACGCCGCGTCGGGCCGCTTCTACGTCCTCGTGGTGCCGAAGAACGGGTGCGCGCCCGACACGCGCGAGATCTCGGCGCGCATCGGCGCGGAGTTCGGCGCGGTGCCCGCGGCGATCTCCTTCGGGCCCGCGCGCAGCATCCTCCGCACGACCAGCGGCAAGCCGATGCGCGGCGCGACCCTCGACGATCTCCGCCAGCGCGGCGCGCTGCCATGAAGCGGCTCGCGCTCGCGACGTTCGTCGCGGGGCTCGCGCTCGGCGCGTGCGCGCCGAGCGATCCGCGCACGCCCCCCGCGGTTCGCGTCGAGACGGTGACCGCGCGACCGACGTCGGCGATCCAGAGGTACAGCGGGACGATCCGCGCGGAGACGCAGGTCGACGTCGCGTTCCGCGCCGGCGGCTTCGTCGATTCGATCGCGTCGGTCATCGTCGAGACCGGCCGCAAGAGCAAGCGGCGCGTCACGCGCCCGCTCCAGGCAGGCGATCGCGTCACGCGGGATCTGCCGCTCGCTTCGCTCCGGCTCGCCGACTTTCGCGAGAAGGTCTCGGAGGCCGGGGGCATGAGCCGCGAGGCCTCCGCCGGGTACCGCACCGCGCGCGCGGAGCTCGATCGCGCGAAGAAGCTGCTCGCGAACGGATCCATCTCCCAGGCCGACTACGACAACGTCAAGGCGCGGCACGACGCGATGCAAGCCGGCGCGGGCGCCGCGGCCGCGCGCGTCGGGCAGGCGACGCTCGCGCTCTCCGACGCGCACCTCAAGTCACCGCTCGACGGGATCCTGCTCGAGCGGCGCGTCGAGGTCGGCTCGCTCGTCGCGCCGGGCGCGCCGGCGTTCACCGTGGCCGACACCTCCAACGTCCGCGTCTCGTTCGGCGTCCCCGACACGGTGCTTGGCGCGACGCGCGACGTCCTCGAGATCGGCGACGCGGTGTCGATCACGACCGACGCCGTCGCGGATCGCTCGTTCACGGGACACGTCACCAAGATCGCCGCGCAAGCCGACGCCCGCACGCGCGTCTTCGACGTCGAGGCGACGTTCGAGAACCCCGACGGCGTCCTCAAGGTCGGCATGCCCGCCAAGATCGAGATCGGCGGAGAAGGCGCCGCCGGCGAGCGCGCGATCCTCCTCCCGCTCGCCGCCGTCGTGCGCGTCCCGCCGAACGAGCGCGGGTTCTGGGTCTATGTCCTCGACGAGGTCGAGGGCGCGCCTCACGTGCGCGCGCGGGCCGTCGAGCTCTCTCGCCTCGTCGGCAATCGCATCGCCGTCGCCTCCGGCCTCGCGGGCGGCGAGCGCGTCGTCATCCAGGGCGCTTCGCTCGTCACCGATCGCCAGCGCGTGGTGCTGGTGCCATGACGCCGAAGCGCGAACGTGAGCTGATCGCGAAGACGCGCAACACCGCGCGGTACTTCGTCGAGACGCGTCACGTCGCGTGGGTGCTCTTCGTCGCGACGCTCGTCTTCGGCTTCTTCTCTTACGCGAAGATGGCCAAGCGCAAGGATCCCTTCGTGCAGGTGCGCGTGGCCGTCGCGGTCTGCGCCTGGCCGGGCGCCTCCGCCTCCGACGTCGAGGCCCTCGTGACGCGCCGCCTCGAGGAGAAGATCGCGCAGAACACCAACGTCGAGCGGATCGAGTCGACGTCGCGAACGGGCGTCTCGATCGTCACCGTGACGCTCCGCGAGAGCCTGCCGATCGCCGAGCTCGGCAAGACCTTCGACGACATCGATCTCCGCCTTCGGGCGATCACCGATCTTCCTGCGGGAACGCTCCCGGTCGAGCTCCACAAAGACTTCGGCGACACCTCGACGCTGATGCTGACGATCGCGAGCCCGCGCGCGCGCGCCGTCGAGATCGAGGCGCGCGCCCGGTCGATGATCGAGGTGCTCGCGGCGGCGCGCGCGGCCACGCCGCCTTCCACGCGGGAGGGGCGGAGCGCGATCGTCCTCCCCTACCCTGCGAGCCTCGACGCGACCTCGCTGCGTCGCGTGGTGGGTCATTTCATGACGTACGCGCAGGCGAGCGGCGGCGCGTCGGATCTCCAGGTGCTCGGCGGGCCCGGCTGGTACGCCGTCGACGGCCGACTCGAGGGGATCACCTGGCGCGCGCTCGAGCAGTCGTTCGTGCGCGAGGAGCAGTCCGTGCTCGCGCACCCGGAGATCTGGAGATCGTTCGTCGTCGCCGAGCCCTCCGACGTCGAGCCCGCGCTCATCGCCGCGGCGGGCGACGCCTACAGCCATCGCGAGCTCGACGACTTCACCGACGCCGTCGCGCGCCGCCTCCGTGCGCTGCCGACCGTCGCGAAGGTCACGCGCGCCGGCGTGGTCGGCGAGCGCGTTTACCTCGACTACTCGCCCGAGCGCCTCGACGGCGCGGGGATGAGCGGCGCGGCCCTTCGCCAGGTCGTCGGCGCGCGCAACATCCACGCGACCGGCGGCGTCGTCGAGACGACGGGCCGGACGCTCGCGATCGATCCGTCGGGCGAATACAAGAGCGCCGAGGAGATCGGCGACACGCTCGTCACCGCGACCTCCAGCGGCGCGCCGGTGAAGCTGCGCGATCTCGTCGACGTCACCCGCGACTACGAGACGCCGCTCTACACCGCCTTCCTCACGCGCCGATCGGACTCCGGCGGGCCGTGGACGCGCACCAAGGCGGTCACCGTCGTGGTCCAGATGACGCCGGGCGCGCAGATCGGCGACTTCGCCCGCGAGGTGAACGCGACGCTCACCGACGTCACGCGCACGCTGCCCGAAGACCTCATCGTCTCGCGCACGTCGGATCAAGCGCAGCAGGTCGAGGCGAAGATCGACCTCTTCATGACGACGCTCTACGAGGCGATCGCGATCCTCGTCGTCGTCGGCCTCGTCGGCTTCCGCGAGTGGCGCTCGGCCCTCGTCCTCGCGATCAGCATTCCGCTGACGCTCGCGATGACCTTCGTGCTCATGTACGCGCTCGGCATCGACATCCAGCAGATGTCGATCGCGGCGTTGATCCTGGCGCTCGGCCTCCTGGTCGACGATCCCGTGGTCGCCGGCGACGCGATCAAGCACGAGCTCGACCGAGGCAAGGATCGCGCGATCGCCGCGTGGCTCGGGCCGACGAAGCTCGCCCGCGCGATCCTGTTCGCGACGATCACGAACATCGTCGCCTATCTGCCGTTCCTCCTCATGAGCGGCGACGTCGGGAACTTCATCTACAGCCTGCCGATCGTCATGACCTGCTCGCTCGTGGCCTCGCGCGTCGTGTCGATGACGTTCATCCCCCTCCTCGGCCACGTGCTCCTGCGGCCGGCGCGCGCCGCGCAGCGAGGAGACACGAAGGCGATCGACGCCTATCGCAGGCTCGTCTCCTTCTGCATCGCGAACCGCTATCGCGTCCTCGCCGCATCGACCGCGATCTTCGTCGTCGCCGGCCTCTTCGCGACGCGGCTCCGGAGCAGCTTCTTCCCGCGCGATCTCTCGCACCTCTTCTACGTCGACGTGTTCCTCCCCGAAGACGCGCCGCTCCGCGCGACCGCGGAGACGGCCGCCGAGGTCGACCGGATCATCCGCGAGGTGGCCGAGGATCCGAACAAGGAGGTCGTGCGATCGATCGCGACCTTCGTCGGCGGGGGCGCGCCTCGCTTCTGGTACTCGCTCTCGCCGCGCCAGCAGCAACCGAGCTACGCGCAGCTCGTCGTCGAGGTCGGAGACGAGCACGACACCGAGCGCCTCATCGCGCCGATCCAGCGAGCGCTCACGAGCCGCGTCCCGGGGGCCCGCATCGACGTACGGCAGCTCGAGAACGGCAAGCCCGTGCCTCAGCCGGTCGAGATCCGCATTGCGGGCGACGACGTCGCGACGCTCCGCGCGATCGCCGAGCGAGCCAAGAGCGTGCTCCGCGACGTCGAGATCGCCGAGCGCGTCCGCGACGACTGGGGCGACGAGAGCTTCCGCCTCGAGGTCGACGTCGACGGCGCGCGCGCGGCGCTCGCGGGCGTCTCGAACCTCGACGTGGCGACGGCCTCGGCGGGCTTCAGCGGGGTTCCCCTCAACGCGCTCCGCGACGGCGAGAAGCGGATCCCGATCGTCGCTCGCCTACGCTACGGCGAGCGAGGCAAGGCGGGCGACATCGAGAACCTCTACGTCACCGGCGCGCAGGGGCGAAACGTGCCGCTGCGCGCCGTGGCCGACGTCTCCTACCGCTTCGACCGCGAGAGGATCCAGCGCCGCGACCAGCGCCGCACGATCGCGGTCTCGTGCTTTCCCACCGCGGGGAGCCTGCCTTCGGAGGTCATGAGCCGCGCGCGCGGTCGCCTCCTCGAGATCGGGCGGAGCCTGCCTCCGGGTTACTCCCTGGAGATCGGCGGGAGCGAAGAGAACGTCGTGAAGGTGCAGAAGGAGAGCGTGGTCGTCGGGATCGTCTCCTGCGTCGCGATCTTCCTCACGCTCGTTCTTCAGCTCAAACACGCGCTCAAGCCGCTGATCGTCTTCGCCGCGATCCCGTACGGCATCGCCGGCGCGTTCGTGGCGATCGTCGTCACCGGATCGCCCTTCGGCTTCACGGCGATCCTCGGCGTGATCAGCCTGATCGGCGTCATCGTGAGCCACATCATCGTGCTCTTCGACTACATCGAAGAGGCTCACGCGCGTGGCGAGCCTCTGGAGAAGGCGCTCCTCGACGCGGGCGCGGCGCGCCTGCGCCCCGTGCTCATCACGGTGGGCGCGACGGTCCTCGGTCTGGTTCCACTCGCCGCCCACGGCGGCCCGCTCTGGGAGCCGCTCTGCTACGCGCAGATCGGCGGGCTCACGGTGGCGACGATCATCACGCCCGTGCTCGTGCCCGTGCTCTACGCCGTCGTCGTTCTCGATCTGAAGTGGCTCGCCTGGGAGACGACGCCGCCGCCCGCCTTCGCCGATCACGACTCCGACACGCCGATCCCGGCGCCGCCGGCGCGCGCTCACGCAGGGCCGAAGAGGTGCTTGACGATCATGTCCGCCACCTCGTCTTGGAACGAGCCGGCGTCCATGCGGTCACTCCAGTAGAGCGTGCCGAGGCGCGTGGCGTTGATGACGATCACGACCGCCAGCTCGACGGAGAACTGCGGTTCGGCGACGGTGGGAACGAGGCCGAGCGACGTGAAGAACGCGTTCATGTAGCGCGCCGTCTTCTCGACGTTCTGCCGGCGGAGCGCGCGCGTCTCCTCCGTGTCGCGCGTGAAGCCGTGGAGCTCGATCCGCTCGCGGAGGAGCGACACGCAGAAGGCGATGATCGCGCGCGCGGCGTCGCGCGGGCTCTTGCCTTGGACGAGCGCGGGCGCATTCTCCATGATCTTCTCGGTCACGCCCGTCCACGATCGCTCTTCGACCGCCATCACGAGGCGCTCCTTCGAGGGGAAGTACTCGTAGACCGTCCCGACGCTGAGCCCTGCCTGCTTGGCGACGCGCGTGGTCGTGACGGCGGCGGCGCCCTCGGCGCGCAGGATCGCCTCGGTCGCGTCGAGGAGCGCGCTCCGCGTCTCCTGGCTCGTCTCGCGCTTGGGGACGCGCGGCTCTCTTCGGGTGGCGGAGGGTTGCCGCCTCGCTGCTCGTGCCATCGACCCTCGCGAGCGTAGACCACACCGCAGACAAACGCAGGCCTTGGCAGGGGCTCCCAGCGCGACTACGAAGGACGGCGTGAGCCGGTATCTCGTCACGGGTTCCACGGGTTTTCTCGGGCGCCACCTCGTGGCCGCGCTTCGCGCGAAGGGCCACGACGTCGTCGCGCTCGTTCGCAAGGCGACCGACATCCCGGCCGGCGTCGCGCCCGTGTCCGGCGACGTCTTCGACCGCGCGAGCGTCGAGCGCGCGGCGACCGGCTGCGAAGGCGTCTTCCACTGCGCGGGCAAGGTCTCGCGCCGCCCCGAAGACGCCGAGGATCTCTACAAGGTCCACGTCGAGGGCACGAAGAACGTCCTCGACGCATGCATCGCGAAGAACGTGAAGCGCGCGGTCGTCGCGTCGACGAGCGGAACGATCGCGGTGAGCGACGATCCCGATCGCGTCTCGACCGAAGACGACGAGACGCCCATCGGCATCATCAACCGCTGGCCCTACTACCGCTCGAAGCTCTTCGCCGAGAAGGCGGCGCTCGAACGCCACGGCGCCGCGCTCCCCGACGGCGGCTCGTTCGAGGTCGTCTCGGTCAACCCGACGCTCCTCCTCGGCCCCGGCGACGTGAACGGCTCGTCGACCGACGACGTGCGTCGCTTCCTCGAGCGCAAGATCCCCGCGATCCCGCCGGGCGGCCTCTCGTACGTCGACGCGCGCGACGCCGCGGAGGGCATGCGCCTCGCGATGGAGCGCGGCGTGAGCGGCCGGCGCTACCTGCTCGGCGCGTGCAACCTCACGCTGCGCGAGTTCTTCTCCCGGCTCGAGCGCGTCTCCGGCGTGCGCGGGCCGATCGTCCCGATGCCGCGCCTCCCTCACGCGGCCGAGCTCGCGCGCTCGGGCGCGCAGATGCTCGAGCGCCTCACGAGCCGTCTCGGCGTTCCGATGCCGGTCGATCCGCTGAGCCTCGACATGGCGCACTTCTATTGGTACCTCGACGCGACGCTCGCGGAGACCGAGCTCGGGTGGGCGCCGCGCGATCCCGTCGAGACGCTCGCCGACACGATCAAAGATCTCGAAGATCGCGGCGTCGTATGGCCCGCGGGCGAAGGCTCGCTCCTCACGCCGCTGATCCGCCGGGCGATGTCCTCGTCGGAAGATCGCGCGTGAAGCCGCTCCTCGTCGTCAACCCGAAGTCCGGCGGCGGCGCGACGGGCCGCACCTTCGGAGCGATGAGGTCGACGATCGAGTCGCGCCTCGGCCCGGTCGAGGTCGCGATGACGGAGCGAAGCGGCCACGGCGTCGATCTCGCGCGCGAGGGCGCGATCGCCGGCCATCCGCTCGTGATCGCCGTCGGCGGCGACGGCACGTTCCACGAGGTCGTCAACGGCCTGATGCAAGCGAAGGCCGGCTCCTACGGCACCAAGGCCGACGCCGTTCGCGTCGGGCTCATCGCGCAGGGCACGGGCGGCGACTTCCGCAAGTCGATCGGCCTCGAGCACCGCCTCGACAAGTACCTCGACGCGCTCGCCAGCGGCAAAGAGCGCGCGCTCGACGTCGGCAAGTTCACGGGCGGCGGCAAGACGGCTCACTACTTCGTCAACATTCTCTCCGCGGGGATGGGCGGCCTCGTCGATCGCTACGTCGCCGATGCGTCGCGCATGCTCGGCGGCACGGCGGCCTACTTCGGCGCCTCGCTCAAGGCGCTCGTCAACGCGCGCCTCGGCAACGTCAAGTGCACGGTGACGCGCGAGGGCAAGACGGAAGAGCATCGCATCCGCACGTTCATGATCGCGATCTGCAACGGCTGCTTCTTCGGCAGCGGCATGAAGGTCGCGCCGATGGCCGAGATCGACGACGGCACCTTCGAGATCGTCGCCCTCGGCGCGACCTCGAAGCTCGGCTTCGCGATGACCTCGCGCGGCATCTACGACGGCTCGCACATCGGCAGCGGCGGCACCGTCCACCTGCGCGGCGAAAAGATCTCCCTCGAGCTCGCCAACGACGACGCGCGCAGCGTCTTCCTCCTCGACGTCGACGGCGAGCCCATGGGCAGCTTGCCGCTCGACGTCGAGGTCGTCCCGAAGGCGCTCACGCTTCGCGCCTAGAGAGCGGTCCGCCGAGACACTGCTGCTATCTTTGGTTCGTGGCGCTCGGGCCTTCGAACGCGACGTGGACGCAGCTCTACAAGGCTCTCGCTCGGCTCGCGGGGGCTTGCGGTGGAGCCTTTGCGTTCGTGCTCGACGAAGGCAACGGCCTCTGGTGCGTCGGTCTCGCCGACGTGCCACCGACGACAGCGACGCATGTCGAGGATCGCGCTGCCGATCGTTTCTACGCCGCGGAGATCGTCCCCCGCACGAACGCACTCCGCAAAGGAAGCCACATCGAGATCGTCTGCGAAGAAGGCAACGATCGTTACATGGCCGTTTCCTTCGCGGGCATCTACGTGGTGGTCGTCTGGTTCTACGACGGCTTCGGGGCGGACCTGGTCCGCGCGAGGATTCGACGTGCGCTGCCGGAGATCGAGCGCCTGACGTTGTCGCTTCCTCCGTCGGGCGGCCCCGGCGCTGACGAGGGCGCGGCGAGGGCGAGGGCGTGAACCATGATCGATGAACGCTACGCCCGAGAGCTCGCCGAGGCGACGGTCACACACGACGATGTGGAACTCGGCGAGTGACGAGAGATCGAGCAAGGCTGGCTCTTCGCCTGGCAGACACCGCGCATCGGATGCAACCGCGTGATCATCATCTGGAGCTGCTCGAAGAGGTCCGGCAACGGCGATGGTTCGACTTCGAAGCGCTGGAATACTCAGGCGCGTCACCGCGTGGGCCGGTCGACGCTGACGGCTTCTATGCCCCGTGCGGGACGGTCGCTTCTAGAGCTCGCGGAGCAGCTCGCGGAGCAGCGCGCGAGCCGCCGCGCGAGCTCCGTCCATCGACGCCCCTCGCGAGGTCCGTCCCGCGAGATCCGCCTCAGTCAACCGATTGACCCGGGCTGGCGGCGCGCAAGTCGCCGAGATCGTTTCCTCGTGCAGCAGTCAATCGGTTGACCGTGCGCGAGGCGAGGCGGCTGCGAGGAGAGCGCGCGGAATCACGACGATTCTTCGCGGCGCGCGCGCAGTCAACCGGTTGACTGGGGTCGATCTCGCGAGAGGGGCACCCGCGACGAGGCCGAAACCCGAAACGCGCGCGGCTTCACTTTCGCCAGCGCGTTCGGCGAAGGCAGCCCTGCTTCTCGGACGCTCTCAGGCGCCGTGCGGGCCGGTCGCTTCGTAGAGCTCGCGGAGCAGCGGGAGGCCCGGCGCCTTCTTGCCTTCGGCGATCTTCCAGACGGTGTCGCGGACGGCCTGGTTCACCGGCGAGGCGATCCCGTGCGCGCGAGCGCGGTCGACGACCTCGCCGTTGAGGAAGTCGACCGCGGGCGTGCGGCCGCGCTCGATCGCGGAGAGCATCGAGCTCTTCATGCGGCGATAGCGGAAGCCGACGGCGAGCAGGAGGCCGTGTTTCGCGAAGAGGCTCGGCGAGCCGGCGACCTGGCGCTCGACCTCGTCGAGGGCGATCCACGCGAGATCGAGCGTGCCCGAGACCTTCTCGAGCCTGACGCTCTCCTTGCGCGCGACGGCCACGACCTCGGTCATGATCTCGAGCGCGAGGCGGCGGACGAAGCGATGAGGCATGAGCGCGCCGAGGCGATCGCCGCCGATCGTGCCGAGCGAAGAGATCGCGCAGTTGATCGCGAGCTTGCTCCAGCGCTTGCCGCGTAGGTTGTCGGTGAGCTCGACGGGGCCGACGGACTCGAGCGCGAGCGCGAGATCGCCGTGAGAGGCGCCGAGCGCGACGTCGTCGATGCGCCCGAGCGTGAAGCCGCCCGCGGCGGTGCGCTCGTAGAGGCCGGGCTCGGGCATCGTCGCGCCCCACGCGACGACCGCGCCGACCACGCGATGATCGCCTGCGATCTTCGCGACGCGATCTTCGCAGAGGCCGTTCTGGAGGCAGACCATCGCGCCGTCGTCGGCGAGCAGCGGCAGCGCCGTGCGCGCGGCGTCTTCGACCTGCGGAGGCTGCGTCGCGAGGAGCACGTAGTCGAACTTCTCGTCACTCGCGAGGCCGTCGGTGCCGAGCGCGACCTTCGTGCGGACGCTGCGCGAAGCGCCCTCGCCGACGAGCTTGAGCCCTCGGTCGGAGACCGCCGCGAAGATGCCTTCGTTGGTCGTCACGGCCGTGACGTCGGCGCCCGACTCCGCCAGCGCGCCCGTCAAGACGCCGCCGATGGCGCCGCAGCCCATCACGAGAAACCGAGGACGACGGGCGGCGGGGGCGGTGGAGTCGCTCATGGAAGGGCTCGCTATTTAGCATCGTCGACGCGCGAGGCCAGCGCTGGCATGCTCCCCCGCCGTGCGCCCCCGAACACTGGCTTTTTTCGGCATTTTCGCGATCGCCGCCTGCGGCCCTGCCGGCCCTGCCGGCCCGGCCCAGAGCGCGAACGGCGCGAGCCCGTCGGCCCGCGCCCTCCACGCCCTCTTCGACGAAGAATGGGAGCACGATCTGCGTGAGTCGCCGACCTGGGCCTCGAGCCTCGGCGACCACCGCTACGACGATCGTTGGCCGGACGTGAGCCTCGCCGCCCAAGCGCGTCGCGAAGCCCACGAGCGCGACGTGCTCGCGAAGCTCGATCGGATCGATCGCCGCGCGCTCTCGGAGACCGACGCGCTCAGCTACGACCTCTTTCGCTACAAGTACCAGACGGCCGTCGACGGCCAGCCCTTTCGCCTCTACCTCTTCCCGGTCAACCAGCGCGGCGGCGTCCAGACGGCCGACGAGATCGCCGACGAGCTGCCCTTCACCACGGCGAAGAGCTACGCCGACTGGAACGCGCGCCTCGCGTCGTTCCCTCGGTACATGGATCAGACCCTCGAGCTCCTCGGCGAGGGGATCCGCACGGGCATGGTGCACCCGCGCGTCGTCATGCAGCGGATCCCCGCGCAGATCGACAAGCAGATCGTCGACGATCCCACGAAGAGCGCGTTCTACGAGCCGTACAAGAAGATCGCGCTCCCCCAGGCCGAGCGCGATCGCCTCACGAGCGACGCCAAGCGCATCATCACCGAGCGCGTGGTGCCCGCCTTCAAGAAGATGAAGGCGTTCTTCGTCGAGCAGTACCTGCCCGCCTGCAAGGAGGGCGTCGGCGCCTGGCAGCTCCCGAACGGCCAGGCGCTCTACGCGTTCACCGCGCGCGAGCATACGACGACGAAGATGACGCCCGACGAGATCCACGCCGTCGGCCTCCGCGAGGTCGCGCGCATCCGCGGCGAGATGGAGGCCGTGAAGACGCAGGCGGGCTTCCGCGGCTCGCTGAAGGACTTCTTCGCGTTCCTCCGCACCGATCCGCGCTTCTACTACAAAGACGGGAGCGAGCTCCTCGCGGCGTATCGCGCGCTCTCGAAGCGGATCGATCCCGAGCTCGTGAAGGTGTTCCGCACGCTGCCGCGCACGCCCTACGGCGTCTCGGCGATCCCCGACGCGGTGGCGCCCGACACGACGACGGCCTACTACCGAGAGCCCGCGGCCGACGGATCGCGCGCCGGCGCGTACTTCGTGAACCTCTACAAGCCCGAGGCGCGTCCCAAGTGGGAGATGGTCGCGCTCACGCTCCACGAAGCGGTGCCCGGGCATCACCTCCAGATCGCGCTCGCGATGGAGCAGAGAGACATCCCTCAGTTTCGCAGGCACGCCGGCTACACCGCGTTCGTCGAGGGCTGGGCGCTCTACGCCGAGAGCCTCGGCCAGGAGATGGGCGTCTACGAAGACGCCTACGCCCGCTTCGGGCAGCTCACCTACGAGATGTGGCGCGCGGTGCGCCTCGTGGTCGACACCGGCATCCATCACCTGAAGTGGGATCGGCAGCGGGCGATCGACTTCTTCATGGAGAACGCGGCGAAGCCCGAGCTCGACGTGATCAACGAGGTCGATCGCTACATCGTGTGGCCGGGTCAGGCGCTCGCCTACAAGATCGGCGAGCTGCGCATCAAGGAGCTTCGCAAGAAGAAGACCGCCGAGCTCGGCGCGAAGCTCGATCTGAAGGCTTTCCACGACGCGGTGCTACGTTCGGGGCCCCTGCCGCTCGATCTCCTCGAGCGACAGGTCGACGAGGCGCTGCGACGCGAACGCGAGGTGAAGTGATGGGGATCCGGACGTACCAGGGCTCGGTGACGATCATCACGGGGGGCGCTTCGGGCCTCGGCAAGGCGCTCGGCCTCGAGATCGCGCGCCTCGGCGGCGCCGAGATCGTCGTCTCCGACATCCAGCGAGAGATGGCCGAAGAGACCGCCGAACAGATCCGCCGGCTCGGGGCGCGCGCCACCGTCGAGATCGTCGACGTTCGCGACGCCGAGGCGGTCGAGCGCATGGTCGCCGCCGCGCACGAGCGCGCGGGTCGCATCGACTACGTCTTCAACAACGCCGGCCTCGGCGTCATGGGCGAGGCGCACTTGCTCGAGGCGCGCGACTGGCAGCTCACCCTCGACGTGAACGTCTACGGCGTCGTGAACGTGATCCGCGCCGCGTATCCTCGCCTCGTCGATCAGGGCTTCGGTCACCTCGTCAACACGGCGTCGCTCGCCGGCTTGATGGGCACGCCCTTCCTCTCGGCGTACTGCGCGGCGAAGCACGCCGTCGTCGGTCTCTCGAAGGCGATGCGCGTCGAGGCCGCGCACCACGGCGTTCGCGTGACCGCGCTCTGCCCCGGCGTGGTGAAGACCCCCATCCTCACCAGCGGCGCGTTCGGGCGTACGATCTACGAGATCACCGACGCGCGGCTCCTCCAGTGGTGGAAGCAGTTCAAGCCGGGCGACGTCGACGTCTTCGCCAAGGAGTGCCTCGACGAGGTCGCGCGGAACAAACCGATCATCGTCTTGCCGAAGCACAACCGCGCGACCGCGACGCTCTTCCGCATGTTCCCTGCGCTGGAGGAGAAGATCGCCTCGAAGCTCTACGCGAGCACGCTCGCGCGCTTCCCGGAGATGAGGCCGCCGAAGCGCGCGAAGGCTACGACCGGCGCGGCGGAGGCGGCCGCTCCGACGGCTTGATCGGCGCGGGCGGCAGCTCGACGTTCACCTCGGTGCCGCCGCCGGGAGCGCTCGTGATCCAGACGCGGCCGCCGGCGTCTTCGACGATCTGACGCACCGTCGGCAGACCTCGGCCCGCGCCGCGCACGTCGCGCTTGGTCGTGAAGTACGGATCGAACGCGCGCGCCAGCGTCGGCGCGTCCATGCCGCGACCGGTGTCGGTGACGGTGATGCGCACGAAGACCGGCGTGGAGTCTCGCGTCCCCGGCGGCGCGTGGGCGCGGCGCGACGTGCGGATCATCACGATGCCGCCGTCGTCCATCGAGTCGCGCGCGTTGACCACGAGGTGCGCCAGCACGCGATCGAGATCCGTGGGATCGACTTGCGTGATCGTCTCCCCCGGACCGCGCGCGTGCTCGACGCGCACGCCCGGGCCCGCGAGGCGCCTGAGGATCGGGAGGAAATCGGAGATCCTCACGGCGACGTCGATCGGCGTCCGAATCACCTTGCTCGCGGGCCGCCCGCGCACGAGGCGTTCGACGAGCTTCATCCCGCGCGCGACCGCGTCCTGGATGTCGGCGAGATCCGCCCCCACCTCGCTCGCGCGATCGGTCTCGCGCGCTGCTCGCTCGGCGCACGCCGCGACGACCGAGAGCAGATCGGTGAGATCGTGCGCGATCGCGCGCGAGAGCTCGCCCTCGACCGCTTCGGGCGCGACGATCACCTTCGGGTGCGCGCCGGAGCGCCGCCTCACGTCGGGGATCGGAGGCCGCGTCGAGCGGCGTGAGTCTTTGCGTCTCGTCTTGTCGCTCATCCGGCAGCGTTAGATGAACCGTACACGCGATCGAGCTCTAGCGCATTTCCACAGTGAGGTCAGAACCAGCTCTCCCAGCGCCCGCAGGCGAACGCGACATGACATGTCGCGGAGATGCGGTCTTTGTCTCCGCTGAAGGGTTGGATCTGATGCAGGCTGTAACTGTCGATGACGACGAGATCTCCGGCGGCGTACGCGCAGATCACGCTCTCGCGCGAGAGGTCGTCGTCTTCGTAGGCGTCGCTCCCAGCGTATCCGACGTCCCACACGCGCAGCCCTCCTCCTTCCTCGGCGGGCTGGAGCATCACGACGAGGGTGAGGGCCGGCGCGCGCGCTTCGACGTGCGCCGGCGCGAGGCCCTCGGTGTCGAAGTGTACGTGTACCACGCCCGGCCGAGGCTGAACTGCGCGCCTCCGAAGTCGGACGTCCACGCGTCGCGCGCACGCCGCACGGACTCCGCCCAGCTCGCCGCGCGATCGCGATCGATCGCGCCGCGTACGCGAACGGCGAGCGCATCGTCGAGGCGCGCGAGCGCCGACGCGTCGAGCGCGCCGAGCGAGACTTCGACGCACGACTCCATCAGCGCGGCGCGGTGAGCGCGGTCTGCGTGACGCAACAGCTCGCGCGCTTCTCGACGACGACGTCGAGGACCCTCTCGCGATCCGCCCAGAAGGCCTTCTCGGGCCCCTTGGCCTTCTCCGCGCGCGCCCTCGCGCGCTCGAGCTGCGACTTGAGCTCGGCGATGACGTCGGGCGGCACGCCGTCGATCATCGCCTCCTTCGCCGCCGCCTGGATGTCGAGCGGCGGCTTCGTCGCGTAGCCCACGGCGTGGAGCGCCATGTCGACGACGGGTCGATCGAAGACGTCGACGTAGGCGAGCACGCGCTTGGGGCGCTCGTGGCGCGCCACCGCGCTCGCGGTGAGCTGCTGGAGCCAACCTTGCCGGCGCGCCGCGACGGGATTTCCACCGCGATGGCGCGCCTCGGCGGCGAGCGCGAGCAGCACGCGCTGCTCGAGCTCCGCGCCGTTCGCCTGATCGAACGTGAAGAGGCGCGGCTGCGCGAGCACGTCGGCCTCGCGCTTCGCGATCTCGGAGACATCCCACGGCTCGGCCGGCGGCGGCGCTGCGCCGAAGTCTTCCTCGCGGAACCAATCGACGGGCTCGACCGAGATCCCGCGCTGGCGCGCGAGGTGGTGCACGTACGTCATCTCGAACGAGGCGTCTTCGAGCTGATGCGCGCGGAACGGATCGACGCGCACGGCGATGAGCACCAGATCGGGCTTGAACGACGCGAGCACCTCGCCGAGCTTCGAGAGCGGATAGCGGCTCTCGACCATGTGCATCTTGCCGATCGTGCCCACGACCGCGGCCTGATGCTCGGGCTCGGGCGGAGGCGGGCACGGCGGACACTTGCCCGTCTTCGTCGGCTGCCGGCTGAGCGGTTCGCAGGCGGCCGTCGCGAGCGTCGCGAGGATCGCGAGCGCCGCCAGGCTCTTTCGCACCGGCGTCATCTCAAATCGACGACACGCGCGTCATCAGGCGGCCGCACAAGTCCGAAGCGGCGTTGCGCGCGCGCTCGAGCGTGAGCCCTTCGCGGAACATGTTCGCCGCGGCCTGCTCGTTGCCGATCATGAGATGGCAGATCCCCAGCATCTCGTAATCCTCGGGATCGTTGTGCTTGCTCACGAGATCGGTGAGCGGCCCGATCGCGGCGCGGTGGGCCTCGACGATCTTGGCGCTCGGCGGCGGGTTGGCCGGCCGCTTCGCGAGGACGAGGAGCTTCAGCGCCTGCCGCTGATCCTCGGGGCGGTTCTCGCCGAAGCTCGGCGTGTTGAAGAGCGCGACGTAGCCATCCATCGATCCATCCACGTCGCCCGACCGGGAGAGGGTCACGATCTCCTTGACCGCGGCGACAAGGGCTTCCTTGCTCATGGCGAACAACATACTTTGCCCGAGGCAAGACCGCGAGGGCTGCTATCCTCGAGCGATGCGGGCGGGGAGTTTCCTGGTCCTGGGGCTCGGCGTCGCCCTCGCGTTGGGCGGCTATGCATGCGGGGGTACGACCCCGACGGCCGACGACGCCGACGCAGGCGACGACGCCGCGGCGCCAGACGCCGAGCCGGACGACTCCGGCGAACCGAGCGACGCAGGCCGAGACGCCCCGGTCGACGCCCCGAAAGACAGCCCGGGTCCGCCCAATGGCTACTGCGCGAAGCTCTCGCCCAAGCCGAAGTTCTGCGACGACTTCGACGACGGCAACCTGATCGACGACTGGGACATCCCCACGATGGTCATGGGAAAGAGCTCGATGGAGCTCGACGACGCGACGTTCACGAGCCCGCCGTACGCGTTCACCGTCGCCGCGCGCGAGCTGACGACGAACGGCGACATCGCGAACGTGCACCTTCGGAGAACGGTCCTCGGCGCGGTCGGCCATGTCACGCTCTCCTTCTCCGCGCTCTACCCGTCGCTGACGCTCACGAAGGGCGCGATCGCGATCGCGACGCTCGACGTGTCGAGCTCGCGCTTCTTCACGCTCTATCTGCGCGATCCTGACACCGGCGGGCCGACGCTCGAGGAGATCAACGGCGGGATGATGACGAAGCACGTCCTCACGATGCTCCCTCCGGCGGCCGCGTGGACGCGCATCACGATCGATCTCGATCTCGCGGGCGGGGCGGCGAGCGTGAGCTACGACGCCGCCAAGGCGCTCGACGCCGAGCCGATCACCGCGGCCGCGGGCACCGAGGCGACCATCCGCGTCGGCGCCGTCTACGTGTACGGACCGACCGACGCCTTCGGCGCGACCTACGACGACGTCGTCCTCGACTTCTGAGGGAGCTATTTCCCGTACTTGACGCTGCAGCCGTAGGCCTTCGTCTCGGCCGTGCCGACGGGCTTGCCCGCGCCGAGATCGGCGATGGCCGCGTCGACATAGCTCACGAGCTTGCCGTCCGGCGCGCTCTGCCCTTCACCGTCGGGCGAGTTGTCGATCGCGCCCTTGTAGACGAGCGTGCCCTTCTCATCGACGACATACATGTGCGGCGTGTTGGTCGCGCCGTACGCTTTACCCACCGCGCCGCTCTCGTCGAGCAGGATCGGGTGATCGAGCGAGAACGTCTTCGCCGCCTCGCGGTTGGTCTCGACGCCGGCCCCTTGCTTGCCCGGCGCACCGGAGTTGACCGCGAGCCAGACGACGCCGTTCTTCGTGTGGCGCTTCGCGGCGTCCTTGAGAGAGCCCTTGGTGTGCGAAGCCTTCACGAAGGGGCAGCCGGGATTGAACCACTCGAGCACGACGGTCTTGCCCTTGAACGTCGAGAGCTGCACTTCCTTGCCGTCGAGGTCCTTGAGCCTGAAGTCGGGCGCGTGCCGCCCCACCTCGGCGTGCTCCGCCTCGCCGGCCGGCGCGGCGGGCCCCGTCGCCGACTGCGTGGTCGGCGCCGTGGCGGCGTCGACGGAGCTCGCCGGCTCTTTGCGGTTGCAAGCGGCGAGGACGAGCAGAGCACAGAGCGTGAGACGACGCATGGGTTACTCCTGTCAGAGGCGCGCGCGGATCGCGCGTTCTTCTTCGCCGAGCGCCCTGATGGCCTCGAGCGCGTGCTCCGAGATGCGGCGGTGCAGCCGCGGGCTCGGCGGGGCGTCGAGCATGTCGCCGAAGTCGAGCGGCTTGCCGAAGACCATCGTGACCGGCGCGCCCTTCCGCGTGAAGTTGCTGCCGATCTGCTTGACGATGTCGTTGCCGAGGCCGTTGATGAACACCGGAATGACGACGGCGCTCCCGCGCGAAGCATGGATGATCCGGCCGACGCCGCCCTGCGCGGGCAAGAGCGCGTAGGGATCGTCGCCTTTGTTGCGCGTGCCCTCGGGGTGGAGCCCGACGAACGCGCCGCCCTGACGAACGAGGCGAACGACCTCGTCGAGGCTCGCGAGGTTGAGCGCGGCGCGCTTTCGCTCGCGGAACACCGGCGGGTACATCGCGAAGAAGCTCATGATGCCGTTGACCACGAGGCCGAGCGGCTTGTCGTAGAAGAACTGCGAGCGCACCGGGAACACGAGGCGCTGGGGCATCCCGCGGCGAACGAGGTACCCGGTGACGACGTAGAGATCGAAGAAGCTCCGGTGGTTGCAGACGAGGATCGTGCTCTGGTCGCGTTCGAGCTTCGGCAGGCGGTCGGCGCCGTGGACGTGGCGCAGGTTCTTGATCGACTGCTCGATCCAGTTCGAGCCGATGTGGTGCTGGAGGAAGCGGACGCTCTTGTCGAGCGCGCCGCGCTCGAACGTGCGCCGCACGAAGCGGATCTGCCAGCGCTCGGTCGGCGTGAGCGCGTCGGCGCCGAGCTCGAGGAGATCGCGCGGCGCGCCGCCGGGCACCTCGCGGATCGACGGAACCTCCTCGCCTTCCTCGCGAGAACGGGCTGTCGCCTGGTCTGTCATGACACGGTCATGGAATGGTCAGATTCTGGCCCGGCCGCAAGCTCTCTGGCGCCATCACCCGAATTGCCGCATGGAAGCGGGGACTTTCGGCGGCCGCTCGCGGAGGCCTGACACCATCGCCAGGGGTGACCGCAGCGATCGCGCTCGCGAGCGCGTGAAATCCCGACGCAACCGACGCGGCACAGGCGTTGCTGAAGCGCGTGCATGCGCTCGCTTTCGATCTCGGTCCTGACCTTCCTCACCCTCGCCATCTCCGTCGACCTGACCACCGGCTGCAGCTCCGAGAGCCCTTCGGAGGGTGAAATCCGCGCGTTCGCTTCCGACGATCAGCTCGACTCGTACCTCGCGCAGATCGAGGCGGAGAACGCGTCGAGCGGCGGATGCGGATCGCAGACGAGCGCGGCGTCGTTCGAGTCGGCCGGGGCGAGCCCGAGCGCGAGCGAGAACGCCGAGATCACGAACAACCAGGAAGCGGGCGTCGACGAGGGCGGCATCGTCAAGAACGTCGGCTCGTCGCTCGTCGTCTTGCGCAAGGGCCGACTCTTCGTCGCCGACGTCGGAGAGGGGCGCGCGCCGTCGCTGACGGACTCGATGCGCGTCGCGCGCACCGAGGGGCTCAACCAGGGCGTGTGGTACGACGAGATGCTCGTCAACGGCGATCTCGTCTACGTGATCGGCTATCGCTACAGCTCCGGCCAGCAGGGCGACCAAGGCGTCACCGGCGCGACGGAGATCGACTCGTTCAAGCTCGTGAACGGAAAGCTCACGCGCCTCAAGTCGATGTACCTCGAGTCGAACGACTACTACTCGGGGCAGGACTACGCGAGCCGCATGGTCGGCGGAAAGCTCGTCTTCTACATGCCGCTCTACGGGCGGCGGAAGGGCAGCATCCGCTTCCCGCGCGTGCTCGAGGGCTTCGACGACGGAAGCCTCCGCGCCGTCGGCCCGATCTTCGGCGGGCGCGACGTCTCTCTGCCCCTCACCCGACCGACGTCGACGACGCTCCACACGGTCGTGCAGTGCGATCTCGGCGAGGCCGGCGAGCTCGCGTGTCGTGGCCGCGCGATCGTCGGCGACTGGTGGCGCGCGAAGTACGTGTCCAACGACGCCGTGTTCCTCTGGGCGACGTCGCACGTCTACCGGATCGATCTCGCGTCGCTCGACGTCACGGCGCACGCCGCGGAAGGCATGCCGCTCGATCAGTTCTCGTTCCGACAGACGGCCGACGCGCTCCTCGTCGCGTCCAACCCCTACTACACGAACGAGTCGAAGCGCGCGCCCGCGCTCTTGCGGCTCCCGCTCGCCGCGTTCGACCGCGTCGGCAAGCAGACCGCGCAGGCGACGCCGCTCGCGAACGAAGGAATCATCTACAAGAACCGCTTCATCGGCGACGTGCTCGTCGCCGCCGTCCACGACGGCGGGCGCTACTACTGGCAGCAGAGCTCGAACGCGCGCACGTCGCTCGTCGCCGCGACCGCGGGCGGCGAGGTCCGGCGCGCCGAAGACGGGCTCGTCGCGCGCATCGAGCCGCTCGGCGAAGGCCGCGCGCTCGTCGCGGTGCAGGGCGAGAGCGCGCTCACGCTGCGCGCGATCGAGGTCGCCGATCCGGGTCGCGCGCTCGGAAGCATCGCGCTCGACGGCATCCGTCAAGGCGAGTCGCGCAGCCACGGCTTCTTCTACAAGCCGGGGGTGCAGGGCTCGGGCACGTTCGGCTACGCGATCGTCAACGACCCTTCGGTGGGCGCGTTCGGAGGCTGGGGCAACGGGATCTCGAACCTCGGCTTCTTCGACGTGTCGGGCGGCGGAGCGATCGCCGCGCGCGGCATCATCGAGTCGGGGAGCGTGAGCGGCTCTTGCGAGACGTCGTGCACCGACTGGTACGGCAACACGCGCCCCGTGTTCCTCCGCGATCGCACCTTCGCGCTCATGGGCAGCGAGCTCGCCGAGGTCTCCCTCGAGCCGACGGCGACCAAGGGCGCCACCGTGACCCTCGACGCGCGCTGATCTCGATCTACGGAGGCATCGGCGCGCCGAGCGAATCGATGCGAACGCGCGCGATGTTCGAGCGAAAGCCCCCGTCGCCGTCGAGCTCCTGGCCGCGGAGGAAGATCTCGTCGCACGTCACGGCGAGCGGCGACTGCCAGAGGAAGCCGGACTCGGGGACCGTCGGGAGGTGCCAGGCGTATCCATCCGACACGCGTACGAGAAGCAAGCCGTACACGTTGGCGCCGTCCCTCTTGAGGTATGCCATTCGCGAGGCGTATCCGCATCCGACGACGAAGTCGTTGCTCGCCGCCGCATGGCCGTCGAGATCCGTGCGCAGAACGCGTCGCTGAATCTGCGCGGGGTCGGCGGTGAACGGCGAGGTGACGATCCGGACGTTCGTGAAAACGCCGTTGGGCCCCGCGGCCGATCCCTCGAGCCAGACGAGATCGGTCCCGTCCGTCCCGAGGCTGCGCATGCCGTCGTGGAACACGAGCGTTCGGCCGCCCCACGCGAGCGTATACACGCCAAAGCCATCGTCGTTGCACCAGAGGAGGTGATCGCCGGCGAAGCGAGGCCCTTTTCCCGGTCGCGGCTCCGAGGGAGAGAACGTCGCGACGGCCGATCCGTCCGCCCACGACGCGATGCCGCTGAAGTCCTTGAGATAGCCCGGGCGACCGGCAGCGTGGACGGGAATGCCTCTTCCCTCTCGTGCGAGGACCTTCGGACGCAGCTCGGTGACGGATCCACCTATCGCTCCGGAGAGCGCGCTGTCGACGAAGAAGTTGCTGACGGTCCAGAAGTAGTGGTCACCGTCACTTCGTCCACCGGCGAGCCCGCACTGCGACGGCACGGTGCGCGCCGCAGCGAGCACCGGCCCGTCGACGTCGGCGACGACGCCGTACGTCGCGTCGTCCTGGAGCCTGCCGATCATCAGCGCGAGCGTGCCGTCGGCGCGTCGAAACGCCGTCGAAGCGCCATGGATCCACTCCCTCGCGAGAGGGCGCCGCTCCCAATCCAGGACCATCGCTCGGCAGGCGGGGGTCGCCGCCTCCGAATGATCGCCGCACGGCTGCCAGCGGATGGGAGGAGGCAGCACCGCGCGCGAGCCCGGATAATGTATTGTACAACCATCGTAGTCGTCGAGGACGCGCCAGCCCTCGTAGGGCTCGTCGGGCAGGGGCCCGGCCTCCACGCGCCCGGCTTCCGGAACGGCGGGCGGCGGCGCGACGTCCTCGCCGCCGCTGATGACGACCTTCCCCACGCACGAGGCCGCGCCACTCGCGGCGACGAGCACCCCCGCGACGAGCGGAACGAACCGCTTCAACACGCGCCATGCCCGGTCGGGAAGATCTTGCCCGGGTTCAAGAGGCCGCTCGGATCGAAGACGCGCTTCAGATCCTGCTGCACGCCGATGAGCTCGGCGGACTGCTCGAGCGGGAGGTACTGCGCCTTCATCACGCCGACGCCGTGCTCGCCCGTCAGCGTGCCGCCGAGCGCGATCGTCGCGCGCATCAGGCCGTCGATCGCGAGATCGACCGCGGGGCGCTCGGCCTCGTCGTTCCAGAGGAAGTTCACGTGGAGGTTTCCGTCGCCGGCGTGGCCGTACGTGAGGTGGCGCACGCCGGTGCGCTCGCCGATGCGATCCACCTCCGTCAGCAGATCGACGAGCTTCGATCGAGGGACGACGATGTCCTCCGAAAGCTTGTACTTCGCAAGTTTTCGCGTCGCCGGGGAGAGCATGCGGCGCGCCTCCCAGAGGCGCGCGCGCTGCGAGGCGTCTTGCGCGGCGACGACGTCGAGCGTCGTGCCGCCTTCGGTGAGCGCGGCGCCGAGGCGCTCGAGGAGATCGTCGACGCCGCCGCCGTCGATCTCCACGAGGAGCATCGCGCCCGCGCGCGGATCGATCGCGACGCCCTGCGCGCGGATCGCGCCGAGGGTCGAGGCATCCATCAGCTCGAGGCAGCGAGGCACGAGGCGCGCGGCGACGACGCGGCGCACGGCGTCAGCCGCCGCCCGAACGTCGTGGAAGAGCGCGAGCACCGTCGCGACCTCGGTGGGATTCGGGACGAGCCTCAGCGTGATCTCGGTGAAGACGCCGAGCGTACCTTCGCTCCCGACGAGCAGCGCGGTGACGTCGTAGCCCGTGACGCCCTTGATCGTGCGCTTGCCCGATCGGAGGACGCGGCCGCCCATCAAGCACGTCTCGAGGCCGAGGACGTACTCGCGCGTGACGCCGTACTTGAACGCGCGCGGACCGCCCGCGTTCTCGGCGACGTTGCCGCCCAGCATGCACGTCTTGAGCGAGTTCGGATCGGGCGGATAGAACAGGCCCTCGGCCTCGACGGCCTCGTGCAGATTCGCCGTGACGAGCCCGGGCTGGACGACCGCGACGAGGTTCTGGCGATCGATCTCGACGATCCGATTCATCCCCTGGCTCGCGAGGACGACGCCGCCGGCGACCGGAACCGCGCCGCCCGTGCGCCCCGTTCCGCCCGCGCGCGGCGTGACCGGCACGCCATGCCGCTCGGCGATCTCGAGCGTCAGGGCGACGTCGTCGCGGCTCGAGGCGTGCACCACGACGTCGGGGACGCAGCCGATGGCCTCGCTGTCGTCGACGGCGTGCGCCGAGCGCGCGGCCTCGCTCGTGTCGACCTTCGAGCCGCCGAGACGGCGGTCGAGCTCCGCGAGCGCGCGATCGACCGCGTCGCGGGCCGGCAGACGAACCTGAGGAGGCGCGACGAGCACCGTAGTTTCATAGCACGGTGGTATCTTTCCGCGCGCCATGGCGCGGGGAAGCGGTGCCTTCAGCCGAGACGAGCCGAAGCGCCGAGACGAGCGCTGGGAGACGCTCAAGCGCCGCGTTCAGCTCCTCGCGCGCCTCGACGGGCCGACCCTCGGCCTCGCGGAAGGGCTCCACGTCGTGCGCGTCGATCGGGTCGGAGACGCGCAGCGCGTCATCGCGCGCCTGCGCGAGCAGGGCGGCCTCGACCGCGCGACCTTCGAGTCGACGATCGTGAGCGAGAGGCCCGCGCTCCACGTCACGCGCGAGCTGCTCGCGACCGCGCAGCGCGATCTGCGTGCCTTGGCGACACCCCCGGTTCGCGCGCAGGTGCGCGAGCACCGGCGCGCGCTCGTGCGCTGGGGCGAGATCGACGAAGCGTGGCTCGAAACGAAGCGCAAGCGCGTCGCGATCCTGACGGCTCTCCTCGCCGAGCGCCGTGATCGCGCGAGCGACTGGTTCGACGGCGTGCTCGAGATCGCGCGCGCAGTGCACGGCGAGGCGTCGGCGATCGCGCTCGACGAAGCGCGCGTGCGCCTCACCGCGCTCGGCGCGGAGCGACGGCGCGTCGCGCGCGAGCGCGTCGAGGCCCTCGCGCTCGCGGTCGAGATCGGGGCGCCGCCGTCGGATCCCGATCTCGCGCCGCTCGTCGAGAGGCTCGATCGCGCCCGCGATCTGCCGGGCCGCGCTCGCCGTTCGCGCGTGCTCGACGTCTTGCGCAGGGCCATCGCCTGGCCCGAAGCGCCCGCGAGCGCGGTGCACGACCTCGCGGCGCCGCTGCGCGATCGGACGTTCGGAGGCGCCGTGCGCGCCGCCGGCTGCGCGATGATCCAGGCGCTGCCCGCCGCACGAGATCCGGAGGTGCGCGAGCGAACGCTCCAGATGCTCGCCCACTACGGCCTGCTCTTTCGCGTCGGCGACGACGGCGTTCCGCTCATGGCGAGCGAGGACGTGACCAAAGCCGTCCAGCGAAGAGCCGAAGCGACCGCGATCGCCGGCGCCAAGGTGACGCTCGCGCAAGCGATCGCGATCGTCGATCTGCCCTTCGAAAACCTCTCGCGCAAGCTCGTCGCGGGCTGGGTCGCCGACGGCCTCGAGATCGATCTCGCGAGAGAAGCGTGCAAGCTCGGTCACGCGGAGAACCTCGCACGCGCGGCGAACGCGCGCGCGGCGCGCGCCTACGCGACCTGGGTGACGAAGCTCGTTCCCCACTATCGCGCCCTCGGGATCAACTTCGACGTCTCGCCCGATCTGTTCGCGCACCTCCCCCGCAACGAGGACGTCGCGCTCCTCGCGGTTTGCCTGATGGAGAGCTCGCGCGACGAGACCGCCGCGAAGGATCCGATCGCCGTCCTCGACGCGACGCTCGGCATGTTCCAGAAGCTCCCGGCGAAAGCGCGCGGCATCCTTGCGCGCCTCGAAGGGACGACGCACGGCGCCGGGCGACGCGCCTTCCCCGAGCTCGCCGCGTGGCTCGCCGACGATGCGCTCCTCGATCGCTTCGTCCACCTCTCGGGCGTGGCCGGCGCTCCGGTCGCGCTGACGAAGCAGCTCCGCGAGGACTTCGAGCACGCCGACAAGGCTGCCCGGGAGCGCGCGCACCTCGAGACATTGTCGTCGCGGTCGTCGCGCCAAGAGGCGCGCCTCGCCGTCCTCCGCGCCGGCGATCGTTCGCGCGCGGCGGCGCCCCGCGCTCGCACGAAGCGCAGGTTGAAGGAGCGCATCGACGAGCTGCTCCCGATCGCGTATCGCCGCGAGCTCGACGGCGCCTTCCGCGACATCCTCCGCGAAGCGTGGAGCATCACCGTTCCCAAGCTCACCGAGGCGTGGCGCGACGCGGTCCGCTTCTGGCTCGTCGTCGACGAGAACCGCGATCTGCTCGGGCAGCTCCTCCGCGCGGCGGCGGCGTCACCGGGCCGCGACGTGAAGCAGGCGTTCCGCGCGAATCGTGCGTGGTGCGCGAGGGTCGACGGCGAGATCCGCGTCGGCGCGTGGCTCGCGCCGCGGCGCGTCGACTTCGTCGTCGACGGAGCGAAGCACACCCTCGCAGTGGAGGAGGATCCGCTCGAGGTCTTGCGCATGGGCATTCCGTTCGGGACCTGCCTCGCGCTCGACACCGGCTGCAACGCGGCGGCCACCGTGCTCAACGCGCTCGACGCCAACAAGCGCGTCCTCTACGTCCGCACCCGAGAGGGCAAGATCGTCGCGCGAAAGCTCATCGCGATCTCCAGGGAGCTTCGCTTGGTGGGATACAACCTCTACGTGTCGGCGCGAGGTGACGTCGAGCGCGCCGTCCGCAGCGCGGTCGAGTCGATGTGCCGCACGATCGCCGAAGAGACGGGCGCGCCGTTCGCGAGCGCCGGCGTGCCCGATGAGCTCCACGAGGGGTTCTGGTACGACGACGGCACGCGCCCTTGGGGCGAAGACGTCGACGTCGCGTCCTACTGCCGGGCGCTCGAGCTCGATCCGCCGGCCGAGCCCTTCGACGCGCTCGCGACCGAGGCCCGCGGCCACGCGGCGATCGACGCGGGCGACGTCGACGCGGCGGCCGCGGTCCTCACCCAATGGGACTGCGGGCCGGCGAACGTCGCGCTCGGGCGATGGGTCGTCGAGCGACTCGGCGTTCGCGAGGCCGAGCGCCGCGCGCGCGCGCGTGAAGACAGCGCGCTCGCCACCGCGATCCTGCGGACGCTCGCGACGCGCGACGAGGACGGCATGCTCCGCGCGCTCGCCACCGCGACGCGTTTCGACGAGCGATCGGTCTCGAGCGTGATGAACGAGCTCCTCGCGGCGTTCCCGCGCTCGGATCGACTCGCGCGCGCCGCCGCGGAGATGGCCGTTCGCGCGCTCCGCGCGATGACGCGCGCCGACGATCACGGCCTCGTCCACGGCACGATGGGATCGATCCCGGCGCTGCTCGGATCGGTCGCGGCGTCGTTCGACGTCCTCGATCGCGCAGACGTCGCGTGGGCCGGCTTCGTCGCGGCGATGCCGAGCTGCAAGCCGTGCCGCGCGACGGCGTGGTGGCGCGCGGCGGCGGCGCTGCTCGAGATTTTCGCGCGCGCGCCGGATCCCGACGCCGTCGTCGCGTGCATGATGAGCCGCCACCGGAGCGAGGCGTCGCAGCGCGCGGCGCTCGTCATCGCGGCGCGCCACCAGCTCCCGAACGGCGCGCGAGGCCTCGCGCGTCTCGGCACGCTGCGCCCGGGTCTGGCGACGACGCCGGAGATGCTCACGGCGCGCTTGCACCAGGAGGGTATCGACACCATCACCGAGTCGCTCGCGCGAAAGCTCCCCCGCCCCGACGCGCCGCCCTTCGAGGCGCTTGCGGAGAAGCTCTTCGAGATCCCAGGCATCGATCGGCTCCTCGAGCGGTGGCCGGAAGGATCCGTCGAAGCTTGGTCGCCCACGCCGTGGGAGCTCGCCTACTTTCGACGCCGTCCGCGCGCGCGCGTGCGCGACGCGCTCTTCGACGTCGCGTCACGATCGCCCGGCGTCGCGACGCGCGCGATGGAGCTCTTGGCCTCGCTCGGCGATCTGGAGCGCATCGAGGCGCTCCGCGTCCGCGCGACCGAGCGCCGGCCGGAGAAGGGCCCGAAGCCCCACGAGGCGCGAACGTGGAAGACGCCGCTCGAGTGCGGCGTCGTCGTCCAAGCGGTGATGGAGCAAATCGCTCACGTGAGCGCGGGCCGCCTGCCGCCGCGCGTCGGCAGGAGAGACGTCATCGATCGCGCTCTCGTCTCCCTCGCGATTCGATCGTTGCGCGATCGCACGCGGCCCGCCGAAGAGCGCGACGTCGCCGCTCGAATCCTCGCGTCGACGCCGGATCGATCGTTCGAGCTCGTTTCGTTGCTCGTCGATCTCGCGCGCGCGGGCGACGCCGCGGCGCTCGAGCCGCTCCTCCGCGAGAAGCTCGACGCCGCGTCGCGGCTGCCTCCGGAGGCGACCGTCGAGGTGTGGCAAGTGGAGGGCGCGCGAGCGGCGCTCGCCGAGAGCTTCGTCAAGAACGCCGGCGACGACTGGTGTGCCCGTGTCACCGCGTGCGAGCGCGCGGCCGAGGCCGCGGGCGAGAGCGTCGACGGGCTCTTCGAGGAGGTCGCGCGGCGCCTGATCGAGGGCGAACAGGTGTTCGGCGGAGAGACCGAGACGCTCGATCAGCTCCGCACCGTCGTTCGCATCGCCGTCACGGAGTGCGATCCGATCAAGGCGGTCGCGCTCTACGGAGAGCTCTCCGACGAGCTCTCCGCCTCGCTCTTCATCAAGGCCGTCCGCCGCCTCGGAAAGCGCGATCCCCACCGCGCGGCCGCCCTTCGCGACGCGCTCTCGAGCGCTCACGGGCGGAGGTTCCTCGGCGGTCGCGGGGCCGCGCGCAAAGCATGGCTCGAGAGCACGCGGAGCTTGAAGAACAGGCGCTCCTCTTCTACTGAACGAGAGTGACCGAGTTCATCCGCTTCAAGGGCACCGCGACCTACCTCACCAACGACGCGATCGAGTCCGCGGTCAACGCCGCCCTCGCGCTCCAGAAGCCCCTCCTCGTGCGCGGCGAGCCCGGCACCGGCAAGACGCTCCTGGCCGAGGCCGTCACCGAGGCGATGGGCACCGAGCTCATCCACTGGCCCGTGAAGTCGACGACGCGCGCGCAAGACGGTCTCTACGTCTACGACACCGTACAGCGCCTCTACGACTCCCGCTTCGGCGAAGGCGACGTCAAAGACATCCGCCACTACATCAAGCTCGGCCCGCTCGGCCGCGCGTTCGCGGCGACCAAGCGCGTCGTGCTCTTGATCGACGAGGTCGACAAGGCCGACCTCGAGTTCCCGAACGATCTTCTCCACGAGCTCGATCGCATGCGCTTCGTCATCGGCGAGACGGGCGACGAGATCGTCGCCGCCGAGCGCCCGATCGTGATCATCACTTCGAACAACGAGAAGGAGCTCCCCGACGCGTTCTTGCGCCGGTGCGTCTTCCACTTCATCGACTTCCCCGATCAGGATCTGATGAAGCGCATCGTGAAGGTGCACCACCCCGAAATCGATCGCGCGATCGTCGATCAGGCGGTCGTCACCTTCTATCAGCTCCGAGATCTGCCGCGCATCCGCAAGCGCCCGTCGACGAGCGAGCTCATCGACTGGATCTCCGTCCTCCGGCGCGCCGGCGTCGGCGGCGAGCGCCTGATCCGCGAGCTGCCGTTCCTCGGCGTGCTCCTCAAGAAGGAGCAAGACGTCGAGACGGTCGCGACCGCGAAGAAGAGCGGGAGCTGGAAGAATTAGTCGGCGGCGACGCCCGAGAGCGCGCGTCGAATGGCCTCGGCGTCGGCGCGATCCTTGAGCCGTCGCTGCACGCGTTCGCTCATCCATTGGTCCCAGTCTCGGTTCGCCTCTTCCGCCGTGCGGTAGCGAAGTACGCCCTTCTTCGCGCCACCGCCGAACTTCAAGACGAGCGCGTCGAGAGCCGCGCGGTCGCCCGAGCCCTGCTTGCGCTTACCGACGATCCTCATCTCGAGACACCTTAGAACTGTCCGGAGCCGCCTTGCTGGCAGTTCTGGCACTCGGGGTTGCTCGCGTTCGCCGGGTCGCGGCAGATCGACGGGCAGTACTTGACGCGGTTGAACACGTACGCGTTGCCCGCGCCGTCGTCGACCTTGTCGCAGCGGACCGACTCGCCGACGACCGTCATCTCGCCGTAGCCGCCGGTCGTGTTCCACTTCTTCGCGCAGGCCTGATCCATGCTGACCCACGCGTCGAGCGGCGGGAACGCCTGCTCGACGTTCTCCTTCAGGTAGTCGGCCTCGACGCACTGCTTGGTGAGCGTGCAGTCGCTCGCGCTCGGCGCGTCGAAGTTGCCCGCCTTGAGCTCGTAACAGAGCTTGAAGTGACCGGCGCAGTCGACGGTGAGCGTGTCGGTCGTCCACGGGCCGGGCGGGAGCGCGGGCGGAGGCGTCGGCGCTTGCGCGGTGCACTTCGCGCCGCCGCCCGTGCCGTCGTCGTGCGTCGACACGGCGTAGTAGCCCGTGACGTTGGCCGCGGGGCACGGGTTGCCCGTGCCGGGATCGATGCCGCAATACTCGCGGAAGCACGGCGAGAGGTTCGCGAGCTTCCACTGACCGAGCGAGAAGCAGCGACACGCCTCCTTGCCCTTCGTCGCGCCCTGCGTCGGCAGCACCTGACCGACGCAAGGGCCCCACGCCTTGACGTTCTCGCTGATCTGCGAGCACTTGGTGACGCCGTCCTTGCAGACGCCGAGGTTGCGGTTGGCGCGAAGGCCCGTCCAGCACGCCGCCTCTTCGCCGACGTTCGTGCATCCGCATCCGGGCTTGTTCTTGTCGTCGGGGCAATCGGCGGTGCCGCCGGGCCGCGGAGGCTCGGGCTGGCCCATCGGCCCGCACCACTTCGGCGGAGGATCGTTGGCGTAGGGATCGCCGCCGTCGGGCTGCCCCTGGTTGAACGAACCGTCGCCGAAGGTCGGGTTCGGCGGGCCCTCCTCGCCGAACTCGCTCCCCACGGAGCCGCAAGCGACGATGAGGAGAGCCACTGCCGCGGTCGCACCGCTGGACTTGAAGAGAGCCTTGGCGAAGGTGGAATCCATGTGCGCTGTAGAGGAGTAAAGCACACCGATTTGCAGCGTTCACATGGGGTCCGATCGATCCACGCGGGCGAGAAAGAATTTTCTCGTAGCATGAGAGCGTGGGGATGGATCTCGCGGAGGCGCGCGGCGCGGGAGGCGCGAAGTTCAAGGGCCTCGTGCTCGTCAACGCCCGTGATTTCTGCCGCGATCGCTTCGGCCCCTCGGGCTGGGATCGCGTGATCGACGCGCTCCCCACCGCCGATCGCGCCGTCATCGCCGGCGTCGTGCAGGTCGGCTGGTACGACCTCGCTCTGTACGATCGCGTCCACGAGACGATCGAGGTGGTGCACGGACGCGACGCTTCGTCGATCATGACCGAGCTCGGTCACTACTGCGCCGAGCGCGATCTCACCACGGTGCATCGCCTCTTCCTTCGTATGGCGAGCGTCGGCTTCGTGCTCGGCAAGTACGGAGAGTACTGGCGTCGCTACCAAGACAGCGGCGAGTGGACGGTGAGCACCGAGGGACCGCGCCGCGTGCGCGGTACGCTGAGCGGATGGGGCTCGACGTCGGAGGCGACGTGCGCGCGCCTGGCGGCCTACGTCGAGCGCTTCTGCGAGCTCTGCGGGGCGAAGGGCGCGCGCGTGACGCGCGCGCGCTGCCGCACGCGCGGCGATCGCGTCTGCGAGTACCTCATCGAGTGGAGAGGCGGGCTCGGGATCACTTCGTGACGGGCAGGCGGCGCTTGCCGCCCGTGCCGCCGCTTCGATCGATCACCGGGCCGGCGTCGCCGCCGAGCTCCTCGACGCGCGCCTCGACCGCCTCGACGAGGCGATCGGCGAGCTCCATGAACGCGGCCGCGACGGGCCCCTCGGGCTGCGCCTGGACGACGGGCGTTCCCTTGTCGCCCCACTCGCGGATCGATTGATCGATCGGGATCTGCGCGAGCAGCGGCGCCTTCGCGAAGTCGGCGACCGCTTGCCCGCCGCCCTTGCCGAAGAGCTCGTGCTTCACGCCGGCGCTGTCGACGAACCAGCTCATGTTCTCGACGACGCCGAGGACGGGCACGTCGACCTTCACGCACATCGAGACGGACTTGTAGACGTCGTCCGTGGCGACGCTCTGCGGCGTCGTCACGATGACCGCGCCCGTCACGCTGGTGCGCTGCGCGAGCGAGAGCGCGACGTCGCCCGTGCCGGGCGGCAGATCGAGCACGAGGTAGTCGAGATCGCCCCACGCCACGTCTTTCAAGAACTGCTGGAGCGCGCCGTGGAGCATCGGGCCGCGCCAGATGACGGCGCTCTTCGGATCTTCGAGGAGGAAGCCGATCGACATGAGCTTGATGCCGAAGCGCTCGAGCGGATCGATCGTCTTGCCGTCGCTGGAGACGGGCCTGCCCGTGACGCCGAGCATCGTGGGGATCGAAGGCCCGTAGATGTCGGCGTCGAGGAGCCCCGTCGGGTGACCCCTTCGATGGAGCGCCATGGCGAGGTTCGTCGCGGTCGTGCTCTTGCCGACGCCGCCCTTGCCGCTCATGACGAGAATGACGTGTTTGACCCCGGCGATCGGATCGTCCGGAGTCTGCGGGCGGCTCTTTCCTTCGGTCATCGCGTCATCGCTCTACCACGAACGGCTGCTTCCGTCCGGCTTACGCTGAGGGCGGCCAAAGTCGAGCGAGCGGAATTTCGATCGCGTCGAAGGGCCACCTCGCAGATCCAGTCGGGTACGAGGCGGAGCGGCTCCTCGTCCTCCGGCCAGGAGAACCGTTCGCGGCGCCACCCGGCGACGTCGGGAGCGATTTCGCCCTTGAGGTTCGGCGGAAGAGCGGCGAGCTCGGCCCGGAGCTCCGCGTCGCTGCGCCGCGCCTTCGCGGGATCTCCCATCTCGTCGAGTGCAGCGGACCCACGCGACGTCGTCGACGCGACGCCCGCGGAACGCTCAGCGATCCATCACGAACGGCTGCTCGCGTTGTGCGACCGTCGCGACGACGTAGACTTTCCATCCGCCGTCCGCGTGGATCGTGAGCTGGCGATGGGTGCTGATGCTCAGCGTGCCCTTGACTTCGCCGTCGCCCGCGAGCGAGAGGAAGCGATCGACGATCACCTTGGGGAAGCTGCCCTTGCCGGCGCGCCGCTCGAAGAAGCAGCGGAGCTCGACGCCGCGTGAGCCGTCGGCCGGCGTCGTTTGGAGGGCGGCGACGACGTTCTCCGAGTGCTTCGCGTCGGCGTCGGTCCACGCGATCTCGAGCTCGGGCGTCGGCTGCACCTTGATCTCGCCGGTTTCGGCCGGCTGCGAGATCGCGAGCGTGGTCGACGGAACGACGAGGCGCGTCGGCGGGATGTCGGGCATCGCGAAGCCGCGCGCCTGGAAGGTGAGCGCGGTGCCGCCGACGTCCCACGCCGGCGCGTCGAGCGTGAGCTCCTCGCTTCGATTGGCGACCACGGCGATGCCGTTCTGCGGGAGCAAACCGCCCTCGAACGTCGCGAAGCCGCCCTCGACCTTCGGCTGGCCCAGCCGATCGTCGAGCTTCTCCGCCCAGCAGCTCCGATCTTTGGTGACGACGCCCCGCGCCGTCCACCCCTTCGAGCCGAGATCCAGCAGCTCGTAGCCGACCGAGGTGGTGAGCTTGCCGTCGGCGTTCTTCGCTTGCGAGATCGCGAAGACGATCTCCGCGTCGGAGCGGCGACGGTAGCCGCCGTCGGAGTCGAAGCTGCAAGCCGACACCGCGACCGGAGCAAGGAGAGCTACGAACCAGAGCTTCGTTCGCATCGAAGTCACCTCCTCGAAGAGCTGAGGATCTAGCATGGAACGCGCGCTCGAGAAACCCGCGCTCATCCCCGCACGACGAGCATCTTCCGATCGGTCATCTCCTCGATCGCATACCGCACGCCCTCGCGCCCGATGCCCGAGTCGCGTCGGCCGCCGTAAGGCATCGCGTCGACCCGGACCGTAGGGACGTCGTTGACCACCAGCGCGCCGACGTCGAGCGTGTCGTACGCCTCGCGGATGCGCGACATCGAGTCCGTGAAAATCCCTGCCTGGAGGCCGTAGCGCGTGTCGTTGGCCATGGCGAGGGCCGACGCCCACGACTCGTAGACGTGCACCGTGAGGACGGGCCCGAACGCCTCCTCTTCGACCACCCGCAAGCCCGTCCCTGCGTTCTCGAGGCGGATGACGGTGCCGGACATGCGGTTACGGTCGCGCTTGCCATACGCGAGGAGGCGGCCGCCCGCAGCGCGCGCCTCCTCGATCCATGCTTCGACGCGCGCGGCGGAGCGCTCGTCGATCATCGACCCGATGGCCGAGGTGCCGCTCCGCGGATCTTGCGGCGCGTACGAGCACGCCCGCGGCACGAGCTCCGAAAGCAGGCGCTCGGCGATCGCGAAGTGCACGTAGAGACGCTGCGTCTTGATGCACACCTGACCCGCGTAGTTGAACGCGCTCGCGCAGACGACGGCGGCGATCTGCGCGAGGCTGCTCGCGGCGTCGTCGTGCACGATGCACGCGGCGTTGCCTCCGAGCTCCAACATGACGTGCTTTCGGCCTGCGATCGACTTGAGGTGCCAGCCGACCGCGTCGCTCCCGGTGAACGAGAGGACGGCGAAGGCGTCGTGACGCACGAGCTGCTCGGCGACGTCGTTGTTGCACGGCACGACCTGGAGCGCGTCGTCGGGGGCGCCCGACGCGCGGACGATCTCGGCGAGCTTGAGCGCGGTGAGCGGCGTCTGCGGCGCGGGCTTGAGCACGACCGGCGCGCCGCACGCGAGCGCGGGCGCGACCTTGTGGGCCACGAGGTTGAGCGGAAAATTGAAGGGCGTGATCGCGAGGACGGGCCCGCGAGGGACGCGCTGCCACTGCCCGCGATACGCCGACGTGGGCTCGGTGACGTCGAGCGGCACGACCTCGCCGCCGATGCGCACGGCCTCCTCGGCGGCGAGCCCGAAGGTCACGATGGCGCGGTCGACCTCGAAGCGCGCGAGCGTCTTCGGCTTGCCCGACTCGCGCGTGATGAGCGCCGCGATCTCTTCGCGGTCTTGCACGATGCGGCGCGTGATCTCCTTGAGGACGCGACGCCGCTGGTAGCTCGCGAGGCGCCGCGTCGTCTCGAACGCGCGCTTGGCGGCGGCGGCGGCGATCTCCGCGCGCGCGCCGTCGGCGAGGATGACGGCGGCGACGCGATCGCCGCTCCAAGGGTCGGTCACCCAGGCGGCCTCGCCGTCTTCGTGGCGATCTCCGGCGACGTGGAGCGCCCCGTCGGGCAGGCGCATCGACTCCGGCCCTGCGCCGCCGGGGGCGATCGTGATCTTGGGGACGCCCGTGGGCGGGCTCAGCGCCTCGGGGATGGTCACGTCGAGCGGAGGCCCGATGACCGTGGGATCGTTGGTGTCATCCGCGGCCGCCATGGTGACTCCGAGCATAGCGCTTGTGGAGGCGCCCTTGCCTCGCTACGACATGGCGCGATGTCGCTGTCTCGGGAGGAGCTGGGGTCGCTGCTCGAGCGGACGAGCCGCACGTTCGCGCTCGCCATCCCCCTGCTCGACGAGCCGCTTCGAACCGACGTGGGGATCGCGTACCTGCTCTTTCGAGTCGCCGACACGCTCGAAGACGCGACGGAGTGGGACCGCGATCGCCGCGTGCGCGCGCTCTCTGCGTTCGAGGGCTGGCTGTCGGGCGGCGACGACGGGTGGATCGAGGAGGCGCGCCGATCTCCCCCGACGAAGGATGTAAACTGCATGGATCTGCTCGCGCGCGCGAACGACGTGCTCGCGGCCGCGGGGCCGCTCGTGTCGAAGCACGTGGGTCGCACGAGCGCGCTCATGGCGTCGTTCGTCTCGAGGCACACCGATGAAGGCTCGCTCGTGCTCCGCGACATTCCCGATCTGCGCGCGTACTGCTACGCCGTCGCGGGGATCGTGGGCGAGCTCCTGACCGAGCTGTGGGTGGAGCGCGTCCCTTCGCTCGAGGGCGCGCGCGCCGCGCTGATGGAGAACGCGCCCGCGTTCGGCGAAGGCCTCCAGCTCGTGAACATCTTGAAAGACGCGCCGAGCGACGCCGAGGCGGGGCGCGTCTACGTTCCGCCCTCGGTGCCGCGCGCCGAGGTGGTGGCGATCGCGCGCGCCGATCTGGTGCAGGCGCGCGCATACGTCGACACGCTCGCGCGCGCAGGCGCGCCTCCTTCGGTGCGCGCGTTCTGCGAGCTGCCGCTGCGGCTCGCGGTGGCGACGATCGATCGCCTCGAGCAGGGCGCCGCGAAGCTCGGACGCGACGAGGTCATGCAGATCTTCGCCGACGTGACGGGCCCGCGTTGATCAGCGATCCTCCAAGACCGCCAGAATCGGATCCGTCCCCTCCTCCGCCATCACGACGTCGGCGCGCGCGCCGGCGATCGTCGAGAGGGAACGCACGAGGCAGATCGGCCGAACGTCGCTGCCTTGCAGATACGCGTGGATCCAGGCGACGTGCTCCTTCATTCCCGTGAGCCGTGCGCGCGCGGAGAGGATCGCCGGCAGGTGGGTTTCGATCGCGACCGCGAGCGCGCGACCGCGGTCCTCGGCTCTGGTGCTCGGATCGAACGCCAATGTGGGCACCACGACGGGGCAGTCGGCCGCGGCGGCCACGCTCGCGTCGCACGCCGCGTTGCACGCCGGCGTGACGTCGCAGCCACCTTCGAGCTTGGCGGTGCACGTGAGGAGCTTCGTTTCTCCCTCGCAGATCCCGTCGCACTTCATGGCGCCTTCGGAGGTGGCGGCGCAGACGCCCTCGCACGTGCCTTCACACCACCCGGTGCACGGCGCCGGGGTCAGACTGCGTGGCACGCACCTCGCCGAGCAGCGCCCCTTGCACGATCCATCGGGCTGAATGCCCGTCGCCTCGACGCCGTCCGGCGAGCAGACACCGTCGCACCGTCCGTCGCAAGCGATCGGCGTTCCCTGGAGTGCCGAGCAGCTGCCGGTGCAGGTTCCTTCGCACCTCCCTTCGCACGCGAGCGGGCTCGTTCCGCGAGGGCGGCACGTGCCCTTGCAGAGCACGTCGAGGCTTCCGCCGGCGCACTCGAACGGGTGCACGACGTCGCACCGATCGGCGTGCGTGCACGTGGCCTGACACGCGACCTTCGCGGCAACCGAGACCCTGCACTGCGGCCTCGTTCTCAACCGAAGCGTCGCGAGCGCACCCGCTTCGGCGGCGCCGAGCGCCCGCGCCGCCGCCTTGCACCAGTCGGCCATGACGTCGCGCGCGAGATCGAAGGATTCGACTCGAGGCTCGTCGCCACCGAGCTCGAGCGCGAGCGCCCGACACGCACGGGTCAGCTCGACGATCGCCGCAGCGGAGGCTCGTGACGAGTCGACCATCGCGTCGAGGACGATGCCATTGTCGGCGGCTCCGCTCGTTCGACGGGGAAAGTCGGAGTCGAGCTCGTAGCAGCCTTGCCCAGGCGGCGCGCTGCAGCCCGGACCGAGCGCGAACCACGACGCGACGAGCGCCAAGGCCGCGGGCCGCATCGAGAGGAGCTTCATGACGCCCGGCGACGATAGTGAGTCACCTCGCGCACGTCGAGGAGCCCGTGCCTTCGCCAGCCTCGCCCGAGGAGCCAGGTGCGCGACGCCGCTCGCGGCCACCTCAGACGCAGCCATGGGTTGCCCTTCGCGTCGAAGAGGTCGTGGGTGGCTTCGGTGACCGGCAGCGGATCACGCCAGCCGTCGAAGCGCATCGCCGACGAGTACAGATCGACCGCGCCGTGGCCGATCGAGACCGTGCCGTGGCGCGCGTCGTTCGCGAACACGTAGACGAGCGCGTTGCGCACGGCGCGTGGGCTCGTGAGGTCGCGCCCATGCCACCGATCCGCCCATATCTTCCCTCTGCGGCGAAGGATCATGTTGAGGCGCTTCGCAAAGGAGATGACGAACCCCGCCATGCCCGCGCGCATCGCGTGCTCTTCGCCCTCGACGATCATGTGCACGTGATCTCTCTGCACGGAGAAGTGCACGACCTGAAACCCGGGCGCATAGCGCCGCTTGCGCTGCGTGATGAGGACGCTCTGGAGCATTCCCAGGATGCGCTGCGCGCGTAGGGACGGCAGATCACGCCGCGCCCGAAGCGTGACGTGAACCGGATGCCGGCCCGCGTGCACGCGCGGCCGATGAGGGACCGATCGCCGCGCCCCCGCGCGGAGCTTGCGCCCGGCGCCGGGCCGCGCTCCGCCCCAGTTGCGCTTCCCCGTCGACTCGACGACGGGCTCGAGGACGAGCTGGCGCCCCGGCGGCGCGCGCCGGCGCGCTCGGCGGCGACGCGCGACGAGCGCGTTCTGGGCGAGCTGTTTCTTGGACTTCGCCTTCGCGGCAGACATCGAGGTGCTCCCAGCCCGAGGCTCCTTCGTCGCGGCCCTGGGCGACCAAACTTGATTGAGCGACAATATTATCTCTTTTGGCGCCGCGCGTGAAGTCCGCAGTCCGCACGAGAGACTTGCGTTGCGCGGAGCGAGGTTCGGGCGGCTGCTTCGCAGGCCGGCAAATGCACGAACGGCGTGCCCCCCGAAGGAGACACGCCGTCCGGAGTCAACGCGCCGAAGTTAGTTCGTCGCGCT
Source organism: Labilithrix sp. (assembly GCA_019637175.1). Taxonomy (GTDB): domain Bacteria; phylum Myxococcota_A; class Polyangia; order Polyangiales; family Polyangiaceae; genus Labilithrix. Next base: position 12,680 of record JAHBWD010000047.1, on the reverse strand, counting down.
GGTCACGAGGCTGCCCGTCACCTGCGCAGACGCCGTGACGTCAGCGCCGGCCTTGACGGCCACCGCGAGCACCTGCGGGATGCAAGCTGCCTTGATCTCGCCGATCGCGCCCGCGTTGCCCGTGATCGTGCCCGTGAGCGACAGCATGCCCTCGAGGCGCGACTTGAACGCGAAGATCACGCCGAAGTTCGCCTCGAACGTCGCGCGCAGCTTGCCGATCGCCTCGAGGTTCGCGCCCGCCTGCGCCTGAATCTCGACCGTGATCGCCGGCGGCGTGCACTCCGCCTTCGCCTGGACGCTCGCGTCGCAGTTCGCGTCGCACTTCGCCTCCACCTGACAGCCGCCCTGGAGCTTGCCGTCGCACTTCAGCGGCTCGGCCTTGCCCGCGCACTTGCCGTCGCACTTCACCTTCGCGCCAGGCGCCGTCGCCTTGCACGAGCCCGTGCAGCTCCCCTTGCAGGAGCCGTTGCACTTCACGTTCGGCGGCGTCGCCTTGCAGGTGCCCTCGCAGGTGCCCTTGCACTCGCCGCTCGCCGTGATGCCTTCGCCCGTGCCGCCCTGCGCAGCGCCCTTGCACGTGCCTTCGCACTTGCCCGCGCACTCCACGCCGCCGGCGGATGCCGTGCACTCGCCCTCGCAGTTGGCCTCGCAGCTGCCTTCGCAGCTGATCGAGCCGCCCTGAACCTCCGCCTCGCACGAGCCCTCGCACGACAGCTCGAGCTTGCCGCCTTCGCACTTCAGCTCCGCAGAAGCCTCGCACTTCGCGCTGCCGCTGCACTTCGCCTGGCAGTTCGCCTTCGCGCTCGCGGAGATCTCGCACTTCGGAGGCTGCGCCACGATCTTGATCGTCGCGTTCGCCTCCCCCTTCACCTTCGCGATCGCAGAGATGGCGAGCTTGCAGTACCCGTCCATCCGGACCTTCGCCTGCTCGTCGGTCTTCGCCGCGTTCGCGTCGGCTTCGATCTTGTCGCGATCCGCCTGGGGCGCATCGAGATCTTCCGAGATGCTCCGGCACGCCGACGCCAGGTCCGTGATCGCCGCGTTCGCGATGCCCGCGAAGTCCGCGATCGCCTGGACCGCGACCTGCGCCTGCGCGCTGCCGCCGATCTCGGCGTTCAGCGTCGCGCCGGCCTGGAACTCCGTGCAGCAGAGCGCGTCGGGCTCACAGCCCTGAAGCGTCGCGGGGATCAGCGCGACCGCCGCGACGAAGAGTGTCGATCCCAAGAAGCGTCTTGAATCCATGCAAAGCTCCCTTCCTTAGTTCCCCAAACGAAGCCTGGCTCGTGAGGCAGCCGACCGTCGTCGGCTGCCCGAGCCTATCAGACGTGTCAGTTCAGACCGAGCTGCCCCGTCACCTTGCCGCCCGCTTCGAGCGACGCCGTCACGTTGGCCGCGCCGTTGGCGAGCGCGGCGGCGATCGAGACCGCGCACGCTGTGCCCTTCACGCCGAGCTTGCCCGGATCGGCGACGACCTCCGCGGTGCCCGCGCCCGTGAAGCCGACCGCGATGCGCCCGAGCGCTTCGCCGCGCGCCTTCACCGCGAGGATCAACTTCGGCAGGTTCACCTTGAGGGTCGCGATCGCCGCCTCGATCTCGGCCGACACCGCGCCCTGCGCCGTGATCGAGAACGGTTGCACGTCGCAGCTCGCCTTCGCGCTCACGCTCGCGTCGCAGTTCGCGTCGCACTTGACGTCGACCTGACAGCCGCCCTCGAGCGTGCCGCCCTCGCACTTGAGCGGCGTCGCCTCGACGTCACACGTGCCGCTGCACTCGACCTTCGCCGAGCCGCTCGCCTCGCACGAGCCGTTGCACTCGCCTTCGAAGGTGCCGTTGCACGCGACGCCGGGCTTGGTCGCCGAGCACGTGCCCTTGCAGTTGCCCTGGCAGTTGCCGCCCGAGTCGGTGCTTCCTTCGCACGTGCCCTCGCAGCGCCCTTCGCACTCGACGCCGCCCTGCGCGGTGCACGTGCCCTTCACGGTCGCGTCGCACTTGCCCTTGCAGCTGAACGAGGCGTTGCCCTCGGCGGTGCACTTGCCCCCGCATTCGAACTTCATCGTGCCGCCGGTGCACTTGGGCGGGTTCGCCTTGACGTTGCACTCGCCGCTGACGTCGCACTTGGCCTGGCAGTTCGCCTTCGCGCTCACTGACGCCTCGCACTTGAACTGCGGAGGCTGGATGTCGAGCGTGCCCGAAGCGACGCCCGAGGCGGTGAGCCGCGCCACCGCGAGATCGCACCAGAGGGCGACCTTCTTCGTCGGATCGGTCTCCTTGTCGTTGGCGTCGACCTTCGCCTGCTCCGCGCCGAGGTCGACGGCGATGGCGCGACACGCGTTCGTGATGTCGTCGAGCATGCCCGTCGCCGTCGCGCTGAAGTCGGAGCCCGCCTGCGCGAGGACCGCGAACTGACCCTTGATGCTCGCGTCGACGCCGAAGTCGGCGCCCGACAGATCGGCGCCGACCTTGAACTCGGTGCAGCAGATCGCGTCGAGCGGATTGTCGGAGCACCCGTTGGTGATGACGGGCAAGGCGAGAGCGGCTGCCAGTGCGAGAGGCGCCTTCGAGCGTGTCGTCCATTTCATGCGAAGCTCTCCTTGGTGAGACGGCCTCGATGGCTGCACGTGTCGAGCCACGAGGTCCCCTTCCTTGTTGGCGGCTGAGCTCGAAAGCGATCACGCAATCGATCGCCAAATGCACGAACGGCGTGCCTCCCGAAGGAGACACGCCGTCCGGAGCAAACGCGCCGAAGGTTAGTTCGTCGCGCTGGTCACGAGGCTACCGGTCACTTCCGCCGACGCCGCGACGTCGCCGCCGGCCTTGACGGCCACCGCGAGCACCTGCGGGATGCACGCGGCCTTGATCTCGCCGATCGCGCTCGCGTTGCCCGTGATCGTGCCCGTGAGCTTCAGCATGCCCTCGAGGCGCGACTTGAACGCGAAGATCACGCCGAAGTTCGCCTCGAACGTCGCGCGAAGCTTGCCGATGATCTCGAGGTCCGCGCCCGCCGCGGCTTGGATCTCCACGGTGATCGCCGGCGGCGTGCACTCCGCCTTCGCCTGGACGCTCGCGTCGCAGTTCGCGTCGCACTTCGCCTCCACCTGGCAACCGCCCTGGAGCTTGCCGTCGCACTTCAGCGGCTCGGCCTTGCCCTCGCACTTGCCGTCGCACTTCACCTTCGCGCCAGGCGCCGTCGCCTTGCACGTGCCCTTGCAACCGCCCTTGCACGAGCCGCTGCACTGGGCGTTCGGCGCCGTCGCCTTGCACGTACCTTCGCAGGTGCCGTTGCACTCGCCGCTCGCCGTGATGCCTTCGCCCGTGCCGCCCTGCGCAGCGCCCTTGCACGTGCCTTCGCACTTGCCCGCGCACTCCACGCCGCCGGCCGAAGCCGTGCACTCGCCCTCGCAGCTCGCGTCGCAGCTGCCTTCGCAGCTCACCGAGCCGCCCTGCACTTCCGCCTGGCACGAGCCTTCGCACGAGAGCTCGAGCTTGCCGCCCTCGCACTTCAGCTCCGCAGAGGCCTCGCACTTCGCGCTGCCGCTGCACTTGGCCTGGCAGTTCGCCTTCGCGCTGACGGAGATCTCGCACTTCGGGGGCTGCGCCACGATCTTGATCGTCGCGTTCGCCTCGCCCTTCACCTTCGCGATCGTCGAGACGGCGAGCTTGCAGTAGCCCTCCATCCGGATCTTCGGCTGGTCGTCCGCCTTCGCGGCGTTCGCGTCGGCCTCGACCTTGTCGCGGTCCGCCTGGGGCGCGTCGAGGTCTTCCGAGATGCTCCGGCACGCCGACGCCAGGTCCGTGATCGCCGCGTTCGCGATGCCCGCGAAGTCCGCGATCGCCTGGACCGCGACCTGCGCCTGCGCGCTACCGCCGATTTCGGCGTTCAGCGTCGCGCCAGCCTGGAACTCCGTGCAGCAAAGCGGGTTGTCGCCGCAGCCCTGAAGCGTGGCGGGGATCACTGCTGTCGCCGCGACGAACAGCGCCGATCCGAGGAAGCGTTTTGAATCCATGAAAAGCTCTCCTTTTTTTCCCCAACGACGCTTGGCTCACGAGAAGCCGGACAGCGCCCCGAACTCACGATTGACGGACTCGTTCACATAAGAATCAACGAATTCGTCGCACCCTGGCTTTTGTTCCAGCGCCTGGGGAGGCTACACGAAAAACCTCGGAGAGAAGTAGCTTCGTGCGATCTCGACGCGCGCCGTGTGGCAAATGACTCACGGTGCCTCGCGAGGGCATGACAGCGTTGTCAGAGGGGTCGCCGTCAAGACAGTCGATCCGTCCGTCATGACAGACGGACGACGCCTCACCTCGCGCGCTCGTACGCCGCGAGCTGCGCGATCCGCCTGACGTGGCGCGCCGGGCCGCTGAACGGCGTCGAGACGAAGATCTCCACGAACCGCAGCGCTTCCTCTTCCGTCATCATGCGCGCGCCGAGCGACATCACGTTCGCGTCGTTGTGCTCGCGCGCGAGACGCGCCGTCTCGTCGCTGTAGACGAGCGCGCACCGCGCCCCGCGCACCTTGTTCGCCGCGATCGCCTCGCCGTTACCCGATCCGCCGAAGACGATCGCCAGCGCGCCCGGCTCGCGCACGGCGCCCTCGGCCGCGGCGAAGCAGAACGCCGGGTAGTCGTCGTCGGGATCGAAGGTCGACGGCCCGCAGTCGACGGGCTCGTGCCCGAGCGCGCGAAGGCGCTCGGCGACCTTCGCCTTCAGATCGAAGCCCGCGTGATCGGAGCCGAGGAAGACGCGCATCGCGCCCTCCGACTTATCACAGGCGCTTCGCGCTCTCGACGGCGCGGCGGATCGCGTCGATGCCGCCGCGGATGCGCTCCTCGCTCGTGGCGTAGCTGAATCGCACGTAGCCCGGCGCGCCGAACGCGCCGCCCGGGACGGCGGCGACATGAGCGTGCTCGAGGAGGAAGAACGCGACGTCCTCGTCGTTCGCGATCGGCTTGCCCTTGTACTCGATGCCGTAGAGCGAGCGGCAGTCGGCGAACGCGTAGAACGCGCCCTCCGGCATGCGGCAGCGAACGCCCGGGATCGAGCGCAGGCCCTCGACCATCACGCCGCGACGCTTCTCGAACATCGCGCGCATCTTCGCGACCTCGTCTTGCGGGCCGGTGAGCGCCGCGACCGCGGCGTGCTGCGCGATCGCGGTCGCGTTCGTGGTGCTCTGGCCTTGCACCGTGTCGAGCGCCTTCGCGAGCGGCGCCGGCGCGATGCTCCAGCCGATGCGCCACCCGGTCATCGCGTAGCTCTTCGAGACGCCGTCGACGATCACGATGCGATCGAGCGCGTCGCTCGCGATCTTCGCCGCCGAGACGTGCGCGAAGCCGTCGTAGACGAGATCGGCGTAGATCTCGTCGACGATGAGCCACGCGTCGCTCTTCTTCCAGACCTCGAGCAGCGCGCGGAGCTCGGCCTCGGCGTACGCCGAGCCCGTGGGGTTCGACGGCGTGCAGAGGATCACCGCCTTCGTCTTCGGCGAGAGCGCCTTCGCGAACGCTTCGGGCGTCATCTTGAAGCCCGCCTCTTCCGTCGTCGGCACCGCGATCGGCGTGGCGCCGCACATCTTGACCTGCTCCGGGTAGCTCACCCAGTAAGGCGCGGGGATCACGACCTCGTCGCCCGGCTCGTAGAGCGCGAGCGCGAGGTTGAAGAGCGCATGCTTGGCGCCGCAGGTCACCGTGACCTGCGCCGGCGTCGGGCTGAAGCCGCGCATGGCGGCGCTGCGGGCGCAGACGGCCTGCTTGAGCGCAGGGATGCCGGTGACCGCCGTGTACTTCGAGACGCCGCCGTCGAGCGCCTTCCTCGCGGCCTCGATGACGAACGCCGGCGGCTCGAAGTCGGGCTCGCCGACACCGAACGCATAGACGTCAATCCCCTTGGCGCGGAGCTCCGCCGCACGCGCGTTCATCGCGAGCGTGACGCTGGGCTGAACTGCCTCGAGGCGGCGAGCGAAGGACGTGGACACGGCCTCAGCCTACTCACGCTGCTTCTCCGACGCGAGACCTTCCGACGGTCGCGTCACGGCCCGCCGCGCCCGCGCGACGTCGGAGTCGAGGCCGCCGCAGCGCCGCGGCGCGCGCACGCCCAGGGTTCGTCGATGATCCGCGATCGAGTCGCGCGCCGCGCGCGTAGAGCGCATGGAGCGCGGTGGCGCATGACGCCGCGCCCGCACGGCGAAGCGGCGGAGGCCGCGCTTGACGGCGAGGGCGTGGGGGCCCACAAGACGGCATGCGCCTCGCGTTGCTCACGTTCGTTGCTGCGATCCGCGCGGTCTCTTGCGCCGGAGAGTCCACCTCGCCGCCGCTCCCCGCCGTGCCGCCCAGCGCGCCGTCCGATCCTGCTCCGTCGAAGGGCGACACGGCGAAGGGCGCGCCGCCCCCCGCGGAGACCCCGGCGACCGACGTTGCGCAGGGGAGCGTGACCGGGCCCACCGACGCGCAGGCCGACGTGCGCGCCGCGAACGCGCTCTCGATGAACCTGTTCCGCAAGGCGCGAAAGGGTTCGCCCAACGTGATGCTCTCGGGCACGAGCCTGCGCCGCGCCCTCGGCCTCGCCTACCTCGGCGCGCGCGGCGAGACCGCGCGAGAGATGGCGGCCTCGCTCGAGCTGCCCGACGCGACGAAGACCGCCGCTCTCGCGAAGGCCGAAGGGCTGGCTTGGCAGGAAGCCAAGGGCAAAGCGGAGCTCGTCGTCGCCGATCGGGTGTGGACCGACAAGGGGCTCGCGCTGAAGGACGACTTCGTCAAGCTCGCCGAGGGCGCGCTCGGCGGCGATCCCGTCGCGCGCGTCGACTTCGCGCGCGCGCCTGATCCCGCGCGCAAGGCCGTCAACGCGTGGGTCGCGGAGAAGACGTCGAACAAGATCGTCGATCTCCTCCCGAGCGGCAGCGTCGACGCCGCGACGCGGCTCATCGTCACGAACGCGATCTACTTCAAGGGCCGCTGGACGTCGCCGTTCTCCAAGAACGCCACCAAAGACGAGACCTTCCGCGCGCAGGGAGGAAAGAGCGTCACGACGCCGATGATGCACGCGACCGAGTCGCATCGCTTCGGACAAGCGAGCGGCGTGAAGCTCCTCGAGATGCGCTACGACAACTCCGACGTCGCGATGCTCGTCGCGCTGCCCGACGATCCCAACGGGCTCACGAAGCTCGAAGACGCCCTCGCGCCCGACGTCTTCGATTCGTGGACGCGCGCGCTCGCACCGCAGCGCGTCGCGATCACGCTGCCGAAGTTCACGTTCAAGTCGGGCGGCTCGATGAACGCGCCGCTGCAAGAGCTCGGGATGAAGATCCCGTTCTCGAACAAGGCCGACTTCGGCGGCATCGCCGAGCCCGCCGCCGGCGAGCGGCTCCAGATCAGCCAGGTCGCGCACCAGACGTACGTGGCGGTCGACGAGAACGGGACCGAGGCCACCGCCGCGACCGGCATCGTGATGCACACGACGAGCCTCCCCATGGGCCCGATCGTCGAGTTCAAGGCCGATCGCCCGTTCCTCTTCTTCATCTACGACGCCAAGCGCGGGCGCGTCCTGTTCATCGGACGCGTCGCCGACCCCAAGGCGTCTTGACGCGCGGGGCGCGCGCTGCCGCGAGAGACGAGGACGAACGAGGAGCGGCTCAGGCCTCTTCGGCCGCCTCTTCCTTCTTCGCTTCCTTCTTCTTCTCGGCCTTCTCCGACTTCTCGGCCTTCGCGGGCTTCTCGTCTTCGTCTTCGTCGCCGGCCTCTTTCAGGCCCTGCTTGAAGTTCTTGATGCCCTGACCGAGGCCCTTGCCGATGTCCGCGATTCGCCCTGCGCCGAAGAGCAGGAGCGCGATCAGCGCGATGACGATGAGCTCGGGCGCTCCGATGCTCCCCATGGGGTGGCCTCCTCCCTACTTGGTACCAGTCCCGCGCGGGCCCGGCAAGAGCGCGGCGAGGGCCGAGGCTCCCGCGACGGCTGCGATCGCGGCGATCGGAACGAGCACGAGCACGAAGAGCCACGCGCCGGCAGCCGCCGCTCCGTCGGGCGCGCGGAGCTCGATGGCGCGGAGCGCGCCGAGCGCCGCGAGGGGCCCGGCGGCGCCGATCGCGACGGCGACGATGCTGCCGATGCGCCTGCGGCGGAGCTTCAAGAGCGCGAGGACGGTCGCGGCCGACGCGACGAGGCCCGACGTGGTGACGACGAGCGCGCGGACCGAAGGAGGGATCGACGAGGCCTGCGCCCACGGCGCGAGGCCTCGCAGGGTCATCGTCGTCACGTGGATGCGCGCGACCTGCCCTCCCCCGCCGCCGCCCGGCAGGGTCATGCGCGCGTCGTCGAGATCGATGCGCCGCAGATCGTCGCTCACCCGCGCGTCCGACGCAGTGAAGACGACGCCTCCGAGCGGGGATCGACCGACGAGCCTCGGGCTCGACGTGCAGAGCCAAGTCGCGGCGACGAACGGCACCGCGTGCGTCGCCGGCGCAGACTCGTCGCGCGCGGGCGCGCGGGCGCACGCGGCGCGGCCCTCGGCGAGCAGAGCGCCGACGATGCGCCCCGGCGCCGCGGCGTCACGGCCGAGCGCGACGGACGTCGCCGCGAGCATGACCACGAAGAGCGCGGCCTGCGGACCGAGCCTCGCCACGGTGCGCAGCGGCGGCTCGCCGATCGACGCGAGGACGCGCGCCTCGCCGCGCTCGACGAGGCGCGCCGCGGCGAGCGCCCAACCGACGGGCCACCCGGTGAGGATCGCCGCCTCGATCGCCACCGACGCGAGGCTCTTCGTGAAAGGCCAGAGCGTGGCCCAGGGGATCGACGGATCGAGGACCCACGGGAGAATGCGGACGGCGGCGCCGACCAGCGCAGCCAGGAGGACGAGGAGGATCGCGACGGATGCGCCGCGAAGGGCCACCGGAGCGATGGGATCGAGGGCCGTTCGAGGCATCGCGAACGCGTTGAATCTACACGGAAGAGCGGCGCCCGCGAGCCTCCGCGCAAGGGCGTCTTCCGGCCGAGGTGAACGTCATGATAGCGTGCGGCCACGAACGAGAGGATCTTCATGCTCGAGACGAACGACACACGTACGCGCCGCACCCGCGCAGGAGCCCTGGCCCTCGCAGCCCTCGCGGCGAGCACGATCCTCGCGACGCCGCGCAGCGCGCGGGCGGAAGAGGTCGCGCCCGACGGCAAGGGGATCGTCGGCGGCGCGCTCCTCGGCGCCGAGCTCGTGGTCTTCACCGAAGCGCTCTTCGGCGTTCGTTCGGGCACGGCCTACCTCCTCGGCGCCGCGGGCGGCGCCGTCGCCGGCGGTCTCGGTGGCTACGGCGTCGAGTCGGCGGTCGACGACGGTCGCGTGCCCGCCTACATGCTCGCCGGCGGCCTCGCGTTGATCATTCCGGCGCTCGTCGTCGCGCTCGATCAGACGCGTTACATGCCGACCGAGGGCGCGCGCGAAGACAAACCGATCACGAACCTTCCGCCCTCCGATCCGGGAAAGCCCGGCGGCAGCTCCGTCGTCGGCGCCGAGCCCGGCGGGACGCCGGCGCCCGCGCCGCCTCCTGCGCCGGAGCCCGCTCCTACGCCTGCGCCCACGCCTCCGAGCGGCGGCGGCGGCGGCAACCCCGGACCGCAGTCGTTCTTCAACATGTACGACGGAAACGTGCGCTTCGGCGTCCCCGTCCCGCACGTGCGGCCGATCTTCTCCCAGGCCGAGCGCAAGCAGCTCGAGATGCTCGGCGTCCAGACGGCCGCGACCGAGGTGCGCTTCCCGGTCGTGCGCGTCTCCTTCTGAGCGGTCGACGTCTCGGCCCTACCTGCAGCGTGGCCTCCCGGAGGTGGTTCCTTTCCGCCTTTGGACGCTGTACCCTCATGAAAACCGTAGCTTCTGCGCGGTCATGAAATGACAACCAAGGAGCCTGGGTGAACACGTCGCGCAACGTCACGAAGCCGCAGGACCCGATGCTCGGACGCGTGGTCGCGGGGCGGTATCGGCTGGAGGCGAGGGCGGGCGAAGGCGGCATGGGCGTCGTCTATCGGGCGCGCCACGTGCTCATCGACCGCGTCGTCGCGCTCAAGCTGATTCGCCCGGATCTCCGCGGCGAGACGCACCTCCGCGCGTGGATGCTCCGCGAAGCGCGCGCCGCCAACCGCGTCGATCACGCGCACATCATCGACATCCACGACATCGGCGAGACGGAAGAAGGCGAGCTCTATCTCGTCATGGAGTATCTCGTCGGCACGTCGCTCTCGAGCGAGCTCGCCAAAGGCCCGATGCCGCTCGCGCGCGCCGTCGACATCCTCGAGCAGATGTGCGCCGCGCTCGCACGCGCGCACGACCTCGGGGTCGTGCACCGCGACCTCAAGAGCGACAACATCCTGCTCTCCACGCGCGGCGGTCGAAAAGACTTCGTGAAGATCCTCGACTTCGGCCTCGCGCACCTCGCGATGGACCCGCGCCTCGCGCCGAAGGGCGCCGTGTTCGGCACGCCCGAGTACATGTCGCCCGAGCAGGCGCGCGGCGAAGAGGCCGGGCCGCCGAGCGATCTGTACGCGCTCGGCGTCCTCTTCTTCGAGATGCTCACCGGGCAGCTGCCGTTCCGGTCGAACGATCGCGACACGCTGCTCGAGATGCAACGCAGCGCACCGCCGCCCAAGCCGTCGGCGATCAAGCCCGACACCTTGCCGCAAGCGGAGGTCGTCGTCCTGAAGCTCCTCGAGAAGGAGCGCCGCAAGCGCTATCAGGACGCGCACCACCTGCACGAAGAGCTCAAGTCGCTCCAGCGCGCGCTGCCCTCGACCCCGTTCGAGCTCCAGTCGACGCCGGAGAACGCCGCGCCTCCTCCCCCGCCGCCGCCGCAGTCGCCGGGCGTCATCGAGTGGGCGAACCGCGCCGCGCTCTTCTCCCGGATGGTGAGTCGCGTGTATCCTACAGGCAATATGCCGCCCGAGATCCAGACCGGTCTCGTGCAGGCGTGGGATCTCGCGTCGCGCGCGACGCGCCTCGAGGGCGAGGTCGCGAGCCACACGCGCAAGCTCGAGTCGCTCGAGCGCCGCGGGCGCGCGCTCCGCGCCGAGATCGGCCGCAAGGTCGAAGAGCTCGCGCACGAAGAGTCGCGCGCGCTCCGCGAGGTCGCGACCGAGCAGCAGGAGGCCGCGCGCTTGCGCGAGCTCGTCCAGGTCGCCGAGCGCGCGGGCGCGACGGCGAAGGCGCAGGCCGATCAGGCGACCCAGCAGGGCGGCAACCCCGCCACGCTGCGCGCGATCTACGAGCGCTCCGGCGCCGCGGCGGCGCTCCTCGAGGCGCGCCGCGAGGCGCTCTCGGAGCGCGAGCAGAAGGCCGGCGTGAAAGACGCGCAGGCCAAGGATCTGCGCCGTCAGATCGACGAGCTCCGCGCGCAGCTCGCGCGCTACGCCGAGGCGCTCGAAGAAGATCTCGCCGCCGGGCGAGAGAAGGTCGCCTCGCGCACGCGCGAGGGCCTCAACTTCGAGAAGGCCTTCAGCGACACCTCGACGCTCCTCTTGAATCACCTGAAGACGAAGCCGGAAGCTCGCGATCTCATCCAAGAGCTCATGACGACGATGCACGGGCCGCAAGCCAACAACGCGAAGTCGGGCGGCGTCCCGGAGAGCCGCGGCCCCGCGGTCTAGTCGCTCGTGTCGCTCGTGGGGGGAAGGTCGGCGCTCTTTCGCGTCGCGTTCGCTCGCGCGCCCTTCCTGCTCCCGCTCGTCACGTATCTCGCGCTGTACTTCGCCGACGGCTCGGGGTTTCACCCCTCGGGCGACGGCTACTACTCGTGGGTCTTCGCGCGCTCGATCGCGTTCGACGGCGATCTCCGCTTCGAGAACGACTACGCCCTCTGCGGCGATCCGTTCGGCGTGGGCGTCGATCGCGGCGCCGGTCGGCCCGACAATTTCTTCTACGCGGGGCCGGCGATCTTCTGGGCTCCGGCGCTCTTCGTCGTACGGCTCTGCGCGTCCGTCTTCCTCGGCTGGGCCGGCGCGAGCGCCGCCTCCTGCGTCGGCTGGGTCCCTGGTGTCACGATCGCGACGAGCGTCGTCCTCGCCGCGATCGCGATCGCCCTCTCCGCAAGGGCCGCCGAGGGCGTCGCGCCCGAAGGCGTCAGCCGCGCCTACGCGCTCGTCCTCGCGTTCGGCTCGCCGCTGTTCGTTTACGCGACGAGCGCCGCGCACTACTCGCACGCGTCGCAGACGTTCTGCAGCGCCGGGCTCGTGTGGGCTGCGATGCGCCTCCGCGATCTACCGCCGTCGCGCCGAGGCTCACGCGAGTGGGCGTGCATCGCGCTCCTTCTCGCCGCCGGGGCCGTGCACCGACCGCACGCGCTCCTCTACGCCGTCATCCCTCTCGCGGTCGCGCTCGAGCGGCCGGCGCTCCGCGCCCGAGGGCTCGTCGCGATCGGCGCCGGCGTCGCGGCCGGCGTGATCGCGAGCGGCGCGCTCGGCGTGCTGCTTCGCGGCTCCGCGTTCGGCGTACCGCAGGGGCCGCACCTCATTCACGTCGGCCACGCGCACCCGTTCTTGCTCCTCTTCGCGATCCGCGGAGGCTTCTTCTTCTGGACGCCGGTCGCCTGGCTCGCGGTGGTCGGCCTCGCGTCGCTCGTGCGGGATCGTGCGACGCGCTTGCTCGGGATCGCGTTCGTCGTCGCCGCGGCCGCGGAGATCTTCGTTTCGTCGACGCCGATCGACTGGGAGGCTT
>JAHBWD010000046.1 GCA_019637175.1 Labilithrix sp. | reverse complement strand
CACGGAAGCCGCCGCCGCCACCGCCGCCACGCGGCCGCTCTTCGGCCTCGTTGACGCGGATGGAGCGGCCGTCGATGACGGCGCCGTTCATCGTCTCGATGGCCTTCTTGGCCAACTCCGGCGTCGCCATCGTGACGAAGCCGAATCCACGCGACCGGCCGCTCTCGCGGTCGGTAACGACGTGCGCGTCAGTGACCTCACCGGCGGATGCAAACGCCTGCCGAAGCGTTTCGGTGTCGGTATCGTACGAGAGGTTGCCGACGTACAGTCGCGAGCTCATGAGCAGTCTCTTTTTCCACGGCTCCAGATCCAAGACTCCCCCACCCGCTCTGAGCCGTCCGGATTCGGATGGGGACTGCACGGCGAAGGGCCACCGTGCCCACAGTGCGTTCGTGCGAGTCGTGCCCGATTCCCCTTGGAAAGAGAGTCCGATCCGTGCCCGTCCGACGTCGTGAGCCTTGACGATAGCAGCGCGACCAACCCCGGCAAGACGGTTTCAGCGCGCGCCGAGCCGCTATCGGAGCTCGGCGAAGGAGCACAATCATTTTTCATTTCAGCTATTTGGCAAAATGCATCAGCGGCCCTCGGCCGGCCTCGGGGGCGCGCCGCGCGACGGACGGCGCAGCGCGGCTCGCCCTTCCGCCACCTCCTCGACGAGCTTCGCGCCGAACGCGCGGAGGTCTGCCGCCCGCCGGCTCGTGATGAGCCCGTCGTCGACGACGACCTCGGCGTCGATCCACTCGGCGCCGGCGTTGACGAGATCCGTCCGCACCGAGAGCCACGACGTCATGCGGCGCCCCTCGACCACGCCGGCGTCGATGAGCGTCCACGGGCCGTGACCGATCGCCGCCACGGGCTTGCCCGCAGAGAAGAAGCGGCGCACGAAGCGGAGCACCTCCGGCTCCACGCGGAGCGCGTCGGGGCTCGCCACGCCGCCGGGGAGCACCAACGCGTCATAGTCGTCGGGGCTCGCCTGCGAGAGCGGCACGTCGATCGCGATCTCTTCGCCCCACGCGGCGTGCTTCCAGCCCTTCACCGTTCCCTCCTTGGGCGCGACGACGTCGCAAACGGCGCCCTCGCGCTCGAGCGCGGCCTTCGGAAGGGTGAGCTCGGCCTGCTCGAAGCCGTCGGTCACCAAGAGCGCGACACGTTTCCCCTCGAGCTTGCCTGTCATGGTGCCTCCGCGCGGATCGAGCGAAGCGCTTGCGAGGATCGGACCGCGGCGAATCGGCGAGACGCCGCGCGGCGCCAAGACGAGGTAGATTCCGTCTCATGCGCTCGACGATCGTGGCGACGACGGGGCTCGCTCTCTTGGGGATCGCGGCCGCCGTGACGGCGTGCGCCGACGACGCGACCGAGGCGATCGACGGCGGCACTTCGCTCCCCGAGGCGTCGATCGACGCGACCACCGACGCCGGCCCCGGCGCCGACGCGGGCGACGCCGGCGTGCGCGCTTCGACGTGCGAGATCACGCGCGCCTACTTCGTCGCGTGCGGCGAGCCGCTCACGTGCGGCGACGCCAAGTTCGACGCGTGGTGCGACGCCAACGATCGCGCGATCAACAGCGAGTCGTTCCGTCGCGCGCAGGAGAAGTGTCTCCTTCCCGAGAACTGCGACGGCGAGAAGCGCCGCCGATGCGAGTACGCCACGTACGCGAGCGCGACGCCGACGGACGCGCAGAAGCAGGTCGTCGCGGCGTACTGTCAGACGTGCGAGCCCGCCGATCCGACCGGCTGCGCGACGCGCAAGACGACCTATCTGCCCGGCGCGGCGTCGAACAGCGTCGACGACGTCTTCGTCGCAGCGTGGGAGCTGTCGGATCCGATCGCCGACGAGATCCGGACGCAGTGCACCGGAGGCGCGCTCGACGCGGGCGACGCGGGCTGCGCGAAGGCCTTCGCCAACTGCGCGGGCGGCGTCTACGTCGATCGCCTCCCCGACTGCCCTTGAGGATCAGGCGGGCTTGCGCGCGCGGAACGCGGCGATGATGCTCGCCGCCGCGCCGGTGCCGATGTTGCGCATGCCGCTCAGGCCTTGCTGCTCGGCGAGGAGCCAGGAGTCTTGAAGGGTTCCGTCGGGCCGGATCCACGCGCACTGGAAGACGCGCTCACCGTCGACGACGTGCGCCGCCATGCCGATGCTCTCGGGCCGGATCGGCTCGCCGTCTTCGAGCCCGCTGTCGTCGGGCGCGAGCAGCGCGATCGGACCGCTGCGACCGCGGAGCGCGTCGACGACGCCGGAAGCCGGCGCCGGCAGCGGCAGCGACTTCGCGAGCGAGGGCTCGCCGTCGATGTGCCACGACCCGCCGGTTTCCTCGAGCCAGCGCGCGAGCTCCGTGGCGGTCGTGCGCACGTGCATGGCGTTCAGTGTAGCGCATCTCGCGCCCTCCCGCCGGCCGAACCCGATCAGTAGCTCGCGACGAGCATCCCGCTCGAGAGCTGGCACTTGCCTTCCTTGTTGGGACGGCCGACGGAGCGAATCACCTGGCGGGCGTCGGCCTCGACGAAGCTGCCGCTCATCTCGACCTCGATCATGCGCACGATCGCGTGGTCGAGACGCGAGACGTTGTAGCAGGGGATGTGAGGCTCGGCGTGAGCGTTGCCGATGCCGGAGTCGTTGGTGAGGAAGATGTAGCGGCCGGAGGTGATCTGCGCCGCCGATCGCATCTGGTACTCGGCCGTCTCGTCGGCGTCGCTCGACGCCACGGGATAGACGTGGATGCCCTTGTCGCGCGTCGCGGCGAGCGCCGACGCGAGCTTCTTGCCCTCGCCCGGATGCGCGGGCGCGTCGGCGACCCAGAACGCGATCTTGGCGACGTTGGGCGCGGCGCGCCAGTGCTGCGCGAGGCCCGTCGAGAGGCCTTCGACGACCGCCTCGGGCGTGTCGCCGCCGCCGACCGCGCGCTGCGCGCGGAGGTTCGCGCGGAAGTGGTTCGTGTCGGTGGTGAAGTCGAAGCCGCGCGTCACGTAGTCGTCGCCGTGATCGCGATACACGACGAGGCTCCAGCGCGGCGTCACGTTCGGGAACTTGGCGCGCACCTGCGTCGCGATCGCGTCGAACTCGCTCTGGAGGTACGAGAGCTCGTCGCCCATGCTCCCGGTCGTGTCGAGGACGAGCTGAATGTCGAGCTCCGTGCGCGGATCGTGCCGGCGAGAAGCCTCGGCGCGCGCGGCCTCGAGCTCGGAGGTGGTGAACATCGCGAAGTCGCTGCCTCGCTCGGTGAAGCGAATCGCGTACGGCTTCCAGAATTCGAAGTTGCGGTTGTCGTCCCAGACGCCGGCGGTGAGCTGGCCCGCCTGGGGGAGCGGGCGCGTCTCCCGCGGAGGCGGAGGCGGAGGAGGCGTGGCGACGGGCGTCGTGCTCGCGCGCGCTTCGCTCTTCGGCGGCGCCGGCGCTTCGGGCGCCGGCATCCCGCCGATCGCGCCCGGCGATCCCGGCGGCACGCCGACGCCTCCCGAGGGCGCCGCCTCCGCCGCGACACTATCCGAAGACGGATAGCCCGGCTGCGCGTACGCCGCCGGCGACGCCGTCTTCCGCGCCATGCCTCCGCAGCCCACGACCAGCCCGACGATCACGGCCATTCCCAGCGTTCGCATGCGGGCCCCAACGGCGACCGGAGCGCATCCTTACAGCAGGCTCGTTTTCTGGTTTCCTGTGTCCGTGCTCTCTCGACGCAGGTTCCTCGCTTCCCTCGGCGCCGCCTCCCTCGGCCTCGGCGCTTGCGAGTCGTCGTCCGGCTACACCCGCGGTCCGATGTGGGCGGGGGCAGGCAAGCTGCCCGTGATCGTCGTGGGCGGCGGCATGGCCGGCTGCGCGGCGGCGCACTACCTCGCGAAGATGGGCGCGCGCGCGATCGTGTTCGAGCGCGATCGGATCGCGAGAGATCTCTCGATGCACGGCGGCGCCGAGCTCGCCTACCGCTGGGGGCCGACGTCTCCGTGGGGACGCGACGAGCAGGGCGACGATCTCCACGCCGCGCTCGCCGCTCGTTCTCTCGAGGGATGGCGCGCGATCGAGCGCGAGACCCAGATCGAGATCCTCCGCGAGAACGGCCTCCTCGTCTACGGCGACGCGGCGGAGGAGACGAAGGCGCTCCTCGAGAAGCACCACGTCCCCTTCGAATCCCTCGACGCCGAGCAGATGGCGAAGCGCTGGGCGGTGAAGCCGAAGACCCCCGCAGGGCTCTTCGAGAAGACGAGCGGCGCGCTCTGGGCCGATCGCGCGCTCGCGGCCTTCAGGAAGAGCGCCGCGGCCGGAGGCGTCGTCTTCCGTGAGGGCGAGAGCGTCGTCGGCTACGAGAGGCTCGACCGCGAGACGATCCGCGTGCGCACCTCGAAGAGGGAGACCGCCTTCGGCTCGTCGCTCGTGCTCGCCGCCGGCGCGTGGACGAACGATCTCCTCGCGCACCAACACCTGAGGCTCGATCTCGAGATCGGCTCGATGCTCTGGGGCCACTACGCCGTCGATCCGGCCGCGGCCGGCAGGTTCCCGCAATGGCTGCGCCTCTCGAGCGGCGGCTCGTGCTGGGGCTTCCCCGCGCACGAGGGGCGGATCCGCGTCGCCGTCGACGGCGGCGCGCGCGCCGCGTCGATGGCGTCGTTCGTGAAAGACGCGGACGCGAAGCGCGCAGGCCTGCTCGACGAGCTGCTCCACGACGAGTGGGACGGCGTGAAGGAGAAGGTCGCGCTCCAGTGCAGCCCGTTCGCGGTGACGCGCGACGAGAGCTTCGTGCTCGACGTCTTGCCGGGCGAGCCGCCGATCGCGATCTTCTGCGGCGAGAGGGGGCAGGGCTTCAGGTTCGCGCCGGTGATCGGCCAGTCGCTCGCGGAGCTAGCAACGGGACGACGGCCGACAGTCGAGACCGGCCCGCTCTCCGTTGCCCGCCCGGCCGCGGGCTTGACGCGAATCTAGTGGGAACGGCCGCGAGCGCCGCGCGCATCATCGCCTGCGCGTGCGCCGGCGAGTGGTGCTTCTCGAGGTAAGCGTAGCCGCCCTCGCGGATGCGCTCGCGCAAGAGATCGTCGTACAGGAGGCGCTCGACGCGCTCGACGAAGCCGACGGCGCTCGGCGCGACGAGGGCTTCTTCGCCGTCGGCGATCGGCAGGCCGAGCGCGCCGTCGATCGTCGTCACCACGGGCATGCCCGCGCGGAAGCCCTCGAGGAGCTTCACGCGCACGCCGGAGCCGCCGATCACGGGCGCGACCATCGCGACCGATCGCGCGTAGAGCGGCTCGAGGTTGTCGAGGAAGCCGACGGTGGTGATGCCCGGCGCCCTCCAGGCGCGCGGCACGACGGCGCGACCGCGCGCGTCGACCGGCAGCCCGACGCCGGCGATCTCGAGCGTGACGTCGGGGACGCGCGCGCGGATCATCGGCCACACCACGGTGCAGAACCAGTCGAGGCCGGCGACGTTCGGGTGCCACCGCAGGTTCCCGACGTAGCAGAGGTTGCGCGCGGCGAGGCCCGACGGGCGGCGCGACACGCGATCGGGCTCGATCACCATCGGCACGACGTGCGCGCGCACGCCGGCGAGCTCGTGGAAGCGCTCGGCGTCTGCGTGCGAGATCGCGATGACGCCGTCGGCCTCGCGGAGCATCGCGCGCTCGAAGCGCGCGCTCGCGCGCCACTCGGCCTCGGCCATGAGCCGCCTCGGCCCTCGCTGGCGCGCCGCGAACTGGGCGAAGAACTCGCTCTCGACGTTGTGTTGGTCGAGCACGACGCGGCAGGTCGGCCTCAGGTAGCGGACCTCCGGCAGGTACTGCGCCATGCCGAGGTGATCGATGTACGTGAGATCGGTCGGGCCGTCGCCGAGCGCGCCTTCGACGGCGCGGCGCAGCGGGCGCGAATCCCACTTGGCCGCGAGGTACGGAACGCCGCGCACCGCGCGAAGAAACGCGACGCGCCAGAGGTAGCGCTTGAAGTCGAAGACGTGCGCCGGATGAAACACGGGAACGACGCGCACGCGCGCGGGCCCGCCGAGGGCCGCTTCGAGCGCGTGGCGATCCATCGCCGGGACGGGGCGCTCGGCCCCGCAGACGACGGTGATCGCCTCGACCTCGGGGAGCGAGGCGAGCAGTCGAAGCTGCGACGCGGTGCGAACGAGGCCGCCGCTCGCTTCGGGCCATGGAAATTCGGTCGTGAGATGAAGAATGCGCATCGTGTATTCTCGTCACCGCATGTCTGCTGGGAGCGGCGCTCGCCGCGTCGACGTCGACGGCCTGCTGTTCGACGACGTCACGATGGATGAAGCGACCGCGCGGATCGTCGAGCTCGCGAGGCTGCGCGATCGCCCGCGGTACGTGTGCACCGGCAACCTCGACCATCTCGCGCTTGCGGCGCAGGATCGCGAGTTCCGCGCGGCGTACCAGGACGCCGATCTCGTCGTCGCCGACGGGGCTCCGGTGGTGTGGCTTTCACGCCTCGGTGGGACACCGTTGAAGGAGCGCGTCGCGGGGAGCGATCTCTTTTGGACGCTCGGCCGCGCGTCCGCGGAGGATGGCGTCACGCTCTTCTTCCTCGGCGGCGTGGAAGGCGCGGCAGACGCGGCGAAGGCGGTGCTCGAGCGACGATTCGCCGGCGTGAAGATCGTCGGGACGTATTGTCCGCCGTTTGCCACGTTCGGGACGAAGCAAGAACAAGACCGCATCGCCGAAGAAGTGAAGAAGGCGAGCCCGGACATCCTCCTCGTGGCGTTCGGCGCGCCGAAGCAAGAGAAGTGGATCCACGCGAACAAGGATCGCCTCGGGGTGCCGGTGTCGATCGGCGTCGGCGGCTCGTTCGAGATGGCGAGCGGCATGTTGAAGCGGGCGCCGCCGTGGATGCAGCGCGCGGGCCTCGAGTGGGCGTATCGGTTCGCCCAGCAGCCGCGGCGCCTCTTCGATCGCTACATCCTTCGCGACGTGCCGCACCTCGCCAAGGCCGCGGCGCGAACCGCGATCGATCGCGTCACCGGGGCGCGCTAGGGAGATGGGCTCGCTCGTGAGGCCAGTCTGGACGTCGATCCTGATCGCAGGCGCCGCGCTCTGGACCGGCGTGGCGCGCGCGGACGGATCGGAGACGGATCGACAGATCGCGCAGTCGCTCTTCGACGACGGCCGCGCGCTGCTCGAGGCCGGGCGCTACGCCGAGGCGTGCCCCAAGTTCGCCGAGAGCCAGCGCCTCGATCCCGGCGGCGGCACGCTGTTGAACCTCGCGCTCTGCCACGAGCTCGAAGGCAAGACGGCGTCGGCGTGGCAGGAGTTCCGCGACGCGCTCTCCCAAGCGGTGCGCGACGATCGCAAGGATCGGCAGGAGCTCGCGAGCGCGCACATCGCAGCGCTCGGCCCCAAGCTCATCCGGCTCACGGTGAACGTGCCCGAGGCGCTCGCGGCGCGCGAGCCCGAGGTGACGCTCGATCGATCGCGCCTCCCCCCGGCCGCGTGGAACGCCGCGATCCCGATCGATCCGGGCGAGCATCGCATCGCGGTCGTCGTGAGCGGCGCGCCGCGGTGGGAGACGCCGATCGCGGCGATCGAGCCCGGCCAGACGTATCGCGTCGACGTGCCGATGCTCGCGGCGGCGACCTCTGCGGGGCCGGAGACCGGGCCGAGAGAGACGCGCGGGCGCAGCACGGCGTTCTGGCTCCTCCTCGGCGGCGCGGGCCTCGCGCTCACGACGAGCGTGATCACGGGTCTGGCCGCGCTCGACGCCAACGGCTACGTGAACGACAACTGCCTGCCCGAGCGCGACTTTTGCCGCGTTCCCGACGCGGCCGACGCCGCTTCACGCGCGCGGACGTTCGCGTGGGTGAGCACGGCGACGTTGGTCGTCGGCGCGGGGGCCGCGGTCGTCGCCTTCCTCTTGCCGCTCCAGAAGCAGAACATTTCCGCGGCGGTAGCGCCGACGACCGCGATCGACGGCAAGCTCGACGGCGTGTCGTTCGGCGTCCGCATCGGCGCGTTCTGAGCGAGAGGTACGATCGTCCTCTCCCGCACGCGCGCGCGCCGTGCGAGGTGATCGAGGGTGTGGTGGCCCCGCCGGGAAGCGCGCGTCGTGCAGGCGACGCCGACGAGCGACGGCATGCTGCTCGTCCGCGAGACGCGCGCGTATCGCGAGCTCGTCGAGGTCGCGCGGAACACCACGGTGCTCACGCGCGTGATGAGGGGCGACCCGCTGCGGTCGGGGTTCGCGTACACCGACGCGCTCCACGTCGCCGTGGCGTTCGGCCCGCGCCGAAGTATGCGTGCATTATGCATTGGTGCCGGCGGCGGGATCGTGCCCCGGCAGCTCGCGGCGCGCGGGATCGCGGTCGACGTCGTCGAGCGGAGCCCGGAGGTGCTCGATCTGGCCGCGCGCCACTTCGGGCTGACGCCGGGTCCGCTCGTGTCGATCCAGCTCGCCGAGGCTCGGAGCTTCGTGCGCGACACACGCGCGGAGTACGACGCCGCGATCGTCGACGTAGCGGTGACGAACGAGCCCTCACCGCTCCTGCTCGCGCCCACCTTCTGGCGCGATCTGCGGCGTGTGCTCCGCGACGGGAGTGCCGTGACGATCAACGTGATGGGCGCGCTCGACGGATCCGTCATCGCGGGCGAGCTCGCGCGCGACGCGATCGCGCGGGCGATGGGGACGACCCTGTGGCTGCCGATGCTCGCCGACGGAGAGCGCGCCGACGTTCGCGCGCTGCGCAACTTCGTCGGGGTCGTGGTCGGGCGCGCGACCGTCTCCGACGACGCGCCGTCCTTCCTGCCTCGTCTGCCGGCTGCGATCGCCGAGGTCGCGCGAAGGCTCCGTGGCCTAGCGGAGGCGCGCGATCATCTCCGCGCGCCCGGCGACCCCGAGCTTGGCGTAGAGCCGGCTGAGCTGGTTGCGCACCGTGCGCGGTGAGAGACCGAGCGCGGACGCGATCTGCGCGTTGGTCAAGCCGAGGGCGACGTAGTCGACGAGCTCGCGCTCGCGCGCTCGCAGGCCGCCGTCGCGCGGCGCGGCGCGCTCGAGCGCGGCGGTGCCGAGCGCGACGACCGGGAGGACGGCCTCGATCGCGGCGACGTCGGCTCGCGAGAAGCAGGAGCCCGTGCGCCCGAGCGTCGACATGCTCACGATGCGCCCGCCCATCGTGCCGAGCGCGAGCAGCGCGTGCTCTCCACCCTCGGGGGCCATCACCTCGACGTAGTAACGGAGCCCGCGCCGCGACGTGAGCACCTGCGAGTCGATCGCGACGCCTCGCTGCGCGAGCGCCGCCCGCTTGACCGGCATGAGCTCGCGCGCGTACGCGTCGTTGTTCGCCGCCATCTTCTCGAGGTCGCGCGGCGAGACCCCGACCGCCGCGTGGACGCCGTGCTCGGTCGCGTGCATGGCGACGTCGAAACCGACGTGGCGCCCCCACGCCGCGAGCAACGAAGCCGAAAACTCTCGTAAACTCGCGCTGTTGCTCGCGAGCTCGGCGACCTCTCCGAGGCGCAGGGTCATGCGCGACGGACCGCGCGCGGCGCCGAAGGTTCCCCGGTGGCGACCCCGGCGCTTGCTGCTGGCGTGAGAGAGCCCGGGGCGATCAGTGGTGCGCGGGCGCGGCGGGCGCGGCCGCGCCGCCGTGGTCGCCGCCGCCGTGATCGCCTGCGTCGACTTCCATGCCGCCGGGGGCCTGCTCGCCCGTCTTCTGCCACAACCTGACGTTCTGGTCGACGTCGAGATCGCCGCGGCGATCCGTGTCGTTCATCGTGTACGCGAAGAAGACGCCGATGAAGAACAGCGTGGAGATGAAGATCAGCGCGTTGAACCTGTTGTCGTACTTCAGGTGCATGAAGAACGACACGACCAGCGAGGCCTTCATCGTCGCGATCAGGATGACCAGGACGATGTTCATCCGGCCGAGGTCGACGTACGACTGGCCGACCGTCAGCCCGGTCAACCCGAGCAGACAGACGAAGATGAAGATGTAGAACGCCGACGACGAGATGTGCGCGTGGACCGCGCCTTCGTCGTGACCGTGCCCTTCGTGTAGAGATGCCATGGTCGCGTCCTCGTCAGATCAGATAGAGCAGCGGGAAGAGGTAGATCCACACGAGGTCGACCAGGTGCCAGTAGAGCGCCACGATGTCGATCGGGGTGAAGTACTCCTTCGAGAAGTCGCCGCGGTTGTTGCGCAGCCAGATCCAGATCAAGACGCCGATGCCGACCGCGACGTGAACGCCGTGGACGCCGGTCATCATGAAGTAGATCGAAAAGAACGAGCCCGTGTTCGCGGGCAGCGGCGGACCCGCCGTCAGGTGATCGAGGTGCGGGTGATAGAAGCGCCCCGGCAGGAGGCCGGCCTCGAACTTGTGGCGGTACTCGAAGAATTTGACGACGAGGAACGCGCACGCGCACAGGATCGTGATGAGGATGTAGTTGCCCGTCGCCTTCTTCTTGCCGACCTGCGACGAGCGGACCGCGAGCGCCGCCGTCAGCGACGAGAAGAGGAGGACGACGGTGTTGAACGCGCCCATCTCCTTGTTGAGCTGGTGGCTCGCCGCGCGGAACATCTCGGGGAACCAGCTCCGGTAGACGCCGTACGCGACGAACAGGCCGCTGAAGAAGAGGAGCTCCTGCGCGAGGAACGCCCACATGCCCAGCTTCGCCGCGTCGAACTGCTGCGCGGGCGTGTCGAAGTGGTGGGCGAGCCACTCGGGGCCGTGATGCCCGTGGCCGTGATCGTCGTGCGCGCCTTCCGCGTGCTCCGTGGCAGCCGCTTCGGTGCTCATGCGTGTGCCTTCCCTTCGCCCTTCTTCGGGAAGAGCGGGTCGTCGTAGCCCTCGTAGAGCTCGTCGTCGGTCGCGAGGTGGTAGTCGTACTGCCCGCGCGTGAGGACCGGGTCCTTCGCGAAGTTGTAGAGCGGAGGCGGTGAAGGCGTCATCCACTCGAGCGCCGCCGAGCCCCACGGGTTGCGCGACGCCGGCTTACCGCCGAGGAGCGAGCGCGCGAACATGATCGCCAGCACGATGAAGCCGAAGCCGAGGATCCACGAGCCGATCGTCGAGACCTGGTGGAACTTCTCGAACTGCGGGAGGTAGTCGTAGTAGCGGCGCGGCATGCCGCGCGAGCCCATGATGAACTGGCTGAGGAACGTGACGTTGAAGCCGATGAAGACGAAGAACCAGCCGACGCGCGCCCAGCCCTCGTCGTAGAGCTTGCCGGTGAACTTCGGCCACCAGTAGTGGAGGCCGCCGACGAAGCCCATCACGGTGCCGCCGACCATGACGTAGTGGAAGTGCGCCACGACGAAGTACGTGTCGTGGAGGTGCACGTCGACCGCGAGCATGCCGAGGAAGAGGCCCGTCAGGCCGCCGATCGTGAAGAGGAACACGAACGAGAGACCCCAGAGCATCGGCGACTGGAGCGAGATCGATCCCTTGTAGAGCGTCGCGACCCAGTTGAAGACCTTCACGCCGCTCGGGATGGCGACGAGGAAGGTGAGCGCGCTGAACACCATCGTCGCGTACTCGCTCATGCCGGCCACGAAGAGGTGGTGGCCCCACACGAGGAAGCCGAGGAGCGCGAGGCCGAGCGAGCTCGCCGCGATCGCCATGTAGCCGACCGGCTCGCGGCGGGAGAACGTCGCGATGATCTCGCTGACGACGCCCATGCCCGGGACGATCATGATGTAGACGGCCGGGTGCGAGTAGAACCAGAAGAAGTGCTGGAAGAGCACCGGGTCGCCGCCGAGCTTCGGATCGAAGATGCCGAGCCCGAGGAAGCGCTCCATCGTGAGGAGCAGCAGCGTGATCGCGAGGACGGGCGTGGCGAGGACCTGGATGATCGAGGTCGCGTAGAGCGCCCAGGAGAAGAGCGTGAGGCGGCGCCAGGTGAGACCGGGCGCGCGCATCTTGTGCACCGTCGCGATGAAGTTGACGCCGGTGAGGATCGACGAGAACCCCATGATGAACGCCGCGAGCGTCATCGGGATGACCGCCGACGGAGAGCCGACGCCGCCGTGCGCGGGATCGCTCGAGCTGTACGGCGTGTAGAACGTCCAGCCGGTGTCGACGCCGCCGTTGATCATCGAGTACACGCCGAAGCACGCACCGAAGACGTAGATGTAGAAGCTCAACAGGTTGAGCCGTGGGAAGGCGACGTCTTTCGTGCCGAGCTGGATCGGCAGGATGATGTTCCCCATCGCCGCCGGGATCGACGGGATGATGAAGAGGAAGACCATCACGACGCCGTGGAGCGAGAACATCCTGTTGTAGGTGTCCGCGTCCATGAGCGTCTTGCCCTGGGTGAAGAGCTCCGCGCGCACGAGCAGCGCGAAGACTCCGCCGAGGAAGAAGGCGAGGGTGACGCTGATGAGGTACATCACGCCGATCCGCTTGTGATCGAGCGTGACGAGCCAGCTCATCAGCCCCTTCTTCGTCTCGAGGTAGCTGACGTTCGGATCAGCCTCGTCGTGGTGGCCCGGCGATGTGGTGATGGCTGCCATGGTCTTCCTACTTCAGGCTCTTCAGGTAGGCGATGACCGCGTCGAGCTGGTCGTCCTTCATCACGAAGGCCGGCATCGTCACGGTGGTGTAGCCCGCGACGATCTTCGCGTTGGGGCGAAGGATCGACTCGCGGAGATAGTTCTCGTCGGCGACGACGGGCGGGCCGCTCGCCATCGTCTGCGGCGTGTTGAAGATGCCGGCGAGCTTCGGGCCGGGCGCCTTCGAGCCGCCGACGAGGCCGCTGCCGCCGGCGCCGTGGCAGGTCGGGCACGCGTTCTTCACGAAGAGGCGCTCGCCCCACTTCTCGGGCTGGCACTCCTCGGGGGTGCCGGTGCACTTGCCCAGCGTCTTGACGAACTCCTGGTACTGCTCCGGCGGGAGGATCTTCACCGTCGCGAGCATGCCCGAGTGGCTCGTGCCGCAGTACTCGGCGCAGAACACGTTGGCGTCACCCGCGACCGTGGGCGTGAACTGGATGAACGAGTACTGGCCGGGAACGGCGTCGCGCTTCATCCGGAACTCGGGGATGAAGAACGAGTGGAGGACGTCGTCCGACGAGATGATCATCTTGTACGGGCGGCCGAGCTCGAGGGTGAGCTCGCCGGGCACGCGATCGCCGGTCGGGTACTCGAACTCCCAGCTCCACTTCTTGGCGCGGACGCGGATCTCGGTCGCGCCTTCCATCGCCGTCGCGTTCTTGATGTACGAGGCGAAGCCGACGTGGAAGAGGACGCCGATGAAGATCGTCGGGGTGATCGTCCAGAAGAGCTCGAGGCGGTTGAAGTGGCCGGTGGGCTCCGACTTCACGCCGGGCCGGCGCTTGTACTTGTGGATGAAGTACAGCATCGCCGCGGTGATCACGACGGTGAACACGACCGAGAACCAGAAGATGAAGTTGTACGTGCTGTCGATCGGCGGCGCGGTGTCGGCCATCGCCGGCGGAAGCTGGTAGCTCGCGGGCGGCGGCTGGTTCACCGGTGCAGACTGCGTAATCTCCTGAAACATCACGTCCGTGCCTCCTCAGTCTGCGTGACGGAGTCGCGCGGACCTTCGGTTTCGTTCTTCACTTCGTCGTCGACCCGCCGGTCGCCGCTGGACTTGTTGAGCTCTCGCCTCCAGAAGAGGCCCAGCACGCCGAAGAGGACGAGCGCCACGGCGCCGCCGCCGACCTGCATCACGCGGCGCGCGACGAGGACGTATTTCCCGCCCTTCGGATCGTAGTGGTAGCAGTAGAGGATGATCTGCTCGATCGTCGAGATGCTGCGCCCCTCGGACGCTTCGAGCAGCCCGATGCGGAGATCCGCCGGCGCGAACTCGAGGCCGTAGAGGTAGCGCGCCATTCGGCCGTCGGGCTTCACGAGCATGACGACCGAGGGGTGGCCCCACTGCTTCTGATCGGCGTCGTACTGGTATTCGAAGCCCGCCGCGCCGGCGACGGCGGCGATCGACTGCGCGTCGCCGCTGAGGAAGTGCCAGCCGCGACCGTCGTGGCCGCGCGAGGCGCCGTACTCGTGAAGGATCGAGGTCCGCTTGACCTGGGTCTTCTCGAGCGACTCTTCGGGGTCGATGCTGATGGTGACGACGTCGAACTCCTTGCCGACCGTCCAGCCGATGCCCTTGAGGCCCGCGGCGGTGGCGTTGAGCACCATCGAGCAGAGGACCGGGCAGCTGTGGTACGCGAACGTGAGGACGACGGGGCGCTTGCCGTCGAAGTAGTCGCGGAGCGCGACCGACTTGCCGGTGTGATCGCGGAAGCGCGTGTCGAGCGGGAGCGGGCCCTCGAGGTGCTCGGAGACGCCGACGTGCGCGAGCTCCGGCGGCATCGCCGCGATCTGCGCGCGCGCAGGACGACCCACGAAGATCGTGAGCAGCGCCAGCGCGCATGCGATCACGAATTTTCCGCGGGTCGAGATCATCGTCAGTGCCTCGGAGGGTGCGCGCCGGCGTCGTCGGCGTGGGGAGCGGGAGCAGGCGCGTGAGGAGCAGCGCCCGCGTCGGCCGCCGCGGCGGGACCGGCGTCGGCGATCGCGGGGCCGGCGTCGCCCGCGGCCGTGGGCGCGCCCGCGTCGGCCGCCGCGTGCGGATCCGTCGAGGGCGCGGCGTGCGGCGTCGTCGGGTACGGGAGCGGCTTCGGCATCTTGCTCCAGCCGGTCATCGGGCCCATGTCGTCGGAGGCCTGCGGGGTCACGTCGCCGCGCTCACCCTTCGCGAGCTGCGCCATCGCCTGATCGAGAGGGATCTTCGCTCCGGCGAACGCCTTCTGCTCGGCGGCGACTTGCGCCGCGAGATCGGCGCGCGGCGCGATCTTCTCGCGCTGGGCCTCGTCGCTCATGAACGCGTAGTAGCTCTTGAACACGAAATCGAGGCCGATCAGCGTGACGACGACGATGAAGCCGATCGTCGCGATGAGCCGGAGCCTCGGAGGTGTGTTGTCGATTGCCATCTTGTTTCTCGCTCAGGCGTTCTGGAAGTGCAGCGAACGCTGCAGGCGCGGGTCGCCGATCGGAATCAGCGGGAACTGCGTCATGCGGTAGAAGACGAACGCGCCGTAGATGCCGCCGACCGCGAGGAGGCACGCCGCGTCGATCCAGCTGAAGGCGAAGCCTTCCTTGCCGAGCATGTAGTTCGGCATGACGAACCAGTACATGTCGACGACGTGCATCACGAGCAGGATCGCCGCGCCGATCTGGAGCCGGCCGAGGTTGCGCTTGAAGTTGCGCGAGATGAGCCAGAAGAAGGGCACCACGAAGTGGCCGATGATGATGGCCATGCTGACCTTCTGCCAGGGATCGTGATCCCAGCGGTTGTGGAAGAAGGTCGTCTCCTCCGGGAGCGCCGCGTACCAGATCAGCATGAGCTGCGAGAACTGGACGTAGGCCCAGAACACGAGGAAGCCGAACATCAGCTTGCCGAGGTCGTGATAGTGCTCGACGGTGACCGCGCCGGAGAGCGGCCCCGAGTTGCGCAGCGCCATCGTCGTGAGGATGATGACCGCGAGGCTCGAGACGACGCCGCAGGCGAAGATCACGACGCCGAAGATCGTGGAGAACCACGTCGGCTCGAGCGACATGATCCAGTCGAACGCCGCGAACGTGAGGCTGAGCGCGAAGAGGAACGTCGCCGGCGGCGCCATCGCCTGCGCGCGCAGCGTGAGGTTCGGATCCTTCGTCGTGTCTTGCGCCGTCGAGTAGCCGAAGAGGCGCATCGCGAGGAACACCCAGACGATGAAGTAGATCGCCGCGCGGAACAGGAAGAAGCTCTTGTTCAGGTAGGGCGCCTTCTTCGCGATGATCTTCGCGTGCGCCGCTTCGTGCGCCTGGTGCGCCGCGTGCGCCGCCGTCTGGTGGCCGCCCTCTTCGATCGGCCCGTGCACCGCCGTCGCCGCCGGGCGCGCGTGGGGCGAGCCCTGCTCTTCCGGCGTGCTGCTCGGTCGCGCGGGCTGGTGCTCGGTGCCCGGGGGCTTCTCGCCGGCGGTCGGCGAAGGAGCGGCGTGATCCTGCGCGTAGGCCGGCGCGATCAGCGAGATCGATCCGTGCTTCTCCGCGGCGCCGTGGTCGCCGTGGCCGAGCCACGGGAAGAGGTGCCCCATGAAGAGGAGGATCGGAATGAACAGCGGCAAGAGCGCCACGATGCCGTAGGCGAAGAACTCCGCCGTCCGCCGGACGGTGACGCTCCAGCCCGCCGACGTCAGGCGCTGGATGAGGACGAAGAAGATCGCGCCGAGCGCGATCGTGAGGCACGTCACGAAGGCGAAGAGCCACGAGAACGCGAAGCGCCTCGGATCGCTCATCGCCCCCGCCGCCGCGCCCGCGGCGCCGAGCGCGCCGACGCCGGCGAAGATCTTCCACGCGCCGGCCCACGGGCCGGTGAGCTCCCACGTCTGATCTTTCTGCTTCTTGGCGGCGCTCACTGCGCACCTTCCTTCGGCTGCGCGATCTGGAGCGCGCGCACGTACGCGACGATGGCCCAACGATCGCTGATCGGGATCTGATTGCCGTAGGGCGGCATGTTGCTCTTGCCGTTCGTGATGGTGGCGAAGATCTGACCGTCGGGCGCGTGACGCAGGCGATCCTGGTGGAACGTCGGCGGCACGAACGCCGTCGCGCCGCTCGCGACCGCGCGCTTCTTCACGAGGCCCTGCCCGGCGCCGGTCGCGTCGTGACAGGGCTGGCAGTAGATGCCGTAGCGCGCCTTGCCGCGGGCGAGCATCGGATCCATGCCGCCCATCCGCGCGACGACCTCCTTGGGGATCTCGAGCACGTAGCCCGTCTGATCCTCGAGACGGCCCTGCGCGATGCGGAGATCGAGCTCCTCGTCGCGGGCGACGACGCCGTCGACGAGCGGACGCATCGTGCGGTGGTCGGCGAAGAACGCCGACTCCTCTTGCACGAGGTACTTCGGCTGGTCGTACATGTTGCGAATGCCGAAGATCGGGGTCTCCTTCGACGTCTGGCCGCGGCAGCCGATGGCGGCGAGCGCGAAGAAGGAGGCGGAGAGAGAGACGCGAACGCGCGGATTCATCAGTGAGCTCCTCCCGCTTCGGGCGCGGGCTCGAGATCTTCACCGCCCTCGTCGTCGTCGTAGACGAGCTCGACGTGCGTCGGGTGAAGGCCTTCGAGCAGCTTGCGCGTGCGGTCGACGTGCCACTTCGGATCGGTCGACTCGACCGAGACGAAGAACTTGTCGTTGGAGAAGCTCGCGAAGCGCTCCGAGTTGAAGACCGGGTGGTGGTGCCGCGGGAGGCGGTTCAGGTGGAACATGCCGAACACGGTCGCGAACGCCGACAAGAGGACGGTGAGCTCGAACATGATCGGGACCATCGACGGGATCGAAGCCAGCGAGGCCGGCTTGCCGCCGATGATGAGCGGGTAGTCGATGTTGTTCATCCAGTGCATCATCGAGACGGCGAGGGTCGTCCCGGTGAGGCCGATGGGGAACACGATCCAACCGAGCTTGGAGTCGGGTAGGCCCATCGCCGCGTCCATCCCGTGGACGGGGAACGGCGTGTGGGTGTCGAACTCTTTGTAGCCGGCGTCGCGCAGCGCTTCGGCGGCGTGCAGGCACTGCCCGGGAGTGTCGAACTCCGCGAGCAAGAGCGCGGGCGCTTCTTCGAAGCCTGCGGCCGACTTCTTTTCCGTGGGCTCGCTCATCACTCGGCCTCCGCGGCGGCGGGTTCATGACGGTGCTGGGGCGCGCCGTGATCTCCCTCGTGGCCCCCGTGGTGCGGATCGGCCTCGGGCAACACGCCCTTGACCTCGGCGATGGCGATCATCGGGACCCACCGGATGAAGAGGAGGAACGCGGTGAAGAAGAAGCCGAGCGTGCCCGCGTACGTGAAGATGTCGACGAGCGTGGGGCGGAAGTAGCCCCACGACGACGGGAGGAAGTCGCGGTGGAGCGACGTCACGATGATGACGAAGCGCTCGAACCACATGCCGATGTTGATGAGGATCGACACGACGAACATGACCGGGATGCTCGTGCGGAACCGCTTGAACCAGAACACCTGCGGCGAGAGAACGTTGCAGGAGATCATCGTCCAATAGGCCCAGGCGTAGGGGCCGCCCGCGCGGTTGCGGAACACGAACCACTCGTATTCGTTCGCGCCGTACCAGGCGATGAAGAACTCCATCGCGTACGCGTAACCGACGAGGGATCCCGTCACGAGCATGATCTTGTTCATCAGCTCGAGGTGCTTCATGAGCACGATGCTCCGCATGCCGTAGACGGCGCGCGTGAGGAGCATGAGCGTCATGACCATCGCGAAGCCGGAGAAGACGGCGCCGGCGACGAAGTACGGCGGGAAGATCGTCGTGTGCCAGCCCGGCATGAGCGAGGTCGCGAAGTCGAAGGAGACGACGCTGTGCACCGAGAGGACGAGCGGCGTCGAGAGCGCGGCGAGGATCAGGTACGCGCGCTCGTAGTTCTGCCAGTGGCGGTTCGAGCCGCGCCACCCGAGGGCGAGCGCGCCGTAGGCCAGGCGGCGGTACTTGCTGCGCGCGCGATCACGCAGCGTCGCGAAGTCGGGGATGAGGCCGACGAACCAGAAGAGCGCAGAGACGGTGAAGTACGTGCTGACCGCGAAGACGTCCCAGATGAGCGGGCTCTTGAAGTTCGGCCAGATGCTCATCTCGTTGGGGAGCGGGAGCATGTAGTACGCGTACCAAGCGCGCCCGACGTGGATGCCGGGGAAGATCAGCGCGCAGATGACCGCGAAGATCGTCATCGCTTCGGAGAAGCGGTTGATCGCGGTGCGCCACTTCTGACGGAACAAGAAGAGAACGGCGCTGATGAGCGTGCCGGCGTGGCCGATGCCGATCCACCAGACGAAGTTCGTGATGTCCCACGCCCAGTAGACCGGCGCGTTGTTGCCCCAGACGCCGACGCCCGTCCAGAAGAGGTAGCCGACGGCGAGACCGAGGACGCCGGTGAAGTTCGCGGCGATGAGGAACGCGACCCACCAGCCTCGGGGGGCCTTGTTCTCGGTGACGCGGCAGACCGTCTCGCTGATCGAGCGGAAGGTCGTGCCTTCGCCGACGAGCGACGTCTCGCCGAGCTCCTTGATGGGAAGGTTGTGGGCAGACATCAGGCCTTCTCCATTTCCGGGTTCGGATTCCGGATCTTGCCGAGGTAGCTCGTGCGCGGGTGCGTGCCGAGCTCGGCGAGGAGCCGGTACGCCCGATCCTTCGCGCGCCACTTGGCGACCTTGCTGTTGGGATCGTTGAGATCGCCGAAGACGATCGCGCCCGCAGGGCAGACCTGCTGGCAGGCGCTGACGATCTCACCGTCCTTGATCGTGCGGCCTTCGCGCTTGGCCTTGATCTTCCCCTCCTGGATGCGCTGCACGCAGTACGTGCACTTCTCCATCACGCCGCGCATGCGCACGGTGACGTCGGGGTTGTAGTGGAGCTTCTCCGTCTCCGGGACGTCGTCGTAGGTGCCGCCGCTCGTGTGGTAGTTGAGGAAGTTGAAGCGTCGGACCTTGTAGGGGCAGTTGTTCGCGCAGTACCGCGTGCCGATGCAGCGGTTGTAGGCCATGTCGTTGAGGCCTTCGGGCGAGTGCTCGGTCGCGTTGACCGGACAGACGTTCTCGCACGGCGCCTCTTCGCACTGCACGCAGGCGACGGGCTGGAAGGCGATCTGCGGGTTGTCGACGTCGAGGCCGACGAAGTAGCGGTCGATGCGCAGCCAGTGCATCTCGCGGCCGCGCCAGACCTGCTCTTTGCCGACGGCGGGGACGTTGTTCTCGATCTGGCAGGCGATGACGCACGCGTTGCAGCCGGTGCACGACGTGAGGTCGACGCCCATGCCCCACTTGTGGCCCTTCGAGTAGTCGACCTTGTCCCAGAGCGGCAGAACGCTCGGATCGGGCGAGCCCGATCCGCGCACGGCGATCGGCTCGCCGTCCTTGTCGAGATCCTTGCGCGCGTCGTTGGGGAAGTACGCGAAGAACGGGTTCTTCTTGTACTCCTCGAACGTCGCGTCGATGGCGACCGGGCGGCCCTCCATCGTGTTGTGCTCTTGGGTCTGCGAGATCTTGTAGAAGCGCGTCTCGACCTCGAACGGATCGTCGGGGCGGATGCGGCCCGCGACCGGGCTCTCGCCGGCGGCCATGCCGACCTTGCGGAAGCGATCCTTGATGGCGTCGATCTCGCCGGCGGAGAGCTTCGCGAGCTTCACGCCGCTCGCCATGTGCATCGCGTCGCTCGTGCGGAGCGGGCCGACGTCGAAGCCGTGCTTGTCGCCGTAGCGGCCGGCCTTCAGGCGCCCCCAGCCGAGCGTGAGGCCGAGCGTGTTGTCGGCCTGACCCGGCGTGATCCAGACGGCGATGTCGACCGCGCCCGGCGCGCCTGCGCGCGTGAGGCGGACCATCTGTCCGTTCTCGAGACCGAGCGCCTGCGCGGTCGACTTCGAAACCGTCGCGACGTTGTCCCAGGTGATCTTGTTGACCGGATCGGGCAGCTCGAGGAGCAGCGGGTTGTTCGCGTAGCGCCCGTCGTAGAGCTTCGGGCAAGGCGCGAACGTGATCTCGAGCGAATCGGCCGCGAGCGGGCTCGCGGCCTTCACGTTGGCGAACGCGGCGGCGACCTCCGTCTTCCGCGCGTCCATCGGACCGAAGGCCTTGGCCGCGGATCCGACGACGCCCTTCTTGAGGGCCTCCTTCCAGCCCGCCTTCGCCGGCCCGAGCGTCTCTTGCACGAGATCGTGGCCCTTCGGGCTCGCGTTGCCTCCGAGGCGCGCGAGGATCTCGATGTCGCTCTTGCCGCCGAAGAGCGGCGCGATGAGCGGCTGCTGCACGGCGACCGTGCCGTCGACGGCGCGGAGATCGCCCCAGCACTCGAGCTCGTGCGCGCGCGGCGCGTGCCAGATGCACGCTTCGCTCGTCTCGTTGAAGTGCGACGAGACGTGGACGGTGGAGCCGAGCGTCTTCAGGCGCTCGCCGAGCTTCAGATCCGCGGGCGCGTCGTACACCGGGTTGCCGCCGAGGATCACGAGCGTGCCGACGAGGTTCTTCTCCATGTCGGCGACGAGCTGCTTGAGGCTCGCGGTCGGATCGCCCTCGAGCGGGTCGGCGACGGGGAAGTAGCTCACGGTGTGGCCCGCGTTGCCGAGCGCGGCGTTGAGCGCGTGAACGAGCGCGTGCACGCGCGCCGGCTGGCGGCTGCCCACGACGATGACGCTCTTGGCGCGCGCGCCGGCGAGCTCCTTCGCGACGACCTCGCGCCACTGCGCGGGGACCGCCTTGTCGTCGGCCGCGGCGACCGTCTCCTTGAGCGCGCCGAGGTCGAGGCCGTGCTTGGTGGCGAGCTCCTTCGCGAGGGCGAGGGCGTAGCGCTCGATGTCTTGCGCCGGGAGGCGGAGGCGGTGATCGGCGTTCATGCCCGTCGTCGAGAACGTGGGCTCGACGACGTAGAGGCGGTTCAGCGTGCCTTCCGGCCCGTGCGTGAGCTTGCGCCCGGCGGAAAACTCCCGGTTCGCGCGCACCGCGCCCGTCTCCGTGCCGAGGAAGTCGGAGTCGAGCGAGACGATGACCTTCGCCTGCGAGTAGTCGGGGACGACGTTGACCGCCTGCCCGAACGCGAGGTTCGCGCCTTCGCGCGCGTTCGCGTCGTTGACCGACGACCAGACGTGGATCTTGAGCTGCGGGAGCTTCGCCTGGAGCGCGTCGCGAAGGCGCACGAACGTCGGCGAGATCGTCGGCTCGACGAGGAGGCGGAGCTTGGCGCCGCTGTCGGCCTGCGCCGCGCGCGCGATGTCGGAGACGAACGCGTCGAGCTCCGGCCACGTGGACGCGGTGTGCGTGGGCGCGCCCGGCGTGGGCGCGATGCGACCGCCGCGCATGGGCGAGGTCGAACGATCCGGATCGCAGAGCTCGTAGATCGCCGCCTGCGACCACGCGTCGGTCGCGCCGCTGCTCGACGGATGATCGGGGTTGCCTTCGACCTTCGTCGGGCGCCCTTCGTGGCTCTGGACGACGAGGCCGATCGCGTCGCCGCGCTGCTGGCGCACCGTCGCGTACGCGCTGGGGACGCCGGGGATGACGTGCTCCGGCGCCTTCGAGTACGGCATGATCTTCTCGATCGGGCGCCGCGCGCAGCCTTCGGCGAGGAGCGCGGCGGAGGCGCCGGCGAAGAACATGAAGCCGCGGCGGCCGACGGAGACACCTTCGTCGTTCTTGCCGCGACGGAGCTTCACGAGCGAGCTCGCCTTCGCCTCTTCGAATCCCTTGGGGAACTCGGCCTCGGCGCGGCGCTGCGCGCCCTCCGGGCTCTCCATGTCGGCGATGCTCTTCCAGAAGACCTTCGCGCCGTCTTGCGGCGGGCGCGTCGGGTGCGGTTCGCGGCGGCTCATCGGTGACACCCCGAGCAGTGCTTCGGCGGATTGACGGCGGGCGCCGTCCAGTTGGCGCTCATCGCCGGCGTCCATTCCATGTTGGTGATTTGATCCTTCGGCCGGAGGTTCGGCGTCGGGTCGCGGTGACACTCGAGACACCACCCCATGCTGAGCGGCGTTTCGGCGCGAACGACCTCCATCTGGTCGACGCGCCCGTGGCAGGTGACGCAGCCCACGCCCGCGCTGAGGTGCGCGCTGTGATCGAAGTAGGCGTGATCGGGCAGCTTGTGGATCTGCACCCACTCGATCGGCTTGCCGCTCTCCCAGCTGGCGCGGACGGGCGCGAGGCGCGCGCTCTCCGTCTTCACCATGGAGTGGCAGCCCATGCACACCTGCGTCGGCGGGACCATCGCCTTGGCGGCGACCTCCACGTTCGCGTGGCAGTAGCGGCAATCCATTCCCATCTGGCCGGCGTGGAGCCGGTGCGAATACGGAACGGGTTGCGTGGGCTGGTAGCCGACCTGGAAGTTCTTCGGCGTGACGTAGTACCAGATGGCGCCGATGAGCAGCGCGGGCACGATCGTCCCGACGCCTCCAAGGATCAGCGGGAGCTTGTTGAGCGACCTGGGAAAGATCTGCATTCGCGGCTCGGGGCCCAGCCGACGGCGGCTGGGCGTTGGGAAGGCGGTCTCGGGCCTCTCGCGATCGAGGCGCCACACGTCTTCGTGGGAACTGGACCTGGGCGCCGCGGCCGAGAAAAAAGGGCGATGGCCGGCGCTCTTATAGAGGAGGGAAGTCGCGCTCTACAACCCCCTGTTTCGACCCAAGGCCGCGAAAAGTTTGCGGGCTCTCTGCGTGCTCCGGGCCCGCGACGGTCCTAGCCGACACCCGTTGGCCGGCGGCGCCGTCTCAGCGGCCGCGCGCGGCGCGCGCGGCCAATCCTTCGGCCTCTTCGCGGTGCGTCGGGCAGTCACGCGCCAGAATGGTCACGCTCGAGCCCACGCCGCCTTCCCTCGGGGCGCGATGGGTGACGGTCCTCGCGGTGACCGAGATGCTGTCTTTCGCAACAGGATCCTCGAGGTGCGCGCGAACGGCGACGAGCATCCCGAGGTG
The DNA here is from genome assembly GCA_019637175.1 of Labilithrix sp. Classification (GTDB taxonomy): domain Bacteria; phylum Myxococcota_A; class Polyangia; order Polyangiales; family Polyangiaceae; genus Labilithrix. Next base: position 44,729 of record JAHBWD010000046.1, on the reverse strand, counting down.
GAACTCGAAGCGCGCGTCGACGATCCGCGCGCGCGCGGCCGGGCGCGCGTTCCATTCGAGCACGGTGTCGTCGCCGACGCCGACGCGGGTCTGCCAGCTCCCCGAGGCGCCGGGCTCGAACCGATCGCGAACGTCGCGCGGGCTCATCCCGAGGCGCACGCTCGGCAGCGCGTCGGACTCCGCCTTGTCGCACGCGATCGCGAGCGTGCTCACGAGCGCGAGCGCAACGAAGAGCCGGCGGGGCATCCGCCTGCCGTAGGTGTCACCGCCCCTCGCCGTCAAGGCCGCGCGTCTGCGCGTCGACGATCCTGGCCCAGGCCACCGTCAATCCGGCCGGGCCGGATCGTCGCGCTCGCATCTCCACGAGATCGCAGCATGCGCGCGGCGGCATGCGTCGTGTAGCGCTGCTAGCCTGTGCCCCATGTCGTCTCCGCGAAACGTCGCCGGCGTCCGCTACACGCTCCCGAAGGTGGGCGTGGGCTGGGAGCTGCCGGAGGAGACGATGCCTGAGTCGGTGCTCCACGACGAAGCCGTCTCGCTCTTGAAGGCGCTGCTCGCGGCTTGGGCCGCGCAGCGAAGCAAGACGACGCTCGTCGCGCGAAACCTCGCCGTGCGCTGGGACGAGGCGCGGCCGCAGATCGGCGTCGATCCCGACGTGTGCGTGCTCTCGCCTGCGCCGCTCGACGCGTCCGAGCTGAAGAGCGTTCGCACCTGGCTCGCCGATCACGAACCGCCGATGCTGGCCGTCGAGATCGTGAGCGAGTCGAACCCGCACAAGGACTACGCGATCGCGCCGGACAAGTACGCCGCGAGCGGCGTCCTCGAGCTCTGGATCTTCGATCCGCTCCTCGCGGGCCCGCGCGCGCACGGTGGGCCCTTTCGCCTGCAGATCTGGACGCGCGGAGACGACGGCACGCTCGTCCGCCGGTACGCCGGCGAAGGTCCGGCGCGCTCGCCCGCGCTCGACGCTTTCCTCGTCGTCACCGCGGAGGGGCGCAAGCTGCGCGTCGCCGACGACGAGGCCGCGACGAGGTTCTGGCTCACGGCAGAGGAGCGCGAGCGCGAGGCCAAGGAACGCGAGCGCGAGGCCAAGGAAGCGGCGCTCGCGCGCGTCGCCGAGCTCGAGGCGGCGCTCGCCGACCGCCAGAAGCCGCGCTGATCGCCGTTCAGTCGCGGTCGACGTCGGCGAGCTCGAAATAGACCGGACAGTGATCGCTCACGGACCAGTAGCTCGTGCCGTGCTCCGCGCTGTCCGACTCGAACGACGCGCACGATCGCTCGTGACAGTGCGTGCCCACCGCCATCGGGACGCTCTCGTCGCGCTCGGCGAGCGACGCGACGAACACGTGATCGATGAGCGACGGCTCGAGCATCGGGTTCGTCGGGCCCTTCGTGTAGTACGTCGAGCACGCGAGATCGCGCGACGCGCGATCGAGCCCGCTGTCGCTCTCCGCCATCGCGCCGTCGAAGCCGGAGAGCTCGTCGGGCCGCGCCGTGTTCATGTCACCGACGACGACGAAGTCCGCGTCGCCGCTCTCGACCTGACGCGCGGCGACGGCCTTGGCCGCGAAGGACGCCTGCTCGGCGCGGAGCCTCGCCCGCCCGCCGGTGTCGCCCGACGCGAGGTGCAACACGAGCAGACCGAAGTCGGCGCCGCCGGCCTTGGTGCTCACGATCCGCGCGGAGAGGCCGGCGCGCATCGTCGGCCTCGTGGCGATGTCGGCGTGCACGCGCGGGCTCTCGATCCGCACGCGATCGGCGCGCGCGACGATCCCGAGGTGCTGCGGGTGATCCCACGCGAGGTTGTAGACCGATTGATAGCGACGGCCCGTGCGCTCGCCGAGGCGGGTGAGCACGTCGTCGAAGCGGCGCGTGTCGTTGATCTCCTGAACGGCGAGGACGTCGAAGTCGAGCTTCGCGAGGATGTCGACGAGCATCGCCTCGTCGGTCTCGCTCAGCTTGCGCACGAGCGGCGCGGGCCGCGTGTCGCGATCGGGCGCGGCGCCTCCGTCGGCGCCCGCGTCGCTGTCGCTCATCGTGTCCTTGGGGAAGTTTCGGATGTTGAACGTGGCGACGCGGAGGTTGCCCGCCTTGGTCTTCGGCGGATCCCACTGGCGCGGCGGCCGCGTGCCGACCTCGCTCTCGTCGGTCGACGCGCCCGAGGTCGCGCCGCACGCGAGCGCGGCGAGCGCGAGGCCCGCGAGGCCGGACAGGAGGACGACGCGAGACGACCGCATGGGCGAAGCAGCCCGCAGCACGAGCCGCGCCATTTCCCGAAGGAGTCGGCGACGTTGGCAAGTGTAGGAAAACGTAGGCGTTGGCCGGCGCGCGGCGGGCGGGCGCCCGGATCGCGTGCGATCCGGGCGGATCGAAGCGCTCTGGCGCTACGCTCGAACGATGGGGTCGCTCCGCGGGATCGTCGCGAGCAGCATCGTCGCGAGCGCTGGCGCGATCGGCTGCGCGGCGCTCGCGGGGCTCGGCGATCCGATCGACCCGCCGGAAGAAGACGCCGGATCGTCCGGCGCCTCGGGATCGTCTCCAGGATCGTCGGGATCGCCGTCGGTGTCTCCGGAGGGATCGTCGTCGGGATCGTCGGGCGTCGCCCCGGGATCGTCGTCGGGATCGCTCGCGGACGCCGGCGACGACAGCGGCAAGGGAGCGAAGGGCGCAGCCTGCGAGGGACCCGGCGACTGCGTCAGCGGAAGGTGCGCCGAAAACCGCAGGTGCGTCGACGACTGCAAGACGACGGGCAAGGACGGCTACTACTCGTGCGGCACGGGCGGCGACGACTGCTGCCTCGGCTCGTCGTGCCAGTTCTTGAACGTCGTCGAAGGCCGCCGGTGCATCGACTGCGTCCCCGCCGGCGGCGATCGACGCGGCACGAACAATCAGTCGTGCTGCTCGGGCAAGAGCAGCGGCGGAAAGTGCCTGCCGTAGGCGTGGCTCAGGGATCGATCATCAGCGCCGCGAAGAGCAGCACGAGATAGAGGATCGAGATCCCGAAGAGCGACTTCGCCCAGCGCGTGCCCGTTCCCGGGCGCAGGCCGTAGCAGCCCCAGCCGAAGAACACGGCGCCGAGCGCGGCGGCGGCCACGAGGTAGCCGTGGTGGGCGACGCCGAGCGGGACGAGCAAGAGGCTCATGGCGACGCCGGCGAAGATCCAGCGGATGATCGTGTGCCGCGCCGCGAGCTCGCCGGCGACGTTCGGCAGCACGACGAGGCCCGCGCGCGCATAGTCGCTCTTGCGGAAGAGCGCGATCGCGACGAAGTGCGGGATCTGCCACAAGAAGAGGACGCCGAAGAGCACCGCGCCCGCGGCGTCGATGCGGCCGGTCACCGCCGTCCACCCGAGGAGCGGTGGGATCGCGCCGGGGATGGCGCCGACGTGGAGCGCGTACTGCGAGTGCTGCTTGAGCGGCGTGTACGCCAGCACGTAGAGCAGGTTCGCGATCACCGCGAGGAGCGCCGTGAGCGGGTTGGCGCCGATCGCGAGGATCGGAACGGCGAGCGCCGAGAGGACGACGCCGAACCAGAGCGCCGTGCGCGGGCTCATCCGCGCCGCGGGGAGCGGGCGGTTCTTCGTGCGATCCATCCGGCGATCGACGTCGCGCTCGATGTACATGTTGAGCGCGTTGGCGCCCGCGACGATGAGCGCGGTGCCGACGAGCGTCGCCAGCGCCGTCGAAAGCGTGAATCCGGCCGCGAGATCGGGCATCCGCCGCGCGAGGAACAGGCCGCCGGCCTCCGTGATGACGACCATCAACGTGATGCGCGGCTTCGCGAGCGCGACGAAGTCCCTGATCGAGCCGAGGGATGCGCGATCCGCTTCGGCGAGGTGCGCGCGCGCGAGGGGCTTCTGCATGTGACGCGGTACGCAATAGGGAGCCTTCGTGGAGCCGTCAAGCACCGCGTTCCGCTCGCGTTCGAGGCCTTCTTCTCTCGACGCGCGCGAGGTTCGACCCTACGAGCGGACCTCGATGTCCGCGCTCCGGGACGGTGCCCGACGCTTCCTCGAGTGGCGACACGCGACGTGGCTCGTGTTGCTCGCGGCCCTCGTCGTCGCGCTGCCGTCGATCCAGCTCGGGTTCTACAACGACGATCACGCGCTCCGCGCGGCCGTCGACGGCACGTGGCCCGAGGGCCCGCCGTTCTGGGACCTCTACCGCTTCGCGTCGGGCGGCGCCGAGGAGAACCGCTTGGCCGTCGAGAGCGGCAGCCTCCCTTGGTGGAGCGCGCCCGGGCTGAAGCTGCACCTCGTGCGACCGCTCACGAGCGTGCTCTTCACGTTCGAGCACCGCCTGCTCGGCGACGCGCCGCTCGGATACCACCTGCACTCGATCGCCTGGTACCTCGCGCTCGTCGCGACGGTCGGCTTCGTGCTCCGCGGCGCGCTGCCCCGCGCCACGGCGCAGCTCGCCACGCTCGTCTACGCGCTGAGCGCCGCGCACTTCTTCCCCTACGCGTGGGTCTCGTGCCGTCACATGCTCCTCTCCGCGCTGCCCGCGCTGCTCGGCTTCGCGTCGTTCGTCCGCGATCCGTCGCCGGAACGACGGCGAGGCCGCTGGCTCCTCGCGCTCGGGTTGGCGATCGGGCTCGGCGCGGGAGAAGGCGCGCTCGGCGCGGCGGGGTTCCCGATCGCCTACGTGCTCTGTCGCAAAGACCCGGCGGAGCGGCGATCGCTCGTCGCGCGCGTGCGCGCGCGGCTGCCCTCGATCGCGCCGACGCTCGCGCTCCTCGCCGCGTACATCGTGATCTACGCGCGCGTGGGAGGCGGCGCTGCGCAATCCGGCGGCTACGTCGACCCGCTCGGCAACCCCGGGCGCTTCGCGGCGAAGGCGGCGACGATGCTGCCCGTCTTGCTCGCGAACGCGTTCGCCGGCGTCCCCGCCGAGGCCGTCACGATCGCGCCGCCCGCGCCGATCATGATCACGGGCGTGATCGTCACGGCGCTGATCGCGTGGCTCGCTCGATCCCTCGCGCCGTCGATGAGCGCCGAAGAGCGCGCCGCGATCCCGTGGCTCGTGCTCGGCGCCGTTTTCGCGCTCGTTCCCTCGCTCGGCGGCTTCCCGGGTGCGCGCGTGTTGCTCGTGCCCGACCTCGGCTTCTCTGCCCTGCTCGCGATCCTGATCCGGCGCGGCTTCGCGGCCGGCGGGCTCGCACGAGGTGCGTTCGCCGCGCTCCTCGCGCTCGTCCACCTCGTCGGGGGCCCGCTCGTGTCGCTGGGTGTCGGCGCGGTCAACACGCGGGCCGCGCGCGATCTCGAGCGCATCGCGGCCGCGGCCGAGACAGGCGCGGCGCGCCCGCGTGTGTTCGTGCTCGGCGTCTCCGACCCGACGGTCACGATGTACGTGCCGGCCGTCCTCGCCGCGAACGCGCCCGACAGGATCGCGTGCTGGTCGGTCCTCTCCGGCGCGAAGCAAGCGCACCGCATCACACGCACGAGCGCGGCAGAGCTCCACCTCCGCCCAGCCCGCGGAACGATGCTGCAGGGGCTGTTCGAGACGCTCTATCGAGCGAGCGATCTTCCCGTCCGCGTGGGCGAAGAAGCGCGCCAGTGCGGCGCGACGTTCCGCGTCGTCGCCGTCGACGACGGGCGCCCCACGGAGGTCGCGATCCAGTTCGACGCGCCGCTCGACGATCCGCGCATCCGCCTCCTCCAATGGCGAGAGGGCAATCTCCGAGCGCTCGCGCCGCCCCCGGTCGGAGAGAGCCTCGACGTCGCCTGGGAGGCGGGCCCGCTGGGGTCGTTCTAGCGTCGTTCCGAGCTCCGAGCCGGCCCCGACCGCAGCGCACATCGGCGGCGGAGGATGGCGATTCTTCGGAAATGATTTCGCGCGCTTGGCTTCCGGGATTTCCTGTACCCTCGAGGTCCGCTTTTTCGCCCGGGCGCCAATGCAATCGCAACCGCCGCCTCCTCCGAAACCACGCGCCGGCCTCCCCTCGTTCGAAACGAAGCTGGAGAACGAGGAGGAGGTCCTCGACGCCCTGCTGGTCGCGCTCTCGCGCAATCAGCTCGACGAAGCGCTGTGGCAAGAGCTCCACGACGCCGCGGTGAAATTCGATCGCGTCTCCGAGCTCGCCTTCGCCTACGAATCCGTGTCGCAGGGGCGGAAGCTGAAGACGCTCCTCCCGCCCGTGCAGGCCGAGCTCTACTACCGCGCGGCGACCTTCTTCGGCGAGATCCTCGGCGACGAGTTCGGCGCGACGACGTACCTCGAGAAGGCCCTCGGCGCGCACCCCGCGCACGTGGGGGCGTTCGAGCGGATCGACGCGCAGCTCACGCGGGTCGACGACAACAAGAAGCTCGCCGATCTGTGCGTCCAGACGTCGGCGCATCGCCCGAAGGCCGAGCAGATCGTCCTCTTCAAGCGCGCCGCCGTGCTCTACGAGCGCGCCAACCTCGAAGACAAGGCGATCGAGACCTACCAGCAGCTCGTGAAGCTCGAGCCGGGCGACGAAGCGCTCCGCGGCGCGCTCGAGGCCCGCTACGTCAAGGCGAACCGGTACCGCGACGTCGCGCGCATGTTCGAGCAGGCGCTCGCGTCCGATCCGGCGCCCGACGCCGACGACGCCGCGCGCATCCGCACGAAGCTCCTCGAGCTGTTCGCCAACCAGCTCAAGGAGCCCGAGCGCGCGATGCCTCACATCGAGGCGCTCCTCGAGATCGATCCGACGCACGCCGACGCGCGACGCGTCGCCACGCGCCTGCTCGAGAGCAAGGGCCTCGCCGCGCGCGCGGCCGCGGCGCTCGCGGCGGGCGCCCAGACGACCGAAGAGCGCGCGAAGTTCCTGACCGTCGAGCTCGACAACACGCGAGGCCCCCGCCGACGCGACGTGCTCCGGCGCATCGGCGTCCTCAAGCAGGACGAGCTCGGCGACACGCAGGGCGCGTTCGACGCCTACGAGCAGGCGCTCGGGATCGATCCGGCCGACGACGATCTGAGGCACCGCTACGTCGAGCTCGGATCGCAGCTCAAGGGCCCCCTCGAGGTCGCGCGGACGTTCGCGCGCGTGTCGACGGTGGCGAAGGACGCGGCGGTCCGGTCGCGGATCACCGCGGAGATGGGCGAGCTGCTTTTGCGCGGCGGCGACGCGAAGCGCGCGCGCACGACGCTCGCCGGCGTCGTCTCGGCGTCGTCGGCGGATCCACAAGCCGTGCTCGTCGCCGCGCGCGCGCTCGCCGGCGTGTACGAGGCCGAGCGCGACGGCAAGAACCTCGTCGACGTCCTCACGCGCGTGGGCGAGCTGAGCGGCGATCCCGAAGAGAAGCAGCGCGCCAACGTGCGCGTCGCCGAGATCTCGACCGAAGAGGGCGACACCGAGCGCGCCATCGCCGCCTGGCGACGCCTCGTCGACGGCCCGGGCGATGACGGCAAGGATCTCCGCGCGCGCGCGCTCGCCGCGCTCGAGCCGCTCTACGAGCAGCGCTCGGAGTGGATCGATCTCTCCTTCGTGCTCGAGCAGCGCGCGCGCGATCTCCCCGATCGCGCCGAGGCGCGCGCGCTCTCGTTCCGCGCCGCCGAGGTGCTGACGACGAAGGCGAAGGACGCGAGCAGCGCGTCCGAGGCGTGGCGGCAGATGATCGAGGCCTACGGCCCCGCGCGCGACGTCTACGCGCAGTGGGTGCCGCTCCTCGAGGCTCAACGCCAGTGGCCCGAGCTCGCCGATGCGCTCGCGCGAGACGCGGAGCTCGCGCCTCACGAAGAGAAGCCGGCGATCCTCGCGCGCCTCGGGCTCGCCTGCCTCACGCGGACGCGCGATCACGAAGCCGCCCTCGACGCGTTCTCGCGCGCGCTCGCGATCGATCCGCACGAAAAGACGAGCCGCGCGACGGTGGAGAAGCTCCTCGCCGCTGGAGAGCACCGCCTCGCGGCGTCGGCGGTGCTCGAGCCGATCTACCGCAAGGTCGACGACGTCCAGGGCCTGCTCCGCGTGCTCGATCTCAAGGCCCAGCTCTCGGCCATCGTCCAGGATCGGCTCGAGGCGCTCGAAGAGGCCGCCGACGTCGCGATCTCCGTCTCGCGCGACAAGGCGCTCGACGTCGTGGGGCGCGGCCTCGCCGAGGCGGTCGAGAGCCACGAGCCCATCGGCCCGTGGCTCGGCAGGTTCGATCTGTTCGCCGGTGACACCGATCGCAAGAAGCGCGCGGCGATCCTCGGCAAAGGCCTCGGCGATCGCCCGGTCGAGAGCGCCGAGATCTTCGTCCTCGCGAAGCGCGTCGGCGAAGAGCACGCCGCCGCGGGCGACGTGAAGAGCGCGCTCGGCGCGTATCGACGCGCGCTCGCGTTCGAGCCCTCGTCCGCCGAGCTCATCGCGCGCGTCGACGAGCTGCTTCGCGAACAAGGAAACCCCGAGGAGCGCGTCGCGCTCTATCGCGCCGCGCTCGAGCGAGGCCCCGACGCGGCGCGACGCAAGGAGCTGCTCCACGGCATCGGCGCGATCGAGCGCGCCGAGCTCAAGAACCCCGACGCGGCGATCGGCGCGTACAAGCGCGCGCTCAAGGACGACCCGAAGGATCACGCCGCGCACGGCGCGCTCGTCGAGCTCTACACCGAGACGCACGCGTGGGACGATCTGTGCGACGTGCTCGAGGCGCACCTCCCGCACGCGGCCTCGCCCGACGACGCGCGCAAGCTCCGCGCGCAGCTCGCCGACGTCGCGTCTCAGCACGGCACGAAAGAGAAGGCCACGGAGCACGCGCGCGCGCTCCTCGCCGACGCGGGCGTCACCCCCGCGGAGCTCGATCTCGCCGAGCGCGTGGCGGCGGTGATCGACGACGCCGAGCTGCTCCGCGCGATCCTCGAGCGGCGCGCGCGCGAGACCACCGACGCGCCGCTCCAGGTCCAGTGCCTCGAGCGCCTCGCCAAGCTCGATCGCGAAGCGGGCTACATGACGCAGGCGACCGAGCGGCTGCGCCAGGCCGCCGACGTCGCGCGCGGGATGGGCGACGACGCGACGGCGGTCGATCTGTTGAACCGCCTCCGCGAGATCGATCCTCGCGACGCGCAGGCGACCGCGCAGCTCGTCGAGCTGCACGAGCGCGCCGGCGAGATCGCGCGCGTCCCCGCGCTCATGCGCGTCTTGCTCGAGCTGACGAGCGAGACGCCCGAGCGCATCTCGCTCCTGCGGAAGCTCTCGGCGACGCTCGCCGACAAGCTCGACGATCCCGCGAGCGCGTTCCAGGCTTCGCGCAGCGCGTTCGCGCTCGCGCCGCAAGACCGCGAGCTGCTCGCCGAGCTCGAGGCCCTCGCCGTGAAGGTGGGCGCCACCGAAGACTTCGCCGACGCGATCGCCGACGCCGTCGTGAACCTCGCGGGCGCGACGCCGCAGGCCGCGACCGAGCTTTCGCTGGCGAAGGCGCGCGTCCTCGCGACGAAGCCGGCGACGGCGGCCGACGCGGCGGCGGCGTATCGGATCGTCGTGGAGAAGGCGCCCGAGGAGTCGCATCGCGCGACGGCCTCGGAGGCCCTCGAAGCGCTCCTTCGATCGATGCCGCGGGGCGAGACACGCGACGCCGATCTCCGCTGGCTCTACGAGCTGCGCGCGAACCGAGCGGCGCCGGAGGCGCGCGCGCGCGCGATCGCGACGTGGGCGACGATCGAAGAGAGCGAGCTCGGCGATCCCGAGAAGGCGCTCGCGCTCTACAAACGCGTCGTCGAGATCGATCCCGAGGATCTCGACGCGCTCACGGCGATCTCGCGCCTCTCGCTCGCGCAGGGCGACGTCGAAGGCGCGCTCGCGGCGCTCGTGGCGCGGCGCGGCGCCTCCGAGGGCGAGGCCCGCAACGTGCTCGACGTGCAGATCGCGACGATCCTCGTCGAGCGGCCGGGGCGCGGGGGCGAAGCGCTCGATCGCGTCGCCGGCGTGCTCGAGAGCGCGCCGCACGATCCCGCGGCGCTCGAGCTCGGCGCGCGCCTCCTGGCCGATCCCGACGTCGGAAGGCGCGCCGCCGAGGTCCTCGAGAAGTCGCTCGACGCGGTCGACGATCCCGCGCTCAAGATCGACGTGCTGCGGCGCCTGCTCGCCGCCGGCGAGCCGTCGGCCACCTGGAAGACCGACGGCGCGCTGCGCTTGGGTCAGTACGAGCGCCTCCTCGACATGCTCGCGGAGAGCCAGAGGAACGACGAGGCCTTCGAGACGGTGCTCCGCGCGGCGCGCGAGCTGCCGACGGAGGCTTCGCTGTGGGATCGCGCGGAGAACCTCGCGCGGCAGCTCTCGACGCCCGATCCGCTCGCCGCGCTCTACGAAGAGGCGCTCAAGCAAGACCTCGCGAAAGATCAGGCGATCGAGCTCGGGCAGCGCGCGGTCGCGTTCTACGAGGAGTGGTTCGAAGACGGCGGGCGCGTCGTGGGCATCCTCGAGCGCTTGCTCGAGATCGAGCCCGACGACACGTGGGCGTTCGATCGGCTGAAGCTGATCTTCGACGCTCAAGAGCGATGGGAAGATCTGTTCGCGCTCTACGACCGCGCGGCCGCGAGCGCCGACAAGGAGCGGCGCCTCGAGCTGCTCGAAGAGGCGGCGCAGATCGCCAAAGACTTCGCCAACCACTCGACGCGCGCGATCCGCTACCTCGAGCAGCTCCTCGAGCTGAAGCCGGGCAACACGCGCCTCTCCGCGGCGCTCGAGCGGCTCTACGAGCGGCACGGCTGTCACCGCGAGCTCATCGGGCTGCTCGGCAACCGCCTGCCCCAGCTCTCGCACGAAGACGCCCAGAAGGAGCGCGCGCGCATCGCGTCGCTCTGGCTCAACGAGCTCTCCGACGCGTCGAGCGCGATCATCGTCGTCGAAGACATCCTCGCGAACGAGAGCAGCGAAGAGCCGACGAGCCAGACCTACGGGATCAACGTCACGGATCTGCTCGAGCGCGTGCTCGCCGTCGCGCCCAAGACCGCCGAGGTCCGCGAGTCGGTGGCGCCGCCGCCCGAGGGCCGGCGCGACTCGTATTTGCCGAGCGCGCCCAAGCGCGGGCTCGTACGCCAGCGCGCGGCCGCGTTGCTCAAGGAGCGCTACTCCGCCGCGGGCCACGAGGCGGATCTCGCGCGCGCGCTCGAGGTCGAGCTCGAGGCGGTCAAGAGCGTCAAGGAGCGGATCCGGCGACACCACCAGATCGCCACGATCTACGCGCAGCTCGGCGACGACGAGAACGCGATGGAACACTTCGTCCATCTCGTCTTGCTCGAGCCCGAGGTCGCGTCGCATCGCACCGAGCTCGCGCAGCTCGCCGAGCGCGTGGGGCGCTTCGAACGCCTCGCCGAGGTGCTCGTCTCCGCCGCCGACGATTGCAACGACGAGGCGCTCAAGGTCGAGCTGCTCATGCACGCCGGCGTCGTCACGGCGGGCAAGATCGGCGACGTCGGTCGCGCGATCGAGCTCTTCTTCCGCATCCTCGGGATCTCGCCGATCGCCGACGCGGCGCTCCTGACCGCGTGCCGGCACGTCGAGCCGCTCCTCGCTCGCGCGGAGCGCAAGGCCGATCGCCTCGACGTCCTCGAGCGCCTCGCGATCCTCGAGGAAGAGCCGGAGACGCGCTGGAGCGTGCTCGGTGAGGCCGCGCGCCTCGCGACCGAGCTCGAAGAGGAGGATCGCGCGATCTGGGCGTGGGAAGGCCGGCTCGAGACCGCGCCGGAGGATCCCGAAGCGCTCGACGGCCTCGTCCTCCTCTTCGACAAAGCGCAGCGTTGGCGCCCGCTCATCGACGTCCTCGCCAGACGCGGCAAGCTCGATCGTGCGCCCGAAGAGCAGCGCGCCGACCGCGTGCGCGTCGCGAACATCCTCAGCGAGAAGCTCGAGGCCACCGAAGAAGCGATCGCGACGTGGCGCGACGTCGAGGCGACGTTCGGCGACTCGGAAGACGGAACGCGCGCGCTCTCGGCGCTCTACCGGAGCACGCGCCTCTGGTCCGAGCTCGCCGAGCTGCTCGCGGGCGCCGCCGCGCGCACCGACGCGATCGCGGAGAAGGCCGACATCCTTCGCGAGCTCGGCGACGTGCAGCGCGAGCAGCTCGACGCCGTGGCAGAGGCCATCGCGAGCTACGAAGCCGCGCTCGGCCACGATCCGCGCAGCGAAGGATCGCGCGCCGGGCTCCGCGCGCTCTTGAAGCGCGCCGATCATCGCGCCGACGTCGTGCGCGTGCTCCTCGCGGCGTACAACGCGGCCGACGACTGGCGGCTCGTGCTCGATCTCACCGAGCATCGCCTCAACGCGGCGAGGGAGACCGAGAGCCAGATCGCGATCCTCATGGAGGCCGCGAGCCTCTCGGAGACGCGAGCGCAAGACGCCGACGCGGCGTTCGCCCTCGTGCGCCGCGCGCTCCTCCTCGAGCCGGGCGCGGAGCAGACCGTGTCGGAGCTCTTCCGCCTCGCCGAAGCGACGCGGAGCTTCCGCTCGCTCGCCGACGCGCTGCGCGAGTGCATCGAGGGCGACGATCCTTCCTCGCCCTCGGGATGGGCGCGCGGGCTGCGCTTCCGCATGGGCGACGTGCTCGAGACGCGGCTCGACGAGCCGCGTCCGGCGCTCGACGCGTACGTGCACGTCGCGCACGAAGACCCGACCGATCTCGAGGCGGCGTGCGCGGTCATCCGCGTGGCCGGACGTACGATGCGATGGGACGCGGCGGCGCGGGTCATCGTCGAGTCGACGCGCGCGCGCGACACCCTCGAGCCGACCCTCACGAGCGCGGTGGAAGAAGCCGCCGGCGCGGCGAGCGGATGGGACGCGGTGACGTTCGCGCTCGCTTCCCTCGTCGCCCCCGCCGGAGATCGCGAGGCGCGTCACGACGCTGTAGATCTCGCCCCGAAGCTCGCGCGCGACATCGAAGCCGCGATCGCGGCGTGGCATCGCGACAAGCGCGGCGATCCCGACGCGGCGGAGGCGTCGTACGCGCGCGCGCTCGCGCACGACGGCACCAACGCGACGATCCTGAACGAGCTCGCGAAGCTCCAGCGACGGGCGAAGGGCCGGCCGCTGGTCGACAGCCTGCTCCGCCTCTCGCAAGCGACGGGCGGCGACCTCGATCTGTTGACCGAAGCGGCCGACGCCGCGCTCACGAGCGTCGGCGATCGCGCGCTCTCGAAGTCGATCCTCGACCGGCTGCTCCGTCTCGGGATCGAGCGATGGACGGCGCCGCCGGACACCATGCCCGATCTCGATCTCGTCTCGTCGGGCGCTCCCGCGGAGCCGAGCACGTACGTCGATCGCGCGACGCGCGAGCTCGTGAGGATCCACTCCGACGACGGCGATCACGACAAGGTCGTCGCGCTCCTCGTCGAGACAGCGTCGCTGCCGTGGTCGCGCGACAAATCGCGCGGCCTCCGACACGAGGCGGGCGACATCGCCGCGCAGCGCCTCGGCGCCTCCGACCGCGCCACCGGCATCTATCTCGGGCTCATCGACGAGGATCCCCACGACGCCGACGCGGTCGCGCGGCTCGTCGCGATCTACGAGTCGAGCGAACGCAGCACCGAGCTGCTCGGGCTCAAGCGACGCCTCGTCGGGACGGCCCAGACCGAAGCGGAGCGCCTCGCGCTTCGCCTCGAGGTCGCGCGGCTCGAAGATGCGCTCGGCGACGCCCCGCGCGCGATCGGCGTGCTCCACGAGAGCCTCGCGGAGTCGCCGCGTCACGAGGCGACGGTCGAGCTGCTCTCGCATCTCTTCGCGCGCGACGGAAAGCACGCGGAGCTCGAGAGCCTGTACGCGAGCCAGGCGAAGCTCGCGGAGGAGGCCGGCGAGGCGACGCTCGCGGCCGATCTCCACGGCCGCGCGGCCCAGGTGGCGGAGTCGAAGCTCGGCGACGTTCCCAGCGCGATCGGGCACTTGCGTCGCGTCGTCGATCTCGAGCCGCGCAAGCCCGCGCTCGACGCGCTCGCGCGCCTCTCCACGGTCGCGCGCGATCACGAAGGCGCGGCGGGCTTCCTCGATCGCCTGCGCGAGATGGCCGAAGGCGCCGAGCGCGCCGACGTCACGCTTCGCCTCGCCGACGCGCTCGTCGCCGCCGGACGGCGCGGCGACGCCCAGGCGCGGCTCGAGAGCGAGGTCGGTCGCGATCCCGAGGCCGATCACGTTCGCATGCGCCTCGCCGAGATGTATCGCGCCGCGCAGTCGTGGGGCTCGCTCGCCGAGCTGCTCACCGACGGCGCGACGCACGCGCCCGACAAAGCGACGCGCCTCGGCCGCCTGCGCGAAGCGGCGGAGCTGCACCGGAGCAAGACCGGCTCGCCCGATCGCGCCATCCCGCTCCTCGAGCAGGCCTCCGATCTCTCGCCCGACGACAACGCGGTGAAGCTCGCGCTCGCCGACGCGCTCGGCGCGGCGGGTCGCTTCGAAGAGGCGCGCACCAACCTCCGCACGCTGGTGGAGGCTTTCGGCGGCCGTCGCCCGAAGGAGCGCGCGCCGGTGCACTACCACCTCGCGCGCCTCGACCTCGCCGTCGGCGATCGCGCGCGCGCGCTCGTCGAGCTCGACGCGGCGACGCGCATCGATCCGGCGAACCCCGAGATCTTGCGCACGCTCGCCGAGCTCGCGCGCGACGACGGGCAGCTCGATCGCGCCGAGCGCTCGTACCGCGCGCTCTTGACGGTGCTGCGCCGGCAAGACGAGCTGCCGGAAGACGCGCCCATCTCACGCTCCGAGGTGATGTTCGAGCTGAGCCAGATCGCGGCGCGACAAGGCGAGCCCGATCGCGCGAAGGAGATCCTCGAGTCGGCGTTCGAGCTCTCGACGGAGAGCGTCCTCGAAGCGCGGAGGCTCGAAGGCGCGCTGCGCAAGAGCGACGACCACGCGGGCCTCGCGCGCGCGCTCGAGTCGCGCGTCTCGCGTGCGGGCGCGCCCACGGACGCGGCCGCGATCTACGCCGAGCTCGGGCGCCTCTACGAAGATCACCTCGGCCGCACCGACGAGGCGCTCGAGATGCGCCTCCGTGCGCTCGATCTCGATCCGGGCTCCGACGAGACGCACGAGGCGGCGCAGCGCCTCGCGACCGCACAAGACAAGCTCCACGTCTACGAAGAGCGCGTGCGCGCGCTGGCGGAGGCCGCGCAGGAAGGAAAGACGTCGGGGCGAAGGGCGCTCGACCCCGAGCTCGCCGGCGCGCTCTTCGTGCGCATGGCGCGCATGGCCGAGATGGATCGCAAGGACGATCGCGAGGCGGCGAAGCTCTACGAGCAGGCCGTCTCCGTGCGCGAGCGCGATCGCGATCTGCTCTCGGCGCTCGATCGCGTCTACGAGCGCCTCGGCGACGACGCCGGGCAGGCGCGCGTGCTCGGCATGCGCGTCGCGATCGACGCCGAAGAAGGCGGGGCGTCCAGCGACGCGCTCTATCGCCTCGCGCAGCTTCGCTTCCGCTCGGGCGACGTCGACGCCGGCTGCGACGCCTTCGAGCAAGCGTGGGAGGGCGAGCAAGACGTCGAGCGCGCCGAGCTCCTCTTGCGCGCCGCCGCCGAGCGGCACCCCGAGCACGAGCGCGTGATCGCGATCTACGAGCGCCTCGCGCGCGCGCCCGGCCGCGAGCGCACGCTCGTCGACGCGCTCGTGAAGCGATGGATGCTCCCCGGGTCGACCACCCAGCCGATGCGCGAGGCGGTGGAGATCGCGGACACGATCGAAGATCGCGATCTCGCCGAGTCGCTCTTGCGACGCTACCTCGAAGGCGAAGGCTCGCAGGAAGACCGCGAGGGCCGCGTCTGGGCGCTCGCGAAGCTCGCGTGGATCAGCGAAGAGACGGGGCGCGTGCGCGAGGCCGTCCTCCTCAAGCGCGAGGCGGCCGAGCTCGCCGAGCCGGACGAGTCGCGCCGTTTCCTCCATGAAGTCGCCGGTTTGGCGTCGGGCCCCCTCGGCGATCTGCGGCTCGCGGCGACGATCTACGAGGAGCTCCACGAGCGCGAGCCCCAGGATCGCGACGCGTGGGAGCTCTTGCTCGACGTCTACCGGCGCACGAACGACTACGACAAGCTCGTCGCGCTGATCCAGGAGATCTCGGGCTACGTCGACGCGGTGAGCGAGCGCTCGCGGCTCCGCCTCGAGCGCGTGAAGGTCAGCATGGAGAAGCTGCGCCTCTCCGACGAGGACGCCACCGTAGAGCTGCGCGAGATCGTCGACGAGGACCCCGCGCAGGTCGACGCCGCGATCCTCCTCGGCAAGATCCTCGAGCGAAGCGGGCGCGAAGAAGATCTCGTCGAGCTCCTCCGCAAGCAGCTCGACGCCGCCAAGGATCGCCAGGACGCCGACGCGGTGAGCTCGCTCTCGCGCAGGCTCGCGCAGCTCGTCGAAGGCAACGATCGCGCGCAGGCGCGCGAGATCTACTACGCCGCGCTCGACTGGGATCCCCAGGCGAAGGAGATCCTGCTCGCGCTCGAGACGCTCCACGATCAAGACGGCGAGACGGAGCAGCGCGCCGACGTGATGGAGCGAAGGCTCGCCCTCGAGCACGGTCAAGACGCCGAGCGCCTCGCGCTCGCGCTCGCCGAGGTGCGACGCGAGGCGAACGACGGCGAGGCGGCGCTGCGCGCGCTCGAGATCGGGTTCCGCGCAGCGCCCCAGAGCCGCGAGCTGCGCGAGCGTCTCGAGTCGTCGTATCGCGAGCAGCTCGAGTACGACAAGCTCGCCGAGCTCTTCGTCAACGACGCGCGAAGCCGCACCGACGCCGCGTCGCGCAGCGCGCGCCTGCGCGAGGCGGCGAAGCTCCATCGCGACGAGCTCTCCGATCCCGAGAAGGGCGCCGCGCTCCTCCGCGAGGCGCGCGAGGCCGATCCGTCGAACGCCGAGCTGCTCGCGGAGCTCGTCGAGATGCTCACCGCGTCGGGAGAGCTGAAGCAGGCCGCCGACGAGCTCACGAGCGCCATCGAGCGACCGCTCGACGGCGAGCAGGATCTGCCGGGTCGCGTCGTTCTGGTCGGGCGTCGCGCGCTGCTCCGCAGCCGCCTCGGCGACATGGAAGGAGCGCTCGCCGACTTCGAGGAGGCCATCGCCAACGGCATCGTCGATCTGCGCGGCCTGCTCGCCGACCACCTCGCGAAGATGGCGCTCGCCTCCGCCGGGCGCGGCGACGTGGCGACGTGGCGGCAGCATCGACTTCGCGTCGCGCAGATCCGCCTCGAGATGGGCGACGTCGAAGACGCGCGCAACGTTCTGACCGAGCTACTCAAGACCGACAGCAAAGACAAGGCGACGCTGCGCGCGGTCGCGTACGTCGACGAGCTCGAAGAGCGATGGGACGCGGCGAGCGCGACATACCGCCGGCTCGTCGGGCTCGAAGACGCCGACGGCATCGTCTCGGCGGCGCTCAAGCTCGCCGAGACGTGCGAGAAGGCCGGCCGCCTCGCCGACGCGCGCGGCGGCCTCGAGCGCGCGCGCATGGCCGCGCCCGAAGACGCCGCGCTGCGCGACCGGCTCGCCTGGCTCTACGAGCAGCTCGGCGCCGTGAAGGAGCTCGCCGAGCTCGTGCTCGAGAGCGCGCGCGCCGCGGGCGACGTCGCGCCTCGCTTCGAAGGCTTGATGCGCGCCGGCCAGCTCTATCTCGAGCTCGCGCAGGATCCGACGCAGACCGCGGAGATGGGGGTCGCGCCGGCGGTCGTGCCGCTCGAAGAGGCGCATGCGCTCAGGCCAACCGATCTCGACTGCGCGGCGCTGCTCTCGGACGCCTACGTGGGCGCGGGCCGCTTCGACGAAGCGCAGGAGCTCCTCCAGCGGACCATCGGCACCTTCAAGGGCCGGCGCGCCCGCGAGCTCTCGGCCCTCTATCATCGGCTCGCGCGCGTCGCGGAGATCCTCGGCGATCGCACCACCGAGCTGCAACACCTCACGACGGCGCTCGACATGGACGCGCAGAACGGCGTCGTCGCGTCCGAGCTCGCCTACCTCGCGATGGAGCTCCAGAGCTGGGACGTCGCGCAGCGCGCGCTCCGCGCGATCACGATGCTCAAGGTCGCGGCCCCGCTCCCGAAGGCGCTCGCCTATCAGCACCTCGGCGAGATCGCGCGCCAGCAAGGCGACGTGAAGCGCGCGATGATGCTCCTCAAGCGCGCGATCGACGACGACCCGTCGCTCCAGAGCGCCCGCGCCTTGCTCGACGCCCTTCAAGCAGAGGGTTAGATCAGAAGTCGCCGGGCTCGAGGGCGAGGGCTTCGTAGAGGATGGCGAGACGATCCTTCAGCTCTTCGTTGCCGGGATCGTGCTGGCACGCGCTGATGAGCTGGATGCGCGCTTGCTCGAGGGCGCCGCTCGAAAGGAACTGATCGGCCTTCGCCGCGTACTGCTTCGCCTTCGGATCCTTCGCGATCATGAACAGCGTGCGCTGCTCGAACGTCTTCTTCTGCGCGACGGCGTGCTCGTCGAGCTTCACCTGCCCCTTCTTCAGCTCGTTGTCGTAGCGCACGCGCAGCGCGGGGCGGCGCAGCACGTTGTAGGCCTCGACGAGGCGCTTGAAGACCGCGCTCGCGGCCCGACCGACCTCCTCGGGCTCGTCGACGAAGCGATCGGGGTGGCACCGGAGCGAGAGCTGGTGGAACGCCTTCTGAATCTCCTCGGGCGACGCCGCCATGGGCACGCGGAGGATGTCGTAGTAGTCCATGGTCTCGAGCGACTCGGCCCAGACGAGGAACGTGCTCGGTGCCGCCATGGTCTCTCTCTCAGGCGACGACGTGGCGCGCCTGACGCGCCGCCATCTCGCTCAACGCGGCCGCGTCGGTGGAGGTGCCGAGGAGACGCATCGTGGCGTTCGTTTCGCGGTTCGTCTCCTTGTCCATCGCGCGAACGTTCAAGATGCCGTCGGCGTCGAGCTCGAACGTGACGAGGATCTTCACGCTCCCGCGCTCCGCGGGCTTGAGGCCCGAGAGCTCGAGCTCGCCGAGGTAGGTGTTCTCCGCGAAGCGCGACGACTCGCCTTGCGCGACGCGGATGAAGACCACCGTCTGGTTGTCGGACGCCGTGAGGAACGTCCGCGCCTTCTCGCACGGCACCGGCGAGTTCGCCGAGATCAGCACGTCGCAGTAGCCGCCGACCGTCTCGACGCGGAGGCTGAGCGGCGTGACGTCGATGAGGAGCGGCGCGTTCTCGGCCGTCTCGATCGCGCTGCCGCGCGCGAAGGCTTGCGCCGTCGGCGCAGGCTGCTCGAAGGTCGACGCGACGATCGCGCCGAGGTTCGCTCCCGAGCGCCCGTCCAGCGCAGCGCCGAGCTCGAGATCGGGGACGGCCTCCTGCGGCGCCGCGGATCGGCGAGCCGGCTTGGGCCCGGGGAGCGCGACGCTGTGCTCGCGCGCCGGCGTACCCTCGATCGGCCGGCTCGTGCGCGAGGGCGCACCGCTCTGGCCTGCGCGTTGCGGGAGCGGCGGCGGCTTCGCGCCGGCGCCGTGCGGAGGCGCGGGCGGAGGCGAGAAGGTGATCACCGCCTGCGCCTTCTCGAACTGGAAGAACCCCGGGCTCGGCGCCTCCGGCGTCATCCCCGCGGGAACGCCCGGCGCGCGCGGGACGTCGACGTTCGCCGGGTTCGGGTTCGCGGTCGGCGGCGACGACGGAACGTTGTCGCCCGACGCGCCGCCGCCCTGCGCCTTCGCGAGCTGATCGTGCGCCGACTTGCGCTTGCTGCCGGCCTTCGAGCGGTTCAGCGCGTGCGCCTGGATGGCGGCGCCGAGCGCCACGACCTCGTCAGGGTTCACCTTGAGGTGGGGCGTCTGCCCGAAGAACTTCCCGACGTGCGTGGCCGCGAGCGGCATGCGCGTCGATCCGCCGACGAGGATGACGCGATCGAAGTCCTTCGGATCGAGGCCGATGATCTCGACGGACTGACGAGAGACCGTGATCGTTCGCTCGATGAGCGGCAGCGCGATCTTGTCGAGCGCGTCGCGCGTGATCGTCATCGTCATCTGGATCGGCACGCCGCCCTCGGTGTAACCGATGCCCGAGATCTCGCGATCGACGCTGGTGCGGCTGCTGAGCTCCTTCTTCACCTCTTCGGCGATGAACCGCAGGCGCGCGAAGGCGACCGGATTCGACGTCGGGTCGAAGTTGAACTTCTTCATGACCTCGCGGGCCAAGTGCTCCGCGAGCAGACGGTCGATGTCGTCGCCGCCGAGCGCGGTGTCGCCGGCGGTGGCGAGCACCTCGAAGACGTTCCCGCTGAGATCGAGGAGCGTGATGTCGAACGTTCCGCCGCCGAGATCGTAGACGGCGATCTTCTCCGCCTTCGCGATCGACTGGCCATAGGCGAGCGCCGCGGCCGTCGGCTCGTTGAGGATGCGGAGCACGTCGAGGCCGGCGAGCTTGCCCGCGATCTTGGTCGAGGCGCGCTGCAGATCGTTGAAGTTGGCGGGCACCGTGATGACCGCGCGATCGACGGTGCCGCCGAGCGCCTGCTCCGCGATGGCCTTCGCGCGACGGAGCACGAACGCGCTGATCTCCGGCAGCGCGTAAGCGACGTCGCGCGCCAGCACCATCGTGCTGTTCTTGGAGCCTTCGGTGAGGAGGAAGGGGAAGCGCGCGCGCGCGGCCTTGACCTCGTCGGAGTCGAATGTCCGCCCGATGAGCGGCTTGATCGAGAAGATCGTGTTCTCGGGATCGATGAGACGCCGCTCGCGTGCGGCCTCGCCGACGAGGACGGTGCCCGACGGATGGAAGGAGACGACCGAGGGCAGGAGGCGCCGCTGATGCTCGTCTTCGAGGGTGACGGCGACGCCGTCCACGACGGCGGCGACGACCGTGTTCGTCGTACCGAGGTCGATACCGATTGCGTGGCTCATGCGTCCTGGACCCCGCGCTCACGCGGATCCCCGGATCTTATCAAGCGACGCTCAACCTGTCGCGCGCAAGCGGCCCTCCGCTCGGGCCAGCCAACGGCTCACCCCCGCGGCGACGCGGCGGCCGTCGGCGATGGCCCAAACGACGAGGGATTGGCCGCGTGAGGCGTCTCCGGCGGCGAAGACGCGCGGCGCCGACGTCGCCCCGGCGATGTCGGTCGCGACGTTGCCGCGGGCGTCGAGCCGCAGGCCGAGCTCGGCGACGATGCCCTTCGGCTCGGGTCCGGTGAAGCCCATCGCGAGCAGCGCGAGGTCGCACGGGATCTCGAGCTCGCTCCCCGGGATTGGCTTCGCCGATCCGCCGGAGAGCTCGGCGCGCACCGCGACGAGCTTGGCCACGCGCCGCGGCGCCGACGGGCCTCCGGCGAACGCCGTCGTCATCACCGAGAAGTCGCGCGCGCATCCCTCTTCTTGCGACGACGAGGTGCGGAAGACGAGCGGCCAGGCCGGCCAGGGGTTGTCGGGCATGCGCACGAGCGGAGGCTTGGGCATGAGCTCGAGCTGCGTGACGCTCGCCGCGCCCTGCCTGATCGACGTGCCGACGCAGTCGGAGCCCGTGTCGCCGCCGCCGATGACGACGACGTGCTTGCCGCCGGCGAGGATCGCGCGCGCGTCGGGCACGACGTCGCCGGCCACACGCGCGTTCTGCTGAGCGAGGAAGTCCATCGCGAAGGCGACGCCCTCGAGATCGCGGCCCGGCACCGGCAGATCGCGAGGAACGCGCGCGCCGAGGCAGAGCACGACGGCGTCGAACCGCTCGAGCAGCTCTCGGCCCGTGACGGTGACGCCGACGTCGACGCCCACCTCGAAGGTGACTCCTTCGGCGCGCATCTGATCCATGCGGCGATCGATGATCCCCTTCTCCATCTTGAAGTCGGGGATGCCGTAGCGGAGGAGGCCGCCGACGCGATCGTCGCGCTCGTAGACGACGACGTCGTGGCCGTCGCGCGCGAGCTGCTGGGCCGCGGCGAGGCCCGCGGGCCCCGATCCGACGACGGCGACTCTCCGCCCGCTGCGCGGCGTGACGATCGGGTCGAGCGCGCCGTCGAACGCCGAGCGCGCGATGGTGCGCTCGATGTCCTTGATCGTGACGGGCACGTTGTCGATGTTGAGCACGCACGAGGCCTCGCACGGCGCGGGGCACACGCGCCCGGTGACCTCGGGGAAGTTGTTGGTGGCGTGGAGAACGCGCACCGCGTCGGGCAGGCGCCCGCGCCACACGAGATCGTTGAACTCGGGCACGACGTTGCCGAGCGGGCAGCCCTGGTGGCAGAACGGGATGCCGCAGTCCATGCAGCGCGACGCCTGCGCGCGCAGATCGCTCTCTTGCGGCTCGATGACGAACTCGCCCCACGTCTTGACGCGCTCGGAGGCCGCGTGCTCCTCCGGCTTCTTGCGTTTCGTCTTGAGGAAGCCGCGCGGATCCGCCATGGCTAGCTCCTCACGAGCTTGAGGTGACGGGCGGGCGCGGCGACGCCGCCGGCGGCGTCGTTGGCGGCGAGCCGGTTCTCTTCGAGGACCTTCTTGTATTCGGTGGGGATCACCTTCTTGAACGCGCGGAGCGCCTCGGGCCACGCGGCGAGCAGCTCTTCACCGCGCGCGCTCTTCGTGCGCGCGACGTGCTCGACGACGAGATCGCGCAAGAGCTCGCCGTCTTCGCTCGAGAGCGCTTCGAGACCGATCATCGCCATGTTGCAGCGGCCGGCGAACGCGCCGTCGGGATCGTGCACGAACGCGACGCCGCCGCTCATGCCCGCGCCGAAATTGCGCCCCGTCGGCCCGAGCACGACGACGACGCCGCCGGTCATGTACTCGCATCCGTGATCGCCCGTGCCCTCGACGACCGCGGTCGCGCCGCTGTTGCGGACGGCGAAGCGCTCGCCGGCGCGGCCGGCGAAGAAGGCGCGCCCGCTGGTGGCGCCGTAGAGCACCGTGTTGCCGACGATCACGTTGTCGCACGCGACGAAGGTCGCCGCCTCGGGGGGGCGGATCGCGAGGATGCCGCCCGAGAGCCCCTTGCCGACGTAGTCGTTCGCGTCGCCCTCGAGGGCGACCGACATGCCCCGGACCGCGAAAGCGCCGAACGACTGACCGGCGGTGCCGCTGACGTCGATGCCGATGCACCCCTCGGGCAACCCGGCGCCGCCGTAGCGCCTCGCGACCTCCCCCGCGAGCATCGCGCCGAAGGTGCGGTGCGCGTTGGTGATCCCGAAGCTGATGCGCACCGGCTCGCGCCGCTCGAGCGCCGGCCGCGCGCACTCGATGAGCGTGCGGTCGGCGACGTGCGCGATGCCGTGGTCTTGATCGATCGCGTGATGGCGCACCGCGTTCGGCTTCGGAGCCTTGAGCATCCTGCCGAAGTCGAGCGTGCGCGCCTTGGGGTGAGCGACGTCGCGGCGGGGCACGACGCAGTCGACGCGCCCGACCATCTCCTCGACGCTGCGGAACCCGAGCGACGCCATGATCGCGCGCAGCTCCTCGGCGACGAAGAACATGAAGTTGACGACGTGCTCGGGCTGGCCGGAGAAGCGCGCGCGGAGCACCGGATCTTGCGTGGCCACGCCGACGGGGCACGTGTTGAGGTGGCACTTGCGCATCATGATGCAGCCGCTGGCGACGAGCGGCGCGGTGGCGAAGCCGAACTCTTCGGCGCCGAAGAGCGCGGCGAACGCGACGTCGCGGCCGGTCTTGAGCTGGCCGTCGGCCTGGAGCACGACGCGCGAGCGCAGATCGTTGAGGAGGAGGACCTGCTGCGCCTCGGCGAGCCCGAGCTCCCACGGCGTGCCCGCGTGCTGGATCGACGAGACGGGGCTCGCGCCGGTGCCGCCGTCGTGCCCGGCGATCAAGATGACGTCGGCGTGCGCCTTGGCGACGCCGGCGGCGACCGTGCCGACGCCGGACTCGCTGACGAGCTTCACGCTGATGCGCGCGCGCGGGTTGACGTTCTTGAGATCGAAGATGAGCTGCGCGAGATCCTCGATCGAATAGATGTCGTGGTGCGGCGGCGGCGAGATCAGCGTGACGCCCGGCGTCGAGTGCCGAACGCGCGCGATCACGGCGTCGACCTTGTGACCGGGGAGCTGCCCGCCCTCGCCGGGCTTGGCGCCTTGGGCCATCTTGATCTGGATCTCGTCGGCGTTGACGAGGTAGTGCGCGGTGACCCCGAAGCGACCGCTCGCGACCTGCTTGATCGAAGAGCGGCGCGCGTCGCCCCGCGCGTCGCGCACGTAGCGCGCTTCGTCTTCGCCGCCCTCGCCGGTGTTGCTCCGACCGCCGATGCGGTTCATCGCGACCGCGAGCGTCTCGTGCGCTTCCTTCGAGATGCTGCCGAAGCTCATCGCGCCGGTGGCGAAGCGCCGCACGATGAGGCGCGCCTCTTCGACCTCGTCGATCGAGACGGGCGGCCCCGCGGGCGCGAGATCGAGCAGGCCACGCAGCGTGACCGGAGCGCCCGTCTGCTCGTTGATGAGGCGCGCGTACTCTTCGTACGACTTCGCATCGGAGAGGCGCACCGCCTTCTGGAGCGCGGCGACGCTCGAGGGGCTCCACAAATGACGTTCGCCCGAGACGCGCCACGCGTAGACGCCCCCGACGTCGAGATCGCGCGGATCGGCGAACGCCGCCGCGTGTCGCATGCGCGCCTCGGTCGCGATCTCTCCGAGGCCGATGCCCCCGAGCGGCGACGACGTGCCGGTGAAGTAGCGGGCGATCAGCTCCCGCGAGATCCCGATCGCCTCGAAGATTTGCGCGCCGTGGTAGCTCGCGATCGTGCTGATGCCCATCTTGCTCATCACCTTGAGCAAGCCCTTCTTCAGCGCGTTCACGTAGTTCTTCGACGCCGTCGCGGCGTCGACGTGGATCTGCTCGTCGCGCACGAGCTCGGCGATCGACTCGAACGCGAGGTACGGGTTCACCGCGCCCGCGCCGAAGCCGATGAGGAGCGCCACGTCGGCGACCTCGCGCGCGTCGCCGCTCTCGGCCACGAGGCCGACGCGAACGCGCTTGCCTTCGCGGATGAGGTGGTGGTGCACGGCGCTCACCGCGAGAAGGCTCGGCACCGCCACGTTCTCGGCGTCGGCGCCGCGATCGCTCACGACGAGGATCGAGCATCCTTCGTCGACCGCGCGCGAGGCGCGGGCGCAAAGATCGTCGAGCGACGCGCGGAGCGCGTTCGCCGGATCGCCGCTCGAAGAGAATTGGGCCGCGAGCGAGACCGCGCGAAAGTCTCCGCCCTTCCGGAGGAGCTTCGCGAGATCGGCGTTGCTCAAGATCGGATGAGGCAGCTCGAGCAGACGACACTGCCCCGGCGACTCCTCGAGGAGGTTGCCTTCGCCGCCGACGCAGCTGACGAGGCTCATCACCAGATCTTCGCGGATCGGATCGATCGGAGGGTTGGTGACCTGGGCGAACTGCTGCTTGAAGTAGCGAAAGAGCGTGACCGGGCGATCGCTGAGCACCGCGACGGGGATGTCGGCGCCCATGCTGCCGACCGGCTCTTCGCCGCTCTCCGCCATCGGCCCGAGGATGACGCTGAGATCTTCGCGCGTGTAGCCGAACGCGTGCTGGAGGCGCGCGCGCTCCGCGCGATCCATCGTGTGCGTCGGCGCGACCGACGACAGCGACGAGAGCTCGATCTTGTTCTTCGCGATCCACTCCGCGTAGGGCTTCTTGGTCGTCACCGCGCGCTTGATCTCCTCGTCGGAGACGATGCGGCGCTGCTTGGTGTCGACGAGGAACATCTTGCCCGGCGCGAGGCGGCCCTTCTCGACGACGTCGGCCGGATCGAACGTGAGGACGCCGAGCTCGCTCGACATGACGACGAAGCCGCTCTTCGTCACGACGTACTTCGCCGGGCGCAAGCCGTTGCGGTCGAGCGTGGCGCCGATGACGTCGCCGTCCGTGAAGACGAGCGCGGCCGGGCCGTCCCACGGCTCGACGAGCGACGCGTGGTACTCGTAGAACGCGCGCTTGTGCTCGGGCATGTCGGGCTGCGTGCTCCACGCCTCGGGCACGAGCATCATCATCACGTGCGGCAGCGAGCGCCCGCCGGCGACGAGGAGGTCGACGACGTTGTCGAGCGACGCCGAGTCGGATCCCGAAGGGCGAATGATCGGCTTGAAGTCTTCGATGTGCTCTTCGAAGAGCTTCGACGCGAGGAGGCCTTCGCGGGCGGCCATCCAGTTCTGGTTGCCCCGCAGCGTGTTGATCTCGCCGTTGTGGGCGATGCGCCTGTAGGGATGCGCGCGCTCCCACGTGGGGAAGGTGTTCGTCGAGAAGCGCGAGTGAACGAGCGCGAGGCGGCTCTGGAAGTCGTCGGCCTGGAGGTCGCGGTAGAAGTCCGCGAGCCTCTCCGGGAGCATGAGGCCCTTGTAGACGACGGTCTTCGACGAGAGGCTCGCGACGTAGAAGTCGTCGCCGTAGCCCTTCGTCGCGCACATCTTGCCCGCGCGCTTGCGGATCATGAAGAGCGTTCGCTCGAACGCCGCGCTGTCGCACATGCGCGCGATGAAGAGCTGCCGCATCACCGGCATCGACGCGCGCGCCGTGGGACCGATCACCCTGACGTCGACCGGCACGTCGCGCCAGCCGATGACCTTCTGGTTGTGGTACCGAACGATGTCGGTGAAGGTCTTCATCTGGAGCTGGCGCTTGCTCTCCTCGCGCGAGAGAAAGCACGCGGCGACGCCGTAGTCGCCAGCGAGCGGAAGCTCCTTGCCCTCGTGCCCGAGGACGCGCTCGTAGTAGCGATGCGGGATCTGGACGAGGACGCCGGCGCCGTCGCCGGTGTTCGGATCGGATCCCGCGGCGCCGCGGTGGGCGAGGCGCCGCAGGATCTCGAGACCCATCTCGACCGTGCGATGGCTGGGCCCACCCTTGAGGTCTACGACGAAGCCGAGACCACAAGCGTCGTGCTCATGGCGCGGCTCGTAGAGAGAATCCGGGCAGGGGTCGCGCATCGGATACTCCCTTGTATAACACGTGCATGACGCGGTGCGCCACCGCATCCGTAACTCATTGGTGAGTTACGGACCGATCGGTGAAGGGAACGAGACGATGAGGTCGTCGAAGCGGCCCCGCATCGGCTCTCCGTCGGTGTCGCCGAAGATCAGCCGCACGTCCCTGCGCGGAGCGAGCGGGATCGGCGCCATGCGGGTCGCGGTGACCACGCAATCGATCGAGAGCGTGACACCGGTCGGGTTCACGTCGAACGTCAGCCGGTGCGGCACGCCGAGAGAGGGCGCCTTCACGGGCGTGCAGTCGACGTTGGGGCCGCAGAGCTCGTACGCGAGCGGCCCCGACGCCGAGGAGGCTCGGAGCACCGCGAGCACCGTGCCGTCGTACGCGATGTCGACGAGGCGACGCGCTCTGCCTCCAGAGCCGACCCACTCGCTGATCGTCGCCGTCGTCGCGGCATGGATCGAGAAGGGTCCCTGCGGCGCCCGCACGGTCAGCTCTACGTTCGCGTCGAGCGTGCCATCGGCGTCGATGACGAGCGCGCCGTCACAACGCGCGGTGCCTTGATCGCCGCCCCGGTTGAACGCGGGCGGGCAGGTCGTTCCGGTGAAGTCGAAGAAGACGCACTCCGTGCCCGTGGCGCATACGTCGCCGCAGAGATTGACGACGCCGCTGTCGGCCTGCGCACCGTCGGGGATCCCGCCGTCAGCCTGGCCGTCGGCCGCGCCGTCGGTCCCTGCGTCGGCGGCCGCGGCCTCGCCGAACGGCGAGCACGAAGGCGCGCACGCGACGACGAGCGCGCACGCCATGAGAGCCGAGAGCCAACCCCGCACGACGGAATCGTACACGAGGAGCGCCGCGGCCGTAACGTCTGCGACCATCGCCGGATCCTCCCCTGAACCGACGTTCCATGAAACGATGCGGTCGCTCGCATGGCGAAGACGAAGATCGACGACCGCGATCGCGATCGCGGGGTCACCGACAAGATCGGGCTCGGCGCGCTCGGTCTCGTCGTGGTCGGCCTCGCGCTCGTCGTCTGGCTCGCGCTGCCCAAGGGCGAGCCGACGATCGCGGCCAGCGACGCCGCCGCCGAAGGGAGCGCCGCCGACGCGGGCAAGCCGCCCGCGCCGTCGACCCTCGACGTGCTGCCCGAGGCCACCGCCGAGCTCGTGATCCTCACCGACAAGCCCGAGTCGGATGCGCACAAGGTCGCCACGCCCGAGGCGGTCGCCGCGCTCCTCGAGGCGCGTCACTGCGGTTCCGCGTGCGACGCGGTCAAGAAGCACGTCGCCGACAAGGAACGCTTCGAGATCGACGTCTCGAAGACCGACGAGTACATCGTTCCTCCCAAAGAGAGCTTCGACACGGTCGCGCCCGGCCTGACGCCGCGAGAGCGCGCGTCGATCGGACAGAAGCCCGTCGTGGTCGTCGTGCGCGCGCGCGGTCCCGTGACCGTCGATCAGATCGCGGCGCGCGCCGCGTTCGCGGCGACGAGCGCGTTGGCCGAGGCGCTGAGCGGATTCGTCTACGACGAGGTCGTGCGGCGCATCGAGACCCCGGCGCTGTTCGCGCAGCGCGTGATCACGGCGCCTCTCGGCCAGCCCGTGTTCGCGCCGAGGCACATCGTCGTTCAGGTGCTACGGCAAGACGACGGCTCGGCGCACCTGTCGACCCTCGGCATGGTCCGCTTCGGCAGCCCCGACTTCGCGATGCGCGGATCGTCGATGGAGCTCGCGCCGGCGCTCACGAACGTGATGAACGCGGCGGCGAGCTTCGCCGCGTCGGCGAGACGTGAGCTGCCGCTCGTCGTCGCGCTCGACGACGTCGCTCGCGTCATCGGTCGCCCGGTCGCGGAGCTCTCCTCCGAACCCGCGGCGTCGCGGCCGATGCGCCTCGATGCAGCGCCCGCCGAGCGGAGCGAGGGCGATCCAGAGAACGACGTCCTCGAGCTGATGCCCGACGGCGGCGACACGCGCGAGATCTGGGCGAGCGCCGTCACGGGTCTCTTCGGCGCGAAGCCGGACGCGTCGAGCCGTCAGCAGTGATCGCCGGGCGCGACGCAGCGGAAGCCGGCTTCGCACGGCTTGCAGACCTCACCGCCGACGCAGCCGATGCGTGAGCAGTCCGGAATGCACGGCCACTCGCTGCACACGAAGGAGCCGTCCTCGCGCAGGCACACGTAAGGCGTGCGTCCTCCGCAGCGGACGACGAGCCCGCCCTCCGCGTTCGCCGGACCGGCGTCGGCGGGCATCGGCTGCGAGTGCGCGTAGCGCGGCGGCGGATTGGGCAGCGGCGCGGGCTCGCCCTCGATCGCCTCCTCCGACGTCGCGTCGGGATCGGCCGTGCAGGCCGTCACGAGGACGAGCCCGAGGCACGAGAGGCCGACGCCGAGGCGGAGAGAGCCCATCGAAGATCATGGCAGCATCAGTCGCCGAGCCGGGGCAACCAAACGATCGCCGCGCGCTCCCTTTTGTGCGCCGTTTGCACACCTCGCCCTGCGCCTCAGAATGAGGAGAGACGTGACGCCGGCGGAGGAAAAAAAGTCGCAGCGGAAGAGGACGTTCTTTCGCGTGCGCGTCGCGATCCTCCTCACGATCCTCGGGCTCGTGCTGCTCTACGCGTGGCGCGACGTGCGGATGCGGGCGGCGCGCAACGAGTGGGATCACACGCTCTACGTCGCCATCGTTCTCGTGCGCGTCGAGCCGATCGACGACGCGGCGATCGCCGCCATGCGCGAGCGCGTTCCGGCGCTCGAAGATCGACTGGCCTCCGAGCTCGCGCGCTACCGGAGCGCTTCACCGCGGCCCTTTCGATTCAACCTCGCGGGCCCCGTCGACGCGGGTGCGCCGCCGCCTGCGCCCCCGGGAGAAGGCGCCGTCGATCTGGCGAAGCACACGTACGCGCTGTCGCAATGGCTGAACGGCGTCGACGAGCGCGCGGGCGTCGTCGCGAACCGCTTCGACGCGCGCGTCTACGTGACGATCCGAAGGCCGCGCCAGGCGGAGCGCACGCTGGTCGAAGGTCGAAGCGAACAAGGCGGAAGGATCGCGGTCGTCGACGTCGAGCTCGACGCCGAGGTGCCGGATCTCCCGCTCATCGTCGCGGCGCACGAGCTGATGCACACGCTCGGCGCGACCGACAAGTACGACGCGCAGGGTCGAACCCTGTCGCCCCGAGGGCTCGCCGAGCCCGACCGGTCGCCGCCCTTCCCTCAGCGCTTCACCGAGATCATGGCGCGCAACAGGCCGGTGTCGCCGAGCGAAGAGAAGGTCCCCGACGGGATCCACGAGATCGCGGTCGGGCCGGTGACGGCGCGCGAGATCGGCTGGACGCGATGATCGCTACTTCGCGAGGCGGTAGACGCCGCCGGCGACGCTGTTGTCGGTCCAGTAGATTCCGTCGTCGGCGGCGATGAGCGCGTCGGGCTCGGGCACGGGGGCGACGAGCTCGCAGCCCGCGCCGTCGCAGACGGCGGCGACCTGCGGCGCGCGGCGGATCGAAGCGCCGCTGACCGCGCCGGTGCCCGTGTTGGCCCAGTAGACGAAGGTGTCGAGCACGGCGATGCCGCGCGGGTTGTCTTGGCCGGTCGCGATCGGGATCGACTGCCCTCCAGCCTTGGGGGCGCGCTTCACGGTGCCCGAAGCCGGCTCCGTCCAGTACACGTAGGTCGCGTCGACCGCGATGCCGAACGGACCGGACACGCTGCCGTATTGCTTGCAGGTCGAGCCCTCGACGCACGGCGGATCCGTGAAGGCAGCGTGGAAGACGCCCGACTTCTCCGACGCCCAGTAGATGTTGGCCGCGTCGGCTGCGATCTGCCCGAAACCTGCGAACGTGGCGACCGGCGTCGCGTAGCTCGCGACCGTCGTGACGTTCGATCCGTCGAGGTCGGCCTTGCGGACGTGAGGCGCGGGATCGATGTTCCCGAAGCCGCTCGTCCACCAGATCTTTCCGCCGCCGAGGACGATGTAGCCGGGCAGCGTCGATTGCGCCGGGCCGAAGTTGTTGATCGCGCCCGGTGGGAGCGCCGCGGCGCGACGGCCGAGGTTGCCGCTCGCCTGGTTCGTCCACCACACGAAGCTGCCGTCGCTCACGACGGCAGACGGACCGCGAATGCTCGTGAGTGGGTCGCCGACGGCGCCGCCGGCGAAGTCTTGCGGGCAAGGCGCGGCAGGCGTGCACTTGCCGTCACGCTGCACCCGCTGGATCGCCGGGACCGAAGGGAACGTGTAATATACATGCGTATTGTCGACGCCGACGCCGCTCGGGCGGGTCGCGCTGGCGAGCTGGAAGGGCTGACACTTTCCGCCGGCGCACTCCCCGCCGAGGCAGGAGTGGCCGCACGCGCCGCAGTGAAGCGCGTTGGTCTGGAGGTTCGTCTCACAGCCGGTGTCGGCTTCCGCCCCGCAATGCGCGAAGCCCGTCTTGCACGCGAACTCGCACTTTCCCGTCACGCACTTCGTCGGCGTGTCGGTGTTGGCCGATCCGCAGACGGTGCCGCAGGCGCCGCAGTTGGAGACGTCCGTCGACGTCTTGGCCTCGCAGCCCGTGCGCGGATCGCCGTCGCAGTCGGAGAAGCCCTCGCTGCACGTGAACGAGCACGCGCCCGCTTTGCAGGCAGGCGCGCCGTTGACCGTCGGCGCGCAGGGCGAGCAGCCGTCGGTCGCGCACCCCACGTTGGGGTCTTCCTTCGAAACGCAGGCGCCGCTGCACGTCTTCTGGGTCGCGTCGCAGCCGCCGGGCCCCTCGCCGTTGCCCACGGTGAAGTCGCCGAGGAGCGCGGTGCACGCGACCGAGGAGGCGGCGACGATGAAGAACGAGACGAGCCAGCTGCGGCGCATGGGGAGGCCTCCTTGCGGGGGTCCGAACATATATCATCGTGCCGTGCCTTACCGCACCGCACGCGGCGGATCGCCGGTCCGCGCTCCCGGCCCGGGCATCGTCGACGACATGGTGCGGCAGTTCGCCGACCGCTACGCGTTCCTCCGCGAGCTGGTCCAGAACGGGATCGACGCCGGCGCGACGCGCCTCGAGATCCGCGTCGAGCGCGATCCGCGCGGCGCGGTGCGCACCTCGGTCGACGACGACGGCTGCGGGATGACCCGCAAGATCATCGAGGGACCTCTCCTCACGCTGTTCTCGTCGTCCAAGGAGAACGACGCGACGAAGATCGGAAAATACGGGATCGGTTTCGTCTCCGTGTTCGCGCTCTCGCCCGATCGCGTCGAGGTCGAGACGCGTCACCGAAACGAAGCGTGGCTCGTCCGCCTCTTCGGCGATCACGCGTACGAGCTGCTCGCGGGTCATCGCGCCGTCGACGGAACGACCGTCACGCTCGTGCAGACGCTCGGCGACGACGAATTCAGCGCCCACGCCGCGAGCGTGAAGAGCGCGCTCCGGCGCTGGTGCCGACACGCGCGCGTGCCGATCCGGCTCTTCGTCGACGACGGCGACGCCGCGGGCGAGACGATCAACGTGCCGTTCTCGGTGCCCGGCCTCGTGACGGTGTCCGCGAGGGAGGGCGACGAGCAGCTCGTCGTCTCGTGCGGCGCCGATCCGCGCGCGGCTCTGCCGGAGAGCGCGCCCACGTTCGCGGGCTTCTACAACCGCGGGCTCACGTTGATGGAGACGACCGAGGTCGAGGCGAACCTCGAGGGGATCCGCTTCAAGGTCGACAGCCCGCGCCTCTCGCACACGCTGAGCCGCGACAACGTACGCCGCGACGACGAGCTGCGACGCGTGCTGAGGCGCGTCAGCGCGCTCGTGCGCGGCGCGCTCGCCCGCGAGCTGCTCGCCCGCGTCGACCAGGCGGCGACCGAGGCCTTGACCGGATCGTGCGCGTCGTATGCGGCGCTCCTCGACGCCGCGCTCGCGCCGGGCTTCGCCCACGCGGGGGCGCGCAGCCCCGCGCTCGTGGCGGCCGCGCCGCTCGTCGACGAGGTCGACGGAGCGAGGGTCATGGCGCTCGCCGACGTGCGGAGCGCCTCGCCCGTGCGCGTGCTCGTGGCGGACGACCGCGGCCCCATCACCGTCGCGCTCGCCGCGCGCGGTCAACCCGTCGTGCGCCACGCCGCCCTGACGCCGCTCCTCGTGAGGATCTTCGGGAGCGACTCCGTCCGCGAGGCCTCGCGCGCGCTCGCGTACGCACGCGCCGACGCGAAGACGCGGCCGAACCAGGCGACGTTCCTCGAGGCGCTCGCGACGCTGCTCCGCGCGGCGGGCCGGAGCATCGGACGCGTGCGCGTCGCCTCCTTCCACGGGCTCGCGAGCGAAGAGCGCTGCCGCGTCACTCCCTTCCTGGCCGACGACGCGCTCGGCGCGCCGGCGCCGGCGCACGAGCAGCCGTGGGGCACGGCGTCGACGCTCTTCTTGAACGCAAGTGACGCGATGGTGCGGCTCGCGCTCCGGCGCGCGAAGACCGACGCGAAGATCGCCGCGCACCTCATGTGCCGGGCGATCCTCCTCGCCGAAGGACCGCTCGCGGAGAAGCAAGTCGACGCTCTGCTCGCGACGGTGATCCGCGATGGCTGACCGCGTCGTCGCCCGCGGCAAGATCAAGGTCGACGCGCGCAAGGCGATCGCCAAGCTGCGCGAGCACCTGCTCGTGGATCTGCACCTCTACGCGACCGAGATCGCGCGCGTCGCCGTCGCGCTCGGAGCCACGGCGATCGACGTCACCTGGGACGCCGACGACGTCATCTTCACGTTCGACGGCCGCGCGCTCTCGGCCGACGCGGTTTCGCGCGCGCGTGATCACGTCCTCGCGCCGGAGAGCGACGTCGCCGACGGCGACGCGCTGCGCGCGCTCGGCATCGGCGTGAGCGCGGCGCTCGGGCTCGATCCTCTCTTCGTCGACGTCTACGTCGCGGGCGAGCGCGCGTCTCGCGTGCGCTTCGAGCCGCGTCACATCCGCGAAGAGAGCGCGAGCGACGCTCCTGCGATCGAGGAGACCAAGGTCGCCGATCCGACGATGGGCACGCGCGTCCACGTTCGCCGGCGCGTCGGGCTCGACGTCCTGGCGCGCGCCCTCCGCCGCGACGCCCCGCGGGAGATCCCGCTCCTCGTCGAGGCGACCCGCGAGGCGCCGCTCGCGATCCGCGTCGAGGGCGTGCCCGCGATCCGCGAGCCCGCGCCGGCGCCGGTCGTGCGCGTCGATCTCGACGAGCCCTCGATCACGCGCGGCGTGCTCGAGATCTTCCCGCCCGGCGCGCACCCGCGCACGCTCTTCCTCGACATGGGCGTCCGGCTCGCGGCGAGCGACGAAGTCGGGGTGTGGGAGAGCGGCGACTTCGCCCTGCCGGTGCGCGTCCTCGTCGACGCGCGCAAGCTGCCGACGAACGCGTCTCGATCCGAGGTCCGTATGGACGCCGATCTCGTTCGCCGCGTGAGGGCGAAGGTGCCGGCGGCGCTCGACGCCGCGCTCGACGCGATGCGCGCGATCGCGATCGACGGCGCGGCCGCGCCGGAGAGGGTCTCGAGGATCGGCCACGCCGTCGAGATCCTCGCGCCCGCGGGGCTCGAAGACGCGCTCGGCGCCGTCGCGGCGAGCGCGTGGCGCGCGCGGCGCGCAGGCGAGGCGCTGCGGCCCGCGCAGGCGGCGCTGCTCGAGTTGCCGCTCCTTCGGGACGCGGCGGGCCGCCCGATGAGCCTCGCATCGCTCCATGAACCGGTGATGGTGTACACGGGGCCGACGGCGCTCCCCGAGCTCGCGCCGTACGTCGAGAACATCGTCTGGACCCGAGGCCGCGCGGTCGAGGCCGTGCTCGGCGAGCTTTCGCGCGTCTCGGCGAACGAGCACATCGCGAGGGCGCGCGAAGGCCACGCGCGGAAGGCGCGCGCCGCGGCGCACCCCGCGTCGCGGCCCGTCCTCGCCGCGTCGTCGTCGTATCTGCTCAAGGAGTCGTTCACCGTCACCGAAGGGCCGTTCGCAGGGCTCGAAGGCGAGGTCGCGGTCGCGCGGCGCGAGAGCGGCTACCGGCGCTCGGCGACGGCGCGGCTCTTCGTCGACGAGCGGCTGCTCGAGACGGTGCAGCTCCCCGGCGTCGGCCTGCCCATCGACGTCGCGCTCGCGTGGCCGTCGGGGATCAAGCCGCGCCTCTCCTACGACGCCGTCGAGCGGACAGAGTCCGTGTCGCACGCCGTCCTCTATGCGCTCCGCATCGCGGCGATCGCGATCGGCGAGCAGCTCGGTCCTCGCGATCCCGAGCTCGCGAGGCTCGCGATGACCGCGTGGGCCGGCGCGACGAAGACGCTCGGCGACGCCAAGGTGGAGGCGCGAGCGCTCGGCGATCTCGCGCGCGCCTCGGTCTGGCCGACGACCGACGGCGCGACGATCACGCTCGACGCGATCGAGGCGTACGTCACGCGGACGGGCGCGATCTGCACGGCGAAAGGAGGCGCGGGCAAGGCGATCGACGGCCGCCCCGTCGTCGTCGAGGAGCACGGGCCCGCGTTGAGGCCGCTCTTGCGCGGCAACGCGAGGATGATCGACTACACGAAGGCGCTCGCGGCGCCCGCGTCGGCGGCGCGCGACGCGCTCACGGCGCAAGCCCGCGAATGCCCGATCTCGGTCGCGATCCATCGTCCGAACGTCGAAGGCTTCGTCGGGATCGGCCCGAACCGGCGGCGCGTCTTCCACGCGGGGATCTTGCTGAAAGACTCGTCGTACACGTTCCGCTGGGGGCCCGTGCTCGTGGCGGTCGACGATCGCGCGGCCGTGCCGTCGGCCTCGTACGACGGAGCGGCGTGGACCTCGAGCCTCGATCTCGCGCGAGAAGAGGATGCGCTCCTCGAGCTCGTCACCTCGCGATGCGAGAGCGGTGAGCTCGATCCCGAGCGCGTCGCCGACTACCTCGCGACGGCCAAGCGAAAGCTCGCGTCGCGAAGCAAGAACGCGCCCTCGAGCGAGCGCGACTGGGCCTCGTCGATGCACGCGCGCCTCGACGAGCTGCCGGCGCGGCTCCTCCGCGAGCGCCTCGAGCGCGCGAAGGGCGTGGTGATGGCGCGCGCGCCTTGGGCCGAGCCGGCGATCGATCCGGCGATCCCGTGGGCAAAGATCGAGACGCCGCACGGATCGGTCACCGTCGTCGTCGCGCGCAACACCGTCGGCGTCCCGGCGACGGGCGCGCCGGCCGACGTGCTCTACCGGCGGCGTCCGATCGGCACCCAACCGATCACCGACCTGCCGCTCGTTTCGACGATCGACGTCACGCACGAGCCGCACCTGCACGAGTGGAGCGGCCTCAGCGAGAGCGGCCTTCGGTGGGCGCGCGCGACGGTCGGCGCCGCGTGCGTCGAGCTCGCGACGACGATCGCGCAGGGCGATCGCTTCGCCGACGACGAAGGCGCGATGGCGCTGCTCACGAGGCTGTTCGAGACCTACCCCACGCTGGCTTCGAAGCTCACCGCGACGCTGCGGAAGGCCACGTGGCCCACCGTGCAAGGCGGGAGGGCGCCGCTGCCGCGCGCCAAGAAGATCTCGATCGGAACGAACGCGTACGCGCCCTGGCGCGGGGGCGAAGACGCTTCACCGTTCGACGCGCCGGCGATCCATCTGCCGAAAGGTACGCTGGGCGACCAGCGAAGGCGCCTGCTCATCGCCGCGGGCTACGCCCTCACCGACGTGAGCATCCCGATCGAGAAGCTACAGACGCTGCGCGCGCGCGGCGCCAATGTTCCTGCGCCCAGGCTCGCAGGCACGCCGGCGCATCCTCTGCTGCGCGCGCCGCTCGCGAAGCTCGGGGCGACGGAGTGCGAAGGAGAGCTCGAGCTCTTCGAGGGAGCGGTCGCCGAGATCTCGCGCGTCGACGCGCGGGGCGTCGCCGCGCCGTTCGTCGCGCCGGTGCGACCGCCCGTGCGGGCGATCTTCCGCGCGAGCGACGTCCGCGTCGACGTGATCGCCGCCGAGCTGGCGAGGGCGGCGAGCCAGCACCTCTGCGCGATGGCGCCGCGCGCGCACGAGCTGCCGGCGTTCGTGCGCGATCGCCTGCGGGAGCTCGTGTGCGACGGGATCCGGCGCGGCGCGCGGATCGAGGACGGCGACGACTGGCCCGTGTTCCCGACCATCAGCGGGACGCACCTCTCGCTCGCCCAAATCCTCGAGGGCGACCTCCTGACGATCACCCGCGATCCGGCGCCGTGGCCGGTGCAGCGCCCCGGCACTTTTTTCCTCTCGGAGAGCGAGACGCAAGCGCTCGCGACGCTCGTGAAGATCGACGACGTCACCGAGGCCCTGCGGAGCGAGCGGCTCGGCCTCGAGCGACGCGCGGCGCCGCCGCTCTCGTCGCTCGAGCTTCCGCCCGAGACGCGCGCGCGGTGCATGGCGGTGTTTGCGTTCGAAGTCGAAGGCGTCCGCGGCGAAGCCGGCGTGCTGCCGCCGTCGCACGCCGGCGCGCGCGGCATCCTCGTCCACACCACGATGCGGCCTCTCTGCACGATCCGCGACGGGGAGAGCTGGCCCACGGTCGCGGTCGTCGACGCCGACGGCATCGCGACGACGGTCGCCTTCGACGGGATCGCGGAGCGGACGGACGTGATGCGCATCCAGCGGATCGTCCGCCAGGTGATCGCGACGCGCGCCGTCGAGCTCCTCGAGGCCCCGCGCGGCGCGCTCGGCGTCATCCGCCTTCGCATCCCCTTCTTCGCTCGACGCGAGGGCGCGGCGCGGCGAAATCCCACGGAGAAGGTCGCGCCCTGCCTCGGCGTCTTCTGGCTCGACGCGAGCTGGCCCGAGGCTCCGTCCGTCCACGTCGAGGCGGAGGGCCTCGTCGATCCGTTCCGCGCTCCGCTCTTGCCGGCGGACGCGAACACGCGCCACCGCCTGCTGCCCGTGCACGGGCGGCTCTACGTCGCCGCTCCTCCGGATCGGCTCGAGGGCGCGCTCGACGCCGTCTTCGAGCACGTGCTCGGGCGGCTCGGCCCGATCATCCACGCTGCGACGCGCGCGGCGAGGCCTCGCGCGGCGGCGGAGTCGCTCGCCGCCTACGTCTGGGATCTCAACCTGCTTGGGGCGCGGACCGATCAGGATCCGATCGCCGAGCTCGCCCGCGATCGACCGGATCCGATCTTGATGCACGTCGCCGCGCGGCGCGCTCCGGCGCTGGTCGACCGCGCGATCGGCGATCCGCCGGCGCCGCCGCCCTCGATGCCTTTCGAGTCCGTCGATCTCGTGAGCGCGTTCGCGACCGTCGTCGAAGAGGCGATCGCGCCGGCGGCGCCGGAGGAGCCGGAGGAGCCGCTACGGGCGAAGGTCCCATTCTTCCGCGGGCTCTTCCGCCGCGTCATCGCCGTCATCTCCCCTCCCCCCGAGGTGCCCGCCGCGTCGCCTCTCACCGCCGATCTCACGCGCGCCCTCCACGCCATGAAGCTCACGGGCGATCCCGTCCGCCTCGTCGCCGAGGTCAAGCGGGGTCGCCCCGTACGCTACGAGCCCGACGAAGGCCGCGTGCTGGTGAACGTCGAGCACGCGAGCCTGAGGCGGCTCGTCGATCATCCCTCGCGCGTGCTCTTCCTCCTCGTCGCGGCGGTGAGCGAGATCAACCGCGAGCTCGTCCCGGTCACCGACGCCGAGGAGCTCGCGGTGATCATGGATCTGTTGCGCGACGGATCCGAGCTCGCCGGCTAAGGGAGCGCGCCGCGCACGATCGTCATCGCGAGCGACGACGGATGTGCCGGCGTGCGGAGGACGTGGTGCGTCGCCGCGCGAAAGTCCGACTCCTTCGCCTTGTAGATGTCGGTGAAGGTCTGCGGATTGCGATCGACGAGGGGGAACCAGCTCGATTGGATCTGCACCATGATGCGGTGCCCCGTCCGGAACGTGTGGCTCGTGTCGCTCACCGCGAGCTTCACGAGCGTCGGCTCGCCGGGCTTGAACGGCTCGGGGCGCTCGAAGCTGTTGCGATACTTTCCGCGCATGATCTCGGCGCGCACGAGCTGCTGGTAGCCGCCGAGGCGCGCGCCCGTCGGGTTCGGATCCGGATCGGCGTGATCCTGAGGATAGACGTCGACGAGCTTCACGACGAAGTCCGCGTCCGTCCCCGTGGTCGTCACCCACAGCGCCGCCTCGAGCGGCCCCGCGAGCGTCACGTCGCTCGTGAGATCGCCCGTCGCGTAGACCATCACGTCGGGCCGACGCCCCGCGAAGCGCTGGTCTTCGGTCATGTAGTCTGCATCGATCTCGAGCAACGGACGCGCGGTATACGGCACGGGCTTGGCCGGATCGCTGATCCACGCGTCCGCGCCCGCGGCGTCTTCGTTGGGCGAAGGCGGCGCCGCAGAGAGCCTGCCGCCGGCGTGGAGGTACATCGGCTGGCGCTTCGCCCCCGGCGGCGGCCAGGTCGGGTAGCGCTGCCACGTGTTCGTGCCCGTCTCGAAGATCGTCGCCTCGGCGGGCGCGGCGATCGCCGCGTTCTTCAGGTGCCGCTCGAAGAACGGCAGCTCGACGGCCTCGCGGTACCACGCCCCCGTCTTCTGGCCGAAGGTGATGTCACCCTGGCGCTCCTTGTCGCGCACCCATCCGCCGTGCGACCACGGCCCCATCACGAGCACGTTCTCCGCTTCCTTCGAGCTCTGGGCTTCGAAGGCGCGATACGTCGCGAGCGTTCCCCAGAGATCTTCGGCGTCGAACCAGCCGCCGACGGTCAAGATCGCCGGCTTCACGTCTCGGAAGTACGGACGCGGGTCGCGCGATTGCCACCAGGCGTCGCGATCGCCGTGCGCCATGATCTCGCTCCAGAACGGGATCTCGCCCTTGAAGAGCTTCGCGTCGATGTTCGCGATCGGACCGAGCGAGAGGAAGAAGTCGTACGCGTCGCTCACGTCTTCGGTGAACGTGTTCTCCCACACCATCTTGCGCGTCAGCCGCGGGCGCGCCTTGCCGAAGCTCGCGTAGAAGCCGAAGTTGTCGGCGAGGAAGAACGCGCCGTTGTGATGAACGTCGTCGCCGATGAAGCACTCGGTGACGGGCGCCTGCGGCGACACCGCCTTGAGCGCCGGGTGCGCGTCGATCGCGGCGTGCGCCGCGTAGAAGCCGTCGTACGAGATGCCCCACGCGCCGACGCGCCCGTTGTTCTGGGGCACGTTCTTCACCAAGAAGTCGATCGTGTCCCACGCGTCGGAGCTCTCGTCGGTCTGGCCCTTGGCCTTGCCCGGCACGTGCGGCCGCATGTCGACGAACGTGCCCTCGGACATGAGGCGCCCGCGCACGTCTTGATGGACGAGGATGTATCCCTCGCGAATGAAGCCCACCGACGGGGCGATGCGGCCCTGCACGCGCGAGCTCTTCGGCGGGAAGTTGTCGGGTCCGTAGGGCGCGACGCCGTAGGGCGTCCGCTTGAGCATGATCGGATAGGTGCGCGAGGCGTCTTTCGGAACGTAGGCGAGCGTGTAGAGGTGCACGCCGTCGCGCATCGGGATCCGGTACTCGTACTTCGTGTAGTGCTCGCGGAGCGCGACGGCGACCTGCGACTCGTCTTCGAACGCGCGCTTGACGAGCGGGCCGGCGTGGGCGCGATCCGGCGCCCGCGGCTCGCCGCACGCGCCGAGGAGAGCGCACGCCGCGGCGAAGGCGCTGCACGCAAAGACCGCTCGGCTCGACATGGGCGGGCTTAATACCGCGCCGCGCCTACGAGCTCAATCGCAGCTCCACGGTCGTGCCGACGCCGAGCTCGCTCGTCAGGTGCACGTTGCCCCCGTGCGCGTCGAGCACGCGGCGAACGAACGCGAGCCCGAGGCCGCTGCCTTCCGCCTTGGTGGTGAAGAAGTCTTCGAACGCGCGCTCGCGCTGGCGCGCGTCCATGCCCGGTCCCTTGTCGCGGACGCGAAGCACGACGCCGCCGCGATGGCCGTCGCGCTCGGTCTCGATGCGGACGTCGCCGCCCTCACCCGTCGCCTCGACGGCGTTGCGCACGACGTTCTCGAGGGCGCTCTCGAGCAGATCGCGATCGGCCTCGCACTCCGGATCGCTCGGGTCGAGGCGCATCGACGCGTCGGCGATGCCGTGCGCGCGCGCGACCGAGCGAGCGAGCTCGTTCACGCGCACGAGCGTGGGCCGCGGCTCGATGCGCGCCATCCGATCGTAGCGGTCGACGATGGCAGTGATGCGCTTGGCCTGGTCGGCCGCGAGCGCGAGCAGCTCCTTGCGCGTGGCGTCGTCGGCCTCTCCCTCGAGCACCTGCGTCGCCCCGAGCAGCGCGGTGATCGGTCCCTTGATGTCGTGCGCCATCTGGGCGGAGAAGCGGCCGAGGACGACGAGCCGCTGATCACGCTCTCGCGACTCGCTGAACGCCACGCCGAGCTCGCGCGCGACGGCGACGACGAGGAGCGTGACGACGGCGCTGGCGAAGGCCTGAACGGCGAGGCTGCCCGCGAACGCGCGAAACACGACGAGATAGACGACCACGAACGCGCTGATCATCCCGATCACGTAGACCCACGTGCGCGCCGAGACGTTGCGCTCGAAGAGCTCGAATCGCACCGCGCACGTCGTGAGCAGCGCGGCCGCGATGATCGTGCCGATCGATCCGAGATAGGGGAGCGGGAGGCCGAGGCCGTGCGCGATGTCGCTCGTGCCGAACGACGAGGCGATCGCGAGCGCCGCGAGCACCGTGCGCGCGCGCGCCTTCTCCGCGGCGTCGGTCGTCGCGCCGAGGTGGCGAACGAGGAGGACGACCTGGAAGATCACGATCGGGAGCCAACCGCCGAGGAACGCCGCCGCCCACGCGGGCTCGTCGGCCCAGGCGCGGAGTCGATCGGAGAAGGTTCCGCCGAGCGTGCTCGCGGCCAGGAGACCGAAGTAGGCCCAGAACACGCGTCGCGCCACGCGCTGACGCCGACCCGCGCCGACGAACGCGAGGACGACCTCGAGCGAGGCCACGGGCGTGAGCGCGGTGAACGTCCCGTCGAGCACGCTGAACGCGTCGGCGCCGAACACGTGACGCCCGAGCGTGGCGAAGTTCCAGCCGAAGAGCGTGAAGCAGAGGGCCGCGACGGGGCGCGCGAGAGGGCTCTTGCGCCCGGCGGCCAGCGCCGTCACGGCGAGCGACAGGTGGCCGATCGCGGCCACGAGGGCCATCCAGTCCCGGAGCTCCTTCATCGCCTCACGTCCATCTTGCCTCGCCCGGCAGGTGCGCGGCTATGCTCGGGCGATGGGGAACGCCGGCGCCGACGTCCTGGTGGTCGACGACGATGAGGCGATCGGGAAGGTTCTGGTCGCGCTGCTCGAGCAGCGAGGCTTCGCGGCGAGCCACGTCGCGTCCGCGGAGGAGGCCGTCGCCGCGCTCGAAGCACGG
The DNA here is from genome assembly GCA_019637175.1 of Labilithrix sp. Lineage (GTDB taxonomy): Bacteria > Myxococcota_A > Polyangia > Polyangiales > Polyangiaceae > Labilithrix. The sequence continues at coordinate 2,704 of JAHBWD010000046.1, read as the reverse complement.
CCGTTCGATCTCGTCCTGTCCGACGTCCGGATGCCGGGCATGGACGGGATGGCGCTGCTCGATCACGTCGGCGCGCGCTTCCCGGGGCTCCCCGTCGTGCTCCTCACGGCGCACGGCTCGGTCGCGCTCGCCGTCGACGCGATGCGCAGGGGCGCGGCCGACTTCGTTCAGAAGCCGTTCGACAAGGACGAGATCGGCTACGTGGTGGAGAAGGCGCTCGCCGGCTCGAAGCTCGCGCGCGCGGCGGCGCCGCCGCTGCTCTCGGATCGAAGCTTCGTGGGCGACTCGGCGCCGATGAAGGAGGTCTTCGCGACGCTCCGGAAGGTCGCGCCGACGGCGAGCACCGTGCTCGTGCGAGGAGAGACGGGCACGGGCAAGGAGCTCGTCGCGCGAGCGCTCCACGAGTCGAGCCCGCGCAAGGAAGAGCCCTTCGTGAGCGTGAACTGCGCGGCGCTGCCCGAGACGCTCCTCGAGAGCGAGCTCTTCGGCCACGAACGCGGCGCGTTCACCGGCGCAGCGCAGCGCAAGCCCGGCCGCATCGAGCTCGCGCACAAGGGAACGCTCTTCCTCGACGAGATCGGCGACGTCCCGCGCTCGGTGCAGGTGAAGCTCCTCCGCGTGCTCCAGGAGCGAGAGCTCGAGCGCGTCGGCGGAACGCAGACGATCCGCGTCGACGTGCGCGTCATCGCGGCGACGCATCGCGATCTCGAGTCGATGATCGCCTCGGGCGACTTCCGTGAGGATCTCTTCTACCGGCTCGCGGTCGTGCCCATCACCGTCCCGCCGCTCCGCGAGCGGGGCGACGACGTCGCGCGCCTCGCGCGCCACTTCGTGGTGACGCTCGCCAAGAGCTGCGGGCGCGCGGGCTTGCGCATCGACGACGACGCCGTGTCGCTGCTCGCGACCCACCCGTGGCCCGGCAACGTGCGGCAGCTCCAGAACTTCGTCGAGCGCCTCGTCGTGCTCGCCGACGAGACGACGATCCGCAAGACCGACGTCGAGCGCGAGCTGTCGCGCACGCCGCGCCCGGCGCGCGCGAAGACGGCGAGCTCGTCGAGCGACGACGCGCCGGCCTCCACGCCGATTTCGGACGCGCTGTCTCTGGATTCGCGGCGCAAGGAGACGGAGCGCGACGCGCTCGTCCAGGCGCTCGCGCAGACGAACAACAACCGCACGCGCGCCGCGCGCCTGCTCGAGGTGAGCCGCCGCACGCTCTACAACAAGCTGCGAGAGCACGGTCTCGAGTGAGGGCGCGCGTCGCCGGCCTCGTCGTCGCGCTCTTCGCGTGCGACGGCGCGAACGCTCGGAGGGGCGAGACGTCGCGGCCGAGCTCTGGATCGGCGCCCTCTGTAGCGTCGAGTGTGTGCGCGGCGGTATGCTGGGCGCCTTGTCGGACCGCCCTCCGCCGTCGAAACCCAGGATGAGCTCTTCCTCGTCGAGCGTTCCCAAGAACGTGCGCGCGAAGACCCCGTCCGCCTCCGATCCCGAGGCTCCGAAGGCTCCCGAGAAGAAGACCCCCACGCCGACGCGATCGCGGCTCGACGTCGCGATCCGCTGGGGCAAGCGCCTCGCCGTCGCGGCCGCCGCGCTCGCGATCGCCGGGCTCGTCGCGGCTTGGATGATGATCCGCCACTACGAGGCGAAGCTGCCGAGCGTGAGCGAGCTCGAACGCGGGTATCACCCTTCGCAGGTCACCCGCGTCGTCGCCCGCGACGGAACGCTGCTCGCCGAGCTCTTCACCGAGCGCCGCACCGTGGTCAGCATCGACGAGCTGCCGCCGCACGTGAAGCTCGCGGTCCTCGCCGCCGAAGACGCGAACTTCTACAACCACGAAGGCCTCAACTACCTCGGCATCGCGCGCGCGTTCGTCGTCAACTTGCGCTCCGGGCGCACGCGGCAGGGCGGCTCGACGATCACCCAGCAGGTCGTGAAGAACATCCTGCTCGAGACGACCGAGCGCACGTACGACCGCAAGATGCGCGAGGCGCTCCTCGCGCGGCGCCTCGAGCAGGAGCTCTGCCCGACGTGCGGCGGCGACGAAGAGGGGCGCCGTCGGCGCAAAGACAAGATCCTCGAACTCTATCTCAACCACATCTACTTCGGCTCCGGCCGCTACGGCATCGAGGAGGCGGCGCGCTACAACTTCGGCAAGCCCGCGCGCGAGCTCACCATCGCCGAGGCCGCGATGCTCGCCGGCATCCCCGCGGGCCCGGAGATCTACTCGCCCAAGCGCGATCTCAAGCGCTCGCTCGTGCGGCGCGCCTTCGTGCTCCAGCAGATGCACGACAAGGGCTTCCTCAACGACGCGCAGTACGAAGCGGCGAAAGACGAGTCGGTGCGGCTCGCGCCGGCGCACGAGACCGACAGCGAGCTCGCGCCCGAGGCCGTCTCGATCGCGAAGAAGATGCTCCTCGAGCTCGAGCCCGATCGCGGCCCGCGCGGCGGCTTTACCATCACGACGACGATCGATCCGCGCCTCCAGGCGGCGGCGCGCAAGGCGCTGCGTGAGAACCTCCAAGCCTACGACAAGCGTCACGGGCTCGTCGGTCCCCTCAAGACCACGAGCGTCGCGTCGGCGAAGAACAAGAAGCCGCAAGCCTCGGTCCCCGCATTCGAAGGGACGCCGAGCTTCGAGTCGCACAAGGTGTTCACCGGCGTCGTCGCGTCCACCGACGACGTCACGGGGACGCTCGACGTCCGCGTT
>JAHBWD010000045.1 GCA_019637175.1 Labilithrix sp. | reverse complement strand
CCGCCGCCTCGGCGACTCGCGCGCTTCGCGCGCCGCGCTCGAACATGCGCTCGAGCTCGCCGGCGGGCTCGGCCCCGTCCGCCAGGCTTGCGTCGATCACGCGGTCGCCCACCGTGACGACGCGTGGCTCGCCGCGCTCCTCGAGTCGGAGGCAGGCCTCGAGCCCGAAGCCGCGCGGGCGGCGTGCCTCGAGCTCGACGGCGCGCTCGCGCATCTCCGTTCGGGAGACGTCGAGAAGGCGACGAAGCTCCTCGAGCGAGGCCACGGCCGCGCGCCGACCTCGCGTTTCGTCGACGCGCGGATCGCCGAGGAGCTCGCGAGGCTGCTCGAGGCCGCGGGCAAGCACGAAGAGGTGCTGCGGGTTCGCAAGGCCGCGCTCCGCTTCATCTCCGATCCGCGTGAAGAGATCCTGATCCATCGCGCGGTCGCGACCGCGGCCGAGCGCGCCGGCGTCCTCGACGACGCGGTGCTCGCCCTCGAGCGCGCGCGCGTGCTCGAGAGCGACGATCCGACGATCCTCGAAGAGCTCGATCGCCTGCTCGTGAGCGCGTCGCGGCACGAAGCGCGCGCCGTCCTCTGGATGCGCGAGGCTGCGCTGCTCGACGATCCGATCGCCAAGACGCGCGCGCTCCTCACCGCCGCCGACGCCGCTTCGGCCGCGGGTCGCGAAGGCGACGCCGCGCGGCACCGCGAGGCCGCGTGGATCGCCGAGCCCGGCGCGCCCGGCGTGTTCGACGCGCTCGCCGAGCGCCTCGCGCCGCCGTCGTCGCACGACGCCGTCGCCGCGCGCGTGGCGCTCTACGAGCAGGCCGCGCAGCGCACGAAAGATCACGGTAAGCGCGCATACTTCCTCGAGAAGATCGCGTGGCTGTGGGACGACGTCGCGGGCGACGCCAAGCGCGCGTCGCGCGCATACGAAGACGTGCTCGCGATCGACGGCGCGCGGCGGAGCGCGATCGCGGGCCTCGCGTCGGCGGCGAGACGCGCGCGTGACGGCAAGGGCCTCGCGCGCGCGTTGCTCGCGGAGGCCCACGTCACCGAAGACGCGGGCGCGCGCGCGGTCGTGCGGCTGCGCGCGGCCGAGGCGCTCACCGACGTCGAGCCGGAGCGCGCGCTCGCGATCGCCGAAGAGCTGGCGGGGTCCGACGACGAGGTCGCGTCGCGCGCGCGCGAGCTCGTCACGCGCTTGCACGCGACGGCCGGCAGGTGGGACCTCGTCGCGCAGTCGCTCTCTGCGCGGCGGGAAGCCGAGCTGCGCCCGGCGTCGAAGGTCGCGTTGGCGCTCGCCGAGGCCGACGTCCTCGCGCGGCGCGCCGGCGCGCCGGAGCGCGCGCTCGCGACCCTCGACGCGGCGCACGAGATCGCGCCGGACGATCCGGCGGTCGCGCGCGCGATGATCGCCGCGCTCGAGGCGTTCGCCGACGAGGCGCGCCTCCGCGCGACCCTCGAGCGGCTCGCGGCGGGGGCGCGCGACGCCGAGACGCGCGCCGCGCGCCTCCTGCGCGCGGCCGAGCTCGCGGAGCGCGCTTCGGAGATCGACGACGCCGTTCGCCTGTACGCGCGCGCCCGCGAGGCGCTCCCCGACGATCGTCTCGTGATCGAGCGCCAGAGGCGCCTCGGCGCGCGCGCGGACGTGGGGTCCGGCGTCGTGCCGCCGCTGCTCGCGGCGTGTCGCGCGCTCGAGTCGGGGCGCGATCTCGACGCGTCCACCGTCGAGACGTTGCTCGCGGGCGGCGCGCGCGATCTGCCGACGCTTCGCCTCGCCGAGCGCCTCGCGCGGCGCGCGCGATCGGCGCCGCAGCTCGCCAACGCCCTCGCGCTCCAGGCCGAGACCACCACGGGGACGCTCGCCCTTCGCGCGCTCTCGTCGCTGGCCACGCTCGTCGCCTGGACGTTGCCCGAGAGCGACGAGCTCGGTCCGTGGGATCGCTTGCTCGCGCTCGGTTCGCGCGACGCGGTCGTCCTCGACGAGCTCGTCAAGCGCGCAGGCCCGAAGCTCCGCGCCGGCGACGAGCGCGCGCTCGATCTCGCGATCCTCGCCACGCGGCAGCGGCTCCGCGCGGTCGCCGACGACACCGAGCGGCTCGCGCTCGAGCTCCAGCTCGCGCGGCTGTTGCGGCGATCGGGGGCGCTGCGCGAGGCCGCCGACGCGTGTCGCGAGGTCCTCGCGATCGCCCCGACGAGCGTCGGGGCGGCGATCGTCCTCGCGTCGGTCGCGACCGATCTCGGCGATCGCCGCGCGGCGGTCGCGGCGGCGTCGGCGCTGGCCGAGGTCGCGCGCGATCCGCGCGCGCGCGCCGCGCTCCTCCGCGACGCCGCGGATCTCTCGGCGGCGCAAGGCGACACCAAGAACGCGGCCGTCCTTCTCGAGCGCGCCCTCGAGGCCGACCCCGAAGCGGTCGTCATCGCGGCGCGCCTCGCGCAGATCCAGGGCGGCGAGGGGGCATGGGCCGATCTCGCGCGCGCGCTTCGCCGCGGGCTCTCCCGCGCGAAGAGCGCCGAGGCGGTCGTGCCGATGGCGGCCGAGCTCGCCGACGTCGCGAAGAACAGGCTGAAGGATCCGCTGCTCGCGATCGAAGCGCTCACGCGGTCGCGCGAGGTCTCGCCGGGTCACGTCCCTGCGCTCTTCCTCCTCGCCGAGCTCTACATCGGGCAGCGGACGTGGAACGAGGCGCTCGAAGCGCTCGGCGAGGTCGTGCGCCGCTCGACCGAACGAGAGGAGAAGCTCATCGCGCTCGCGGGGCGCGCGTCCATCCTCGCGCGCGTCCTCGATCGGCCCGAAGACGCCGAGGCAGAGCTGCGCGCCGCGCTCCAGCTCGATCCTCATGACGTCAAGGCGCTGCGGTCGCTCGCCGATCTTCCGGTCGCGATCACGCACGAAGAGCGCGCCGATCTGCTCTCTCGCCTCGTCGTGGCCGATACGCGACCGGCCGAGAGGCTCGCGACGTTGCTCGAGCTCGCGCAGATCCGACGCGAGATCGGCGACGCCGCAGGCGCCGAAGGCGCGCTCGTCGAGGCGGCCGCGCTCTCGCCGGATCCGGCGATGCTCGAGCGCCTGCGCGCCGCGGCCGGAGGCGACGCCGAGACGACCGCGCGCGTCCTCGGCCGCGCGGTGGCCCGCGCGAGGGAAGCCGGCGCGACGCCCGGCGCGTCGTGGCTCGCGGGCCTGGGCGAGATCGAGCTCGGCCTCGGCCGTGTCGATCAAGCGATCGAGCACTTCGAAGAGGCGTTGCGGCTCGAGCCGTTCCGTGAGCCCGCGCGGCTCGCGCTCGCGCGCGCGCTCTCCGCGAAGGGCCGGCACGAGACCGCGGCGGCCGCGCTCGCGCCGCTCCTCGAGAAGGGCACGGTCGTCGACGCGGCCTTCGTGCGCCTGCTCGACGAGGCCCTCACGGGGGCGGGACGCGTTCAGCAGGCGCAAGTCGCGCGCGAGCTGCGCGCGCTCGCGGGCGAGCTCGACGAGGCCGGCCTCGCGTCGCTCCGCGCGCGTCGCGCGATGGGGCTCGCCGACGGCGCGGGCGAAGCGCTGTCGCGCTCGGCGCTCCGGTCGTTCGTCATGCCCGGAGGTCTCGGCAAGCATCCGATCTGGGAGTCGGCCGCCGTCGGGCTCGGCCTCGCGGGCAAGCTCGCGCGCGTGGGGCTCGCCGAGCAGGGGGCTTCGACCAAGGATCGCGTCAAGCCGAAGGCCGTGCATCCGGTGAGGCCGCTCTTCGACCGCGTCGTGCGCGCGTTCGAGCTCTCGGACATCGAGCTCGCGGTCTCGGAGCACGCGGTCATGCCCGTGGTCGCGTGCGACGACGGCGTGTGGGTCGTGGTCCCCTCGTCGCTCGCGGACTGGCCCGAGCCGCATGCGATCGCCGCGCTCGCGCGTCCGCTCGCGCGCATCGCGCTCGGCGTTCCGTGGTTCGGCGCGCTGCCCGCCGCGGAGTCGCTCGCGATCGTGGTGGCCTTCGCGCGCCTGGTCGCGCCTTCGCTCTCCGCGACGCCCCACGAGGCGCTCGAGCCTCTCATCTCCGACTGCGAGGCGCGCGCGCGTCGCGCGCTCGACCGGCGTCGTCGCAAGGCCCTCGAAGAGCTCGAGCCGTCTCTCTCCCGCGCTCCCGCGCTCCCGCTCGACGTCTTCGCCGACGCGCTCCTTCGCACCGAGGTCCGCGCGGCCTTTCTCCTCTCGGGCGATCTCCGCGCGTCGCTCGACGCCTTCGCGGCGTCCGACGGCGCGCTCGGCGACGCGCTCCGCGTGCCGGGCAAGGGCGCGCTCGCGGCGGTGCTCTCCCGCGACGTCGCGCGCGATCTCGTGTCGTTCGCCTTGGGCGGCGACGCCACCGCGCTTCGGCGGAGCCTCGGCACGCTGTGGTCATGACGGGCCGAGGAGGTTCTGGAAAAAGCCGCGAAACCGAGTAACACCTCCGCGCGTATGTCTTTCATCCCCGTGAAAACACGATCGACCCTGGCTCGCGCCGCGCTCGTCGTCCTCTTCGCCGCGGTCCTCGCCGCCGTCGGTATCGCGTGCGCAGGCGCGGTCAAGCGCCCCGACGGCGGGATCGGCTTGCTCCCCGCGGGTGCGACCGCGCCGGAGGTGGTCGGGCGAACCGCGTCGGGCAACGAGGTGCGCCTCTCCTCGCTGCGGGGCAAGGCCGTCGTCGTCTACTTCTATCCGCAAGACGAGACGCCGGGCTGCACCAAGGAGGCGTGCGCCTTCCGTGACGCGTGGAACGAGCTCGATCGCGCGGGCGTGACGATCATCGGCGTCTCGGTCAACTCCGAGGAGCGGCACCGCGCGTTCCAGAAGAAGCACCAGCTCCCCTTCAGCCTCGCGGCCGACGAGTCGGGCGCGATCGGATCGTCGTACGGCGTCTCGAAGAAGCTCTGGGGTTACGACCGCGTCACGTTCCTCGTCGGACCCGACGGTCGCGTCGCGCACGTGTGGCCCGACGTCGACCCGGCGCTCCACGCGCGAGAGGTGGTCGAGCAAGCGGCGCGCCTCGCGCCTCCTCGTCGGATCTAGCGAGTCTTGAACGTCACCGCGTGACGCACGCCCTTGCGCGGCGGGAGCGAGCGCGTTCGCCCCGCCTCTTCGCGCCAAGCGGCGCCGGTCGAAGGCCCTCCGTCGAGGTTGAGCGCGGCTTCGCACCCGCGCCGCGAGAGAAAGCTCGCGAGCGCGTAGAGCGAAGGCCCGCCGATGTCGCCGCTCTGGTCGCGCACGACGACGACGTCGATCGTCGTGCCTCCGTCGCGGAGGCACAGCGCCGTGCGCTCCGATCGTTTGCCGTCGTCGCGCTTGATGTTGACCGCGCCGTCGACGACGAGCCTCGGCTTGCACTGGATCGCGAAGCGCACGTGCTCGGGCATCGCGAAGGTCTCGGTCTCCCAGAGGCGCGCGCGCTCGCCGTCGTACGTGAGCACACCGCCCGACATCTCGCGCGAGAGGCGCGATAGCACGGCGCCGTCCGAGATCGCGAGGCCGACGGCCTTGCCCGCGGGATCGAAGAACCCGCCGTTGACGACGAGCTCCGCGCCCGTCCGCTCGAGCGTCGCCTCGAGCGCGGTCGAGAGGGCGACGTCCTCGATCCGCAGGTCCACGCGATCGAGAGGAAACGTCCACGCACGCACCGCGTAGGTCCTGGCGTCTTCGACGATCGCGTCGCCCGCGTCGGCGCCCGCGTCTTCCGTCGACGCCGGCGCGCCGCCCGCGAGCGAAGGGGGCCGCGCCTGATCGGCGTCGCCCTTCGTGCGCTTGCACGCCGAGAGCGCGAGCATCGCGACCAAGGTGAGGAGGACCTGCGCGCGCATCGGAGCGAGCCTAGCCGTCGAGGGCGCGAAGGATGAACGCGTTCACGGCTCGACGATAGCGCCGCGGATCGTTCGGGTAGAGCGCCACGTGACGGGCGTTGGCGAACGGCTCGTCCGACACGTCGAGGCCGCCGGCGCGCTGGCGCGCGATCCACGCGCGGACGTCGCGCGGCGGAACGAGGACGTCTTCCTCGCCGTAGAGGAAGAGGTGCGGGCAGCGCGGCTGGTGCTGCTCGACGATCGCCGGCGCAGAGAGCATCGCGCGCACGGAGCGCCGGAACACGAGCTGGTAAGCGACGAACCCGACGCCGAGGAGGGGCGTGACGATCGGCATCCGCTCGAGCGCCCCGCGCCCGGCGAGGCGCGACACGGCGGGCGTCATCCCGAGCGCGAAGCGCCGCGCGAAATCCATCTTTCCCCGCACCGCCCAGAGCCCCGGTGAAGAGTCGAGGATCACTGCGCGGATCGCGTCACGCGCCCGCCGTCCGGGATCGGTCTCGGCGAGCGCCGCGAGGAGCGCGGCCCAGCCGACGAAGCCGTTGTCGCTGAAGAGGTGGACGACGATCGGTCGATCGCCTCCTTCACGCGCGAGATCGGCGGCGATCGGCGCGAGCGCGCGCGGATAGGCCTCGGGGCGGCGGAGGCCCGCCAGGGTGTCGGGGATCACGCTCGTCGGCTCGAGATCGAGCGCCGTGTGGAGCCGCTCGTAGACCGCGAGCTGGCTTCGTGTCGCGTTCCCCCATCCGAGGAGCAGAGCGCGCCCGCGAGACATGCCGACCGATGGTACACTGCGGCCGATGGCGAAGCAGAAGAGGCCGCTCGTGCTGTCGTACGCGGGCTGCGGGACGTGCAAGAAGGCGCTGAAATGGCTCGGCGCGCACGACGTCGCGGTCGACGTGCGGCCGATCGTCGAGGCGCCGCCGACCGCCGAGGAGCTCGCGTCGTGGATCCCGAAGAGCGGCCGGCCGCTCCGCAAGTGGCTCAACACGAGCGGTCAGAGCTACCGCGCGCTCGACAAGCAGAAGCTCGGATCGGCCAAGGACGAAGAGATCATGTTGTGGCTGACCCAAGACGGAAAGCTCGTGAAGCGGCCCGTGCTCGTGACGCGCGATCGCGTCGTCGTCGGCTTCGACGAGAGCGCGTATCGAGAAGCGTTCGTCGATTAGAGATCGAGGTTTCCGCGGAAGCCGACGTTGAACCAGAGGTGCGCCTTGCCGCCGTCGCGGTCGAGGTTGCGAGGGAAGCCGCCGCCCTGCTGCTGGACGCCCGACTGGCCGGTGGAGATCCCGCCGACGAGACCGATGAAGGGACCGATGCGCGTCGTGCGGCCCGCTTCACCGCGCGCCACGACGAAGTCGCCGCCGACGCGCAGATCCATGAAGTCGATCGCGTTCCGATACTTGTGTCCGGCCGCGTCGTTGGCCTGGCCGCCGTGGTAGATCATCTCCCACCCGACGCCGTACCGCAGCCAAGGAACGAAGCTGCGCGCGCGCTTCGAGAGGAGCGTCTCGATGTGCGCGCCGAGGGCGTAGGCTCGCCCGCGGCATCGATCGGCGCTCAAGCAGTCGTCGCGCGAGGCGAGCGCGAGGTGTCCGTGAAAGCCGAGCAAGAGCGTCGGGCTCGTGTGGAACGACACGTCGGCGCCGACGGGGATGAGCGAGGGCGATCCGGCGTTGAGACGGTCGAAGTCGCCGGCGAAGGCTCGATAGAAGCCGGCCTCGAGGCCGAGCCGCATGCCTTCGGAGCGAAGCTTCTGCGGTGCGCGCTCGGGCTCGATCTCTTCGTCACGCTCGTCGTCCGGCGGCTCGACGGGTGCGGGCTGCGCGCGCGGGGAGGGCGCCGCGGGTGGAGGCGCGGCCTCGGGCGCGGGCGGCGGCTCCGGCTCGGCCTGTGGCGCCGCCGGGGCCTCCGGCTCGCTGCCAGGCGCTTCCTGCGCGAGCGCGGGAGAGACCGCGAAGACGACGGCGGCGAAAGCGAAGATCGCGTGGGCGCGCATGGGACGCCCCATCGTGCATCGTCCGTGCCGGCGCCGTCCACCGCCGAAGTGTCCTGTTTCCAGCGCCGATCGCGCCGCCCTCCGAACGCCGTGTGCCAGCCCGCTCTGGCGCCGGTGCCAGGGTCGTCGCTCACGGACGCCGCCGGCGCGACTCGCGCCACGCGCTCGGCGCCTCGCCGGTCGCGCGGCGGAAGAGCGCGCTGAAGCTCGCGAGCGACGCGCAGCCGACGTCGTGCGCCACCTGCGTGAGCTTCGCGTCGGTCTCGGCGAGCATGCGCTTGGCCGCGCGCACCCTCGCGCGATTGACCTCGAGCTGGAAGGTCGTGCCGATCTCGCCGAGCTTGCGCTGGAGCGATCGCTCCGAGACGCCGAGCGCCTTCGCCGCGCGCGCCAGGGTCGCGGTGTCGAGGCGCGCGTCGAGCCGCGCGCGCAGATCGCGGAGGAGCGGCGGCGAGCCCGAGGCGCGCTCTTCTTCTCTCGCCAGCTCTGCGAGGACGCGCTCGGCATCGGCGACGCCGAGCCAGTCGATCGCGCGCGCGCGATCTTCGAAGATCGAGACCGGATACGGCGGCGGCGTCACGCCGAAGAACCCCGACGTGATCGCGCCCACGATCCCGTCGGGGCGCACGATCGCGAGCTTCGTCACCGCGCGCCCGAGCGCCTCGTGGTGGGCCCGCACGTAGCGCTCGAGCACGCCGAACCCGCGGGGATCGGCGCCTTCGGCTCGTCGCGCGTCGACGAGCGACACGTGAGGGGCGGCCCCGAGCTCGACCTCGAGGACGCCGACGAGGCGCTTCAGGTCGTCTTCTCGCGGCGCGCCCCACACGATGAAGCCGCAGAAGCCCGGGTGCGGGTAGAAGTAGAGCCACGTGCGGCCGGCGATGCACCGGCCCACCGGATCGGCGAGGAACTCGGCGAGCTCGGCGCACGTCTGCACCGGGACATTCTACGGCGTTTCGCCCCTCGCGACTGGCGCGCCGCGTGAAGCGATTGGCGCCGCGCTTGAAGCGGGCGAGACGCCGATCGCGTAGACCGGAGCGCATGGACACGATCCTCGAAGGCGGCCTCTTCTTCGACGGCACGGGCGCCGCCGCTTCGGTCAGGAACGTCGGCATCGAGGGCGGGCGCGTGGTCGCGGTCTCCGCCGCGCCGCTGCCGAAGGCGGCCCACACGCGCACGATCGACGCCCGCGGGCGCTGGGTGACGCCCGGCTTCCTCGACATGCACACGCACTACGACGCCGAGGTCGAGGTCGCGCCCGGCCTCGTCGAGTCGGTCCGTCATGGCGTGACGACGTGCGTGCTCGGGAGCTGCTCGCTGAGCCTCGCGCTCGGATCGCCGGAAGATCTCGCCGACCAGTTCTGTCGCGTCGAGGCGATCCCCTACGGCGCCGTGCGCGCGATCCTCGAAGAGCGAAAGACGTGGGATTGTCTGCCGGGGTACCTCGATCATCTCTCGTCGCTCCCGCTCGGCCCCAACGTCGCGTCGTTCATCGGCCACTCCGCGCTTCGCGTCCACGCGATGGGCATGGAGCGCGCGCTCAGCCGCGTGAAGCCGACGGCGCGCGAGCTCGGCGAGATGGATCGTCATGTCGCCGAAGGGCTCGACGCCGGCTACCTCGGTCTCTCGATCCAGACGTTGCCTTGGGACAAGATCGGCGGAAGCCGCGACGTTCGCAGCCGGCCGCTGCCCTCGACGTTCGCGCGTTGGAGCGAATACCGTCGCTTCGCCCGGCAGCTCCGCGCGCGCGGTCGCATCCTCCAGGGGGTGCCCAACGTCACGACGAAGCTCAACGTCTTCCTCTTCTTGCTGGAGAGCGCGGGCCTCGTGCGCAAGCCGCTCAAGACGACGATCATCTCGATGATGGACACGCTCGCGAGCCGCGGCATCCATCGCTTCGCCGGGGTTCTCTCGCGCGCGTTCAACCGTCTCTTCGGCGCGGCGTTCCGCTGGCAAGCGCTCCCCGAGCCGTTCGAGCTGTGGGCCGACGGGATGGACGTCGTCGTCTTCGAAGAGCTCGGCGCCGGCGCCGAGGCGCTCCACCTCGAAGATCTCGCGGCGCGGCGCGCGCTGCTCGCCGATCCGCGCTATCGCTCCACCTTCCGGCGTCAATTTCGGAGCAAGCTCGCGCCGAAGATCTTCCACCGCAACCTCCGGCGCTCGACGATCCTCGACGCGCCCGATCCGAGCGTCGTCGGCAAGACCTTCTCCGACGTCGCGCGCGAGCGCGGCGTGAGCTCGGTCGACGCGTTCCTCGATCTCGTCGGCGAGCACGGCGACGCGCTGCGCTGGTACACGGTCATGGCCAACGATCGCCCGCGCGAGCTCGAACGCATCGTCGCCCACCCCGACGTCCTGATCGGCTTCTCCGACGCGGGCGCGCACCTGCGCAACATGGCGCACTACAGCTTCCCGCTTCGGATGTTGCGCCTCGTGCGCGACGCGTCGATGCGCGGCGAGGCGTTCATGTCGATCGCGCGCGCGGTGCATCGGCTCACCGGAGAGATCGGCGACTGGCTCGGCATCGACGCAGGCACGCTCGCGGTCGGCAAGCGCGCCGACGTCGTCGTGATCGATCCCGAGAAGCTCGGTCCGGCGCTGGACGTCGTTCGCGAGGCGCCCCCGCTCGACTGCCTCGGCGGCGTCGCGCGCCTCGTCAACGAAGGGGGCGGCGCGGTCCGACACGTGCTCGTCGCGGGCCACGACGCCGTCGTCGACGGTCAGCCTGCCCACGATCTCGGCGTTCGCCGCGGCCTCGGGCGCGTGCTCCGCGCGGCGTGACCGCGATCGACGTCAATTAAATCAACGTGTTGGTGGCGAAGGAAGGTTTTGCGTACGGCGTCGTACATTGGCGCATGCGTCGTCCCTCCCTTGCCCTCCTTCTATCCATCGCCTCGGTCGCCGCGTTCGGAGCCGCCGGCTGCGCCGACGAGGCCGCCGAAGACGCCGAAGCGTCGGACTCGGCGTTCTCGAGCCGCGAGGCCGTGCAGCTCGACTTCGAGCTCGACGGCGAGCTCGTCACCGACTCGAGCTGGGGCGCGCAGCAGAAGATCCAAGATCAGTTCCTCTACACGATCGGTCACTTGAACCACGATCGCAGCGTCGGTCGCCTCGATCGGCTGGTGCTCACGAACGTGCAGACCGCCGCGCAGGGCGACGGCACCTATCGCGTGACCTACCACGCGAAGATCCCGGTCGCGTGGGGCAAGAAGGCGAGCGTCCCGACCTCGTACGCGTTCGCGCTGCCGAAGACGATCACGTTCTCCGGCCTCGAGGCGTTCACGACGAAGTACATGAACCGCTGCGTCGACATCAGCGCGCACGACGTCGACTCCGGATCGATGTGGTACTACTACCGCCCGAACCGCGCCGGCTGCTCGATCGACGCGGCCGACGTCGTTCGCTTCAACGCGACGGTCTCGCGCTCGGTCGAGAACACGACCGGGAAGTACCCCGAGTACCACAAGGTCTGGGAAGACAACGAGCTCCGGGTCGTCGCGATCTTCGGCAAGAACGAAGACGGCGCGACGGCGAACGACGCGGGCATCAGCGCGTACGACTCGTTCGTCGCGTCGATGCGCTCCACGCTCGGCGCGCTCTCGCTCACGACCGAGCCGGCGAACCTCCCGACCAACCCGGGCATCGCGAGCCCCGACGCGACGTTCCGCGCGACGCTCGCGGACGGCAAGAAGGTCACGGTCACCGCGCTCCTCGTCGACAACGTCCGCACCGCCGGCCCTTCGTTCGACGCTCGCTACGAGCAGCTCTCCACGAGCGCCGACGTCATCATCTACAACGGTCACGCCGGCCTCGGGCAGAACGTCCGCGCGCTCGCGAACAAGGGCCGCTTCGTCTCGGGCAAGTACCTGCTCCTCTTCATGAACGGCTGCGACACGTTCGCGTACGTCGACGGATCGCTCGCGCAGAAGCGCGCGGCGATCAACCCCGACGATCCGGGCGGCACGAAGTACATGGACATCGTGACGAACGCGATGCCGTCGTACTTCCACGCGAACTCGCGCGCCTCGACGGCCCTCGTGAGGGGCCTCATGAGCATCGCGCAGCCGCAGACGTTCGAGCAGATGTTCACGTCGATCGACACGCAGCAGGTCGTGCTCGTCACGGGTGAAGAAGACAACGTCTTCCGCCCGGGGATGCCCATCGGGGGCGCGGGCGGGCTCTACTCGCGCGAGGAGAGCGGCGCGGTGACCCGTGGAGAAGAGAACCTCTTCGACACGCCCGAGCTGCCCGCGGGCAAGTACACGGTGTCGCTCACGCACGATCCCGCGGCGCCCGGCGGCGACGCCGATCTCTACGTGAAGGTCGGCGCGGCGCCGACGAGCACGGTCTACGACTGCCGCCCTTACATCGGCGGATCGAACGAGGAGTGCTCGGTGACGCTCGCGGCGCCGGCGAAGATCTACGCCAAGGTCGTCGGCTACGCGACCCGCTCGAACGCGTACAAGCTCTCGATCAAGCAGCTCGCGGCGCCGGCCCCCGGCGCGTGGGCGGGAATGAACGAGAGCGGCACCGTGGCGCGCAACGAAGAGAAGCGCTTCCAGACGACGGAGCTGCCTGCGGGCTCGTACACGTTCGCCATCACCGGCACGGGTGACGCCGATCTCTACGTCAAGCGCGGCGCGGCGCCGACGAGCACGGTCTACGACTGCCGCCCCTTCAAGAGCGGCTCGAGCGAGACGTGCACGGTGAACCTCACCGAGCCCGCGACCGTGCACGTGATGGTGCGCGGCTACGCGGCGAGCTCCCAGTTCGAGCTCACCGGGCGCCAGTGACCAACCCCTACGTTCAGTACGCGCCGCCTACGGCGCATCAGGCGCACGCCTACACCGGGCACGGCCATCACGGCTACGAGCCGCTCGGTTGGAAGACGACGGCGGCCGCCATCACGATCGCGCTCACGATCCCCGCGCAGCTCGCGGCGAACGCGGCGCTGCTCGCGTCGGGGCCTTCGCTCGAAGAGGCCTCGCCCGCGGCGGGTCTCGCGCTCGTCGGCGCCGTCGTCGTCGTGGTCGGGGCGACGATCCTCGCCGCGATCTTCTTCCTCGTTTGGCTCAACCGCGCGGCCAAGAACGTGCGCGCGTTCGGCGCCACGGGGCTGCAGTTCACGCCGGGCTGGTGCGTCGGTTGGTGGTTCGTGCCGTTCGCGAACCTCTACAAGCCGTTCAAGGCGGTGCAGGAGGTGTGGCGCGCGAGCGACCCCGACGCCGCGGGCAGCGCGTCGGACTGGCTGCTGCGGCCGGCCGCGCCCGCCCTCGGCGCCTGGTGGGCCACGTGGATCGTGAGCGGCTTCCTCGATCGCATCAGCGGCAAGATCGACGACACCCAGCTCTCGGCGACCTTCGGCTTCGCGTCGTCATTCGTCTCGATCGTCTGCGCCGTGCTCATCATCTCGATCATGAAGAAGCTCGCGCAGCGGCAAGAGCTCTGCTGGGAGAAGATCATGGCGCGCCGCCCGCTCTGACGGCCGCGCGCGCCGCACGCCGGCCCGGCGTCGTTCGTGCTACCTTCGGGGCATGATGCTCTCGCCTCGCCGCGGCGGCGCGCGGCGGCACGTGGCCGTGCTCGCGATGATGGGCGCTCTCGCCCTCGTGCCGCGGACGGGCGAGGCATACTGCCGTACGACGACGAGCCCGATCCCCGCGAGCTACAGCCCGAGCAGCGGCTGTTTCACCAAGGGGCTCTTCCTCTACTGGAAGGGCGCTTGCATCGGCTACAGCATCCAGCAGGCCGCGAGCCAGAACGTCTCCTTCGAAGACGCCACGCGCATCATCGACGCGGCGTTCGCGACCTGGAACAACGTCGAGTGCCCCGGCAGCGGCGGCGCCGTCGGCACCGCGACGTCGAACCTCGGACCGGTGAGCTGCGCCGAGGTCCGCTACAACCCGACGGGGCCCAACCAGAACCTGATCGTCTTCCGCGACGATCGCTGGCCATACAGCGATCCCAACAACACGCTGGGCCTCACGACGGTGACGTTCAACGCCGACACCGGCGAAATCTACGACGCCGACATGGAGATCAACGCGTCGGGGCGGAACCTCTCGATCAGCGACGTCGTTCCCCCCAACGGCTTCGACTTGCTCAGCGTCATCACCCACGAGGCCGGCCACTTCCTCGGGCTCGCGCACGCGACGTCGGCGAGCTCGACGATGTTCGCGAGCTATCGCCCGGGCTCGTCGGCGCTTCGCTCGCTCTCGGGCGACGACATCGCGGGGATCTGCGAGATCTATCCCGACACCGCGATACGGAGCGTCTCGACGCAGGTCGCGGCGACCGGCAGGCTCGCGGCCACGGCGTGCGACCCGACCCCTCGTCACGGCTTCGGCAGCACCTGCGACGCGAACCCGGCGCCGTCCGACAGCAACGACAAGGGATGCGCCGTCACCGCGGGCGCGTCGTCTTCGCCTGCCGCGACGCTCGGCGCGGCGGGCCTCGCCGTCGCGCTCCTCCTGAGGAGGCGCCGGGGCGCCGTGTAGGCAACTGTGGGCGCCAGCGGATCCACCCGAGACGGCGGATCACCCTGAAAATCTCGAAGAAGTAGCCGGCTTGCAGCCTGGCTCGGCGCGTGCAGCGCACATGAGCCTACCGCATGAATCAGGCGCTGCACCCGGCCACGATGACCCTCCGCCCCTCGACGGCGGAGCTCTTCGCCGACGAAGCGCGCCTCAAGCGGCTCCGCGCGCTGCTCGCGCTCTTCACGCTCTACGCCGCGGCGCTCCTCGTCGTCGTGACGGTCTCGGACGGCGCGGACGTCGGCTGCATCCTCGCGGGGATCGCGGGGCACGTGCTCTTCGCGACGAACCGGGTCGTCTCGGCGTGGCGCGACGCGACCTGGCTCGATGAAGCGCGCATGCGGCTCGTGATGCGCGCCGCGCGCTGACGAGCTACTTCACCGCGTTGATGCGCGCGACGCGCGCGCCCCACTTCGCGCGTGCCTTCTCGCGCTCGCCTTCGCGCGTGCGCGGCTCGCCTCGTGAGGGGAGCGACGCGAGGATCTTCGCCGTGGCCTTCGCGATCTCGTCGACCGCGCGATCGAAGGCGGCCTCGTCGCGCGCGCCAGGGGCGCGAACGCCGCTCACCTTGCGGACGTACTGGAGCGCGGCCGCGCGGATCTCTTCGGGCGTCGTCGGCGGCTCGAAGTGGTGGAGCACTCGGATGTTCCGGCACATGACGCTCTTCGCGTACGAGCCGGAGCGCGACGCGTCAAGTCGTCAGCGGCCGCGCCGTGCGTGGCCGCGCTGGCCTTGGCCGCGCTGCGCTGGACCCTGCGCGGGGCGCCCGACCCTCACGGCGCCGGGCCGCCCGTCGACGGCCTCGGGATCCCTGCGCAGCTCGGGCGTGACGCGCGCTTCAGCTCCTGCCGCTCGGGCTTGCTCGTGGGGGAGATTTCCGCTCGCAGCGGCATGGACAGGCGTCGTGGTGAACGTCGGCGCCTCGTCCTGCGGGCTCGACGCGCCCTTCACCCATCCGATCGCCACGCGGAAGCTCAGCGCGACGCCGATCACGACGGCGAAGAAGACGTAGGGCGCGTCGCGGAGCGTCTCGACGATCTTGGCGCCGGCGAGCGCGAACACGCGTCGGATCGGCGGCGGGAGGATCCTTCCGACGTGCACTTTCGGCTTCGTACGCGCCCGTTCGGAAAAGTTCCCGGGATCTCCCTCAGGGGAGCGCTTTGAACCACTGGAAGGTGTACGCGCGATAGATGTCGCGCACGGTGTGGTTCCAGTTGGCGGGCGCGGGCGGCTCGAAGACGTGGGTGTCTTCGCAGAAGGTGACCGAGCCGGGCGCGCTGCAGCTCCGGTGGGTCGCGCAGTTCATCGCCGCATCGCTCACGTCGGTGTCGGCGCTGCATCCGTTGATCGTGGTCCAGTTCTGCTCCGCGGTGCGTCCCCAGGCGATGAGCTCGTCGGGATCGCTCGTGCGATGCGAGAAGAGCACCGGCACGCGCCCGCACTTCTGGCCGTCGCCTCCGTAGCCGGCGGCGCCGATGGCCGCGGCCTTCACCCAGCCCGCGCGCTTGCACGCGAGGTGGCTCACGAAGCGGCCGCCGTAGCTGAAGCCGAAGGCGAGGACGCGCGCCGGGTTGATGCAGTACGTCTCGCCGAGCTGCTTGATCATGTCGTCGAAGAACGCGAGGTCCTTCGTGCCCGAGGTGTCCCACGTCGGTCCGTCGGAGTCGGGATAGACGACGAAGGCTTCGCCGTTGACCGACTTCTCCATCTCGAACCACGACTGGTGGCCTTTGCCGTCCGCGTACCACCCGTGATACGCGACGACGACGGGGTACCTGACGTTGGGATCGTATTGCGGCGGGCCCCACACGTGGAAGCTCCGGCCGCTCGCCGTCGCGTAGCTCGCGCCGACGGCGGCGGGTTGCGCTGTGCCGCACGCCGGGCTCGTCGTCGGGACGACGGGCGGCACCCACTGCCACGGCGGATCCGGGGTCGGTCCTGGCGCCGGATCGGGATCGGGCCCCGGTGTGTCCGGACCGCCCGGCGAGCCGTCGTCGCCGGGCACGGGCGGCGCGCTGGCTTGCGGGCCGGGCGATTCACTGCAAGCGGCGATGGCGGTCGTGCCGACCAAGAGCGCGACGAAGATGGACCTCGACATTGTCCGAACGACAAGCGTGAGGCACGACACCTACCTCGTCAACCATCCGATCGGGTGACGTAGCCCGTCGTTCATGGACAAAGCGCGATCCGAGCTTCCGAGCGAACGGTCGCAAGTCGGCGTCGAGCGGCGGAGTTTCGGGCGGGCGCCGTTCGTACCTTCCGTTCATGAACCGGGCGACGGCGTTCGAGGCGACCGTGACGATCTCCACCGTGCTGGCGTTCGCCGCCGGCGCATGGCTCCGATCGAGAGGCGCGGCGCGGCCGGCGGCGAAGGATCGCGCGTGGTGGCACGTGGCGCTTCATCCGCTGACGCAGCTCCTCGTCGTGTGCCTGCTGCTCTTCGTCAACCAGGTGCTCTTCGGCGCGTACGTGCTGGGCGCGCACGGAGGCAGCAGTCGGTTCGTCGCGCAATACATCTCGCCCGGCTGGTTTCACGTCGCGAAGAGCGGCTCGCTCGGCGCGCTCGTCCGCTTCGTCGCGGCGCACGTCGACGTGACGTGGCTCTCGCCGTCGGTCCTCCGCGTCCAGGCGTTCCTCGAGCTGCCCTTCACGCTCTTCGCGTACCTCGCGGTCGCGCGCCTGCTCGGCGTCGAGACGTATCGCTCGCTCTGCCGGCTCCCGCTCCTCGTGCTCGCGTCGATCTCGTTCTCCTTCACGTTCTCGCTCGTCGAGCTGTCGCTCCCGAATCCGTGGACGCGCGACGATCTGTTCCTGCGAGCCCTCGCGGCGGTCACGGTTCCGTTCTACGTGGCGTGGCTCGCGCGACGCGAGCCGCACGCCGATGCGTCCGCGCCGAGCGGCCCTCACGGCGTCCTCGGGCTCCTCTCGTTCCTCGCGGGCGCGGGCGCGATCGCGTGGATCGTCCTCGCGATCTACGACGCGTTCCTCCTCTACAACCTCGCGCATCTCCCGTCATACGCGCGCGGCCTCGCGGTCGCGCTCGTCGTGGCGGCGGGCGCGTCGGTCGCGTCGTCGCGCGTCGACCGCCTCGCGCCCGGCGGCGCCGCGCCTTCGCCGAGCATGACCGCGTGCGTCGCGTCGCTGCGCGCGTTCACGATCCTGTTCTTCATCCCTTCGCTCTCGATCCGCTACTGGGGCCTTCATCCGACGGCGATGCTCGCCGCGGCGTCGCTCGTCGGCGTGGGCCTCGCGGTCGGGGGCGTCGCGGCGGTGCGGCGCGCGCGGACCGCGGGGCACGTCTTCGTCGTCTGCGCGGCGGCCGCGCCCGCGCTGCTCGCAGGGGGTTGGGCCGGCGTCGTCGCGGTCACCACCGCGGGCCACGTGCCCGTGCCCGAGCTCCTCTTGGCGCGGGGCGCGCTTTCCTTCCTCGCCGTCGCGATCGTGACGTTCAGATTCGTCGAGATGGCTCTATGCTGGGCGCTCCCCCATGAAGCGAAAGCCGAAGCTGACCAAACGTGAGAAGAAGGCCCTCGCCGGAGGCCCGCGCCCCGCGCAGGCGGCGCCGAGCGGGCACGGGCACATCCACTGCATCGCCTGCGGCAAGCACCTCGACGAAGAAGACTTCGAGGCGCCGGCGACGGCGACCACGATCACCTGCGATCACGGCTCCGTGTTCCCGAGCTGCGTCAAGTGCATGCCGAAGAGCCTCGCGCTCGTGAAGGAGCACGACGAGACGAACCAGCCCGTCCGCACCGCGTCGGCGTGGCACTGAGCGGCGCGCTGACGGCTCCTCAGTCGATCTCACGGATCATGACGTAGGCGTTCCCTTCGTCGGGGAAGCGGCGCGACGCGTAGAAGCCGGGCAAGAGCTCCGCCTTGCGGAAGCCCTCGCGCGTGTAGAGCTCGATCGCCGCTTGGTTCCCCGTCGAGACGTGGAGGGCGATGCGATCGAGGCCGCGCGCGCGCGCCGACCGAGCGGCCGCGCGGACGAGCGCGCGACCGATGCCCGCGCGTCGGTGCGCGGGATCGACGGCGAGGCCGACGATCTCGAGCACGTCTTGCTGCGCGCGCGTTCCGACGAAGCCGACCACCGGCCCTCCTGCCTCGACGCGCGCGATCCAGATCGCGGGCGCGAGCGGATCGCTCGCGAACACCGGCGGCAAGCTCGTGTGGGGGAAGATGGTCGCGTCGAGCGCGTGACACTGGGCGAGCGCGACGAGATCGGAGCCGACGGGCTCGATGACGGCGCGCTCGATCCGGGACATGGCCGTGAGCCTAGGACGTGTTCAGCCCCGGCGAAACATCTCGAAGAGCTCTCGGCGCGTCTTCGGCCCGTAGCCGCCGAGCGGCCATCCGTCGTCGATCTTCGCCTCCTTGATCTTGGCGATGTCGTCGTCCTCGATCGCGCAGCGGACGGCGCCGGGGTCGACGCCGTAGACCTTCGCCGCGTTGAGGCCGAGGATCTTGGCCTTGATGGCGGGCGTTAGCGCGGGGTAGCCGTGCTTCTCTTGGAGCTCTTCCGGGATCTGGAACGCGCGGAACGCGGCGAGCTGCTCCGCGGGTGAGCCGAACCAGATGCAGTCGGTGCCCCACAAGATCCGATCTTCGCCGACGCTCTTGAGCAGCTTGCCCAGCGCGTGCGCGAGCTCGAGCGGGCGCGTCATCAGCGCGCGGAACGTCGCGCCGAGCTCGGCGTAGACGTTGTCGGTCGGAAATTCTTCGAGGCCCTTGACCATCCGATCGATGCCGCGCGGGTTCACCGGATCGTAGGGACCCTCGGTGATCGCGCCCTCGAAGCCCGAGTGATAGACGAGCATCGAGAGATCGGGGTACTGCTTGGCCATCTTGATCATCTCGCGGGGCGAGGAGAGATCGCCGTAGAGCGCGGTGTCGTTCTGGATCCCGCGGTGCGCGCAGACGACCTTCACGCCGATGGCGCGCGCGCGCTCGAGGAAGGGGACGGCGATCTTCTCGTCGTCGAAGCGCCACGCGACGCCCGGATAGACCTTCCACCCGGCGTTGGCGTAGCGCTCGTGCGCGAGGCTCATCGCGTCGAGCTCACGAGGTCCGACCTCGGGGCGCACGTTCGCGTGGATGAGGAGGCGAGGCGAACCCGAGAGTCGCTCGACGATGCGGCGGGTGGCGGCGCGCGCCTCCATCGGGAGCGAATCCACCTCGGGCGCCGAGGGCAGGCCCGTGAGGCACGCGACCGCCGTGTCGCTCTTGACGAAGATCTCGCGGATGAAGCGCTTCGTGCCGAGGCACGTCAGCCGATCGTCTTCGCCGCACGCGGCTTGCGGAAACGTGCCGATGGCGATCGCCGCGTTGGGATCCTTCGCTCGCCACGCGCCGCTGGGATCGACGTGATGCGTCTGCACGTCGAAGACGAACTCGTCGCCGCCGAGCTTCTCGCACGCGCGCGCGGGATCGAGCATGGCGTCGCGATCGACGTCGTAGCTCGGCCAGCCGCCGCCGAGGCCGTTGCCGTCGCCTTCGCGCTGGCAGCCGTACACGAGGTTCATCACGCCGAGCGCCGTCGCGAGCCCGCACGCCGAGCGCACGAAGTCGCGTCGAGACACGCCCGTGTGCTTCGCGTTCTCCTCGGCGGCGCGCGCGAAGATCTCGATCGCCTTGCGATCGCGCTCGGTGGGCGCCGCCGGTGCGTACTCGCCGTTCGAGCAGGGCACGAACGCGATCGGCAGCTCGAGCCCGGGATCGGGGAGCGACTTCTTCATCCCGTCGATGAATCTATCGCACGCTGATCTGCGCTCGGCCCACAATCGCCGCGATTCGCGCGTCGCGCGGGCGAACCTCGACGAGGTGATCGCCGCGCCCGACGGCGACGCGGCCGCGATAGGGAGAGGGGAGCGCCATCGCTACCTTGCCGTCGACGACGACCTCGAGCGTCGCGTCGGGCGCGAGGCCGCGCGTCTCCGCGGCGACGTCGACCGCGTCGTGCGATCGTCCGTGACGATCGGCCTCGAGGACGCTGCCGTCGCGCGGCGCGGAGATCACGACGCGGGGCTCCTCTGCGATCGGCGCGGCGCAGCCGGGGACGCTCGACGCGAGCAGCCACGGGAGCCCGCCGACGTCGGCGCCGGGCGCGCCCAGCGGCCGCTCGGCGAGCCACCCGCGGTAGGGCGCCGGGAGGACGACGATCCGCTGCGCGCCGCCGGCGTCGCAGCGCCACCTCGGCTCTCTCCCCGCAGCTTCACGCGGTGAGGCGAGCTGATGGATCGCGCACGCGTGATTCGGAGCGCGTCCGTGCGGGAACATGCGCCGCACGTGATCGGTGCACGCAGGGCCGGACCTCTGGCCCGAGAGCGGACAGACCTCGACCTCGTCGAGCAAGCCGGGCGCATAGAGCGGCGCGCGTGACGCGCCGGCTGGCAGCGCGCTCATCGCGCGCTTCATCGCGTCGGCGAAGAGCGGGCCGGCGCCGACCGCGCCGGTGAGCCTGTTCGTCGCCGCGCCGGTCGCGTTGCCCACCCACACCACGACCGTGCGCTCGCGCGTGAAGCCCGCGGTCCACGCGTCGCGGAACGCGGTGCTCGTGCCGGTCTTCACCGCGACGGGGAAGCCGAGATCGAAGGGGCCGCGTGTTCGCAGGCCTCGCACGCGCGCGATCGGATCGGCGAGCGCGTCGGCGACCGCCGCGACCGCGCTCGGATCGAGCACCGCGCGCGGCGTCGCCGCAGGATCGGTCGACAGCGTGCGAAGCGCGACGTGCTCGCCGCCGCGCGCGAGCGTGACGTACGCCTCCGCGAGCTCGAGCGGCGTGGCCTCGCCGCTCCCGAGCGCGATCGAGAGCCCGTAGCGCTCGTGACCTTCGGGAAGCGCGAGCCCCACGTCGCGCAGCGTCGCGACGAGCTCCTTCGCGCCGAGGTCGCCGGCGAGGCGCACCGCGGGCACGTTGAGGCTGCCCGCGAGCGCTTCGCGCGCCGATACCGGTCCCACGAACGTGCCGTCGAAGTTCTCGGGCGACCACGTCGCGCTCGATCCGCCGTAGTCGGTGGGAACGTCGGCGAGCATCTCCATCGGCGAGACGCCGCGCTCGAACGCCTTCGCGTAGACGAAGGGCTTGAGGGTCGAGCCCGGCTGGCGGCGCGCTCGAACGAGATCGACCGCGCCCGCGATCTTCGCGTCCTCCCAGTCGGCGCTGCCGACGCGCGCGAGCACGTCGCCCGTCGCGTTGTCGACGATCACGACGGCCGCGGTGCTCGCGTCGCGCTGCGCGAGGCGGAGCGCGTGCGACTTCACGAGCGCCTCGACGTCGCGCTGGAGATCGAAGTCGATCGTCGTCGCGATCTCGCGCGGCGCCGAGGAGCGTCGGATCGCCTTCGCGCTCGCGAGCACGAGGTGCGGCGCCATCAGCGCCGGCGAAGAGCGATCGCGCAAGACGAGCTCTTCCCCGAGCGCGCGATCGAGATCTTCCTTCGAGACGTCGCCGTGCGCCCGCATGCTCTCGAGCAGCGCGCGCTGCCGCATCACCGCGCGCTCGCGGTGCCGGTAGGGATCGAGCGCGCTCGGCGCCCGCGGCAAGACGGCGAGGAGCGCCGCCTGCGCCAGCGA
Organism: Labilithrix sp.; assembly: GCA_019637175.1. Taxonomy (GTDB): domain Bacteria; phylum Myxococcota_A; class Polyangia; order Polyangiales; family Polyangiaceae; genus Labilithrix. Next base: position 47,367 of record JAHBWD010000045.1, on the reverse strand, counting down.
GAGATCGCGCGCGGGGACGCCGAAGTAGCCGCGCGCCGCCGCCTCGGGGCCCACCCAGCCATGGCCGTAGTCGATGTGGTTGAAGTAGGCCTCGAGGAGCGTGTCCTTGTCGGCGCGCGCCTCGAGGTTCTGCGCGCGCGCCATCTCGCGGAGCTTGTTCGCGATCGTCTTCGGGCGCGACCTGCCCTGGTGATCGAGGCGCTTGACGAGCTGCTGCGTGATCGTGCTCCCGCCGGAGATCACGCGACCGCGCCTCACCCAGCTCGCGAAGGCGCGAACGAGCGACGGGCGATCGATCCCGTCGTGCGAGCGAAAGCGCCGATCTTCGCTGACGATCGTCGCGGCGACGAGGCGCGGGCTCACGTCGCCGAGCTTCGTCGTTCGCCCGCGGAGCCCCTCGGGGCTCGGCCGCTCGCCGAGCAGGCGGCCGTCGCGCGCGAGGACGCGCGTGCTCTCCGTCCACGAGCTGTCGGCGAGCGCGTCGTACGGCGCCCCGGCGCTCGCGCGGAGGCCTCGCCAGCCGAGCCACGCGAGGGCGATGGCCGCGCACGCGACGACGGCGCGCTTGCGCGATCTCTTCAAGGCTTCACCGTCACGCGCTGCGCGTCGCTGTAGCCTTCGCTGCCGGCCTCGTACATCAGCTCACCCATCGCCGGCGGCAGCGTGAACGTCCCCGGCGTCGTCGCGCGCGTGAGGTACGACGCGTAGACCGCGCGACCGCCGTAGGTGCGATCGAAGTAGAGCTGCACCTTGTCGTCGCGCAGGTCGACGTGCGAAGCCGCCCTGCCGTACGCCGAGAGCCCTTCGTAGAAGGGGTGATCCTTCGCGAGATCGGCGATCGATCCCGTCGTCGCGAGGTCCGTGTCGAGCGGCTCGAGCCCCGCGGGCAGCCGATCGGTGACCGCGAGGTAGCCGAGGCGGTAGTCGTCGAGCGTCGGCAGATCGACGCGGACGGCGACGCGCACGATCTGCCCCGGCTTCACCGCGTCGAGATCGATGCGCTTGCCCGCGGCGTCGCTGTACGCGCGATGGATCGAGACGCCCGAAGGACCTCGACGCGCGATCTTCGTCCCGGCGCCCGTGAGCGGCCTCTTGTAGCGCGCCTCGAGCGCGAAGGCGCTCGGCGTCTTCGCGTCGCCGGTCAAGAGCAGCGTGATCTTCTTCCCCGCGATCTGCGCGAGCGGCACGCGCACCTCTTTGTTGTCGCCGCCGAGCTTCGCGTAGGTGTCGAGGATCTTTCCCTCGAGCTTCACGCTGACGTCGACGCCTCCGTCGGGGGTGCGTGTGCCGATGAAGTCGGCGAGCGCGAGCAGCGACCACGCGGTGCTCTGCGTCGACCAGCGGTCGAGCCCCTTCGACACGCGCGACGCGAGCGTCGGCAAGACGCGCGAGCTCGGTCGAAGCCGCGTGAGGGCGATCATCGCCTGCGCGCGATCGCGATCGCTGGAGCCCCAGAAGTGCCAGTCGCGCGCGTCGTGGGGAATCTTCGACGCGCCCTGCTCGTCGAACGCGCTCTCGAGGCGATCGAGCACGTCGCGCACGCGATCGTCTTGCTTCGGCAGCGACGAGAGCGCGATCGCGAGGCTCGCGAGCCCGGAGGCGTCGAGCTTCTCCCGTCGGTCGTAGAGGCCGTCGGCGGCGCTCTCCGGCAGCTCCTTGGCCTGCGCGAGCACCTCCGCGATCGACATCGACAGCTCGGGCGACGCTTCGTCGTGCAGGCGCGAGAGGAGGAATTTGGAGACGCCTTCGATGAGCTCGGGCCGGCTGATGCCCATCTCCTTCGCGCGCACGAGCACGCGCATCGCGTACGCCGAGCCGTAGACGTTGGGCTCGCTGCCGCCCGGCCAGTACGCGAGGCCTCCGCCCGCGGTCTGCATCGTCGCGAGGCGCGTGACGCCCGCCTCGATGCGTCGCCGGAGCTCGTCGTCGTCGAGGCTCGTCGTTCCCGTCCACGGGAGGATGGTGCGCGCGGCGACGAGCGGGATCGTGCTCGACGTCGTCTGCTCCACGCAGCCGTGCGGATAGTCGAGGAGGTACGAGAGGCGCTGCCCCAGCTCGGGGTAGAGCGCCGATCCCGTCTTGATCGAGAGCATCGCGCCTTCCTCGAACACGGCGTCTGGAGGGATGGCGAGGTCGACCACCTGCGTGTCGCCGAAGACGCCCGAGACCATCGGGTGCTCGTCGATCCCGGGGACGTCGACGCGGAGCGGGATCTCGACCTTGTCGCGCACCACGCCGGAGGTCTCGAGCGCGAAGCGCATCTTGCGCGAGCGCTCGGCGGTCATCGAGACGGAGATGCGCTGGCGGCCGCGCGCGGGGATCGTGACGTCGCGGATCTCGCCCGCGACCGTCACCTTCGCCGCGACGGGCGCGTCGGTGTCGTTGTGGACCATCGCCGCCGCCTCGAAGCGATCGCCCTGGAGCGCGAAGCGCGGCATGATCGGCTCGAGCAGGAGCGGCCGGCTCACGACGAAGCTCGACTCCGACGTCCCGCCGCCGCCGGCGTCGTCGACGACGACGGCGGTCATGCGAAACTCGGTGAGGTTGTCGGGGAGCTTCACCTTGGCCTTCACGCGGCCCTCGCCGTCGGTCACGAGGCTCGGGAGCCACGCGGCCGTCTCGACGAAGCTCTTTCGTGTGTCGAGCGACTCTTCGCCCTCGCTGTCGCCGCCGCCGGCGACGTGCGCCTTCTCGCGGCGCCGCAGCATCGACGCGCGGCTGTCGCCGACGAGGAAGTCGAGCCCGCGTCCCGGGCGGAGCGCGGAGACCGGATCGCGCGGGTGGTAGGCGGTCATTCGAAGGACGCCCTCGTCGACCACGGCGAGCGTCACGTCGGCGTTCTTCACCGGCGCGCCGCCCTTCTTCACCTCGACGGTGATCTCGGCTTCGTCTCGGATCTCGTAGCTCTTCTTGGCGCTCGCGACCTTGACCTCGAGGCGCGCGTCGTCGGAAGAGGCGGGGATGCGCACGACGCCGACGCGGTAGTCGGCGTCGCCGCCGCCGACGGGGAGGAGCGTGACCGCGGCGTGGACCCAAGGCGCGTTCGCCGACGAGATCGGGACGTCGAACGTCGCGCTCGGACCTTCGATCCGCTTCGACGTGTGCGCGACGATCCCGCCTTGCTCGAGCGTCATGAGCGCGATCGCCTTTGCGAACGGGCTCTGAACGAGGAGCTTGGCGGTCTCGCCGTTCTTGTAGCGCCCCTTGTCGAGCACGACCTGCACCCTCTTGCCTTGCGAGGGCGCGACGCTCGACGTACCGGAGAGCCAGCTCCCGTACGCCCAGTACGACGTGTACGCGTCGTCGCGACCGTCGACGCGCGCGATGACGCGGAAGCTTCCGCCGTGAGGGACGGGCAGATCGCACGAGACGGGGGACGCCGCGCTCGTCACGCTGCACTCCGCCTCGGTCTTGCCGGCGTACCTCCATCGCTCGACGAAGGCGCCGCTCTCCGTTCGCTGCGCCGAGCGGCTCCACGTGAGCCGCTCGAGGCGCGCCGAGACCTTCGCGCCCGCGACGGCGTTGCCCGCGGCGTCGACCACACCGAGGTCCACGCGGAGCGGCTGACCTCCGTCGCCGAAGCGGCGCGAGAGCCTGAGCCCTGCGTGCCGCGCGTGCGGATCGCGGACGACGCGCATCTGCCCGGCGACGTGACGGTACGACGCGTCGGACACGTCGGCCTCGACGAGCAGCTCCGTCGGCCCGTCGGCGAGCGGTCCGGTGACGGCGTCGATCGTCATCGTGCCGTCTTCGGCGAGCACGCCTTCGCCGGTGACGGGCCTCTGCGCTTCGCTCGCGGGCGCGTCGTCGTCTTCGTACCAATCGCGCTCACGCGCGAACGAGAGGCCGGCGTCGGCGAGCGCGCCGCCCTTGACCGGAACCTTCGACTTCTTGATCACCCACGTCGCCCGCGCGCCGCCCATCGCCGCGCCGAAGAGGTAGCGCGCGCTGACCTTGGCCTTCACGTTCGTCGGAGAGGGGCTCGCGTCGACGGCTTCGACGTCGACCTTGAAGCGAGGCGCCTCGAAGTCGGCGACGCGCACGGTCTCGTCGGCGATCACGGTGTGCTTGCCGTCGTCGAGCTCGAGGAGCACGTGGAAGCGCCCGGTGTGACCGCGCTTGTCGAAGGCGACCTCTCTGTCGATCGCGCCGCGCGCGCTCGTGACGAGGGCCTCGTCGTGGACGTCCTTGTTCATCGGATCGACGACGCGCAGGCGCACCTTCGCGCCCGGGATCGGACGGATGCCGGCGCCCTCCGCCTTGCGGACGAAACCCTTCACGAACATCTTCGATCCGGGCCTGTAGAGCCCGCGATCGGTCACGATCATTCCGACGCTCTCGATCGGCGGCGGCGCGTCTTCGGCGCCGGCGAGATCGGGGAAGAGCGCGCGCGACGCGATCGTGCCCGCGCTCCCGAGCGGAAGCATCAGCTCGGCGTCGCCCGATGTGACCGAGAGGATCGGCTCTTCACCGGGCGAGGGTCGCGGCGCGGCGAGGAGCGCGGTGCCCATGTCGTCGGTCGTCGCCGACGCCGATCCGATCGAGACGCGCGCGCCGGCGACGGGCTCGCCGCTCGCGAGGCGCGTGACCTGCACCGCGGCTTTGTCGCCTGCCTGGTGCACGTGCGCGGAGAGCGCGTTCTGCCCGGCGGCGAAGATCATCGCGAGCGAAGGCCGGCTCGCCTCGCTGCCCGCGGGGAACGCCGGCGCGCGCGCGCCGGCGGACGTCTGCGTGACCTTGACCTGCGCGACGTACGCGCGCCCGCGCTCGAGCTTCGATCCGAGATCGATCGACGTCTCGACGGTCTCGTCGCGCTTCTGCGCCGGCGAGAACGCGACGACGACCGGATCGCCGCTCGGCGTCGTCCACGCCTGCGTCGCCTTGCGCGCGGCGGCGAACGCGGCCGCGTCGCCCTTCGGAAGCGGCCACAGGAGGAGCTCGGCTTTGTCGACGTTGCGCGTCGTGACGGGGAACGATCGCGTCGCGCCCTCGTCGAGCAGGCTCACGCCCGACGGCATCGTCGCGCTCGCCGAGAGCGGCAGCGACTCGAACGTGATCGCGACGGGCGGCACCGCCCCGCCGTACTCGTCTCTCATGCCTTCGGCGCGAATCGCGTACGTCGTCGACGGCGAGAAGCTCGCCGAGATCGTGAGCTCGTCCCAGCCGGACACGTAGAGGTTCTTCGGCTCCGGCGTGATCTTGACGTGCTTTCTGCCGCCGTCGTACCCGAGGCCGAGCGGGTTCGAGAAGCGCACGCGGAGCGACGCGCTCGACGATCCGCGGACGACGTTGCCCTTGGCTTCGCAGTCGCCGCTCCCGCTCCCGCACGCCACCTCGACGAGCGTCGTCGGCTCGGCGACGCCGTAGTCGCGCGACTCCGTCTCGTCGTCGGCGTTCTGGCTCTTCGCTTCGACGGTGAAGCTCTCGCCCCCGCGCAGCTTTTGCCGCGGGCGCGCGAGGACGATGAGGCGCGGATCGATCTTCTGCCCTTCGAATGCGCGCCGTTCGGGGTGGCGCACGACCACGGGGATCGGCGTCTTGTTCGCGTCCGTCGACTTCATGCTCACGAGGCGGCTCGCGAGGCCGATGTCGATCGGTTGATCGTAGACGACGAGCACCTCCTGCGCGCCGCCGAGCTTCGACGCGTCGTTCGGCGTGATGGTCACGACGCGGGCGCGCCCGGGCTTGGGGATGTAGTAGATCGTCTTGCCCGCGACCTCGACGATCGGCTCGGCCTTGAACGTCGCCCTGAAGCCGCCTTCGAGCTTCTTGCCGTTCGGCGCGGTGAGCTCGGGGAGCGCGATCGCGTAGGTGGTCTCGGGATCGAACGGCCTCTCCGCGCGAAATTCGACCTCGCTGCCGTGCGTCCACACGGTGCGGCCAACGACGCTGGGCGTCACTTGGAGCGCGGGGAGCTTCTTCGTGTCGGTCTTTTCGTCGATCGCGACGACGGGCTCGCTGAACCAGAGGCGGATCGCTTGCCCTTTCGTCTCGAAGTGACCCTTGTCGTCGAGCTTGGGCTCGGTCACGCGGAGCTGCGCGTCGGCCTTCAGCGTCACGTCCGACGTCTGCGCCGGCAGCGGGAGACGCTCCGACCAGCCCTCCTCGGGCGGCGGAAAGCTGACGGGGCCAGTGCTCCCCACGACGAGGCCGAGCGGCGGCGCCGCGTGGCGATGACATCCGTGAGATGCAGCCACGATCGCGACGAGCCCGCCGAGCGCGCACATTGCCGCGCGTCGTTTCATTGATCTCTCCAGCGTGGAGGGCACGATCGCCTCGGCGAGCGAGAGGACGGCGCCGTTTCACGCCAAACGCCCGGAAACGTGGGAGCGATTCCCCGCCGAACGCGCAGAGCGCCCTCTGCCCTGAAAAATTCCACGCGAGGGCTCGACGCATGCGTTGCGGCTCGACGGCAGCAGCGGCCGGAGCCGCGATCCATGGCGCAGTGAAGGACCGGGAGGATCGAAGCGATCCTCCGCCAGCGATTTCACCGAGATGCGATCGGCGACCACCGCCGGCGTCGAGACGAGGCCGACGGCCCACTCATTGCTCCGACGCGTGTCATCATGAGCGCTTCGAGCAGCAGACCCGGCCTTCGGTCTTCCAACGCCCCGCAGGCGAGCCGCCCGGTCGTTCCCCGGCCGACCGCGAGAAAGTCGCCGGCTCCGTCGTCGCCGGTCGTGGAGATCCCGAAGGCCTACGCGAGCGCGCCGCCGGTGATTCGCGATCGCTACCCGACGCTGGAGCTCGAGGACGACGACGTGATCGACGCCGCTCCCGTCCGTCGCTCCACGCCGCCGCCGCCGCCGCCCGCGCGCAAGGCGGAGCTGCCGAAGATCGTCGCGTTGCCGCTGCCGAAGATCGTCGCCGCGCAGCCGCTCGCGCCGATCGAGCCCCTCGAGATCCTCGAGCCCATCCCCGAGTCGCGCGTCCAGAGGCGCGACGAGCGACCGACGGAGCCGCCCGCGCCGCCGACCGTGGAGTCTCTGGTCGATCCGACCGATCTCCTGTTCGACGTGGTCTACGAGCTGAACTTCGTCGACACGGCGTGGCAGGCGGCGAGCGTGTGCGCCGGCGCGCTCGCCGCGGCGCTCCGCGCTCGCGCGGTCGTCATTCACGCGCACGATCTCGAGCGCCGCGAGCTCCGCGCGATCGGCGTGCACGGCGCGCTCGATCTGCTCGGATCCTCGGAGGGCGCCGAAGACGACCTCGTCGCGTCGGCGGTCATGTGCAACGAGAAGCCGGTCACGATGAAGTTCGACGGCGAGCTCCCGCGCCTCGCGCCTCGCCGCCTCAGCGTGGTCGGGGCGCCGCGCACCCTCGTCGCCGTCCCCGCGATGGCGTGGGGCCGGTGCGTCGCGATGATCGAGATCATCGACGCCGACGATCGCTACGCCGCGCGCGTCGCCGACTCCGCGTCGTACGTCGCCGAGCGCCTCGCCGAGTTCCTCTCCGAACGCGCCGCCGCCTGAGTCGCTTCGTGGTGTAGGATGCTCGCGTGAGCAACCACGAATCGATGCGCGTCGAGATCGCCGACGGAATCGCCGACGTCTGCCTCGTCGGCCCGGGCAAGGGCAACGCGATGGGGCCCGCGTTCTTCCGCGAGCTGCCCGAGATCTTCACCTCGCTCGATCGCGACGAAGTGGTGCGGGCCGTCGTGCTCCGCGGAAACGGCGGCGTCTTCAGCTACGGCCTCGACCTCAAGGCGATGGCGGGCAACCTCATGCCGCTCCTCGCGCCGGGCAACCTCGCGGCCGAGCGCGCGCGCTTGCTCGATCTCATCGGCGATCTCCAGCGCGGCTTCGACGCCGTCGAGCGCTGCCGCAAGCCGGTCATCGCGGCCGTCGCGGGGCCGTGCATCGGCGGCGGTGTGGATCTCGTCGCCGCGTGCGACATTCGAATTGCGTCGCGCGACGCGCGCTTCAGCGTGCGCGAGGCCAAGGTCGCGATCGTCGCCGACATGGGCAGCTTGCAGCGCCTCCCCCGGATCATCGGCCACGGTCACACGCGCGAGCTCGCGTTCACCGGCAAAGACATCGACGCCGCTCGCGCGCTGCGCATCGGCCTCGTCAACGACGTCTACGAGAACGAAGACGAGCTGCTCGCGGCCGCGCGCACGCTCGCGCGCGAGATCGCCGACAACCCCGCGGTCGTCGTGCAGGGCGTCAAGCAGGTGCTGGCCTTCGGCGAAGGCCGGAGCGTCGCCGACGCCGAGCGCTTCGTCGCGGTGTGGAACGCGGCGTTCCTCGCGTCGGCCGATCTCGCGGAGGCGATGCAGGCGTTCATGGAGAAGCGCCCTCCGAAGTATCGCTGAGCGCACGACGAAGAGGCGCTCGAGCGAGGCCGGACGCGCGCCGTCCATCGCCGTTGGGCGACGCGCGTACCGACCTCGCCCGAGCTCGTGGCATCACCAACCGCACCCGAACCCGAAGCCGCAGCCTCCCCACGCGCCGCCTCCCCATCCGGCGCCCAGGAACGGGCCGCCCACGGCGACGGTGGACGAGGTGGCGACGGCGGCCGTGCTCACGCCGCCGCCCCATCCCCATCCTCCCCAACCGCCACCCCATCCGGCGCCCCATCCGGCGCCCCATCCGCCACCCCATCCGAAGGGGACAGCTGCTCCGTACGCGAAACCCGCGCCGATGGGGAAGGCACCCCATCCGGCGCCCCATCCGAGCCCGCCGCCCCAGCCGAGCTCGCTCGAGCTGGTCGCGACGTTCTCGTCGCCGGCTTGCGCTTGGCTCGGATCAGCTGGAGGCGCAACCTGCTCCTTCGCTTCACCGGGAGACGGATCCGGTTCGTCGATGGGGCCGGCGCAACCGCCGAGCATGAGACCGAGGCCGATGGTGGAAAAACAGATCGATCGTTCGAGGGTAAACATGAGTTACCTCCTTTCGGAGCTGAACGTCGTGCACGGCGCGCACCGATCGAGTGTCGAGGTCACCGTTCTCGGATGAGCGCGCTCGAACCGTGCTGCTCGTCGTGTTCGTCGACTCTGTCGCGGTGCACGATGCGCTGACGGACGAAGTCGCCTCGCCACAAGGACAGCCGCGCGACGCGCGCGAGACGCGACCGAGCGTGAGATACGGACGAGCGTGAGATACGGACGAGCGTGAGATACGGACGAGCGTGAGATACGGACGAGCGTGAGATACGGACGAGCGCGGAAGCGCTCGCGCTACGGTCGCCGCTTGCTCACTTCGCCGGCAGCGCGACCTCGACCTGGCGCACGCGATTGCCGGGGTCGTCGCCCTTCGCCTTGGTGGCGCCGATCGTGGTTCGAACCGGGTTGCCCCCGCCCTCGGATACATGCAAGGTACATGTATCGGCGAGGGCCCCGCCCGCCGTGGTCATCGTGAAAGATCCGCTCGCGTCGGTCGTGGCCTTCAAGCCCTCGGCGGGCGCGAGGCCCTCGCAGCGCACATTGACCTCGGCGCCGCTGACGGCCTCCGACGTCGGAGCGCGCACGACGCGACCCTGCACCGTCGTGAGGGGGTCGCACGCGAAGACCGTGAGACAGAGAGCGAGCGCGAAGCAGCGATGCATCGGGCGAGTATAGCCGACGTTCACGTCACACGATCGCGCGGTCGCGGGCGGCGCGATAGCGCTCGACGTCGATGTCGGTCTCCGCCACCCACGCGTCGAGCGTCGGCAGCACGACCGCGCCCCACGCGCGCGACAGGCGGAGGGCGAGAAAATCGCGATAGAGCGCCTCGACGAGCGCCTCGACGTCGCGGGCGAAGTGCATCCGCTCGTAGAACGCTTCGTGCGCGAGATCGTCGGGAGCGTCGTCGCGCTTCTTCGCGCGACGGCGCGGCGCGGATCCGATCGCCTCGATCGCCGGAGGAGGCTCCTTCTCCTTCTTCGGCGGCACGAGCCCCGCGAAGCCGAGGGTCTCGCCTCGCAGCGTGAGCAAGCATTCATGACCGCCGAACGAGAGGTGGAGCCCCGCGCGCTCGGGCATCTTCCCTCGGAGGAGAGACTCCTTCGCCTCGCGGTGATTGCCCGGCGCGCTGCCCTTGAGGATCGTCGACTCGCGCCCCTCGTCGAGCACGAGCCTGCCCTCGACCCAGAGCCCGAACGACCCGTGCTGCTTCGTCGAGAGCGTGGCGTCGAACAGCTCGCTCTCCATCCAGAGCCAGAGGAGCAGCTCGCGCCCCACGAAGCGGCGAAGCTCGATCTCGTCGGCGAGGTTGGTGCGCCCTTCGGCGAGCTCGGTGCTCATTCTTCCTCCGCGGCTTCGTCGCGATCCAGGGCTTCGCGGTCGCCCAGCGCGACCACCTCGAGCTCGTTCCACGCGCGCTTCTGCGCCTTGTCGAGGCCGATGCGCGCCGCCAGCGTGTACGGCGACTCGGGGACGAGCGTGAGCCCGAACGTCTTCTTGAACAGCTCCGTCATCGCGCCCGCCGGCTTGTCGGCGTGGGAGAAGAAGCGCACGACGCCTTCGCCGAGCGACCACGAGAGATCGACGGCGCGCGTGGCCGGAGGGTGCGTACGCCGGAGCTTCCTCGCGACGAGCAGCTTCAGCTCGGCCTTCTCTTTGCGCGTGAGCCGCTCGCGTCCCTTCTTCTCGAGATACGCCGCTTCGGCCTCCCGCAGGCGAAGGCGAAGCTCCGGGCCGGGCGCGACCCAACGATCCGTCCGGAAGCCGAGGTTGACGTACTCGTTGTAGAAGACGTCTTCGTAGGTGAGATCGAGCTCGAACGGCTCGGCGATCTTCGTCCAGCCGGTTCGCTCGAGCTCCTCGTCGTCGGGCTCGAGCGGTCGCATCGCGCGGAGGCGAATCGCCTTCATGAAGCGTTCGCGGTGATCGTCGGGGAGCGCGCCTTCGACGAAGAAGCGGGCGTACGTGAGCGAACCTCGGAGTGCGGGCACGAGCGCGCGTCTAGCACGCTCCACCTGCGCCGCCAGCCACGACCGCGCGCGCGAGAAAGAGCAACTTGTGGAGAACCGGTGCGGACGATGTGGAGGCTAGAAGATCGGAGTGCAGCTCACTGCGGGCATTCCGTCGGGTTCGGGCAGACGCCGACGTTGGGCCTGGGGAACGTCTGATGGCAGCGCGCGATGTTGGTGAACGTGTTCGTCGCGAGGAAGTCGAGCGGGTCGCCCGTCCAGCCGCGCACCACGCCGTCGCCCGCGCTGCTGTCGAACGTCGTGTTGGTCACGAACGACGAGCCGGGCCGCCCGCCGTGGATGACGATGGCCCCCTCGTTGACGAACGTCGTGACGAGCGGGCTCGGACAGTCGAAGCTCGAGACGCCCGACGTACCGCCGGCGTACGCGATCGTCGCGAACGCGATCTTGTCGCGCGGATCCGGCGTGCCGGCGATCAGGATGCCCGTCCAATCGCCGGCGGCGGGAGCGGCCTCGGCGGACGTGAAGACGATCGGCTTGTCGGCGGTGCCTTCGGCGCGGAGCGCCCCGATCGCGGTGCCGCCCTCGTTCGAGAGGAGGAGGCGCGTGTTCTTCGCGAAGCGGAGCGTCACGCCGGGATCGATCGTGAGGAGGGGAACGGCGCCCTTGTCGCCGACGGTGAGCGACGAGCCGCCCGTCGATCCGCCGACGCGATAAGGGACGCCGCGGTTCGGGAGCGTCATGTCCTGCCGGATGTCGTCGCGGCCGCCGAAGGCCGGGAGGAAGATCTCGTCCTCCGCGTTTCCCGTGTACGACCCTGCCGGGAGCGTGCCCGCCGCGTTGCCCCAGACGAGGACGGGGAAGGTCGCGCCGCCCGTGACCGTCACGCTCTGCGAGCCTGGCGCGAACGCGCCGCCTTCACGCGCCCAGACGCCGAGCGACTCCGAGCCTCGAACGGTGACGTGATCGGCGAAGAAGATCGGCTGCGGCGCGAGCTCTTGATCGCCGCGCACGTCGATCGCGCCGAACTGCGTGGGCCGCCCTCCGTTGGAGTTGCCTCCGCCCTCGACCGTCACGTACGAGAAGCGCAGCTCGGCGCCCGCGCGTGTCTCGATCGAGGTCCACGCCGTGTCGTCGGCGCGCTCGATGCGGATCCGCTTGTCGGCGGCGCCGGTGGCGACGAGCTTTCCCTGGACGGTGAAGCCGATCGAGCCCTTGATCTTCACCACGGCGCAAGGCTCGAGCGTGAGCGTGCGCCCCGCCGCGATGGACAACGCCGCGGTGACGATGTGGGGGCTGTCCGCCGCCGTCCACGTCTCGTCGGCGGTCGGCGACGAAGCGTGCGTCGTGCCCGGCCCCGACGTCGGGGCGCAGGTCGAAGCGACGCTCCCGTCGTCGTCGCCTCCGGGGCCGCCGTCGGCGCCCGGGCCCGGCGGCTCGCCGCCTGGGCTGTTCGAGTCACAAGCGCCGAGAACGGTCGCGAAGATGCACGCCAAAGACGAGGCAAAGCGCCGAAGAGACATCGCTTACTCCGTGGGTTCGAGAGCCCTCGTCAAGCTAAGGGTACGGCGCGAGCGGCGGTGAAGGCCAAACGGACGACGTGGCGCGTTCACACAACGCAATGGCGCGTTCCTGGTACGTTGTCTCGGCTCCCCTGGGAGACGTCGCATGACGCGTTCGCCCTTCGTCCTCGTCCCCGAGCTCGCTGCGTTCTTCGGCAAGCCGGCACGACGGTATGTGGTTCGTCGATCGTTCGCCTACTGGCAGGCCGAGCGGCGGGCGTTCGGGATCATCCTCTGGGGCCGGCCCGAGGAGGCCGACGTCGACGAGATCTGCGCGGCGCACGAGGTCGGCGCGAACCCGCTCTTTCGCGGGCACACGTCGCTCGTCGATCTCCGCGCCGTCGACGCGGTCGACTTCCTCGCGTTCGAGCGCTTGCTCGCGTACCTCAAGAAGCGACGCGACGACTGGTCGCCGAACGTCTCGCAGCAAGCGGTGCTGCACCGCGGAGGCTTCGCTCACGCGAGCGTCGTCGGGATGTTCCAGTTCTTGCGCCCAGGGCACCCCGTGAAGTTCTTCGACGATCCCGTCGCGGCGTACGACGCGGTGGGGGCCGCCGACGTGCGCGCCGAGCTCGAAGAGCTGCGCGCCGCGCTGCTCGACATCCCGGCGATCGTGCGGCGCGTGCAGACGGCGTTCGAGGTGCTGCCGCCGCGCGCCGGGTTCCCTGCGGTCGCGCGGAGCGTGGGCATGAGCGTGCGGACGCTCCAGCGTCACCTCGCGATGGCGGGCAGCTCGCTTCGGCACGAGCGCCAGAACCACATGCTGCGCGCGAGCGAGCGCCTCCTCGAGGGCACCGAGCTCGATCTCGACGCGATCGCGGCTCAGGTGGGCGCGAGCTCGGCGTCGCACCTCGTCACGCTCTTCCGCAGTCGTCGCGGTACGACGCCGGGCGCCATCCGCGAGCGTCGCCGGGGCCCGACGCCGGTCGCGAGGCCGGCGTTGGTCCTCGCGAAGACGTCGACCGCGAAGGACGCGAGGGCGAAGCCGAAGCGGAAGGGATAGGCCGAAGGCGCGCGGTAAGACTTGGCGCCCCCGCAGCGCGCGTCTATGTCACCTCTCGCATGTCGAACCCGGTCGAGGTCGCCGGCGAGCGCAGCGATCGCCCCTTCTGGATCGTCAACGGCGTCGTCTCCGTCGTGGCGCTCGCGGTGCTCGCGTACCTCCTCTTGCTCCGTCGCGGCTCGGGCGATCCCTCGGCGCTCTCCTTCATGCCGGCGGTGAACGCTTCGTTCAACGCCCTCGCCGCCGTCCTGCTCGTCCTCGCGGTGCGCGCGATCAAGAATCGCGACGTCGCGCGCCACCAGATGCTGATGCTCGCGGCGTTCGCGTCGAGCACGTTCTTCCTCGTCGGCTACCTCGCGTACCACTACGTCCACGGCGACTCGAAGTATCCCGGCACCGGGCCGATGCGGATCGGGTACCTGCTCCTCCTCGCGAGCCACGTCATCCTGTCGATCCCGGTGGTGCCGATGTGCCTCGCGGCGTTCTACTTCGCCTTCCGACGCCGGTTCGCGACGCACAAGCGGATCACGAAGATCCTCTTTCCCATCTGGCTCTACGTCTCCGTCACCGGCGTCCTCGTCTTCGTGATGCTGCGGAGCGCGATCCCTTGAGCGTCGAGCGGTAGCACGCGAACGAAGACGGCGAGCGCCCCGCCGCAAATCGCGCGCCTTCGCGGCGATTCCGCGCAACTTTCCTCCTCGCGCGACCGATGGCGAGTGGGGACCCCGCATGGCCGGCACGCCGCACGACGCGCTCTTCAAGTGGACGTTCTCCGCGCCAGAACGCGCGGTCGACGAGCTGCGCTCCGTCTTGCCTGCGGAGCTGTCGAAGCACCTTCGATGGGAGACGCTGCGTCCCGAGCCCGGTGAGTTCGTCGACGACGAGCTCCGCGGGCGGCACACCGATCTTCTCTTCTCCATACGCGCCCGAGGCAGGCGAGCCCTCCTTTACTTGTTGTTCGAGCACCAGAGCGAGCCTGATGCGCTGATGCCGCTGCGTGCGCTCGTCTATCAGTCGAGGATCTGGTCGGAGTGGCTCCGGCGGCATCCTCGAGCGACGAAGGTGCCGCCGATCGTGACGGTCATTCTGCACCACGGCGGGCGAGCGTGGACGGGCGGCACCGACCTCGGCGCCGTCTTCGACGCGGCCCCGGAGGTGCTCGCCGCCGCCGCGCCCTACCTCCCCGAGCTCCGCCTGCGCGTGGACGATCTGAGCGATCAAGCCGACGAGGAGCTTCGCGCGCGTGCGGGGTCGGCGCTGGTCAAGCTCGTGCTTCTCGTCCTCAAGCACGGGCGCGACAGCGTCGACATCGACGCGCGCCTCGCGCGCTGGACCGATCTCGTGGTCGACGTCGCGACCGCGCCGCACGGCGTCGAGGCCGTCACGGCGATCATGCGCTATCTGCTCGAGGTGAGCGCCCACGTCACCCGAGAGCGCGTGACGAGCGTGCTACGTTTAGGGCTGAAGAGTACGAAGAAGGCGGAGCAGGTGATGGCCACGATCGGACAGCAGCTCATCGACCAGGGCTTTCAGCAGGGAATCGAGATGGGCGCCGCGCGAGGCGCGATCCGCGGCCGGCGCGACTTGGTGCTCCACCTCCTTCGCCAGCGATTCGGCGAGGTTCCTGCGAAGACCGTCGCGCGCGTCGATGCGGCGAACGACGCGGCGGTGCTCGATCGGTGGGCGGAGCGCATCCTCCGCGCCTCGACGCTCGCGGAGGTCTTCGACGCCGCGAAGCCGCGCCGGCGCAAGGCGCGGCTCTGAGATCGCCTGCGTCCGCCGATCAGAGCCGCGCGGCGCGATGCCGGAGCGCGTGATCGGCGAGGACCAGGGCCGCCATCGCCTCGACGATGACGACGGCGCGCGGCACGACACACGGATCGTGTCGACCGCGGCCGTGGAGCGTCGTGTCGTGGTGATCGCGCGTGACGGTCTGCTGCTCGCGCATGATCGTCGCCGTCGGCTTGAAGGCGACGCGGAAGTAGATCGTCTCGCCGTTGGTGATCCCGCCCTGGACGCCGCCGCTGTGATTCGTGCGCGTACGTACGCGGTCGCCCGCCATGTAGAACGGATCGTTGTGATCGGCGCCCGTGAGATCCGTGCCTGCGAAACCGGAGCCGATCTCGAAGCCCTTCGTGGCGGGCACGCTCAGCATCGCCTTCGCCAGATCGGCCTCGAGGCGATCGAACACCGGCTCTCCCCAACCCGGGGGCGCGCCGCGCACGGCGCACGTGACGACGCCCCCGAGCGAGTTGCCGTCCTTTCGCGCAGCCTCGATGGCCTCGATCATCTTCGCGGCGATCGCGAGATCGGGGCAGCGAACGGCCGTCTGCTCGACGTCCGCGGCGCTCACCGTCTCGACGTCGCAGCTCGCGACGAGCGCGCCGATCTTCGAGACCCACGCGACGATCTCCACGCCGTGACCCACCGCGAGCAGCTTTCTCGCGATCGCGCCCGCGGCGACGCGGCCTGCCGTCTCTCGCGCGCTCGTGCGACCTCCGCCGCGCCAATCGCGCACGCCGAACTTGGCGTCATACGTGTAGTCCGCGTGGCTCGGGCGATACTTCTCCATCACCTCGCGGTAGTCGCCCGACTTCTGATCTTCGTTCGCGATCGTCATTCCGATCGGCGTGCCCAGCGTGACGCCCTCGAAGACACCGCTCACGATTCGCACGGTGTCCGACTCCTTGCGCTGCGTGACGATGTGGCTTTGCCCCGGGCGCCGGCGATCGAGATCAGGTTGGAGGTCGGACTCCGCGAGCGCGAGGCCGGCCGGACACCCGTCCACGACGGCTCCGAGGGAGCCTCCGTGCGATTCGCCCCACGTCGTGACGCGAAAGATCGTTCCGAACGTGTTTCCCACGACGTCGCAGCTTAGGTCGCACGTGCTCGGGGCGAAAGCCCATCCCGACGATGCGCGCCGGGATGCGACGGAGCGCCGGCCAGCGGGCGAGGGCGCGGATCGGCCACGGCGGGCGGAGCCTGGCGGTCCGTCGCCGCGAAGTGAGGGTCGGCCGAATGACGCGGTTCTGGAGGAAGACCTGGAGCGCCTGCGTCCAGCGCGTCGGCGGCGCGCGGCGCCGCTCGATCCGTCGAAGGTCGGACGTCCGCACCGTGCCCTTGCGCAGCCGCGGCGCGAGCACGTTGGCCGCGGCGACGGCGTCTTGGATCGCGAGGTTGATCCCGACGCCGCCGATCGGCGACATCGCGTGCGCGGCGTCGCCGATGCATAGCAGGCCGGGCCGGTACCAGCGATGAAGGCGGTCGACCTTCACGGTCAAGAGGTGCACGTCGTCCCAGCCTCGAAGCTCTCCCACGCGGTCGCGGAGGAAGGGAGCGATCGCGGCGAGCGCGTCGCGAAGCGCCTCGAGACCCCGGCGCTCGATCTCGCGGATGCCGCCTTTCGGGATCACGTAGCCGCACTGCCAGTAGTGATCGCGACGAATGAGCGCGAGGACGTGCCCGCGATCGATGAAGCCGCCCAGCGGAAGATCGGGATCGCCGTCGCGGCGCGAGAGCCGCAGCCACAAGACGTCCATCGGCGCGCCGATCTCGCGCACCGAGAGATCGGCGCGCTCGCGCACGATCGACCGCCGCCCGTCGGCGCCGATCGTCACGAGGGCGCGGACCTCGAGCTCGCCCTCGGGACCGCGGGCTC
Organism: Labilithrix sp.; assembly: GCA_019637175.1. Taxonomy (GTDB): domain Bacteria; phylum Myxococcota_A; class Polyangia; order Polyangiales; family Polyangiaceae; genus Labilithrix. The sequence goes on along the minus strand of JAHBWD010000045.1, from coordinate 30,290 downwards.
TCACGCCGGCGACGCGCTCGCCCTCGTAGAGCAGCTCGGTCACCGCCGTGTTCATGAGCAGGTGGAAGGTCGGCTCATGCGCGGCGTTCTCCGCGAGGAAGTCGAGGAAGTCCCACTGCGGCATGAACGCGAGGAAGCGGCAGCGTGACGGGAGATACCGGAAGTCCGCGACGGTGACGCTCGTCCTGCCGATCTGCGCGCGCACCTGCTCGACCTCCTCATGGTTGCGGCGAGAGAGATCCTCGAGGAGCCCGAGCTCGTCGATGACCTCGAGGGTCGACGGGTGAATCGTGTCGCCGCGGAAATCGCGGAGGAAGTCGCCGTGCTTCTCGAGCACCACGACGTCGACCCCGGCGCGGGCCAAGAGGAGCCCGAGCATCATCCCCGCAGGACCTCCGCCCACGATGCAGCAGTCCGTTCGGCGTCGCTCCACGCGCGATTGAAGATGCAATCGTCGTGCGCGGATCGCTTCAGGCTTCGTCGGACTCGCCGGCGTCACGGACGGCTTCGGCGCCGCGCCAGGTCACGCGCGCCCAGGCCGCGCCGTCGTCGTCGATCTTCGTCTCGATGAGACCGAGCACGAGGAGCCTCTCGAGAGCCTCGCGCTCGTCCGCGTCCATGTCGGCGAGCCAGAGGCCGCCTTCTTCCTCGTCGGCGCGTCGAATGACGACGAGGAGCGCGAGCTGCGCCGGCGTGAGCGACTTCGGTGAGGTCTCGGCGGTGGTCACGGGGTGAATGTGGATTCGGAGCCGTCTCCCATCAAGGACACGTAGCGCTCGATCTGGCGCACGCACTCCTGCGACGGCGATGTCAGCTCGACGCCGAGCGCGCGCCCCGATGACTCGTCTGCGCGTGCGGCGCGCGACCACTTCACGACGGCGGCCTCGGCGACGACCTTGCCGTCGAGCGGGAGGGCGAAGCGAACGGTCACCTCCGTTCCGGCGCTCAGGCCGCCGCGGGAGACGACGAGCAGACCGCCGCGCGAGATGTCTTCGCTGCGCCCGTCGAGCACGCCCAGGCCCGGGACCTCGATGCGCACCGGCGTGCGATAGGGCGCGCGGGCGTGGCGTCGCTGCTCGGGGCCCGTGGCCGTGGCCTCGCCCGCGGCCGGGCCCGGAGCCGCCGCGCTCTGGGGCGGGCTCGTGCCGGCGGGCAGCGATTCGCGAGAGCTGGCGCCGAGCGATCGCTCGAGGAGCTGCGTCCGTTCTCGCGCGCGCGGCGCGGCGGCGGAGAGCGCGCTCGCAAGCTCTCTCATCGTCGCGAACGCGTTCTCCGTCGCCACCGCGCGCGCGACGACGCCGCCCAGCGGCTCGGCGAGGCCGCTCTCCTCGCCCTCCTTCGGCAGTCGGCCGGTGAGCGCCTCGTACGCGCAGCGCCCGAGCCCGCGAATGTCGCCCGCGGGGGCGACGCTCTCGGGATCCGTCACCGCCGCGCGCCCCCAACCGGTGAGCTTCACGCGCTCGACCCCGTATCCGTCGCGCACGACGATGATCTGTTCGGCGACGACGTTGCCGTGCGTGACGCCGACCGCGTGCGCGGCGACGAGAACGTCGGCGATCTGGAGCACCACGGCGCAGGCCTCGTCGGGCTGGAGCTTCTCGCGCGCGGCCACGAGACCGTCGAGCGAACGACCTTCGAGCGGCTCGAGCACGAGGTAGGGATCGCCGAGCTCGGTGGTGCCCGCGTCGCGGAGCTCGATGGCGCCGGGATGCGAGACCTTCGCCAGCGCGAGCTGCTCGCGGCGGATCGCGTTCGCGCCTGCGTCGTCGCCCTCCGTTCGGATCGCGAGCGCGAGGACGGATCGCCGCGCGGTGCGCACGTTGCGCACCTCCCAGCGGGAGCCCATCGACGACGTGTGCGACGCCGTGTCTCCGAGATCGCGCAGGAGCTCGAAGCGCCCGTCGACGATCGCGCCTTTCTCGTACGACGAGCGGCCCCATCGATCGATCGCCCCGGCGATGAGCGGCTCGAGCTGATGGCCGTCGGCGTCGTCCGCCCAGACCACCAGGTGCGCGTCGTTGTCGAGCGCGAGGCGGTTGAGCCGTGATCGATCGAACGCGTAGACGTCGTCGGTGACGACGATGGCGCAAGGTCGATGCTCCTTGACGAGCTCGCCGGCGCGCATGATGACGCCGTCGATCACCGTCGCGCCGAGCGCCTTGCCCGCCGCGCGGCACTGCGCGAGGAACGGCTCGGGCGCGTTGAGGGTCAAGACCGTCGGCGCGCGCTTCGGCGCAGGCCTCGGCGCGTCGACCTCGATCACGTCGGCGTCTTCGACCGCGATCGCCGTGGGGTAGTCGGTCTTCCTCCGCGGCAGCGGAGGAGGCGCCTGTCGCGCGGCCGGAGGCGCGGGCGCGGGCGCGGGCGGCGCGTCGCCGGGAGGCGCGCCGTAGAAGCGCGTGAGCGCCGCGTGGACCTCGTGGGTGACGGCCACCATCGGCCGCACCGGCATCTTCGCGTACTGGGCGCACTCGCCGAGCGCCATTTCGTTGGTCGGATCGTCGGTCGCGATGTAGAGCGCGCGCTTGCCGTCGGGCCCCGCGCGGAGATGGACGGGGACGACGTTGAACGCGACCGCGGCCTCGCGTGGCAAGAGCGCGACGACGTCGGGCGCGATCTCGATCTTGTCGAGCGAGATCCACGGACAGCTCAGCTGGCGCGAGAGCAGCTGCGCGAGCTGCTGCGGCTGCACGTGCCCACGCTCGACGAGGAGCACGCCGAGCCGGCGACGATCCGTCTTCTGCAAGGCGAGGACTTCGTCGAGCGCTGCTTGGGTGATGCTTCCCGTTTCGATGAGGAGGCGGCCGAGCGGTACCGAATGGAGCATGGATGACGGATGGTCGCACCATTCTGGTGAGGTCTGGTAGCCCGTGATCGCGCGATCGGTCGAGGATTCGGGCCCGCGCCGGCGCGGCGCTCGGCTTGCAGGAAACGCCTGCGATGAGAGAAATCCCTCGATGGGGCCGGGTGACGGCCAACGCAAACGAGCACTTGATCCAGATGCGCCGAGGTCGCGTGATCCGCTCGGGCCAAGGCCTCTCCTGTTTCAAGTGGCCATGGGACAGCGTGGCCGTCGTCCCGACGTCGATCGCCAAGCTGTCGTTCGCGGCCGATCAGGTCACGACCGAGAAGGTCGGCGTCGAGGTGCGCGGCCTCGCCGTCTACCGCATCGCCGACCCGCTCGTGGCGTTCCGCATGATCGACGTCGAGCGCTCGACGTTGACCGAGATCCTTCGCGACATGTTCGTGGGCGCGACGCGCCGGATCGTCTCGCGCCTCACGCTCGACGAGTGCATCACCCACCGCAAGGATCGCGTCGCCGAGGCGCTCATGGGCGAGATCCGTCCGATCCTCGCGGGCGAGGGGAGCGCGCTCGACGAGAACGCGAGCGGCTGGGGCGTCGTGCTCGACACGATCGAGATCCAAGACGTGAGGGTGCTCTCGGCCGAGGTGTTCGCGCGTCTCCAGGCGCCGTTCCGAGAGAGGCTCGCGCTCGAAGCGCTCGTCGCGGAAGACCGCGTGCGCCAGGAGCGCGCGCGCGTCGAGGCCGAGCGCCAGCGCGCCGAAGACGAGCTCGCGCGCGAGCGCCTCGAAGCGGAGCTCGCCCGCGCGCGGCGCAAGGCCGAGGCCGATCGCGAGCGCGCGGCGATCGAGCTCGAGGCCAAGCGCGAGGCGGGCGAAGCCGACGCCGCGCTCGTCCGCGCGGAGCGCGGCGCCTACGAAGACCTGACCGAAGCGCGCCTGCGGGAGGTCATGATCACCGAGACGATGCCCGAGATTGCGCGCGCTTTCCGAGGGTCGTTCGATCGGGTCCACGTCACGTCGACCAACGCCGACGACGTGTTCGGCTTCCTCTCGGCCGGTCTCGATCACGTGCTCGCGCTCGGACGACATACGAAATAGCGACGCCGAGGTCCGCGCGCCGACCCTTCCGACGCTCGTCAGCGGGGAGCGGTGAACATGACGATGCCGTAGTCGCCGATCCGGCGAAAGCCGATGGCCTCGTAGGCCGCGCGGGCGGGGGCGTTCTCTTCGCCCGTGAAGAGGATGGCTCGCGTGACGCCGCGATCGCGTGCATATTGCAACGATCCCGCGACGGCGCAGCGAGCGTGACCTCTGCCCCGCAGGGGCCGGGGCGTGAAGACGCCGCCGATCTGCACCATCGTCGGCAAGGCCGCGTTGAACGCCGCGTAGGCGACGAGCGCGCCGGCTCTCTCGACGACGAAGTGGTGGCCGCGGCGCTGGTAGGCGTCGAGGTACTGGCGCTGGCTCGCGCGCTCGGAGGGCGTGTCGGGCGTGTTCGTCGTCTCCGCGCAGTAGGCCATCCGCCAGTCCATGAGGAGGTCGATCTCGTCGTCTCGCGGTAGGCGTGCGATCACGTCGCGCTCGACGAGGGCCGACGGGACGACGAGATCGGACGAGGAGAGGTCGAAGAGGATCTCCCGGCTCACGACGCGAGCCTCGAGCCCGTCGAGATCGAGCGCGGTCCGCGCGGTCGCGACCTCGCGCCAGCTTCCGAAGAGCCCGCGAACAGGGCGCTTCGTCGCTTCGACGGCCGCGCGCACCATGAGCACGGTGCGCTCGAACGACGCGAGCATGAGGTTGTCGTTCCAGCCATGCGCGACGACGCCGACGAGCGCTTCACCGTCGAAGGCGCCGAAGTAGTCCCCGGTGAAAGGTGCGCCTGCGTCGCCTTCGAACCCCGCGCGCGCGAGGTTCGAGCGCAGGAACATCGTCGTGCCCGCGTTCGCCGCGAGGAACGACTCGGTGACCGCTTCGTCATGTCGGGTCAGCTTGCGAATCGTGAGCACGGTCAGGCTCCGACGATCCGCCGCGCGACGACGAGGCCTGCGAAGCCGGCCACGAGACAGCCCACGACGGTCAGGCCAAAGTAGAGCGCGGCGCGCGCGGAGAAGCCGTCGCTGGCGAGCTTCGTCGTTTCGAAGTTGAACGCCGAGTACGTCGTGAGGCCGCCGAGGAAGCCGGTGGCGAGCGCGAAGCGCATCGTCTCGGAGATGCGCGTCGTCGTCAGCGCGACGTGCATCACGGCGGCCATCAAGAAGCAGCCGACCAGGTTGACGATCAACGTTCCGTAGGGGAAGGCCGTCCCGAAGAGGCGCGCCGTCGCTTGGGCGACGAGGTAACGGACCCACGTCCCGAGCGCTCCGCAGAGTCCGATCCACAAGAACCTTTCCATTCGCTCACCGTACGCGCCCATCGTACAGGAGGTCGATGCGGCACGACGGTCAACGCGCGTTCGCTCGGATCCAATCGAACGCTTCGTCGAAGACGCGATCGCCGTCCGTGATGTTGCCGTGCGTGCAGCCGGGCATCTCGACGTACGTGCTCGGGATGCCCGCGCGCGTGAAGCGGCTCACCGCGGCCTTCATCCGCCAAGGCACGTCGCGCGCGCACGACATCGTCACGATCGCGCGCGCCGTGCCGAGCTTGGCGGCGGACGGATCCGTGGGCGCGCCGATCAAGACGATGCGCGCGTAGTGCGAGGGCCACCTCTGGACGAGCTGCTCGGCGAGCGCGGCGCCTTGCGAGTAGCCGACGAGGGTGAGGCCCGCGGCGGGGATCGACGTGAGGCCCGCGGCGGACGCGGCCGCTTGGATGCGCGCGTGAAGGCGCGCGGCGTCCCAGCTGAAGGATCGATAGCCGGGGACGCAGGGCTGATCGCCTTCGATCGCGACGACGCCGCCTTGGCGGCGCGCGGCCTCCGGGAACGCGTGCAGGTACGCGCTCGCGTTGGAGCAGAGGCCCGGCAGGAAGATCGTCGTCGGAGGAGAAGAAGCGGAGAGAGGGCGCACGATCGAGGCGGGGAGATCGTCGGGCACGGGGAAGTGCTCGACGGACGCGGGAGGAGGCTCGGGCTCCGGAGGTGCGGGGGCGGGCGCGGGAGCGGGAGCGGGAGCGGGCGCGGGCGCGGGAGCGGGAGCGGGCGCGGGCGCGCAGGCGGCGAGGGAGCAGAGGAAGGCGAAGAGCGTTGTCATTTTCGCGCGAGCCTGCATGACCTCTCCGTCGCGCGACGGGACCAAAGCGTGACGAGGGTGAACGAAATGGGCGCGCGGTGATGCGCCGCGAGGAGGCGCGTTGCGCGCGCAGGTGAACGAATTGGGCGCGGGGGTGAACGAATTGGGCACACCCTCGCGCAGCGATCCACCCGGGAAAAATAGGGCTGAAGTGCGTCCGATGACATTGCGAGTGAAGGTGTGAGTGCTAGAGACCTCGTCGCTCGCCGTGGAGTGCGGGCACGGGAAGGAGTGGCCCGTGATGAGTGGCTTACGTTCGGGGCTCGCGGCCCTTTCGGTTGGTACTGGTCTCTTGTTTGCGCTCGTCGCCGGATGCAGCGCGGATGGCTCGGGAGCGATCGACGACGATCAAACGCCGACCGATCCCGAGCCGCAGGCGCAGCTCCCGCCGCCGAGCGGCGGCGGCGACGCCGCTCCGTCGGACGACGGCGGCAAGCCGAAGACCGACGCGGGCAAGGACGGCTCGGTCGACGCCGGTCCGCCTCCGCCGGTTCCAGGAACGCCGTGCACCGTCCCCGACGAGGTCCGCAAGAAGAAGTGCGGCGCGTGCGGCGAGCAGGGCGCGATCTGCCTCGCGGGCGCCGACGGCGGCGCGGCGACGTGGTCGGAGTACTCGGCGTGCGAGAACGAGCTCGCCGGAGGATGCATCCCGGGCACCGTCGTCGACGAGGCGTGCGGCAACTGCGGCACGCGCAAGAAGACGTGCACGGCGTACTGCGCCTTCACGACCGCGGCGTGCACCGGGCAGCCCGCGAGCTCGTGCGTCCCCGGCAACGTCGATCTCTCGAACGCAGGCTGCGGCGTCGCCGACACGTATCGGCAGCGCACCTGCCAGGCGAACTGCACCTACAACTCGTTCGGCGGCACGTGCACCGCGCCGCCCACGACGGTGCCGGTCGGGCCGACGGTCGGCAGCGTCACGTCGACGATCGCCTTCCTCGACGCGAACAACGTGATGGGCCGCCTCAGCGGCACCTGCCCCAACGCCACGGTCGGCACCGCGGCGACGGCGATCACGCCGGCGGTGCACCTCCAGGTGCACAACCCGCTCACGAAGCCGGCGACGGTCGCCATCTACAACTCGCTCGCGCCCGGAGGCACCGTCATCAAGACGTACATGGCGGCGTACGAAGGCGCGGCCGTGCCCACGACCGAAGCGGCGCGCAAGGCTTGCCTGAAGGGCGTGAGCACGCTCGGCACCGCGTCGCTCACGGGCGACAGCAAGTTCGCCTCGCTCGACAGCGCGACGCGGCAGGTCACGCTCGCGCCGGGCGCGACGGTCACCGTCTACGTCGGCGCGTTCTCGGCGTACGACGCGACCAAGCCGGCGGAGTCGACCGGCAAGGTGAAGCTCAACGTCCAGACGCTCGCCGTCGGGCCCTGATCGCCGACGCGCTTCACTTCACCTGCAGCTTCACGCCGGTCTTCTCGATCGACACGACCTCGAAGGTCTTGCCGCTCGCGGAGAACGTCTGACCGGCGTGAACGCGCAGCTTCTGGTTCTTCGCCGCGTCGTCGCGCACGAAGACGTGGAGCGCCGCGGTGAGGCCTTTGGCGTCCGCGCCCTTGTCGTCCTTGTAGGTCTCCTCGCGGACGTTGAACGCCGCGATCCGGAGATCGTCGAGGGTCACCTGGCTGTTCGTGCTGATGGTGATCACGTGGGCTGCCTGGGCGGGGGCGCTGGCGTCGGCGATCGCGGCGGGAGCGACGGTGACGCCGGCGAGCGCGAGGGCGAGCGCGAGGATCGTAGCGCGGGTCTTCATCGTTGCCTCGCCGGGGCGCGTGGGGTGATGGGGTTCGTCATGACCGAGCCGAAGACCTGGCGGAACTCCGCCCAGGTGAGGGTGATGGGGGCCTCCTGCCAGCCCCAGGGGTTGCGCAGCGTGACCGTGCCGCGCCTGACGTCGACGCTCTCCACCCAGTAAGCATGCCACGTCGCGAGCGTGTCGTTCTTGAAGAGCTCGTGATCGCTCTTCTCCGGCGTCCCCGCGACGACGGCGTAGCCGTGGTTCACGTACGCGGCGAAGGTCCGGAACGACATGCGGGCGGGATCGTGGCTCGTCGACGGCTGGCCCGTGAGCATCTCGAGCGCCGCGGCGGCGTTTCCGCCGTGGCCGATGCCGTTGTAGCCGCCGCCGACGCTCGCGAAGGCGCGCTCGTAGAGCATCACCCAGAGCTCCTGGCCCCTTGGTGAGGATTGACCGGGCTGCGCGTAGATCGGCTGGCCGTCGTCGTTGACCGGGAACCGACTGTCGACCGGCACCCACCGCGCGCGGCCGTCGACGAAGAGGCGCACGAGGTAGCCGTTGCCTCGCGGGTTGCGGATGATGCCCGACTGGAGCAGCCCGGGCACGCGATGCGCGATCGACGCGAGCGGCGCGATGAAATAGCAGTTCGCGATCGCGCCTTGCGAGACGTCCGCCGGGTGCACCGGCGTTCGATGCCCCTCGCCGCGCACGAAGGGCACGCCGCGGATGAGCGCGCGCCGGGGCGCGTCGTAGTCGACCGGCGGCTCCTCCTGCTCGGCCGGCGGAGGCTCCTCGTCGTCGCCGAGCGTCGGGACGCGATCGAGCAGCGCCGCCGGATCGGCCTCGACCGGATCGTCCGGGTTCGACGACGGGACGGGATCGGTCGGCGATCCCTCGCCGAGGCCGTTCAGCGCGGACGTCAGATCGTGCGCCGGCATCGCGCCGCCGCCGCCCTGCGTCTTCACGTGGGTGGCGAGCTTGCCCGAGCCCGACTCGATCGAGGCTCCGTAGACCCTCACGGCGCCGGCGATCGCGCCGAGCACCAGCGCGACGATCACCATGTACTGCACGGCGCTCGCGCCGCGAGCGCGTGTGCCGGCGCGGCGTCCCGTTCGAGTCATCCCGCGAGGGACTTTGCACCGAAAGGGCCAAAGACGTTTTTATGCGTCAGGGCCCGCCGCTCGCGAAAATCGGCGCGATCCGTCGCGCCGGAGCGGACGGAGACGACGAAACCGAGTTTTTGCTCCCACCAGGTGAGATGGACCTGAGGGCGAACCGACGCAGCGCATGGATCCACGCGCGTGGGACGCGCGATCCATAGCGCTCACGGCGCGCTCACAGGCCGAACGGCAGCTCGATCGCGCGGTGCTTGCGGAAGCTGCGATCGCCCTTGGCGATCTTTCGCTCCGCGAGCTGATGCATGAGGAGGTTCAGCGGCCAGTAGGCGACGTTCTGCACCCACGAGTGATCGAGCGCGAAGTCGTAGCGCTTCATGATCGACGGGTACGAGTACATGTTCCGCCACGCGCGGACCCAGCCGCTGCGGAGCTCGTCGCGCGTGAGCTGCTTCGGCTGGTAGAAGGGCGCGCCCGTGTCGTGATCCTGCGAGAGCCACCAGGCGTCGCGCGTGAGCCGCCCCTCTTCTTTGAGGCGCTTGTAGAGGCGCGTGCCCGGGTACGGCGTGAGCAGCGCGAAGAGCGCCATCGTGATCTTGGCGTCGATGCAGAACTCGACCGTGCGATCGAAGGCGGCGCCGGTGTCTTCGTCGAGGCCGAAGACGAAGCTCCCCCAGACGGCGATGCCGTGGTCGGCGAGCGTGCGCACGATCTCGCGGTACTTCGAGGGCTTGTTCTGCTTCTTGCCCGAGGCGCGCACCGTCTCGACGTCGACCGATTCGAAGCCGATGAAGAGCGCCTTGCACCCGGCGCGCGCCATCACCTCGACGTTCTCGACGCGGTGGAGCGCGGCGAGCGAGGCCTGCGCGACCCAGTGCTTGTTCAGGGGCACCATCGCCTCGAACAGCTCGCGGCTGTACTTCGTGTGGATCATCACGTTGTCGTCGCCGAAGAGGACGCGCGGCCCGACCGTCTCGAGCTCGGCGATCACCTCACGCACGGGCCGGAAGCGGAAGGTCGTGCCGTTGTAGGTCGAGACGCTGCAGAACTCGCACGGGAACGGGCACCCGCGCGTGGTCTGCACGACGTCGAAGGGCACGTACATCTTCGACGTCGTGAGGTGACGGCGCGGGCGAGGCAGACCCTCGAGGCTCGGCCACTCCTTGTGCTTGTAGATCCCGCGCGAGAGGAGCGAGGTCGAGCGACCGAGCTTGCCGGCCTTGGCGTCTTCGAGCACCTTCTCCCAGAGCCACTCGGCTTCGCCCGAGAGCACCGCGTCGGCGTGCGCGAGACCCTCTTCCGGCAGCGCCGTCACGTGGATGCCGCCGAGGATCACCCTGCTGCCCCGCTTGCGATACGCGTCGGCGATCGCGTACGCGCGCGCGGCGGTCTTCGAGCTCACGCTGATGCCGACGAGATCGGGCGCGTCCGACTCCTTGTCGAGATCGATCGGCGAGATCCCGTCGTCGCGGAAGGTGAGCTCGACGTCGTCGGGCGTGTGCGCGGCGAGCGAGCCGACCCACAACGGCTTGATGTACGTCGAGTCTTCGTTCGAGGGGGCGATGAGGTGGACGTGCAAGGCGACCCGGGAGCGCGCTCAGCGGCGCGGCTTTTCCTCGTCGATGCTGCTCTGCATCTGCGCGCGCGCCTCGCTGAGCGCCGCCGAGGTCGAGGCCGCGCTCACGGAGCTGTCGTAGCTCGGAGGCTCCATGTCGCTCGGGAAGTCGAGCCCTTCGACCGCGGCAGGCTTGGGCGGCGCCGCGAGCCCGACCTTCTTCGCGAACGCGTCGAGCGAGAAGAGCAGCGCGTCTTGCGCCGTCTTCGCGAGGATCACCTCCCAGCCGATCGCGCCGACGACGCCGGAGGGCGTCCCGTCGCCCGACTGGTGCATGTTGCGGAGCCACGAGACGATCTGATCCTTGCTCAGCGTGTCGCAGAGCGTGTCGGTGCCCTTCAGCTTGCCGCCGCGGCCCTCGACGTTCTCGAGGAACCACTTGTCGTCGAAGAGCGCGAGGTCGCGCGCCGTCTGGAGCGCGGTCTGGATCGCGACGCCGGTGAGCCGGCCGGTGCGCCAGAACGTCCACCACTCGGGGAGCGGGATCCAGTCGATCAAGATCTCCGACGTGAGCCCTTCTTCGAACGCGTTCTCGTCGATGTCGCTCGAGGCGAGCGCGTCTTCGACCACGCGGCGGACCTTGTCGTCGTCGTCGCGGAGCGCCGACTTCTGACCGCGGATGCCCCACCCCGAGATGACCGGACCGCGGATCTCCTGCGGGATGTGGACGAAGAGCTTGTCGGTCGCGCCCTCGGCCGTGCGGGGAAAGAACGTGTCGAGCATCTCCTTCGCGCTGCGCACGCGGCCCGCCGTCGTTCGGCGGTGCTGCTCCATGGCCAGGCAGAAGCGCGTGACGGCGTTCTTCCTGTCGTTCTTGGGCGTCGTCGGCATGGCCCAAGGATACCGATCGAGATTCTTCGTGGGAAGGCGGCTTGATAGGCTCCTTTTCATGGCCGAGGAGCAGGCGCCCGAGCGCGTGAGTCGTTCTCGTTCCCTTTGCCGTGACGTGCTGATCGAAGCGTTCGGCGCGAGCGCCACGCCGTTCGTCCCGGTGCCGTTCGTCGACGACTGGATGCACGCGCGCGTCCTCCGGCGGATCGCGAGCAAGGCCCTCGAGCCCTGGCATCATCCCCGCGAGGACGGCGTCACCCGCGAGATCCTCGCGAAGACGATCGCCGACGCCTACGTCGAGGCGGGCTCGCCGCCGCTCGCCAAGTCGATCGTCGTCGGCGCTGCGCGCTTCGTGGTGCGCAAGGTCGCCGTCGTCCTCGACGTGCTGAAGAGTCACGACGTCTTCGGGCGCGCGATCGCGTTCGCCCTCGCGCTCGACATCGCGGCGGAGCGCGCCTGGATCGACCACGCTCGGGCCAAGCCGCTCGGCGCCGCGATCCATCGCGCGCTCGCACGCATCGGCTCGGGCCCGCTCGAGGCGCTCGCGCGCGCAGGCAAAGAAGCGATGACGAAGATGGACGGCGCGCCCGAGGGAGCGACCCGCATGGGAATGCTCGCGGAGGCGCTCGCCGGAGAGGTCGACAAGCTCCGCGGGCACATCGACTCCGCGTTGACCTACGAGGTCACCGGGGTCCCCGCGGAGCGGGGTCGAACCTGAAGAGCGGTGGCATGTCGCAGATTTAGCGTCGACCCTTGCGTCCTCCGCGAGGCTGGGCGAGGGATGCCAGCCTTGCGGTTCCACTCGGCATTCCTCGTCGTGATGTCGCTCTTCTGCGTGCCCGCGGCGTCGTGCGCGCGCGCGCAGCCGGATCCCGACGTCGCGGACGCTGCGGTCACGACGACCTCCGCCGCCTCGTCGGAGAGCGCCGCCCCGACGCCGGCGGCGAAGCGCGGCTCGGTCTCGTTCGCGCTGCCCGAGGCGGCCGAGCCCGACGGGCCGTTCGTGATCTCGTTCGGCCCGCAGGCGCCGATCTTCAGCGCCCCCGAGTGGCCCGCGCGCGACGCGAGCGCGGCCGACAAGGCCGACAAGGCCGGCGTCGTCCGCCTCGGCTACCTCCGTCGCGGCGGGCGCGCCGCGATCAAGGGCGGCGTCGTCACGAAGGCGAGCTGCGCCGAGGGTTGGTACCACCTCCAAGGCGGCGGCTACGTGTGCGGCAAGTACGTGACGACCGATCCGCGCCACAAGGAGCTGCGTTTCGCACCGCATGCACCTTACATGGATCGCAACCTGCCCTACGAATACGGGCTGAACATCACGCCGGGCACGCCGCTCTACCGCCGCATCCCCTCGAAGGCCGAGCGCAAGGAGAACGAGAGGTCACTCGCCCTCGGCAAGGGCGCGAAGTCGAGCGACATCGCCAAGCGCATGAAGGAGAACGGCGAGACGCTCCCGGCGTACCTCAAAGACACGTCGGCGAAGCCGAAGGTCGCCTTCGACGACCTCAAGGGCGACTCCGATCTCGTCGCCCAGCGCATGCTCAAGGGCTTCTACCTCTCGCTCGACAAGAAGGTCAACGGGCGCTCGGGGCTCCTCTGGCACACCACCTCGGGCTTCCTCGCGCCGAAGGATCACCTCCTCCTCCACGAAGCGAAGACCGAGTTCGAAGGCGTCGACCTCTCGAACCCCGACGAGAAGCGCAAGCTCCCGCTCGCGTTCGTCACCAGCACGAAGGCCACGCAGTTCGCCGTCGGCGCCGAGGGCGATCCCACGCGCGGCGCCTCGATCGAGCGCTTCTCGATCCTCCAGCTCACCGGCAAGCGCGAGAAGCGCGACAAGCGCACGTACCACGAGACCGACAAAGGCTACTGGGTGCGCGATCTCGACGTCGCCGTGGCCGCGCTGCCGAACGTGCCGGCCGACCTCGCGCCCGGCGAGAAATGGATCGACGTCGATCTCCGCCCGTATTCGCAGGCGCTCGTCGCGTTCGAGGGCGAAAAGCCCGTCTACGCGACCGTGGTCTCGACGGGGCGTCGTGACGTCGACGCGGAGAAGGATCACCGCACGGTGGAGGGCACCTTCCGCATCCGCGAGAAGCACGTCGCGACGACGATGGACGACGACGGCGCCTCCGACGGCACGTATCGCATCGAAGACGTGCCCTGGGTGATGTACTTCGAGAAGAGCCTCGCGCTGCACGGCGCGTTCTGGCACTCGAGCTTCGGGCGCGAGCGGAGCCACGGCTGCGTGAACCTCACGCCGCACGACGCGCGACGCATCTTCCAGTGGGCCGGCCCGAAGCTGCCTCCGGGCTGGCACGGCGTGCGCGCCACGAAGGAAAACCCCGGCACGCGCATCGTCACGCACCGCTGATCGCGGCTACGGCGGCAGCTCCACGGAGAAGAGCTCGCCCGGCGCGGTCTTCGACTCCGCGGCCATGCGCCTTCGCGTCGAGAGGACGACGAGGCCGTCGGGGAAGAAGATCTCCGGCATGAGCGGCGTGCGGAAGCGCACGCGCCTCTCCGTGTCGATGATCTCCGCCCAGATCAGATCCTGCCCGATCGTGTGCTTCGTCTCCGGCGTCATGCACGCGAGGATCAGCAGGCGCTGCCTCCCGCGCACGCGATCTTGGCGGAGCTCGCCGATCGTGCCGGGGCAGTCGTTGATCTTGACGACGAGCTCGCGCGTGCCCTTCTCGAAGTCGAGCAGATAGACCGACGGGCTCTTCGCCTTGTCTTCGGCGAGGGTGAGCGACTCGACGCCTGCGAACGACGCGATCGCCATCGGACGAAGATGCGGCGTCGTGAGGATGCGCGTGCGCGGCATGTCGATCCAGCGCGCGACGGTGCGCGACGCGCTGTCGTCGTTGCGCGTGCCGCCCTCGCGGATCGGGAGCACGGGGCCCGAGTCGGCGCCGACGAGGCCGCCGACGTCGTTCGAGTCGGCGGGCCCGGGGAACGTGAAGAGCTTGCCCGGCGCCCAGAGCATCGCCGTGGGGTTCTTGTGGCACGTCACGACGACGCGGGGCGGCGACGTGCGCTGGCCGCGGCTCGAGCACCACTGATCGGCCAGCAAGATCTTCCTCGCGCCCCACGAGACGTGGGTCAGCATCGTGCCGCCGGAGAGCCAGCCGTCTTCCATCCATCGGATGTCTTCGCCGAGCGACAGCACCGGCAAGTGCTCGATGCAGCGGATCGCGCCGTCGTCGTCGATCTTCGCGCGCACGCACTCGGGCTCGTGAGGCAAGGTGAACGGTGTGCCCGTGCGCTCTCCGAATCGCTTCACCGAAGCACTGAGCTGCCAGTCGATCGCGTTGAGCGTCGCCGAGAAACCGACCATGTTCGGACCGAACGGCGCGACGTCCAGCGTGAACGACTCGAGATCCTCGCTCGCGACGCCGGCGAGCATCTCTCCGGTCGTCGTCTCGGCGAGGGCGAGCGCCTTCGCGTGCCCTGGCGCGGCGGCGAGCCACGTCGCCCGGATCGTCCTCCCTCGCGCGTCGACGTTGGGCGTGACGACCTTGGCGTCGTAGAGCCGCACGAGGCGCGGAGGCTTTCCCTCGAGCGTGACCACGCCCGCGCGCGGTGAGACGTACTGCGGCTCCGCCGGGAGCGCGGCGAGCACCTTGCCCGTGCGCGCGTCGACCAGCGAGCCCTTCTTGTCGGTCGCGATCGCGACGCGATCGGGCGAGGGGATGCCCGGCATCACGACGCCGCCGCGTCCGATCCGCTTCGGCGCCGGCAGCGGCTTCTTCGGCATCGGCTCGCCGGGCTTCAGCACGAGCTCCGCGATCGGGAGCGGCTCCTTGTCGGGAAACACGAAGGGAGGCGTGGTCGCGGGCGCGCCGGCGTCGGCGTACGCGATCGGCGTCACCTCCGTGACCGGCGGCGGAGGCTCGGGCGGATGCGGCGCCCATCCCGGCGGAGGCGGCCCATACGCCTCGGGGCTCGGCGCCTGCGGCCCTGCGCAGGCGGAGAGCGCGACGAGCACGGCGGCAGAGCGACGGATCATGTGCGCTCGATCCTAGCGCGCCTGATCGGCGCGCCGCTCGTGGCACAGCTGGGCACGCGGGCTCCTCGATGATGTCGCGAATGATTTCGAGCGCCTGCGCCGCGGCATCGTCTCTGCAAGCGAAGGCGTGCCCGCTTCTCTTTCTCACCCAAGGACACTCCCGATGGCACGTTCGACGCTCGGCTGGCTCCTCTCCGCAACCGTCCTCACCGGCGCGCAGCTCGTCGCCGGCTGCGGGAGCGGCAACGACAACGACTTCGAGATCGACAACGGCTTCGAGTCCGACGATCCGGCGGGGCGCACCGCCGCGAGCCGCGGCGAGTCTTCTTCGAACGCCAGCCCCGGGAGCGCCGGGAGCGAGCCGCCGGCCGACGCGAGCGGCGGCAAAGACGAAGCCCAGCGCGCGATCGAAGAGGCCGACATCATCAAGCAGGACGGAAATCGCCTCTTCGCGCTCTCGCGCTACGGCGGCCTCGCGATCGTCGACATCACCGATCCGGATCACATGAAGCTCCTCGGGCGCAAGCGCACCGACGGCATGCCCTTCGAGATGTACGTGCGCGACGGGCGCGCGTACGTGATGCTGAACGAGTTCGGCCGCTGGGTCCGCAGCGAAGGCCGCCCCTACGGTCGTTGGGAGCAGGGGAGCGAGATCGTCTCCTACGACGTGCGGAACCCCGCGCAGATCGTCGAAGAGAACCACTACGACGTGCCCGGCAGCATCTCCGACTCGCGCCTCGTGGGCGAGGTGCTCTACCTCGTGACGAACGAGAACGGCTACTGCTGGAAGTGCAACGACAAGCCGGGGACGATCGTCACGTCGTTCAACGTCGCCCAGGGCGGCATCGCGAAGGTCGATCAGCTCGCGTACACCGCGCTCGACAAGAGCTACAGCGCGTGGAAGCGCAGCGTGAGCGCGACCGACAAGCGCCTCTACATCGCCGGCCCGGAGTGGACGTGGCGCTCGGGCGACACGAACGCGCACTCGATCATCCAGGTCGTCGACATCGGCAACCCCGACGGCCACCTCGCCAAGGGCGCCGAGATCCCCGTCGCCGGGCAGATCAACAGCCGCTGGCAGATGGACGAGCACGCCGGCGTGCTGCGCGTCGTGAGCCAGTACGGCAACGGCTGGTTCGGCCCCAACGGCACGATCAACCCTCAAGTTCAGACGTTCAGCGTCACGAGCGCGTCGGTCATCACGCCGCTCGGATCGACCGAGCTCGTCCTCCCGAAGCCCGAGTCGCTCCGGAGCGTGCGCTTCGACGGCCAGCGCGGCTACGCGATCACCGCCGAGCGCACCGACCCGCTCTTCACGATCGATCTGTCGAACCCGGCGCTGCCCAAGCAGATGGGCGAGCTCGAGATGCCCGGCTGGATCTTCCACATGGAGCCGCGCGGCGATCGCCTCATCGGCTTCGGCTGGGACGACACGGCGCCGGGCAACGCGCACCTGGCGGTCTCGCTCTTCGACGTCTCCGATCTCGCCCATCCGACGATGCTGAAGCGCGTGTCGTTCGGAGCCGGCTGGGGCAATTTCGCCGAAGATCAAGATCGCATCCACAAGTCGGTCCGCGTGCTCGACGATCAGAACCTCGTGCTCGTGCCGTTCGCGAGCTACGGCCGCTGGGACGGCACCGACTGCGGCAAGGGTCAGAGCGGCATCCAGCTCATCGACTTCTCGCGTGACGATCTGGTGCTTCGCGGCATCGCCCCGCAGTACGGCATGCCCCGCCGCGCGCTGCTCGCGAACGACCGGCTGCTCGCCATTTCCGACCGCAACGTGACGAGCTTCGACATCGCGTCGCGCGACGCGCCGGTGAAGAAGGGCGAGCTCGATCTGTCGAACCCGGCGTATCGCCTCGTCGAGATCAACGATCACATCGCGAGCATCACGAACGACTGGTGGACGGGCGAGGCCCTCCTCTCGCTCACGCCGAAGCACAACGCCGACGACGCGGAGATCAGCGGCAAGCTCTCGCTCGCGTCTCTCGCCGATCCCGATCCGACGTACTGCTCGAGCGCGGGCCGCTACGGCTGGACGGCGTGGTACCAGGCGCGCCTCTTCGCCGAGGGCAACTTCGTCTACCTGACCGTGCCGGTGTACGGCTACAGCTACGACCCGAGCGGTCAGAGCTCGAGCCGCAGCGGCAAGGTCGTCGTCGCCGCGATCGACGTGTCGAACCCGCTCGCGCCCGTCATCGCCGGCAAGTCGGTGATGAAGCTCACCGAGCACGTCAATCGCGACGGCTACGGCGGCTGGTACGGCGACGGCTTCTGGGACGGGTACGGCTACTACTCGTACTGGGGCGGCATGAGCGGCTCGCTCGTCGGATCGGGCCAAGGCGTCGTTCAGATGGGCGCGAAGCTCGCGTACATCGAGGTCGATCACGAGCCGATCAAGATCGATCTCGGCGGCGGAACGTGGCGCTACGAGGCGAAGATCCACCGCAAGCTCCACGTCGCCGACTTCTCGAACCCGAGCGCGCCGCTCGTGCACGCGCCGATCGATCTCGGCGAGAGCTACGGCGCCTCGCCGCTCCACATCCAGAACGGCGTCGTGATGACGTCGCGCTGGATCCGATCGACGAAGAACGCCGACAAGGTTCGCTTCTTCATCGATCGCGTCGACATCAACGGCGCGCCGCAGCGGCTTCCCTCGATCAACACGCCGGGCTCGCTCATCCTCGCCGACGAGGCGTCGCAGCGCCTCGTGACGGTCGACTACGCCGCGGCGCGCACCTCGGCGCCCGACTACCAGTCCTGCCAGGGCACGCACGGCTGGCGCGCGCGCTTCGACTACGACACGAAGGCGTGCACCGTCGTCTCGCGCACCTTCAAGCTCGCGGACATCGCGGGGACGCGCGTGACCCTCCGGCAGACGTTCGACCCGCCGTCGCAGAACATCGCGGGCGTGCAGGTCGCCGACGATCGCGTCTACGTCACGCGCTACAAGCGCTACGACTACGCGAGCAGCGCCCCCTCGCACGACGGCAGCTACGTCGAGCCGAGGGTCCTCGAAGACGGAGGGCTCTGGGCGATCGGCGGCGTGCGCGCCGGCCAGCTCTCGATCGTGAGCGAGATGATCGGTGACGCCGAGTGGCCGCTCGCGGCGCACGGCACGAAGGTCGCGCTGTACACGCAGGGTGGCCTCGCGATCTACGACACCGCGTCTCAGCAGCCGGCGCTCGTGAGCGAGACGAACCTCCGCGGCTGGGGCTACAGCTCGCACGTCTTGCTCGGCCCCGATCGCGCGATCGCGTCGCTCGGCGAGTGGGGCCTCCAGACGATCAAGTACTGAAGGCGCGAGTCTTCGAGCGCCTCGATCGCGCCTCCGTTCGACCGGCACGTGGTCTGCACCGCGTGCCGGTCATGGAGCCGAACCGTTCGAAGAGAGGGATCGTGTGGTTGGTCGGGCTCGTCGCCGTCGTCGCGGGCGTCGCGCTGATCGTGCTCTGGATGAAGGCCCGGCGGCCCGAAGGCGCGAGCCGCGAGACGACGCTCACCGGCGCGGACGTCGAGCGTCACGCGCAAGCGCCGGCGGGCGCGGCGTGCGCGACGCACGCGAGCTGCGCCGAAGGTTCGCTGTGCGCGCGAGGCCGATGCGAGCCCATCACCGAAGCTACCCCCGACTGCGGCAGCGTTGAGGTTCGCTTCGCCGAGGGCGTGGCCGATCTCTCCCCGTCGGCGGACGTGGAGATCGAGCGCGCGGCGCGATGCCTCAAGGCCCACCGCGATCCGCGGCTGGCGATCGAGCCGAGCAGCGATGCGAACATCTCCGCCGGCGAGAACGACGCCATCACGCTCGCGCGGCTCTCGACGGTGCATCGTGCGCTCCAGGCTCGCGGCGTGCCGGCCGAGAGGCTCGACGCCATGCGGCCCGAGCCCCTGCGCTGACGACGGCGATCACGCGTCGCGGAACGGAAGCGAGCCGATGAAGTCGATCTTGCCGAGCTCGACGCCGTTGTGGCGGAGGATCGAGTACGCGGTCGTCACGTGGAAGTAGAAGTTCGGGACGGCGAACTCGATCGCGTAGTCGCGGCCCGAGAGCGTCTTCTCCTTCGCCCAGGGGAGCGTGATCGCGCGCGTCTCCGCGCCCTCGAAGTCGGCAGGCGCGAGCTGGCCCAGCCACTCGCGGACGCTGCGGATGCGCGCGCGGATCTCGTCCCACGTCTTCTCCGTGTCCGGGTGCGAGGGCGCTTCCTTGCCCGAGAGGCGCGCGGTCGCGAGCTTCGCGTTGTCGCAGACGCTCTGGATCTGACGCACGAGCGTGAACTGCGTCGGCGCGAGGCGCGCGGTGAGCAGATCGTTCGCTTCGAACCCGTGCGCCTTCGCGTGCGCGATCGTCTTGTCGATCCAGCGCTCGAGGTTCTGGAGCGTCTTGTCGAACTGCGGGACCGTGTGCGGATAGAGGCTCATCGCGGCTCCTTTTTGGATGAGCCGTCGATTTAGCCTGGCCGCGGCGCGCTCGAAAGGCCCGCGTCACGGCATCGTGAAGCTCCACGACGAGGCGACGACACCGACGACGGGACACGCTCCGCTGCCCGTCAGCTGACGTTCGTCGACGTACCCGGGGAGGGTCGCGCCGTCGCAGAGCCCGACCTGCAAGTACGCGGGGATCTGAAAGCTCGTCGTGAACGGCTGTCCGTCGTAGCCGCGGCACGAGAGCGTGACGCTCGGCGTGAGTCGCACGTTGAACGTGTACTGGCTCGCGAACATCGGCGCGCTCGCGGCGTGAACGACGAGGTCTCCCTCTTCGATGGGGTACGTGCCCTCGACCGGATCGCACGCGGGGCTCGAGCTCGTGAACTTGAGCCGCACCGTCCCCGAAGGCGCATATTCGCGCCGATCCGAGCTCTCGTGGTCGACGGTCCACTCCACGAAGCCTTCGGTCGCCTCGATCTCGTAGTTCGCTGCCTTCGTCGAGAACGAGAACGTGCCTGAGTAGCCGCTCGCGCCGACGACGTCGATGTTCGAGACGAGGAGCGTCTTTCGGCGGCTCGTAGGGTCGAACTCGACGCTCACGGCCACCGGATTCGAAGACGGAGTCGACGACGGCGCCGTGTACGTCGCGCTCGCGTCGGCGTTGGTGATCGTCCCGGAAGAGGCGTCGCCGCCCGCGACGCCGTTGACCGCCCACGCGCCGAGGATCGGCTGGAGGTCTTGCTCCTGGCACTCGGCCGCGATCCCCGCGAGCTCTTCGCTCTCGTCCTCGACGAGATGGCAGTACCGAACGTCGAGCTTCACGCTCTGGCCGGTCTTGACCTTCGCAGAGCCTGGGCGCAGCTGCCATCCGAGCAGCGCGCTCCAGTCGGAGAAGTGCGTCGTTCGGACCGTGAGGGTCTTTCCGTCGCGCTCCGCGGCGGTGAGGATCGCCCACGTCCGGTCGGCGCGCTGCGTGCCGAGGCGCAGCGCTTCGCTCTCGGATCCGGCGAGGTCGGCGTCGCTCGCGGAGAACCGCAGGCTCACCGGCGCGCCGAACGTCGTGCCTTCGGGGCCGAGCCGCCACGCCGCGAGCGCGCCCGGCGCGGTCGCGGAGATGGGCGTGATGCTGAGCTCCGTGTCGACGGTGAGCGCGCCCGGCGGGACGACGATCTCGAGCTTTCCGTCCGCGCTCGAGAGCGTCCCTCCCGAGGGGCCGATCGTCCGCGTGACGGCCTGCCCCGTCGGCGTGCCCACGTCGGTGACGGCGGGCTCGCTCCTCAACGAGAGGGACCTGTCGGCCGACGACTCACCGTCGCCACAAGACGCGAGCGCGACGAGTAGCGACATCAACGCAGGAACCAACCTCGTGGCGTTCATTGGGCGATCCTCCAGTGTGCACGACGATGCGAACGGGATGAGCGAGCGACAGGGCCGCCGACTCGTCGACATCTTCGAGCCGCGGTCCCGCGCTCGCCATACTCAATTCACCGGGCGCATTGGCCGATCGCCGTCGCCCGTTCGGACGACGAGCTATGCTCGTGCCCGTCATTCATGGGACGCACGAACGTCATCCGCGCGGCGTCCGCCGTCGAGATCGTCGAGGCCGCCTACGATCTTTCGGGTTCGGAAGCCGCGTGGCTCCGGGCGTTGCTCGACGTCGCGCGCTCCGATCTCGACGTCGGAAGCGGACTCTACGCATTCACGGGAGACGCGACGAACGCCGATCCCGAGCGGAGCCAGGTGTTCGCGGAGCGCGCCCTCGTGCCTGCGTTCCGCGCGCGCCTCTTGGAGCTGAACGAGACGGCCCCGACCGCGCTCTTCGACGTCCTCCGCAAGCGGCACGTGACGTGCGGAGGCCTCGAGCAGGTGCTCGGCGCCGGGTCTCCGACGGTCGCGCAGTTCCGTCAGGTCATGGCGGTCGCCGGCGTCGTCGACGGGTTCTGCATGTTCGCGCAGGACGCGCAGGGCGGGAGCGTCACCGTCGCGTCGCCCGCGCCCGCGCCGGTCAAGCCGTCGCCGCGCGTGCGCGGGATCTGGCAGCGCGTCGGCTTGCACGTCGTCGCTGGCCTGCGGCTTCGGCGCAAGCTCGCGGCGCGGGCGACCCGCCGCGACGCCTTGCTCTCTCCGTCCGGCAAGCTCGAGGACGCGAGCGCGACGGTCGCGGACGACGACACCGCGCGGAGGGCGCTCGGCGACGCCGTGCGCGCGATGGAGCAGGCGCGGAGCGCGCAGGTCCGCGCGTCGCCGGAACGAGCGCTCGAGCTCTGGCGAGGGCTCGTCGCCGGCCAGTGGTCGCTGGTGGACCACTGGGAGCAAGGCGGCCGCCGTTACATCGCGGCGTACGCGAACCAGCCGGGTTCGCGCGATCCACGCGCGCTCACGGCGAGCGAGCAGAGCGTCTTGCGCTATGTCGCGCTCGGCGCGACGAACAAGGAGGCGAGCTACGCGCTCGGCCTCTCCGAGAAGACCGTCTCCGGGTGCGTGACGCAGATCATGAAGAAGCTGCGCTTTCGGACGCGCGTCGATCTGGCGGTCATGCTCGACGCGCCTCGCGCGGTGTCGCTCGACTTGTCGTTCGCCGAAGATCGGCTGGAGGTGATCTCCGTCGACGTCGGCGCCGGCAAGGCGATCGCCGAGCGACTCACCGTCGCGGAGCACGAGGTCGCCGAGTACGTGGCTCGAGGCGTCAGCAACGCGCGGATCGCGGCTGCGCGCGGCGTGGCGACGAGCACGGTCGCGAAGCAGCTCCAGACGATCTACGACAAGCTCGGCGTCTCCAATCGGAGCCAGCTCGCGAGGGCCGTCGCGGGGAACGAGCCGCGCGGCGCGCCGTGACCGCCCGCGGTCAGACTCGCGCTCAGTGCGCGAGCTTGCGGAACTTCACGCGGTGCGGCTGCGCGGCGTCGTCGCCGAGGCGCTTCTTGCGGTCTTCCTCGTACGCCTGGTAGTTGCCGGCGAACCACACGACCTTGCTGTCGCCCTCGAAGGCGAGCATGTGCGTCGCGATGCGATCGAGAAACCAGCGATCGTGGGAGATGACGACGACGCAGCCGGGGAAGCCGAGGAGCGCGTTCTCGAGCGCCTGGAGCGTCTCGACGTCGAGATCGTTCGTCGGCTCGTCGAGGAGGATGAGGTTTCCGCCGTCTTTCAGCAAGCGTGCAAGATGCACGCGATTGCGCTCGCCGCCGGAGAGGTCCTTCACCTTCTTCTGCTGGTCCGAGCCCTTGAAGTTGAACCACGAGCAGTACGCGCGGCTGTTCACCTCGCGCTTGCCGAGCGTGAGCGTCGGCTCGCCGCCCGTGATGACCTCCCAGACGCTCTTGTCGCCCGCGAGCGCGTCGCGCGACTGATCGACGTACGAGATCTTCACGGTCTCGCCGAGCTTCAGCTCTCCGCCGTCGGGCTTCTCCTGGTCGACGAGCATCTTGAAGAGCGTCGTCTTGCCGGCGCCGTTCGGCCCGATGACGCCGACGATCCCCGCGCGCGGGAGGATGAAGCTGAGATCGTCGAAGAGCAGCTTGTCGCCGAAGCCCTTGGTGAGGCCCTTGGCCTCGATGACCACGTCGCCGAGGCGCGGGCCCGGCGGGATCGAGATCTCGGTGGGATCGCTCGGCCCCTTCGCCGCGGCCGCCGCGAGCTCCTCGTACGCCGCGAGGCGCGCCTTGCTCTTGGCCTGACGCGCGCGCGGCGAGGCCTGCACCCACTCGAGCTCTTGCTTCAGCTTCCGCTGGCGCGCCGACTCGGCCTTCTCTTCTTGCGACAGGCGCGTCGACTTCTGCTCGAGCCAACCCGTGTAGTTTCCCTTGAACGGATAACCGCGGCCGCGATCGAGCTCGAGGATCCATCCGGCGACGTTGTCGAGGAAGTACCGGTCGTGGGTCACGGCGACGACGGTGCCCGTGTACTCGTGGAGGAAGTGCTCGAGCCACGCGACCGACTCGGCGTCGAGGTGGTTGGTCGGCTCGTCGAGGATCAGCATGTCGGGGCGCGAGAGGAGGAGGCGGCAGAGCGCCACGCGCCGCTTCTCACCGCCGGAGAGCTTCTCGATCTCCGCCTCGGGCGGCGGCACGCGGAGCGCATCCATCGCGAGCTCGACGTGCCGATCGAGGTTCCACGCGTCGGCGGCGTCGATCTTGTCTTGGAGCTGCGCCTGCTCTTCGAGGAGCTGCGCCATCGCGTCGTCGGACATCGGCTCTCCGAGCTTCGTGCTGATGTCTTCGAAGCGCGTGAGGAGCGCCCGCGTCTCGGCCACGCCCTCGGCGACCGCCTCGGCGACGGTCTTCGCCGATCCCATGTCGGGCTCCTGCGCGAAGTAGCCGATCCTCGTACCCGGGTGCGGCTTGGCTTCGCCCCCGAACGTCTTGTCGACGCCGGCCATGATTCGCATGAGCGAGCTCTTGCCCGAGCCGTTGGCGCCGATGACGCCGATCTTGGCCCCGGGGAAGAAGGCGAGGTGAATGTTGTCGAGGACTTTCTTGTCCGGGGGGTGCACCTTCGTGACCCCCTGCATCGTGAAGATGAACTCCGGCATGGCGGCGGCAGCTTAGCGCACGCTGTGGCATGCAAGCGGAACAAGCGTGGATCATCGTTTACCCCCTTGCTGGGCTATGGAGGGTCTCGTACGAAGAAGGGTGGGTTCGTGCGCCGGGGGTGTCATGTACGCGGCGGCGACCCCCTGCAGAGGATGAGAATGAGGAGAGGACTCCACCTGCTCGGTCTCATGGTCGTGAGCCTCGCCGCAGCATGCGGCCTCGGTAGCTCGGCGAACCCCAGCGCCGGAGGCGCGACCGACACAGTGCCCCCCGATCCGCAGGGGCCAGCCGACGGCGTCACCGCCGACGACGTCGATCTCTCGCCGGCGAACCGCTGCATCGAGCCGGCGTGCGAGAGCGTGCCGCTCCAGAGGTCGCATCACGCCCTACGCCTCACGAAGGCGCACTGGGAGCGCACGATGCGCGATCTCCTGAAGCTCCCCGCCGAGCCGGGCAGCTCGGTCGACTTCCCGCCCGATCCCGGCGGCGACACCGAGCACTTCGGCACCGAGGCCGGCGACCTCGTCGTCACGAGCTCGCACTGGCGGGCGTTCCAGAACGCGGCCGAGCAGCTCGCCGTCCTCGTCGCCGAGACGCCGGCGAACCTCGACAAGATCCTCCCCGAGGCCGCGAAGACGGGGCCGATCGACCAGCGCGTCACGGCGTTCGTCACCGACTTCCTCCCGCGGGCGTATCGGCGCGCGGTCACGCCGACCGAGATCGCCGAGGTCGTCGCGCTCGGTCAGTCGATCGTCCAGAGCGAGCCCGACGAGTTCGTCCTCCGGGTGAAGTGGATCCTCACGGCCGTCCTCCAGTCGTCGAAGCTCCTCTATCGCGTCGAGCTCGGCGAAGGTCCCGTCACGGGCGGCCGCGTTCGCCTCGGCAACTACGAGATCGCGACGAAGCTCTCGTACGCGCTCTGGGGCACGATGCCCGACGCGACGCTCATCGGCTACGCGCGCGACGGAAAGCTCTCCACGAGGGCCGGCGTCGGCGCCGTCGCCAAGGAGATGCTCGCCGATCCGCGCGCCGACGCGGTGCTCGTCGACTTCCACGACAAGTTCCTGCTCACCGAGTACTTCAACACCATCATCCGCAACCCGAGGAACTTCCCGCTCTACTACGGGACGTTCGCGAGCGACGCCGTGGAAGATCTGCGGCGCTCCGTCCGCGAGATCGTCATCACGAAGAACGGCGGCGTGAAGGACATCCACACGTCGACGACCGCGTACGCGAACGCCGACATGGCGAGGGTCTACGGCATCGACCCCGACACGATCCCGGCGCTCAAGGCCAACCCGACGCAGTTCACGCGCATCGAGATGGACAAGACGCAGCGCATCGGCCTCCTGATGCACCCCGGCTGGCTCGCGTTCCAGGGCAGCCCGAAGGACCCTTCGATCATCCGGCGCGGCGCGTTCATGGCGCGCCACGTCGTGTGCCTCAAGGTCAAGGGCCCGCCCGCCGCCGCGGCCGGCGCCGATCCCAACAACAGCTCCGAGAAGACGAACCGCCGCCGCGTCGAGGCCACGACCAAGGGCTGCGGCGACGGTTGCCACGGCGGGCAGTTCGGCATCATCAACCCGCTGGGCTTCGCCTTCGAGCGCTTCGACTCGCTCGGTCAGTTTCGCATGTACGACGGCGCGTCGGTGTCGGTCCCGCAGAAACCGAAAGACGACGACCCGCTCCTCATGTTCCGTCAAGACGAGCTGGTCGATCCCAGCGGTCACGTCGAAGACGTCGGCACGTTCAAGGACGCGGTGGAGCTGTTCGGCAACCTCGGATCCAACGGCCGCGCCCACGCTTGTTACGCCGCTCACTGGTCGGCGTACCTCAACGGAACGCAGCACATCGAGGCCACGGCGAAGTGGCTCTCGCCCGTCGTCGGCCAGTCGCTCGCGGGCGGCTCCGTTCGCGATCTCGTCACTGCGCTCGTCCAGAGCGACGCGTTCCTCACCGTCTCCAGGTAAGACCCATGGCCTTCAGTCGACGAAAGTTCCTCATCGGCATCGGCGGTGCAGTGGTCGGTCTTCCGTTCCTGGAAGGCCTCGCGCCCAAGACGGCGAAGGGCGCTGACCCTCCGGCGCAGTCGTTCGCGCTCTTCTATCGGCGCGGCAACGGCGTCCAGCAGGGGATCTTCACGAAAGACGACTACCTCCCGGCCTACCAGCAGAACCAAGAGGTCGAGCGCTGGTGGCCGATGCAGAGCGCGACCACGCCGATCTCGTTCGGCAACCTCGCGACGTTCGGCCCGATCAGCGCGCTGAACGAGCTCGAGGCGTACGTCTCGAAGACGACGGTCATCAAGAACCTCCGCCACCCCTACGGCACGGAGAACGGTCACCCCGAAGGCTTCATCCAGGGCCTGAGCGGCGCCGGCGTCCTCTACGTCAACAACCAACCGAGCTTCACGCAGTGCTCGCCGCTCGGAGAGACGCTCGACAACCGCCTCGCGCGCGAGCTGACGCCGCTCGCCCCGCAGTCGCTCTACATGGGCGCGAAGACCTCGAACGTCTCGGGCGTCTCGTGGTTCAAGAGCGGAGGAACGCTCTTTCCTCGCTCGGCGCAGGAGAACCTCCTCTCGATCTACAACGAGCTCTTCCTCCCACTCGCGGCCGATCAGGCGGCGCGCGAGCTGCTCATCAGCCGGCGCAAGAGCGTCAACGACCTCGTGCGCGACGATCTCGAGTCGCTGAAGAACGATCCCCGCCTCTCGGGCGCGGATCGCGATCGCCTCGCGGTCCACTTCGACGGCATTCGCGACATGGAGGTCGCGCTCACGAACTGTGTGGTTCCGGGCGATCTGGAGAACCACGTCAAGACCTACAACAACAACTCGATCATCCAGAAGGTCGACGTCATCGGGCGCCTCGCGGCCCTCGCGATCGCTTGCGGCGCGCGACGCTCGGTCCTCATCAACGTCGGCACGCCGCAAGACATCGTCACCTACGACGAGGTGCCGGGCGCCGGCGCCTACGAGTTCCACGCGCTCTCGCACCGCCAGGCCAACGAGCAGAACACCAACCCGTTCGCCGCGGCGCGCGACCTCCACCACGCCATCGACCGCTTCCACCTCAAGCGGTTCAAGAGCATCCTCGACCGCCTCAGCGCTTACGACATGGGCGGCGGCAAGACGCTCCTCGATCTCGGCGTCTCCGTGCACTACTCCGACATCGGCTCGGGTCAGCACATCGTCACGCGGCTGCCGTATCTCTACGTCGGCGGCGTCGACGGGCGGCTCGTCACTGGCAAGTACGTCGACGCGGACGCAGAGTACTTCCACAAGGGATACCTCGTGCGCTTCCTCAACAACATCGGCGCGGCGCTCGGCCTCAAGAACGCGGCGGGCAACGGACCGCTCGACGACTTCAACGCCGACAACAACAACTACCGCACCGATCTCTACTGCAATCACTACTACGACGTGCCTTGGCCGGGGAACCCGACCGCGGGCAAGCCGCCGATCACCGGTCGCTACGCCGCGCTCATCGGCAACGAGTAGCGCGTCAGAGGCCGCTCACCTTCACCGGAGTGAAGCGGTCGACGCCCGCGCCGTCGCCCAGCTGACCGGAGTCGCCCTGACCCCAGCAGCGGATCTCGTCGTTCGCGAGGTACGCGCACCAGTGGTTGTCGCCGCCGGCGAGGTCGACGACGGCGGCGGGCAACGTCGTCATCGGGACCGGGCTCGAGCGCGACCCGGTCTGGTTGTTGCCGAGCCTGCCGAAGCGGCCGTTGCCCCAACACGAGAGGGCACCGCTGCGCACCGCGCACGTCGCGTCGCCGTCGTCGGGGCCGCCGGCGACCTCGAAGAACGTCACGCCGTCGGCGTGCCCGTCGACGCGCACCGCCGTCGCGCTGTTGTCGTCGTTCCCGTTGCCGAGCTCGCCGGAGGTGCCTCGGCCCCAGCACCAGAGCGCGCCGCCGACCGTCGCGCACCCGTGCCAGCCGCCGAGGCGGATCCGGTCGACCGGCGCAGGAAGCCCGCTCACCTTCACGGCGCGAGGCGATGACGTGCCCGCGGCGGCGTTGCCGAGCGCGACCTGGTCGTCGTTGTGGCCCCAGCAGAAAGCCTCGCCGCCCGTTCGCGTCCCGCACCCGTGATCGCCCTCGATCACGAGCTGCGCGAAGTCGTCGACGATCCCGCTCTCGTCGATCACGGCGCTCGGGGCCTTGTGCGGCGTGAACGTTCCGTCGCCGAGCTGGCCCTTGTCGTTCGCGCCCCAGCAGTACGTCCGCGTCCCCACGAGCGCGCACGCGAATCGTTCGGCGGAGCCCACGGTCGTCGCGCCCGCGGGGAGGCCGTTGATCTTGACCGGCTTGCTGCTGTTGCCGTTCGAGCCGGTCCCGAGGGCGCCGCCGTCGGCGCTTCCCCAGCAGTAGACGTCGCCCGCGACCACCGCGCACGTGTTGCCGTAGCCCGCGGTGATCGCGGTCACCGGTCCGGGCAGACCGGCGACGCGCACGGGCGCGCGCGCGTCGGCGTTCGATCCGTCGCCGAGCTCGCCGCTCGTGTTCCGACCCCAGCACCACGCGTCGCCGTCGATCGCCGCGCAGGTGTGGAAGCGGCCGGCTGCGAGGCGGACCGTTCGCGTGGACGTTGGACCGTCGGCCGGCGTCGCGACGTCGGCGTTCGATGCGCCGTCGTTTGCGTCGGGGCTCGACGCTGCCGGGTCGTCTTCGCGTAGACCCGAGGTCGAGACGAGCAGCGTGCAGCCGCCGATCGCCAGCGCGACGCTCGCGAGACCCGCGGCCATGATCCCCCGCATCGTTCGAATCTATCGCGACGAGGCATCTCGCGGAGGCTGGATCCCCAAGGGCGCAACGCTTGAATGTCGATCACCCTCACGTCTTGCACACGTCGACGCACATTCTCCGGTCTCTCTGAAGTGCGGTGTTTTTCGAAGGAATCGACGCGCGGGGCCGGCGGTGAGCGGCGCGCTCGCCGATGGAATGCGCGTTGCTGTTCCTCGTGCCCGGAGGCACCGATGAAGGACATGGACGCGCCGCAGCCGACTTGGATCGAGCTCGATGAGGCAGAGCTCGAGAACGTACAGGGAGGGCTCTTCTTTCTACCGCTCGTCGTCGGGGCGATGGCTGCGCCCATGGCGATGGTGCTCGCGCAGAACCCGGCGCTGCTCGTGGCGCGCGGGACGCAGGCGATCGAGACGCTCAACAGCATCTACAACCGCGTCGACTCGTATCTGAACCCGACGCCGGGCAACGGCGCGCCGGGCGATACGTACATCCCTGCGTCGGTGAACCCCGACGGGTCGATCAGTCCCGGGCGCTTCGAGGCGCCGCAGTCGACGACGCCGAGCGTGCCGACGCCGCCGAGCGCGGGGAACGAGAACACCGGAGAGGCGAGCAACACGGGCGAGGCGGGCAGCACCGCGGGGGATACGTCGAACGAGACGAACGGAGAGAGCGGCTCGAACACGGAATCGAGTAGCGAGGCGAACGCGGGCGGCGAGACGAGCGGGGAAGCGAACGCGGAGGCGGGCAGCGAAGCGAACGCGGGCGCGGAGTCGGAAGGGGAGGCGAACACGGAAGCCGGGAGCGACG
This sequence comes from Labilithrix sp., assembly GCA_019637175.1. Lineage (GTDB taxonomy): Bacteria > Myxococcota_A > Polyangia > Polyangiales > Polyangiaceae > Labilithrix. The sequence goes on along the minus strand of JAHBWD010000045.1, from coordinate 418 downwards.
CGAACGCGGGCGGCGAGGCCGGCGGGGAAGCGAACGCGGAAGCGGACGTGGAAGCGAACGCGGGCGGCGAGACGGGCGGGGAAGCGAAAGCGGAAGCGGACGTGGAAGCGAACGCGGGCGGCGAGACGGGCGGGGAAGCGAACGCGGAAGCCGGCGACGAGAGCGGCGGCTATGACGACACGGGCGCCGAAGCCGGCGGCTACGACGACGCCGGCGGCTACGACGACGCGGGCGCCGAAGCCGGCGGCTACGACACCGGCGATGCGGGCGGCTATGACACCGGAGCTGACGCTGGCGGATACGACACGGGCGGCTATGACGGCGGCGCCGACGCCGGTGGATACGACACGGGCGGCTATGACGGCGGCGGCGGCTACGACAGCGGCGGCGGCTACGACAGCGGCGGCGGCTACGACAG